>NZ_JBVIUQ010000012.1:0-193862 GCF_055596485.1 Streptomyces sp. NPDC039736 | reverse complement strand
CAGACCGAGTTCGCGGGGACCGGCGGCGGCTCCACCGGGTCCGCCATGGCGGTCGGGAGCGCTCCCGCGCCCAGGGCCAGGACCGCCAGGGCCACGGTGAGAGTGCGTCTGGCCCGTACCTGCGCACGGGCAGGGGTGTGCTTCTGCATCAACTTCCCCCCACGGAAAGTCAGATACCGGCGGTCCCAATGACCACCGGAGGCGCACACGTTCACACAGATCCCTCACGGATGTGTGCGCCCTGCCCCCATTTTTCGAACACATGCGCGCAAGAATCAGCCCCTCTCCTTGGAGGGGTAAGTCCTGACATCTCGGGACGGAAGCGGGGGTTCCGAGAAAGGGCGCAGGTGGTGACGGGGAGAGGATTGGCTTGTATGTGCCTTCGGGCGTGCGGGGGGAATTTGCTGCCGAGAACCTTTTGGTGGGGAGTGCCATGCACGTGAGGAGTGGGACGCTTTCTTGAGGAAGTGTCCTACTTTTTGACAGCCCGCACCCCGGAGCGGTCTTGCTCCAGGGTGCGGGAGTGGCATGGGTGGGCCAGTTGTGTGGTGGGGGCCGTTACTTCTGCGTACCTCGCAACAGGCGGCCGATGTGGGCCGCCGTGCCCGCCAGCCGGGCGCGGGCGTCGGCCAGTTGGGCGGAGGTCACGCCGTGGTCGCGGGCCGTGTCGCGGATGTCGTCGCGGAAGCGGTCCAGCAGGCGGTCCAGTTCGCGGGCCGGGTCCGTGCCGGGCTTGGCGTCCTCGTGGGCCCAGTCGGGGAGGGGGGCCGAGGCGGGGGCGTCCTCGCGGACGGCGTCCTCCCAGACGTCGCCGGAGGGCGGGGCGGGCTTGTCGGCCCGCTCCACCGTGATGTCCGGGGACTCCTTGGGGGCGTCGTGGCCGCCCTTGCCGAAGCGGCCGAAGTCCTTGCCCCAGGCGCGGCTGAACTCCTTCTCGATCTCGGCCAGTCCGTCCCGTACCGCGGAGGGCCAGTCGCCGCGCGACACGTGCTCGCGGACCTGCTCCTCGACCCGGCGGGCCGCCTGTTGCATCTGCTCGCGGGCCCGGTCCGTCGTCTCCTTGGCCTGCCGGCGGGCCTCCTGCGCGTCGTGGCGGGCGCGGCGGCTCTCGTCCTTCGCGCGGCGGGCCTGCTCCTTCCACTCCTGGCGGGCCTTGCGCATCTCCTCCTTGGCCAGCCGCCAGGCCTCCTTGTCGCCCCAGGGGCCGTTGCCCCAGTCGCTCCCGGACTCCTTGCCCGATGCGGCGGAGGCGCCCGAGGCCGCGGCCTGGGCCTTCATCTCGCGGCGCAGGTCGCCCGCGGCGCTCCGCACGTCGTCGCGGATCTCGGCGGCGAGCTCGGAGACGGACTCGCGGATCTCCATCTCCAGGTCGGCCAACTCGCCGCCTCGGTCGGCCAGTTCCGAGCGGCCCGCGTCCGTGATCGAGTAGACCTTGCGGCCGCCCTCGGTGGCGTGCGTGACCAGGCCCTCGGCCTCCAGCTTGGCGAGCCGGGGGTAGACGGTGCCCGCGGAGGGGGCGTACAGGCCCTGGAAGCGCTCTTCGAGGAGGCGGATGACCTCGTAACCGTGGCGCGGCGCCTCGTCCAGCAGCTTGAGGAGGTAGAGGCGGAGGCGGCCGTGGGCGAAGACGGGAGGCATGTCAGAGGACCTTTCCGGAGGGCGAGTCGGTGGGAGGGGTGTCCTGCGGGCCGTCCTGCGGTCCGTCCTGCGGGGCGGCGTCCTGCGGCGCGTCGTCCGTCGGCGGGCGGCGCAGCAGGGCGATCGAGCCGGAGACCGTCGTCGCCCGCAGCTTGCCCGCGCCCGTGCCCAGCGTTCCGGTGATCTTCTTCTGGGCCCACTGGCCCGAGACGCGCAGGTCCTCGAAGGCGCTGGAGACCTGTCCGCTCGTCGTGTTCGCCTCGACCTTCGCGTCGGCCGGGTGGGGGAGGCGGATGGCGACCTCGCCGGAGACCGTCGTCAGGGCGATGTCGGCGGGCCCGTTGCGGGCCGGGTCGACGTCGATGACCATCGCGCCGCCCACCGACTCCGCCCGTACCGACGAACCCGCCCCGTCGACCATCGTCAGGTCGCCCGAGACCGACTTGAAGTGCAGGTCGCCGGTGAGGGAGTGGGCCTCCAGGTTGCCGGACACCGTCTCCGCGCTGACCTTGCCGGTCAGGCCGACCAGGGTGGTGTCACCGGTGACACCGCGCACCTCGGTGCGGCCCCGGACGCCGGAGACGACCGTGCTCGCGCCGACCGCGCCCACGCTCACCTTCGTGCCCGCCGGTACGGCGAGGGTGACCGCCGCCGAGCGCTGCCAGCTCTGCCGCTCCAGGAAGCTCAGGAAGCCTTTCGTGCTCTTCCAGGGCAGGTCCTCGTACGTGACGGTCAGGGTGCCGTCCTCATGGGTGACGACCAGCGGCGGGCCGTCGATCCCGGTCACCTCCAGGAGGGCGCCGGCGGCCGGGTCGTCCGTGCCCACGACGTTGACGGCGCCGTTGACGATCCGGACGCGCAGGGCGTCGACGGGCTCCTCGAAGGTGAGTTTCTGCGGTTCGCTGACGGACCACTCGGTCATGGCGATCTCCCGGTCTGGACGTGACGCGGCATTGCGACGCAACATATCGCGTCTTGCCTTCAACACGATATATCGCGGTTGGGTGAAGTCAACATAAGGGCGAGGGGGCAGCGGAGGTGGGCCCGGGTGAAGTGCCCTAACTTGGGTCGTATGTCGCACCCTGCTTCTTCGTCCGCACCCTCCACGAGCGCCACCGGCGCCCTGCTCCTCTGCCGGGCGCCGGTCGAGGACGTACGTCTCGCGGCGGCCGTGCTGCGCGAGCGCGCGCTGCTGGCCCCGGCCGGTGACGGCTGGAGCGTCGTCGTGCCCGAGGGCAGGCCCTGGCTGGCCGGGGGAAGCGCGCACGAGCCCGTCGACCGGGTGCTGGCGGGCTGGGCGTCCGCGCTCGCCATCGGCACCGACTGGCCGGTGCTCGCTCTGTGGTGGGACCCGGACCGGACGGGCTACACGCTGGCCTCGGGCTTCCGGCGGGCGGTCGGTTACGAGTGGCTGGCCGACGGCACCCCGCTCGGCGAGGACGAGGCGATGCGGACCTTCGCGGTGCGGCTGGAGCTGGACCCCGTGCACGACATGGCGAGCCTGGAGGCGCTGGCGGAGCCGGACGACGACGCGGACGGGCGGGCCCGGCTGCTCGGGCTGATCGCCGTGCTGCACCGGGTGGGACTGGCGCTGCCGGTGGGACTCACGCCGGGGGAGAGCGCAGACCGGCTGCGGGAAGCGGCCCGGGCGGAGTCCGGCGCGCAGACGGTGGAGTGGTCGGGGTGGCGGGACGCGCTGCGGGCGGAGTTCGACGTGGTGGGCCGCGGGCCGGTGGGGGCGTGGGTGCGGGGGCCGCGGGCTCGTGCGGTGGGGGCGGCGCAGGTGGTGGTGGGGGCGCCGATGCTGGGGTGGGGGCTGCGGCGGGGCTCCGCGGGGTGGGCGGTCGCGGGAGGGGTGCTGCTGGCACAGGGGGTGACGGGGCTGGCCTACGACCGGGCCCGGGGGGCGGGGGACACCCCCTAGGGCCGCGAACCCTGCACGCCCCCCGGCGCTCCTCCCCGCACGGTCGTGCTCCCGTCTCGCACGGGGAGGGGGCGGGATCAGATGTCGTCGTCCTCGTCCTCGTCGTCGAGGCGGGCCAGCCAGGTCGCCAGGCGTTCCACCGGGACCTCGAAGTCCGGGTTCAGGTCCACGAACGTACGGAACTGCTCGGCGAGCCACTCGAAGGTGACCTCCTCCTCGCCCCGCCGCTTCTCCAGCTCTTCGATGCCACGGTCAGTGAAGTACATGCGTACAAGATTACGGGGACACGGAGGAGGGCCCGGCCCCGCGGAAACCTCTCCGCGGGGCCGGGCCCTCCGTCACGTACCGGCGTCGGCGACTACGCGTCGAAGACCTCGTTCACCAGGGCCTGCTGCTCCGCCTGGTGGCGCTTGGCCGAGCCGACCGCCGGGGACGAGCTGTGCGGGCGCGAGATGCGGCGCAGGCGCTCGCCGTGCGGGATGTCCGCGCCGACGGCCAGGTCCAGGTGGTCGATCAGGTTGAGCGCGATGAAGGGCCACGCGCCCTGGTTCGCCGGCTCCTCCTGGGCCCACAGGTACTTCTCGGCGTTCGGGTACTTGGCGATCTCGGCCTGGAGCTCCGCGCCCGGGAGCGGGTAGAGGCGTTCCAGGCGGATGATCGCGGTGTCCGTGGCGCCGCGCTTCTCGCGCTCGGCCTCCAGGTCGTAGTAGACCTTGCCGGCGCAGAAGACGACCTTGCGGACGGCGTTGGCGTCCACCTTGTCGTCGCCGATGACGGGACGGAAGCCGCCCGTCGTGAACTCCTCCGCCTTCGACGCCGCCGCCTTCAGACGCAGCATCGACTTCGGGGTGAAGACGATGAGCGGCTTGTGGTGCGGGTTGTGGACCTGCCAGCGCAGCAGGTGGAAGTAGTTCGAGGGCAGGGTCGGCATGGCGACCGTCATGTTGTTCTGGGCGCACATCTGGAGGAAGCGCTCCGGGCGGGCGGACGAGTGGTCCGGGCCCTGGCCCTCGTAACCGTGCGGGAGCAGGAGCGTGACGCCGGAGGTCTGGCCCCACTTCTGCTCGGCCGAGGAGATGAACTCGTCCATGACCGTCTGGGCGCCGTTGACGAAGTCGCCGAACTGGGCCTCCCAGATGACCAGCGACTCCGGGCGGGCCAGCGAGTAGCCGTACTCGAAGCCCATCGCCGCGTACTCGGAGAGGAGCGAGTCGTAGACGTTGTAGCGGGCCTGGTCGTCCGCGAGGTACTGGAGCGGGGTGTAGTCCTCGCCCGTCTCCTGGTCGACGAGGACCGCGTGGCGCTGGCCGAAGGTGCCGCGGCGGGAGTCCTGGCCGGCCAGGCGGACCGGGGTGCCCTCCATCAGGAGGGAGCCGATGGCGAGGGTCTCGCCCATGCCCCAGTCGATCGTGCCGTCGTCGATGGACGCGGCGCGGCGCTGCATCTGCGGCATCAGGCGCGGGTGGACGTGGATGTTGTCCGGGATGTTGACCTGCGACTCGCCGATCCGCTTCACGGCCTCCTGCGAGATCGCCGTGTTCACCGCCACCGGGAACTCGGCCTGCGGGTCGCTGTACGGCGCGGTGGAGGTGGTGGAGGTGGTGGCCTCGCGGACCTCCGCGAACACCTTCTCGAGCTGGCCCTGGAAGTCCTGGAGCGCCTGCTCCGCCTCCTCCAGGGTGATGTCGCCGCGACCGATCAGGGACTCGGTGTAGAGCTTGCGCACCGAGCGCTTCTTGTCGATCAGCGTCACCATCTGCGGGTTGGTGAACTGCGGGTTGTCGCCCTCGTTGTGACCGCGGCGGCGGTAGCAGATGAGGTCGATGACCACGTCCTTGTTGAACGTCTGGCGGAACTCGAAGGCGAGGCGCGCGACGCGGACCACGGCCTCCGGGTCGTCGCCGTTCACGTGGAAGATCGGCGCCTCGATCATGCGGGCCACGTCGGTGGCGTACATCGAGGAGCGCGAGGACTCCGGGGCGGCGGTGAAGCCGACCTGGTTGTTGATGACGATGTGCACCGTGCCGCCGGTGCGGTAGCCGCGGAGCTGCGACATGTTGAACGTCTCGGCGACCACACCCTGGCCCGCGAAGGCCGCGTCGCCGTGCAGGGCCACCGGCAGGACGGTGAAGTCCGTGCCGCCCTTGTTGATGATGTCCTGCTTGGCGCGGGCGATGCCCTCCAGGACCGGGTCGACCGCCTCCAGGTGCGAGGGGTTCGCGGCGAGGGAGACCTTGATCTGCTCGCCGTCGAGACCGGTGAAGGTGCCCTCGGCGCCCAGGTGGTACTTCACGTCGCCGGAGCCGTGCATCGACTTCGGGTCCAGGTTGCCCTCGAACTCGCGGAAGATCTGGGCGTACGACTTGCCCACGATGTTCGCCAGGACGTTCAGCCGGCCGCGGTGGGCCATGCCGATGACGACCTCGTCCAGGCGCGACTCGGCGGCGCTGTCGATGACGGCGTCGAGCAGCGGGATGACGGACTCGCCGCCCTCCAGGGAGAAGCGCTTCTGGCCGACGTACTTCGTCTGGAGGAAGGTCTCGAAGGCCTCGGCGGCGTTGAGGCGGCGCAGGATGCGGAGCTGCTCCTCGCGCTCGGGCTTGGAGTGCGAGCGCTCCATGCGGTCCTGGATCCACTTGCGCTGCTTGGGGTCCTGGATGTGCATGAACTCGATGCCGGTGGTACGGCAGTACGTGTCGCGCAGGACGCCGAGGATGTCGCGCAGCTTCATCATCGACTTGCCCGCGAAGCCGCCGACCGCGAACTCGCGCTCCAGGTCCCACAGCGTCAGCCCGTGCTCGTTGATGTCGAGGTCGGGGTGCTTGCGCTGCTTGTACTCCAGCGGGTCCGTGTCGGCCATGACGTGGCCGCGCACCCGGTAGGAGTGGATCAGCTCGAAGACGCGGGCGGCCTTGGTGACGTCGTCGTCGTGGCTGGCGTCGATGTCCTTGAGCCAGCGGACCGGCTCGTAGGGGATGCGCAGCGCCTTGAAGACGTCGTCGTAGAAGCCGGACTCGCCGAGCAGGAGGTTGGCGACGACGCGCAGGAACTCGCCGGAGGCGGCGCCCTGGATCACCCGGTGGTCGTACGTCGAGGTCAGGGTCATGACCTTCGAGATGCCCAGCTTGTTCAGGGTGTCCTGCGAGGTGCCCTGGAACTCCGCCGGGTAGTCCATCGAGCCGACGCCCATGATGACCGACTGACCGGGCATCAGACGCGGCACCGAGTGGACGGTGCCGAGGCCGCCCGGGTTGGTGAGCGAGACGGTGACGCCCGTGAAGTCGTCCATCGTCAGCTTGTTGTCGCGGGCGCGGCGGACGATGTCCTCGTACGCCTGCCAGAACTCGAAGAAGTCGAGCGTCTCGGCCTTCTTGATGCCGGCGACGACGAGCTGGCGGTCGCCGTTGGGCTTCACCAGGTCGATGGCCAGGCCGAAGTTGATGTGCTCCGGCTTGACGAGGGTCGGCTTGCCGTCCTTCTCCGTGAAGGAGTAGTTCATCGACGGCATGGCCTTGATGGCCTGCACCATCGCGAAGCCGATGAGGTGGGTGAAGGAGATCTTCCCGCCCCGGGCGCGCTTCAGGTGGTTGTTGATGACGATGCGGTTGTCGAAGAGCAGCTTCACCGGGACCGCGCGCACGGACGTCGCCGTGGGGACCTCGATGGAGGCGTTCATGTTCTTCGCGACGGCGGCGGACGGGCCGCGCAGGGTGACGTACTCGGGACCGGCCGGGGCGGACGTGGCCTCGGCGGCGGGAGCGGGCTTCACAGGTGCGGCCTTCTGTGCGGGTGCGGACGCCTTGGCGGCGGGCTGAGCGGATGCGGGCGCCTGGGCGGCGGGCTCGGCAGCAGGGGCGGGAGCGGCCTGCGCGGGGGCGGCCTGCTGGGCCGGGGCGGCCTGCGCGGGTGCGGCGGCCTGTCCGGTCGGCGCGCCCGCGGGCTGTGCCGGGGCGGACTGGCCGTTCGCGGCGGACGCGGCCTGCGGCGGGACGGCGGTGGACGACGCCTGCGCGGGGGCGGGCTGCCCGGCCGGGGCGGCGGTCTGTGCGGCGGCCTGCTCGGCCGGGGCGGGCGCGGCCTGGGCGGCGGGGGCCGGCTTCTCCGCCGTACCGCCGGTGGCGCCCGGCTTGTAGTCGGCGAAGAAGTCCCACCACGCTCGATCGACGGAACTGGGGTCCTGGAGGTACTGCTGGTAGATCTCGTCGACGAGCCACTCGTTGGGACCGAAGGCGGCGGCTGGGTTCTTCCCTTGCCCGTCCTGGTCGGTCGATGAATGACTTGAGCTACTGGTGGACTGAGACGACACGGCGTTAACCGCCCTCTTCCGCTTCGCAAGGTGGTGGACAGCGGAAATAAAGGCTACGCCTCCCCGGCCGGGAGATGCAGACCGGGCGGTGCATCCGTCGCGTAAGTCACATCGGAGAGCTGGTTTCGGCGCACGAAATGGCGGGAAACAAGCGTGGTTCCGCTGTGGACCGCGCGTCAACCGATCGTTGACGAGGGTGCCGAGCCGGGTGCATCCGACCGAGGATGCGACCCTTACCACCGCATCCTGGCAGGACGGACGCAGAACGTCCGTTTCTGGTTCGAACCCTACGTCAACCGCGTGATGAGACGGTCCCCGGAAGGGTGACCTGAATGCGGCAACCGCGCTCGGATTCGGCCACTCCGATCCGGCCGCCGTGCAGATCGACCGCCCAGCGCGCGATGGCCAGGCCGAGGCCCGTGCCGCCGTCGCTGCCCGAAGTGGGCTTGGCGGGCGACTTGCCCTGATTGAAGCGTTCAAACACCCGGTGCCACTCCGACTTCGGTATGCCGGGACCCTCGTCCAGCACTTCCAGGTCCAGGCTCTCCGGCAGCTCCCCGCGCCGCGCCCGGACCGTGACCCGGCCGTGCGGAGGGGAGTGCTTGACCGCGTTGTCGATGAGGTTGGCGACGACCTGGTGCAGCCGCTCCTGGTCCGCGTGCGCGGTCAGCTCCGGAGGGGAGACGTCCAGGTGCAGATGGACGTCCTTGCGCATGTGGTGCCCGGACCCGGAGGTCAGATTGCGCTGCGCGGCGGCCAGATTGGCCTCCTTCAGCACGCCCGAGAGATACGGCCACACCTCGAAGCGGCGGGCCTTGAGCGGTACGACGCCGTTGTCCAGCCGGGCCAGGTCCAGCAGGGTCTCCACCAGCCCGCCGAGCCGCTCGGTCTGCTTGAGCGCGGTGCGCATGGTCTCGGGGTCGGCGGCGACCACGCCGTCCACCACGTTCTCCAGCACGGCGCGCAGCGCGGCGATCGGGGTGCGCAGCTCGTGCGAGACGTTGGCGACCAGTTCCTTGCGGTTGCGGTCGACGGCCTGGAGCTCCTCGGCCATCCGGTTCAGGGTGGTGGCCAGGCCGCCCAGCTCGTCGCGGCGGTTCTCGCCGTCGATGCGGCCCGTGTAGTCGCCGTGCGCCATCGCGGCGGCGACCTCGCGCATCTCGTCGAGCGGCTTGGTGAGGTTGTGCGCGACGAACTGCGTGATCAGCATCGAGGCGATGATCGAGAAGACCGTGATGAAGCGCAGCTCGGTCTTGGTGGCCAGCGCCACCATCACCAGGCCCGTGGTCAGCGCCACCGACACCACGACCAGTGCGATCAGCTTTCCCCTGATGGTGAAGGGGCGCACCGTGAAGGGCCGGGACACCAGCGCTCCGACCCGGCCCGGCAGGGAGCCGGGGCGCAGCCGCGCCCGCAGCGGACGGCGCACCCGCTGCCCGCAGTCGCCGCATCTGCGCGCCGGGCGCGAGGGTTCCCGCCGCTGTACCGGCACCCGCCGTCGCAACGGTCCGCGCCTCGTCCCCGTCCCGGCCGCACTGCTCACGGCGCCGGCGTCTCCAGGGCGTACCCCACGCCGTGCACGGTACGGATGCGCTCGGCGCCGATCTTGCGGCGCAGGGCCTTGATGTGGCTGTCGACGGTGCGGGTGCCCGAGGCGTCCGCCCAGTCCCACACCTCGGCGAGCAACTGCTCGCGGGAGAGGACGGCGCGGGGGGTGTTCGCCAGGCAGACCAGCAGGTCGAACTCGGTGGGCGTGAGGTGCACGTCCTCGCCGTGCACCCGGACCCGGCGCTGCGCGTGGTCGATCTCCAGCTCGCCCAGGCGCAGGATGCCGCTGCGCGGAGTGGCGGCGGCGATGGTGGCCCGCTCGACCCGGCGCAGCAGGACGTGCACCCGGGCGGCCAGCTCGCGCATGGAGAACGGTTTCGTCATGTAGTCGTCCGCGCCGACCCCGAGCCCGACCAGCATGTCGGTCTCGTCGTCGCGCGCGGTGAGCATGAGGACCGGTACGGGTCGCTGCGCCTGCACCCGGCGGCAGACTTCGAGTCCGTCGAAGCCGGGCAGCATGATGTCGAGCACCATCAGGTCCGGCTGCCAGGCCTCGGCCGTGTCGACCGCCGCCGGGCCGTCACTCGCCGTCTGCACCTGGAAGCCCTCGGCCCGCAGCCGGGCCGCGATGTTGTCGACGATCGTGGAATCGTCCTCGACGACCAGTACCCGGCGCTGAGCGCCGGGAGTGGCCGCGAGGCCGTTGTGGCTGGTGTGTGTCTGCTCCATCGCCCCGCCCCTGGAGTGCGTTCGTAAGATCCCGCGGTCAGATGAGCAGCGTACGGGCACTGACCTGCTCACGGCTACGCGGTGCAACTGCCTGCCGGGGCAGCGAAAGCGACGCCTCGGGCAAGTCGTTCCGGATCGCCCGAATCTCTCTGAATACGACATTCCGCAATGACTCTTCGTAAGTCGGGGGCGGGCAACTCGCCTTGTGCACAGGGAAGTAGACGTTGCGTAGGCGGGGGATCGCGGGATGTCGGCTTGGTGACCCATTGGTCGGGGGAGGCAGGGTTG
This sequence comes from Streptomyces sp. NPDC039736, assembly GCF_055596485.1. Classification (NCBI taxonomy): domain Bacteria; kingdom Bacillati; phylum Actinomycetota; class Actinomycetes; order Kitasatosporales; family Streptomycetaceae; genus Streptomyces; species Streptomyces sp. NPDC039736. Next base: position 183,429 of record NZ_JBVIUQ010000012.1, on the reverse strand, counting down.
TACGGGCAAACGTGTGGGAGCTGTGAATGTTGTCTCGGGGGAGCGGACCGGTGTGTGGCGGGGCGGCCTCCGTGCGGATGCGCTGTGGTTGCCCGCGCGGTTCCCCACGCGGTTCCCCGTACTCCTGAAGGTGCGTGGGAGCCGCAGGCCGTGGCCGTAGACGTGATGGTCAGGAGCCGCAGGCCGTGGACGTGGACGTGAAGGTCAGGGGACTGCCGGGATTCTCGTGAGGCCGTCGACGACCGTGGCCCGCAGGACCTCGCGCAGCTCCGGCGGGATCCGGTCCAGGGCCGCGCCCACGTCGCCGAACTCCAGCCCCGTCAGCACGTGTTCCTCGGCGGAGGGGGCGGCGCAGGGGGCGGCGGTCCCGGCGGCCGGTACGGCGCGGTCGGCCCGGGTGCGTATCCGCTGCGCGTCCACCAGGCGGCGGGCCGCGATCACCCACAGCCAGCCGCCCGCCTCGCCGCCCCGGTGCGACGCGGCGGACTGCCAGACGGTGACGAAGGTGTCCTGGAGGACGTCCCGCACCGTTTCCGGGTCGGGGCAGCGCCGGGTCAGCCGCGCGTGCAGCCAGCCCGCGTGCCGGTCGTGCAGCGTGCCGAGCGCGGCGGCGTCGCCGCGGGCGATCGCGCGCAGCAACGCGCCGTCGTCGTCGGTGCCTTCCTCGGCCCGGGGTTCCCCGGAGGGGCGCAACAGTCTCACGTCCCCTCTATCGCTCGGCGTCGCCCGATCGGTTCACGGTGTCCGCCGGGCGGTGCACCGGAGGGCGTCGGACGTCTGCGAACCTGTGAAGGTTGCCCCAGTACGCACAGGTGTGAGGTGTGCCATAGACGGAACGGGAGATTCGGGCGGAGGGTGAGCGTTGTCCTCGTCGAGGAGGGGCAGAAACACCAGCGACAGCACCACCGCAGCAAGTGAACGCGAAAGACGCGGCCGAGGGACACGGGCGTGGCTTGACGATTCCGGCCGCCCGCCCCAGCGCGCGGCGCCCGGGGGAATGGGGCCTCACGCAGTGCACCGCACCAGCACGACACCGCCCGGGCGGAAGCCGCAGGGGCAGCGGCAGCCAGAGCAGAAGAAGCAGGGGCAGAGGCAGAAGCAGGGACAGGACCGGAACGACGCGGACGGCGAGGCCGCCGCGGCGTTGAACGCCGTGCCCGGACAGCGGACGCGGACCCGGCACGCTCCCGAAGGCCCACAGAGGCGGGTGCCCGAAGCCTCGCCCGTACGCCTGCCCGAAGCTCCGCAGAGGCAGCAGAGGCACACGCCCGAAGACCCGCAGATACGCCTGCCCGAAGCTCCGCAGGTGCCCGCACCCGAAGCTCCGCGGAAGCACCTGCCCCAGGACCCCCAGACGCACGCCCCCGAAAGCTCCCCGGAGCCGGCGGCCGCAGGCCCGCGGGCACGGGTCCAGGTCCCCGTTCCCGACCGGCGCTGGCACCTGTGGCACCTCCTGCCCACCCCCACCGGCACCCCCTTCACCTTCGGTTACGCGCTCGTCCTGGTCGCGACCTCCCTCTACGCCCAGCTCGGCGACCCGGCGACCGTCGGCGCCCTGCTCAGGGCGTCCAGCACCGACGTCGCCCACCTCACCCACACCCCCGTCGTCGCCCTCGTCGGCAGCGCCCTGTGGGTCGCCGGCGGGCTGGCGTCCCCGTACGCCCTCGGGTTCCTGGTGATCCTCACCGCCCTGGAACGGCGCATCGGCGGGCTGCGGACCGCCGCCGTCTTCGCCTTCGGGCACGTGGTGGCCTCGCTCGCCACCGAGATCCCGGTCGGCGTCGCCGTCTGGGCCGGGCACCTGCCCGAGACCTCCCTGCACCGCCTGGACTTCGGCATCAGCTTCGGGCTGCTGGCCTGCGTGGGCGCGCTCGCCGGGGTGCTCCGCCTGGCGTGGCTGCGCTGGGGGCTGCTGGGCGCGGTGGCGCTCGTACTCCTCCAGGACCTGATCGCGTACGTCGATCCGCTGACCGCCCTCGGGCACCCGCTGGCCCTGTGCCTGGGGCTGGCCGGCTGGCCCGTCGTACGGCGCTGGAAGGCGGCCCGGGCCGCGCCCTCGTACCTCTGAGCCGGGAAATTCGGTGGCCGACGGCCTCGTCCCCTTCGTACGTTCGTGCTTTTGCACGGAACTACGGAGGGGACGGTCATGAGCGCCGCCGACTTGCACCAGCAGCTACAGGACACCGCCGACGAACTGGTGGAGAGCGGGGCCGAGCGCGGCCTGCAGATCGCCGTGTACCGGCACGGCGAGCCGGTCGCGGACGTCGCCGCCGGAATCGCCGACCCGGCGACCGGGCGCGAGGTCCACCACGACACCCCCTTCTACAACTTCTCGATCGGGAAGGGCGCCACCGCGACCCTCGCGCACGTGTGCGCCGAGCGAGGACTCCTCTCGTACGACACGCCCGTCGCCGACCTCTGGCCCGAGTTCGCCGCGCACGGCAAGGAGCGGGTGACGGTACGGCACGCCCTCAGCCACTCCGCCGGCGTGCCCGGCATCCCCTCCGCCACCACCCACGCCGAGCTCTGCGACTGGGACGCCATGTGCGCCGCCCTCGCGGACGCCGAGCCCTGGTGGGAGCCGGGGACGGCGGTCGGCTACCACGCCTTCACCTTCGGCTTCCTGGTCGGTGAGATCGTCCGCCGGGCCACCGGCCGCGACCTCTCCGACGTCCTGCGCACCGAACTCACCGGCCCGCTCGGCATCGCCGACGAGCTGTACCTGGGGATGCCGGCGTCCGAGCAGGGGCGGGCGGCGCGGCTCGAGGAGGACCCCTCCCGCGCCGAGACCTTCGACCTCGACGCGCTCCCGGACGACCTCCCCATGTTCAAGGCCGCTCCCAAGCACCTCTTCCCGAGCGCCGCGTTCGGCAACCGGGCCGACATCCTGGCCGCCGACCTCCCGGCGGGCGCCAAGACCTCCGCCCGGGCGATCGCGCGCGTGTACGCGGCCGTGCTCGGGGAGGTCGACGGCGTACGGCTGCTGTCGCCGGACCGCACCCGCGAGGCGACCGCGCTCGCCGCGAGCGGAACCGACCGGTTGATGGGGAACGAGTCGTCCTGGGCGCTCGGGTACGCGCTCGGCCTGCCCGACCAGGGCTCCGGGCCCGACCCGCACGTGTTCGGCATGGCGGGCGCGGGCGGCAGCTGGGCGGGCGCGGACCGGGCGAGCGGCACGGCCTGGGCCGTCACCAAGAACGTACTGGGGGACCTGTCGACGGTCGCGCGCGTGACGGAGATCGTCCGCGGCCACCGCTGACCGTCGTCCGCAGCCACCGCTGAACCGGGGTCAGCCGAGGCCGGGCAGGGCCGCGATCACGCGGTCCAGCTCCGGCAGCTCCTTCATGCCGTCCGTCGTCACCTCGTGGCCCCGGTGGATCACGGTGGTGGTGATGCCGTCCATGACCGGCGGGTCGGCCTTCGAGACGCGCGGCAGTTTCGCGAAGTCCGCGTCGGCGAGCGCGTCCTTGAGCTCGGCCAGCTCCTGCGCGCCCATCCGGCCGGACTTCGGGGGCTTGGTGCGGTCGAGGACGGTGTAGCCGCCGTCACCGTTCACCAGGACGCTGCGGTGCCGGCCGTCGAAGCCGCCGCTGACGGTGGCGGCCACGAGCCGCTCGCCCTGCGGGGCCGTCGCGGGCACGGAGGCGGACGGCGCGGGGTCACCGGTCGCCGGGGGAGCGGGGGGCGGGGTGGCGGTGGGTGTGGCCGTGTCGGGCGCGCCGGCGGTGGGCGTGGAGGTGGCGGGTGCGCCCGTGGCGGTCGCCGCCGGTGCGGGCGTGTCCGCGGCCGGGGGCTCGCCCGCGCCGTCGCACCCCGTCAGCAACAGGGTGCCGCAGAGGGCGGCCGCCGTGAGCGCCGCCGCCGATCGCCCGGAACGTGTGCTTCGCATGGTGTTCCCGTCGTGTCGTGGGCCGTGTGCCGCTGTCGTCCGTCTGACGCGGAGGCCCCGCCGCGCGTTCCCCTGTCCGCGTCTGCCCACGTCTGCCCACGTCTGCCCGCGTCGTCGCGACCGGCTCCCGGCTTCAGCGGCGCCGGACCGACCGGCGGCTCCCTCCTCGTCGATCGCTGATCGCTCAGAGCGAACACGGGTTGGGGAACACTGGGACGCTCCAGAGCATTGAGTCCACATAGCTCAACTTCACTGCCCAAGGGGAGATCATGGCATCGACGTCCACACCGCTCACCCTGCCCGTGCTGCCGCTCGACGACGAGGTCGTGCTGCCCGGGATGGTGGTGCCGCTGGACCTGTCCGACACCGAGGTGCGCGCGGCGGTCGAAGCGGCACAGGCCGCCGTTCGTACCGGTGGCAGCAAGCCCGAGGTGCTTCTTGTTCCGCGCATCGACGGCACGTACGCGGGGACCGGCGTCCTCGGCACCGTCGAGCAGGTCGGCCGGCTGTCCGACGGCGACCCCGGCGCGCTCATCCGGGCCCGGGGCCGCGTCAAGATCGGCGCGGGCACGACCGGGCCGGGAGCGGCCCTGTGGGTGGAGGGGTCCCGGATCGACGCGTCCGACCCCGACCCGCTGCCGGGTTCCGTCGCCGAGCTGGTCAAGGAGTACAAGGCCCTCGCGACGACCTGGCTGAAGAAGCGCGGCGCCTGGCAGGTCGTGGACCGCGTGCAGCAGATCGAGGGCGTCTCGGCCCTCGCCGACAACTCCGGGTACTCGCCCTTCCTGACCACCGCCCAGAAGGTGGAGCTGCTGGAGACCGCCGACCCGGTGGCCCGCCTGCGCCTGGCCCTGACCGCCCTCAGCGAGCACCTCGCCGAGCAGGACGTCGCCGAGACCATCGCGAAGGACGTCCAGGAGGGCGTCGACAAGCAGCAGCGCGAGTTCCTGCTCCGCAAGCAGCTCGATGCCGTGCGCAAGGAACTCCGCGAGCTGAACGGCGAGGCCGAGGGCGAGGAGTCCGACGACTACCGGGCCCGGGTGGAGGCCGCCGACCTGCCGGAGAAGGTGCGCGAGGCCGCCCTCAAGGAGGTCGAGAAGCTGGAGCGCTCCAGCGACCAGTCCCCGGAGGGCTCCTGGATCCGCACCTGGCTGGACACGGTCCTGGAGCTCCCCTGGAACGAGCACACGCAGGACCAGTACGACATCCGCGGCGCCCGCGAGATCCTCGACGCGGAGCACGCGGGCCTGGACGACGTGAAGGAGCGCATCACCGAGTACCTGGCCGTGCGCAAGCGGCGCGCGGACCGCGGGCTCGGCGTGGTGGGCGGCCGCCGCGGCGGCGCCGTGCTCGCCCTGGTGGGCCCGCCCGGTGTCGGAAAGACCTCGCTCGGCGAGAGCGTCGCCCACGCCATGGGCCGCAAGTTCGTCCGGGTCGCGCTCGGCGGCGTACGCGACGAGGCGGAGATCCGCGGTCACCGCCGTACGTACGTCGGGGCCCTGCCCGGCCGCATCGTCCGCGCCGTCAAGGAGGCCGGGTCGATGAACCCCGTCGTCCTCCTCGACGAGATCGACAAGGTCGGCTCCGACTTCCGCGGCGACCCGGCCGCGGCCCTGCTGGAGGTCCTGGACCCCGCCCAGAACCACACCTTCCGCGACCACTACCTGGAGGTCGAGCTCGACCTCTCCGACGTCGTCTTCCTCGCCACCGCCAACGTGCTGGAAGCCATCCCCGAGGCCCTCCTCGACCGGATGGAACTGGTCCGCCTCGACGGCTACACCGAGGACGAGAAGGTCGTCATCGCCCGCGACCACCTGCTGCCGCGCCAGCTCGACCGGGCCGGCCTGGAGCCGGGCGAGGTGACCCTCGACGAGTCCGCCCTGCGCAAGCTGGCGGGCGAGTACACCCGGGAGGCCGGCGTACGGAACCTGGAGCGTTCCATCTCCCGCCTGCTGCGCAAGGTGGCCGCCCAGCACGAACTGGGCGACCGCGAGCTGCCGTTCACGATCGACTCCTCCCACCTGCGCGACCTGATCGGCCGCCCGCACCACGTGCCGGAGTCCGCCCAGGACCCGGCCGAGCGGCGCACCGCCGTCCCCGGCGTGGCCACCGGTCTCGCCGTCACCGGCGCGGGCGGCGACGTCCTCTTCGTGGAGGCGTCCCTCGCCGACGCCGAGACGGGCGGCTCCGGACTGACCCTCACCGGTCAGCTCGGCGACGTGATGAAGGAGTCCGCGCAGATCGCCCTCTCCTTCCTGCGCTCGCACGGCGCGGAACTGGAACTCCCGGTCGGCGACCTCAAGGACCGGGGCGTGCACATCCACTTCCCGGCGGGCGCGGTCCCCAAGGACGGCCCGAGCGCGGGCATCACGATGACCACGGCCCTCGCCTCCCTCCTCTCCGGCCGGCTGGTCCGCACGGACGTGGCCATGACCGGCGAGGTGTCCCTGACCGGGCGCGTCCTGCCCATCGGCGGCCTGAAGCAGAAGCTCCTCGCCGCGCACCGGGCGGGCACCACCACGGTCGTCATCCCCAAGCGGAACGAGCCCGACCTGGACGACGTGCCCGCCGAGATCCTGGAGAAGCTGGAGGTCCACCCGGTGACGGACGTCCGCCAGGTGCTGGAGATCGCGCTGGCCCCCGCACAGGTGGCGGCGCCGGTCGCCGCCTGAGGCGGTCCCACCGCGGAGGGGCCGTACGGGAGTCGCTCCCGTACGGCCCCTCCGCCCGTATCAGCGCCGGAAACCGCCGTACGGGACGGTGCCGGCCTCCAGGCCGTGGCCCGGGAGGCCGGGGAAGCCGGGGAAGCCGGGGAAGCGGAAACCCCGGCCGCCGCCGTCGGTGCGGCTCCCGCCCCTCGTCCAGGCCGCCCTCGCCCCGCTCAGGCGAGCCAGCCGCGGGTGGCGGCCTGGGCGCCGGCCTGGAAACGGGTCTCCGCGTCCAGGGCCTCCAGCAGCCGGGTGATGCGCCGACGCGCGGTGTGGACATGGACCCCGAGCCGCCGGGCTATCGCCTCGTCCTTGAGCCCGGCCGCCAACAGGCCCAGCAGCTCCCGCTGCTGACGGGAGACGGCGTCCGAGGCCGCCGCCGCCCCGCTGCTGCCCAACGGGATCGAACGGTCCCACACCGTCTCGAACAGCGGCAGCAGCGCGTTGCGCAACAACGAGTCCCCCACGACCAGCGCCGAAGCCCGCGGGTCCGCCGACTCCGAGGGCGGCAGGAGGGTGATCCGGCGGTCGACGCCGATCAGCTTGGTCGGCACCCCCGAGGTGACCCGGGCCCGCAGCCCCCGCGCCGCCAGCGCCGTCAGGGACCGCATCCGGCCCGGAAACCCCAGGCCCTCCCGGTCGATGACGGCCCGCACCGAGACGCCCCGGTCGAGCAGGGCCTCGATGTCCAGGGCGGGCGGCCGCCCGGGACGGCCGACGTCGGCCTTCGCGTACGGCGGCCGGTCCAGGATCACCACCTCCTGCTCGGCCGAGGCGAGCAGCGACTCCGCGCGCTCCCCGATCTGCCGCTGTCCGGTGATGACCTCGATGCCGCCCTCGGAGGCGCCCGGCGAGCCCGCCGTGAGGCGTCCCGCTATCCGGTCCGCGGACATCATCAGTTGCTCCAGCTCCGCTGACCGGATGTGGAGTTCCGCTTGACGGCGATGGATGAGTGTGCGGATGGCGGCGGCCGGTGCGGCGGGGCGGGGTGCCCCGTCGGCCCCGCGGACCGCGAACCCGGAGCCTTCGAGGCTGGTCAGTGCCTCGTCGATCCGGAAGTACGGAAGGTCCAGCAGGTTCGCCAACTCAACGGTGGAATAAGCCCGTTCCCTCAGCAGGGCCGTGTAGACGCGTCCCTCGACCTCCCCCAGGCCGAGGCTGTGCAGTTCTTCCCCCTCGATCATGGGCCGAATTCTTTCGTGGACACACCATGCACACAAGTGTGCGTGTCCACATCTGAACACACGGGAAACATTGCCGACTTGAGCGCACGGCGACTTGCATGGCGGTGCCCGGACCGTTCGAAGCTCGTCCGTACCGTGGGAGGGGAAGCGTGCAGCACAGGACCCGAGTGCGTGCAGCAAGACCCGGCATCACAAGTGCCGGAATATCCAAGGGGGCCGCCGCGGCGTTCGCCGCGGCCGCCCTGCTCGCGGGCGTCGTGCCCGCCGCCCAGGCCGCCCCGGCGGCCCCGGCCGCCGAGGTGATCCCGGGAACGGACACCGCGACCCCGGCCCTGGTCGACGGCATCAACGAGCCCGCGAAGGCCACCGGCAGCGCCGCCGACGCCGCCGTCGGGCACCTCGCCGAGAAGAAGAGCCGCTACCGCATCACGAACCCCGAGGGCGACCTGAAGGCGGTCTCCGCCCGGGCCGAGGGCGGCACCGAGACCGTACGCCTCCAGCAGAAGTACAAGGGCCTCGACGTCCTCGGCGGCCAGTACGTCGTCCGCATGGAGAACAAGGGCGGCAAGCGCAACGTCGTCGGCACCTCCGGCAAGTACTTCACCGAGCTCGCCACCGGCACCGCCGCCACGGTCTCCGAGAAGACCGCCGTGCAGCGCGCGGTGGCCGCCGTGACCCGGGAGCTGAGCGGCAAGAACCTCGGCAGGAAGGACACGCCGCAGACGAAGGGCGAGAAGACCGCCGCCGCCGGCGCCCTCACCGGCACCGCGGGCAGACTCGTCGTCCTCCCGCAGGGCAAGGGCGTGCTGACCCGCCAGGTCACCGTCAAGGGCAACGACCCGGTGACCGGCGAGGCCGTGCTGCGCCAGGTCTACATCGACGCCAGGGCCGGCTTCCCGGTCCTCCAGTACAGCTCGATCAAGACCTTCGGCACCCAGCAGGCCAAGGGCGCGGCCCCGAAGGGCGCCGCCGCGAAGGCCGCCGGCGAGAAGGCGTTCGGTCCCGCCGACGCCACCGGCACCGGCGTCAAGACCGACGGCACCAAGGTCGACCTGAACCTGTACCACGACGCGTCGCGCAAGGAGTACACGCTCAGCGACTACGTCCGCATGCGGGACGGCTCCAAGAACCCGATCTCCACCTGGGACGCCCGCGGCGTCGAGGCGAACGACGCGGCCGGCAAGTGGCCCTCGGGCATCAAGGTGTTCGGCTCGCCGGTCCAGGACTTCGGCAAGGAGGCCACCGACGCGGGCGCCGTCGACGCCCAGTGGGCCGCCACCCAGGTCTACGACTACTACAAGGGCAAGCACGGCCGCGACAGCCTCGACGGCCGCGGCATGGCCATCAATTCCCTGGTGGGCGTGACGAACGGCGGCCAGCCGTGGGTCAACGCCTTCTGGGACGGCACGAAGATGGTCTACGGCGTCGGCGACGACGAGTACAGGCCGCTGGCCTCCGACGTCGACGTGGTCGGCCACGAGATGACGCACGGCGTCGTCGAGAACACCGCCAACCTGGTGTACGTCGGCCAGTCCGGCGCGCTGAACGAGGGCATCGCCGACTACTTCGGCAACGCCATCGACACCGACACCTCCGGCACCTCGATGGACGACCCGGACTCGGGCCTCCTCGGCGAGGACCTCTGCCGCACCCTGCCCAAGGGCGAGTGCGCGCTGCGCGACCTCAACGACGGCCGCACCACCTCCAAGGACTTCCTCGGCGTCTCCTACGGCGTGGACAACGGCGGTGTGCACCTCAACTCGACGATCTTCTCCGGCGCCCTGTGGGACATCCGCCAGGACATCGACAAGGACCTCGCCGACCGCATCGTCCACAAGGCGCTCGCCGAGTACCTGACCCCCCTGGACGGCTTCACCGAGGGCCGCAACGCGGTCCTCGCGGCCGCGAAGGACCTGAAGGCCTCGGCGAAGGACCAGAAGGTCATCACGCGTTCCTTCAACGCCCACGGCATCGTCCCGGGCTGGGAGGACGCGCTGGGCATGGACAGCGACACGCTGCTCGGCAAGCTCAACACCGCGGGCAGCGGGACGGGCGCGGGCGGCGGCCAGTACGCCGTCTCCAAGTCGAACGACGACGGCTCCGAGCCGTACTCGGTCTACACGGGACGCACCGACGGCAAGGGCTCGCCCAAGCTGGTCAGCCCGAACGACGGCCGCTTCCACGTCTACCCGGCGACCGACGGCAAGAACGTCGTCTGGGCGGCCTTCGGCACCGACAGCATCAACGTCCTGCTGCGTCCGGTCGCGGGCGGCCCGATCAAGAAGGTGTGGTCCTCCACCACCGGGCTCCAGGGCCTGCGCGTCGACGGAGACCTGGTCGTCTGGGAGGAGAACGACCCCTTCGGCGGACGCCACGCCGCGTACAAGAACCTGAAGACGGGCCAGCAGGCGTACGTCGACGGCGGCCGCTACCACCTCAGCTCGGCGCTGCCCGCCGTGAAGAACGGCAAGGTCGCCTACGCCAAGCTGTGGCCGGTGGCCGGCGAGTACAAGCTGGACGTCGAGCTCCTCGACACCAGGACCGGCAGGACGAGCATCCTGCCGCAGACGGGGACCGTGGAGAGTCTGGGCCAGACCGGTCTGTCCACGACGCACGTCTCCTGGCTGGTCGACGAGAACGCCACGGACGGCGGCCGGACGGCCGTGCGCCGTGCCAACCTCGACGGCACCAAGCTGATCGACCTCAGCCCGGAGGCGGGCGACAAGGGGCTGTTCGCCACGGACCTGACCGCCTCCGAGGAGGCCGTGACGGTCACCGCCGCGCTGCCCGACACGCAGTACCGCAACGAGACGCTGCCCAAACTGTGGCAGTTCGACGCCGCGGGCGTCCGGGCCGGCGAGCGCGTCTCCTGCAACCGCGGCGACCAGTCCTACGCGTCGGCCGACACCGGCAGGCGCGTGGTGTGGATCGACGGCACGACCAGCAACACGGACCTGGTGGTGCGGGACCGCCCGGCGGGACGCTGCTGACCGGCTGCCCCGCGTGACCCGGGACCGCTTCCCGGGCACGCCCCCCGGGTGCGACCGCCCGGCCCAGTGAACCGGACCCCCGGCGCCCGTGCGCCGGGGGTCCTTCCGCTGCCCCCTTCTGCGAAATACTGGCTGAACTGCGACGACGGTGTGGCCGACGAAGGGAACGTACGGGTGGATCAGGAATTCCTCGCGCTGGAGCGGGAGCTGGCGCTCTTCCTGCGCCGGGCGCGGGCCTCGTCGGGGGACATGGCACGGGAGGTCCACCCCGAGCTGGAACCCGCGGCGTACGGGCTGCTCGTACGGCTGGACGAGGCGGACCGGCAGCGGGCGACGGAGCTGGCGGCGTGGTTCGGAGTCGGGAAGGCGACGATGAGCCGGCAACTGCGGGCCCTGGAGGAGCTGGGGCTGGTGGTCCGCGAGCCCGACCCCGCGGACGGACGGGCCTCGCTGATCCTGCTCACGCCCGAGGGCCGGGAGCGGTTCCGGCGGGTGCGGGACGCGCGGCGGGCGAGTTACGTCCAGAAGCTGGCCTCGTGGGACCGGCGGGAGGTGGCGGAGCTGGCGCGGCTGCTGCACCAGCTCAACACGCGGGCGGGGGAGTAGGGCGGGGGCCGCCGCTCCCGGCCCCCGGGTTCTAGAGCTCGGCGAAGGCGACGGTCGCGTCGTCGTGGCGTTTGCCGCGGGCCGGCGCCGCCGAGGAGAGCTCCCGTTCCCGTACGCGTGCGATCAGCGCGTCCGCGCCCTCCTTGCGGAGCACGGACAGGCAGTCCGCCCAGGACCCCGCCCCGAACAGGTCCACCCAGCGGGACGCCCCGTCCGTCAGCGCCGCGAGCGAACGCACCGAGTCCCTGGGCGAGGAGCCCGTCACCGCCCTGGCCGCCACCGAGGGGTCCGCCGCCGCCGTGAAGAAGCCGCCCTCCGCGTTGCGGTACGCGTCCGTCGCCGCGTGGGAGCGCAGCGCCTCGCGCGGGACGCGGTCCAGACGGTCGTCCAGCACCGCCCGGACCTCTCCGGCCGGGGACTCCAGGAGCAGCACCGAGTCGGAGAGGACCAGGTGCTCCACCCGGTCCGCCCCCCAACGCACCACGACCACCGTCGCCTGAGGCGTCCGCACGTGAGAAAGGTCACAGGTGGCGCGGTGGGCGTCCGCCGTGCGGGCGATGGCCCCGGCGAGGACGTCACGCAGGGGCAATTCCGGGCGGGAACCGGACAATTCGATCAGGGAGCCGCCCAGTCGCGCGGTGAACCACGGCACCGAGTGCACGCAACCCGTTTCGCTCGGTGGCGGCGTCACCCCGTCCAGGACGACGACCACCCCGCTGCCGCCCGCCGCTCCGTCCGCTCCGCCCGCAGGCAGCGCCACGGATGCCCAGTCCTCGTTGGGGCGTTCGGGGGCGCCGGCGGCGGTGGAGAGATCGATGCGCATGGCGGCCAGTCTGCCGGACGGCACCGGACCGCCGTCCGTGGGTCCGAAATGGCCCATACCAGCCGGGCGCCCTGTGGCAATTGGGCCGGAATGATCCATTCCGGGAAGCTGTGGGGGCGCATCCTGCCAAAGCCCGCACCGAACTTCCAACCGGCGCACGGGAGTGCCGCCTGACGGACCGTGACCGGAGTTGTTTGCCAACTCCCGAGTGTTGTTCACTCGTTCGGGTGGCGGGGTGGATGTTGCACGCCTCCCTCCCCGGGGCGCTGGAAGGGTCGAAGGCTCCCACCGGGGTGGAAGGTGCTCGGTCCGTGCGTACCGGAGGTACCAGTCGTCACCTCGGCCAGCTGGGCGATGAAACTGGGCGGACGAAAGCAAGGATGCGAGCACCGGTGCAGAACAGGCGGCCTCGGGGCGGCAGCAGGAGCGGGACCGGGAAGAGCCGGACGAACCCTGCCGGGGACACGGGCGCGCCCGGTTCGCCGGAGTCCGGCCCCCTCCCGGCGTCCGGCCCCCCGCAGTCCGGTCCCGTCGGTCCCGGCTCCGGTGCCGACGCCGGGCCCGCCCCCGTCGGCAAGAAGGGCCGGGCCAAGCGGGTCCGCAACCGCCTGGTCGCCTCCGTCGCCGCCGTCGGGGTCCTCGTCCTCGCGGCCGGGGCCCCGTCCCTGCTCACCGCCTCCGACGAGCTGACCAGTACCCAGCGCCTCCTCGACCTCGCCGAGCTCAACAAGCAGACCGTCGCCCTCGCCCACTCCCTGGCCGACGAGCGCGACGACGTCACCGCCCGCAAGGCCGCCCGGGGCGCGAAGAGCCGCGACAAGGGAGGCGCGGCCGGCGCGGCCGGTGCGAACACCTCCCGCGTCGACCGCCAAGTCGCCGAGATCACCGCGCTGGGCGCGGCCGGCACCGAGCTCCCCGCGAGCCTGCGCGCCGCCCTCGGCAAGGTCTCCGGCCTGCGCGCGGACGCCGCGGACCCCGCGGTGGCGCCGCTCGCGCTGCACCGCTCCTACACCGCCGCCCTCGACGAGCTGCGCTCCCTCGCCCGCGACCTGGCACGCCGGACCCCGCCCCGCGCGGGCGGCTCCGGCACCGCCCCGGCCGCCCTGGGCAACGCCGTCGAGCAGGCCGCCGCCACCCGCGGTCTCCTCCTCGCCGCCCTCTCCGTGCCGCGCGGTGAGGGCGCCGGCACGGTGGACCCCGTCACCGGGCTCCCGGTGCGGGCGGAGAGCAGTGACGCCAAGCGGACGCGCGACGGGCTCTCCGCCGCCGCCCAGCAGGCCCGCCACCGCGAGCAGGCCGCCCTCGCCGACTTCGCGCTGGCCGCGCCCGCCGAGGACCGCGACTCGGTGTCCGCCACCGTCACCGGGCCCGAGGTCACCGCCGCCGAGCGCTACCTCAAGGCCCTCACCGACGAGCCCACCTTCTCCGCCGCCGACCGCAGGCTCGGCGCCGAGCAGGTCGGGGCCGCGCTCACGGCCCGTGTCGACCGGATGCGCGGCGCCGAGGCGGCCCTGGCCTCCGCGCAGGCCGGGAACCTCGCCGCCCTGCGCGACGACGACGTCACCGCCATGGAGTGGCGGGTCGGACTGCTCGCCGCCCTCTTCCTGCTGGCCGTCGGCATCTCCACCGCCGTCGCCCGCACCCTCACCCAGCCCCTCGCGGTGCTGCGGCTCGGCGCGGCCCGGCTGGCCGGCGACCCCCGGTCCGAGGAGCCGGTGCGCTACACCGGCCGCAACGACGAGTTCGCCCAGGCCGTCCGGTCCCTCAACACCCTGCACGGCAAGTACGTGGAGCTGGCCGCCCGCACCGAGGAACTCGCGGGCGACCGCGGCCACCTGATCGGCCAGCGCGAGTCCCTCGACGCCCAGCGCCGCACCCTCGCCGTGGAGAACAGCCGGCTCGCCGCCGAACAGGCCGAGCTGCTGGCCCGGGCCCAGGACACCACCGCACGCCTGGAAGAGCTGCGCTCCACCGTCCACTCCTCGTTCGTCAAGCTCTCGCTGCGCACGCTCGGCATCGTCGAACGCCAGCTCGCCGTGATCGAGACCCTGGAGGAGCGCGAGCAGGACCCCGACCGCCTCGCCACCCTCTTCAAGCTCGACCACATGGCGACCGTGATACGCCGCCACGGCGAGAACCTCCTGGTCCTCGCGGGCACCGACCACGGCGTCGCCCACACCGGGCCCGTGCCGCTCGTGGACGTGCTGCGCGCCGCGATCAGCGAGATCGAGCGGTACGAGCGGGTCACCCTCCAGGCCCTGCCGCCGCACGCCCAGGTCGCCGGGTACGTCGCCGACGACCTCAGCCACCTCCTCGCCGAACTCCTGGAGAACGGCACCTCGTTCTCGCCGCCCGACGCCCACGTCAAGCTCTCCGGCTGGCTGCTGGAGAGCGGCGAGGTCATGCTCTCCGTGCAGGACGAGGGCATCGGCATGACGCCCGAGCGCCTCGCCGACCTCAACGACCGCCTCGCCGACCCCGCGACGTACACCCCGCACGACGACAGCGACGGCCTCGGCCTCCAGGTCGCCGCCCTGCTCGCGGCCCGGCACGGCGTCCGTATCGAGGTCCGCGCGCAGGACCGGGGCGGCGTCACCGCCGTCGTCGTCCTGCCCAGGGCGCTCCTCCCGGCGGGGCCGCCCGCCGTGCCGGCCGGGACCGAGACCCCGCACGCGCTGCCGGGTTCCGTCGCCGAGGCCAACTCCAACGTCCTGCCCGGCCGGGGCGCCGGGCGCGCCCCGGACCAGGACCCGCTGATAGCCGTCGCGGAGAAGGCCGTCCAGGACGCGCAGGCCGTGCCCGAGGAGCGCGAGCCCGAAGAGGCGGAAGCCGCGGAGCCCGAGGCCGCGGAGCCCGAGCCCGAGTCCGAGCCCGCGGAGCGTGAGCCGCAGGCCGTCGGGGAAACCCCCGAGCAGGACCAGCCCACCCGCGAGTTCCGCCTGCCCGGCCCCGCCCCGGAGCCCGGGCCGCAGCCGCAGCCGCGTTCCGAGGCGGAGCCCGCCCCGTCGCCCCTGACCGCCAAGGGCCTCCCCAAGCGCACCCCCAAGTTCGTCAAGCCGACGACCCCCGCCGCGCCCCCGCGCGCCGGCGGCGTCGACGCCGAGGCCCTGCGCCGTCGCCTGGGCGGATTCCAGCGCGGCGCGCTCAGCGGCCGGCGCGACGTCGAGGCGGAGATCGCCAACAGTGATAACAACGGGACGCAAGGGGTAGGCGGGGCACCCGGGGAACCCCATGCCCGGTCCGCGACCGACCACCGGACCACCGGGCACGACCAGACCGACACCGAGGGGGACACCGTCGAGGAGGCACGCAGTTGACCGCGCCGATCACATACGGGCTGAGCACCGAAGCCCGTAATCTGCACTGGCTGTTGAGCAATCTGGTCGAGGAGGTGCCCGGCCTCGTCTCGGTCGCCGTCGTGTCCTCCGACGGACTGCTCCTGCTGTCCTCGGACCCCGACCACATGCTCCCGGACACCACGCCGCGCCTGGTCAGCCCCAAGGGCTCCACCGCGGACCTCGCCACCATCGTCTCCGGCCTGGGCTCCCTCACCGTCGGGGCGGCCGGCCTGATGGAGGGCGGCGGAGTCAAGCAGACGATGGTCGCCATGGAGTACGGCAGCCTGTTCGTGATGTCGATCAGCGACGGCTCGCTGCTCGGCGTGCACGCGGCGCCCGACTGCGACATGGGCGTCGTCGCGTACCACATGGCGCTCTTCGTGGGCCGTGCCGGACACGTCCTGACCCCCGAACTCCGCAGCGAGCTGCGCCAGTCGCTGGAGAGTGCCGACCGATGAGCAAACCCGCAGCGCCCGCGCACCGGCTTCCGATACGCGGCGAGGGCCGCCGTCCCGCGCGCGTGCGCCCGTACTCCCTGACCGGGGGCCGGACGCGCTTCACGCACGCGCTCCTGGTGGAGACCTTCGTGGCGGCCCTCGAAGCACCCCCGCAGAGGCCGGAGCTGCTGGGACGCCGCTCGACGGGCCGGGTCGGCCCCGAGATGCAGGCCATCGTGGAGCTCTGCCGCCGGATGCGGACCGTCGCGGAGATCGCCGCCCTGCTGAAGATGCCGCTGGGTGTGGTCCGGGTCCTGCTCAGCGACCTGGCCGACCAGGGAAAGATCCGCGTGTACGGAACCGGCCACGGAGCCGGACGCCCCGATCGCGCACTGCTGGAAAGGGTCCTGGATGGGCTCCGTCGCCTCTGAGGCACCAATCGTCACCGAGCAGCCCGCTGCCGAACCCGCCGTGCCCGCGTGGCAGTTGGACCGCACCCGGGCCCCCACCGCCGTGAAGGTCGTGGTCGCGGGCGGCTTCGGCGTGGGCAAGACCACCTTCGTCGGCTCGGTCTCCGAGATCACCCCCCTGAAGACCGAGGCGGTCATGACGACCGCGAGCGAGGACACCGACGACCTGTCCGGCACCCCGGACAAGACGACCACCACGGTCGCCATGGACTTCGGCCGCGTCACCCTCGACGACGACCTCGTCCTGTACGTGTTCGGCACGCCCGGCCAGCAGCGGTTCTGGTTCATGTGGGACGACCTGGCGCGCGGCGCGATCGGCGCCGTCGTGCTCGCCGACACCCGCCGCCTCACCGACTGCTTCCCCGCGCTCGACTACTTCGAGAGCTGCGGCCTTCCCTACCTCGTGGCCGTCAACCACTTCGAGGGCACCGACCGCTACGCGAGCGAGGACGTCCGGGAGGCGCTCAGCGTGCCCCCGCACGTGCCCGTCCTGGTGATGGACGCCCGCAGCCGGGTCTCGGTCGTGGAGACCCTCCTCGGCCTGGTCGGCCACGCCCTCGACGCCACCCCCGCCTAATTCCAGCTTCTTCTTGAGAGAGCCACCCACCCCATGCGGAAGATCCTCATAGTCGGCGCCGGCCAGTCCGGTCTCCAGCTCGCCCTCGGCCTCCAGGCGAAGGGCTACGAAGTCACCCTGATGTCGAACCGGACCTCCGACGAGATCCGCTCCGGCAAGGTCATGTCGACGCAGTGCATGTTCCACACCGCCCTGACGCACGAGCGCGACCTCCGGCTCAACTTCTGGGAGTCCCAGGCCCCCCGCATCGAGGGCCTCGGCGTCTCCGTCGCCGCCCCCGACGGTTCCCCGAGCTCTCAGCTGCGTTCGAGCAGGGGATACCCCACCCGGGCCGTCGACTGGGTGGGCAAGCTCGACGGATACGCCCAGTCCATCGACCAGCGCGTGAAGATGGCCGGCTGGATGGACACCTTCGCCCAGCGCGGCGGGCAGCTCGTCATCCACGGCGCCGCCGTCTCCGACCTGGACTTCTTCTCCCGTACGTACGACCTGGTCCTGGTGGCTGCGGGCAAGGGCGAACTGGTCCAGCTCTTCGGCCGCGACGCCTCCCGCTCCCCGTACGACGCCCCGCAGCGCGCGCTGGCCGTCGCCTACGTGCACGGCCTGGGCCCGCGCCCCGAGCATCCCGAGTTCGACGCGGTGCGCTGCAACCTGGTCCCCGGCGTCGGCGAGCTCTTCGTCATGCCGACCCTGACCGTCTCGGGCCGCGCCGACATCCTCTTCTGGGAGGGCGTCCCCGGCGGCCCGGTCGACGCCTTCAAGGGTGTCAAGGACCCGGCCGACCACCTCTCCCTCACCCTGGAGCTGATGGAGAAGTTCCTGCCCTGGGAGTACGCCCGCGCCACCAAGGTCGAGCTGACCGACGCCAACGGCACCCTCGCCGGCCGCTACGCGCCCACCGTCCGCCACCCGGTCGGCCGCCTCCCCGGCGGCGGCGCGGTCCTGGGCGTCGCGGACGTCGTCGTCGCCAACGACCCGATCACCGGCCAGGGCTCCAACTCGGCGTCCAAGTGCGCCGCCGCCTACCTCGACTCGATCGTCGCCCACGGCGAGGCGGAGTTCGACGAGACCTGGATGCAGCAGACCTTCGACCGCTACTGGGACACCGCCCAGCACGTCACCAAGTGGACCAACGCCATGCTGGGCGTCCCGCCGGAGCACGTCCTGAACCTCATCGGCGCGGCCGGACAGCTCCAGCCCGTCGCCGACCGCTTCGCCAACGGCTTCAACGACCCGTCCGACTTCGAGAACTTCTTCTACGAGCCGGAGAAGACGAACGCGTATCTGGCGTCGGTCTCCGGCTGAGCATTCACGGGGCGCGCTTCACCGTGCGTCCGGTGCGTGCGCCGCCGAGTACCCGGCGTCCGATTCGTTTCCCTCCACCGTGTGTCCCGCCGGCAGGTCCGGCGGGGTGTAGGAGGGGAGGGAGGCGAGCGCCGGGTCGGGGCGGACCGCCCCCAGGACCGGGTTCGAGGCGATCGGCGACACCTTCACGTGCGCACCGGGCCGCGGGGCCTGTACGACCTGCCCGTTGCCGAGGTAGATCGCCACATGGGTGGCCTTCGGGAAGTAGACCACCAGGTCGCCGGGGCGCAGCGCGGACAGCGGGACGCGCGGCAGGTGCTTCCACTGGTCCTGGCTGGTGCGCGGGATGGTCCGCCCCGCCGCCGCCCACGCCTGCTGGGTGAGCCCGGAGCAGTCGAAGGACGCCGGCCCCTCCGCGCCCCACACGTACGGCTTCCCGAGCTGCCGGACGGCGTAGTCGAGCGCCCGGGCCCCCTCCCGCGAGGGGGTGCGCGAGGCCCGCACCCCGCCGGGGCCGAGGGCCCCGGACCCGATGAGGGCCCGCTGGGCCCGTTCGGTCGTACGGTTCTCCAGCGCGGCCAGCGAGGCGAGGTCGTCGGCGGTGAGGTCCGCGAGGAGGGCCTCGACCTGCTTGAGCCGGGCCCGCACGGTGTCCCGCTCCTTCTTCTGCCGCGCGGCCAGGGTCTGCTGGGCGTCCAGCGCGGCCCGTGCCCTCGTGGCCAGGTCGTCGGCGCGCTTCTCGTCGCTCTGCAGCCGCGCCACCTTCACCGCCCGGGACGCCGCCGCCCTGCGCAGGGCGTGCCCCCGCATGAGCGCGTGCTCGGGGTCGGAGGAGGTCAGGAGGTGGACGAAGGAGGAGTACGCATGGTCGCCGCGCCCCTTGTACTGCTCCCGGGCGAGCATCCCGGCGGCCCGCCTGCCGTCGGCCAGACCGGCCCGTACCGTACCCAACTCCTTCGTCACGCGGGCCAGTTCCGCCTTCCGGAGTCCGAGCTTCTCCTCCGTGGCGTTGAAGGCCTCGGACGCCTCCTCGGCCTGCCGGTAGAGCCGCTGGAGGTCGGTGAGGAGCTGCCCGACACCCCCGGGGTCGCCGGGTGCGGCCAAGGCGCTCCCGGTCGTCGCCAGTACCGTCGTCGCCACTGCCAGTGCCACCGCGGTCGCGATCCTCGACACACCATCACCTCCGGTACGCAGCCGGGAGGTCGACCCGGCTCCAGGCGATGGTGCGCCGTCTCACCCCGGTCGACCCGGCGGGTGGGCCCCGCGGCGCAGCGCGGTCACTCGTACCGGGCGAAGTCCGGCCGCCGTCGGCGTGGCGACTGGACGCGCCGGACGTGCCCGGCGCACCGGACGCGCCGGACTCAGGGCGCGGGCTTGGTCCACGGCCACTTCGGCGACCAGGGGGCGCGCCCCTCGGGGACGTACACGTACTTCCAGCCCCGCTGGAGGCCGAGCCGCTTGCCGTACCCGGCGGCCTGCCGCTCGTACGCGTGCACCGTGGGCGGGCCGTCCTCGGACGGCACCGGCACCTCGTACCACTTGGGCGGGTTGCCGGTGGGGCCGGTCAGGACGTCGAGGGCCTGCCCGTCCAGGGGGCCGCCGACGAAGGGGGTCTTCTCGCTTCTCACCCCACCAGTGTCACAGCAGGTGGACGGCTCCGGAGAGCACCGGTGCCACCCGGCGGGCCAGCACCCCGGCCGCCCCGTCGGAGGACTCCAGGGCGAGGGCCGCACGGGTGACGTCCGCGGTCTGGGGGTCGGTGGCGGCGGTGACGGCGAGCAGGGCGACGAAGTGGTCGACCATCCAGTCCCGCAGCTCGGGCAGCGGCGGTTGCTTGCCCTCGTCGAGCCAGATCAGCGAGGCGGCCTCGACGGCGGAGATCCAGGTGCGCACCGTCATCCGCAGCCGGGGGCCCGCGGTGTCGGTCACGCCCAGGTGCAGCAGGATCTGCTCGGCGGCCTCGCGGCGCACCCCGTCGACGGTGGCGGAGGTGCGGGAGGTCTCGACGACGCTGCCGCCCTGCAGGAGGGCGCTGAACCCGGTGTCGTGGGTGTCCACGAAGCCCAGGTAGCGGTCGAGGGCGCTGGCCAGGCGGCGGGTGAGCGGGCCGGTCTGCGGTTCGGCGAAGCACAGTTTGAGCTCGTCGGCCGCCGAGCCGAGCGCCACCTCGTACAACTGGACCTTCCCGCCGGGGAAGTAGCGGTAGACCAGCGGCCGCGACACCCCGGCGGCCTCGGCCACGTCGTCGAGGGAGACGTCCTCGGGGGCGCGGTGGGCGAACAGGGACAGTGCCGCGTCGATGAGCTGGAGACGGCGCTGTTCGACGCTGAGGCGGCGGTAGGCGGGGCTGGACGCGGCGGTGGTCATGCCGGGAAGCGTAATCGGGCGTCCGCGGGCCGCGGGCGGATTCCTCAGCCGTCCCGGTCGCCCGCCGGCAGTCCCAGGCCGCAGGCGCCGGTTTCGGAGACGCCGTCCGGGCCGGTCAGCCGCACGGTGGCCAGGCCCGCCCGGTCCCGGCTGTAGGCGGCCGTGCAGATCAACTGGCGCAGTGCCGTCCCGTCGAGCCCGGCGGGCGAGAAGGGGAGCGTCAGCGCGATCTCGTCGGAGGTGGCGCTCTCGCGGAGTTCGACGCGGCCGGCGGTCCGGGGCAGGGCCGTGCCGAGGCCGGCCGCCCGCTCGGCCTTCGACGGGCCGCCGAGCAGCGCGGACATCACCCGCTCCGTCGACGCGGGACGGGACCTGAAGCCGTTGTCGGCGTCCGCGTGCGTCCCCAGGGGGCGGGCCGCGGGAGCCAGCGCGCCGTGCGGCAGCCGGAAGAACAGCAGCGCGTCGACGCTCGCGTCGGAGAGGTAGTCCACGGTGGCCGGTCCGCCCGCCTCGATGACGTCGGTCTCCCGGATGCCGCACCCGGTGAGCACCAGGGCGGCCAGCGGCCCCGCGGCCCGGGCCCAGCGGCGTCCGCGTCCGTGCCTCATGCCGGGTCCCCCTCCGTGAACAGCGGTATCTCCACGGTGAAGACGGCGCCCCCCTCCGGCCGGTTGCCCGCGCGGATCTTTCCGCCGTGCAGCCGGACGTTCTCCACGGCGATCGCCAGCCCCAGCCCGCTGCCCGCCGAACGGGTCCGGGCGGCGTCCGCCTTGTAGAAGCGGTCGAAGATGTGCGGCAGCACGTCCGCGTCGATGCCGGGACCGCTGTCGGCGACCTCGGTGACCAGCACCGGCGTCCCGTCGGAGCCCGTCTCGCTGCGCAGCCGTACGGTGACGGGCGCGGCGCCGTGCCGCAGCGCGTTGCCGACGAGGTTGGCGACGACGACGTCGAAACGGCGCGGGTCGAGCCGCACCCGGATGCCCGCGGGCAGTTCGGCGTGGATCCGGGCGTCCGTCCAGTGCCGGTTGGCCAGCGACTTGCGGACGGCCTCGGCCGCGTCGAGTTCGTCGGTGTTCAGCTCGGCGGCGCGCGCGTCGAAGCGGGAGATCTCGATCAGGTCCTCCACCAGGACGGCGAGCTTCCCGGTCTCGGCGCTGATCAGCCGCACCGCCCTGGCGGTGTCGCTGTCCAGGTGGTCGGCGTCCTCGTCGAGGACCTCGGTCACCGCGAGCATGCCGGCGAGCGGGGTGCGCAGCTCGTGCGAGACGTCGGAGGCGAACCTGCGGGCGCGGGCCTCGGCCCGGCGCAGTTCCCGCACCGAGTGCTCCAGGTTGGCGGCGGACTCGTTGAAGGTGTGGGCGAGGTCGGCCAGTTCGTCCCTGCCGCGCACCTCGATACGGGTGTCGAGCTTGCCGCTGCCCATGCCGAGGGCGCCCCGGTGCAGCTCGCGCACCGGGCGCAGCACGCTGCGGGCGGCCAGCAGTCCGGGCAGCAGGGCGACGGCCAGGCCCGGCAGGGCGCCGTCGCGGGCGGCGGCCAGGAGGGCCTCCACGTTGATCTGCTCGTCGCTCATCCGCATCACCGCGTACACGACGAGTCCGGTGGGCAGTGCCCGCTCCGGGCCGGTCCTGAAGACGGTCGGCATGGCGATGGTCAGGTACGGCACCCCGTCCTTGACGACCCGTTCGAAGCTGCCGCGCGGGTTGGCGAGGGCGGCCCGGCGCAGCCCGGGGGTGATGACGCCGGAGACGGGGCTGGTGCCGGAGGAGGCGCGGAGCGTGCCGTACTCGGCGAAGACGATCCAGGGACGCGGTTTGCCCCGGCGGGCGATGTCGCGCAGGTTCGACTCCAGGTTCCCGGCCTGGGTCGGGACGTAGAAGCCGCTCAGCGTGACCTGCTCACGGAACGAGGCGACGGCCGTGTCCTGCGCGGTCTTCAGCAGGGCGGTCCGCGCCTCCCGGTAGGTCAGGGCGGCCGTGGTCCCCGCACTCACGGCCGCGACCAGCAGGAACGCCAGTACCAGCCGGGTGCGCAGGCCGAACGCCCGCACCCGGCGGGCGGGTTCCCCGCGGCGGCGCACCCGGGGTCTGCCGCTCACAGCGGCCCGAAGCGGTAGCCGAAACCGCGCAGGGTCTGGACGTAACGGGGTGCGCCGCTGTCGTCCTCGATCTTGTGGCGCAGGCGGCGCACGCACGCGTCGACCAGGCGCGCGTCGGCGTGGTAGCTGTGCTCCCAGACGTGCTCCAGGAGTTGCTGGCGGCTGAAGACCTGGTCGGGGGCGGCCGTCAGGTGCAGCAGGAGCTTCAGCTCGGAGGGGGCCAGCGCGATCCGCTGCCCGGCCTTGGTGACGGTCAGCCCGGCCCGGTCGACGGTGAGGTCGCCGTGGGTCTCGACGGCCGGCCGGTCGGTGACGTTGACCTCGATGCGGCGCAGGACGGCCCGGATGCGGGCCTCGATCACGTCCGGGCGGGCGGGCTTGACGATGTAGTCGTCGGCCCCGGCCTCCAGGCCCACGATCATGTCGAAGTCGTCGCCGCGCGCGGTGAGCATGATGATGGGCAGCTGGCTGTCCTGGCGGACCCGGCGGCAGACCTGGACGCCGTTCATGCCGGGCAGCATCAGGTCGAGCAGCAGCAGGTCGGGGCGGAAGTCGGCCAGCGCGGCGAGCCCGGCCTCCCCGGTGGCGGCCGACCGTACGTCGTGGCCGCGGCGGCGCAGGCCGAGTTCGACGCCCTCCCGCACGGCGGGGTCGTCCTCGATGAGCAGTACGCGGGGCATCGGCGGGTTCTCCGTGTTCTCGGGGTTCTCCGGGTTCTCCGGGTTCTCAGGGTTCTCCGGGGCGTCAGCGCCGGGTGCGGCGGCGGCGCGGAACCGCCCGACGACGTGCACCGGCCAGCAGGGAGTCGAGCTCGGCCAGCCGCAACGGCCTGGCCAGCAGCGCGAAGACCAGCACGACGACGGCGGCGCCGGCGGCGCCCGCGACCGCGGCGCCCGCCGGGCCCGCCCGGACCGTCGTGAGGTACGCCAGCGCGGTGGCGGGCACGGCGGCGGCCAGCAGCCGCGCGCACGCCCCGGCGGCAGTCGAGCGCCACGCCCCGGCCGTGCCGAGGCGACGGCTCAGCACCAGCCCCGTCACCAGCCAGCCCACGAACAGGGCGAGGGAGTACGCCGCCGCCATCCCGGTGACCGCCCAGCGGGCGGGCAGCACCTGGAACGCGGTGAAGGACAGACTCGCGTTGAGGACCACGATCACCAGGTTGAGCAGGAACGGCGTCCTGGTGTCGCCGAGCGCGTAGAAGGTCCGCGACAGCACGTACTGCCCCGACATGGCGAGGAGTCCAGGCGCGAACGCCATCAGGATCGCGGCCATGGCGGCGGTGTCGCCCGCGCTCGTCCTGCCGTGGCCGTAGACCAGCGACATGATCGGCTGCGCGAGGGCGAACAGCGCACAGGCCGCCGGGACGACGACGGCGGAGGAGGACCGCAGCGCGTGCGAGACGTCCCGCCGCAGCGCCGCGTGGTCCCGGTCGGCGGCCGCCGCGCTCATCCGCGGCATCAGCGCGGTCAGCAGGGAGACCGTCACGATGCCGTGCGGGACGACCCACAGGACGTAGGCGTTGTTGTACGCGCCGTACCCAGGGCCGCCTTCGAGGCCCGCGGTGGTGGCGAGCCGGGTGGTGACCCAGAACGCGGCCTGGTTGGCCAGGACGAGCAGCACCAGCCAGCCCGCCGCGCGCAGCGGGCGGGTCAGCCCGCTGCCCCGCCAGTCGAACCGGGGCCGCCAGCGGAACCGGGCGGCGCGCAGCGCGGGCAGCAGCGCGAGGGCCTGGACGGCGATCCCGGCGGTGGTGCCCCAGCCCAGCAGCGCGGTCCCGGACGGGGTGAGGGTGCCGGAGCCGTCCAGCGACAGGCCCAGGAACAGGCCGAACACCCCGATGACGACGACGTTGTTCAGGACCGGCGCCCACATCATCGCGCCGAACCGGCCGCGCGCGTTGAGCACCTGCCCCAGCAGCGTGAAGACGCCCAGGAAGAAGATCTGCGGCAGGCAGTAGCGGGCGAAGGCGGTCGTCATCGTCGCCTGCTCGCCGGTGTAGTCGGTGTAGACGCCGATGATCGCGGGCGCCGCCCACACCCCGCCCGCGGTGATCACCAGCAGGGCCAGGACGCAGAGCGTGATGAGCCGGTCGGTGTACGCGGCCCCGCCGTCGGTGTGCTCCTTCGCGGCCCTGACCAGCTCCGGCACGAAGACGGCGTTCAGCGCGCCGCCGAGCAGCAGCATGTAGACGATGGTGGGCAGCGCGTTGCCGACCGCGTAGCCGTCGGGGACGGCCCCGATGGTGCCGATCGCGGCGGCGATCACGGCGGACCGCACGAAGCCGGTGGCCCGGGACACCAGGGAGCCCGCCGCCATCACGGCGCTGCTGCGGGCGGTGGACGCCGGCGCGGGGGAGCGCGGCCCGGGGGCGGCGGGCCCGGCGGGCGCGGGCCGGCGGCCGGCCTGTGCGGCGGCGGCCTCCGGGGCGGCCTCGGGGGGAAGCGCCTGGTGCGCGGAGGTGCTCACCGGCGGTTCAGGTACGCCTGGAAGGCGCGGTGCAGCGTCCGGTTGGTCGTGCCGCCCAAGGCCTTCTCCCATTCCCCCAACGTCTCGACGACCTGTCCTCCGGTGCCGAGCTTCCACCGCAGGAGGCCGTACGAACGTTCGCCTGGGTCGAGAGTGGAGGGTACCCCGCGCATGTCGTACACGTCGGCGCCGGTCGCGTGGGCGTCCAGCAGCAGGTGCCACTGGAGGGCGTTGGACGGGCGGACCTCGCGGCGGTGGTCGGCGGAGGCGCCGGTCTGGTACCAGGTCCTGCGTCCTGCGGTGATCAGCGTGTGCGCGGCGAGGATCTCCCCCCGGTGCCGGGCCAGGTACAGCTTCATCCGGCCCGGCTCCTCGGCGTTGAGCGCCGCGAACTGCCGCTCGTAGTACGAGGAGGGCCGGCCCAGCCGGAACCCGTCCCGTTCCTCGGTGACGCGCAGCAGGCGGTGGAACTCGGGCAGTTCGGCGGCGCTGCCCACCACCACCTCCACGCCCTCCTTGCGGGCCCGCCGCACGTTGCGCCGCCACTCCTGGTTGAGCCCGGCCCACAGGTCCTCGGTGCTGCGTCCGGCGAGCGGCACCCGGAAGACGTGCCGCGGCTGGGCGTCCCCGTCGCCGCCCCGGGAGTCGTCGCCGCAGCGCTGCCAGCCCCGGGCGCGCAGCCGCTCGCCCACCGCCGCGCCGAGCGGATCGACCTCGCTGGCCAGCACGTCGCCGAGGCGTCGGCCAGGGCCGGCGGCCGACTTCAGCAGGGCGGCGTCCCAGCGCCGGTAGGCGGGGGAGGGCCCGATGCGCACGGCGAACGCGCCGGCGGTGCGCAGGTGCTCCAGCAGGGGGTCGAGCCAGCGGTCGACGTCCGGGTCCGCCCAGTCGACGACCGGCCCTTCCGGGAGGTACGCGAAGTACTTGCGCGTGCCGGGCAGTTGCCGCAGCAGCACCAGCGCCACCCCGGTCAGCCGCCCCGCCTCCGGACCGGGCCCCCACCCGAGCAGCAGGGAACGCCAGCCGTCCTTGACGTCCGCCCAGGACGGGCACTGGAGGAACGACGCCCCGAGGGCGCTGCCGCCCCGGGAGGCGAGGAAGGCCCGGTAGGCCTCGGCGGTGACCGGCCCCAGGACGAGCGCGTCCCCGCCCGGGGACCCCTGGCGGGGAGCCTCCGGGGCGGACGACGAGGACGAGGGCGGAACGAGCAGCGCTGTCACGGTCTTGGCCTCTCCATCTCCCCGGCCCGGCGCGGGGTCTTCCCCCGGGTCCGGCGCGGCGGGGCTTCTCCCCGGGCTCTCCGCGGGGTCGCCGCAGATGCTCACAGCCGGCCATGACCGCTCCGTACGGCGAATGTGACCGGACCATGACCGTTCCTCACCAGTCGCCGTCACATGGCTCCGACGCCGCTGACCTGCCCTTGTGCGGTCCTAGAGTCACAACTCGGGCGGCCTTCGGCGTACTTGCCGACTTCCGCGCCCGCCCTTCCCGCCCCGGAGGTCCCGTTGCCCCGCACCCGCGTCCGCGCCCACCACCCGATACGCACCGTCCTCGCCGCAGCCCTGCTCGTACCGCTGTCGGCCGCCTGCACCTCGGAACCCGCACCGGCCCCGGCGGCGGCCGGCACGGGCGAGGGCGCTCCCGCGAAGAACGCCGAAGGACCCGTCACGGTGCAGGTCACCCCCACCGGCAAGCAGGTCCTGGCGGGGCAGCCGGTGCGCGTCACCGCGTCCGGCGGCCGCCTCACCTCGGTGACGGTGACCGACGCCAGGGGAGGCGGCCTCCCGGGCAGGGCCGCCCCCGACGGCCGCACCTGGACCTCGTCCCGCAAGGCCGCCCCGGGCACGGCGTACGCGGTGACGGCCGAGACCCGCACCCGGGGCGGCACCGCCACCACCAACCGCTCCTTCTTCACCACGGCCCCCGCCGCCAAGGTCAACAAGGTCGACTGGCGGCCGGGCGCCGGCACCACCGTCGGCGTCGCCCAGCCCGTCTCCCTGGTCTTCGACCACCCGGTCAGGAACCGCGCCGAGGTCGAGAAGCAGTTGAAGATCACCACCTCGAACCCCACCGAGGGCTCCTGGGGCTGGCTGCGGGACTACGCGGGCAACGACCGCGTCGACTGGCGGCCCAAGGACTACTGGAAACCGGGCACCCGGGTCACGGTGACCGCCGAACTGAACGGCACCGCCTCCTCCGAGGACCGCTGGTTCGTCCGCGACTACACCACCTCCTTCACCATCGGCCCCCGGCAGATCGTGAAGGTCGACCTCGACGCCCACCGCCTGACCCTGCTGCGCGACGGCGCGACGGTCCGCCGCATCCCCGTCTCCGGCGGCACCCCCGGCGGCGACAAGCGCTCCTGGCGGGGGACGGCCGTCCTGATGGCGAAGGAGGGCACGATCAACATGAACTCCGAGACGGTGGGCCTCGGGAACGCCTACGACAAGGACGTCGCCTACTCGATGCGCCTGACCTGGTCGGGCATGTACGCCCACGCCGCGCCCTGGAACACCCGCTTCTTCGGCAACTCCAACCAGAGCTCCGGCTGCATCGGCATGAGCGACGCCGACGCGTCCTGGTTCTACGCCCAGGTCCGCCCGGGCGACCCCTTCGAGATCACCGGCAAGGACACCAAGGGCACGGTCGCCCCGAACAACGGCTTCGGCCAGTGGAATCTGTCCTGGCCCGACTGGCGGAGCAGGAGCGCCCTGCGCTGAGCGGGGACGGGGCCCGGCCCGCCGGGCTCAGCCGCCGCACCCGCACCCGCCGCAGCCGCCACCGCAGCCGCCGCAGGAGGTGGAGCTGTGCTTGTCGCGGTCGTCGTCCTGACCGGGCTGCCAGGCCGCGGTGCCCAGGACCGCGCCGCCCGCGGCCCAACTCGCCGCGCGGGGCGCGCCGTCGGGGTACAGGGCGCGCCTCCTGCGGAGCCTCTTGACGACGGCGTTCACGGCCAGCACGAGCACTGCCGCGAGCACTGCGATCCAGATCCCCGACACCGGCCTCACCGTCCCTCTGGCCCCGCCACGAGGGGGCCGCACCCCGACGGTCCCAGAGGGCGAGGGGGCGCGTCCAGGGCACGGCACGCCCCGGCCCCGCCCCCTGTACGGAACCTCAGCGCGCCAGCAGCCCCGAGCTCACCCACAGCCGGCGCCCCGCGCCCCGCAGCACGCCGATGTCGTCCAGGAAGTCGGTCAGCCGGCGCGCCCCGTTCTGCATGACCTCGGTGCGGTGCCCGCTCGCCTTCACCTGGGCGATCGCCTCGCGCCGGTCGAGGCCCACGTTCTCGTACACCTGCGGATTGATGAAGCAGGTGGCGAAGACCCGCGCCGCCTCGCCGCAGCTCAGCCGGGTGAACTCCTGCTCCCAGCGCGGGGCGGTCACCATCTGGCGGCGCAACTCCTCGCGGGCGTACCGGACATGGCGGGCCTCCTCGATGACGTGGATGCGGGTCACGCCCCGCACCAGGGTCTGGATGCGCTCGTCCGGGAAGGTCAGGCGCTGCATCCAGTCGAGGATCTCCTCGCCGAGGAGGGTGGCCGCGAACGAACCGGGGGTGGTGGAGACGGTCTTCAGGACGCGCGCGAGGTTGTGGTAGACCCGCGGGATCGGGTAGCTCGGGGCCCCGCCCTTCTGGATCATCTTCGCGAACATCATCGAGTGCCGGCACTCGTCCGCGATCTCGGTGAGGGCGTACCGCACGTGGTTGCTGGTCACGGGCTTGTCGTAGATGTGGCGCACCAGTAGCTGCATCAGGATGATCTCGAACCAGATGCCGAGCGAGGCGATGGCGGCGGCCTCGTGCCGGGCCAGCTCCATCCGCTGCTCCTCGCCCATCTTCTTCCACAGCGGGGTGTCGTACAGGGACACCAGCTCGGGGGGCCAGTACCACTTGCCCTCGTCGGCGGGGGCGTCCCAGTCGAGTTCCGTGTCCGGGTCGAAGGAGTGCCTGGCCGACGATTCGAGCAGCCGCTCGGCGACCTGCTCGCGGTCCTTGAGCCACCCGAGCGCGTCGCGCAGTGCGGTGAAGTCCGTCTCGGTGGGCTCGGTGTTCCTTGCCGGGGCGGTCGTCATGGTCGGAGCACCTCGTGGTTGGGGTTACCGGGGGTCACCCCTTATGAGACTCCTTGTCAGCAAGGGCGTCAATCCCCTCGGCGGCACTTGTTCGTCCCGTACCGGCAGGCTTGTTGACCGTGCGTCCACCCGCGTGTGAGCCTGCGACGTGAGCGATCGCACAGCTCTGTCGGAGATGCGAAGGGGCCGTCCATGTCGACGCACGAGCTCTACACCAACCCCCCGGCCGAGCCGCTCTGGCAGGTGCCGGCCACCGGTGCGGCCCGTTTCTCCTGGGCGTACGACGAGGGCCGCGAACGCCTCCTCGCCCTCTACCAGAAGGGCAAGGACAAGCAGTGGGACGGCGCCACCCGCATCGACTGGTCGCTGGAGGTCGACCCGATGGACCCCCTCGGCACCCCCGACGAGGCCCTCAACCTCTACGGCACCCGCCACTGGGACCGGATGACCGACAAGGACAAGGGCGACCTGCGCCGCCACTACACGGCCTGGCAGTTCAGCCAGTTCCTGCACGGCGAGCAGGGCGCGATGGTCTGCGCCGCCCGCATCGTGGAGTCCGTGCCCGACCTGGACGCGAAGTTCTACTCCGCCACCCAGACCATGGACGAGGCCCGCCACGCCGAGATCTACTCCCGCTTCCTGCACGAGAAGATCGGCATGCTCTACCCCGTCAACGACAGCCTCCAGGGCCTCCTCGGCGACACCCTGCGCGACTCCCGCTGGGACATGCCCTACCTCGGCATGCAGGTCCTCATCGAAGGGCTCGCCCTCGCCGCCTTCGGCATGATCCGCGACACCACGAACAAGCCCCTGCCCAAGCAGATCCTCGCGTACGTCATGCAGGACGAGGCCCGGCACGTCGCCTTCGGGCGGATGGCCCTGCGCGACTACTACAAGCAGCTCTCCGACGCCGAACGCAAGGAGCGCGAGGAGTTCGTCATCGAGGGCTGCTACCTGATGCGCGACCGCCTGCGCGGCGTCGAGGTCCTGGAGAACTTCGGCATCCCCCGCCGGGAGGCCCACGAACTCACCGAACAGTCCGAGTTCCTGCACCTCTTCCGCAAGCTGCTCTTCTCCCGCATCGTCCCGTGCGTCAAGGACATCGGCCTGTGGGGCGAGCGCCTCCAGAAGGCGTACGTCGACATGGGCGTCTTCGAACTCGGCGACTCCAACCTCGATCTCCTGATGACCCAGGACGAGGAGATCGCCGAACAACTGGACCGCGAACGCTTCGCGGCGGAGGAGGCGGAACGGGTGGCGGAGGTCGGAGACGCGATCGCGGACGGCGCGTCCCAGTAGCCCCGGCACAGCCACCGGGACCGGGGAGGCGAACCCCGTTCCGGCCCGGGAGGCGCACCCCGCCCAGGCCCGGGAGGCGCACCCTTTCCCGGCCCGGGAGGCGAACCCCGTTCCGGCCCGGGAGGCGCGCCCCGGTCAGACCCGCGAGGTGAACTCCGTGATGAGCCCGGCGACCGCCCTCGGCTCCTCCAGCGTCATCGCGTGCGTGGCGTCGATCCCCCGCACGGTGACGGTGTCCGGCCGGTCCGCGGTCAGATCGGCGAGGGCCCGGGTCAGCTCCACCCGGTACCCGGCGAGGAAGTCGTCGAACCACTCCATCCCGGGCGGGGCCGCCGGGTCCGACCGCTCGGCGCGCACCAGCAGCAGCGGGCACGCCGCCCTGCGGAACAGGGCGAAGAGGTCGAGCGCGTCCAGCGCGTCGAACATCGCGAGGGCGGTGTCCCGCAGCGGCAGCGTCTGCCACCCTCCGTCCGGCAGCTCCCGGGCCGCGGCCCGCGCCGAACGCTCGGCCACCCCGGGATCGATCCCCAGCCCGGCCGCGTAGGCCGCCTGCTGGTCGAGGTGGGCGGGGTTGACGGCGCCCGCCCCGGCCCGCACCACCGCACCGATCCGCGCCCGGGCCTCGGCGTCGCCCGAGGCCCCCCACCAGAACCCGTCGAGGTTGACGGCCGCCCGGACGCCGGGACGGGTCGCGGCGAGGTGCGCGGCGAGCATGCCGCCGAGCGAGTGCCCGACGGGCAGGGCGTCGTGGGCGGCCAGGAGGTCCTCCAGCGCCTCGGCGGTCTCCTCGAAGGACCAGCCGCCGGACGCGGGCGGGTCGGAGAGCCCGTGCCCGGGCAGGTCGACGGCGAGGACGCGGTGGTGGGGGAGGAGGTGCGGGGCGACGGAGTCCCAGTCGGCGTGCGAACGCCCGGCGCCGTGCAGCAGGAGGAGGGCGGGCCCTTCGCCGCCGTGGTCGCGGACGTGCAGGTGGTTGCGGTTCATGGGCTCAACAGTAGGGACCTGTGAGCCCGTTGAGGATCATCCGCCCGGACGACGGAACCGGCCCGCTCCCCGGACGACAATGGAGGGGGCGGTTCGCGGCCCGTACCACGATGTCCCTCCCCGGCCCGCCCGCACCCGCCCGGCGCCCGCCACGCCTGCCGCCCGCGGAACCCTCCACGGCCGGCTCGGCCTCTCCGCCCCCCTTCCCGACCGGCGTCGACCCGACCGCGGTCAACCGCCGCCGCTGACCCGGGGCGGCGGCGGCCCCGGCTCCACCCCCGCCGCCACCCCCGCCAGCACCCCCTCCGCACCGAAGTCCGCCACCAACTGCAACCCCACCGGGCAGCCGTCCTCCGTGAACCCCGCCGGAACACTCATCGCCGGATGCCCGCTCACGTTGAACGCCCACGTCAGCGCGGTGGAGAAGCGCCCGCCCGGCCCCTCGTGCCCGTGCGGGCGGAAGGGGGTGGCCGGAGTCGCCAGCACCCGCACCCCGGAGAAGAGTTCGGCCAGCCGCGCCGCGTTCTCCCGCGCCACCGCTCCCGGCGCGCCACCGCCCCGTATCGCCGACCACTCCTCCTTCGGGTCCAGGAGGGCGAAGTCCGCGCGGTCCTCCAGCGGGAACAGCCGCTCCGCCGCCCGCCGCGCGATCCCCACCACCTCCGCGTCCAGCTCCGGGCCGGCCGCGAACCCCAGGTCCGCCGACCACACCGCCCGCGCCGGCAGGGCGTCCGCAGGGGCGTACCCCTCCACCACGCACCCCAGGTACGCCTGGAGCTCCGCCGCCGACCTGCCCAGCACCCCCGCCGTCGCCAGCCCCGTACGGTCCGGCGACGGCAGCAGGCCCCGGGTCGTCCGCAGCCCGAACACCCCGCACCACGCCGCCGGAATCCGCACCGACCCCGCCCCGTCGCTCCCCGTGGCCAGCGGCACCATCCCCGCCGCGACCGCCACCGCCGACCCCGCCGAGGACCCCCCGGGCGTGAGGTCGGGGCGGTACGGATTCAGGGTCCGGCCCCGCGCCCCCAGCCCCCAGGTCTGCCAGTACGTCCCCGGGCCCGGCACCGACGTCGCCCCGACCGGCACCGCGCCCGCCGCGATCAGCCGGCGCGCCGCGTACGACCGCAGCCCCGCGCGGCCCTTCACGGCGAACGGCATCCCGTACAAGGGGAGTCCGGCGCCGCCCGTCTCGGGGGCGGCGTCCTCCCACACCTCCAGGAACGCGCACAGGCGCGGGTCCGCCTCCGCGATCCGCGCCAACGACCGGCCCACATCCATGCCGGTCAGTCTCCCAGCACCGCCGCCATCACCGCCCGCGCGATCGGCGCCGCCAGCCCGCCGCCCGTGACGTCCCCGCGCCGCGCCGCCGCGTCCTCCACCACCACGGCCACCGCCACCCCCGGCACCCCCGTCCCGTCCTTCTGCGCCCAGGAGATGAACCAGGCGTACGGCACACCGGAGTTGCCCACCCCGTGCTGCGCCGTGCCCGTCTTGCCGCCGACCGTCACGCCCGGGATGGCCGCGTTGCCGCCCGTGCCGCTCTCGACGACGTCGACCATCATCCGCTGGAGCTGCAACGCCGTCGCCGGATTCATCGCCTGCTGGTAGGAGCGGGTCGCCGTCTGCGAGACCACGCCGCCGCCGCGGGTCGTCGTGGCGTCCACCAGGCGCGGCCGGTTCAGGTCGCCGCCGTTCGCCACCGCCGCCGCGACCATCGCCATCTGCAGGGGCGTCGCCCGTGTGTCGAACTGCCCGATGGAGGACAGCGCGAGCTGGTCGTCGCTCATCCGCCTGTCGAAGTTGCTCGCCACGACCGGCGAGGGAATCCGGATGCCGCGGTCGTTGAAACCGAACCGCTCCACCGTGTCCAGCATCGACTTCAGTCCCGTCTTCACCCCCAGGTTCGCCAGCACCGAGTTGCACGACACCCGGATCGCGTGCGCCAGCGAAGCCCGCTCGCAGCCCTTCGCCTCGTTGGGCAGCGAGGTGCGCGTGCCGGGCAGGAGGTACGGGTCCGGGGTGTCCGTCGGCGCGTCCGCGTCGAGCACCGTCCCCGCGTCGAGCGCCGCCGCCGCGGTGACGATCTTGAAGGTGGAGCCCGGCGGGTACGTCTGCCGGATCGCCCGGTTCAGCATCGGCTGACTCCTGGAGGCGTTCAGCCGCGCCCAGGCGCCGGTGACCGCCCGGCCCGTCCCCGACAGCAGCCCCGGATCGTACGAAGGGCTGCTGACCAGCGCGAGAACCCGCCCGGTCGCGGGCTCGAGGGCGGCGACCGCGCCGCGCCGGCCGCCCAGTCCCTCGTACGCGGCCCGCTGGGCGGCGGCCCGGATCGTGGTCACCACGTTCCCGCCGGGCCGCTGCCCCCGGGTCAGCCCGGTGAGGAGGGGAAACGGGGCGAGCAGCGGATCGGTGCCGGAGAGGACGCCGTCCTCGGCGGCCTCCACGAAGGCCGTCCCGTACGTCTGCGAGGCGTACCCGGTGACCGGTGCGTACAGCGGGCCCTGCGCGTAGGTGCGCTCCCAGCGCAACTGCTCGCCGGTGTCCTTGGAGCCGGTGACGGACTTGCCGTCGACCAGGATGTTCCCGCGCCGCTGCTCGTAACGCTCGATGTTCTTGCGGCGGTTGGCCGGGTTGTCGTCGAGCGCGCCGGCCTGGAAGACCTGCACGCGGGCCGCGTTGAGCAGGAGGGCGACCAGCAGGACCAGGCAGCACCCGGCGGCCCGGCGGATGTAACGGATCACCGCCGCCGTCCCTTCTCCAACTTCTCCTGTACGTCACCGAGTTGGACGAGCTCCCGCTCCACCACCGCGGCGATCTGGCCGGTGTCGGCGGCGGTCGGGCGCGGGCTGCGGGCCGAGTCGCTGACCCGGATCAGCAGCGCCACGATGATCCAGTTGGTGACCACCGATGAACCGCCCTGGGCGAGGAACGGCATCGCCATGCCGGTCAGCGGGATCAGCCCCGTCACTCCGCCCGCGATGACGAAGACCTGCAACGCGACGATCGAGGCCAGCCCGATGGCGAGCAGCCGCCCGAACGGGTCGCGCAGGGCGAGGCCCGCCCGGTAGCCCCGGGC
Source organism: Streptomyces sp. NPDC039736 (assembly GCF_055596485.1). Taxonomy (NCBI): domain Bacteria; kingdom Bacillati; phylum Actinomycetota; class Actinomycetes; order Kitasatosporales; family Streptomycetaceae; genus Streptomyces; species Streptomyces sp. NPDC039736. The sequence continues at coordinate 148,738 of NZ_JBVIUQ010000012.1, read as the reverse complement.
GACGAGCAGCGCGTACAGGAGGAAGAGCGCGGTCAGACCGGCCAGGCCGAGTTCCTCGCCCGCCGTGGCGAGGATGAAGTCGGACTTCGCGGCGAACCCGATGAGGATCGAGTGGCCGAGCCCGAGACCGGTGCCGAGCATCCCGCCCGCCGCGAACGCGAAGAGCGACTGCGCGAGTTGGCCGGGGCCGTGGCCCGCCTCGACGGAGGCGAAGGGATGCAGCCAGTCGGCGACCCGGCCGTGCACGTGCGGTTCGACGGAGCCCACCGCGTACGCGCCCACGGCCGCCAGCAGCAGCCCCACCGCGATCCAGCCGGTCCGGCCGGTGGCGACGTACAGCATGATCACGAAGAGGCCGAAGAAGAGGAGCGAGGTGCCCAGGTCCCGTTCCAGGACCAGGACGCCCACGCTCAGCAGCCAGATGGCGACGATGGGGCCGAGCACCCGGCCGGTCGGCAGTTGGAGGCGCTTGAAGAGGAAGGTGCGGCCGGTGTACGCGAGGGCGTTGCGGTTGGCGGCCAGGTAGGCGGCGAAGAAGACGGCGAGCAGGATCTTGGCGAACTCGCCGGGCTGGAAGGACAGCCCGGCGAACCGGATCCAGATCTTCGCCCCGTTGATCGCGGGGAAGAAGATCGGGACCGCCATCAGGACCAGGGCCGCGGCGCACGAGAGGTACGCGTACCGCGACAGCACCCGGTGGTCGCGCAGCAGCACCACGACCGCGATGAACAGCCCCACCCCCAGCGTCGACCAGGTCAACTGGGTGAACGCCGCCTGGTCGTCGGGGGTTTCCAGGTCGAGCCGGTAGATGAGGACCAGCCCGACGCCGTTGAGGAGGACGGCGATGGGCAGGAACAGGGGGTCGGCGTACGGCGCGCGCACACGCACCGCGAAGTGCGCGACCAGGGCGAGGACGCCGAGGCCCGCGCCGTGCCTCAGGGCGTCGGGCGGGGCGGAGCCGGTCCTGCCCAGGCCGGTCGCGCAGTAGCCGAGCACCGCGATCAGGACGGCTCCGACGAGGAGGCAGAGCTCGACGCCGCGCCGCTTGGGGAGGCGGGGCTGGAGCGAGGGAGCGTCGGTCACCCCGGAAACGTAACAAGTGACTGTGCTGAATGTCCGTATATGTCATCGAGGGGGCGGGGCGTCACGCCCGGGTGCCGGCCGCCCCCTCCGTGACGGCGAGGCTCAGCACCAGCGGGGGGAGTGGCCGCCCTTCGGCACGATGTACCGGGCGGAGCCCCAGGCCCAGGTCCCGTCGGTGAGCAGGTACCAGTGGTCGTTGCCCTCGACGTGGTCCCCGGTGGTCCTGCAGAAGATGTGGACGGTCGCGCCGTACGGCTCGGTGCGGATGATCCGGCTGCTGCGGGTCGGCTTGTCGCGCAGTTTCAGGCCGGACCTGGCGACGACGCGGCCCTCGGTGTGCCGGGGGTGGGCGGCGGCGGGGGCCGTGTCCGGGGCGGCCTGCTCGGCGAGCGCCGGCGTGGCGGTGAGAGCAGCGGCGGACAGTGCGCCGGCGGCGGCGTACAGGGCGAACTTCTGGGGGGTGAGCATGTTGCCTCCTAGGGAGGAGTGGCGGTGCCCCATGGCGGGACACGGCCCTCAACTCGCTTGCTTCACCCTAGAATCGTCACTTATTGATCGCAAAGTATCACTTTGCGTCACTGGGTGGGTTTTCTGATATCTCTTCGTGCGCGGGCAGTACGAGCCGCGCGACCGCCCCGCCGTCCGGCGCGTTGGCGAACGTCAACCGCGCCCCGATCACCTCCGCCTGGCCCGCCGCGATGGTCAGACCGAGCCCGTGCCCGCCCTTCGGACCGCCCGCCTCCGTACGGAAGCGCTGCGGCCCGTGCTCCACCAGGTACGCCGGATAACCGGCTCCGTGGTCACGTACGGTGATCACCGGCCCGTCCACGGTCAGCTCCACCGGCGTCCGGCCGTGCCGGTGCGCGTTGGAGACGAGGTTGCCCAGCACCCGCTCCAGACGGCGCCGGTCGGTCTCCACCCCGACGTCGCGCACGATCCGGACGCCGGTCGGGGCGGGGACCGCCCGCGCCGCGCGCTCGGCGAGCGGGCCCAGCCGGTGCAGGTCCAGCTCCACCTGCTCGCTGCCCGAGTCGAGCCGGGAGATTTCGAGCAGGTCCTCGGTCAGGCGGCGCATCGCCGCCACCCGCTCCTGCACCATCTCCGACGGGCGGCCGGGCGGCAGCAGCCCGGCCGCCGCCGTCAGTCCGGTCAGCGGGGTGCGCAGCTCGTGCGCGACGTCGGCGGTGAAGCGCTGCTCGCTCAGCAGCTTGGACTGCAACGTCCCGGCCATGGTGTCCAGTGCGCCCGACACGATGGCGACCTCGTCCTGGTGGCGGTCCGGATCCTGGTTGCGGGGGTCGTGCACCCGGGCGTCCAGGTCGCCCGCCCCGATCCGGCGGGCCACCCGCGCGGTCTGGTGCAGCCGGCGGGTGACCCGGGTGACGGCGAACGCGCCGACCAGCAGGGTCGCGCCGATGGCCAGCACCGAGGAGCCGATGATGGCGCGGTCCAGGCCCGTGATGGTGTCGACGCCGGCCTGGTAGTCGAGCGCGACCGCGAGGGACCGCCGGTCGGCGGCGCGGGCCGCCCACATGCGGGGGCGGCCGTCGAGGTCGTTCCCGACGACGGTGCCCTGCTCGCCCTTGCGGTTCAGCGCCCGCAGCGATTCCGGCAGCCCCGGCAGGTCGAGGCCGGCGCCGGGCGGCAGCGGCTCGCCCGCCTCGTACGCCTCGGCGGCCCGGCCCAGGCGGTCGAGGGCCTTCTCGCGGGCCTGCTCGACGGTCTGGTGCGTGACGGAGACGTGCACGAGGGCGCCGAGGAAGAAGGCCAGCAGGCAGCAGATCACGGTGAGGAAGGCGAGGGCCTTCCAGGTCAGCGAGGCGGTCCAGGCGGGAAACCGCAGACGGGCCCGGCTCATCCGAGGGGGCTCGCGGGGCGGGCGGGGGCGGGGGCCGCGCCGACGCTGCCGAGCGTGCGACGGGCCGAGCGGCTCGTGCGGGGCTCCGTGCCGTCCGTCCCGGCATCCGCCCCGTCCGCCCCGGGGTCCGCGAGGCCGTCCGTGCGGGAGTCCGTGTGCTGGGGGGAACGGGGACCCCTGCCCGCCCCCGGGCCGCCGCCCGCACCGGTGTCGAGGTCGGCGCCCCCTCCCGTGCCGGGGCCGGTCCCCGGACCCGTTCCGGTGCCCGTGCCCGCGCCGGACCTGCGGGGGTGCGGGCCGCGGCCGACGTGGACGATCTGGTCCTGCGTGGCCAGCATCGCGTGCTGGCGGGCGTCCCAGGACCACGCCGTGCGGTACTCGTATCCGGCGATCCCCGCGGGCACCCGCAGCACCAGGTCACGGCCCGCGAAGGCCACGCTGATCACGGCGTCCGACGTGCCCATGATCCGGGTCAGCCCGCCCTTCTCGGCGAGGTAGGCGCGGATCGCCAGTTGGCCCCGCGGCATCGTGATCCCGAGGATCAGCTCGTCCTTCCCGTCACCGGTGAGGTCGCGGTAGTACGGCGGGAGGACCGGGCACTGCTTCGGCCGCTCCCCGCACCGGCCCAGCCGCTCCACCGTCTCCGCGTACAGGCCGTCGGGCCCGCTGTAGGTGTCCGGATGCGCGGCCACCTCCGCCCGTACGACCGCCACCGGGTCCACCTTGTGCACGTTGCCGCCCGGAACCCTGAGGCCCTCGGCGGTCTCCGTCTCGGCCACGCCGTAGTCCTCGGCCGGGGCGGTGGCGGGCGGCAGCCCGGGCCACAGCCGCACCGGGCCGGCCGCCGTGGGCGCCGGGCCCGCGCTCTTCAGCTCGCCCGCCTGGACACAGCCCGTGCCCCCGGCGCAGACCACCCCCGCCAGCACGGCGGCCGCCACGGCGGAACGCCGTCGACGGGACGTCGGCGACGTGCGCAGCGAGGGCGGCGGCGACGCCGACGCTCCCCGGGCTGCCGGGGACGGCGTGCGGGCACGGCCGAGGAGCACCGGTCGGCCGACCGGTGCTCCTCGGCCGTCGGGGCGGCGACGGAGGAACAAGAACTCCCCTCCCTGCCGGCCCCTACTTCACGAGGTCGGCGAAGAAGATGATGTTGTCAGAGCGGTGTCCGTCCCGGATCGGCCCCCCGCACGTGATGAGGCGCAGTTCCGGGCCTGCGGTCGTCCCGTAGACCTTATTCGTAGGGAAGTCCTTTTTGTCCACCTGTTGAATTTCGCGGATCCTGAACTTGGCGGTGCTGCCGTCCGCCCGCCCGACCTCGATCACGTCATTGATCTTCATCTTGGCGACGTCGCGCAGCAGGGCCGGCCCCTTGGCGGTGTCGTAGTGGGCGACCAGGATCGCGGCGCCCCTCTCGCCCGGGGTGACCGCGCCGGTGTACCAGCCGGGCTTCTCGGCGTCCGCGACCGACGGCACCTCCAGCTCGTGGTTCTCGTCCAGGCCGAGGTCGAGCATGGTGTCGGTGCGCACGCCGGCGGAGGGGATGGTCAGGCCGGTGGGCCTGGCGGCCTTGAGGGGTGCGGCCTGCCCGTCCTGGACCTGGGGCCGGGCCGCGGGCCGGGAGGCGGCGTTCGTGACGGTGACGTCGGGGGCGAGGGCCGCGGAGGCGCCGCCCTGGCCGCAGGCGACGAGCCCGCCGCCCAGGGCGGCCACGAGAACGGACGCGGCCACGAGCCCGGCCGTGCGGGGCTGCTGCGTGCTGGGCTTGGTCGTCGTACTCATGTGATGAATTCTAAATGTCCGCCATTGCGGAGATTCATCGCTCTTGTCACACCCGCCCGACGGCGGACGCCGGAGCGGCCCGTCGCGGCCCGGCTCCCGCGCCTACGGCGTCGCCCCGGCTACCGCTGGTACGGGTTCTGCTGCTGCGGTATGCCCCCGGGGGCCTGCTGGAAGCCCTGCGCGGGCCCGCCGCCCTGGGCCTGGAGGCGCTCCGCCTCGTCCCGCTCCAGCCGCCGTTCGGCCCCGCAGAAGGTGCACTGGGTGACGTACTTCGTGGACACCGGGAACAGCGGCACGAAGAAGAGGGTGAACTTCGTGACCCGTTTGCGCAGGGCGTGCGCGGAGGGATTTCCGCACTGCCCGCACACCAGGGTCAGCATCGCGAGCTGGTAGAGGTAGCCCTTGGTGCCGAAGATGATCATGATTGCCCCCGCTTCGCCGCGCCCGCGCGATCGTCCTGCTCCGTACTGCTTCAACGCACGGCGGACAGCGGTGGTTCCCGGCCCCGGAACCTTCCCGGACCCGGACCCGGACCCGGACCCGGACCCGGACCCGGACCCGGAACCGGGCCCGGACCCGGAACCTTCCCGACCCCGGACCCGGAGCGGCCGCCCGCGCCGCTTCCGCACCGCCCCCCGGGTGCCCCCGATCAACTCCCCCTCTCCCGTGCACAGTTGTTGCCCCGGAGGGCCGCCTGCTGTTCCCATGGCAGGGGGTGATGCACCATGAAGCCACTGCGCGTCACACCGGCCCACGGCCGCGGCGGCGCCCGTCTCTACGTCGCGCTCCCCTCCGGCCGCACCCTCGCCTGGTACGACCGGGACACCGGCCGGGTGAGCCTGCTCGCCGAGGGGCGCCGCGAGGAGGTGCTCACCGCTCTCGCGCCGTACGTGACCGGGCCGCTCACCGTCGGGCCGCCGCCGGTGCCGTCCGCGGCCGACCTGGCGCGGCTGGCGCTCCACCCGGACGACGACCTGGCCCCGAACCGGCCGGGGGAGGCGTTGCACGCGGAGCTGGACGGGGCCCCGGCGCCGTGGCGCCTCCGGGCCGATCCACGGCGCGAGGCGCTGATCGCGCTCCAGCGGACGGGAGAGGAACTGGACGGGCTGGAGAGGACGGGCTGGCGGGTGCTGCACTGCGTGCCCCTGGCCGGGGGAAGGCGGCCGGACTTCCTCGACCACGTGCTGATCGGGCCCGCGGGGGTGCTGACGGTACGGACGGTCCCTTCGCGGAACCGCCGCTTCCGGCTGGATGCGGCGGCCTCCGTCGTACGCCGGGCAGTACACGACGCCGAGCGGGCCTCGCAGGCGCTGGCGACGGGGGCACGCGCGTGCCTGGCGGTCGTCGGGGCCACGCGGGTCGACGGAGCCGCCCCGAACGATCTTCTGCTCCTGCGGGACGGGACGGCGGCGACGGTCCTCGCCGGGCTGGAGGGCCTGCTCAAGCCCGCCGATGTCGAGTCGCTGTACGCGTCGGCCCGCGACCGCCACACCTGGCTCCGCGTGCCCTAGCCTCCCGGCAGCAACCCCGCCCGGTACGGGTTCAGGAGAGAGCCCAGCACATCCCCGTGCTCGGCCAGGCGGACAACGCCCATCACCCCGCCACCTGCGCGCTACCGGGCAGCCGCGCCCGTGCCGCCACCCTGCCGCATCCCGGCCGACTGCTGGGCGACACCCGGCAGATCGGCCCCCGGCGCACCTGGGGGACGGACTGACGGCCGTCACCCGTGAGCCGGGCTCACGGCACAAAAAAATCGGGCGCCCGTACCGAAGTACGGACACCCGATCTCGACACTCGCCAGACGCGAACAGGGCATGAAACCCGTTCCCGTCCTTCAAGTGCCCCCGGCAGGATTCGAACCTGCGCACCCGGCTCCGGAGGCCGATGCTCTATCCCCTGAGCTACGGGGGCGTGTCGCCGGTGTGTCGGCGACGTGGTGAACCTTACCAGCTCCCGGAGCGTGCCCGTGAACCGAATTTCCGCGGCCCGCGCACGTCAGCCTCCCGCAAGCGCTTCGTCCGCGCGGGACCGAAGTGGGCAAAACCCGGACGCGGTGCGGGAGCGCGACCTACCCTCGAAGAGTGCCAGGCGCGTTCGGCCGGGTCCTTGTCGTCGACGACAACAAGGCCATCCGCCAACTGATCACGGTCAATCTCGAACTGGAGGGCTTCGAGGTCGTGACCGCGTCCGACGGTGCCGAATGCCTGGAGATCGTGCACCGGACCTGCCCCGACGTGATCACGCTCGACGTCGTCATGCCCCGCCTCGACGGCATCAGCACCGCCGCCCGGCTCCGGGCCGACCCGCGCACCAGCGGGCTGCCGCTCGCCATCGTCAGCGCCTGCACCCAGTACGAAGTGGAGAGCGGCCTCGCCGCCGGAGTGGACGCCTTCCTCGCCAAGCCCTTCGAGCCCGCCGAACTGGTCCGGCTCGTGCGCAGGCTGGCGGGTCAGGAGGAGCCGCCGTCAGCCGACGGCGGCCATGCCGGTGAGTGCGTCCGCCCCGCGGGGGGATGCCGGCCCGCCCCGTGAGGCCCCCGCCCGGCTCCGCCCGCATGCTGAAACCGGTTGGCGGGGGAGCCCCCCTCCTCGCCTAGGCTGGCCCCGTGACCCCCGCAGAGCTCTCCCGTACCGTGCTGCGCGCCGTGCGCCGCGCCGTCGAGGAGGACGCCTTGAGCGCTCCGGTGCCCGAACGGGCCGCCGTCGAGCGCACCCGCCCCGGGGGCACCGGCGACTGGGCCAGCAACGTCGCGCTCCGGCTCGCCAAGCAGGCCGGCAAGACCCCCCGCGAGGTCGCCGACGTGCTCAGGGCCCGGCTCGCGGACACCCCCGGGATCGCCGCCGTCGACGTCACCGGCCCCGGATTCCTCAGCTTCACCCTCGCGGACGAGGCCCAGGACCATGTCGTACGCGAGCTGCTGGAGCGCGGTCTGGTCCCCGACCCCCGCCTGCCCGCCCCCGAGCCCGAGGCCGCCGACGTCGCCCGGCTCGGGCGCGACGCCGCCGTCTGGGCGGCCCTGCTCCCCGGCCCCGACCTCCTCGCCCAGCACGAGCGCAATCCGCTCTTCCGGGTGCGGTACGCCCACTCCCGGACCAGGGCACTGCGCCGGAACGCCGCCGACCTGGGGTTCTCCAGCGCGTACGACAGCACGGTCGACGCCCCCGAGCTCATCGGCCTCCTCGGCGGTTACCCCGTCGAGCTCGACGCCGCCGTGCGGCTTGCCGCCCCCGAGCGGCTCGCCCGGCACCTCGTCGCCGTCGCCGACGCCTTCTTCCGCTTCCACGACACCCACCGGGTGCTGCCGCTCGGCGACGAGAAACCCTCGGCCGCCCACCGCTCCCGGCTGGCAGTCGCCGAAGCCGCCGGGACGGTGCTGGCCGGCGGCCTGTCCCAGCTCGGCGTCAGCGCACCAGACCACCTGTGAGTGAGAGAGAACCATGAGCCGTTCCGCCCACCCCGCCGGGCCCCGCCACGCCGACGTCTTCCCCGAGGGCCACTACACCGCCCCCGCCGACGACCTCAACGCCCTCGACGAGAAGGTCTGGGCGCGGACCGTCGAGCGTGCCGAGGACAGCGGTGTCGTACGCGTCGGAGGCATCGAAGTCACCCGCCTGGCCGAGGAGTTCGGGACCCCGGCGTACTTTCTCGACGAGGCCGACTTCCGGGCCCGCTGCCGTGCCTGGGCCGACGCCTTCGGCACCGAGGCCGACGTCTTCTACGCCGGCAAGGCCTTCCTCTCGCGGGCGGTCGTGCGCTGGCTGAAGGAGGAGGGCCTGAACCTCGACGTGTGCTCCGGCGGCGAGCTGACCACCGCGCTCGACGCCGGAATGCCCGCCGAGCGCATCGCCTTCCACGGCAACAACAAGAGCGAGAGCGAGATCCGCCGGGCCGTCGGGGCGGGGGTGGGGCGCATCGTGCTCGACTCCTTCCAGGAGATCGTCCGCGTCGCGCACATCGCCCAGGAGCTGGGCACGCGCCAGCGGGTGCAGATCCGGGTCACCGTCGGCGTCGAGGCCCACACCCACGAGTTCATCGCCACCGCCCACGAGGACCAGAAGTTCGGCATCGCGCTCGCCGGGGGGCAGGCCGCGGAGGCCGTGCGCCGGGCGCTCAAGCTGGACGGGCTCGAACTGATCGGCATCCACTCCCACATCGGGTCGCAGATCTTCGACATGGCGGGCTTCGAGGTCTCCGCCCGCCGGGTCGTGCAGCTCCTCGCCGAGGTGCGGGACGAGCACGGCGTCGAGCTGCCCGAGATCGACCTCGGCGGCGGCCTCGGCATCGCGTACACCTCCGAGGACGACCCCCGCGAGCCCCACCACATCGCCAAGTCGCTCACCGAGATCGTCACTCGCGAATGCGAGGCGGCGAAGCTCAGGACCCCCCGGATCTCGGTCGAGCCCGGCCGCGCCATCGTCGGCCCCACCGCCTTCACGCTGTACGAGGTCGGGACCGTCAAGCCGCTGGAGGGCCTGCGGACGTACGTCAGCGTCGACGGCGGCATGTCCGACAACATCCGCACCGCGCTGTACGACGCCGACTACACGGTCGCGCTCGTCTCGCGCCGCTCCGACGCGGAGCCGATGCTGGTGCGCGTCGTCGGCAAGCACTGCGAGAGCGGCGACATCGTCGTACGGGACGCCTTCCTGCCCGCGGACACCGCCCCCGGCGACCTGCTCGCCGTGCCCGCCACCGGGGCGTACTGCCGCTCCATGGCCAGCAACTACAACCACGCGCTGCGCCCGCCGGTCGTCGCCGTCAAGGACGGCGCGGCACGGGTGATCGTCCGGCGCGAGACCGAGGAAGATCTCCTGCGGCTCGATGTCGGCTGATGAAATACACGTCTCACCTGCTGGACGGGGGGCAGAAACTCCCGTCCGGTGGGTGAGACTGGTCAATACCGTAAGAAGTATGAGGAGTGAGGTCGGATGATGCGTACGCGTCCACTGAAGGTGGCGCTGCTGGGCTGTGGTGTGGTCGGCTCGGAAGTCGCGCGCATCATGACGACGCACGCCGACGACCTCACGGCCCGCATCGGCGCCCCCGTCGAGCTCGTGGGCGTCGCCGTACGGCAGCCCTCCAAGGTCCGCGCGGGCATCGACCCCGCGCTGATCACCACCGACGCGACCGCCCTGGTCAAACGGGGCGACGTCGACGTCGTGATCGAGGTCATCGGCGGCATCGAGCCCGCCCGCGCCCTGATCACCGCCGCCTTCGAGCACGGCGCGTCCGTGGTCTCCGCGAACAAGGCGCTCCTCGCCGAGGACGGCGCGGCCCTGCACGCCGCCGCCGAGGAGCACGGCCGCGACCTGTACTACGAGGCGGCCGTCGCGGGCGCGATCCCGCTCGTACGGCCGCTGCGCGAGTCCCTCGCCGGCGACAAGGTCAACCGGGTGCTCGGCATCGTCAACGGCACCACCAACTTCATCCTCGACAAGATGGACTCCTCCGGCGCCGGATACTCCGAGGCGCTCGACGAGGCCACCGCCCTCGGGTACGCCGAGGCCGACCCGACTGCCGACGTCGAGGGCTTCGACGCCGCCGCCAAGGCCGCCATCCTCGCCGGGATCGCCTTCCACACCCGGGTGAGGATCGGCGACGTGCACCGCGAGGGGCTCACCGAGGTCACCGCCGCGGACATCGCCTCCGCGAAGCGGATGGGCTGCACCGTCAAGCTCCTCGCCATCTGCGAGCGCGCCGCCGACGGCAGGTCCGTCACCGCCCGCGTGCACCCCGCGATGATCCCGCTGACCCACCCGCTGGCCTCCGTGCGCGAGGCGTACAACGCGGTCTTCGTGGAGGCGGAGGCGGCCGGCCAGCTCATGTTCTACGGGCCGGGCGCGGGCGGCTCGCCCACCGCGTCCGCCGTCCTCGGCGACCTGGTGGCGGTCTGCCGCAACAAGCTCAGCGGGACCACCGGACCCGGCGAGTCCGCCTACACGCGGCTGCCCGTCAGCCCCATGGGCGAGGTCGTCACCCGGTACCACATCAGCCTCGACGTGGCCGACAAGCCGGGCGTGCTCGCCCAGGTCGCGACGGTCTTCGCCGAACACGACGTGTCGATCGACACCGTCCGCCAGTCGGGGAAGGACGGCGAGGCCTCCCTCGTCGTCGTCACCCACCGCGCGCCCGACGCCGCCCTCTCCGGGACCGTCGAAGCGCTGCGCAAGCTCGACACCGTCAGAGGTGTCGCCAGCATCATGCGTGTTGAAGGGGAGTAAGGACCCATGACCATCCAGGGCACCCACCAGTGGCGCGGCATCATCGAGGAGTACCGGGACCGGCTCCCGGTGACGGCCACGACGCCGGTCGTCTCGCTCGGCGAGGGCGGCACGCCGCTCGTCCGCGCACAGGTCCTCTCCGAGCGCACCGGCTGCGAGGTGTACCTCAAGGTCGAGGGCGCCAACCCGACCGGGTCCTTCAAGGACCGCGGCATGACCATGGCGATCACGCGGGCCAAGGAGGAGGGCGCGAAGGCCGTCATCTGCGCCTCCACCGGCAACACCTCCGCCTCCGCCGCCGCCTACGCGGTCCGCGCGGGCATGGTCTGCGCGGTCCTCGTGCCGCAGGGCAAGATCGCCCTCGGCAAGATGGGCCAGGCGCTCGTCCACGGCGCGAAGATCCTCCAGGTCGACGGAAACTTCGACGACTGCCTGACGCTGGCCCGCTCGCTCTCCGACAACTACCCGGTGGCGCTGGTCAATTCGGTCAACCCGGTACGCATCGAGGGCCAGAAGACGGCGGCCTTCGAGATCGTCGACGCGCTCGGCGACGCGCCCGACATCCACGTCCTGCCGGTCGGCAACGCGGGCAACATCACCGCGTACTGGAAGGGCTACACGGAGTACGCGGCCGACTCGCTCGCCACGCACACCCCCCGCATGTGGGGCTACCAGGCCTCCGGCTCTGCGCCGATCGTGCGCGGCGAGGTCGTCAAGGACCCGGCCACGATCGCCACCGCCATCCGGATCGGCAACCCGGCCTCCTGGAACTTCGCCCTCGCCGCACGCGACGAGTCCGGCGGGCGCATCGACGAGGTGACGGACCGTCAGATCCTCGCCGCCTACCGCCTGTTGGCGTCGCAGGAGGGCGTCTTCGTGGAGCCCGCCTCGGCCGCTTCGGTCGCCGGTCTCCTCAAGGCCGCCGAAGAGGGCAAGGTCGACAGGGGCCAGCGCATCGTCTGCACGGTCACCGGCAACGGCCTCAAGGACCCGGAGTGGGCCACCGCCGGCGCGCCCCCGGCGACGGCCGTCCCGGTCGACGCGGCCATCGCCGCCGAGAAGCTCGGCCTGGCCTGAGCCCCCGCGAGGGCGCGGGGCCGCGGTCGATCCGCGGCCCCGCCGCCCGGGGGCCCGCCCCCGCCCGGGTTCCGGGCCGCCCGGCGGCCCGCCCCGCCCGGGCACGCCCTCCGGGGCGCACCCGGGGGCGCGCGGAACCGCGCGACCAGCCACGACGAACCCACAGCCCCCCACCCGCCCCCGGCGGGCCCCGGGCCCCGGGCCCCGCCCCGGGCGTCCCGCGCACCCGGCACGGGTGAGCGAGCCCCGCTCCTCCGCCCCGCGCCCAAGCGACACGTGCGCCCTATGTCGCCGGGGAACCTTCCTTCGATAGGCTGTACCGAACCCGCCACGCCGCATATGCGCGGTGTCGTTGCCGTACAGGCCCCGGGCATCCGGTAGCCCGGAGCGGAGTTCACCCAGCACCTCGCCAGCACCCCCGCCACCCAAGGAGATCGTCGAGCGATGGCCGGTCCCGCTTTCCGAGCCGCCGCCGTGCGCGTGCGCGTCCCCGCCAGCAGCGCCAACCTCGGCCCGGGCTTCGACGCCTTCGGCCTCGCGGTCGGGCTGTACGACGACGTGGTCGTCCGTGTGGCCGACTCCGGCCTGCACGTCGACATCGCGGGCGAGGGCGCCGCCACCCTGCCCCGCGACGAGCGGCACCTTCTCGTACGGTCCCTGCGCACCGCCTTCGACGCGCTCGGCGGGCAGCCCCGCGGCCTGGAGATCGTCTGCGCCAACCGCATCCCGCACGGCCGCGGCCTCGGCTCCTCCTCCGCCGCCATCTGCGCCGGCATCATGGCCGCCCGCGCGGTGACCATAGGCGGCGACGCCAAGCTGGACGACGCGGCCCTGCTGGAGCTCGCCACCGAGATCGAGGGGCACCCCGACAACGTCGCCGCCTGCCTCCTGGGCGGCTTCACGCTCGCCTGGATGGACTCCGGCGCGGCCCGCGCCATCAGGATGGACCCCGCCGATTCCCTCGTCCCGGTGGTCTTCGTCCCCGCCACGCCGGTCCTCACCGAGGCCGCCCGCGGCCTTCTTCCCCGTACGGTCCCCCATGTGGACGCAAGCGTGAACGCGGGCCGCGCGGCCCTGCTCGTCGAGGCCCTGACCAGGCGCCCCGAGCTGCTGATGCCCGCCACCGAGGACCGCCTCCACCAGGACTACCGGACCCCCGCGATGCCCGAGAGCCTCGCGCTGGTGGCCCGGCTGCGCGCGGACGGCGTTCCCGCCGTCATCTCCGGCGCCGGGCCCACGGTCCTGGCGCTCACCGAGGACCACGCGGCCGACAAGGTCGTGCGGCTGGCGGGCGAGGGCTGGGCCGCGGCACGGCTCGACTTCGACGCCGCCGGTGCGAGCGTGCTTCCGCTCGCACCGCAGGACGTGTCCGAATAGGACCGCGGGCGATTGCCGGCGGAAGAGAGGGGGAATGTTTGTTGGAGCCGGTAGTGTTAATCTCAAGTCTGCATCCGACGCCCTTGCGGCGCGGTGCATCGTGTCCCCTTCGGGACCATCTTCCTCCGGGAGCCTCCCCAAACTGCCTGAGCAGCCTGCCTGAGCAGTTCTGAGCACGCTCCGGAACCGGCACGACACCCCGTGTTCTTCCCAGAGGGGGCAACTGGGGACTTCGGGTCGGAACCCCACGCACGTTCATCTCTCCGCCACATCCGGCGGACCACCGCCCCGGCACGGTTCTCCAGAGGGAGCCGCCGGCACAGCACAACCGGTCGCCGAGCCAGACAGGCCGACGTCCGCTCCAGGGAAGGACCCTTCGTGAGCGACACCACCGATCTGATGGGCGTGACTGCCGACAAGAATGTCGACAACGCGTCCGACGCAGGTGCTGCCACCGGCAGTGCCCCACGGCGCCGCCGCTCCGGCACCGGCCTGGACGGCATGGTCCTGGCCGAGCTGCAGCAGGTCGCGTCCGGCCTCGGGATCAAGGGCACCGCGCGCATGCGCAAGGGCCAGCTGATCGAGGTCATCAAGGAGACGCAGGCGGGCGGCGGCTCCGCCCCGGCCAAGAGCGCCGCCCCCGCCGAGGCCGAGGCCAAGCCCAAGCGCCGCACCACCGCCAAGGCGCGCGGTGAGGCGAACGCGCCGGCCGAAACGGCCCCCGAGGCCGAGTCCGCGCCGAAGGCCGAGAAGAAGGCCGTCGCCCAGCAGCAGATCGACATCCCGGGCCAGCCCGCCAGCGACGACCAGCCGGCCGGCGAGCGCCGCCGCCGTCGCGCCACCGCGGCAGCCGGAAGCCCCGAACAGGCCGCCTCCGCAAGCGAGGTGACGGACCGCCAGAAGTCCGAGCCGAAGGGCGACCTCAAGACCGAGGTGAAGACCGAGGTCAAGACCGAGGCGCAGACGGACACCAGGACGGACGCCAGGACCGACCAGGCGGTCGACAACGCCGAGGGCCGCCGCGAGCGCGGCAACCGCGGCGACCGCCAGGGCCGCGGCGACCGCCAGGACCGCCAGAGCCGCCGCGACCGTGACCGCGACCGCGGCAACAAGGGTGGCGACGACCAGGGCCGCCAGCAGCGCCAGGGCCAGGGCCAGGGCGGAAACCAGGGCAGCCAGGGCCAGGCGGGCGGCGGCAACCAGGGCAACCAGGGCCGCGACCGGGACCGTGACCGCGACCGCGACAATGGTCCTCAGGACGACGACGACTTCGAGGGCGGCCGTCGCGGCCGTCGCGGCCGCTACCGCGACCGCCGTGGCCGCCGCGGCCGCGACGAGTTCGGCCAGGACGCTCCGCCGCAGGTCAACGACGACGACGTGCTGATCCCCGTCGCCGGCATCCTGGACATCCTCGACAACTACGCGTTCATCCGTACGTCCGGCTACCTGCCGGGCCCGAACGACGTGTACGTCTCCCTCGCCCAGGTCCGCAAGAACGGCCTGCGCAAGGGCGACCACACCACGGGCGCGGTCCGCCAGCCCAAGGACGGCGAGCGCCGCGAGAAGTTCAACGCGCTGGTGCGCCTGGACTCCGTCAACGGCATGGCGCCGGAGAGCGGCCGCGGCCGCCCCGAGTTCCAGAAGCTCACCCCCCTGTACCCGCAGGACCGGATGCGCCTGGAGACCGACCCGGGCATCCTGACGACCCGGATCATCGACCTCGTCGCCCCGATCGGCAAGGGCCAGCGCGGTCTGATCGTCGCGCCGCCGAAGACCGGCAAGACGATGATCATGCAGGCCATCGCCAACGCGATCACGATCAACAACCCCGAGTGCCACCTGATGGTCGTCCTGGTCGACGAGCGTCCGGAAGAGGTCACCGACATGCAGCGGTCGGTGAAGGGCGAGGTCATCTCCTCGACCTTCGACCGCCCCGCCGAGGACCACACCACCGTCGCCGAGCTCGCCATCGAGCGCGCGAAGCGCCTGGTGGAGCTGGGCCACGACGTGGTCGTGCTCCTCGACTCCATCACCCGCCTGGGCCGTGCGTACAACCTGGCGGCCCCGGCCTCCGGGCGCATCCTCTCCGGCGGTGTCGACTCGACCGCGCTCTACCCGCCGAAGCGCTTCTTCGGTGCGGCGCGCAACATCGAGGACGGCGGCTCGCTGACCATCCTGGCCACCGCGCTGGTCGACACCGGCTCGCGGATGGACGAGGTGATCTTCGAGGAGTTCAAGGGCACCGGCAACATGGAGCTCAAGCTCGACCGCAAGCTCTCCGACAAGCGCATCTTCCCCGCGGTGGACGTCGACGCGTCCTCCACCCGCAAGGAGGAGATCCTCCTCAACGCGGAGGAGCTGGCGATCGTGTGGAAGCTGCGCCGGGTGCTGCACGCGCTGGACTCGCAGCAGGCGATCGAGCTGCTCCTCGACAAGATGAAGCAGACCAAGTCGAACGCCGAGTTCCTGATGCAGATCGCCAAGACGACGCCGTCCGGCAACGGCAACGGCAACGACTAGTCCCTGACGGGTCCTGTTCGTACGAGCCCGGGCGCGGGTCACCGGAAAGGTGACCGGCGCCCGGGCTCGCCCCGTTTCCGGGCGGGCGCGCCGCGGCCGGCCGCGCGGTTCCCCGCGCCCCTGTGCACGCCCGCCTCCGGCGGCACGCCGAGACGTACGCCACATCCGCCGCCCGGGCCCCGCGCCCGCGGGCCCCGCCCACGTGTCCGGGAAGTCCCAGCTCAGCGCGGATAAGAACGGCTCTTAGACGCCTTCGGCAGAGTGCCCACCACCCCCGCCGCACCCGGAGCGCCCAGCCCCCTGTGCAACCCTTCTGGGTGATTCAACGTCTGACAAGTGTCGACAAACCGTGCCTGATCCACCACGGCAGGGGGTACGCGGGCATCCACGGAGGACTGAGGAGCGCATGACCGACCAGGGCAGGGGCGGCCGAATACGGGCCACCGGCAAACGCCGCGCAGCACGCAAGCGCCGCAAGGGCACCACCCTGGCCTGGGTGGCCGCGGGCGTCGTGCTGGTCGGCGGCGGCGGCCTCGGCGCGGTCTACTTCAAGCTCGACGGCAACCTCAAGGGCGTCGACATCAACGGCGCCCTCGGCACCGACCGCCCCGACGAGGTCGACAACGGCTCGCAGGACATCCTCGTCCTGGGCTCCGACTCCCGGCACGGCGACAACGCCAAGTACGGAACCGACGAGGGCGGCGCCCGCTCGGACACGGCGATGATCCTGCACGTGTACGAGGGCCACCGGAAGGCCGCCCTCGTCTCCCTGCCGCGCGACACCCTGATATCCCGCCCGGAGTGCGTCTCCGACAAGGACGGGAAGACGGTCGTCCCGGCGGCCGGGCGCCAGATGTTCAACACGGCGTACGAGGTCGGCGGCCCGGCCTGCGCGGTGAAGACCGTCGAGCAGATGTCCGGCATCCGCATGGACCACTACGTCGAGGTCGACTTCACCGGCTTCAAGAAGCTCATCGACGAGCTCGGCGGCGTCCCGGTCACCACCCACAGGGCGATCAAGGACACCAAGAGCCACCTCGACCTCCCGCCCGGCACCCACCGGCTCGACGGCGAACAGGCCCTCGGCCTGGTCCGCACCCGCAAGAGCATCGGCGACGGCTCCGACCTCGGCCGCATCCAGCTCCAGCAGGCCTTCATGAAGGCCCTGCTGGCACAGGTCAAGGAGGTCGGGGTGTTCACCAACCCGAAGAAGCTGTACGACCTCGGGGACGCCGCCACCAAGGCCGTCACCACCGACAGCGACCTGGCCTCCGTCTCCAGCCTGGTGTCCTTCGCCAACGGGCTCAAGGGCATCGGCGCCGGCGACATGAAGATGGTCACCCTGCCCGTCAGGTACGACCCCCGCGACCCCAACCGCGTCGTCCCGCTGGACCGGCAGTCCCAGGAGCTGTGGACGGCGCTGCGCGGCGACCGGCCGGTCCCCGCGTCCGTCACCGAGGGGTCGGCGGGCGACAAGGGCGACGCCGGGAAGATCGTCGGCGGCGGCTGAGGCCGGCCCGGGGGAGTGGCCGGAAACCGCCGCCCGTCCGTGGCGCGGAATACCTCGGGGCCCGCCCCCGTTGAGATGATTACCTTCGAATTTTGAAGCGCGGGCCAGCCCTGGCAGACTGGTCCGTCGGCCCCGGTTCACGTATCCCGCAAATCCGCGGATGCGACCCGGCGCCCTCCGAAACTCTAGGAGTCACCTTGAAGCGCGATGTTCACCCCGAGTACGTCGAGACCCAGGTCAGCTGCACCTGTGGCGCGTCGTTCACCACCCGTAGCACCCTGACGGACGGCACCATCCGTGCCGAGGTCTGCTCCGAGTGCCACCCGTTCTACACGGGCAAGCAGAAGATCCTCGACACCGGTGGCCGCGTGGCCCGCTTCGAGGCCCGCTTCGGCAAGGCCGGCTCCGCCGCGAAGTAGCGAGTCATCGCGCCGGTCCTTTACCGCTCCCCACCGGAGCGGGGGAGGACCGGCGCTTTGTCGTGACGCAGGCACTCACCCTTCACTACTGAGCGAAATCAGCGAACCAGGAGCCCGAAGATGTTCGAGGCGGTCGAGGACCTGATCGGCGAGCATGCCGATCTCGAGAAGAAGCTGGCCGACCCGTCGGTCCACGCCGACCAGGCGAACGCGCGCAGGCTCAACAAGCGCTACGCCGAGCTGACCCCGATCATCGGCACCTACCGGGCCTGGAAGCAGACCGGCGAGGACATCGAGACCGCCCGCGGGTTCATCGCGGACGACCCCGACTTCGCCGCCGAGGTCAAGGACCTGGAGAAGCAGCGCGAGGAGATCACCGAGAAGCTGCGGCTCCTCCTCGTGCCCCGGGACCCCAACGACGACAAGGACGTCATCCTGGAGGTCAAGGCGGGCGCGGGCGGCGACGAGTCCGCCCTGTTCGCCGGCGACCTGCTGCGCATGTACCTCCGCTACGCCGAGCGCGTCGGCTGGAAGACCGAGATCATCGACGCCACCGAGTCCGAGCTCGGCGGCTACAAGGACGTCCAGGTCGCCGTCAAGACCAAGGGCGGCAACGGCGCCACCGAGCCCGGCCAGGGAGTCTGGGCCCGCCTCAAGTACGAGGGCGGCGTGCATCGCGTGCAGCGCGTGCCCTCCACCGAGTCGCAGGGCCGCATCCACACCTCCGCCGCGGGCGTGCTCGTCACCCCGGAGGCCGAGGAGGTCGAGGTCGAGATCAACGCGAACGACCTGCGCATCGACGTCTACCGCTCCTCGGGCCCCGGCGGCCAGTCCGTCAACACCACCGACTCCGCGGTGCGCATCACGCACCTGCCGACCGGTGTCGTCGCCTCCTGCCAGAACGAGAAGAGCCAGCTCCAGAACAAGGAGCAGGCCATGCGCATCCTGCGCTCCCGGCTGCTGGCCGCCGCCCAGGAGGCCGCCGAGCGCGAGGCCTCCGACGTGCGCCGCAGCCAGGTGCGCACGGTCGACCGCTCCGAGAAGATCCGGACGTACAACTTCCCGGAGAACCGGATCTCCGACCACCGGGTGAACTTCAAGGCGTACAACCTGGACCAGGTGCTCGACGGCGACCTCACCGCCGTCATCCAGGCCCTCGTCGACGCCGACTCCGCGGCCAAGCTCGCCGCCGCGCAGTAGCGGCAGCGTCGGCCAGTCCCGCTCAACCCCTGCAAGCCGGAGGAACCGGATGAATCTGCTGCTCGCCGAGGTGGCGCAGGCCACCCAGCGGCTGGCCGACGCCGGCGTGCCCTCACCGCGCTTCGACGCGGAGGAGCTCGCCTCGTTCGTCCACGGCGTCAAGCGGGGAGAGCTGCACCGGGTCCCCGACAGCGACTTCGACGCCCGCTACTGGGAGGCCATCGCCCGCCGCGAGGCCCGCGAACCCCTTCAGCACATCACCGGCCGCGCCTTCTTCCGCTACCTGGAACTCCAGGTCGGGCCGGGCGTGTTCGTGCCGCGCCCGGAGACCGAGTCGGTGGTGAGCTGGGCCATAGACGCCGTACGCGCCATGGACGTCGTCGAGCCGCTCATCATCGACCTGTGCACCGGCTCCGGCGCCATCGCGCTGGCCCTGGCCCAGGAGGTGCCGCGCTCCCGCGTGCACGCCGTGGAACTGGACGAGGGCGCCCTGAAGTGGACCCGCAAGAACGTCGACGGGTCCCGCGTCGTCCTGCACCACGGGGACGCGCGCACCGCGCTGCCCGAGCTGGACGGCCAGGTCGACCTCGTCATCTCCAACCCGCCGTACATCCCGCTCACCGAGTGGGAGTACGTCGCCCCCGAGGCCCGGGACCACGACCCCGAGCTGGCGCTGTTCTCCGGCGAGGACGGCCTCGACCTCATCCGCGGCATCGAGCGCACCGCGCACCGCCTGCTGCGCCCCGGCGGCGTCGTCGTCATCGAGCACGCCGACACCCAGGGCGGCCAGGTCCCGTGGATCTTCACCGAGGAGCGGGGCTGGGCGGACGCCGCCGACCACCCGGACCTCAACAACCGGCCGCGCTTCGCCACCGCCCGCAAGGCGATGCCGTGACCAGTGCTCCGTACGTCCCGATTGCTCCCAGCATTGCGCACAGCCCGAAGTTCCTGCCCGAGGGGGTCCGTTAAATGGCACGGCGATACGACTGCAACGACGCGACCGACCGCAAGACCGGTCTGCGCGAAGCCGCCTCGGCAGTGCGCCGCGGCGAGCTGGTCGTCCTGCCCACCGACACCGTGTACGGGATCGGCGCGGACGCCTTCAGCAGCGAGGCCGTCGGCGACCTGCTGGAGGCCAAGGGCCGCGGCCGCAACATGCCGAGCCCCGTCCTCATCGGCTCCCCGAACACCCTGCACGGCCTGGTCACCGACTTCTCCGAGCAGGCCTGGGAGCTCGTCGACGCGTTCTGGCCGGGCGGGCTGACCCTGGTCGCCAAGCACCAGCCGTCCCTCCAGTGGGACCTCGGCGACACCCGCGGCACCGTCGCCGTCCGGATGCCGCTGCACCCCATCGCGATCGAGCTGCTCACCGAGGTCGGCCCGATGGCCGTCTCCTCCGGCAACCTCACCGGGCACCCGTCCCCCGAGACCTGCGACGCCGCCCTGGACATGCTGGGCGACTCCGTCTCGGTGTACCTGGACGGCGGCCCCACCCCCGGCAACCTGCCGTCCTCCATCGTGGACGTGACCGGCCCCGTGCCGGTGCTGCTGCGCGCCGGAGTGCTCAGTGCGGAGGAGCTCCGCAAGGTCGTGCCCGATCTTGAGGTGGCGAGTTGACCGCCCTTGACGGGCGTGGCACAGCAGAAGGCATATCGGGGACCACCTTCCGTATCCTCCACGTCAGCACCGGCAACGTGTGCCGCTCACCGATCACCGAGCGGCTGACCCGGCACGCCCTGGAGGAGCGCCTGGGCGACCCGCACTTCGGCGGACTCGTCGTCGAGAGCGCCGGCACCTGGGGCCACGAGGGCGCCCCCATGGAGGCCAACGCCGCCGCCGTCCTCGCGGACTTCGGCGCGGACGCCTCCGGCTTCACCGGCCGCGAGCTGCTGGACGAGCACGTCATCCGGGCCGACCTGGTGCTGACCGCCACCCGCGACCACCGGGCGCAGGTCATCTCCATGGGGCACTCGGCCGGGCTGCGCACCTTCACGCTGAAGGAGTTCAACCGGCTGGTGCGGGCCATAGACCCGCTGACGCTGCCCGACGCGGCCGAGCACGGCGTCGTGGAGCGGGCCCGCGCCCTGGTGCGGGCTGCGGCCGCGCTGCGGGGCTGGCTGCTGGCGCCCACCGAGGAGGCGGACGAGGTCTACGACCCGTACGGGGCGCCCATCACCTTCTTCCGCTCCGTCGGCGAGGAGATCCAGCTTGCCCTGGACCCGGTCGTCACCGCCCTGACGGGCATCCCCGGCAAGGACTGAGGAACCACGCCGGGCGTCATCGGCGTACCGGGCCTACATTGGGGGACACGCCCCTTACGGTCCCCCACCGCAGGCCCGGAGCCCGAGATGCCCGTCGTCGACGCGTCACCGACCGCCCCCGCGCACCCGGGCGCGGATTTCGGCACCCTGGAACGGCTCGACCCCGAGATCGCCGCCGTCGTACGCGGCGAGGCCGAGCGCGAGGCGGCCGGCCTCCAGCTCGTCGCCGCCGAGAACTTCACCTCGCCCGCCGTGCTGGCCGCGCTCGGCTCGGTACTCGCGAACAAGTACGCGGAGGGCTACCCGGGCGCCCGGCACCACGGCGGCTGCGAGGTCGTCGACGAGGCCGAGCGCCTCGCCGTGGACCGGGCGAAGGGGCTGTTCGGCGCCGCGCACGCCAACGTGCAGCCGCACTCCGGGTCGGCCGCCGTGCTGGCCGCGTACGCCGCCCTGCTCAAGCCGGGGGACACCCTGCTGGCCATGGGCCTCCCGTCCGGCGGGCACCTCACGCACGGCGCGCCCGGCAACTTCTCCGGCCGGTGGTTCGACGTCGTCGGCTACGGGGTCGACGCGCGAAGCGGGCTGCTCGACTACGCGCAGGTGCGGGAGCTGGCGCGCACGCACCGGCCGCGGGCGATCGTCGTCGGGTCGATCTCGTATCCGCGCCACCCCGACTACGCGGCCTTCCGGGAGATCGCCGACGAGGTCGGCGCGTACCTCGTCGCCGACGCCGCGCATCCGATCGGTCTGGTGGCCGGGGGAGCGGCGCCCAGCCCCGTGCCGTACGCCGACGTGGTGTGCGCGACCACGCACAAGGTGCTGCGCGGGCCGCGCGGCGGCATGCTGCTGTGCGGCGAGGAGCTGGCCGAGCGGATCGACCGGGCGGTGTTCCCGTTCACCCAGGGCGGCGCGCAGATGCACACGATCGCGGCGAAGGCGGTCGCGTTCGGCGAGGCGGCGCGGCCCGCCTTCACCACGTACGCCCATCAGGTGGTTTCCAACGCGCGCGTGCTGGGCGAGGGCCTGGCGGCCGAGGGCCTCGCGCTGACCACCGGCGGCACGGACACGCACCTGCTGACCGTCGACCCGGCACCGCTGGGACTGGACGGGCGGGAGGCCAGGGCGCGGCTGGCGGCGGCCGGGATCGTCCTGGACACGTGCGCGCTGCCGTACGGGGAGGGGCGCGGGCTGCGGCTGGGCACCGCGGCCGTGACCACGCAGGGCATGGGCGAGGCGCAGATGGCGCGCGTGGCGGCGCTGTTCGCGCTCGCGCTGCGGGGGGAACGGCGTGCCGCGGGCGGGGTGCGCGAGCTGGCGAGGCGGTTTCCGCCGTACCCGGACGCCCCGTTCCGGGGGTGAAACCGTTCCTCCTTACCGGGGACGGACGGGCGGTGTGCAACCGTCCGGGGCACCCGAGTGTCCTCAACCCCGTGGCCGCGAAGCTAGGGTGTGGGGCTGAGAAGGCCAGCGACAACTGTGGGGCAGCCCGTGCGTGAATACCTGTTGACGCTCTGCGTCACGGCCGCGGTGACCTATCTGCTGACGGGGCCGGTGCGGAAGTTCGCCATCGCCTCCGGAGCGATGCCGGAGATCCGCGCCCGCGACGTCCACCGGGAACCGACACCGCGGCTCGGCGGCATCGCCATGTTCGGCGGTCTGTGCGCGGGGCTGCTGGTGGCGGACCACCTGGAGAGCCTCAACGGCGTCTTCGACCTGTCGAACGAACCACGGGCACTGCTCTCCGGGGCCGCCGTGATCTGGCTGATCGGCGTCCTGGACGACAAGTTCGAGATCGACGCGCTGATCAAGCTGGGCGGGCAGTTCATCGCCGCCGGCGTGATGGTGATGCAGGGCCTCACCGTGCTGTACCTGCCGGTCCCCGGCGTCGGCGCGGTCTCGCTGACCGGCTGGCAGGGCAATCTGCTCACCGTCGCGCTCGTCGTCATCACCATCAACGCGGTGAACTTCGTCGACGGCCTGGACGGCCTCGCGGCCGGCATGGTGTGCATCGCGGCCACCGCGTTCTTCCTGTACGCCTACCGGATGTGGTTCCGGTACGGGATCGAGGAGGCGGCCCCCGCGACGCTGTTCGCGGCGATCCTGGTCGGCATGTGCATCGGCTTCCTGCCGCACAACATGCATCCGGCCCGCATCTTCATGGGCGACTCCGGCTCGATGCTGATCGGCCTGGTGCTGGCGGCGGGCGCCATCTCGATCACGGGCCAGGTGGACTCGGACGCGCTGAGGCTCTTCATCGGCGGCGAGCGGGCGGCCACGCACGCGATGCTGCCGGTGTTCATCCCGCTGCTGCTGCCGCTGACGATCATCGCGATCCCGTTCGCGGACCTGATGCTGGCGATCGTGCGCAGGACCTGGCAGGGCAAGTCGCCGTTCGCGGCGGACCGCGGGCATCTGCACCACCGGCTGCTGGAGATCGGGCACTCGCACAGCCGGGCGGTGCTGATCATGTACTTCTGGTCGGCGCTCATCGCGTTCGGGATGGTCGCGTACTCGGTGAACTCGGCCAGCATGTGGATCGTGCTGGTGATCGTCGGCCTGAGCGCGCTGGGCCTGGTCCTGCTGCTCCTGCCGCGCTTCACGCCGCGGGCCCCGCGGTGGATGGAGGCGTTCGTGCCGCCCCGCTACCGGCGCGGCCGCACCCAGGTGGTCGCGTCGTCCGCGGCGGCCTCCACGGGGGCCCAGGAGGCCGCCGAGGCGTCGCCCGAAGAGGGCGACAACAGCGACGAAGGGGACCGTTCGCCCGTGGCGGCGGGCGTCAACGGAGCGACCGCGGTGGGCCCCCGTTCGCGTTTCAACTGAGCCTCCCGCATTGACGATTGCCCCAGCGAAGCCCAATACCAGACAAAGCGACGGAGTGCAGCGCACACACGGGCGCTGTCACTCTCATGTGTGACAGCAACCACACTTTCTGGGTAAAGACTGCATCAAATAGTTTGTGATACGGTTCACGAGACCCGGCGACAGAGCCGCGGGACCGCGGTGCGACGGTCCGGCGGCCCGAGGACCCTTCTCGATCCGGGCTTACGCTCGTCCATGACGACACCCACTGCCCCCACCAAGCAAAGCGGAGCTGCCGCCATGCCGTCCAACGACGCCCGGACACTCCTTCGAACCGCCGTACCCGCTGCTGCCGTCGGCGCTGTCGCCGTCCTGGTCGCCGCGCTGGTCGGCGGCGGCGAAGGGGCGCTCGGGGCACTCGTGGGCACGGGGGTGTCGCTCGCTTTCATGGGGGGTGGGCTGGTGGCACTCCAGCGCACCGCGAAGCGGCTGCCGCAGCTCTTCCAGGCCATGGGGCTCCTGCTCTATGTGCTCCAACTGCTGCTGCTGTTCGTCTTCCTGGCAGTGTTCAAGGGCACAGAGCTGTTCGACTTCAAGGCGTTCGGTTTCACACTGCTCGCCGTCACCATCATGTGGATCGCCGCCCAGGCGCGCGCCTACATGAAGGCAAAGATCCTTTACGTCGACCCCGACTCGTCCGAGGCCCAGAAGCCTCAGAAGACCGGGTCCCCGACGTGAAGGGTAGGGCCGGGATAAATGGCCGTTCGAGATGCTGCTATCGTCCGGTGCCAACTGCGGCACTGCGGGCGCGGGCATTCGAGCTGACGCCTGTCCCAGCGCGAGGCTCGATGCCGAACCGCCCCGCCCAGCTTTCCAAGACCACCAGTCCAGTGCCGACCCGCGGCTTCCTGCCGCGCCGACACAACGAGGTTGCCGTACCTATGCGCCACGCTGAAGGAGCCCGCGGTGAGTGCTGACACAACGCTTGCCTTTGATGCGAGCTGCCACATTTTCTCCGGATGCGGGTTCCCGGCTCCGGGCCTCCACACCTTCCTGTACAAGCCGATGTTCGAGGTGGCGGGCTTCGAGTTCACGAAGCCCATGCTGCTCGCGCTGCTCAGCACGCTCGTGATCGTCGCCTTCTTCTGGGCGGCCTTCAACAAGCCGAAGCTGGTGCCCGGCAAGGTCCAGATGATCGGTGAGGCCGGGTACGACTTCGTCCGCCGCGGCATCGTCTACGAGATCATCGGCAAGAAGGACGGCGAGAAGTACGTCCCGCTGATGGTGTCGCTCTTCTTCTTCGTCTGGATCATGAACGTCTGGTCGATCATCCCGGTCGCCCAGTTCCCGGTCCCGTCGCTGATCGCCTTCCCGGCCGGCCTCGCGCTGATCGTGTACGTGCTCTGGGTCTCGCTGACCTTCAAGAAGCACGGCTTCGTCGGCGGCTGGAAGAACATCACCGGTTACGACAAGTCGCTGGGCTGGGTCCTGCCGCTCGTCGTGGTCATCGAGTTCTTCTCGAACCTGGTCATCCGGCCCTTCACGCACGCGGTGCGACTGTTCGCGAACATGTTCGCCGGCCACCTGCTCATCGTGATGTTCACCCTGGCCTCCTGGTACCTCATGAACGGCATCGGAATCGCCTACGGCACCGTGTCCTTCGTCATGGTCCTGGTGATGACCGTCTTCGAGCTCTTCATCCAGGCCGTCCAGGCTTACGTCTTCGTGCTCCTGGCCTCCAGCTACGTCCAGGGCGCACTCGCCAAGGGCCACTGAGCCAGCACGACCGGGCCGGCGCGCAGCGCGGGCCTCGCCCCCCAGAACCAACAGACGTCCGGTGGCCAACCCCCACCGGTCCGTGAAAGAGAAGGAAGTAACGGCATGTCCGCTGCTCTCGAGCTTGTCAACCTCGCTGCCGGTGCCAAGGAGAACGTCGTCGGCAACGTCGCCTCCATCGGCTACGGCCTCGCCGCGATCGGCCCCGGCGTCGGCGTCGGCATCATCTTCGGTAACGGCACCCAGGCCCTCGCGCGTCAGCCCGAGGCCGCCGGCCTGATCCGCACCAACCAGATCATGGGCTTCGCCTTCTGTGAGGCTCTCGCCCTCATCGGCATCGTCATGGGCTTCGTCTACCAGTAAGCCCGGACCGACAGCCAACTACCTTTCACGGAAGGCACTGATGTGAACGCTCTGTTCCTTGCGGCGGCGGAGGAGCCTCAGAATCCTCTGATCCCGCATCTCGACGAGCTGGTCATCGGTCTGATCGCCTTCGTCATCGTCTTCGGCTTCCTCGCCAAGAAGCTCCTCCCGAACATCAACAAGGTTCTGGAAGAGCGCCGCGAGGCCATCGAAGGCGGTATCGAGAAGGCCGATGAGGCCCGGATCGAAGCCGAGAGCGTCCTGGAGCAGTACAAGGCTCAGCTCGCCGAGGCCCGCCACGAGGCCGCGCGCCTGCGCCAGGAGGCGCTGGAGCAGGGCACTGCGCTCAAGGAAGACCTGCGCGCAGAGGGCCAGCGGCAGCGCGAGGAGATCATCGCTGCCGGTCACGCCCAGATCGAGGCCGACCGCAAGCAGGCTGCTCTGACGCTGCGTCAGGACGTCGGCAAGCTCGCCACCGACCTGGCCGGCAAGCTGGTCGGCGAGTCCCTCGAGGACCACGCCCGCCAGAGCCGCACCATCGACCGTTTCCTCAACGAGCTTGAGGAGAAGGCCGAGGCCGCCCGATGAACGGCGCGAGCCGTGAGGCCCTGGGCAACGCCCGGAGCAGCCTCGACGCGCTGACGGACACCCCGTCCGTCGACGCGACGAAGCTGGCCGGCGACCTGGCCGCCGTCACCGCGCTGCTTGACCGCGAGGTCTCGCTGCGCCGGGTCCTGACCGACCCGTCGCAGCCCGGCGAGGCCAAGGCGGAGCTGGCCGGGCGCCTGCTCACCGGTCAGGTGGACGGCGCGGCCGTCGACCTGGTCAAGGGCATGGTCCGCTCGCGCTGGTCGCAGTCGCGCGACCTGGTCGACGCGACGGAGGAGCTGGCGAACACCGCCGACCTCACCGCCGCTCAGCAGGCCGGCTCCCTCGACAACGTCGAGGACGAGCTGTTCCGCTTCGGCCGGATCGTCTCGTCGGACGCCGCGCTCCGTTCCGCGCTCACCGACAAGGCGGCCACCGCCGCCGCCAAGAGCTCGCTGCTCCGCAGCCTGCTCGGGGGTCGGGCCGAGCAGGTCACCGAGCGTCTGGTCGTCCGTCTTGTGACGCAGCCCCGTGGACGTAGCCTGGAAGCGGGACTCGAGTCCCTCTCCAAGCTCGCCGCGGAGCGCCGCAGCCGGATGGTCGCGGAGGTCACCTCCGCGGTGCCCCTCACCGACCAGCAGAAGCAGCGCCTCGGCGCCGCCCTCGCCAAGATCTACGGTCGCGAGATGCACCTGAACCTCGACGTGGACCCCGCGGTCCTCGGCGGAATCCAGGTCCGCGTCGGCGACGAGTTCATCAACGGCACGGTCGCGGAGCGCCTCGACGAGGTCTCCCGGCGCATGGCCGGCTGACGCCGGTACCCGTATCACGTACGCAGCACCACGCATTGCCAGCGGCCCGGTTGGGCCGCAGAGGATTCCTGGGGGCCGACCCCAGACCCCTAGAAAACTTCGGGCCCAACAAGGAGAGCAGGGAACCCAGATGGCGGAGCTCACGATCCGGCCGGAGGAGATCCGGGACGCACTGGAGAACTTCGTCCAGTCGTACAAGCCGGACGCGGCCTCGCGCGAGGAGGTCGGAACTGTCAGCGTTGCCGGCGACGGCATCGCGAAGATCGAGGGACTTCCCTCGGCCATGGCGAACGAGCTGCTGAAGTTCGAGGACGGAACCCTCGGTCTCGCCCTCAACCTCGAAGAGCGCGAGATCGGCGCGATCGTCCTCGGCGAGTTCAGCGGAATCGAGGAGGGCCAGCCGGTGCAGCGCACCGGTGAGGTGCTCTCCGTCGGCGTCGGCGAGGGCTACCTCGGCCGCGTCGTCGACCCGCTCGGCAACCCGATCGACGGCCTCGGCGAGATCGAGACCGAGGGCCGCCGCGCCCTGGAGCTGCAGGCTCCGGGCGTCATGGTCCGCAAGTCCGTGCACGAGCCGATGCAGACCGGCTACAAGGCCGTCGACTCGATGGTGCCGATCGGCCGCGGTCAGCGTCAGCTGATCATCGGCGACCGCCAGACCGGCAAGACCGCGCTGGCCGTCGACACGATCATCAACCAGCGTGACAACTGGCGCTCGGGCGACCCGAAGAAGCAGGTCCGCTGCATCTACGTCGCCATCGGCCAGAAGGGCTCCACCATCGCCTCCGTGCGTGGTGCGCTCCAGGAGGCCGGCGCGCTCGAGTACACGACGATCGTCGCCGCCCCCGCGTCCGACCCGGCCGGCTTCAAGTACCTGGCCCCGTACACCGGTTCGGCCATCGGCCAGCACTGGATGTACGACGGCAAGCACGTCCTCATCATCTTCGACGACCTGTCGAAGCAGGCCGACGCCTACCGCGCCGTGTCGCTGCTGCTGCGCCGTCCGCCGGGCCGCGAGGCCTACCCGGGCGACGTCTTCTACCTGCACTCGCGTCTCCTCGAGCGTTGCGCGAAGCTGTCGGACGACCTGGGCGCCGGCTCGATGACGGGTCTGCCCATCGTCGAGACCAAGGCGAACGACGTGTCGGCGTTCATCCCGACCAACGTCATCTCCATCACCGACGGCCAGTGCTTCCTGGAGTCGGACCTCTTCAACGCCAACCAGCGTCCGGCGCTCAACGTCGGTATCTCGGTCTCGCGTGTCGGTGGTTCCGCCCAGCACAAGGCGATGCGTCAGGTCTCCGGCCGACTGCGTCTGGACCTCGCCCAGTACCGCGAGCTGGAGGCGTTCGCCGCCTTCGGTTCCGACCTGGACGCGGCCTCCAAGTCGTCGCTGGAGCGCGGCAAGCGCCTGGTCGAGCTGCTGAAGCAGGGCCAGTACCAGCCGATGCCCGTCGAGGAGCAGGTCGTCTCCGTCTGGGCCGGCACCACCGGCAAGATGGACGACGTCCCGGTCAACGACATCCGCCGCTTCGAGAGCGAGCTGCTGGACTACCTGCGCCGCGAGCGCAAGGAGCTCCTCACCTCGATCGCCGAGGGCGCGAAGATGTCCGACGACACCCTGCAGTCCATCGCCGAGGCGATCACCACGTTCAAGGGACGGTTCGAGACCTCGGACGGCAAGTCCCTGGGCGAGGACGCACCGGCCGTCAACGTCTCCAAGTGACGACGGAAGGGACCTGACTCATGGGAGCGCAGCTCCGGGTCTACAAGCGTCGCATCCGATCCGTCACCGCGACCAAGAAGATCACCAAGGCGATGGAGATGATCGCCGCCTCTCGCATCGTCAAGGCTCAGCGCCAGGTTGCGGCTTCCACGCCGTACGCCAGCGAGCTGAACCGCGCGGTGACGGCGGTGGCGACCGGCTCCAACACCAAGCACCCGCTGACCACCGAGGCCGACGCCCCGGCCCGCGCCGCGGTCCTGCTCCTCACGAGCGACCGCGGTCTGGCCGGCGGCTACTCCTCCAACGCCATCAAGGCCGCGGAGCGGCTCACCGAGCGGCTGCGCGGCGAGGGCAAGGAGGTCGACACCTACATCGTCGGCCGCAAGGGCGTCGCCTACTACGGGTTCCGTGAGCGCAAGGTCGCGGACTCGTGGACCGGCTTCACCGACAGCCCGACCTACGCGGACGCCAAGCGCGTGGCCGGCCCCCTCATCGAGGCCGTCACCACCGAGACGGCCGAGGGCGGCGTCGACGAACTGCACATCGTCTTCACGGAATTCGTGTCGATGATGACGCAGACCCCGGTCGAGAACCGGATGCTGCCGCTCAGCCTCGACAAGGTCGAGAAGGAGGAGGGCGCGAAGGACGAGATCCTTCCGCTCTTCGACTTCGAGCCGTCGGCGGAGGACGTTCTCGACGCCCTGCTGCCGCGCTACGTCGAGAGCCGTATCTACAACGCACTGCTGCAGGCCGCCGCTTCCGAGCACGCCGCCCGTCGTCGTGCGATGAAGTCGGCGACCGACAACGCCGGGGATCTCATCAAGAGCCTCTCCCGGCTTGCCAACGCGGCCCGCCAGGCCGAAATCACCCAGGAAATCAGCGAGATCGTCGGTGGCGCCAGCGCCCTGGCCGACGCGACCGCGGGGAGTGACAAGTAAGTGACGACGAACACTGAGACCGCAGTGGCGGCCGTTGCCACGGGCCGCGTCGCCCGGGTCATCGGCCCGGTCGTCGACGTGGAGTTCCCCGTCGACGCCATGCCGGAGATCTACAACGCCCTCAAGGTCCAGGTCGCAGACCCGGCCGAGGACGGCGCCCTGAAGACGCTGACCCTGGAAGTCGCCCTGCACCTGGGCGACGGCCTGGTCCGTGCGATCTCGATGCAGCCCACCGACGGCCTGGTCCGCCAGGCCCCGGTGACCGACACCGGCGAGGGCATCACCGTCCCCGTCGGCGAGATCACCAAGGGCAAGGTGTTCAACACCCTCGGCGAGATCCTGAACAAGCCGGAGGCCAACGCCGAGGTGACCGAGCGGTGGCCCATCCACCGCAAGGCCCCGTCGTTCGACCAGCTCGAGTCGAAGACCGAGATGTTCGAGACCGGCATCAAGGTCATCGACCTTCTCACCCCGTACGTCAAGGGTGGAAAGATCGGTCTGTTCGGTGGCGCCGGTGTCGGCAAGACCGTGCTGATCCAGGAAATGATCTACCGCGTGGCCAACAACCACGACGGTGTGTCGGTGTTCGCCGGTGTCGGTGAGCGCACCCGTGAGGGCAACGACCTCATCGAGGAAATGGCCGACTCGGGCGTCATCGACAAGACGGCCCTCGTCTTCGGCCAGATGGACGAGCCGCCGGGCACGCGTCTTCGCGTCGCGCTCTCGGGTCTGACCATGGCGGAGTACTTCCGCGATGTGCAGAAGCAGGACGTGCTCTTCTTCATCGACAACATCTTCCGCTACACGCAGGCGGGTTCCGAGGTCTCCACGCTCCTCGGCCGCATGCCGTCCGCGGTGGGTTACCAGCCGAACCTGGCCGACGAGATGGGTCTCCTCCAGGAGCGCATCACCTCGACCCGCGGTCACTCGATCACCTCGATGCAGGCGATCTACGTCCCCGCGGACGACCTGACCGACCCGGCGCCGGCCACCACCTTCGCCCACCTGGACGCGACGACCGTGCTGTCGCGCCCGATCTCGGAGAAGGGCATCTACCCTGCGGTGGACCCGCTCGACTCCACGTCGCGCATCCTGGACCCCCGCTACATCGCGGCGGACCACTACGCGACCGCGATGCGCGTCAAGGCGATCCTGCAGAAGTACAAGGACCTCCAGGACATCATCGCGATCCTCGGTATCGACGAGCTGGGCGAAGAGGACAAGCTGGTCGTCCACCGCGCCCGTCGTGTCGAGCGCTTCCTGTCGCAGAACACCCACGTCGCCAAGCAGTTCACCGGCGTGGACGGTTCGGACGTTCCGCTCGACGAGTCGATCACCGCGTTCAACGCCATCTGCGACGGTGACTACGACCACTTCCCCGAGCAGGCGTTCTTCCTGTGCGGTGGCATTGAGGACCTCAAGGCCAACGCCAAGGAGCTCGGCGTCAGCTGACGTCAGGCCCCACCTGTAGTGCAGTGCCGTACGCGTGAGAGGGGCGGGCCCGCCCCGCCCCTCTCTCCGTACACCCCCTAGACTTTGACCCAACACCCGGCAGCCACTGCCGGGTGGTGACCCGAGGAGCCACCCTTGGCTGCTGAGCTGCACGTCGAGCTGGTCGCAGCGGACCGCAACGTCTGGTCCGGCGAGGCCACCCTGGTCGTCGCGCGCACCACGTCCGGCGACATCGGCGTCATGCCCGGTCACCAGCCGCTTCTGGGTGTGCTGGAATCGGGCCCGGTGACCATCCGTACGAGCGAGGGCGGCACCGTCGTCGCCGCCGTCCACGGCGGTTTCATCTCGTTCGCCGACAACAAGCTGTCGCTGCTCGCGGAGATCGCCGAGCTGGCCGACGAGATCGACACGGCGCGCGCCGAGCGGGCGCTGGAAGCGGCGAAGGCGGCGGACGACTCCGCCGCCGAGCGTCGCGCCGACGTCCGTCTGCGCGCGGTGGCGGGACACTGAGTCCTGCCTCACCCCACGTGATCCGCCCTCAGCCGCGGCTCGTACTGGATACTTCCAGGACGGGTCGCGGCTGACGCGGATGCGGAAGCGGACGCCGTCGCGTGGTGTTGTAGTGCTGAAGTGCTTTTCCGTAGCGGTACTGGATGAGGCGAGGAGGTCGTAGGAGATGATCCTCGCTCTGCTTGTGTGCGGCTCTGTCGTCCTGCTGGTGCTGGTGGGGCTGTTCGTCTTCGGGTTGCGCCGGAGGCTGATCCAGCGCTCCGGCGGCACCTTCGACTGCTCGCTGCGCTGGGACACCCCCGAGGAGTCGGACCGGTCCGGCAAGGGCTGGGTGTACGGCGTGGCCCGCTACAGCGGTGACCGGATCGCCTGGTTCCGGGTCTTCAGCTACGCCCCCAAGCCCCGCCGCGTCCTGGAGCGTTCGGCCATCGAGGTCGTCGCGCGCCGGGCCCCGGAGGGCGAGGAGGAGCTGGCGCTGCTGTCCGACGCGCACATCCTGGGCTGCGTCCACCGCGGTACGCGCCTGGAGCTGGCGATGAGCGAGGACGCGCTCACCGGGTTCCTGGCGTGGCTGGAGGCGGCGCCGCCGGGGCAACGAGTCAATGTGGCGTAGACCGGGCGAGGTACTTCGTACGGACGAAAGCCGGGGGAGACGGGGAGCGGTCCCGTCTCCCCCGGCTTTTCCCATGGGGGGAGTCCTTCGTCGTGCCCTGCGGGCTACTTCAGGCCGGAGTCGATCGCCGAGACCAGCTCGCCGTTGGCGGTGTCACCGCTGAACTCCCAGAAGAAGGCGCCGCCCAGGCCCTGTGCCTTGGACCAGGCCATCTTCGAGGTGATGGTCGCCGGGGTGTCGTAGCTCCACCAGTTGGTGCCGCAGTGGGCGTAGGCCGTGCCGGCGACGGTGCCGTTCGAGGGGCAGCTCGCCTTGAGGACCTTGTAGTCCTCGATGCCCTGCTCGTACGTTCCGGCGGCCGGGCCGGTGGCGGTGCCGCCCGGCTCCTTCTGGGTGACGCCGGTCCAGCCGCGGCCGTAGAAGCCGATGCCGAGCAGCAGCTTCTTGGCGGGGACGCCCTTGGCCTTGAGCTTGGCGATGGCCTCGGCGGAGGTGTAACCCGCCTTCGGGATGCCGGTGTACGAGGTCAGCGGGGAGTGCGGGGCGGTCGGGCCCTTCGCGTCCCAGGCGCCGAAGAAGTCGTACGTCATCACGTTGTACCAGTCGAAGGACTTGGCGGCGGTTCCGTAGTCGGCGAGGTCGAGCTTGCCGCCGTCCGAGCCGTCGGCGGAGATGGCCGCGGTGACCAGGTTGCTCGCGCCGAACTTGGTGCGCAGCGCGGAGGCCAGGTTGCCGAGGGCGGCCGGGCCGCTGGTGTCACAGGTGAGACCGCAGGCGTTCGGGTACTCCCAGTCGATGTCGATGCCGTCGAAGACGTCCGCCCAGCGCGGGTCCTCGACCAGCTTGTAGCAGGAGTCCGCGAAGGCGGCCGGGTTCTTGGCCGCGTCACCGAAGCCGCCGGACCAGGTCCAGCCGCCGAACGACCAGATCACCTTGATGTGCGGGTACTTGGCCTTCAGCTTGCGCAACTGGTTGAAGTTGCCGCGCAGCGGCTGGTCCCAGGTGTCGGCGACGCCGTCGACCGACTGGTCGGCGGTGTACGCCTTGTCGTAGTCCGCGAAGGCGTCGCCGATGGTGCACTTGCCGCCCTGGACGTTGCCGAAGGCGTAGTTGATGTGCGTGATCTTGGCGGCGGAGCCGGACGTCACCAGGTTCTTGACGTGGTAGTTGCGGCCGTAGACGCCCCAGTTGGTGAAGTAGCCCAGCTTGACCTGGTCACCGGGCTGGGGGCCGGGGCCGCCGTCGTCGCCGGTGGTCTTCACCGTGACCGATCCGCTGGCCGGACCGGTCTGGTCGGCGGTGTCGCGGGCCTGGACGGCGTAGGAGTAACTGGTGCCCTTGGCCAGGGCGTTGTCGGTGTACGTCAGGCCCGTGACGGTGGCGACCGCCTTGCCGTCGCGCAGGACGTCGTAGTTCTTGACGCCCTTGTCGTCCGTGGCGGCGGTCCAGGTCAGCTTGGCCGAGGTGTCCTTGATGTCGCTCGCGACCGGGGTGCCGGGGGCGGTCGGGGCGGTGTCGCCGGGCTGGGAACCGCCGTCGCAGGAGCCGCCGTTGAGCTTGCAGCCCGACGGGTTGCCGGGGCCGGTGCCGTTGAAGCCGAAGGTGACGGCGGCGCCGGGTGCCAGGGTCCCGTTCCAGGAGAGGTTCTTGGCCGTGTAGTGGTTGCCGGCGGAGGTGAGCGTGGCGTCCCAGGCCGAGCCGGCCTTGGTGCCGGTGGGGAAGTCCCACTCCACGGTCCAGGAGGACAGGGTGGTGGTGCCCGTGTTCTTCACGGTCCACGAGCCTTCGAAGCCCGTGCCCCAGTCCGACTTCTTGGTGTACGTCGCCGTGGCCGAGGGGGCGGCCTGGGCGGGGGAGGCCAGGCCGACCATCGCGGCGAGGGGAAGGGCGAGTGCGGTGAGCGTGGCCGCGATGCGTGTTCTGTAGCGCTGTCGCGTGGGGGTTGCTGTACTCAAGGGTTGCTCCCGAGAGAGGTCCGACATGACGGGGGTGGGACCTGCGCCGCCCGGTGAACACGCCACGGCCCGGATGGAGATGGGGAGGCGGGCCTTGGCGTGCTCACCACACAGTGCGGCGAGCGTGCCAAGGTCTGGACCAATCGTCAAGAGGTCTGGACCAGAGAAGGGGAACTCCCGTTCGGGACCCGGCACCGTTTCAGGAGAGCCCCAACTCCTGTGAGAGGACCGCCGCCTGGACCCTGCTCCGCAGCCCGAGCTTGCCCAGAAGCCGGCTGACATGCGTCTTGACGGTGGCCTCCGCCATGTCGAGGCGCACCGCGATCTCCGCGTTGGACAGCCCCTCGCCGAGCCGCGCCAGCACCTCCCGCTCGCGCCGGGTCAGCGGGTCCAGCACGGCCGGATCGGGAGCGTCCTCGCGGCGCGCGGGGGCGGGCGCGGCGAACTCCGCGATCAGCCGCCGGGTCACGGCGGGCGCGATCAGGCCCTCGCCGCGCGCCACGGTCCGCACCGCCTCCAGCAGGTCCTTGGCCTCGGTGTTCTTCAGCAGGAAGCCCGCCGCGCCGGCCCGCAGCGCCCCGAAGACGTACGCGTCGAGATCGAAAGTGGTCAGGACGAGCACGTCGGCGAAACCGCCGTCGACGACCTGCCGCGTCGCCGACACCCCGTCCAGGCGCGGCATCTGGACGTCCATCAGGACCAGGTCGGGGCGCAGCTCACGGGCCAGGCGCACGGCCTCCTCGCCGTCCGCGGCCTCGCCGACGACCTCGATGTCGGGGGCGCTGCCCAGGATGAGGACGAGTCCCGCCCGCACCGCTGACTGGTCCTCGGCGACGAGCACCCGCACCCGGCCCTCTCCTCGGGGTTCGGCGTTCATATGGGCAGCTCCTTGCTGTTGTCCTCGGCGGGCAGTTCGGCCCGCACCTGCCAGGTCTTCGTGCCGTCCGGGCCGGGGACGGGCCCCGTCGCGAGCACGCCGTGGAGGAGCGCCACCCGCTCCTCCATGCCCACCAGGCCCGCTCCGGAGCCGGGGGCGCGCGGGCCCGCGCGGTCGCCGTCGTACGGGCTGGTCACGGTCACCGTCAGGGTGTCGTCCGCGTGCGTGAGCGCGACGGTGACCGGGCCGGGGGACGCGTGCTTGAGGGCGTTGGTCAGGGACTCCTGGACGATCCGGTACGCGGCCAGCTCGACCGGCGTCGGCAGCTTCAGCCC
Source organism: Streptomyces sp. NPDC039736 (assembly GCF_055596485.1). NCBI lineage: Bacteria > Bacillati > Actinomycetota > Actinomycetes > Kitasatosporales > Streptomycetaceae > Streptomyces > Streptomyces sp. NPDC039736. Next base: position 112,689 of record NZ_JBVIUQ010000012.1, on the reverse strand, counting down.
CGGCGGCCGGGCGTCGTCGAGCGCGAAGGCCAGCCCGGTGTCCGCGGCGAAGGCCCGGGACTGCGCCAGCAGCGCGTCGAGCCCGTCGAGGGTGGGGGCGGCGGCCGGTTCCTCGCTCTCGCCGCCCGCCCGGAGCAGTCCGATCAGCCGGCGCATTTCGGCCAGGCCCTGGACGCTGTTCTCCCGGATCACGGCGAGGGCGCGGGAGGAGGTCTCGGGGGTGTCGATGGAGAGGGCCGCGGTGGAGTGGATGGCGATGGCGGAGAGGTGGTTCGCCACCATGTCGTGCAGCTCCCGGGCCATCCTCGTGCGCTCGGCGAGGACGGCCTGGTTGTGGTCGATCTCGGCGAGCAGGGCGGTCTGCTCGGCGCGCAGCCGGGCGGCGTCGGCGGCCTGGCGGTGGTTGCGCAGGGTGACGCCGGTCAGGGCGGGCGCGAAGCTGACCGCGGCGACGATCAGGCCGAACAGCAGGGCCTCCGCCGTCCTGAACCAGGCGACGAAGCCGATGGTCGTGATCAGCGTGATCATGCCCGTGGTGATCGGGATGCGCCGGGCGGCCGAGGGCGTGCCGTAGACGACGGCTGCGTACACGATGTCCGCGAACATGATCACGGTGGCGAGGTTGCCCCGGGTGAACTGGTCCGCGACCACTCCCAGGGTGGCGAGGACCAGGGCGAGCTGCGGAGAAGACCTGCGGATCAGCTCCAGCGCGGCGAGCAGGGTCAGGGGGAGCAGGGTCACCCAGGCGGGGAGCAGGTCGCGGTTCCCCTGGCTGTAGAGGCCCAGCAGCCACAGCAGCAGTCCGCCCAGCCAACTGCACACGGCGAGCAGGACGTCGTCGCGGTGCGGGCGGAAGGGCGGGCGGCGGAGGGGCACGCCTCCCATCCAACACGGATCTTCCCGGCGCGTCCTCCCCGCGCGGGCCGAAGCCGGGGTACACCGAAGGATGCAGTGGGGTTTCGTCACTGGTGACGATGTACGGCCAGGGGCGTACGGGCGATCGTGGGAGTGCGCTCACCGGAGTGCGTACGGGAGGAGCTGCTGTCGTGATCGTCGCACTGGTCGTCGCGTGTGAAGTGGGCTTCTGGGTGCTGCTGTTGGCGGGACTCGGGCTGCGGTACCTGGCGAAGATGCCCCGGCTGGGGGCGGCGGTGCTGCTGTGCGAGCCGCTGCTGGAGGTCGTGCTGCTCGTGGTGACCGTGCTCGACCTGCGCAACGGGGCGCGGCCGGACTGGAAGCACGGTCTGGCGGCGGTCTACATCGGCTTCACGGTGGTCATGGCGCACCGGGTGATCCGGTGGATGGACGCGCGCTTCGCCCACCGGTACGCGGGCGGGCCGCCGCCGGTGAAGCCGCCGAAGTACGGGTGGGGACGCACGAAGTTCGAGCTGCAGTCGGCGGCGCGGTGGATTCTGGCGTGCGCGATCGCGGCGGGGCTGTTGCAGGGGGCCGTGTGGCTGGTGGGGGAGAGCGGCGACGTCTCCTCCCTGCGGTGGTGGCAGCAGCGGATGGGGGTCGTGGCGCTGATCAACGTGATCATCGCGGCCGCCTACACCTTCTTCCCGAAGAAGGAGCCGGAGGGGACGGCCCTGCGGGAGCCGGAGCGCGTCCAGCGGCCGGGGGCGTTCACCGAGCGCTGAGGCCGGTGGCAGCGGCGGTACCCGGCCCCGGGCGCGCGGAGAGCCGCACGCCCGGGGCCGCCCTTCAGGCGTACCGCCCCGCCTGACCTGCCGCTCCGCCTGGCCTACCGCTCGCCGCCCGGCACCCACAGCACGTCGCCGACGGACTTGTTGGCGGTGCGGGCCAGGATGAAGAGCAGGTCGGAGAGCCGGTTGAGGTAGGTGGCGGTGAGCGGGTTCATCGTGTCGCCGTGCACCTCGAAGGCCGCCCAGGTCGAGCGCTCCGCGCGCCGGACGACCGTGCAGGCATGGTGGAGCAGGGCGGCCCCCGGCGTTCCGGCCGGGAGGATGAAGGAGCGGAGCTTCTCCAGGTCCGCGAGGTAGGTGTCGCAGTCCGCTTCGAGTTTGTCGATGTAGGACTGCTCCACGCGCAGGGGCGGGTACTCGGGGTCCGCGACCACCGGGGTGGACAGGTCCGCGCCCACGTCGAAGAGGTCGTTCTGGATGCGGGTGAGGACCTTGACCACGTCCTCGTTCAGGTTCCCCAGGGCGATCGCCGTCCCGATCACCGCGTTCGCCTCGTTCGCGTCCGCGTAGGCCGAGATCCGCAGATCCGTCTTCGCGGTGCGGCTCATGTCGCCCAGCGCGGTGGTGCCCTTGTCGCCGGTACGGGTGTAGATGCGCGTCAGATTGACCATGCCCCGAGGGTAGCCATCACGCGCCCGCCCGGCGGAACTCCCGGGTGCCCGCGAACACCGCCAGGCCCGTGAAGGCGACGGCCACCAGGACTCCGTACAGCATCGTGGTGTTCGCGTACTCGCCGACGTACGCCGACCGCACCGCGTCCACCAGGTACCGGAACGGCATGAAGTGGGAGAGGACGTCCAGCCAGGTCGGCGCCAGCGCCATGGGGAGCATCAGGCCGGACAGCAGGATCGCCGGCATCGAGACCGCGTTCACCACCGGCCCGAACCCCTGCGGCGTCGCCACCTTCATCGCCAGCGTGTACGAGAGCGACGCGAGTGCGACGGTGAGCACCGCGACGAACGCGAAGCCGATCAGGATCCCGGCGAGCGGTGCGCGCAGCCCCATCAGCAGGGCCGCCGCCACCAGCAGTACCGCCTGGAAGACGAAGAGGACCGTGTCCCGCAGCACCCGGCCCAGGAGCAGCGCGAGCCGGCTGACCGGGGTGACCCGCATCCGCTCCACCACGCCCGTCCCCTTGTCCAGGATCAGCGCGAATCCTGCGAACGAGGCCCCGAACAGGCCGAGTTGCAGGAGCAGGCCGGGTACCAGGACCTGCCAGGAGTCGCCCTTGGAGGCGAGGGGGAGGTCGGTGAGGAGCGGGCCGAAGAAGAGCAGGTAGAGCAGCGGCATGAGGACGCCGAAGAAGATCTGGAACTTCGAGCGCATCGTCTGCCGCAGATAGCGGCCGAGGACGATCGAGGTGTCGCTGAGTACGGAGGGCATCTCGGTGTTCCCCTTAGACCGCTGCGGGCGTGTTGTCCTTCGGCGCCGGGGCGGCGCGTCCGGTGATGGCCAGGAAGGTGTCCTGGAGGGAGGCGTCGGGCGAGCCCGCGTGGCGGGCCTTGAGCGCGCGGGGGGTGTCGTCGGCGGCGACCCGGCCCTTGTCGATGATCACCAGCCGGTCGGAGAGCGCGTCGGCCTCGTCCAGGTAGTGGGTGGTGAGGACCACCGTCGTGCCGTACGTGTCCCGCAGGCGGCGCACCAGGTCCCACAGGTCGCTGCGGCCCCCCGGGTCGAGACCGGTCGTCGGCTCGTCGAGGAAGAGGACCTCCGGGCGGTGGGTGAGGCCCATCGCGATGTCCAGACGCCGCCGCTGCCCGCCGGAGAGGGCGGAGCAGTCGCGGTCCAGGAAGCCGGTGAGGTCCAGTTCGTGGGCCAGCTCCTCGGCCCGCGCGGTCGCCTGGGCGCGGGTGAGGCGGTAGAGGCGGCCCTGGGTGACCAGCTCCTCGCGGACCGGGACGTGCGGGTCCACGCCGCCGGACTGGGCGATGTAGCCGATCTTCCGCCGCACGCCCGTGGGGTCGGTGAGCAGGTCGCAGCCGGCGACCGTGGCGGTGCCGCCGGTGGGGGCGAGGAGCGTGGTGAGCATCCGCAGGGTGGTGGTCTTGCCCGCGCCGTTGGGGCCCAGGAAGCCGAGGATCTCGCCCCGGCGGACGGTCAGGTCGATGCCGCGGACCGCCTCGACCGGGCCTGCCGCGGTCGTGAAGGTGCGGGCGAGGCCCGTGGTGCTGACGACCGCGGGCGGGACTTCGTTCGCTGTCATGGCTCCAGAAAAACAGAGACGGGCTAAATTTGCAATCACCCCAAAAATTAAGAGGGTGCAAGTTTCCAGTCGGTTCAAGGACGCTGCGTACGATGGCCGCATGGCTGAGGGACTGAGAGAGCGCAAGAAGCGGCAGACCAGGCAGTACATCTCCGACGTGGCCACCGGGCTGTTCCTGGACAAGGGCTTCGACGCGGTGACGATCGCCGAGATCGCCGCCGCCTGCGACGTCTCCGTCAACACCGTCTACAACTACTTCCCGGCCAAGGAGGACCTGTTCTTCGACCGCAGCGCGGGCGTCGTCGACCTCCTCGCCCGGTACGTCAGGGGGCGGGACCGGGGCGAGTCCGCGGCCGCCGCCGTCCTGCGCGAACTGCGCTCCGAGGTGGAGGCCGTCTCGCCGCGGGTCGGCCTCATGGCGGGCTACGACCGCTTCCTGAAGGTCGTGCACGGCGCCCACACCCTGCGCTCCCGGCTCTGGTACATCCAGCAGGAGTCGCTGGAGAACCTCCAGCGGGCGCTGGGCGAGGAGACCGGGGCCGAGGACGACATGCCGGAGCTGGTCGCCGGACAGATCTGCTGGGTGCACTCGACGCTGATGGCGTGGATCGGCCGCGAGATGGTCAAGGGGCGCGCGCCCGCCGAGGTGTCGCGGGAGGCGCTGGGCCTCCTGGACGACATGGAGGGGCTGTTGAGCGCACCGGTGCTCAACTACGCCGTGCGGGACGCGGCCTGACGCCCCGGGCCCCGCGCGCCGGCGCGTACCAGTGTGATGTCCGTCATCTGAGACGTGACGCGCATCTCTTCGCCGCCCCAGCGGCCCGATCCGGCGATAGCCTCCGCCACAGGACAACGAATACGCGCGTGCTCGCGGCAGTCGGCGCGGCAGTCAGAGGGAGTGTGCAGTGGCCAGGAAGCTCGCCGTCATCGGTGCCGGTCTCATGGGATCGGGCATCGCCCAGGTCTCGGCCCAGGCGGGCTGGGAGGTGGTCCTGCGCGATGTGACGGACGCGGCCCTGACCCGCGGCACGGACGGCATCAAGGCGTCGTACGACAAGTTCGTGAGCAAGGGCAGGCTGTCCGCCGAGGACGCCGGGGCCGCCCTCGGCCGGATCACCACGACCACCGACCTGGACGCCGTGGCGGACGTGGACATCGTCGTGGAGGCCGTGTTCGAGAAGCTGGAGATCAAGCACGAGATCTTCCGCACCCTCGACAAGCTGGTCCGCGAGGACACCGTGCTCGCCTCCAACACCTCCGCCATCCCGATCACCAAGATCGCGGCCGTGACGGAGCGCCCGGAGCGGGTCGTCGGCGCGCACTTCTTCTCGCCGGTGCCGATGATGCAGCTCTGCGAGCTGGTGCGCGGCTACAAGACGAGCGACGAGACCCTCGCGAAGACCCGCGAGTTCGCCGAGTCGGTCGGCAAGACCTGCATCGTCGTCAACCGCGACGTGGCCGGCTTCGTGACGACCCGTCTGATCTCCGCGCTCGTCGTCGAGGCCGCCAAGCTGTACGAGTCGGGCGTGGCCAGCGCCGAGGACATCGACCTCGCCTGCAAGCTGGGCTTCGGCCACGCGATGGGCCCGCTCGCCACCGCGGACCTCACCGGCGTCGACATCCTGCTGCACGCCACCGGCAACATCTACACCGAGTCGCAGGACGAGAAGTTCGCGCCGCCGGAGCTGATGCGGCGCATGGTCGACGCGGGCGACATCGGGCGCAAGAGCGGCCAGGGCTTCTACAAGCACTGAGCCGGTACGGGAGCGGAACCGTGTCATAACGGGCACGGTCTTCACCCCTGCGGGTGAATTCGGTATCGATTCGCTTACAGACGGCAACTTATCTGCCCGTACAGCAGTCAGTTGATGGAAAGAAAAAAGATGACGTAGACGTCACGGCGTCACGGACACGCACTCTCGGGGAGCGCACATGCACATCAGGGGCGATCACGTCGAGCTGGTCGTCGGGGGCCGCCTCGACGTCCGCAGCGCGGCGGACGCCCGTACGGTCCTGCACTCGGCCGTCGACGACGGCGCCGGCGACCTCGTGCTCGACCTGACCGAGCTGGACTCCTGGGACGCCGCCGGGCTCGGCGTCATCATGGGCGCCCACCGCAGAGCCGGCCGGTGCGGCCGGCGGCTGGTGCTGCGCGGAGTGCCCCCGCAGATGCAGCGGCTGCTCGTGGCGACCCGGCTGCACCGGATCCTGGCGATCGAGGGCGGACTCGCGGCGGACTCGCTGCCGCGGGTCTGAGACCCCTCCGGGCGGGGCCCGTCCCGTGCGCCCCGGCGAGGGCCGCCCGGCGGCGCAATCCTCACAGGACTGTGACGTGCCCGGCCCCCCGGGGCCCCGGACGTTCGTAGATAATGTGCGAAGGTCTAGGGTTCGGTCGCCTGCCGCTTGACGAGCCCATGCAATGGATGCACCCACGTCGGCGGGCACCGGACCAGAAGCGACAGCGAGCGTGCGAAAGGCCGGGAGGGGCAGTCAGCACGCAACGCATCTGGGGGGCTTTGACCATGTCTGAAGAGCGCGGTCAGGACAACATCCGCAACCACGACGAACGGGGCATACCGGACGGCGCGCGGGAGCGCGAACGCGCCCCGGTGCACCGCGACCCCGTCACCCGCGATCTCGCGCAGGGCGGGCCGCACTCGCTCGCCCGCACCGTCCAGTTCACGTCCGGGGACTTCCTGCTGACCGTCAACCCGGTCGACGGGAGCGAGATAGAGCCGTGCCCGCCGGGCGAGCGGCCCGCCGTGCCCGTGCGCCGTCCGGCCGTCGACCGCGCCGAACTCGCGCGCGCGGCCAAGCCGCCGGTGCCGCCGGGCGCCGCCGGGCCCGAACTGCCGCTCCTGGAGCGGCAGGAGGAGCGCGAGCGGCTGGTGGGGCTGCTGTCGCGCGGGCGTTCCGTGCGGCTGGTCGGCTCGCCGGGCTCCGGCCGCACCGCACTGCTCGACGCGGTCGCCGAGGAGTGCGCGGAACTCGCACCGGACGGCGTCGTACGGCTGTCCGGGCACCGGCGCACCGCGGCGGAACTGCTGCACGACCTGTTCGCCGCCGTCTTCCGGGCCCCGCTGCACCGCCCCGACCGCGACGAACTGCTCGGCCGCGTCCACGAGATCGGCGCGGTCGTCGTCGTGGACGACCTGGAGATCGGCGCGGAAGGGCTGGAGGAACTGCTCCGGGCCACGCCCGAGTGCGCGTTCCTGTTCGCCGTCACGCCCGAGACCGCCGCAGGCCTCCCGGCCGGCCGCCTCGAAGAGGTGCTGCTCGGCGGGCTCGGCCGGGGCTCCTCGCTGGAACTCCTGGAACTGGCCGTCGGCCGGCCGCTCACCGACGAGGAGGCCAACTGGGCGGGCGACCTCTGGTTCGAGTCGGAGGGGCTGCCGCTGCGCTTCGTGCAGGCCGGGGCACTGCTGCGGCAGCGCGACGCGCTGCGCGCCGGCCCCAGCGCCTTCGACGCGCACGAAGACGCCACCGGGACGCCGCAGGACGCGCCCCTCGACGCCGAGGACGGGCACGACGTACCGCTGCCCACCCTCGCCGAGGGCATCGCCCCCGTCGCCCCGCTGGCCGCCCGGCTCAGCGAGTCCGCCCGGGCCACGCTGCGCATCGCGCTGGCGCTCGGCGGCGAGGTCCCGCACCGGGCGCACCTGCCCGCACTGGTCGGCGACACCCACGCGGACGCCGCGCTGGGCGAGCTCGTCGCGTGCGGGCTGCTGTCCGCCTCCGGGGCGAACCACCGGCTGGCCGCCGGGGCCGCCGTGCAGTTGGAGAACGCCGGGTACGGCGAGGACGCCGTCGAGCACGCGCTGACCGCCGCCCAGCACTACGCCTGGTGGGCCGGACACCCCTCGGTGACCGCGGAGCGCGTCAGCGCCGAGGCGGACGCCGTGCTGGCCGCGCTCTCCGCCCTCGTGCCGGGCACGGAGTCGGGGCACCCGAGCGCCGCCGTGCTGCTGGCCCGCACGGCCGCGCCCGCGTTCGCGGCGGGCATGCAGTGGGGGGCTTGGGAGCGTTCCCTGCGCACGGGCGCGGAGGCGTCCCGGATCGCCGGCGAGGTCGCCGAGGAGGCGTACTTCCACCACGAGCTGGGCATCCTCGCCCTCTGCACCGGTCAACTCGACCGTGCTCGGGCCGAGTTGGAGACCTCGGTCGGGCTGCGCGGCGCCCTCGCCGACCGCCGGGGCACGGTCGCCGCCCGGCGCGCCCTGGCGCTGGTCACCGACCGCAGCGGGGGAGCGGGACTGCCGCCGCTGGTGCTGTCCGCACCGGGCCCGGTGTCGGGGTCGGTGTCGGGCACGGCGTCGCGCTCACCCTTCGACAGCCCGTTCAACCCCTTCGAGTCCGACTACGACGGGTACGGCTCGCCCTCGGCCGGCGAGGAGATGCCCGCCGCCCGGTACGAGGAGTCCGCGTCGCCGCCCGCCGGGGTCACCGCTCCGCCGGCCGGGGCCGAACTCCCCGACACGCACGCGGCCGTGGTCATCCGCCGCAGCCCCTCCGCGGCGGGCTCCGGTGCGCCGAGCAGGCAGTCGATGCTCAGCGGCGCCCGGCGCAACCTGGTCGCGGCCGGGGCGGGCGCGCTGCTGGTCGCGGTGCTCGGCACCGTGGTCACCCTGGGCGCCACCGGCAACAAGGACGGCATCGGCGAGCGGGTGTCCCCGCAGCAGTCCGCCAACGAGGACTCCGGCCGGGGCGGCCTCGACGCCGACCGGGCCGACGGGACCTCGGGCAACGGCGCCACCGGTGGCGGCGGCGCGGGCGGTGGCGGCGTCAAGGGCCCCGCCGAGCCCGGCGTCCCCGCCGCCGACTCCACCAGCCGGGGCCGGGTCACCCCCGGCGCGACCAGCGACCCGGGACCGACCGGCAAGCCCGGCGGGAAGCCGGGCACCACCGCACCGCCGACCAGCGACAAGCCCACGGACCCGCCCACCAAGCCGACGGACCCGCCGACCAGGCCGACCGATCCGCCGACGAAACCGACGGACCCGCCGACCAAGCCGACCGATCCGCCCACCAAGCCGACGGACCCGCCCACCAAGCCGACCGATCCGCCGACGACCACGGACCCGGAACCGACGGACCCCAAGACGGACCCGCCGTCCTCGCCGGTGGAGCCCCCGCCCACGGACGACAAGCCCCCGGCCTCGTCGTCCGGCGGGAACTCGCCCTCGGGCACGATCGCCTAGCGGCCCGTACGCGCGCGAAGAGGAGAACGGTGGCGGCCCGCCTGGAGTCAGGCGGGCCGCCACCGTTTCGTGCGTCGTGTCCGATCGAGGGGGTGCGGGCGGGGCGGCCCGGGGGTCAGAACAGCCGCAGCTTGTCGTCCTCGATGCCGCGCATCGCGTTGTAGTCCAGGACCAGGCAGCGGATGCCGCGGTCGGTGGCCAGCACACGGGCCTGCGGCTTGATCTCCTGGGCGGCGAAGACGCCCGTCACCGGGGCCAAGTGCGGGTCGCGGTTGAGGAGTTCGAGGTAGCGGGTGAGCTGCTCGACGCCGTCGATGTCGCCGCGCCGCTTCAGCTCGACGGCCACCGTGGCGCCGTCGGCGTCCCGGCAGAGGATGTCGACCGGGCCGATCGCCGTCATGTACTCGCGGCGGATCAGCGTGTAGCCCTCGCCCAGGGTCTCGATGCGGTCCGCGAGGAGCTCCTGGAGGTGCGCTTCCACGCCGTCCTTGATGAGCCCCGGGTCGGTGCCCAGGACGTACGACGAATCGTGGAGGACTTCCTCCATCGTGATGATCAGTTTCTCGCCCGCTTTGTTGATCACCGTCCAGACACCGGCTTCGTCACCGGTGCCCTCCTTGAGGGTGCACGGCGGCGACATCCAGTTGAGCGGCTTGTACGCCCTGTCGTCCGCGTGAATGGAGACGCTGCCGTCCGCCTTCACCAGGATCAGACGGGGGGCGGAGGGCAGATGGGCGGTGAGCCTGCCCGCGTAGTCCACGGAGCAACGGGCGATGACGAGACGCATGGGGAGCAACGCTACTTCACGACACGGGGTGGGCGCGATTCGCCCTGTAAGGCACGCTTCGCAGAGCGCGGACGTGCTTCCCCCGGTGGCCGGTTGTGTGCGCAATCCCCTGTCGCGGCAAGGGTGCCGCGCTTACGGTGGAAGCAGGAGGTCGCCGTGCGTGCACGCTGCGTGGCCGCCTCCTGCCCTGCCCGGAAGACCCCGTCTCGGTGCGGGGTCGCGAGAGGAGAACCCATGTCGCTCGACGTCTCACCGGCACTGTTGGAACAGGCCGAGCGAGGCGAGGTCGACGAAGCCGACTTCGTCGACTGCGTCCGGACCTCCCTGCCTTTCGCGTGGGAGATGATCAGCTCGCTGGTGGCCCAGTTGAAGGTCGACGGCGGCCAGTTCGCCGACAACCAGACGCCGCCCCCCGACGAGCAGGCCCGCGGCCAGTTGCTGCGCGCCCTGGCGAGCGACGCGATCCGCGGATCGCTCGAACGCCACTTCGGAGTACGTCTCGCGTTCCAGAACTGTCACCGTGTCGCGGTGTTCCCGCTGGACTCCTCGGTCGACGAGCGGCTCGCCCGCTTCACCTCGATCCGCGGCCAGTTGCTCAACCAGTCGCCGGAACTGCGGGACTGCTGACGTGTGAGGCTGCCGCTCCCGTGTCGCGGGAGGTGTACTGACCCAGGGGCGGCAGCCCCCGGCCTTCGGTGCGAGGAGGACGAGGCGCAGAGGACGTACGAGGCGTACGACGAAAGATGAGCCACGAGGAGACGAGGGGGACGGGGACACGAGCCCGGTCTCGCGCGTCCGGCAGCCGGCGCGCCGCCGCCCCGCGCGAGCAGGTGCCGCACCCGTGTCTCACGCGAGCAGGTCCCGGACCTCGCCGCCCAGCCGCCTGACGTTCTGCTCCGTGCAGGCCAGGTCGCCCGACCCCTCGGTGAGCAGGGCGAAGCGGGTGATGCCGGTCCGCTCGGCGGTCGCCGCCAGCCGGTCCGCCGCCAACTGCGGCGTCCCCACCGGGTGCAGCTCGCACAGCTTCTCCGTGTACTCCACCGGATCGCGCATCGCGCGGTGCCGGCCGTCGACCGTGACATGGGCGTCGAGGCCCTGCTTCAGCCAGCCGGGCATCGACTTGGCGAGGATCTCGCGCGCGTCCGCCGTGCTGTCGGCGATCTGCGCGACGCCCGCCGAGACATGGCCCACGAGGGCGATCTCCTCGGCGCTGCGGCCCGCCTCGCGTGCGCACCGCCGCCACAGGGCGGTCATCTCCGCCTTGTCCTCGTCGCCGCAGTGCATGCCCAGCAGCATCGGCAGCCCGCGCTCGGCGGCCAGCCGCACGCTCCTGGGCGAGGTGCACGCGACGACGACCTCGGGTCCGGGCGCGCCCTCCAACTGCTCGTCCGGGCGCGGTACGACCGCCACTTCCCGGAACTTGTAACGCTCCCCGTCCGCCCCGACCCGCGGCTCGCGCAGCCAGCGCAGCACCAGGTCCAGCGCCTCCGGGAAGCCCTCCTCGTACGCCTTCAGCCCGCTGCCGAAGACCTCCAGGTCGACCCAGGGCCCGCCGCGCCCCACCCCGAGCGAGAACCGTCCGCCCGATGTCAGGTGCAGCAGGGCCGCCTGCTCCGCCACGTTGACCGGGTGCGCGGTCGGCAGCACGGTCACCGCCGTGCCGACCCGCAGCCGGCGGGTGCGGCCGAGCATGAGCGCGGCCAGCGTCACCGCGGACGGGCACACCCCGTACGGAACGAAGTGGTGCTCGGCCAGCCAGACCGAGTCCAGCCCGGCCTCCTCCGCGACCTCGGCCGTCCGCACGGCCCGGTGCAGCGTCTCCCCCTGCCCCTGACCAGGGAACTGGGCCGCCAGTACAAAAGCTCCAATGTGCATCGCCCTCTGCCTCCTTCAGGCTCCGAAATCGGCGATCCCCCATTGGCATTAACGTCTGACAAGTGCCAAAGGCACGGGCCCGCGCAAAGTTCTTGTGATTTTCCGGTCGGTCGCGCGCCGGGAGTTCCGCGGTACCCACTTCAGTGGTACGCCTACCCCCGCCGGTTGGGCCTAGGCTGGAGGAAACCTGCCCGTACGGCCCCATGAGGTGCTACGTGTCCCCGCGCCGCAACCGCCCCCGAGGCGGCGAGTATCCGACCGCGAACAGCGGAGGCGCCGGTGGCTCACCGGACCGTTACGGACTCCAGCGCACGGAGACCTGGCAGGGCGAGGAGTGGCTGGTGCGCCAGGTGGCCGGGGCCAGTGCGCGGGGCAAGAGCTACCGCTGCCCCGGCTGCGACCAGGAGATCCCCTCCGGCGTTCCGCACGTGGTGGCCTGGCCCGACTACGGCGGCGTCGACGACCGCCGGCACTGGCACAAGGCCTGCTGGAACGCGAAGGACCGCCGCACCACGAAGGTGCAGCGGTCCCGGAACGCGCCCCGGCACTGAGCCGGCGCCACCCCGTCACGGCGTCGGCACGCCGGCGTGTCAGCGCATCAGTGTTTCGCCCGTCAGACGTCCCGGCGGTCCTGCAGGAAGAACGCGAGCCCCAGGAAGAGCGCCGTCAGGCCGCCCATGATGCCCAGCGCCTCCCAGCCGCCCGGCGCGTCCTGGGCCATCGCCGTGCCGTAGAAGACGCCGAGCTGGCTGGGGATGGAGTACTCCAGCAGGAAGGTCTGGAGGCCGCCCAGCGGCGTCGCGGCCAGGAACAGGGCCAGCACCAGCGGCAGCAGCACGAAGCCGATCATCAGGGTGATCGAGCCCGCCGAGTGCCGCAGCAGCGCGCCGATCGCGAGCGCGAAGAGGCCGATCAGGGCGACGTACACGCTGACGCCCACCGTCGCCCACCCCCACATCGGGGCGGTGGTGCGGCCGCCGAGGGTACCGACCAGGATCGCCGAGACGAGCGCGGTGGCGACCAGCGAGACGACGAAGGTCAGCGCCGCGAAGACGATCGCCTTCGCCGCCAGCACGCGCGCCCGGCTGGGGCAGGCGGTCAGGGTCGTACGGATCATGCCCGTGCCGTACTCGGAGGAGATCGTCATCACGCCGAGCGTCATCACCGGCATGATGCCGAGCAGCACCCCGACGAAGCCGAGGGCGATCGCCGATCCGCCCTCCGGCAGGTCGGACCGGGAGAGCGCGACGCCGATCAGCGTGCCGATGCCGAGGACCAGCGCGAGCATGACGCCGAAGCTCCACAGGGTGGAGCGCACGGAACGGATCTTCGTCCACTCCGAGGCGAGCGCGTCCGTCAGGGTGGCCCGGCGCAGCGGCACGGGGGAGACGTAACCGGTCCGCTGCCCCTGCCCGTGCGGCTCGGGGGCGGCGACGCTTCCGTACTGCTGCGGGTGCGGGGTCGAGGGAGTCGTCATCGGGCGTCCTCGGGGGTGGTGTCGTCGCTCTTGCTGAGGCTCGGGGGCGTCGTCGGCGCGGCGGCCGGGGGAGTGGGCGCGGGCGCCTGGGCGGGCGGCACGGGCCGCGCGTACGGGTTCTGGTCCGGCGGTACGGGACCGGGCGCGCCCGGCGCCGGGCCCGGCACTCCCGGGTGCGGCACGCCCGGCTGCGGGGGCGGGGGCGCGTACCAGCCCTGCTGCGGAGCCTCCTGCGGCACGGCGGCCTGCGCGCCCGGGAGCACGCCCGGCAGCACGCCGTCCGCGCCCTGCTGCGCAGCGAAGCCCGCGAGCTGGTCGTCGGTGGACCGGTAGTCGACCGCCCCCTGCGTCATCCGCATGTACGCCTCCTCCAGCGAGGCCTGGTGCGGGGCGAGTTCCCACAGCCGTACGTCCGCCTCGTGCGCGAGATCGGCGATGCGCGGCAGCGCGAGACCCGTGACGCGCAGCGCCCCGTCCTGTTCCGGCAGGACGTGGCCGCCCGCCTCGGTGAGCACGCCGGTCAGCTTCTCCCGCTGGGCCGGATCGGTGTGCGGGGTGCGCACCCGGGCGAAACCGGCGGAGTTGGCGGCGATGAACTCCCTGACGCTCATGTCGGCGAGGAGCTGCCCGCGGCCGATCACGATGAGGTGCTCGGCGGTCAGCGCCATCTCGCTCATCAGGTGCGAGGAGACGAAGACGGTGCGGCCCTCGGAGGCCAGCATCTTCATCAGGTTGCGCACCCACAGGATGCCCTCCGGGTCGAGGCCGTTGACCGGCTCGTCGAAGAGCAGCACCTGCGGGTCGCCGAGCAGGGCGGCGGCGATGCCCAGACGCTGGCCCATGCCGAGCGAGAACCCCTTGGAGCGCTTCTTGGCGACCTCCTGGAGGCCCACGACGCCCAGCACCTCGTCGACCCGGCTCGCCGGGATGCCGGAGAGCTGGGCCAGCGAGAGCAGGTGGTTGCGGGCGCTGCGGCCGCCGTGCACGGCCTTGGCGTCCAGCAGCGCGCCGACCTGGCGGGGCGCGTTGGGCAGGTCGCGGAAGGCGTGGCCGCCGATGGTGACACGGCCCGCGGTGGGACGGTCGAGGCCGAGGATCATGCGCATGGTGGTGGACTTGCCGGAGCCGTTGGGCCCCAGGAAGCCGGTGACGGTTCCCGGCCGCACCTGGAAGGAAAGGTTGTACACGGCTGTCTTCGCGCCGTAGCGCTTGGTCAGGCCGACTGCCTCGATCATTCTCCAGCCCCATCGACAGGTTGTCGGGGCCACGATCACGCGCCTGGTCGTGTGCGGTGATCCGTCTTGCCCCCGTAAGCAGTAGGAGCTTAACCAGGGGTGGCCCGTTCCGGCCAAGAACGGGTGTTCGGAGGGGGAGGGCCGGATGCGGGAGAGCGGTGTTCACGCCGACGGGCAGCGGGCCCGCGGCGCGGCGGCCCCGCTCACGCGTCCCGGTTCCGCAGCACCAGCCAGCCGCACAGCACCGCAAGCGCCGCCCAGGCCGCCATGATCGCGAAGCCGCCCCACGGTCCGTACGGTGCGACGTCGTTCTCCGGCGCCACCACCTGCATGATCTTGATGCCCGCCTGGTCGGGAAGGTACTGGGCGATCTTCCGGGTGGCCTCCACGCTGCCCAGGATCGGCGCGATCAGGAAGAAGACCGGCATCAGGATGCCCAGCGACAGCATCGGCGAGCGCAGGACCGTCGCCACGCCCATCGCGAAGACCGCGATCAGCGTCATGTAGAGCGCCGCGCCGATCACCGCCCGCAGCACTCCCGGATCGCCGAGCGACGCCTTGAACTCCCCGAGCGCCGCCTGCCCGACGAAAAACGTCACGAAGCTCGTCGCCAGCGCCACCACGAACGCCAGCAGCGTGGCAATTCCGATCTTGCTGAACAGGAAAGCGCCGCGCCGGGGCACCGCGGCCAGGGAGGTGCGGATCATTCCGGTGCTGTATTCGTTACCGACGACCAGCACCCCGAAAACGATCATTGCGAGCTGGCCGAGACTCGTCCCCGCGAAACTCGTCAGCGTCGGATCGATGAACTGCCGCTCCTGCGCATTCATCTTCGAGAACTGGTCCTTGGACAACAGGCTGATCAGAAAGCCGAGTCCGACCGTGAACACGAAGGCCGTCGTGAGTGTCCACACCGTGGAACGCACCGATTTGATCTTGGTCCATTCCGACGTCAATACCTGGGCGACCGCCATGTCAGTTCCCGCCTCCGGTCGATCCCCGGTCCTCGGAGGCCCCGGAGTCCGTCCGGGGCGCTCCCCAGCCCGGCCCGGACGCGGGCGAAGCCGGTTCCGTGTGCGCGTGGTACTCGACCGAACCGGCCGTGAGCTGCATGAACGCCTCTTCCAGCGAAGCCTGTTGCGGACTGAGCTCGTGGAGTACGAGCTGATGCCGGGCGGCGAGCTCACCGAGCTGCTCCGACCCCGCCCCGTCGACCTCCAGCGTGCCGTTCCCGGCCGTCACCGCGGTGATCCCGGCCTGGTGCAGCACGTCCCGCAACCGCTCCTGCTGGGGGCTGCGCAGCCGTACGTACGACCGGGAATTGGTACGGATGAAGTCGGCCATCGAGGTGTCCGCGAGCAGCCGGCCCTGCCCGATGACGACCAGGTGGTCGGCGGTCAGCGCCATCTCGCTCATCAGGTGCGAGGAGACGAAGACGGTGCGGCCCTGCGAGGCGAGGGACTTCATCAGGTTGCGGATCCAGTGGATGCCCTCGGGGTCGAGGCCGTTCACCGGCTCGTCGAACATCAGGATCTGCGGGTCCCCGAGCAGCGCGCCCGCGATGCCCAGACGCTGCCCCATGCCCAGCGAGAAGCCCTTCGAGCGCTTCTTCGCGACGGCCGTCAGCCCGACCGTGTCCAGCACCTCGCCGACCCGGGAGGACGGGATGCCGTTGCTCTGCGCCAGGCACAGCAGGTGGTGGTACGCGCTCCTGCCGCCGTGCAGCGCCTTGGCGTCCAGCAGGGCCCCCACGTGCGTCAGCGGGTCCTTGAGGTCCGTGTAGCGCCTGCCGTCGATGCGGACGGCCCCGGCGGTGGGCCGGTCCAGGTCCAGCATCATGCGCATCGTGGTCGACTTGCCCGCCCCGTTGGGACCCAGGAACCCGGTGACGATGCCCGGGCGCACCTGGAAGGTGAGGTCGTCGACGGCCAGCTTCGGTCCGTACCGCTTCGACAGTCCCGTTACCTCAATCATGCGGACACGCTAAGGGCGTACGAAACCCCCCGCCACCGGAATGGTGACGGAGGGCACGGGGCGTACGAGAGTGACTAGCGGGACTGCTGGGCCGGGACGCCGCGGGAGATCGGCTCGTCGTCCACCGGGGCGCCGGCGGCGGCCACGGCCGCACCGGTCAGCGTCGCCAGCATCTCGCGGACGTTGGTGAGCTGGGCGTTGATCGAGTCGCGGCGGTTGGTGAGCGCCGCGAGCTCGCGCTCGGACTCGCTGCGGATCCGGTCGGCCTTGGCGTTGGCGTCGGCCACGATGTCCTCGGCCTGGCGCTGCGCCGTCTCCACCGTCTGACGGGCCCGGCGCTCGGCGTCCGTGCGCAGCTTCTCGGCCTCCAGACGGAGCTGCTCCGCCCGGTGCTCGATCTCCGCGAGACGCTTCTCCGCCTTCGCCTGACGCGAGGCCAGGTCGCGCTCGGACTGCTCGCGGCGCTTGGCCAGGTTGGTCTCGAAGTCGGCGGCGGCCTGGGCGGCCTTGGCGCGGGTCTCCTCGAAGAGGGCGTCGGCCTCCTCGCGCTTGGACTGCGCGTCCTTCTGCGCCTCGGTGCGCAGCTGGGTGGCGTCGCCCTTCGCCTTCTCGACGATGCGGACGCCCTCGTCCTCGGCCTTCGCCTTGCGCTCGGCCGCGAACGACTCGGCGTCGTTGCGCACCTGCTGGGCGGCCGACTCGGCCAGCTCGCGGTGCTGCTCGGCGGCGCGGCGGGCCTCCTCACGCAGGTCCTTCGCCTCCTCCTCGGCAAGACGGAGGATCTTCTCGACACGGGCGCCGAGGCCCGCGTACGACGGCTCGGCATCGTTGACCTGGGCCTGCGCGTTCTGCGTTTCGAGGTGGAGCTCCTCGATGCGCTTCTCCAACGAGGTGATCCGGGCGAGCGCGCTGTCGCGGTCGGCGAGCAGTTTGGCGATGCGGTCGTCCACCTGACCGCGGTCGTAACCTCGCCGCACCTGCTCGAAGCCGTAGGGGGAGGCGGATGTGTCGCTCATGAGGTTCCTGTCGAATGAGACCGGTGAGGTGATAGGGGAATCCTAGGGGCCATAGCGGCGTGTCATCGAGCCATTGCCGGTTTGATCTGGAGAATGACCCTCCTTTTGAGTGGCAACCCGTCCAGTCGCTTGCCACTCGCACGGATGAACACACCGTCAAACCTGCCCGGAATCACGGCTCCCTCACAAGTGGCCCGTCGGTCACGGATGAGATTTCTCGAAACATCCGTGACTGCCGCACCTCGACCGCCGCCCGATTCCGCTAGCCGTTCGAGGACTTGCCACCCGATCGAGTCCCGCCCGCCGCCGCACCGGCCTTGACACCGCCCGGACCCGGACCGCCGGCCGACTTGCCGCCCTGGGACGGGGCCTCGAATGATTCCAACGCCTCAAGCACGTCCTGGACACGGGAGATCTCGGCCTGGATGTCCTCGCGTCTGCGCACCAGGACGTCCAGTTCGCGCTTGCCGTCGGCGACCATGCGGTCCGCCTCGGCCTTCGCGTCGTCCCGCAGCTTCGTGGCCTCGCGAACCAGTTCGGCCTTCTTCTGCTCGGCCTCCTTGAGCAGTTGCTCGGCCTTCTTGACCGCTGCGATGCGGACCTTGCCGGCCTCCGAACTCGCCTCGGAGACCATGGACTTGGCCTTCGCCTCGGCCTCGGCCTGCTGCTCGGTCGCCGCCTTCATCAGCTTGTCGACGCGCTCCCCGGCGGTCTTCATCTGCTCGGCGGTCTCGCGGCGGGCCCGCTCGTGCAGCTCCTCGATCTCGCCCTCCAGGCGGGCCCGCAGCTCCTCCGCCCGCTCCCTTATGGCCGTCGCGTCCCGGCGGGCCCCGACCAGCAGCTCGTCGGCGTCCGTACGGGCCCGCTCCACCAGGGAGTTGCCCTCGACCTTGGACTCCGAGACGATCCGCTCGGCCTCCTTGCGGGCCGCGCCGACCATCGTGTCGGCCTGCTCCTCGGCCCGGGTGGCCGCGCGCAGCGCCTCCTCCTGGGCCTTCGCGACGAGGGTGTCCGCCTGCTCGGCCGCGTCCGCGCGCCGCTTGGACGCCGCCTCGCGGGCCTCGTCGAGCAGCCGGTCGGCCTCGCTCCGCGCCTCCGTGCGCAGCCGCTCGGCGGCCGCCTCGGTCTCCTCGCGGTGCTGGGCGGCCTCGCTGCGGATGCGCTCGGCGGCCTGCTGGGCGGAGCCGACCGTCTCGGCGGCCTCCGCGCGCAGCCGCTCGGCCTCGCCGGTGGCGTCCGCCACCAGCCGCTCCGACTGCTGCGTGGCGTCGGTGACGAGCTGCTCCGCCTGCTGGAGCGCCTCGGTGGTCAGCTTGTCGGCCTCGGCCGCCGCCTCCGTGATGAGCGTGTCGACCTGCTCGGCGGCGTCCGTGCGCCGCTTGTCGGCGGCCTTGCGGGCCTCGTCGAGCACCTGCTCGCCGTCCGCGCGGGCGGCCGCCCGCAGCTCCTCCGCCTGCGCCTCGCCGTCCGCCTTGACCTGCTCGGCCTCGGCGCGCAGCCGCGCCGCGTCCTGCTCGGCGGTGGTCAGGGCGGCCGCCGCGTGCGCGGTGATCCGCTCGGCCTCCGCGGTCGCCTCGGCGACGGCGCGGGCGGCCTCCTCGTCGGCCCTGGTGCGTACCTCCGCGGCCTCCCGCTCGATCCGCTCGGCCTCGCCGCGGGCCTCCCCGATCAGCAGGTCGGCCTGGGCGGCGGCCTCGTTGCGGATGCGGTTGGCGTCGTCGCGGGCCTCGGCACGGGACTTCGCCGCCGCCTCCTCGGCCGCCGCGAGGGCATCGGACGCCTCGGTGCGGAGCTGCTGGGCGCGCTCCTGGGAGTCCGTGCGCACCCGCTCGGCCTCGGCGATGGCGTCGCCCACGGTGCGCTCGGCGAGCGCCTTCGCCGCGTCCGACTCCTCCTGGGAACGGCTGCGGATGCGGGCGGCGTCCTCGGCGGCCCGCTCCCGCTCGGCGTGCGCGTCGGCACGGACCCGGTCCGCCTCCTGCTGCGCCTCGGTCGTGGTGCGCTCCGCCGCGTGCTCGGCGGCGCTGCGCAGCCCGGCGATCTCCTCCTCGGCCTGCTCCTGGAGCCCGGCCACCGCGTCCCGCACCTGCTGCGCGGTCTGCTCGGCGGCCGACACCAGCTCCGCGGCCCGCCGCTCGGCGTCCTCGACCAGGCGCTGGGCCTCGGCCTGCGCCTCCTCGACGCGCTTGCGTGCGGAGGCGAGGAGCTCCTCGCTCTGCTCGCGGGCCTGGGCACGCTCCCGCTCGGCCTCTTCGCGGGCGCCGGTCAGCGTCTCCTCGGCCTCCCGACGGCGTCGTACGGCCTCCTCCTGCGCGGCGGCCAGCGCCTCCGCGGCCTCCCCGGACACCCGCTCGGCGGCCGCGGACGCCTCCGCGCGCACCCGGTCGGCGCTCTCCAGCGCCTCCGCCTTCAGCCGCTCGGCCTCCGACGCCGCCTCGCCCCGCAGGCGCACGGCGACGGACTCGCCCTCCGCGCGGGCCTGCGCGGCGTCCGACGCGGCCTCGGTCCGCAGCCGCTCGGCCTCCTCCTCGGCCTGCGCCTGCACGGTCCTGGCCCGCTCGGCGGCCTCGGCGCGCAGCCGGTCGCTCTCCTCGCCGGTCTCCCGGCGGATCCGCTCGGCCTCGGCGCGGGCCCCGATGAGGGTCTCCTCCGACGAGGTGAGCCGCTGCTCGGCCTCGCCGCGCAGCCGCTCGATCTCCGCGTCGGCCTCCGCCTGCCGGGCCGCCACCGCGCGCTCCGCCTCCACGCGCAGCGCCCGGGCGGACTCCTCGGCCTCGGCGCGGGTCCGCTCGGCCTGCTCGTCGGACTCCGCGCGCAGCCGCTCCACCTCGGCGCGGGCCGCCTCCAGGGCGTCCTCGGCCTGCTTGCGCAGCGCGGCCGCCCGCTCGGCGGCCTCGGAGCGGACCTGCTCGCTGTCGGCGCCCGCGGCGGCCCGCAGCTCCTCCGCGTCGGTGCGCGCCTTGGTCAGCAGCTCCTCGGCGGTGCGGGCCGCCTCCTCGATCTGCTGGACGGCCTCCCGGCGGGCCTCGCCGCGGATCCGCTCGCCCTCGGCGACGGCCTCCGCGCGCAACTGCTCGGCCTCGCCGCGCAGCCGGCGGGCCTCCTCCTGGAGCTCGACCGTTCTGGCCCGGTACTCCTTGGTGTCGTCCTTGGCCGCGCCCTTGAGCTCGTCGGCCTGCTCGGCGGCGTCGCCGCGCAGCCGCTCCGCCTCGGCCTCGGCCTCGCGGCGGATGCGCTCGGCCTCCTCGGCGGCCTTGCGGGTGGTCTCCTGGGCGTTCTCGGAAGCCTTGGTGAGGATCTCCTCGGCGGTCCGCGCCGCCTTCGCGAGCTGGGCGGCGGAGTCCTCGGACGCGGCGGTGCGGGCCTTGTCGGCGGCCTCCTTCACCACCCGTTCGGCCTCGGCGCGGGCGTCGGCGAGCGCCTGCTCGGCCTCCGCCTTCAGCGCCTCGGACTCCTTGGTCGCCTCGCCGACCAGGCGGGCGATCTCCGTCCTGGCCGTACGAGTGCGCTGCTCGTTGACGGACTCCGCGCCGGAGAGCTGCTTGGCGGCGGCCTCCTTCGCCTCGCTGAGCACCCGCTCGGCTTCGAGGCGGGCCTCGCGCAGCGCCGTCTCGGCCTCCTGCATCCGCGTCTCGGCGGTGCGGGACAGCTCGGCGGCCTGCTTGCGGGCGGCCTCCGACTCGGTCGTCGTGGAGGTGCGCAGCTCCTCGGCGTGGGCGGTGGCCTCCTGCGCCTGGGTGGAGGCGGCGTTCAGCAGGCGCTCGGCGTCCTTGCGGGCGCGCAGCAGGATCGCCTCGGCCTCGGCGCGGGCGGCCTCGGAGTCGGCGGTGAGCCGCTGGCGGGCCTCCTCGGTGACCCGGGCGGCCTCGGCGCGGGCGGCGGACAGCGCCTGCTCGGCCTCGGCGCGGGACTCCTCCATGAGACGGCGGGCCTGCGCCTCGGTACGGGCGCGAAGCTGCTCGGCCCACGCCACGTTCTCGTTGACGTGCGACTCGACGGTCTGGCGGCGCTCCGCCAGCTCCTGGTCCAGGCGCTGGCGGCGCGTGACGGCTTCCTGGTGCAACTCGGCCTGGAGCCTGGCCTGGTGCTCGGCGTGCTCCTGGAGGATGCGCTGGGTCTGCGCGCGGGCGTCCCGCAGCTCGCGCTCGGCGTCGGTGCGGAGCTGGTCCGCCTGCACCTGCGCGTTGCGCAGCAACTGCTCGGCCTGGTAGCCGATGTCCGCCGCGTCGTAGGCAGGCCGGGACGCGAGGTTGCGGCGCGCCTCGTGCAGCTTGGCGCGCAGCACCTCGACCTGGTAGCCGAGGTCCTCGGCGTGCTGGACCGCCTTCTCCCGCTCGGTCTTCAGCCGGTCCATCTCGGCCTCGAACCGCGAGAGATGGTCGGACTCAGCCCGTAGAGGGCCCTCCTGGCGTTCGTAGCCCCGCACTGCGCGGTCCCATCCGTCCCCTGGTCGCAACTGACTGTCGTGACTCTGTTGTCGTACGTTCGTGGTCGTATCGGCCCGTCCGGGCGCGGCGAGCGCGCACGGGCGATCCGTACGGCCCCACCCTGACAGCGGGCGGGCCCCCGGGGGAATGGTGTCAGATCAACAGCGGGCCACAACTCGCAGGCCCGATTCCCGGCCCCGGCCCGGAACGGCCCACTGTACCGGCCGGGTCGGGCGGGAGTCAGTGGTCCTCCGGACTGCCCCCCTCGGCGGGCGGGGCGGCCGTGACCAGTTCGGTCAGCACGCCGTGGCAGTCCTTGGGGTGCAGGAAGGTGATCCGGGACCCCATGGAGCCGGTGCGCGGCTCGTCGTACAGCACCCGCACGCCCTTCTCCCGGATGTCCGCGGCGTCCGCGTCCACGTCGGCGGTGCCGAAGGCGATGTGGTGGACGCCCTCCCCGTTCTTCGCCAGCCACTTGCCGACCGCGCTGTCCTCGCGGGTCGGTTCGAGGAGCTGGAGGTAGGTGGCGCCGCCGTCGGAGGCGTCGTTGACCTTGATCATGGCCTCGCGGACGCCCTGCTCCTCGTTGATCTCGGAGTGGTGCACCTCGAAGCCGTACGTGGCCCGGTAGAACTCGACTGTCCTGTCGAGGTCGTGGCAGGCAATCCCGATGTGGTCGATTCGCGTCAGCATGCTTGTAGTGCAGCGTGGTTGGGGCCGGTTACGCAACGTGCGCGCCGTCACACCGGCTGCCCGGTGACGTGCGAGGACGGCGTCAGTATCGTCGGGTGAACCCTCGTTCACTTCCAACCTCCCAAGGGGCCGTGCCTCATGTCTGGAACGACCGGTACCACTTCTGTCATCGTCGCGGGCGCGCGCACGCCCATGGGCCGCCTCCTCGGCTCCCTGAAGTCCTTCTCCGGAGCCGACCTCGGCGGCTTCGCGATCAAAGCGGCCGTCGAGCGTGCGGGCATCGGCGGCGACCAGGTGCAGTACGTGATCATGGGCCAGGTGCTCCAGGCCGGCGCGGGCCAGATCCCGGCCCGCCAGGCGGCCGTCAAGGCGGGCATCCCGATGCACGTCCCGGCGCTCACCGTCAACAAGGTGTGCCTGTCGGGCCTGGACGCGATCGCGCTCGCCGACCAGCTCATCCGCGCCGGAGAGTTCGACATCGTGGTCGCGGGCGGCCAGGAGTCCATGACCAACGCCCCCCACCTGCTGCCGAAGTCCCGCGAGGGCTACAAGTACGGCGCCGTCGAGATGCTCGACGCGATGGCGTACGACGGCCTGACCGACTCCTTCGAGAACATCCCCATGGGGGAGTCGACGGAGAAGCACAACACCCGGCTCGGCATCGAGCGCGGCCCGCAGGACGAGTTCGCCGCCCGGTCCCACCAGCGCGCCGCCGCCGCCCAGAAGAACGGCGTCTTCGAGGCCGAGATCACCCCGGTCGAGGTGCCGCAGCGCAAGGGCGACCCGGTGCTGGTCTCCACCGACGAGGGCATCCGCGCCGAGACGACCGTCGAGGGCCTCGCCAAGCTGCGCCCCGCCTTCGCGAAGGACGGCACGATCACCGCGGGCACCTCCTCGCAGATCTCCGACGGCGCGGCCGCCGTGGTCGTCATGAGCCGGGCCAAGGCCGAGGAGCTCGGCCTGGAGTGGATCGCCGAGATCGGCGCGCACGGCAACGTGGCGGGCCCGGACAACTCGCTCCAGTCGCAGCCGTCGAACGCGATCGCGCACGCGCTGAAGAAGGAGGGGCTGGGGGTCGACGACCTGGACCTGATCGAGATCAACGAGGCCTTCGCCGCGGTCGCCGTCCAGTCAATGAAGGACCTGGGCGTGTCCCCGGAAAAGGTGAATGTCAACGGTGGCGCGATCGCCCTGGGCCACCCCATCGGCATGTCCGGCGCGCGGGTGGTCCTGCACCTGGCGCTGGAGCTGAAGCGGCGCGGCGGCGGGGTCGGCGCGGCCGCCCTGTGCGGGGGCGGCGGCCAGGGCGACGCGCTGATCGTGCGCGTGCCGGGCAAGTAGTTCTCGCAGGTACGGAGCGGATGAGCGGAGCGCTGAGATGCAGGACGTCCCCACGCTGGTGGAGCAGGCCCGGGCAGGGCGGCCGAGGGCCGTGGCCCGGCTGATCTCGCTGGTCGAGGGGGCGTCCCCGCAACTGCGCGAGGTGATGGCGGCCCTGGCGCCGCTGGCGGGCAACGCGTACGTGGTGGGGCTGACCGGGTCGCCGGGGGTCGGCAAGTCGACCTCCACGTCGGCGCTGGTGGCCTCGTACCGGCGGGCCGGGAAGCGGGTCGCGGTGCTGGCCGTCGACCCGTCCTCCCCGTTCAGCGGGGGAGCGCTGCTCGGGGACCGGATCCGGATGGCCGACCACGCCTCGGACCCGGGCGTCTACATCCGGTCGATGGCGACCCGGGGGCACCTGGGCGGGCTGGCCTGGGCCGCCCCGCAGGCGATCCGGGTGCTGGACGCGGCCGGTTTCGACGTGGTGCTGGTCGAGACGGTGGGGGTCGGGCAGTCCGAGGTGGAGATCGCCTCGCAGGCCGACACCTCGATGGTGCTGCTCGCGCCCGGGATGGGCGACGGGATCCAGGCCGCCAAGGCGGGCATCCTGGAGATCGGCGACGTGTACGTGGTGAACAAGGCGGACCGCGACGGGGCGGACGCGACCGTGCGCGAGCTCAACCACATGCTCGGGCTCGGGGAGTCCCGGGGGCCCGGCGACTGGCGGCCGCCGATCGTCAAGACGGTCGCCGCGCGCGGTGAGGGCGTCGACGAGGTCGTGCAGGCGCTGGAGAAGCACCGGGCGTGGATGGAGGAGCGGGGGGTGCTGGCCGAGCGCCGGGCCGCCCGCGCGGCGCACGAGGTCGAGACGATCGCGGTGACCGCGCTGCGGGAGCGGATCGGGGACCTGCGGGGCGACCGGCGGCTGGGCGCGCTGGCGGCGCGGATCGTGGCGGGGGAGCTGGACCCGTATGCGGCGGCGGACGTGCTGGTGGAGGGAGTGCGGGAGGGGGACTGAGGGCTTCCGTGCGGGGCGGGCGGCCGCTGTTCCTGCCGTGGATTCCGCCCCCGGACCCCCGTCGCGCGGTTCCCCGCGCCCCTGACGGGGCCCGGGAAACCTGTCGCGGCCCGGAAAACCCCTTGTGCGGGGTGCGCGGGCCCTGTTGGCTCGGCCGCATGATCTTCCCCCGTGTGTAGGCGGCACCCCCTCCACGACCCCCCTCCGGCAGGAGCGCGCGCGGTCGTGGTCCGGCGTGTCCTCATTCCCGCACACCTTCCGAGGAAGACCCATGTCCGCCAAGCCTTCGTACGGCGCTGTCCTGCGCACCCCCCGAGCCGCCCGCACCTTCGGCTCCGCCCTGCTCGGGCGTCTCGCCTACGGCGTCCTTCCGCTGCCCCTCGTCCTCACCGTCAAGAACGCCACCGGGTCGTACGCCGCCGCCGGCACCCTGGTGGCCGTCGAGGCGGCCTGCGCCGTCCTGCTCGGGCCCTGGCGGGCCGGGCTCGTCGACCGGTTCGGGCCCCGGCGGGCCCTGCTGCCGCTGGCCACGGTCTTCGCCGCGTTCCTGGTGGCCTTCGCCCTCGTCTGCTGGACGCCTGGCGCTCCCCTCCCGCTGATCGGCGTCCTCATCGCCCTCGTCGGCGCGAGCTGCCCGCCGCTCGGGCCCACCATGCGGGTCCTGTGGGGGCGGCTCGTGCCCGACCGGGCCCTGCTCCAGCGGGCGTACAGCCTGGACGGGGTCGCGGAGGAGCTGCTGTTCGTGACCGGCCCGCTGATCGTCGCGATCCCGGTCGTGTACGCGTACCCCGCCAGCGGCCTCCTCGCCGCCGCCGCCCTGGTGCTCGTCGGCACGGCCGCCATGGTCACCTCACCGGTCGCCGCCCAGGTCGGGGCGGAGGGGCCGGACGCGAAGGCGACGGAGGGCCGGAAGAAGGCGCGTCTGCCCGGCGTCGTCCTGCCCGCGGCCGTCGCCGCCGCCACCGGGCTCTCCCTCGGCGGCGTCGGGCTCCTCGGCATCGCCTTCACCGAGAGCCACGGCCACCCCACGGCCGTCAGCTGGGTCGAGGCCGCGCTCACGTTCGGCAGCGCCGTCGGCGGGCTGGCGTACGGCGCGGTCACCTGGCGTTCCGGGGGCCGTACCCGGCTGCTGGTCCTCGCGAGCCTGCTCGGGTGCGCCCTGGCGGCCGCCGGGTCCGCATCCGGGGTGGCCGTCCTGGTGCCCGCCGTGGCGGTCGTCGGGCTCTTCATCGCCCCGGCCGTCACCACCGCCTACCTCATCGCCGACGAGGCGGCCGGCCCTGGCTCCCGCGCCCGGGCCGGGGCCTGGGTCAACACCGCCCTCAACGCCGGCTCCTCGCTCGGCGCCGCCGGCGTCGGACTGCTGGTGGGGCGGGTCCCGCTGCCCCTGTGCTACGTGCTGGTCGCCGCGCCGGTGCTGTGCGTCGCGGCGACGGGGCTCGTGCTGCGAGCGGGCCGGCGGGGCGGGCGTCCGGCTCAGTCGTCGGAGCCGGCGTCCGCCGTGCCGTCGTCCGCAGCGGCGTCGTCGTCCTGATCCTGCGGGACCACGGCCGCCCTGCCGGTCTTCGCGTCCACGGCCACGTCCGTGTGCCGGCCGTCCTCGCCGCGCACCTCCACCGACCAGTGGCCGCCTTCGAGGTCGGCCTCGGTGACCTGGCCGGGGGCGGCCTTCAGCGCCGCCGCTACGGCCTTGTCGACGGTGACGTCCGCGCCCTTCGGGGCGTGGTCGTCGCGGTCGTCGTCGCCGGTGCCGACGCGGTCGTTCCGTACCTTCGCACCCGTCGGATCCAGCGTCACGTCGTGCCACTTGCCGTCCTTGCCGAAGACGTCGACGTCCCACTGCCGGCCGTCGTCCTCCAGGTCCACACCGGTCACGGTGCCGGGCACGGCGGACGCGGCCGTGGCGACCGCCCGGTCCAGGTCGGCGGGGGCCGCCTGGGCGGACGTGCCGGCGGAGGCGGGGCCGTCGTCCGACGGCAGGCTCAGCGCCGTCGCCGTACCCCCTCCGACCAGTACGACTGCCACGGCCGCTGCGACGACGGACTTGCGCTTCATGGGTTCCTCCCGGGTTCGGTGCGAACGAGCGGTTACGTCCACCAATCTGCGCCCGGCATCCTTAACCCCGCCTGAAGGCGCCTGAAGCCCGGTTCAGCTTCGCCCTGCGACCCTTGTCCCATGCGCCTGTTGATCGTGGAGGACGAGAAGCGGCTCGCGGTGTCGCTCGCCAGGGGACTCACCGCCGAGGGCTTCGCCGTGGACGTGGTGCACGACGGGCGGGAGGGCCTGTTCCGGGCGGGCGAGACCCCGTACGACCTGGTGGTCCTCGACATCATGCTGCCCGGGATGAACGGCTACCGGGTCTGCGCCGCCCTGCGCGCCGCCGGCAACGACGTGCCGATCCTGATGCTCACCGCGAAGGACGGCGAGTACGACGAGGCCGAGGGGCTGGACACCGGGGCCGACGACTACCTGACCAAGCCGTTCTCGTACGTCGTGCTCCTCGCCCGGATCCGGGCCCTGCTGCGCCGCCGGGCGAGCGCCGGAGCCCCGTCGCCCGTGCTCGTCGTCGGCGGGCTCAGCCTCGACACCGCGAGCCGCCGCGTGCACCGCGACGGGGCGGAGGTCACCCTCACGGCGAAGGAGTTCGCCGTACTGGAACAGCTCGCGCTGCGGCCCGACGCCGTGGTCAGCAAGGCGGAGATGCTGGAGCACGTCTGGGACTTCGCCTACGACGGCGACCCCAACATCGTCGAGGTCTACATCTCCACGCTGCGGCGCAAGCTGGGCGCGGAGCGCATCCAGACCGTGCGGGGCGCCGGATACCGGCTGGTCGCCGTGGGGCCCGCGGGGGAGGGCACGGCGTGATGCGCTCGGTGCGGGCCCGGGCCGCCCTCGGGGCCACCGCCGTCGTCACCGTGGCGCTCGTCGCGGCGGGGCTCGCGGTGCTGCTCGTGCTCGGCGCGAAGCTGACGGACCAGACCGACCTGCGGGCCGAGGTCGCCGCGCGGGAGGTGGCGTCGCAGGTCGCGGTGGGGGTCGCGTACGAGAAGCTGGAGCTGCCCGACAAGGACGACAACCCGGTCCAGGTGGTCACCGAGGACGGGCGGTTGGCAGCGGTGAGCGAGAAGCTGGAGGCGATCTCGGGGGCCGGGAGCCCCCGGGTGCGGCCCGCCGCCCCCGGGACCGCGCCCGCCGAGGACGACGACGAGTCCGACGGCCCCGGCCGCGGCGAGGTCTCCCGCGACGAACCCCGCATGTCGACCGGCAGCGCCACCGTCGACGGGGACACGGGCGAGTACCGCTTCGCCGCCGTCGAGGCGACCGGCCCCGACGGGCGGACCGTCACCGTGTACGCGGGCGCGCCCCTGTCCGGCGAGCGCGAGGCCGTCGGCGCCGTGCGGGACGCCATGCTCACCGGGCTGCCGGTGCTGCTCGTGATCGTGGCCGGGGTGACCTGGCTGGTCACCCGGCGGGCACTGCGGCCGGTGGAGGGCATCCGGCGCGAGATGGCCGCCATCACCGCGTCCGAGGACCTGTCGCGCCGGGTGCCGGCCCCCGGCACCGGCGACGAGGTGGACCGGCTCGCGGTCACCACCAACGAGACGCTCGCCGCGCTGGAGGGTTCCGTGGAGCGCCAGCGCCGGTTCGTCGCGGACGCCTCGCACGAGCTGCGCAGCCCGATCGCCTCGCTGCGCACCCAGCTCGAAGTGGGCGCGGCCCATCCGGAGCTGCTCGACCTGGACGGGGCGGTGGCGGACACCGTACGGCTCCAGGACCTGGCCGCCGATCTGCTGCTGCTGGCCCGGCTGGACGCGGGGGAGCGGCCGGGGTCCGCCCGGGTGGACCTGTCGGCTCTCGTGCGCCGGGAGGTCGCCCGGCGGGCCGACCGGGACCGGATTCCGGTGACGGCGGAGGTCGCGGACGGCGTCCAGGTGGCTGGATCGCGCGGTCAGCTCGGGCGCGTGCTGGGCAATCTGCTCGACAACGCGCAGCGCCACGCGACGGGTTCGGTCGCGGTGACGCTGCGCGCGGAGGCCGGGCGGGCGGTGCTGGAGGTGTCCGACGACGGGGCCGGGGTGCCGGAGGCCGAGCGGGAGCGGATCTTCGAGCGGTTCGTCCGGCTCGACGACGCCCGCAGCCGCGACGACGGCGGCGCGGGCCTCGGCCTCGCCATCGCCCGGGACGTCGCCTACCGGCACGGCGGCACGCTGACGGCGGGCCGGGCGGCGGACGGGGGCGCGCTGTTCCGGCTCGTACTGGAGCTGACGTAGGCGCGGCGGCCGCTGATCGCGCGGCGCCGGCGGCCCGGGGCGCCACGGAGCACGCAACGGCTCAGATCTTGCCGCGCTTGTCCCGCAGGTCCCGTGCGACCGGCTTCAGGACGGTGCTCAGCCGGTCCAGGTCCGCCGGCTCGATCAGGTCGATGAAGTGCCGGCGCACCGACGCCACGTGGTGCGGGGCGACCTTCTGCATCACCTCGCCGCCCTCGTCGGTGAGGACCGCGTAGAGGCCGCGCCGGTCGGACTCGCAGTTCTCGCGCCGGACCAGGCCCGCCTTCTCCATACGGGTGATCTGGTGCGAGAGGCGGCTCTTGGACTGGAGGGTGGCCGCCGCCAGGTCGCTCATCCGCAGCCGCCGGTCGGCGGACTCGGAGAGGTTGACGAGGATCTCGTAGTCGTTGTTCGTCAGGCCGAACGGCTGGAGGTCCTTCTCCATCCCGTGCATGACGAGCTTGCTGGCTTCCAGGTAGGTGCGCCAGGCGCACTGCTCGGCGTCGCTCAGCCAGGGAGTGTCAGCCGGTTCGCTGTCAGAGGGGGGCATGCAGGCATCATACCTAAGAAGTTGAATACTGGACGAAAATGGCGGGTCTGCGCGGTGTGACGCCCGGCACGCCCCTCAACGGGCGGCTCCCCTCGAACGGACGGTCACACTGCGCAGAATACCGCTCACAGTCCGAAGCGCCGCTGGAGGTCCCCGAGTTGGCCGGGAAGGCGCGTTCCGGAGCCCTGCGGACCGCCCTGCCCGCCGCCCGGCACCCCGGCATTCTGCCCCGCCGCGCCGCCGACCGCGCCCACCGCCTGCTCGGCCATCAGCAGCTCGGTCGACTGGAGCAGCACCGTGCCCGCGCCGACGAACTCGAACTGGTGCTCCTCGCCGGAGGCGCCGCCGACGCCGGTCATGGCGCGGAGCCCGCCCAGCACGCCGGCCAGATACCCGTGGTCGTAGTGGTGGCAGGGGGACGGGCAGTCCGCCCAGCCCACCAGCGCCTGCGGGTCCACCCGGATCGGCGGCTCCATGAAGACGACCGGACCGTTGGAGGCGGCGACGAACTTGCCCGTGCCGATCAGGGTGAGGAAGCCCGGCACGATCGACTGCTTGAGCGCCAGCGTCGGCTGGTACGCGAGGAGGTTCCCGGCGCGGATCGTCAGGTTGCCCTCCTCCAGGTCGAAGGAGTTCACGTCGAAGGCGCGGTCGGCGAGCAGCATCTTGCCGCTGCCCTCGGCGACCACCCAGTCACTGGCGTGCAGCGGCGAGTGGAAGCTCGTGCGCAGCAGCCGGTCGAAACGGCCGTGGCCGATGCCGTTGAACTCGATCTGC
Source organism: Streptomyces sp. NPDC039736 (assembly GCF_055596485.1). NCBI lineage: Bacteria > Bacillati > Actinomycetota > Actinomycetes > Kitasatosporales > Streptomycetaceae > Streptomyces > Streptomyces sp. NPDC039736. The sequence goes on along the minus strand of NZ_JBVIUQ010000012.1, from coordinate 82,162 downwards.
CCGTAGTAGGCGATCATCTTGCCCTTCTGCAGGAACCACTGGCTCCCCTTGAGCTCCACGCAGAAGGTGTACGGATTGACGTTGTCGTCCGAGGGAAGGGTGTGCGGGTCGAGGACCACAGGGCCGGTCACAGCTTCTCCTCCGAGGCCTGGACGTACACCGCGCCGTGGCCGGACAGCTCCAGTTGGAACGCCTCGCCGGAGCCGCGTCCCACCATGTCGCGCCAGCCGAGCGCGGTCGACAGCTTGTTGCGGACGTCCCCGTGGTGGGCGACGTACGCCTGCGGGTCGACGTGCACCGGGCGCTGCGGGGTGATCGGCAGCTCGATGACGCCGCCGTGCGCCATGACGGCCACCGCGCCGTGGCCCTTGAGGGTCGTGGTGAACAGGCCCTGGCCCGTCACCTGGCCGCGCACCATGCCCATGACGCCGCCCTGCGAGCCCATGAACATCGTGCCCTGGGTCAGGGTGCCGTCGAAGGCGAGGAGGCGGTCGGCCTCCACGCACAGGGTGTCGCCGGACAGGTTGATCACCTGGATGTGGTGGCCGCCGTGGCCGAACATCACTGTGCCGCTGCCCTCGACCGTCATCAGGGGCGTCGCCTCGTTGGCCACCCGCCGGCCGATCATCGACATGACGCCGCCCTGGCCGCCCTGGATGTTCGGGGTGAAGGACACCTCGCCCCGGTACGCGAGCATCGCGCCGCGCTGGCTGTACATCTTCTGGCCGGGCAGCACCCGCGCCTCGACCATCCGGGAGTTGATCTCGCGGAACGGCATCAGACGTCGCCCCCGACCGTGTTGCGCTCGCTGGGCTGGACGTACACCAGGCCCTCGCCCTCGAAGCGGATCTGGAAGGCCTCGCCCGAGCCCTCGCCGATGAACGTCCGGAAGGTGACCCCGGACTGGAAGGACTGGCGGAGGTTTCCGGTGTGCGCGACGTACGCGCCCGGGTCGACCTGGAGCGGGTACTGCGAGGACACCCGCAGGGCGACCGCCTGCCCGTCGGAGGTGATGGCCGCCTGGCCGTGCCCCTCCACGGTCGTGGTGAACAGGCCGTTGCCGGTCGCGCCGCCGCGCAGCCCCGTGAACGTGGTGCCGGTCCGCAGCCCCGCGTCGACGCACAGCAGGTTGCTGGACTCCACGTGGAGCTTCTCACCGCTGAGGTTCACCAGGTTGATCTCGGAGGCGCGGTCGGCGAAGTAGCACGTGCCGTGCCCCTTGGCCTCCATCACCGTCATCTGTTCGCCGGTGATGCGCCGGGTCACCATGCCCCGTACGCCCTCACCGCCGCCGGTCATCTTCTTGAAGGTGATCTGGCCGTCGTACGCCACCATGGAGCCGTTCTTCGCCTTGACGGCGTCCCCGGTCATGTCGACGGCGAGCACCTTGCTGCCTTGCAGTCGGAACTGAGCCACGACTCGACGGTAGCGGGCGGCTGCCGTCGCGACCAGGGGCCTTCCGGTGGAGGACGCCCCTGACCCGACCCTGAGCCAAGGGTTGGCAAAGCCGGATGCCACAATGTGCGGAGCGCTTGTGCATGCGTTCACAAGATCGCTTCTCCGTATGCCCCGTGAGCTGCCCGTCCGCTCGCGCCGACGACGAAGGTTGCCCCTCCGTGGATCTCAAGACCGCCTCCGCACTCCGCCGCCTCCGCCTGGTCTCCGCCCCCGAGGCGGTGTCCTTCCTGCTGCTCCTCGTCTGCTCGGTGCTCAAGCGCACCACGGAATTCAACGCGGTCCCGGCGATGGGCGCGATCCACGGGCTGCTCTTCGTGCTGTACGTCCTGTTCTGGGCGGACGCCTGGAACCGCACCAAGTGGCCGCTGAAGACCGCCGCCTTCTACGTCGTGATGTCGGTGCTGCCGCTGGGCGGCTTCTTCGCCGAGCGCAAGCTCAAGGCCGAGGCCGAGCAGGCGGTCATCGCGGCCCGCGCCTGCAAGGAGGCCGTCGCGTGATCGTCGCCTTCTCCGTCACGCCGCTGGGCGTCGGCGAGGACGTGGGGGAGTACGTCGCGGACGCGGTGCGGGTGGTCCGGGAGTCCGGCCTGCCGAACCGCACGGACGCCATGTTCACCTCGATCGAGGGCGAGTGGGACGAGGTCATGGAGGTCGTGAAGCGGGCCGTGGCCGCCGTGGAGGCCAGGGCGCCCCGGGTGTCCGTGGTGCTGAAGGCGGACATCCGGCCCTCGGTCACGGACGGCCTGACGTCCAAGGTGGCGACGGTGGAACGGCACCTGTCCGCCTGACCCGCACGCACACGAGAGACCCCTGGCCCACGGGCCGGGGGTTTTTTGCCGCCCACGATTTGAGCAGTAGCTCAAAAGCGTCTTGAGCAGTCGCTCAAAAAAGCGTATCTTCCGTTTGAGCGGTCGCTCAAATCCGGCGGGGTGTGGAGGTTCGCAGATGAAGCGGCAGAGGAAGCAGCTGTACGTCGAAGCGCTGATCCGGGCCGATCCGGAGCTGCTCTGGGAGCGCACCCAGGAGCCCGCCCAGCACCAGCGCTGGGACCTGCGGTTCGGAGAGATCGACCCCCTGCCGTGCGCCGGCGCCGGTGAGCCGCAGCGCTTCCGCTACGCGACCCGGGTGCTGCCCTTCCTGGTCATCGCCGGTACCGGCGTCTCGGCGGGCGAGAAGCGGCGGCCGGACGGCACCCGCACCTCCGCGCTGCGCTTCGCGTCCGCGCACCCGCTGTCCCTGCTCGCCGAGGGCAGCGGGTACTGGCGGTACGTGCCCACCGGGGACGGGGTCCGGTTCCTGACCGGGTACGACTACACGCCCCGCTGGGGACGGTTCGGGGCGGTCGCCGACCGGCTGGTGTTCCGGCCGCTCATGGGGTGGGCCACCGCCTGGTCCTTCGACCGGCTGCGGCTGTGGCTGGAGCGGGGGACCGGCCCGGGGCGGCTGCTGGCGCGGGCCCTGGGCGAGGCGGCCGTCCGTGCCGTCGCGGCCGCCGGCGCGGTCGCCCTCGCCGTGGACGCGGCCGGGCACTCCGACGACGCGGTCGCGGGCGCGGTGCCCGTCCTCGCCGCCGCCCTGCTCGCCGCGGCGGTCCTGCTGCCGCCCCTGCCGGGCACCCCGGCCGCCCGCCGCTGCCGGCGCGCACCGCTCGCCCCCGTCCGCACGCCCGCCGTCCTCACCGCCCTGGAGCAGTCGTGAACCACGCCTCGATCTTCCGCACCGCCATGGGCGACGACCTCTTCGACCGGCTGCACCCGCAGCTCCAGCGCCGCTTCTCGGTCGGGCTGGACAGCGGGGAGATGTGCGTCGGGCGCGGGGTGATGGACCGCATCTGGCACGGGGGCGCCTTCGTGCGGCCGTTCCTGAAGCTCGGGGCGACGCGCAACATCCTGGTGCCCGAGACCGGACGGCACGTCCCGTTCGTGATCGAGAACGTGCCCTACGTCGACGCGTACGGAAGGGAGACCGTCACCTTCGTGCGCACCTTCCACCTGCCGCGCGGACCCCGCCGGTTCGACGCCACCATGGTCCACAGCCCGCAGCGGCAGTGCGTGCTGGACTACCTCGGCACCCACCAGCACCTCGCCAGCGACCTGCACTTCTCCGCCGACCAGCGGGGCGGCCTGGTGATCCGCTCCGGCGAGCACCGCTTCCGGGAGGGGCCGGTGGACGTCCGCGTACCGGACCTGATCGGCGGGGACGCCGAGGTCCGCGAGGACTACGACGACCGGACAGGACGCTTCCGGATCCGTGTCAGGGTGGTCAACCGGCGGTTCGGGCCCCTCTTCGGGTACGAGGGGTCCTTCCGGGCCGCCTACCGAGACGCGTCAGCGCACGGCCTGCGGCCGGGGCTGCGCCCGATCAGGGAAGAGGCTCGCGCGTGAGTGCCGCGGAGACCAAGGAGAAACTGCTGGCCGGAGCGTTGCGCACGCTCAACGAGCAGGGCATCGCCAAGACCTCGGCACGCACCGTCGCCGCCGCCGCCGGGGTGAACCAGGCCCTGGTCTTCTACCACTTCGGCTCCGTCGACGAACTCCTCGCCGCCGCCTGCCGGTACGGCGCCGAACAGCGCGTCGCCCGCTACCGGCTGCGGCTCGCCGGCATCCGGTCGCTCGCCGAACTGCTGGACTTCGGCCGGGCCATGCACGAGGAGGAGAAGCGCGGCGGACACGTCGCCTTCCTCGGGCAACTGCTCGCCGGGGCCCAGAACCAGCCGGGGCTGGCCCCCGCGACCGCCGCCGGCCTGGACCTGTGGATCGAGGAGATCGAAAAGGTGCTGGTCAGGGTGCTGGACGGCAGCCCGCTCGGGGAGTTCGCCGATCCGGCGGGGCTCGCCAGGGCCGTCGCCGCCTCCTTCGTGGGCCTGGAGCTGTACGAGGGCGTCGACGAGGCCGGCGCGGCGGGAGCGTTCGACGCGCTGGAGCAGCTCGCCGCGTTGGCCGGCGCCCTGGAGCACCTCGGCCCGGTCGCCCAACGCGCCGTCAGGCACCACCTGCGCAAGGTCCGCAGACAGAGCGCTCCGTGAGGAACCGGCCGCGGCCGCTCCGCGCACCGGTGACCACCGGCCGCGTCCCCCGGTAGCTCCATCGGACGCCCCAAGTCGACACGAACTCATATCTGACGTTTCGTGGCTTTCGTGAGGTATGGGCCTCACGTGATCAGCTTGGAGGCAGTGTGTTGCCGGAGGGCTACGACTACGAGAAGCACAGCCGCCTCGCGGGGCCGTTGACGGACCCGGGGCGCGGTCCCTACACGGTCCAGTACACGAGCCTGCTCTCGAAGGAGCCCCACCGAATACGAGCGGTCCTCCTGATGACGCTCGCCCCGCTCCTCTCGGCCGTGCTGCTCGCGTACCTGGTGTGGCCCTCGCACTGGACCGAGCGGGAGAACGCCGACCCGTGGCTGGTCCGGGCCGACCACACGATGCTCGGCGCGATCGCGCTGATCATGTTCTTCATGCTGCTGAACGTGGTGTCCATCGCGCACGCCACGATGGTCGCCCGCGACCCCGTCCCGGTGAGGGCGCAGAAGGGCACCCGGGTCGCGTTCCTGACGACGTACGTTCCGGGCAAGGAGCCGCTGGCGATGGTCCGCGCCACCCTGGAGGGCGCGGTCGAGGTCCGCCACAAGGGGCGGCTCGACGTGTGGCTGCTCGACGAGGGCGACGACCCGGCGGCGAAGGCGCTCTGCGCGGAACTGGGCGTCAAGCACTTCACCCGCAAGGGCGTCCCGGACTGGAACCAGGAGAAGGGCGCGCACCGGGCGAGGACCAAGCACGGCAACTACAACGCCTGGCTGGCCCTGCACGGCGGCAAGTACGACTACTTCGCCTGCGTCGACACCGACCACGTCCCGCTGCCCAACTACCTGGAGCGGATGCTCGGCTACTTCCGGGACCCCGACGTCGCCTTCGTCGTCGGCCCGCAGGTGTACGGCAACTACACCTCCGTCGTCACCAAGGCCGCCGAGTCGCAGCAGTACCTCTTCCACGCCCTCATCCAGCGGGCCGGCAACCGCTACCGCGCGCCGATGTTCGTCGGCACCAACAACGTCGTCCGGGTCAGCGCGCTGACCCAGATCGGCGGTCTGTACGACTCGATCACCGAGGACATGGCGACCGGCTTCGAACTGCACCGCCGCAGGAACCCGGCCACCGGGCACTTCTGGCGCTCGGTCTACACCCCCGACGTGCTCGCGGTGGGGGAGGGGCCCGCCTCCTGGACGGACTTCTTCACCCAGCAGATGCGCTGGTCCCGGGGGACGTACGAGACCGTCGTCAAGCAGTTCTGGAAGGTGCCCTTCCGGATTCCGCCGGGGCGGCTCCTCAACTACGGCCTGATGCTCGTCTACTACCCCATGACGGCGGTCAACTGGCTGCTCGGCATCCTGAGCTGCGTGCTGTTCCTCTGGTTCGGCGCGTCCGGCACCCAGGTCTCCACCTCCGTGTGGCTGATGCTCTACAGCGACGCCGTGGCCCTCCAGATCTGCCTCTACCTGTGGAACCGCCGCCACAACGTCTCCCCGCACGAGCCCGAGGGCTCCGGCGGCCTGGCCGGCATGGCGATGTCCGCGATCTGCGCGCCGATCTACCTGAAGTCGCTCGGCGCGGCCGTCGTCGGGCGGCGCGGCACGTTCGTCGTCACCCCCAAGGGCGGCGAGGCCAGCCCCGACCGGCTGCTCACCTTCCGCATCCACCTGTTCTGGGCGGCGGTCGTCGTCGCCTCCCTGTGGGCGTCCGCGTACTACGGGCACACCCACGCGGCGATGCGCACCTGGGCCGTACTCGCCCTGGTCATCACGCTGGCCCCGGTCGCGCTGTGGATCTGGAGCCGGCACGCCGAGCGGGACCCGGGCACCGCCGCGCGCCGCCGCGCCCAGGGCGACGCCGGCCCCGAGCCCGCCCGCCCCGCGAGCCCCCCGGCGCCCGCCAGCGCGGCCGCCGCAGCCACCGTCAACGCCACGTCCGGAGGGAAGTGACATGGCTCCCCGACCGCCCGACGACCGGCCGAAGGCCTCCTCGAACACGCCCGGCCCCACCCCGGGCAAGCCCCGCCGGAAGCTGAAGAACTCCCTGCTCGGCGGTGGCGCGGTCATCCTGCTCGTCGGCCTCAACGCCCCCGCGGCGCTGGACTTCGCGCAGGAGAAGTACCACGCGTACAAGATCGCCCAGCCCGACTACCTGGCGGAGTACGGCTCCTGGGACATGCTGGAGGTCCCCGGCGAGTACCGGCTCAACGCCATCCACGCCGCCCTGCTGCACACCGGCAAGGTGCTGCTGATCGCGGGCTCCGGCAACGACCAGAAGAAGTTCGACTCCGGCACCTTCGAGACCGTGCTGTGGGACCCGAAGAAGAACACCTGGAAGAAGATCCCCACCCCCGAGGACTTCTTCTGCGCCGGTCACGCCCAGCTCCCCGACGGCAGGCTCCTCGTCGCGGGCGGCACCGCGCGCTACGAGGTCCTCGACGGCAAGGTCACCCGGGCCGGCGGCGGCATGCGGGTCAAGAACGAGTCGCCGGACAAGGAGATCACCCTCAAGAAGGGCACGCGCTTCCGCTCGCCGTCGGGCGTCGAGTACGTCTCCAAGTTCGACGTCACCGTCCCCAAGGCCGAGCGGGACTTCAAGATCGGCTACTTCTCGTCCGGCCGGATGAAGCCCTGGGAGACCAAGGTGAAGGCCGCCGAGGCGCGGGTCTTCGTCGAGGCCGCCGAGGAGGGCGCCGCCGCGCTCACCACCCAGGCCGCCCAGTACGAGGTCGTCGGCCTGGAGGGCGAGGACGCCGACAACGTCTACGGCCTCGCCCAGAAGATCACCACCGAGAAGCAGGACTTCCAGGGGATCAAGGCGGCGTACGAATTCGACCCCAGGGCGGAGAAGTACGTCCCGGTCGCGCCCATGAAGGACGCCCGCTGGTACCCGACGCTGACCACCCTCGAAGACGGCCGGGTCCTCGCGGCCTCCGGACTCAACGACATCGGCGACGTCGTCCCCGGCGACAACGAGATCTACGACCCCCGCACCAAGAAGTGGGGCAAGGGCCCCTTCCGCTACTTCCCGACCTACCCGGCGCTCTTCCTCACCAAGGGCGGCAAGCTCTTCTACTCCGGCTCCAACGCCGGATACGGCCCCGCCGAGAAGGGCCGCGAGCCGGGCCTGTGGGACGTGCGGACCAACACCTTCAGCAAGGTCTCCGGGATGACCGACCCCGACCAGCTGGAGACCTCGGCCTCCGTGCTGCTGCCGCCCGCGCAGGACCAGAAGGTGATGGTGCTCGGCGGCGGAGGCGTCGGCGAGTCCGAGAAGGCCACGGCCCGCACCGCCATCGCCGACCTGAAGGCCGGCAACCCCGCCTTCAGGACCGGGCCCCCGCTGGCCCGGGGCACCCGCTACCTCTCCTCGGTCCTGATGCCCGACGACTCGGTCTTCACCAGCGGCGGTTCCCGGGACTACCGGGGCCGGGGCGCCAGCGACATCCTCCAGGCGCAGTTCTACGACCCCCGGGCCAACGCCTTCAGGGACGCCGCCGAACCCACCGTCGGCCGCAACTACCACTCCGAGGCCCTGCTGCTGCCCGACGGCCGCGTCGCGACCTTCGGCTCCGACCCGCTGTACGGCGACGAGGACAACACCAAGCTCGGTACCTTCGAGCAGCGCGTGGAGATCTTCACCCCGCCCTACCTGCACCGGAACAAGCCCCGCCCGGTCCTGGAGGGCACCGCCGACTCCTTCGGCCCGGGGAACTCGGCGACGTACCGGACCAAGGACGCGGACCGGATCGTGAAGGCGCGCCTGATGCGTCCGAGCGCCGTCACGCACACCACCGACGTCGAGCAGCGCTCGATCGAGCTGGGGCTGAAGAAGGGCGGCGGCGAGGTGACGCTCACCGTCCCGCGCGACCCCACGCTGGTGCCCGCGGGCTGGTACATGCTGTTCGTCACCGACCGGGACGGCGTGCCGTCCGAGGCGAAGTGGATCCAGGTCAAGTGACCCGGCAGCCGGGCCCGCGGTCCTAGCGGGACGCGCGGGCCAGGCCGAGCGCGTAGTCCGGCCACCAGGTGCCCGCCGTGGGGCCGCCCCGGCACTCGCCGTCCGAGTCGCCGGGGCGCTTGACCCACAGGTAGGCGTCGAGCAGCGGGTCGCCGGTCCGGTCGGTCGGCGGTTTGCCGAGCGCCCGGCCGGGCGGGTTGCACCAGGCGTCGGTGCGGGTCCCCGGGAGGGGGCCCGCGCCGTTGCGGCTGGAGTCGACGACGAAGTGCGCGCCGCCCAGCAGCCCGGACAGCTTCCGGCCGTACGCCCGCACGTCCGCGTCGCGCTGGAAGTTGGAGACGTTCAGCGCGAAGCCGTCGGCCCGGGCGATCCCGGCGCGCCGGAGGGGCCCGACCAGCTTGCCCGGGTCGGTGATCCACGCCGGGTTCCCGGCGTCCACGTACACCCGCGTCCTGGGCTGCTTCTTCAGCCGGTCGACGGCCTGCGTCAGGAGCGTGCTGCGCTCGGCGTGGAACTCGGCGGGGGTGCAGCCGTCGACGATGTGCGGGACGGCGTCCGGCTCCAGGACCACCGTGGCGGACGCGTCGCCGACGGCGCTGGCGAAGGCGTCGAGCCAGCCCCGGTAGGCGGCCGCGTCGGCGGCGCCGCCCGCGCTGTGCTGGCCGCAGTCGCGGTGCGGGATGTTGTACGCGACGAGGACGACGGTGCGTCCCTCCTCGGCCGCGCCCGCGGTGACCCGCCGGATGTCGGCCGCCGGGTGGTCGCCCGCGGGCCAGTCGGCGACCGGCCGCCCGGAGATCTTCGTGAGCTGGCGCGCGTCCTCGGTGCGCCCCTGGGCCGACCACTGACGGACCTGCCGGGCGGCGCTGGAGTCGGGGTCGACCCAGAAGGGCGAGGTGTCGGCGGCGGGGCTGCCGGACTGCCGGGAGGGCTCCGGTCGCGCGGGTTCCGGCTCCGGGGGCGCGGAGCAGGCGACCGCCGCGCAGATCAGCGCACCGGCGAGCGCGGCCGACGCCCGGGTGCGGATCGGGGTGTGGGAACGGAAGGACCTGCGGCCGGACATCCAGCCCCCTCGGGCGACTGCGGGCGGGTGGAACGGAACGCGGCCAATCGTGACACAAGGGATGGTTCGGGCAGGGGTGCGACGCGGTGGCGCGGGCGGATGCGGGCCCGGCGAGGGGGCCCGGTGCGTCGCGGTCGCGGAAGGGGAGGCTCCACAAGACCGAACAGCGAGACAAAGCTGACCAGCATATGACTGACCGGTAGGGTCGGGACCGTGCCGAAGCCGCTCAGCCTCCCCTTCGATCCCATCTCCCGCGCCGACGAACTCTGGCAGCAGCGCTGGGGTCCCGTGCCGTCGATGGCCGCGATCACCTCGATCATGCGGGCCCAGCAGATCCTCCTCGCGGAGGTGGACGCCGTCGTCAAGCCGTACGGGCTGACCTTCGCCCGTTACGAGGCGCTGGTGCTGCTCACCTTCTCCCGGGCCGGCGAGCTGCCCATGTCCAAGATCGGCGAGCGGCTGATGGTCCACCCGACCTCCGTGACCAACACGGTGGACCGGCTGGTGCGCTCCGGCCTGGTCGACAAGCGGCCCAACCCGAACGACGGGCGCGGCACGCTGGCGTCCATCACGGAGAAGGGGCGCGAGGTCGTCGAGGCGGCGACCGGGGACCTGATGGCGATGGAGTTCGGGCTCGGGGCGTACGACGCGGAGGAGTGCGGGGAGATCTTCGCGCTGCTGCGGCCCCTGCGGGTGGCGGCGAAGGACTTCGACGAGAGCTGAGTCCGCCGCCCCGGGCCCGGCGGAAGATCGTCCCGGTCGTCCCGTTACGCTCGACGCATGAAACAGAGCGTGCTGACCCGCTACCGGGTCATGGCCTACGTCACCGCCGTGTGGCTCCTCGTCTTCACCGGGGCCATCGTCCTGAAGTACGCCTTCCAGATCGGCGACACCATGCTGATCTCGCAGATCCACGGCGTGCTCTTCATCATTTACGTGATCTTCGCCTTCGACCTCGGCTCCAAGGCGAAGTGGCCCTTCGGGAAGCTCCTGTGGGTGCTCGCCGCCGGCTGCATCCCCGTGGCCTCCTTCTTCGTCGAGCCGAAGATCACCCGCGAGGCCAAGCCCCTCGTCAAGGACCAGGGCCCGGTCACCGGCGTCAGCAAGGCGTAAGCCTCCCGCCGTACGGATGTGCGCATTCGTGCGGCGGTTGTCCATCGACATTTACTAGGACGTCCTAGTAAATTGGTGGGCATGGACGCCGAAGCGATCGAAGAGGGCCGCCAGCGCTGGCAGGCCCGGTACGACAAGGCCCGCAAGCGTGACGCCGACTTCACCACGCTGTCCGGGGACGAGGTCGAGCCCGTCTACGGCCCGCGGCCCGGGGACGCGTACGAGGGGTTCGAGCGCATCGGCTGGCCCGGCGAGTACCCCTTCACCCGGGGCCTGCACGCCACCGGCTACCGCGGCCGGACCTGGACCATCCGCCAGTTCGCGGGCTTCGGCAACGCCGAGCAGACCAACGAGCGCTACAAGATGATCCTGGCCGCGGGCGGCGGCGGACTGAGCGTCGCCTTCGACATGCCCACCCTCATGGGCCGCGACTCCGACGACCCCCGCGCCCTCGGCGAGGTCGGCCACTGCGGCGTGGCCATCGACTCCGCGGCCGACATGGAGATCCTCTTCAGGGACATCCCGCTCGGCGACGTCACGACCTCGATGACGATCAGCGGCCCGGCCGTGCCCGCCTTCTGCATGTACCTGGTCGCGGCCGAGCGGCAGGGCGTCGACCCCGCCGTCCTCAACGGCACGCTCCAGACGGACATCTTCAAGGAGTACATCGCCCAGAAGGAGTGGCTCTTCCAGCCCGAGCCGCACCTGCGCCTCATCGGCGACCTGATGGAGCACTGCGCCGCGGGCATCCCGGCGTACAAGCCGCTCTCCGTCTCCGGCTACCACATCCGCGAGGCGGGCGCGACGGCCGCGCAGGAGCTGGCGTACACCCTCGCCGACGGCTTCGGCTACGTGGAGCTCGGCCTGTCCCGCGGCCTGGACGTGGACGTCTTCGCGCCCGGCCTCTCCTTCTTCTTCGACGCGCACCTGGACTTCTTCGAGGAGATCGCCAAGTTCCGCGCCGCGCGCAGGATCTGGGCGCGCTGGATGAAGGAGGTGTACGGCGCGAAGACCGACAAGGCGCAGTGGCTGCGCTTCCACACCCAGACGGCGGGCGTCTCGCTCACCGCCCAGCAGCCGTACAACAACGTGGTGCGGACCGCCGTCGAGGCCCTGTCCGCCGTGCTCGGCGGCACCAACTCCCTGCACACCAACGCCCTGGACGAGACCCTCGCCCTGCCCAGCGAGCAGGCGGCGGAGATCGCGCTGCGCACGCAGCAGGTGCTGATGGAGGAGACCGGCGTCGCCAACGTGGCCGACCCGCTGGGCGGTTCCTGGTACGTCGAGCAGCTCACGGACCGCATCGAGGCCGACGCGGAGAAGATCTTCGAGCAGATCAAGGAGCGGGGCCTGCGCGCCCACCCGGACGGGCAGCACCCCATCGGCCCGATCACCTCGGGCATCCTGCGGGGCATCGAGGACGGCTGGTTCACCGGCGAGATCGCCGAGTCCGCCTTCCAGTACCAGCGTTCGCTGGAGAAGGGCGACAAGAAGGTCGTCGGCGTGAACACCGCGCACGGCTCGGTGACGGGCGACCTGGAGATCCTGCGCGTCAGCCACGAGGTGGAGACCGAGCAGGTACGGGTCCTGGCCGACCGCAAGGCACGCCGCGACGACGCGAAGGTGCGCTCCTCCCTGGACGCCATGCTGGCGGCCGCCCGCGACGGGTCGAACATGATCGAGCCGATGCTGGAGGCGGTACGGGCGGAGGCGACGCTCGGCGAGATCTGCGGGGTGCTGCGGGACGAGTGGGGCGTGTACGTCGAACCCCCGGGCTTCTGAGCCCCCGGCTTTCTGAACCCCCGGGTCTCCGAGCGGAGTCCGGCCGGGCGGAAGACGCTTGACCTCGACCCAGGTCGAGGTTCTAGCGTCTCGCGCATGACCACGACGACGAACGCCACCCCGCAGCACCCGGCCGACCCGCTGGCCGCCGACGCCGACCTCGCCTCGCAGCCCGTCGCCTACTGGACGGGGGTGGCGAGCACCACGGTGAAGAACCTGCTGCGCGACTCGATGGCCCGGTACGACGTGACGCAGCCCCAGTGGTGGGTGCTGAGCCGGGTCGCCGCGGGCCCCGCCACCCGGGAGGAACTGGTCGCGGGGCTCGCGGAGGTGGCGGACAACCCGTACGACATCTCCCGGGTCGTCGACCAGCTCCTGCACCGGGGCTGGCTCGCCGCCGACGCGACGGGCGGGCTCTCCCTCACCGAGGCGGGGACCGCCGGGCGGGCGGAGATCAAGGCGCTGGTGACGGAGCTGCGGGCGCGGGTCCACGAGGGCGTCACGGACGAGGAGTACGTGGCGGCGCTCAAGGTGCTGCGCCGTATGACGGCGAACGCGCGGCGGGCCGCGGAGAACCGGTAGGGGTGCACCGGCGAACGGGGGCGCGGGACGGCGGCCGGCCGCCGGTGCTCGCTCTCACAGGCTCCGCAGGAAGTCCGTGAGGTACGCGTTGAAGAGGTCGGGCCGTTCCATGTTCGGGTAGTGCGCGGTGCCCGTGACGCGTTCGATCCGCCCGTGCCGGACGGTCCGTACCAGCCGTTCCGCCATGGCGTGGTGGTCGTCGGAGTCGAGTTCGCCGTTGAGGAGGAGGACCGGCACGTCGATGCCGGCGGCCCGGGCCCAGGTGTCGGCGACGGGCACCCGGTGGTCGGGCTCGGCCCCGGTGTGCTTGGCGAGCGTGTGCGCCTGCATCTCCCGCAGCAGTCGTACGACGCCGGGGTCGACGGCGTCCAGGGAACGGTGCGGCCCGGCGGCGTACAGGGTGAACTCCTCGATCCACCGCGCCGCGTCCCCGGCCGCGAGCGCGCGCGCCTGCTCGGCCTGCCGCTCCAGCACCCACGGGTCGTGCCACTCGGGCTCGCTGGTCCCGGTGCCGCTGACCACCAACGCCCTTACGAGGTGCGGGTGTTCGAGCGCCACGTCGACGGCGGTCGCCCCGCCCATGCTCAGCCCGACCAGCACGGCGGGCCCCGTGCCCAGGTGCGCGAGCAGAGCCGCGACGTCGTCGGCGGGCCGGAAGGGGGCCTTCGCCACGGAGGAGCCGCCGTGCCCGCGGGCGTCGGGGGCGATGACGCGGTGGGTGCCGGCGAGTGCGGGGACCTGGGCGCGCCACATGCGGTGGTCGAGGAAACCGCCGTGCAGCAGGACCACGGGGGGCCCGTCGCCGCCGGTGTCGCGGTGGACGAGGGGGCCGCCCTCGGTGTCGAGGGTGCGGAGTTCCTGGAACTGTGTCCCGATGGCATCAATCATGACAACCAAGGTGTCATGAAGGGTAGTTGATTGGCAACCAAGGTGTCATGAGGGACGGTTGATTGGCAACCGAGGTGTCATCATGTGCGCATGACCGAGAAGCCGCTGCCGCCCGACGAACTCGCCTCCCGCCTCACCGAGGTCTTCGACCTGGTCGGCCCGCTCTACCGGCGCGTGCAGCGCAAGGTGGAGCAGGCGGCGCCGCTGGAGGGGGTGTCGGCGGGGGTGCGCGCGGTGCTGGACCTGCTGCGGGCGCGGGGTCCGATGACGGTGCCGCAGATGGGCCGGGCCCAGTCGCTGAGCAGGCAGTTCGTCCAGCGGATGGTGCACGACGCGGAGTCCCGCGGCTGGGTGGAGACCGTCCCCAACCCGGCCCACCGGCGCTCGTCCCTCGTCCGCCTGACGGACGGGGGACGCACGGTCATCGCGGCGGTGACCACCCGCGAACACGCGCTGCTGCGCCAGGTGGGCGGCGACCTGACCGACGCGCAGGTCACGGCGTGCGTGCACGTCCTGGGCCGGATGCTGGCCCTCTTCGACGACGTGGACGTCGACTGAGGCCGCCGGCGCGCGGCGCGGCCGGCGCGGCGAGCCGCTAGGCGGGGGCGAGCCGGGCCAGGTCCTGCTCCGTGAGGCGCAGGGCGGCCGCCGCGACGTTGGCCGCCAGGTGGGCGGGGTCGCCCATGCCCGGGATGGCCAGGACGTGGGGGCCCTGGTGGAGCGTCCAGGCCAGTCGGACCTGCGCGGGGGAGGCTCCGTGGGCGCGGGCGACGGCGAGGACGCGGTCCTCCTCGGTGCCGGTCGCGCCCGCGTCGCGGCCCGCGCCGGCGATGGCGTAGAAGGGGACGAACGCGATGCCCTGCTCGCCGCAGGTGCGCAGGAAGGCGGTCTCCTCCGAGGTGGCGTCCAGGCCGTACGGGTTCTGGACGCACACCACCGGCGCGATCGACCGGGCCTCGGCGAGGTGCGCGGCGGTGGCGTTGGAGAGGCCGAGGTGGCGGACGAGACCGGCCTCGCGGAGTTCGGCGAGGGCGCCGAAGTGCTCGGCGACGGAGCCGGTCGCCCTGCTGCGCGGAAGGCGGAGGTTGACCACGTCGAGGTGGTCGCGGCCGAGCGCGCGGAGGTTGTCCTCGACCTGCTCGCGGAGCTGGTGCGGCTCGGCGTACCACCAGGAGCCGTCCGGGTTGCGGGCCGGCCACACCTTGGTGGTGATGGTCAGGTCGTCGCGGTACGGGAAGAAGGCGGCGCGGAGCAGGTCGTTGGAGGAGTGCGCCGAGGAGAAGTAGAAGGCGGCGGTGTCGAAGTGGTTCACGCCGAGTTCGACGGCCCGGTGCAGCAGGGCGACGGCCTCGGCGCGGTCGCGCGGGGCGGAGGCGGTGTCGAGCGCCGGGCCGATCTGGGGCAGGCGCATGGTGCCGTAGCCGAGGCGGTTGACGCGGAGGTCGCCGCCGAGCTTCCAGGTTCCGGCCGCCGCTGCGGCGGGCGTCCCTGCGGTCGGCGTCCCCGCGGTGCTGCTCGTGGTCACACGTACCCCTGTCGGTGAGTGGGCCCCCGCCCGGACCGGCGGAGGTCGACTCGGAGTATGCGGGGGCGGCGGGACCGGGGGGAAGGCCCGACGGACCGGGCGAATGTCACTCGGATTCCGGGAACAGGACGGGCCGGGCGGGGAGTTGAGAGGGGTGGCGGCGCGGGAGGACGGGGGCCTTCACCGGCGGGACGGCCCTCCCGCGGTCACGCGTGCGTACGGCCCCCGAACCGCAGCCGGAACAGCGCCCCGCCGCCCGGCGCCCGTTCGGCGGTCAGCTCCGCCCCGTGGGCCCGCGCGATCTGGCGGGCCATCGCCAGGCCCAGGCCCGAGCCGGGCAGGGCGCGGGCCGCCTCCGCGCGGTAGAAGCGGTCGAAGACGTACGGCAGGTCGTCGGCGGAGATCCCCGGGCCGTGGTCGCGGACCGTGACCTGCACGCCGAGGCCGACGGCCGTGAGTTCGACCTCCACCGGCG
This sequence comes from Streptomyces sp. NPDC039736, assembly GCF_055596485.1. Taxonomy (NCBI): domain Bacteria; kingdom Bacillati; phylum Actinomycetota; class Actinomycetes; order Kitasatosporales; family Streptomycetaceae; genus Streptomyces; species Streptomyces sp. NPDC039736. Next base: position 66,289 of record NZ_JBVIUQ010000012.1, on the reverse strand, counting down.
TCCCGGGCGGGCTGAACTTCGCCGCGTTGTCGAGCAGGTTGGTCAGGAGCCTGGTCAGGCGGGCCGGAATGCCCGGCAGGGTGCGGTCCGAGGTCTCGGGGGCCACGGTCAGGGGGAAGGGGACGGCGGGCCAGTGCGTCTCCGCCGTCGCGACCGCGTGCTCGACCAGGGCGGCGAGCCGGACCTCCTCCAGGAGCGGCTGCGGCTCCTCGTCGCGGGCCAGCTCGATCAGGTCGTTGACCAGCCCCGTCACCTCGCGGAGCTGACGGCCCAGGGCCCCCGCCGCCCGGTCGCGCTGCTCCGGGCTCAACCGGTCCGCGCGGGCCAGGAGTTCGGCGTTCGTGCGCAGGGCGGTGAGGGGGGTGCGCAGCTCGTGGGAGGCGTCGGCGACCAGGCGGCGCTGGGCCGAGACCGACTGTTCGAGTTCGCCGAGCATGGTGTTGAAGCTGGCGGCGAGCCGCGTCACCTCGTCCTCGCGGCCCGGCGGCCCGGGCGGGAGTTCGATGCGGTGGCGGGGGTCGCGGGTGGCGGCGATGCGTTCGGCGGTGGCCGTCAGGCGGGCGACGGGAGCCAGTCCGGTACGGGACACCCAGTAGCCGAGCGCTGCGGCGAGCAGCACGCCCGCCCCGCCGACGGCGGACAGCAGGAGCGCAGCCTGCCGGACGCCGCGCTCCACCGAGTCGGCCCGCAGGGCGAGTTGGAGCGCGCGTCCGTCGCCGATCGGGGTGACCGCCATCCGGGCCGGGTGGCCTTCGAGGGTGAAGTTGGAGAAGTACGGGGTGCGCTCGCCCGACGCCACTTCGCGCACCGGGGGCGAGAGGGGCAGGACGTAGCGGCCCGCGGCGTCCTTCGCCGGGTCGGCGGGCACGACCTGCGCGCACGCCGGGGCCGACAGGTACCGGCACTCGCCCGCGAGGACGGCGGTGTCCGGATGCCGGTCGGCCTGGATGATGCGGGTCGCCGACTGGGTCAGGTTCAGGTCGAGCTGGTGGTACATCTCGTAGCGGATGACGAAGTACGCGGCCGTGCAGACGCCGACCGCGACCAGCGCGACGGCCGCCGACGCGGCCACCGCGAGCCGGGCCCGCAGGGGCCGGTGCCGCCGCCAACGCCCCCCGAGCCCGCGCCCGCGCCGCCCGCCGCTCACGCGCGGCCCGGGCGGCGGAGGGGACGCAGGCTGCGGCCGGCAGGTACGGCGGACGTACGGCCCGGCGCCGGACGGCCACCGAGGTGCGCCGGGGCGTCGGCGGTGCGACCGGCCGCCGGGGCCGGGCGCGGGCCGGTGCCCGGGAGGCCGGCCGTGGGTCTGCGGGGGCGGCCCCGGTGCGCGGTCACGCCACGTCCAGGCGGTAGCCGACGCCGTGCACCGTGTGGACCAGCCGGGCCTCGCCCGCCGCCTCCAGCTTGCGGCGCAGGTAACCCACGTACACCGCGAGGGAGTTGGAGTCGGGACCGAAGTCGCGGCCCCACACCAGTTCGAGGATCAGCTCGCGGGGGAGCACCTGGCCCGGGTGCCGCAGCAGGAGTTCCAGCAGGGCGAACTCGGTGCGGCTGAACTCCAGCGGGCGGCCGGAGCGGTGGCCGGTGCGGGTGGCCGGGTCGACGGCCAGGTCCGCGTACGTGAGGAAGCCGTCCTCCTCGGGGAGCGGCGCGGCGCGGCGCAGCAGGGCGCGCACCCGGGCGACCAGCTCGTCCAGGGCGAAGGGCTTCACCAGGTAGTCGTCCGCGCCCGCGTCCAGCCCGTCGACCCGGTCGCTCACCGAGTCCAGCGCGGTGAGCACCAGGACCGGGGTGCGGTCGCCGGCCGCGCGCAGCCGGCGGCAGACCCCGAGGCCGTCCAGCACCGGCATCATCACGTCCAGGACGAGCGCGTCCGGCTGCCAGGCGGCGAGGGCGGAGAGCGCCGCCAGCCCGTCGGGCGCGCCCCTGACCTCGTACCCCTCGATGGACAGGCCGTCCTCGACGGCGGCCCGCACTTCCGGTTCGTCGTCGGCCACCAGGATCTTCGTCATGGGCTGAATACTGCCAAAGCGGACTCTTAGAACCTTCTTAAGGATCTTCGTGAGTGTGGCGGCCATGCGCACACCACTCTCAGCCGGACCCCTGTCCGTCGTGATCGGGGCGGGCGGCACCGGGGGGCACATCTACCCGGGGCTCGCCCTCGCCGAAGCCCTGCGCCGGGCCGTGCCCGACGCCGTCGTCTCCTTCGTCGGGACGACCCGGGGACTGGAGACGGACCTGATACCGGGCGCCGGGTACCGGCTGCACACCGTCGACATGATTCCGTTCGACCCCGCCCTCGGGGCGAGGAGATTCCTGCTGCCCGCGGCCCTGCTGAAGTCGGGCGCGCAGGCCCGGGCGGTCCTCAGGGAGCAGGGGGCGCACGTCGCCGTCGGCATGGGCGGCTATCCCAGCGCTCCGGTGATCGTCGGGGCGAGGCTGGCCGGCCTGCCGAGCGTCATCCACGAGTCGAACGCCGTTCCCGGGCGGGCCAACCAGTTCGCGGCCCGGCTGACCGGCAACGTCACCGTCGCCTTCGACCGCAGCCGCGCCCACCTCGCGGGCGGGCAAAACGCCATGACGGTCGGGATGCCGATCGCCGCCTCCCTGGCCCGCCTCGACCGGACGGGGCTGCGGGCCGGGGCCCGGCGCGCGCTGGGCGTCCCGGCGGGGGCGCGGCTCGTCCTCGTCAACGGGGGCAGCCTGGGCGCCGTACGGCTCACCGACGCGGCCACCGGGCTCGCCGAACGCTGGCGCGGGCGCGAGGACGTACACCTGCTGATCAAGACCGGCCCGGCCCGGCTGGAGGAGACCCGGGCCCGGATCGGGGACAACCCCGTCGCCACGGCCGTGCCCTACCTGGACCGGATGGACCTCGCGTACGCCGCCGCCGACCTCGTGGTCTGCCGGGCCGGATCGGCGACCGTCGCCGAGCTGGAGACCGTCGGCGTCCCCGCCGTGCTCGTGCCCTATCCGCACGCCCCCGGCGACCACCAGACGCACAACGCCCGGGTGCTGTCCGACGCCGGCGCGGCCCATCTCGTACCGGACGGGGAGGCGACGGCCGAGCGCCTCGCCGCCCTCCTCGGACCGCTGCTCGCCGACCCCGCGCGGCTGGCCGCGATGTCACGGGCCGCCGGGCCCAGCACCCACGCGCGGGCCGCCGACCTGCTGGCCGCGCAGGTCCTGCGGCTGTCCGGCCTTCCCCACCCCACCCACGACGCAACGGAGTTCACCCGATGACCCTCAGCGAGCACGGCAACCACGGAAACCGCGACAACCGCGGCAACCGCGTCGACTGGAACGGCCGCAGGGTCCTCGTCACCGGCGCCGAGGGCTTCATCGGCTCCACGCTCGTGGACCTGCTGGTGGAGCTGGGCGCCGACGTCCGCGCCTTCGTGCACTACAAGCCGTACGCCGAGAAGGGCTTCCTCAAGCACCACCTGGCGGGCGGCCGGGTCGAGATGTTCACCGGAGACGTACGGGACGCGGGCCGGGTGTCCGACGCCGTGGCGGGCACGGACACCGTCTTCCACCTCGCCGCGCTCATCGGCATCCCGTACAGCTACTCCTCGCCCGGCGCGTACGTCCAGACGAACGTGGTCGGCACGGAGAACATCGCCGAGGCCTGCCGCCGGCACAGCGTGCGCCGTCTCGTCCACACCTCCACGAGCGAGGTGTACGGGACTGCCCTGACCGTGCCGATCAGCGAGGCCCACCCGCTCCAGCCGCAGTCGCCGTACTCCGCGTCCAAGATCGGCGCCGACATGACGGCGCTCAGCTTCCACCACGCCTTCGAGCTGCCGGTGACGGTGGTGCGGCCCTTCAACACGTACGGCCCGCGGCAGTCGGCGCGCGCCGTCATCCCGGCCGTCCTGGCCCAGCTCCACTCCGGCGCACGGCAGATCAAGCTCGGTTCGCTCACTCCGACGCGCGACTTCACCTACGTCACCGACACCGCGCGCGGCTTCCTGGCGATGGCCGGCTGCGACCGGGCGCTCGGGCAGACGGTCAACCTCGGCACCGGCCGCGAGATCGCCATCGGCGAGCTGGCCGAGGCCCTGATCGCCGCGTCGGGGCGGGACGCCGAGGTCGTCGTCGACCCGGCACGGCTGCGGCCGTCGGGCAGCGAGGTCGAGCGGCTGCTCTCCGACAACACCCGGGCCCGCGAATGGGCGGGCTGGGAGCCGGAGACGAGCCTGGCGGAGGGGTTGAAGCGGACCAGCGAGTGGGTCGCGGAGAACCTGCACCTCTTCGCGCCGGACCGCTACCAGGTCTGAGCCTCCGGGGCGGGCGGCGCCGGGGACGACGGCGGCACGCCGCCGAGGCCGCCCACCAGCAGGGCGGTGAAATTGCGCGCCCAGGTCGCGTCCACCGGCTCCGCGCTCACCAGCGCCCGGTGGACGACGGCCCCGGCGATCACGTCGAAGATCAGGTCCGCGTTGCGGGCGGCCTGCGCGGGGGACTCCTCGTACGGCAGCTCGCCGCGGGCCTGCGCGCGTTCCCGCCCCAGCAGCACGAGGCGCTTCTGCCGGTCCACGATCGCCGAGCGGATCCGCTCCCGCAGGACCGCGTCCCGGGTGGACTCCGCGACCACCGCCATCAGCGCGGTCTTGGTCTCCGGACGCTCCAGGAGCGCCGCGAACTGCAGGACCACCCCCTGCACGTCCTCCAGCAGGCTGCCCCGGTCCGGCAGCTCCAGCTCGTCGAAGAGCACCGCGACCGCGTCCACCACCAGCTCGTTCTTGTGCGCCCAGCGCCGGTAGAGCGTCGTCTTGGCGACCCCGGCGCGCTGTGCCACGTCGCCCATGGTCAGCTTCGACCAGCCCAGCTCCACCAGCGCGTCCCGCGTCGCGCGCAGGATCGCCGCGTCGGCGGCGGCACTGCGGGGGCGTCCGGGACGGGGCTGCGCCGGGGTGGCAGGGGTGGCGGGGGTGGACATGCCCGCGACCATACCGGTGAGTAGGTACGGCGCGTCCATGCCCTGTCAGTGGCCCGGTGCATGATCGTGAGGGAGATCACGGGGCGCTCGGGCGGGGTGTCGAGTTACGCTACGGCCTGTAGCGAAAGCTCCTCCGGCACCGGGCACGGTGCCGCGGGCGGGCCGAGCGACAACCACCGGCGCCAGGTGGGGACCCGGCGCCAGAGGCACCACCCGTCGCGGCACCGCCGCGACGCTTTTCTGAACCGGCCGCCGAGGGGGGAGGATGTACGCATGCAGCCTAGGAACATGTCCATGAGCGGCGTCGTCGACCTCGCCGCGGTGAAAGCGGCCAGCGAGGCCAAGCAGAAGGCGGAGCAGGCCCGCGCCGAAGCCGCCCGGCAGGGCGGCGCACCGGCCGTGCCCGCCGACAACCTCGTCTTCGACGTCGACGAGGCCGGCTTCGAGACCTCCGTCCTCCAGCTCGCCTCCGAAGTGCCGGTCGTCGTGGCCTTCTGGTCGCGCCGTTCCGCGCAGAGCGAGCAGCTCGTGCAGCAGCTCGCCGGTCTCGCGGCCGAGTACCGGGGGCGCTTCGTCCTCGCCAAGGTCGAGGGCGAGAGCGCCCCGATGCTCCTCCAGCAGTTCGCCGTCCAGGGCGTCCCGGCCGTCTTCGCGGTCGTCGCGGGACAGGCCCTGCCGCTCTTCCAGGGCGTCGCGCCCGAGGAGCAGGTCCGGGCCACGCTGGACCAGTTGATCCAGGTCGGCGAGGAGCGCTTCGGGCTCACCGGCATCCAGGTCGCCGACGCCCCCGCACCGGTCGACGCCCCGGCTCCGGCGGGACCGTACGACGCCCTGCTGGACGCGGCGATGGACGCGCTGAACGCGAACGACTTCGCGGGCGCGGTCCGGGCGTACCAGAACGTGCTCGCCGACGACCCGGCGAACCCGGACGCCAAGGCCGGCCTCGCGCAGGCCGAACTGCTCGGCCGGGTCACGCAGTTGGACCCGCAGCAGACCCGCAAGGACGCGGCGGAGCGCCCCGCCGACGTGCCGGCGCAGATCGCCGCCGCCGAACTCGACCTGGCCGGCGGCCACATCGAGGACGCCTTCGGGCGGCTCGTGGACACCGTGCGTGTGACGGTCGGGGACGACCGGGACGCGGCGCGCGTGCGCCTCCTGGAACTCTTCGAGGTCGTCGGCGCGGACGACCCCCGGGTCGGCAAGGCGCGGACGGCGCTGGCGCGGGTGCTGTTCTAGCCGGAACGCTCCCGCCCGCGCCGGGGACGCAGTGCGTCCCCCCTGCGGAAGCGGTTCGTACGGAAGTGCTCAAAGCGGTCTCACGGGGTGTCGGTGCTGTGCGCACCGGCACCCCGTTCAGCTCTCCTTGTCGATAAATCACGGCTCCGCTTTGCCAAAACTTGGCCATCGCGGGAGCTGTTACTCGCAGTAAGCCGAACTCGTCCTTCTGTCCGACTTGTTGCGGCATTCGCCTGCTTTTCCGTGTCACGGGTCGCAGCCGTCCGCGACCCTGCGAGACCGCCCGGCCGCGCTTCGGTTATCCGGCCGTTACCAGTGAGTAACGAACCCCCTTGTGCCCGGCCCGTGAATGCACCACGATCGGCCACGCTCGGTCCATTGGTCGCGCCCTGACAAGCCAGTCGGGTCCGCACGGCCGATGGGTCCCCACCGGGTGGGCCGGCAGCAGTGTGCCGGCCCCGGACAGGGGGGTCTCCGCTCGTGCGGCGGGGCCTGTCCGGCAGGTTGCGCGAACGCGTGGCCAAGTGGTTGTCGCTCGGGGGTGATCGCCGGTGATTTCGGACGGCACGGACGTGGCTTGCGCCGTGGTTCACGCCTGATGACGCAGGCGCCCGCACTCCGAGGACGTAGCACTTCTCCCATCCCGGGACGGGCCCGATCGAGGCCCGGATCTGGAGATGTACGTCCGAGAAGGAGGAAAGTACATGAGCTCAGCAGTACGCGGTGGGACCAGATGGCGTCGCTTCGCGGTCGTCATGGTGCCGAGCGTCGCCGCGACCGCGGCGATAGGCGTGGCCATGGCCCAGGGTGCGCTGGCGGCTTCGTTCAGCGTCTCCGGCCAGAGCTTCAAGGTCACCACCGACAAGCTGGACGGCGAGGGCTTCGTCCAGTACGGGTCGCTGGCCAAGGGCAACGACCTGAAGGGGAACCCGACGCTGCACCCGGTCGCGGTCTCCGGCTTCAAGAAGGCCACGATCTCGAACATGTGCCAGTCGGTCGTCACCCCCGACGTTCCGGTCTTCGGCAGCGTCAGCCTGATGTTGAAGGCCGGCACGGACGCGGCGAACCCCGTCGTGGCCGAGAACCTCTACCTGGACGTCGCCGACCTCGACGCCGACGCCGAGTTCTCGAACATCGACATCGGTGTCGCGGCCGGTCAGGCCAAGAAGGGCCCCGGCATCCAGAAGGGCACGGAGGCCAACCCCTTCGGCTTCGCGCAGCAGGCCGACCGGGCCGTGCTGACCAACGTGAAGCAGCGCGCCTGGGCGACCTCGGCGGGCACCTTCAAGCTCAACGGGCTGAGCCTGCGCCTGCACAAGGGCGTCAAGGAGTGCTACTAAGCACCCCGTCGCGGGCGGGGCGCTGAACAACTGCCGTACTCGGCCGCCGGGCTGACCGGTCGTCGGGCGCGCGCGGGGTGCTCCGCCCGTTCCCTCTCTCCTCTTCTGCACAGCAACACCGGTTCCAGGGAGCTGTTTTCATGAGCGCCGAGACCTCGGTTCCGAGCGGGAGCCGCGATGGCGAGAGCCGCGATGTCCACTACTGGCGGCTGCGATTCCGCGCCTGGCGGGGCGCCCGGCCGTTCTGGGCGGGACTCTTCACCATCCTCGGTGGCATCCCGATCATGTATTTCCCGTACAACGACCTCAAGATGGGCGCGCTCACGCTCACCATGGCGACGACGGCGGGCGCGGGCTCGCTGATCATCGGCGTGCTGCTGGTCACGCTGGGCCTCACGATGTGGTTCCACTCCATCGTGCGGATCTTCGCGGGTGTGGCCGCGATCCTGCTGGCCCTGGTCTCCATACCGGTGTCGAACATCGGCGGCTTCCTCGTCGGCTTCCTGCTGGCGCTGCTCGGCGGTGCGCTGTCGATCGCGTGGTCCCCGGCGAAGGGGGCGGGCGTTCCGGCTCCGCCCGAGGGGGCCCCCGCTTCCGCCCACGCCCCCGGCGGTGCGTACGCGGGCCCGCCGGCCGGTCCCGAGACGCCCGCCGAGCAGACGATGGCCCTGACGCAGGTGCCGCCGCAGCAGGCGGAGCAGTCGGCGCAGACGGCGCAGCCCAGGGCGAACCTCATGAAGTCCCCGGGGCCGGGGCCGGACACGACCACGACCGACGCCGATGGCAGGAGGAACAGTGCGGGGTGACGAGGCCCGGACGACCGCGGGCGGGGGAGCGCAGTCCCGCGGCAGAAGCGGGCCGCGTCACGCGGCCCCCAAGAAGTCGCTGCTGACCAAGTTCCACATGCCGGCCGGCAAGGCGCTCGCCCTCGCGGCGATGCCCACGGCGGTGTTCGTCGGGATGGGGCTGACGCCGAAGCTGGCGGTGGCGGCCGAGGAGCCGGGCAACCCGTTCGCCCCCGGCCCGTGCGTGACGCAGCCGGACGCGGCGGGCAAGGACGCCGAGAAGGACGCGGAGAAGGACGCGGCCAAGGGCAAGGACGACGCGGCCAAGGGTGACCCCGACAAGGCCAAGCCCGACAAGGCTGAGCCCGACAAGGTCAACCCCGACAAGGCCGGCCCCGACGCCGCGAAGCCCGGCAGGACCCCGGTTCCCGGCACGGCGAAGCCCGGCAAGACCCCCGCTCCGGACGCGGCGAAGCCCCCGGCGGAGCAGCCCGCGGGCGGCGCGGAGAAGGCGAAGGCCCCCGGGGCCCCCGCCGGGGCGGAGACCAAGAACCCCCTCGACCCGCTCGGGGTGGGCCCGGCCATCAAGGACTTCTTCGAGGGCCTGGGCGGCAAGAAGAAGGAGGAGCAGCCCGCTCCTCCGGCCGCCGACCCGGCGAAGAAGGACGCCCCGGCCGCCGACGCGGCCAAGAACGCCGAGCCCGACGGGAAGGCCGGCAGGCCGACCCCGAAGGACGACGCCGGGGACACCAAGGACACCAAGGAATCCGGGGCCGAGAAGGCCGCCGAGGAGACCGAACAGACCAAGGACGCCAAGGACGCCAAGGACGCCGAGCAGGCCGAGAAGGCGAAGGCCGACAAGGCGGAACGGGCCGAGAAGGCGAAGCTCGACAAGGCCGCCGAGGACGCCGAGGAGAAGGCCGAAGCGACCGCCGCCAAGACCGCGAAGGCCATCAGGGCGGCCGCCGAGAAGCTGGGCATCGAGGTCGAGGACTTCGACAAGGACGGCGACGGCAAGCCCGACCTCGTCCCGAACGAAGACGGCCTGATCCCCTTCCCCTGCCCGACCGCCGACCCGGACGCCCTGGCCGACGCCGAGCTGGAACCGGGCATCCCGGCCCTCCCCGACGACCCCTGGGTCCTGGAGACCTCCATGCTGACCCTGCGCGGCCTGGACTACGCGGGCGTCGTCGAGGTGCGCACCGCCAGCGGCAAGATCAAGAAGGTCCTGAAGTTCACCGCCAAGGAAACGGACATCAAGGACCTGCACCAGACGACGGTCGGCCCGAACGGCACCACCGGCCACGTCATGGCCCGCAAGGGCTCCACCTCGACCCTCCGCCAGGGCACGGTCACGATGTACACGGAGGAGCTGAAGGGCAACCTCTTCGGCCTCATCCCGGTGACCTTCAGCCCGCGGACCCCGCCCCCGCTGAACGTCCCGATCGCGATGTTCACCAAGGTCAGGGTCACCCAGGCCGGCCAGTTCGGCGGCACCCTGACCGTCCCCGGCCTGCACAACTACTACACCGGCCCGGGCACGGGCAACGCCGCCGGCTGAGGGCGGCGAAAGGGGCGGGCCCGGGGTTCACAGGGAACCCCGGGCCCGCCCCCGCCTGCGCGGTGCGGCTCAGGCAGCGCCCTCTTCGCCGCCCAGGTGGTGGACCCGGACCATGTTCGTCGTGCCGGGGATGCCGGGGGGCGAACCGGCGGTGATGATCATGGTGTCGCCGTTGTTGTAGCGCTGGAGCTTCAGCAGCTCGGCGTCGACCAGGTCGACCATCGCGTCCGTGTTGTCCACGTGCGGAACGACGAAGGACTCGACGCCCCAGCTCAGCGCGAGCTGGTTGCGGGTGCCCTCGTCGGTGGTGAAGGCCAGGATCGGCTGGGCCGCGCGGTAGCGCGAGAGGCGGCGGGCCGTGTCGCCGGACTGGGTGAAGGCGACCAGCGCCTTGCCGTCCAGGAAGTCCGCGATCTCGGCGGCCGCGCGGGCGACCGAACCGCCCTGGGTGCGCGGCTTCTTGCCGGGGACCAGGGGCTGGAGGCCCTTGGAGAGGAGTTCCTCCTCGGCGGCGACGACGATCTTCGACATCGTCTTGACGGTCTCGATCGGGTACGCGCCGACCGAGGACTCGGCGGAGAGCATGACCGCGTCCGCGCCGTCCAGGATGGCGTTGGCGACGTCGGACGCCTCGGCGCGGGTCGGGCGGGAGTTGGTGATCATCGACTCCATCATCTGGGTCGCGACGATCACCGGCTTGGCATTGCGGCGGCACAGCTCCACCAGGCGCTTCTGCACCATCGGGACCTTTTCGAGGGGGTACTCGACGGCCAGGTCGCCACGCGCCACCATCACACCGTCGAACGCCGCGACGACGCCCTCCATGTGCTCCACGGCCTGCGGCTTCTCCACCTTGGCGATGACGGGGACCCGGCGGCCCTCCTCGTCCATCACCTTGTGCACGTCCTTGACGTCGTCGGCGTCGCGGACGAAGGACAGCGCGACCAGGTCGCAGCCCATGCGCAGCGCGAAGCGGAGGTCCTCCACGTCCTTCTCGGACAGGGCCGGGACGTTGACCGCCGCGCCGGGCAGGTTGATGCCCTTGTGGTCGGAGATGACGCCGCCCTCGATGACGATCGTCTTCACCCGCGGGCCGTCGACCGACACGACCTTCAGCTCGACGTTGCCGTCGTTGATGAGGATCGGGTCGCCCTTCTGGACGTCGCCCGGCAGCCCCTTGTACGTGGTGCCGCAGATGGACTTGTCGCCCGGCACGTCCTCGGCGGTGATGGTGAACTCGTCACCGCGCACCAGCTCGACGGGGCCTTCGGCGAACTTCGCCAGCCGGATCTTCGGACCCTGGAGGTCGGCGAGCACGCCCACCGCGCGGCCGGTCTCGGCGGCGGCCTTGCGGACCCGGTCGTACCGGCCCTGGTGCTCCTCGTGGGTGCCGTGGCTGAAGTTGAATCGGGCCACGCTCATGCCGGCTTCGATCAGAGCGACGAGCTGCTCGTGCGAGTCGACGGCGGGGCCAAGGGTGCAGACGATTTTGGAACGGCGCATAAGACGATCCTATCGGTTTGTTTCGCTGCGGAATATTCCGTCTGGTGGAATGTACAAATGGGCGCGGGTGCGCTCAGACGGGCTGTCTTGTCGGCTCCGGATTACTCACTGACCAGGTCGTACACCTGGGTCGCGATTTCCAGTTCTTCGTCGGTCGGTACAACGGCCACGGCGACCCGGGCGTATTCCGGCGAAATCAGCCGCGGTTCGTCGGATCGTACGGAATTGAGGTCCGCGTCGACCGCCAGGCCCAGCTCCTCCAGCCCCGCGACGGCCGCCGCCCGCACGGGAGCGGCGTTCTCGCCGACGCCCGCGGTGAAGGCCACCGCGTCCACCTTGCCGAGCACGGCGCAGTACGCGCCGATGTACTTCTTCAGCCGGTGGATGTAGATCTCGAAGGCGAGTTCGGCCTGCTTGTCGCCCGCGTCGACACGACGGCGGATTTCCCGCATGTCGTTGTCGCCGCAGAGTCCGACGAGCCCGCTCTTCTTGTTGAGGAGCGTGTCGATTTCGTCCGTCGACATTCCGGCCACCCGCTCCAGGTGGAAGATCACCGCCGGGTCGAGGTCGCCGGAACGGGTGCCCATGACGAGGCCTTCGAGCGGGGTGAGGCCCATCGAGGTGTCCACGCAGCGGCCGCCCGCGACGGCGGAGGCGGAGGCTCCGTTGCCGAGGTGCAGGACGATCACGTTGACCTCGGACGGCTCCTTGCCGAGCAGGGCCGCCGTCTTGCGGGAGACGTACGCGTGCGAGGTGCCGTGGAAGCCGTAGCGGCGGATGCGGTGGGCGTCGGCGGTCTCGACGTCGATCGCGTACCGGGCCGCGTACTCCGGCATCGTGGTGTGGAAGGCCGTGTCGAAGACCGCGACCTGGGGGAGGTCGGGGCGCAGGGACATGGCGGTCCTGATGCCGGTGATGTTGGCGGGGTTGTGCAGCGGGGCGACCGGGACCAGGCGCTCGATCTCCGTCATGACCTCGTCGGTGATCACGGTGGGGGCGGAGAACTTCAGGCCGCCGTGGACCACGCGGTGGCCGATCGCGGCGAGCTCGGGCGAGTCCAGGCCCATGCCGTCGGCGGCGAGCTCCAGGGCGACGGCCTGGAGCGCTTCGTCGTGGTCGGCGAACCGGGTCTCCTGGGTGCGCTTGCGGCCGGCCCGCTCGCCGAGGAGGGGGGTGTGGGCCAGGGCGGAGGTGTCCTCGCCGATCTTCTCGACGAGGCCGACGGCGAGGCGGGACCGGTCGCGCATGTCGAGGAGCTGGTACTTGACGGAGGAGGAACCGGAGTTGAGGACCAGGATGCGGGTGGGGGTGCTGGGGGTCACGGAGGGTGCCTTCTTGTACGGGTACGAGTAGGGAGTTCGGCGGTACGGGGCGGCTCGGCGGTGCTTCGGGGTGCGGGGCGGGCGGGGCGAGCGGGCGGGCCGCCCCCTTGTCCGCCCGTCCCGTTCCCGGGGGCGGCCCCGCCGCCCGAGGGGGATCGGGCCCCGGGGCTAGGAGGGTTCCCCCTGGGCCTGGACGGCGGTGATGGCGACCGTGTTGACGATGTCCTGGACCAGGGCCCCGCGCGAGAGGTCGTTGACCGGCTTGCGCAGGCCCTGGAGGACCGGGCCGACCGCGACCGCGCCCGCCGAGCGCTGGACCGCCTTGTAGGTGTTGTTGCCGGTGTTCAGGTCCGGGAAGATCAGCACGCTCGCCTGGCCCGCGACCTCGGAGCCCGGGAGCTTGGTCGCGGCGACCGAGGGCTCGACGGCCGCGTCGTACTGGATCGGGCCCTCGACCTTGAGGTCCGGCCGCGAGGAGCGGACCAGCTCCGTCGCCTCGCGGACCTTGTCCACGTCCGCGCCCGCGCCCGAGGTGCCGGTGGAGTACGACAGCATCGCCATGCGCGGCTCGACGCCGAACTGGGCGGCGGTCCCCGCCGACTGGATCGCGATGTCGGCGAGCTGGACCGCGTTCGGGTCCGGGTTCACGGCGCAGTCCCCGTACACCAGGACCTTGTCCGCGAGGCACATGAAGAAGACCGAGGAAACGATCTTCGCGTCCGGCTTGGTCTTGATGATCTCGAAGGCCGGACGGATGGTGGCGGCCGTGGAGTGGACCGAGCCGGACACCATGCCGTCGGCCAGGCCCTCCTGGACCATCAGCGTGCCGAAGTAGTTCACGTCCGCGACCACGTCGTACGCGAGCTCCACGGTGACGCCCTTGTGGGCGCGCAGCTCGGCGTACCGCTCGGCGAAGGTCTGCCGGAGCTCGGAGGCGGCGGGGTCGATGAGCTGGGTGGCGGCCAGGTCGATGCCCAGGTCGGCGGCCTTCTTGCGGATCACGTCCACGTCGCCGAGCAGCGTCAGGTCGCACACGTCCCGGCGCAGCAGGACGTCCGCGGCGCGCAGCACGCGCTCCTCGGTGCCCTCGGGCAGGACCACCCGGCGGCGGTCGGCGCGGGCCTGTTCGAGCAGCTCGTGCTCGAACATCATCGGGGTGACCCGGCCGCTGCGGGCCACCGAGACCCGGGCCAGCAGCTCGGCGGTGTCGACGTGCCGCTCGAAGAGGCCGAGCGCGGTCTCCGCCTTGCGCGGGGTCGCCGCGTTCAGCTTGCCCTCCAGCGCGAACAGCTCGCCCGCGGTCGGGAAGGACCCGCCGTCGACGGAGACGACCGGGGTGCCGGGGGCCAGCCGTGAGGCCAGCGTCAGGATCTCCGGGCCCGGCCGCTCGCCCAGCGTCAGCAGCACGCCCGCGATCGGCGGGGTGCCGGCGCTGTGCGCGGCCAGCGAGCCGACCACCAGGTCGGAGCGGTCGCCGGGGGCCACCACCAGGCAGCCGGGGGTGAGCGCGTTGAGGAAGTTGGGCAGCATCGCGCCGCCGAACACGAAGTCCAGGGCGTCGCGGGCAAGACCCGCGTCGTCGCCCAGCAGAACCGTTCCGCCGAGCGCCTGGGTGATCTGCGCGACCGTCGGCGCGGCCAGCGCGGGCTCGTCGGGCAGGACGTACGCGGGCACCGGCAGGCGGCTGTCGTTGAGCCGCTCGGCGATGCCGGCGCGGTCCACGGGGGCCACCCGGTTCACGACCAGCGCCAGGACGTCGCAGCCCAGGCCCTCGTAGGCCCGGTGGGCGTTGCGCGCCTCGGCCCGCACCGACTCCGCGGTCTGCTTGCGGCCGCCGACCACGGGTATCACCGAGGCCCCGAACTCGTTCGCCAGGCGCGCGTTCAGCGCCAGCTCGTCGGGGAGCTGGGTGTCGGCGAAGTCCGTGCCCAGGACGAGTACGACCTCGTATCCGCGCGCCACCCGGTGGAAGCGGTCCACGAGCCGGGAGACCAGTTCGTCGGTGCCCTTCTCGGCCTGCAGCGCGGACGCCTCGCGGTAGTCCATGCCGTACACCGTCGCCGGATCCTGGGACAGCCGGTAACGGGCGCGGAGCAGGTCGAAGAGCCGGTCGGGGCCGTCGTGCACCAGCGGGCGGAAGACGCCCACCCGGTCCACCTGGCGGGTCAGGAGTTCCATGACTCCCAGCTCGACGACCTGGCGGCCGTCCCCCCGGTCGATGCCGGTCACGTACACGCTGCGCGTCACGCGTGCTCTCCGTCTCGTCGTCGGTCGGCGGTGCCGCGGCGCTGCCGACAGGTAAACAGGTAACTTTGCCTATTTTGTGCGGTTAGGGTGGCCTTGCACCCTTGACAATACCTTTGGGGCTGGATAGAGCGCCCGCCGGAAGAAGTACCCGCGAACCGGGCACAAAGGCCCCCTGTCCCGCTTGTACCGGAGTATCCGAAAGCGCGCCGCCTGTTCCGGGCGTGGAACAATCGGAACCTGGCTCACAAGTACCACCAAGAGCAGGAGACACAGCACGATGCGTATCGGAGTTCTCACCGCAGGCGGCGACTGTCCCGGGTTGAACGCAGTGATCCGGTCGGTCGTGCACCGTGCCGTCGCCGGACACGACGACGAGGTCATCGGGTTCGAGGACGGTTTCAAGGGTCTCCTCGACGGCCACTACCGTCCCCTGGACCTCAACGCGGTCAGCGGCATCCTCCCGCGCGGCGGCACCATCCTCGGCTCGGCCCGCCTGGAGCGCGACCGGCTGCGCGAGGCCGCCGAGAACTGCGCCGCGCTCACCGCGAAGTACGGCATCGACGCGCTCATCCCGATCGGCGGCGAGGGCACCCTGACCGCCGCCCGGATGCTCTCCGACGCCGGAATGCCCGTGGTGGGCGTTCCCAAGACGATCGACAACGACATCAACGGCACCGACCGCACCTTCGGCTTCGACACCGCCGTCGGCGTCGCGACCGAGGCCATAGACCGTCTGAAGACCACCGCCGAGTCGCACCAGCGCGTCATGGTCGTCGAGGTCATGGGCCGCCACGCGGGCTGGATCGCGCTGGAGTCCGGCATGGCCGGCGGCGCCCACGGCATCTGCCTGCCCGAGCGCCCCTTCGAGGTCGACTCGCTGGTCAAGATGGTCGAGGAGCGGTTCGCGCGCGGCAAGAAGTTCGCCGTCATCTGCGTCGCCGAGGGCGCGCGCCCCGCCGAGGGCACCATGCCGTACGAGAAGGGCGTCATCGACCAGTTCGGCCACGAGCGCTTCACCGGCATCGGCACCCGGCTGGCCGTCGAGCTGGAGGCCCGCCTCGGCAAGGAGGCCAGGCCGGTCATCCTCGGCCACGTCCAGCGCGGCGGCACGCCCACCGCGTACGACCGCGTCCTGGCCACCCGCTTCGGCTGGCACGCCGTGGAGGCGGCGCACGCCGGGCAGTTCGGCAAGATGACCGCGCTGCGCGGCACGAGCATCCGGATGGTGCCGCTGGCCGAGGGCGTCACCGAGCTGAAGACGGTCCCCGAGAGCCGGATGTACGAGGCCGAGTCGGTCTTCTAGGCGCGCTCCGGCCGCCCGCCGGGCGCGACAACGGCCCCCGTCGTCTCCTCCGTGGACGGCGGGGGCCGCCGCGTGCCCGCGGGGAATGCGGCGTCCCCGGCACCCGCCTCACCGGGCGGCTCCCGCCCGACGGCCGATTCGGGTCCCGCGGCCGTGCGGGAGACACCCCCCGACGGCCCCGGCGGACCCTGCCGCACCGCCCCCTCCGACGGGCCGGAAGCCACCGGTCCGCACCGGCTGCCGAGGGCCGAGGTCCTTGCGGCGGTCGCGGCGACGGAGCCGTACCCCTGCGCCGGCGGCGCCGGCGGCGGGCTCCTCCGCTTCGGCCCGGCCCGGTCAGACCCGCTGGACCCGCTCCCAGAAGTGCCCCACGATCCCCTCCAGGAACTCCCGCCCCGCCATGCCGTCCCCCGCGTCGCCCACCCCGCCGCCCCAGCCCAGGGTCGCCACCATCCGGGACTGGTAGTCGGCGTGCAGGCGCGGCAGGGCCGCCTCGATCGTGCCGCGGTCCACCGGCAGCAGTTTGGCCAGCGGTTTGACGTACGCCTGCCAGCGCGTGGTGACCGCGCTGCGCAGCAGCTCCGCCAGCTCCGCGTCGCGTCCGGCGGCCGTGACGAACTGGGCGGGGGAGAGGCCGAGCGCGGCGACGAGCGCGGCGGACTGCCGCTCGGTGCCCCGCCAGCGCCCGCTCTCCTCCATCCGCTGGTACGCGTCCACGCTCAGCCCAACCCGGCGGGCCAGGTCCGGCACGGCCACGCCGCGCATGGTGCGGTGCTCGCGCAACGTCCGGGCGGCATAGAGGAGTTCGGCGGGGTCGCACCACAACACCCCGGCCAGGGCGCTCACTTCACGGCTGTCGGGCGCGCGCAGCCCCCGCTCCCACGCGGTGACCAGATCCGGCCCCACGTCCATGCCGTACTGCGCGCGCAGCCCGTACGCGACGTGCCCGGGCAGCATCCCGAGGGCCTCACGCAACCGCCGGGCGGCCGCGCTGTCGAACGGAGGGGCCTCGGAGGGCGGGACGTCTGACGGCGGGGTGGGGTGCACGCGCACACGGTATGGGGGAAGGGGGGAAATGGCTACGGTGTGTTCGGCCAACGTCACGGCTCGTAGGAACGTCCAGTGTGTACGCATTCGTCGAACTGTGAACTCAACGACCGCAAGGGTGTGTCGGCGCGCGAGGTGATGCATAGTCGCCGGGACCCACTTCCACGTGGGCGAAGACCGGTGAGGACGAAGGAGGGCCCCGTGGCCGCAACGGAGACCGGAGCGGGGCAGCAGCCCGCGCCCAAGAGGCGGGACAGGTCGCACTACCTGTACCTGGCGGTGATCGTCGCGGTCGCCCTCGGCATCACGGTCGGCTTCCTGGCCCCGGGTGTGGCCAAGGACCTGAAGCCGATAGGCACCGGCTTCGTGAACCTGATCAAGATGCTGATCTCGCCGATCATCTTCTGCACGATCGTGCTGGGCATCGGCTCGGTGCGCAAGGCCGCCAAGGTGGGAGCGGTCGGCGGGCTCGCCCTCGGCTACTTCATGGTGATGTCGACGGTCGCGCTCGGCATCGGCCTGCTGGTCGGCAACCTGATCCACCCGGGCACCGACCTGGACATCGACGCGCACAAGGGCGAGGGCGCGAAGCAGGCGGCGGGCGGCGACGAGGGCACGGCCGACTTCCTGCTGGGCATCATCCCGAAGACCCTTGTGTCGGCGTTCACCGAGGGCTCGGTGCTCCAGACCCTGTTCGTCGCGCTGCTCGTGGGCTTCGCGCTGCAGGCGATGGGGCGGGCGGGCGAACCGGTGCTGCGGGGCATCGGGCACATCCAGCGGCTCGTCTTCCGCATCCTGGCGATGGTGATGTGGGTGGCCCCGGTGGGCGCCTTCGGGGCGATCGCTGCGGTGGTCGGCGAGACGGGCGGCAAGGCGCTGGCCGCACTCGCCACCATCATGATCGCCTTCTACATCACCTGCGTGCTGTTCGTCTTCGTGGTCCTCGGCGCGATCCTGAAGCTCTGCACCGGGATGAACATCTTCCGGCTGCTGGGGTACCTGGGCCGGGAGTTCCTGCTGATCCTGTCCACCTCGTCCTCGGAGACGGCGCTGCCCCGGCTCATCGCGAAGATGGAACACCTGGGGGTCAGCAGGCCGGTCGTCGGCATCACCGTCCCGACGGGCTACTCCTTCAACCTCGACGGCACGGCCATCTACCTCACCATGGCGTCGCTGTTCATCGCGAACGCGCTGGGGGACCCGCTGTCCGTCGGGGAGCAGATCGCCCTGCTCGGCTTCATGATCATCGCCTCGAAGGGGGCGGCGGGAGTGACCGGCGCGGGGCTCGCCACCCTGGCGGGCGGCCTCCAGTCCCACCGGCCCGAACTGGTCGACGGGGTCGGCCTGATCGTCGGCATCGACCGCTTCATGAGCGAGGCGCGGGCGCTGACGAACTTCGCGGGGAACGCGGTGGCGACGGTCCTGGTCGGGACCTGGACCAAGGAGATCGACAAGGAGCGGGTGGCGGAGGTCTTCGCCGGCCGGCTGCCCTTCGACGAGCAGACCCTGCTGGACGACGGGCACGGCCACGGCCCGGACCCGGAGCCGGAGCCGGCCCCCGCCGGCACCGCTCCGTCCCTTACCAAGTAGCGGCGACGCGCGGCGAGAAGCCACCGACGGAAGCGGGAGGGCGCGCGCCCGGCACCGCGCGCCCGGCCGCCCGGCGACCACGCGATGCCGCGCCTCCTTCGGGGTACACGCCCCCCGGAGGCGCGGCCTCGTCAGTACGTCGTCGCGAGGTGAGGGACATGAACCGGGAGCACCGCTGGCTGGAAGCGTCCGTCCGACTGGCCGAGCTGATGCGGGCCGGTCCGGGCCCGGAGCCCGAAGCGGGCGTCTTCCTGCGGGAGTTCTGCCGGATGGGCGTCGAGCTGCTCCACGTTCCCGCGGTGGGCGCCGTGCTCGCCGAGGCGGGCGGCGCGCCGCGGGCCGCCGCCGCGCCGGACGGGGACTCGGGGCTTGTGGACCTCGTCGCCGTCGCGCCGGACGGGGACTCCGGGCTCCTGGACCTCGTCGCCGCCCGGCGCCAGGACGGCCCCCGCGCCGAGGGCTCCTGCCGGGACGAACCGCTGCTCGACCTCGATCTGCGGGCGCACGCCGGCCGCTGGCCCGACTTCTGCGCCCGCGCCCTGGCGCACGGCATCGACCGCGTCGCCGTGCTCCCCCTGCGGCTCCGGGAAACACGGCTCGGCACCTGGCAGGTCTACGGCCGCGACGGACTGCCGGCCCGTGAGGAACTGGACATGGCCCAGCGGCTGGCGGACATCGCCGTCCTGTCCCTGGTGCAGACCCGGCAGTTGTCCCGGTTGTCCCGCTCGGCCGACGAGCTGCGCGGCGCGCTGGCCAGCCGGGTGGCCATCGAGCAGGCCAAGGGCATGCTCGCGGCCCGGTGGGGGGTGCGCCCGGACGAGGCCTTCCAGCCGATGCGCTCCTACGCGCGGGCCCGTCGGCGCAAGCTGCGCGAGGTCGCCCACGACGTCATCGAGGGCAGGCTCCAGCTCTCGCCGTACGGTGTCCGACATAGCTGAGGCGCACCGAAAGTCAATGTCCGCAGCTCAGCTTCACTCGGAAGTGCCATACCTGGATGAGTAACCGATTCTTCTCGGGTACCGCACGCGTACCTTGCTTCAAGACCATCCCAGACCCCGGTGAGTCCGACAGACGCCACCGATCGCTCAACAAGGCACCTGGGGTGAAGAGATGCCCGAATCATTCGTGGAACAAGCCGTGGAAGTGCGCCGTGCCGGCGACGCGCTCGTCCTCGCGCTCTGCGGAGAGCTGGACCTCTACGCGGGGCTGCGGGCCGGCCCGCTCACGGACCGGGTCCTGCGCGGACACCCCCGCCACGTCGTCGTGGATCTGACCCGCGTCACCTTCATGGACTGCGGCGGTCTCGCCCTGCTGCTGCGGATGCGCGGGCAGGTGACCCGCCGGGGAGGCGAGTTCGCGGTGTACTGCCCCGATCCCCGGCCGCTCAGGATCCTGAGGTACGTGCGGCTGGACGAGCCTCTGCGCACGGTCGCGGAGCTTCCCTCCGGCGGCTGACCTGCGCTGCGGCGGGCACCGCACGGGCCGACGGGCCAAAAGAAACACCCCGGCGCATTGACAGCCGGGGTGTTTCTCTGCGTATATTGGGCGATTCCCTGCCGAAATTACAAGCGGGCAGGGGGAAGCGCTATATGGACACGATAACCCAGTGGGGGAAGACTTGTCAACCGAGGAATTGTCAACCCGTGAACTGCGGGAGGAGCGGCAGTTCGTGGCGGGGCTCTACGCACGCCTCGACGAACTCCGCGCCGAGGCCGAGACCGCCGTGCGCGGTTCCCTCGCTCCGGCCGGGAACGGACGCCAGGCCCGGGTGGAGCGCGACGTCGCCGTGATCGAGCGCTCCGCCACCCTTACCGCCCTCAACGCGGCGGACTCCGGCCTCTGCTTCGGCCGCCTCGACTTCGCCCCCGAGTCCGAGGGCGAGCCGGGCGCCACCCACCACATCGGCCGCATGGGCATCCGCCGCGACGACGCCGAGCGCAGCCCCCTGCTCGTCGACTGGCGCGCCGCCGTCGCCCGCCCCTTCTACCTCGCGACCGGCCACACCCCCATGGGCCTGCGCCGACGCCGCCACCTGACCACGAAGGGCCGTACCGTCACCGCCCTGCACGACGAGATCCTCGACCTCGGCGACCCCACGCGCACCGGACATGAGGACCCCACCGGCGACGCCGTCCTCCTCGCCGCGCTCAACGGCGCCCGCACCGGCCGCATGTCCGACATCGTGCAGACCATCCAGGCCGAGCAGGACCGCGTCATCCGCGCCCCGCACCGCGGCGTCCTCGTCGTCGAGGGCGGCCCCGGCACCGGCAAGACCGCCGTCGCCCTGCACCGCGCCGCCTACCTCCTCTACGCCCACCGCGAGCAGCTCGCCCGCCGCGCCGTGCTCATCGTCGGGCCCAACCCCGCCTTCCTCTCCTACATCGGCGACGTCCTGCCCTCCCTCGGCGAGACCGGCGTCCTGCTCGCCACCCCCGCCGAACTCTTCCCCGGCGTCACCGCCACCGCCGCCGACACCCCCGAGGCGGCCGCCGTGAAGGGGAGCGCCGCGATGGCGGACGCCCTCGCCGCGGCCGTACGGGACCGGCAGACCGTGCCCGACACCGTGACCGAGATCGACCACGAGCAGTGGACGCTCTCCCTGGAGCGCGCCGTCGCCGAGGACGCCCGGCACCACGCCCGCGCCACCGGGCTCCCGCACAACCTCGCCCGCGCCCACTTCGGCCGCCACGTCCTGGACGCCCTGACCGAACAGCTCGCCGACCGCGTCGGCCGCGAACCGTACGAGGCCATCGCGGAGGAGCTCGGCGAGGAGATCCCCGAGGGCAACGTCCTCGCCCCCGCCGACATCGAACAGCTCGGCAGGGAGATCGCGGGCAACCCGGACGTCGTCGCCGCGATCGACGCCCTGTGGCCGGAACTCACCCCGCAGCGGCTGCTCACCGACTTCCTCCAGGAGCCCGTCCACCTCCCGGACGCCGACGCCGCGTCGATCCGCCGCGCACCGGGGGCCGGCTGGACCGCCGCCGACGTGCCCCTGCTCGACGAGGCCGCCGAACTCCTCGGCGAGGACGACCACGCGGCCCGCGCCGCCGCCGCCCGGGAGTACGAGGAGCGCGTCGCGTACGCCAAGGGCGTCCTGGACGTGTCGTACGGCTCCAGGACCTACGAGTTCGAGGACCTGGACGACGAGGACTCCGAGGTGCTCGGCGCCCACGACCTCATCGACGCCGAGCGGTTCGCCGAGCGCCACGAGGAGGACGACCACCGCAGCGCCGCCGCCCGCGCCGCCGCCGACCGCACCTGGGCGTTCGGGCACATCATCGTGGACGAGGCGCAGGAGCTGTCCGCGATGACCTGGCGGCTGCTGATGCGCCGCTGCCCCACCCGCTCGATGACCCTGGTCGGCGACCCGGCGCAGGTCGGCGACGCGGCGGGCTGCGACTCCTGGAAGCAGATCCTCGACCCGTACGTCGGCGACCGCTACGAGCACACCCGCCTGGGCGTCAACTACCGCACCCCGGCCGAGATCATGGACCTCGCGGCACGGGTGATGCGGGAGGCCGACCCGGCCTTCGAGCCGCCGAGCTCCGTACGCTCCACGGGAGTGGAGCCGTGGGTGCGCCGCAGCACGCCGGACGAGCTGCCCCGTACGGTCGCGGAAGCCGTGGCGGCGGCCGGAGGGGCGGGGCGGACCGCCGTCGTCGCCCTCGCCGACCTGCTCCCGGCGCTCGCGCGGGAGCTGCCCGGCGCGTCCTGCGGGGCGCACCCCGACCTCACCGCGCCGGTCGTGCTGCTCGCCCCGCGGCAGGCGAAGGGCCTGGAGTTCGACACGGTGGTCGTGGCGGAGCCGGACCGCATCCGGTCCGGCTCGCCACGCGGACTCAACGACCTGTACGTGGCCCTGACCCGGGCCACTCAGTCACTGGGCCTCGTCCACACCGGGGGCTGGCAGGTCACGCCGGCCGCAGCCACACCGTCGCCAGCGGCGGCAGCGTCAGACTGATGCTCGCCGGGCGGCCGTGCGACGGGTGCGACTCCGGCTTCAGGGGCTCCGGGTTGTGGACGCCGCCGCCGCCGTAACCGGCCGCGTCGGTGTTCAGGACCTCCACCCACGCCGGTACGTCGTCCGGGACCCCGAGGGTGTACGCATGCCGCACGACGGGCGAGAAGTGGGACACCGCGAGGAGCGGGTTCCCGGCGGCGTCGTGGCGCAGGAACGCGAACACGTTGTCCTCGGCGGCGTCGCCCGCCACCCAGGCGAAGCCCTCGGGGACGGTGTCCCGCTCCCACAGGGCGGGGGTGGCGCCGTAGACGGTGTTCAGGTCGCGGACCAGGTCGCGCACGCCCCGGTGGTCGGCCTCCGCGCCGTACGACGGGTCGAGCAGCCACCAGTCGGGCCCGTGCGCCTCCGACCACTCCGCGCCCTGCGCGAACTCCTGCCCCATGAACAGGAGCTGCTTGCCGGGGTGGGCCCACATGAAGCCCAGGTAGGCGCGGTGGGTGGCGCGCTGCTGCCACCAGTCGCCGGGCATCTTGCTCACCAGCGAGCGCTTGCCGTGCACGACCTCGTCGTGCGAGATCGGCAGGACGTAGTTCTCGCTGTACGCGTAGACCATCGAGAAGGTCATCTCGTGGTGGTGGTACTTGCGGTGCACCGGCTCCTTGGACACGTAGTCCAGCGAGTCGTGCATCCACCCCATGTTCCACTTCAGCCCGAAGCCCAGGCCCCCGAAGCCGCCGGGGCCCATGTGGTGCGTGGCGCGGGTGACGCCGTCCCAGGCGGTGGACTCCTCGGCGATGGTGACGACGCCCGGGTTGCGGCGGTAGACGGTGGCGTTCATCTCCTGGAGGAAGGCGACCGCGTCGAGGTTCTCCCGGCCGCCGTGCGCGTTGGGCACCCACTGGCCCTCCTCGCGCGAGTAGTCGAGGTAGAGCATCGAGGCCACCGCGTCCACGCGCAGGCCGTCGATGTGGAACTCCTCGCACCAGTACGTGGCGTTGGCGACGAGGAAGTTGCGGACCTCGGTGCGCCCGTAGTCGAACTCGAGCGTCCCCCAGTCGGGGTGCGCCGACTTCAGCGGGTCCTCGTGCTCGTACAGCGGACGGCCGTCGAACTCCGCGAGCGCCCAGTCGTCGCGCGGGAAGTGCGCGGGCACCCAGTCCATGATCACGCCGATGCCGGCCCGGTGCAGGGAGTCGACGAGGAAGCGGAAGTCGTCGGGCGTGCCCATCCGGGAGGTCGGCGCGTAGAACCCGGTGACCTGGTAGCCCCAGGACCCGCCGAAGGGGTGCTCGGCGACCGGCATCAGCTCCACATGGGTGAAGCCCAGGTCGGCGACGTACGTCGGGAGCTGCTCGGCCAGTTGGCGGTACGTCAGTCCGGGCCGCCAGGACGGCAGGTGCACCTCGTACACCGACAGCGGGGCCTCGTGCACCGGCCGGGCGGCGCGCGAGGCCATCCAGGCGGCGTCCTGCCACACGTGCCGCGAGGAGGTGACGACCGAGGCGTTGGCCGGGGGCACCTCCGCCTGCCGGGCCATCGGGTCGGCGCGCATCGTGT
Organism: Streptomyces sp. NPDC039736; assembly: GCF_055596485.1. Taxonomy (NCBI): domain Bacteria; kingdom Bacillati; phylum Actinomycetota; class Actinomycetes; order Kitasatosporales; family Streptomycetaceae; genus Streptomyces; species Streptomyces sp. NPDC039736. The sequence continues at coordinate 41,892 of NZ_JBVIUQ010000012.1, read as the reverse complement.
GCGAGCCGTCGGGGCGGGTGATCTGGAACTTGTAGAGGGCCCCCTCGCGGACGCCGGGCAGGAACAGCTCCCACACGCCCGTCCCGCCGAGCGAGCGCATCGGACAGCCGGCGCCGTCCCAGTAGTTGAAGTCGCCGGCGACGCGCACGCCGCGCGCGTTGGGCGCCCAGACGCTGAAGCGGGTGCCGGCCACGTCCTGGAGGGTCATCGGCTGCGCGCCGAGCACCTTCCACAGCTCCTCGTGCCGGCCCTCGCCGATCAGATGCAGGTCGAGGTCGCCGAGCGAGGGCAGGAACCGGTACGGGTCGTCGACGTCGATCTCGTTGTCGTCGTACGTCACCCGGAGCCGGTACGCCGGAACGTCGGGGAGCGGCAGCACCCCGGAGAACAGGCCGTCGCCCTCGTCCAGCAGCGGCACGCGCAGGCCGGGCGCGAGGACGGCGACCGCCCTGGCGTGCGGGCGCAGCACCCGGAAGGAGACGCCGCCGGGCGCCGGGTGCGCGCCGAGCAGGTCGTGCGGGGCGTGGTGCGCGCCGTGCAGCAGGCGGCCCCGGTCGTCCGGGGAGAGGGGGGCGGCGGGCAGGACGGCGAGGTCACCGGCGGGGGCCGGTGCGACGGGTCCGGCGGGGGAGACCTGGTCGTCCTTGGGCTTCACGGCCCGCGGCTTCACCGGCTTGGCCTTGGTGGGGGCCTTGGCCGCGCTCTTCTTCGCGGTCTTCCGGACGGTCTCCTTCACGGCCTTCTTCACGGCCTTGGGCCGCTCGGCCTTCGGCGGCGCGGCCTGGGCGCCGGCGGGCGCGGCCGGCGCGGCCTTGGTGCCGGCGGCCTTCGCCCTGGCGGCCTTGGCGGTGGAGGTCTTCGGCCCGGCGGGCGCGCCGGTGGTGGTCTTCGGCCCGGCGGCCGGGACCGTGGCGGGCCGCGGACTGTCGGCCGCGGCCGCCTTCGGCTTCCCGGCCGTGGTGCCGGCGGCCTTCGGCCGTTTGCGCGGGCCGGGCGGTACGGCGGTCTCCGCGACGGCTTCCGTCACCGTGTCCGGCACGGGTTCCGACCCGGGCACGGGCAGACGCGCGGGCGGGGCCGGGGCCTCGGTCGGTGACGAGGTGCGGCGCGTCGGCCGGGGGGCGTCCCCGCCGGAAGCGGGGGTGGGACGGGGGGTCACGGGAGGGTCCTCCTCGAAGGGGGGTCGTCAGGAAGGGGGAGCGGGGGTTCAGGAAGCGTGGGCGAGCCGGCGCACCGCCGCCATCGGCACCGGGAGCCAGTCCGGCCGGTGCCGGGCCTCGTACAGGACCTCGTACACGGCCTTGTCCGTCTCGTACGCCCGCAGCAGGACGGCCTGCCGGCGCGGATCGAGGCCGGAGGCCGCGGTGTAGCCGTCCAGGTAGGCGGTGCGGCAGCGGGCCGCCCAGTCCGGGCTCCACGGTTGGTGGGAGCGGGCCGCGTAGTCGAAGGAACGGAGCATTCCGGCGATGTCGCGGACGACCGGCTGCGGGCGGCGGCGCTCGGTGAGGGGCTTCGCGGGCTCGCCCTCGAAGTCGATCACCGTCCACGCGCCGTCCCGGGTGTGCAGCACCTGGCCGAGGTGCAGGTCGCCGTGGACGCGCTGGGCGGTGACGACCGGCCCGGCCGCGCCCAGCTCCCGCACGGCGTCGAAGGCCCGGCGCAGGCCGTCGGCGTACGGCAGCAGCGCGGGGACGGCCTGCACCGTGGCCGCCAGCCGTTCCGACATCTGCGCGCCGAGCAGTTCCGCCTGAGGGCGGCCGAGGGTGAGCGTGGGCAGCGAGGCGGCCAGCGCGAGGTGCACCTCGGCGGTGGCCCGGCCCAGCGCGTGCGCCTCCCGGGTGAAGTCCTGCCCGACGGCGAGCGACGCGAGGGCGAGCTGCCAGCCGTCCTGGGCCTCGCGCAGGAAGGGCTGGAGCAGACCGAGTGTGAACGGCTCGAAGGGGTCCTCCGGGTTGGCCCCCTCGAACCAGGCGATCGGCGCGGGCACCCGGGTGCTGCCCTCCGCGGCGAGCGCGAGCGGGAGCTCCAGGTCCGGATTGGCCCCGGCGTGCACCCGGCGGAAGACCTTCAGGATGGCGGAATCGCCGTACACGATCGAGGTGTTGGACTGTTCCACGCCGAGCGTGCGGGGGGTGAGCCCGGACCCCACCACGGCCTTCGGCTCCTTGTCGAAGCGCAGGGAGCCGATCGCCCCGGGCAGCCGCAGGCGCTCCAGGAGCAGCCCGGCCAGCTTCGGGTCCTGCAGGCCCTCGTACACGGTGTGACCGGCGAGCGGCCCCTGCGCGACGTACCCGATCAGGGCGGGCGCCAGCGCGGGCGGCAGCGATCTGCGCACGCCGAGGAGCAGTTGGTAGCAGTCGGCGGTGGGCGGCGACGGGGTCCCGCGCGCGGGGACGGCCGGCTGCTGGGCCCGTACGAGCAGATGGAGCAGCCCGGGGGAGCCGCTCAGCGGCAGCAGTTCGGTCGCCGAGACCAGGGTGAAGCCCACGACGGGACGGCCCTTGCCGGCGAACCAGCGCTGGCGGGGCAGCCAGTCGTGCAGCAGCGGGCTCAGCGAGGCGAGCAGCGCGGCCGACGCGTGCGGAACGGGTGGTGCGGGTGGTGCGGCGAGCGGTGTGGTGGGGCCGTGCAGATCAGAAGTGCTGCCGAGCGGACCGGAAGTACCGGCAGGGCTGGGCGCACCGGGTGTTGCTGATGAGGCGGGAGCAGCCTCCGACATGGCATCGCGTCCTTTCCCCGGGCACACCTCCGAATGCGCAGAGTGTCCCGGATTGCGGCAAAGCTGTCCGGCTGTACGGGACGTGTCGGGAGAGGGAGATCCATTGGGCGAACCGCGGCCGGTCGATTGGCCGCAGGGAGCTGTCGATGATCTGTGAATCGCATACGCGTATGAAAGGGAGAGTGCCCCGGGCGGGGCGGGGAAAACCGTCGTACGGCTCCCCGCCCCGGCCCGCGGGCCTCAGCGCGGCGGCTTCGGCGGACGGACCAGCGAGGGGGTGTCCTTGCGCAGCCGGAACCAGTAGAAGCCGTGTCCCGCCAGGGTCAGCAGGTACGGCAGCTCACCGATCGCCGGGAAGCGCACTCCGCCGATCAGCTCGACCGGGTGGCGGCCGTTGAACATCTGCAGGTCCAGCTCGGTGGGCTGCGCGAACCGCGAGAAGTTGTGCACGCACAGCACCAGGTCGTCCTCCCCGTCCCGGGACGAGGGGGCCTCGCGCAGGAACGCCAGCACCGCCGGATTGGAGGAGGGCAGCTCCGTGTAGGACCCCAGCCCGAAGGCGGGGTTCTGCTTGCGGATCTCGATCATGCGCCGGGTCCAGTGCAGCAGCGAGGACGGCGAGGTCATGGAGGCCTCGACGTTGGTCACCTGGTAGCCGTAGACCGGGTCCATGATCGTCGGGAGGGAGAGCCGTCCCGGGTCGCAGGAGGAGAATCCCGCGTTCCGGTCGGGCGTCCACTGCATCGGGGTGCGGACCGCGTCGCGGTCGCCGAGCCAGATGTTGTCGCCCATGCCGATCTCGTCGCCGTAGTAGAGGATCGGCGAGCCGGGCAGGGACAGCAGCAGCGCGGTGAACAGCTCGATCTGGTTGCGGTCGTTGTCCAGCAGGGGGGCCAGCCGGCGGCGGATGCCGATGTTGGCGCGCATCCGGGGGTCCTTGGCGTACTCCGCGTACATGTAGTCGCGCTCTTCGTCCGTGACCATTTCGAGGGTCAGCTCGTCGTGGTTGCGCAGGAAGATGCCCCACTGGGCGCTGGAGGGGATCGCCGGGGTCTTGGCGAGGATCTCCGACACGGGGTAGCGGGACTCGCGTCGCACGGCCATGAAGATGCGTGGCATGACGGGGAAGTGGAACGCCATGTGGCACTCGTCCCCGCCCTTCTCGAAGTCGCCGAAGTAGTCGACGACGTCCTCCGGCCACTGGTTGGCCTCCGCCAGGAGCACCGTGTCCGGGTACGAGGCGTCGATCTCCGCCCGTACCCGCTTCAGGAACTCGTGGGTGCGCGGGAGGTTCTCGCAGTTGGTCCCCTCCTCCTGGTAGAGGTACGGGACCGCGTCGAGGCGGAAGCCGTCGATGCCCAGGTCCAGCCAGAACCGCAGCGCGGAGATGATCTCCTCCTGCACGGCCGGGTTCTCGTAGTTGAGGTCCGGCTGGTGGGAGAAGAAGCGGTGCCAGTAGTACTGCTTGCGCACCGGGTCGAAGGTCCAGTTGGAGGTCTCCGTGTCCACGAAGATGATCCGCGCGTCCTGGTACTGCTTGTCGTCGTCGGCCCAGACGTAGTAGTCGCCGTAGGGCCCCGTCGGATCGCTCCTGGACTGCTGGAACCACTCGTGCTGGTCGCTCGTGTGGTTCATGACGAAGTCGATGATCACACGCATGCCGCGCTGGTGCGTGGCGTCGACGAACTCCACGAAGTCGGCGAGGTCGCCGAACTCGGGGAGCACGGCGGTGTAGTTGGAGACGTCGTAGCCGCCGTCGCGCAGCGGCGACATGAAGAACGGCGGCAGCCAGAGGCAGTCGACGCCCAGCCACTGGAGGTAGTCCAGTTTGGCGGTGATGCCCTTGAGGTCGCCGACGCCGTCGCCGTTGCTGTCCTGGAAGGAGCGGACGAGGACTTCGTAGAAGACGGCCCGCTTGAACCACTCGGGGTCGCGGTCCTTGGCGGGGGTGTCCTCGAAGGTGTCGTGGACGGGCTCATTGAAGATCATGTGGGTGACCCTCCGGTCAGCGGGGACGGTCGCAGGGTCACGATGTGCGCGGGCAGGACTCCCGGCTCCAGGCGCACGTAAGCGTCCCTGCCCCAGTGGTAGGTCTCGCCGGTGAGCTCGTCGCGCACCGGGACGACACTGTGCCAGTCGAGGCCGAGTGCCGGCATGTCCAACGAGACCGTGGCCTCCTGGGTGTGGTGAGGGTCGAGGTTCACGACCACCAGAACGGTGTTCGAGCCGCCTTCACCCTCCTGGCTCTGCCGGGTGCTGCTGGTTTCCGGGGTGCGGGCGCGCTTCGAGTACGCGATCACCGCGTCGTTGTTCGTGGGGTGGAAGGTGATGTCCCGAAGCTGCTGGAGCGCCCGGTGGCGGCGCCGCAGCCGGTTCAGGGTGGTGATCAGGGGGGCGATCGTGCGCCCTTCGCGCTCGGCGGCCTCCCAGTCGCGCGGGCGCAGCTGGTACTTCTCGGAGTCCAGGTACTCCTCGCTGCCGTCCCGCACCGGGGTGTTCTCGCACAGCTCGTAGCCCGCGTAGACGCCCCAGGACGGGGACAGGGTCGCCGCCAGCACCGCCCGGACCTCGAAGGCGGGCCGCCCGCCGTGCTGGAGGTAGGCGTGCAGGATGTCCGGGGTGTTCACGAAGAAGTTCGGACGCATGTACGCGGCCGTCTCGTGCGCCAGCTCCAGCGCGTACTCGGTGAGTTCCTGCTTGGTGTTGCGCCAGGTGAAGTACGTGTACGACTGCTGGAAGCCGACCGCGCCCAGCGTGCGCATCATCGCGGGCCGGGTGAACGCCTCGGCCAGGAAGATCACGTCGGGGTCGCTCCCGTTGATCTCGCCCAGGACCCGTTCCCAGAAGACGACCGGCTTGGTGTGCGGGTTGTCGACGCGGAAGATCCGCACGCCGTGCGCCATCCACAGGCGCAGGACGCGCACGGTCTCCGCGACCAGTCCGTCCATGTCCGCGTCGAAGGCGATCGGATAGATGTCCTGGTACTTCTTCGGCGGGTTCTCCGCGTACGCGATCGTGCCGTCGGAGCGGTGGTGGAACCACTCCGGGTGCTCGGTGACCCAGGGGTGGTCCGGCGAGCACTGGAGGGCGAAGTCCAGGGCGACCTCCATGCGCAGGTCGCGGGCGGTGGCGATGAAGTGGTCGAAGTCCTCGAAGGTGCCGAGGTCCGGGTGGACGGCGTCGTGGCCGCCGTCGGGCGAGCCGATCGCCCAGGGGACGCCGACGTCCTGCTCGGTGGCGGAGAGGGTGTTGTTGGGGCCCTTGCGGAAGGTGCTGCCGATGGGGTGGACCGGCGGCAGGTAGACCACGTCGAAGCCCATGGCGGCCACGGCGGGAAGGCGTTCGGCGGCGGTGCGGAAGGTGCCGCTGACCGCCGGAGCACCGCCTTCGGCCGCGCGTGCGCCCTCGGAGCGCGGAAACAGCTCGTACCAGGAACCGAAGAGCGCCCGCGGGCGTTCGACCAGCAACGGCAGCGGCTCCGAAGCCGACAGGGGCTCGCGCAGCGGGAAACGGGAGAGGGCGGCGTCGACCTCCGGCGTGAGGGCCGCGGCGAGCCGGGCGGCGGCGGGCCGCCGGGTGTCGCGCAGCGCGTCCACGGCGGCCAGGACGGCCTCGCGCCCGTCCTGCTTGGGCACGCCCTCGGCGGCGCGCTCGTACAGCCCGGCGCCCTCGGCCAGGACCAGTTCGGTGTCCTGGCCGGCCGGGATCTTGATCCCGGCGTGGTGCCGCCAGGTGGAGACCGGGTCGCCCCACGCCTCGACGACGTACGACCACAGGCCCTCGGCGTCCGGGGTGACGTCCGCGCCCCACCGGTCCGTGCCGGGGGCGAGTTCGCGCATCGGCGTCCAGGGGCCGGGGCGGCCGCTCGGATCGAGCAGGACCACATTGGCCGCCACGGCCTCGTGGCCTTCGCGGAACACGGTGGCGGACACCTGGAACGTCTCGCCGGACACCGCCTTCGCGGGCCTGCGGCCGCGGTCGACCGCGGGGGAGACGTCGAGGACGGGGATACGACCGATCATGGGCTCACCTGGGGCTGGGGCGGACGGACCTGGATGCCGATGGGGATGCGCTCTTTGTAACCCTTCCTTGCTCGGGGTGCTCGTCTTGCGGGCTGCGGGCATGACCGCTCCTGTCAGCGTTCACTCGGGCGGCGGGGGTGCGAGGCGATCCGGGGGGTTCGGAGCGAGGCGTTCTGGTGTTCTCTTCATCGGGTACCGGGGGATGCTTCCCTTACACGGGTGGGCGTCAATCCGGCCGTTTGTCGACTACCGACGCGTAACGGCGCACGACGGCCCCGACCAGGGGAAACGCCGGGAGGCCCGGTCGTTCCCGACAGGGCCCGTTTGCTCAACCGTCAGCGGGATATGGCCAGTTGTTGACGTACGGCCGGGGACCGGCCGCCTGGCCGCCCACCTGCAGGAGCCGGTTCGGGGAGCCGGGCCCCGGGCCCCGCACCCTTCCCCGCACGGCCTGGTCCGTGAGCGCCTCTCCCACCTCGGCGGGCGAGGCCCCCGGATGGTCGGCGAGGTGCAGCGCGGCCGCGCCGGTGGCGTGCGGGGCGGCCATCGACGTGCCGGAGGACACGCCCGAGGCGGTGTCGTCCGAGCTCAGGGCGGAGACGATGTCGACGCCGGGGGCGAAGAGGTCGAGGCGGGCGCCCCAGTTGGAGAAGTCCGCCCTGCGGTCCCTGATGTCGGTGGCGCCGACCGTGATGCCCTCCGCGACCCGGCCGGGGGAGAACAGGCTCGCGGGCAGCGTGTCGTTGCCCGCGGCGAGCACGAAGGTCACCCCGGACCCGATCGCGTTGCGCACGGCGGCGTCGAGCCGGCCATTGGCCACGCCGCCCAGACTCATGTTCGCGACGGCGGGCCTCCTGGCGTTCCGGGCCACCCAGTCGATTCCGGCGATCACCGACGCGGTGGTCCCGCCGCCCTCGCCGTCGAGCACCCGCACCCCGACGACCTCGGCCTTCTTGGCCACCCCGTACCTCTCGCCCACGGCGGTCGCGGCGACGTGCGTGCCGTGGCCGTTGGTGTCCTGGGCGACGGGGTCGTTCTCCACGAAGTCCCAGCCGCTGGAGGCGCGGCCGCCGAAGTCCCGGTGGGTGGTGCGCAGACCGGAGTCGATGACGTACACGTGGACCCCGGCGCCGGCGCTCTCGGGCCAGGTGTAGGACCGGTCCGGCGGAAGGTCGCGCTGGTCTATCCGGTCGAGCCCCCAGGACGGCGGCTCCGGCTGGGTGCGCCGGAGCGAGACGGCGGTGTCCTGCGCGACCGAGGCCACCCGCGGGTCCGCCGCGAGCCTGCGCGCCTGCGCCGGATCCGCCCGCACCGCGTAGCCGTTGAGCACCTGGTGGTACGTATGGCTGATTCTCACTCCGTACTTCTCGGCGATCCTCTTCCCGGCCCCGGACGGCGCGCGGACGCCGTCCGGTCCCGACCTGAGCGTGACGAGGTAGCTGTCCGCCACGGAACCGGGGGCCCCGGCTCCGAGAACGCGGCCCTCCGCCGGGGGCGCGTCGGCCCGCGCGGGCGGGGTGACGGCCGGGAGCCCCGCCGTCAGGGCGACGGCGGCGCAGGCCCCGGCCAGCCGCCTGCAGTACTGACGTGTACGTGTCATGAGCGAGGTTCCCCCTCCACGACCGGACGCTCCGGACCCGGCACCCGGCCCGAACGCACTTGTCAGCCTCTCCCGCGGTGTGAACCGGGACAAGGCCGCTGGCGGGGGCGGAACCGGCCATATCACTCGCGCGCCCCCTCGGGGTGCGGGACCGGCACGAGGTGCGGGCTCCGCCGCGTGGGCGCGGCCCGCCGCCCGCCCACCCGCGCCGACGCCCCCGCGCCCCCACCGCGCGCCGTGGAGCCCGCGCCCCCGGCTGCTCTACCGTCGAGGACAAGCGCGGACGCGCAACGCGGCGCGCCCGCCCCCGAGCCACACCCCCTGCGAAGGTGGTCACGTGAAGGCAATCCGTCGGTTCACCGTACGTCCCGTCCTCCCCGATCCCCTCCGACCGCTCTCCGACCTCGCCCGCAATCTCCGCTGGTCCTGGCATACCGAGACCCGGGAGCTGTTCCAGTCCATCGACCCGGAAGGCTGGCAGGCCTGCGGCGAGGACCCGGTACGGCTGCTGGGCACCGTCTCCGCCGAACGCCTGGCCGCACTCGCCCGGGACCGCCGCTTCCTGCGCCGGCTCCAGGCCGCCGCCGACGACCTCGCCGACTACCTGGGCGGACGCCGCTGGTACCAGAACCAGGAAAGGCCGGAGGGGGCCGAACTCCCCGCCGCCATCGGCTACTTCTCGCCCGAGTTCGGCGTCACCGCCGCCCTCCCGCAGTACTCCGGCGGGCTGGGCATCCTCGCCGGCGACCACCTCAAGGCCGCCAGCGACCTGGGCGTGCCCCTCATCGGTGTCGGGCTCCTCTACCGGCACGGCTACTTCCGCCAGTCCCTGTCCCGCGACGGGTGGCAGCAGGAGCACTACCCGGTGCTCGACCCCGACGAGCTCCCCGTGGCCCTGCTGCGCGAGGCCGACGGCACCCCCTGCCGGATCTCCCTCGCCCTGCCCGGCGGCCGCTCCCTGCACGCCACCGTCTGGCAGGCCCACGTGGGCCGCGTCCCGCTGCTGATGCTCGACTCCGACGTCGAGGAGAACGGCCCGGGCGAACGCGACGTCACCGACCGCCTCTACGGCGGCGGCAGCGAGCACCGCCTCCTCCAGGAGATGCTGCTCGGCATCGGCGGCGTCCGCGCGGTCCGCGCGTACTGCCGCCTCACCGGTCACCCCGAACCCGAGGTCTTCCACACCAACGAGGGCCACGCCGGCTTCCTTGGCCTGGAGCGCATCCGCGAACTCGGCACCCAGGGACTCGGCTTCGACGCCGCCCTGGAATCCGTCCGGGCCGGCACCCTCTTCACCACCCACACCCCCGTCCCCGCCGGCATCGACCGCTTCGACCGCGAACTCGTCGCCCGCCACTTCGGCCACGACGGCGAACTCCCCGGCGTCGACGTCGAGCGCGTCCTGGCCCTCGGCATGGAGACCTACCCCGGCGGCGAACCCAACCTCTTCAACATGGCCGTGATGGGCCTGCGCCTGGCCCAGCGCGCCAACGGCGTCTCCACCCTGCACGGCCAGGTCAGCCGGGACATGTTCGCCGGACTGTGGCCGGGCTTCGACCCCGAGGAGGTGCCGATCACCTCCGTCACCAACGGGGTGCACGCCCCCACCTGGGTCGACCCCGAGGTCGTCCGCCTGGGCGCGCGGCAGATCGGCGCGGGCCGCACCGAGGACGCCCTGTCCGTCGGCGGGTCCGCGCGCTGGGACGCCGTCGCCGACATCGCGGACGACGAGATCTGGGACCTGCGCCGCACCCTGCGCGAGAACCTGGTGCACGAGGTCCGCGACCGGCTGCGCGCGTCCTGGCGCCAGCGGGGCGCCGTCGACGCCGAACTCGGCTGGATCGAGGGCGTGCTGGACCCCGACGTCCTCACCATCGGCTTCGCCCGCCGCGTCCCCTCGTACAAACGCCTCACCCTCATGCTGCGCGACCGCGACCGGCTGACGGAACTCCTCCTGCACCCCGAACGGCCGATCCAGATCGTCGTCGCGGGCAAGGCGCACCCCGCCGACGACGGCGGCAAACGGCTCGTCCAGGAGCTGGTGCGGTTCGCCGACGACCCCCGGGTCAGGCACCGCATCGTCTTCCTCCCCGACTACGGCATGCGGATGGCGCAGAAGCTCTACCCGGGCTGCGACGTGTGGCTCAACAACCCGCTGCGCCCGCTGGAGGCCTGTGGGACCAGCGGCATGAAGGCCGCCCTCAACGGCTGCCTCAACCTCTCGGTCCTGGACGGCTGGTGGGACGAGTGGTTCGAGCCGGACTTCGGCTGGGCGATCCCCACCGCCGACGGCGCGGCCGCCGACGAGGACCGCCGCGACGACCTCGAAGCGAACGCCCTCTACGAGCTGATCGAACAGCGCGTCGCCCCGCGCTTCTACGAGCGGGGGCGTGGCCAACTCCCGGACCGGTGGATCGAGATGGTCCGCCGGACCTTGGCCGTCCTCGGCCCGAAGGTGCTCGCCGGGCGGATGGTGCGCGAGTACGTGGAGCGCCTGTACGCACCGGCCGCGCTCGCCCACCGGGCCCTCGGGCCCTCCTCCGCGCGGGAACTGGCCGACTGGAAGTCCCGGGTGCGGGCGGCCTGGTCCGGTGTCGCCGTCGACCACGTGGAGGCGGTCGCCGCCACCGCCGTCAACGGCACCGCCGAGCTGGGGTCCACCCTCTCCCTGCGGGTACGGGCCGGGCTCGGCGAGCTCGGGCCCGAGGACGTCGAGGTGCAGGCGGTCGCCGGGCGCGTCGACTCCGAGGACCGGATCACCGGCGCCCAGACCTTCCCGCTGAAGCCCGCCTCCGGTCCCGACCTGGACGGGCGCTGGACGTACGAGGGCCCGCTCGCCCTCGACCGGACCGGGCCGTACGGCTACACGGTCCGGGTGCTGCCGGCGCACCCGCTGCTGGCGAGCGGGGCGGACCTGGGTCTGGTGACCCTGCCGACGGAGGCCACGGGGGAGGGGGCCGGGGTGCTGCTGCGCTAGCGCAGCTCCTCGTTCGGCACGTCGTCGACCAGGGCTTTCGAGCTGAGGACACCGCCCGTGAAGCACAGCCGGTACACCGGCGTCAGCTCGAAGCGGTCCGTACGGAAGTAGGTGCAGGCGTCGGTCCCGGCGGGTTCGGGGCCGACGCCCGCGGGCGGGCCGTCCAGCGGGTGGTCCGGCAGCCGCTCCAGGAGCGTCGCCCGCTGCTCGCCCGGGCGGACGCGGTCGAACTGGTCCCGGGTCAGGACCGACCGCGACGCCCCGTACTCCTGGTACGCCAGGATCAGTGCGCCGAGGACGACCACTGCCGCCGCCGGGGCCACGACCGCCTGCACCAGCCCCCGCCGGACCTGCCGGCGGGCCCGGCTCAGCTCCCGCGCGGCGACCGGCGCCTGCGGGGCGCGCGGCACCGGGGCCCCGGCGAGCGGGAGGCGGGCGCGGACCGCGAAGCCGCCGTCGGGGGCCGGGCCGTGGGTGAGGGCGCCGCCCGCGAGGCGCACGCGTTCGTCCAGGCCGACCAGGCCGGTGCCGCCGGAGGCGAGGCCGGGGGAGGGGGCGCCGCCGGGCGGGGCGGGGTGGGTGACGGCCACCGACAGGGCCTGCGCCCGGGGGTCGCGTACGATCCGGATCCGTACCGGAGCGCCCGGCGCGTGCTTGGCCGCGTTCGTCAGGGCCTCCTGGGCGACGCGGTGGACGGCCCGGCCGACCATGCCGGGGACGGGCGACTCCGGTCCCTCCTGCTGGAGTTCCACCGGTATCCCGGAGTCCTGCGCGCGCTTCACCAGCTCGGCGACCGTCTCGTCGGCCGGGGCCGTCGGCGCGCCCTCGCCGTCCTCGCGCAGCACGCCCACGAGGTCGCGCAGCCGGGCGGTGGCGTCGGCGGCGGCCAGCCGCAGCTCGCCCGCGGCCCGCTGCTCGGCGGGCGGCAGATTGCGGTTGACCTCCAGGGCGGCGGCCCGCAGGGCGATCAGGGAGAGGTCGTGGCCGAGCGAGTCGTGCATGTCGCCCGCGATGCGCGAGCGCTCGCGCAGCCGCTCCCGGTCGGCGACGGCGCGCTGCTCGCGCTCCATGCGGTCGGCCAGCTCCCAGCCGTCGGCGACCAGTTGGGCGTAGTGGCGGACGTACCGGCCGACCAGCCACGGCACCACCACCTGGCCGAGCAGCGAGGTCAGCTGGGCGAACCACACCCACAGCCTGTCGTCGTACGTCAGGCTCAGCGCGAGCCCGGCGACCGCGTACGAGGCGAACACCAGGACCGCCGGCCGCACCCGGGCGTCGCGGCGGCCCGCGAGGAAGGCGAAGGCGCACATCGCGGCGGCGTACGACGGGGTGAACAGCTCCGGGTCGTCGAAGGCGGCGCACAGCACCGCGACCGTCAGCGAGACCAGCGGCGCGGCGCGGCACAGCAGCACGCCGACGCCGAGCGAGACGACGCCGACGGCCACCTGAGGCCAGGACCCGCCGTCGTTCGGGTCCTCCCGCATCGTGACGAAGAAGCCCAGGCAGACCCAGAGGGCGAGGTCGAGGAGCAGGTCGCGGCGGGTGGCCCGGCGCAGGGCGGCTGTGACACGCATACGGGGAAACGTATGCGGGGCCGCCGGGGGAGACACCAGTGGTGCCCGGGACCGCCGACGGTCCCGGGCACCACTGTCAGGTCGTACGAGAGCCGGCCCTCAACAGGTCAGAAGGTGAGCTTCCAGCTGTTGATGTAGCCGACGTCCTGGGACGCCTTGTCCTGGACGCGGAGCTTCCAGGTGCCGTTGGCGACCTCCGAGGAGGCGTTCACGGTGTAGGACTTGACCAGGTTGTCCGCGCTGCCGCCGGACCGGTTGTGCAGGTTGTACACCGAGCCGTCGGGGGCGACCAGGTCGACCACGAGGTCACCGACGTAGGTGTGGACGATGTTCACGTCGACCTTGAGGGTGGACGGGGCGTTGCCGGTGACGCCGGTGACGGTCACCGGGGAGGTCACCGCGGCGCCGTTGTCCGGCACGGAGACGTCGGCGGCGTTCTCGAAGACCTTGCCGGTCGGCGGGTTGCCGTCGTCCGGACGGCTGCCGACGTTGACCGCGGCCCAGGCGTGCTCGACGCCCTTGACCTCGGGGCTGCCCGCGCCGTACAGCTCGGTGGCCGCGGCCACCGTGCCGACCCGGGCGTTGGCGTAGTTGGTGCTGGCCGTGAACTTCGTGGTCAGCGCCCGGAACCAGATCTTCTCGGCCTTCGCGCGGCCGATGCCGGTGACCGGCTTGCCGTCGGAGGTCGGCGAGTCGTACGAGACGCCGTTGATGACCTTCGCGCCGCTGCCCTCGGACAGCAGGTAGAAGAAGTGGTTGGCGACGCCCGAGGAGTAGTGGACGTCGATGTTGCCGATGCCCGAGTACCAGGAGTCCTTCGACGAGCCGTCCTTGGAGGGCTTGTCCATGTAGCGCAGCGGGGTGCCGTTGCCACGGATGTCGATCTTCTCGCCGACGTTGTAGTCGCCGACGTCGTTGGCGTTGTTGGCGTTGAACTCGACGGCCGCCGCGAAGATGTCGGAGGTCGCCTCGTTCAGGCCGCCGGACTCGCCGGAGTAGATCAGCTTGGCGGTCACCGAGGTGACGCCGTGCGTCATCTCGTGCGCGGCCACGTCGATCGAGGTCAGCGGCTTGGCGTTGCCCGCGCCGTCGCCGTACGTCATGCAGAAGCAGGAGTCCTGCCAGAAGGCGTTGACGTACGCGTTGCCGTAGTGGACGCGGGAGGTCGCGCCGACGCCGTCACCGCGGATGCCGGTGCGGCCGTGCACGTTCTTGTAGTAGTCCCACGTCGCGCCCGCGCCGTACGCGGCGTCCGCGCCCGCGGTCTCGCGGTTGGACGGCTGGCCGTTGCCCCACACGTCGTCCGGACCGGTGAAGAGGGTGCCGCCCGACGTACCGCCGTTGAGGTCGATCGTCTTGTGGTTGCCGCGCCCCGCGTCGGTCAGGTTGTACGTCGAACCCGACTGCGTCGAGCCGAGTGTCACCTGGCCGCTGTACTGGGTGTTGCCGACGCCGTTCTCGACGGCCTGCCACTCGTGCAGCTTCTTGCCGGTGGCGGCGTCGGTGACGACGTGCAGCTCGTTGGGCGTGCCGTCGTGCTGGAAGCCGCCGACGACGGTCTCGAACGCGAGGACCGGCGCGCCGGAGCCCATCCACACCACCTGGCGCGGGGCGATCGACGCCTTCGTCCGGTCGGAGCCCTCCGCCTTCGCGAGACCGAGTGCCTGCTTCTCGGCGGCCGCGGCGGCGATCTTCGGGGTGGCGGCTATGCCCTGGAGCTTCGCCGTGGTGGAGCGGGAGACGCCCCGGGTGGCGGCGGCCTTGTCCTTCTTGACGACCAGGTCGCCGCCGAGGACGGGCAGGCCGTCGTAGGTGCGCTCGTAGCGGGTGTGCGTGGTGCCGTCCACGTCCTGGGCGACGTCACGGACGACGAGCGCTTCCTTGGCGCCGAGGCCGAGCTCCTTGGCGGTGGCCGCCTTGGACTCGTTCGCCTTGGCGAGCAGCGCGGCGCGCTGCGCGGGGGTGAGCTTGACGGGCTGGGCCCCGGGGTTGGGCTGGGCGGCGGCGGGAGCGGCCTGCGCGTTGTCGGCGCTGGCCGAGCCGGTCTGGACGCCGACGAGCAGCGCTGCGGCGGCGAGCAGTGCGCCGGTCGCCGTGGCGCGCTTGCGGTGCGTGGATCTCACGCGGACTCCTTCTGCGAGGGGGGTACCGGACGGCTGGGTGAGGCCGGCCGGGCAGTGCGTGCAGAGCAGGCAGAGCAGTGGTGCGCGTGGAGCTCGAAGGGTGGAGCGAAAGAGTGGAACGTGGTGCGGCGGTGCTGTGTGCGTCGGAAGAGTGGCAGCCGGATGCGGTCCGTGTCAGGAGCGCGTCAACAACTTGGCCGGAAGCGGTTCGTTGCCCGGGAGGTCATGTTCGGTATCCGGATCGTTTGCCTGTGCGTAAGGAAGGCGTCGTCACGCGTACGTACGGAAGGAGGCCGGGTGTGCGATGCGCTGCCATCGCAAACGGGGCGGGGCGCACAGCGGCGTACGGGCTCGCGGAAGGGACGCCTCCACACGACGGCCGCGGGGACCCCGCATGGCCGAAAACCTGTGCCTCTTGCGGCCGGATATGTTGCAGGCGTGTGAAGCCGCGGGCGCGCCATGACCATACCCGGGGGGTTGTGAGGACGCTGTGGAGGGGTCCCGCTCAGGCACCCGTTCCGGTGTCCGTTTCGGGGTGTGCGCCCCCGTGAGTGTCGGCGGATCGCGGGTACCCGGAGCGAGCCGCCCTCGCTAAGGAGTGACGTGTGATGGACGAACAGGCCCGGTACGAGCCCCGTTCGGGTACGGGAGAAGGGGCGCCGGTCGGTGAACTGGTGTCGCGCGCCTCGCAGCAGCTCACCGAGCTGGTGCGGGCGGAGATGCGGCTGGCACAGGCCGAGATGAAGGAGAAGGGCAAGCGGTACGGAAAGGGCGGGGGCCTCTTCGGAGGGGCCGGCCTCGTCGGCTTCCTCACCCTTCAGGCCCTGGTGGCCACCGCCATCGCGGGCCTGGCCGTACCGCTGCCCGTGTGGGCCGCGGCCCTCATCGTCACCGCCGTGCTCGGCGTGATCGCCGCGGTACTGGCGATGACGGGCAAGAAGGAGGTCGGCAAGGCGGGCTCGCCCACGCCGGAGCAGGCCATTGACAGCGTGAAGGCCGATGTGGCCGAGATCAAGGAGAGTGCCAAACGATGACGCAGCCACCCCATGACGAGCCCACCGCGGAGAACCCCGAGGAGCTCCGCGCACAGATCGAACAGACCCGCCACGAACTGGGCGACACGGTGCAGGCACTGGCCGACAAGGCGGACGTGAAGGCCCGCGCCCAGGACAAGGCGGCGGAGTTGAAGGAGCAGGGGGCGGCCAAGGCGGCTGAGCTGAGGGTGCAGGGCACGGCGAAGGCGGCCGAGCTGAAGGAGCAGGGCACGGCCAAGGCGGTGGAGTTCAAGGACCAGACCGCCGCGAAGGCCGCTGAGCTGGCGGAGCAGGTCAAGGCCAAGGCGTCCCAGGTGGACGAGGTCTGGCAGGCCAAAGCCCCGGCTCCGGTACGGGACCGCAAGGCGGCGGTCCTGGCGGGCGCGGCGGCGGTGCTGGTGCTGACCGGAGTGCTGCTGCGGCGCAGGCGGAGGTAGTCGCCGACTGCCGCGCCCCGCACGGGCGGTGAGCCCGTGCGGGGCGGTGTGCGGTGCGCGGAAGGGGCCCGGGGTCGGGTCCGGCGTGCGCACGAGACGAACCGCTGCCGGCTCTCCGGGGCGACGGCGAGTTCGGGACTCCGGTGACACCGCGGTCCGCCTGGTCGCGGAGCCCGCCGCGAACGCCGTCACGCACGGCCGCGCCCCGGGGCGGGACTTCGGGCTCCGGCCCGAACCCGGCCCGCGCACCCTCCGCGTGGGCGTCTCGGACGCGCGCGGCGCACGGCGGCCCCCACCCCGGGGAACTCGTGCCACCCACCCGCCGGGGCGGAGGCCGGGCGGGGGCTGCTCCTGGTGGAGGCGCTCGCCGACCGGTGGGAGGCACGGGAGAGATGGCCGGTCGGCAGGGCGGTCCGCGCGGAGCCGGTCCTGCCGCAGTGGTGTGCGCCGCCGTCCGGCCCCTCGCTCAGAAGCGGCCCGCCACCCGCGTCGGCGTCACCCGGACCGCCACGAACTCCGACTGCGCCGACGCCGGGTTGAACACGGCGAACGGCTTCCCGGTGTGGGCCCGCGCGAGGCGGTCCGCCAGCGTGCGGTCCGGGTCCGGCTCCAGCGTCGCCGTACCTCTGACCTCGGCATACGCGTACGGGTCGTCCGGCGCCCCAATCAGCAGCGTCACCCGCGGGTCCCGTGCGGCGTTGCGGCCCTGGAGCCGGTCCGGTGCCGTGGTGAACAGCAGGTCGTCGCCGTCCCGCGTCACCCACACCTTCGTCAGGTGCGGCAGCCCGCTGGGCAGCAGGGTGGCCACGGTGGCGAAGGCGGGGGAGGTGTCGAGGTACTGCCGCAGGGCGGGGGAGAGACGGTTCCCGGCCTCAGGCACCCGCCCGCACCGCCGCCCCCGCGAGGGCCAGCTCGGCGACCGCGTCGAGCACCGCGTCCGCCCCGGCCGTGAACTCCGGCGCGGCCCGGAAGGAGCCGCCCTCCACCAGGCCCTCGATGCCCGGCACCGAGAGCGTCGGCTCCGCCGGGCGCAGGCCCACCCGGTTCAGCACCGGACGGATCATCTCGATCGCCGGCGCGCCACCGGAGGGCCCCGCGCTGTAGCTGACCAGGCCGACCGGCTTGTCCCGCCACTCGGCGTACAGGGAGTCGATCGCGTTCTTCAGGGGTGCGGTGAAGCCGCCGTTGTACATCGGCAGGACGAAGACGAAGGCGTCGGCGGGGGAGATCGTCTCGCTCCAGGCACGGGTGTGCGGGTGTGCGTACCGCCCCGTCGACGGATACTCCGGCTCGTCCAGGAAGGGCAGAGCGACCTCCCCGAGGTCGACCGTCGTCACCTCGAACTCCGGCCGGGCGGCGGCCCGTTCCGCGATCCACCGGGCCAGCGGCCTGCCGGACGAGGTGGGACGGGTGCTCGCGGACAGGACGTACAGGCGAGAAGGCATGGGTGAGGAATCCTTTGCGCGGAGAGGAGTCGAGCAGGAAGAGTGAAGCGCTTCGGGGCCGGTCGGGCCGGGGGGCGTCGCCACCGCGTGGAGCACGGTCCCGGCGCCCGCCGTCCCGCCGGGCAGCCGGCCCGCCGCCGGGGCGGCCGGCTCGACGCCCGTGCGGGCCGCCCGGAGGGAGAGGCCGCGGTGGGCCGGGCCCGTCATCGGGCCGTCGCGCGGACCGGGACCGAGCCCCGCCCCACGTACGGCCCGGCCGCCACCGCGTCGAGCACGAACTCCGGTGGGCCCGTTCGTGCTCGGTGGCGGTCACCGCTCCCCGTCCCGTCGATTCGTTGACGTGTCATCGGTAACCTAGGGGTGGCATCGGTGACGTGTCAACCATTTCCCGGTAGGCTGCCCGGCGTGACCTCCGAACCCCGCTGGCTGACCGACGCCGAACAGCGCACCTGGCAGGCCTACCGCCGGATGCAGCTGCTGCTCGGCGCGCAGGTCTCCCGCGACCTGAACGCCGACAGCGGCCTCTCGGACGCCGACTACGACGTTCTCTCCCACCTCGGCCTCTCCGACCGCAACCGCTGCCGGATCAGCGAGTTGGCCGACCGCATGCTCTGGTCCCGCAGCCGCCTCTCCCATCATCTGACGCGGATGCAGCAGCGCGGGCTGGTGGCGCGGGAGGGGTGCGCGAGCGACGCCCGGTGCGCGGAGGTCGTCCTCACGGCCGACGGCCTGCGCACGCTGGAGGCGGCCGCGCCGCCGCACGTGGACTCCGTGCGCCGCAACTTCATCGACCTCCTCACTCCCGAGCAGCAGGCCGTCTTCGCGGAGATCGGCGAGGTCGTCGTCCGCCACCTCTCCGCCGGCGCGGAACCGCGCGCGAAGAAGCCGGCGCGCGGTACGGCGTAGGAAAGGGACCCGGCGCCCCCGCGTGAGGATGCCGGGCCCCTGGGGGCGTTCAGCCGTTCACCGCCCGGGCGGGCCGCGCCCCTTCAGGGACGAGGCCGACGCGGACGAGGGCACGGCGGGCGCCGGACCGTCGGGTGACGTGCCGTTGGGTGCCGTGCCGTGCCGTGCCGTGCCGTCCCGCACGGGCACGGGGCTTTCCCGGCGCCCGGACAGGGGCCGCCCCCTACACCAGGCTGTCCCGCCACGCCCGGTGCAGATCGGCGAAGCGGCCCTGCCCGCCGATGAGTTCCGCCGGGGTGCCGTCCTCGACCACCCGGCCCCGCTCCATCACCAGCACCCGGTCCGCCACCTCCACCGTCGAGAGCCGGTGCGCGATCACCACCGCCGTACGGCCCCTCAGCACCGTGTGCATCGCGTGCTGGACCGCCTGCTCGCCCGGGACGTCCAGCGAACTCGTCGCCTCGTCCAGGATCAGCACCGCCGGGTCGGCCAGCAGCGCGCGGGCGAAGGCCACCAACTGCCGCTGGCCCGCCGAGATCCGGCCGCCCCGCTTGCGTACGTCCGTGTCGTACCCGTCCGGCAGGCCCGCGATGAAGCCGTGCGCCCCGATCGCCTTCGCCGCCCGCTCGATGTCCTCCCGGGTGGCCTCCGGACGGCCGATCGCGATGTTCTCCGCGACCGTGCCCGAGAAGAGGAAGGCCTCCTGGGTGACCATGACGACTCCCCGCCGCAGCTCGGGGGTCGAGAGGGTGCGCAGGTCCGTGCCGTCCAGCAGGACACGGCCCTCCGTCGGGTCGTAGAAGCGGGCCAGCAGCTTCGCGAGGGTCGACTTGCCCGCCCCGGTGGAGCCGACCACGGCCACCGTCTGCCCGGCGGACAGCGTCAGGTCGAAACGCGGCAGGACCTCGCCGCCGGTCCGGTAGGCGAAGCGCACGCCGTCGAAGACCACCTCCCGGCCCGGGGACGCCGTCGGCCCCTTCGCCGGAAGCGCCTGCGGCTCGGCCGGCTCCGGCACCGTCGGCGTCTGGGCCAGCAGCCCCGCGATCTTCTCCAGCGACGCCGCCGCCGACTGGTAGGAGTTCAGGAACATGCCCAGCCGGTCGATCGGGTCGTACAGGCGGCGCAGATACAGGACCGCCGCCGCCAGGACACCGAGGGCAAGGGTGCCGGACGCGACCCGGTGGGCCCCCCACAGGACGATGCCCGCGACCGCCGTGTTGGCGACCAGGCGCGAGCAGGTGACGTACCGCGCCATCTCCAGCAGGCCGTCCCCGTTGCGGAGTTCGTGTTGCCGGTTGAGCGCCGCGAAGGCCTCGTCGTTCGCCTTCTCCCGGCGGAACGCCCGCACCGGCCGGATGCCGTTCAGCGTCTCCGCGAACTTCACGATCACCGCCGCCACTGCCGTGGACCGCGCCCCGAACACCACCCCGACCCGCCGGCGGTACATCCGCACCAGCAGGTACAGCGGTACGAACGACGCCACCGCCGCCCCGCCCAGACCCAGGTCCAGCCACAGCAGCATGGCCGAGATGGAGACGAAGGACAGGACCACGCCGATGAGTTCCTGCAGGCCCTCGGAGAGCAGCTCGCGCAGCGACTCGACGTCGGTGGTCGAGCGGGAGATCAGCCGGCCCGAGGTGTAGCGCTCGTGGAAGTCCACGCTGAGCGCCTGCGCGTGCCGGAAGATGCGCCCGCGCAGGTCCAGCAGCACGTCCTGGTTGAGGCGCGCCGAGACCATCAGGAACGCATATTGGAGCGCCCCGGCCGCCGCCGAGCAGACCAGGTAGCCGACCGCGACCGCGATCAGCGGCCCGTAGTCCGCCCGCCGGAACGCGGGCACGCCCCGGTCGATCGCGTACGCCACCAGCAACGGGCCCGCCTGCACCGCCACTTGCTGGAGCAGCAGCAGAACCACCCCGAGCGCCACCCTGCGCCGGCCGGCCCGCAGGAGGGAACGCAGCAGGCGGCCGGTCGCACCGGGCGGGGAGGGGAGGTCGTCCTTGTCGAAGGGGTCGTCGGCGGCCCCGGTCCGGATCTCCTCGGCGTCGTCCACGACGGGCGCGGGCTTCTCCTGGTCGATGGTGGTCACGCGTCCGCCCCCTCGTGGATGGTGGTGCCGGCGGTCTCCCCGGCCGCCCGCTCGCCCGACATCAGCCAGGCGTACTCGGCACTGTCCCGCAACAGCTCCTGGTGGGTGCCGACGGCCGTGATCCGCCCGCCGGACAGCAGCGCCACCCGGTCCGCGAGCAGCACGGTCGACGGCCGGTGCGCGACGACCAGCGCCGTGGTGTGCTCCAGCACCCGCCGCAGCGCCGCCTCGACCAGGGCCTCGGTGTGCACGTCGAGCGCCGACAGCGGATCGTCCAGTACGAGGAACCTCGGCTCCCCGACCACCGCCCTGGCCAGCGCCAGCCGCTGCCGCTGCCCGCCGGACAGGCTGAGCCCCTGCTCACCGACCTGCGTGTCCGTGCCGTGCGGCAGCCGGTGCACGAAGTCGGCCTGGGCGACGGCCAGCGCGCGCCGCAGCTCCTCGTCCCCGGCGTCCGGGCCCGCGCCCATCAGCACGTTCTCGCCGACCGACGCCGAGAACAGCGTCGGCTCCTCGAACGCGACGGCCACCAGCTCCCGCAGCTCCTCGCGCGGCATGGCGGTGATGTCCCGCCCGTCCAGCGTGATCCTCCCGCCGGTCGCCTCGTGCAGCCGGGGCACCAGGGCCGTGAGGGTCGTCTTCCCGGACCCGGTCGCCCCGACGAGCGCAAGGGTCTCCCCGGGCCTGACGTGCAGGTCGATGCGGCGCAGCAGGGGCACGGACCCGGGCTCGGCGTCCGGATAACGGAACTCCACCCCCTCGAACCGGATGCCGTCCCGGGCAGCGGGTGCGGCCGATGCCCCCGAGGGAGTGGGCGCGGCCGATGTCCCCGAGGCAGCCGGTACGGCCGAGGCCCCCCGGGCAGCCGATACGGCCGAGGGTTCCGGGGCGGCCGGAGATCCCGGAGCGACCGACCCGCCCGAAGATTCCAGGGCGGCCGGAGATCCCGAGACAACCGGCCCGCCCGAAGGTTCCGAGGCGGCCGGAGGCCCCGAAGCGACCGGCCCGCCCGACGCCTCCCGGGACGTGACCTCCTCCGTCTCCTCCTCGGCGTCCATCACCTCGAAGAACCGCTCCGTCGCCGTCGCCGCCTCCTGCGTCATCGCCAGCAGGAACCCGATCGACTCCACCGGCCACCGCAGCGCCAGCGCCGTCGACAGGAACGCCACCAGCGTTCCGGCCGACAGACCTCCGTCCGCCACCTGGACCGTGCCCAGCACCAGCGCCGCCCCGATCGCGGCCTCCGGGATGAAGGTGATCATCGCCCAGATGCCCGCGAGCAGCCGGGCCTTCAGCAGCTCGGTGCCGCGCAGCTCCAGCGACAGCTCGCGGAACGCCCGCGACTGCGCCCTGTGCCGGCCGAAGCCCTTGATGATCCGGATGCCGAGGACGCTCTCCTCGACCACCGTCGTCAGATCGCCGACCTGGTCCTGCGCCTTCCGCGCCACCAGCGCGTA
Source organism: Streptomyces sp. NPDC039736 (assembly GCF_055596485.1). NCBI lineage: Bacteria > Bacillati > Actinomycetota > Actinomycetes > Kitasatosporales > Streptomycetaceae > Streptomyces > Streptomyces sp. NPDC039736. Next base: position 19,509 of record NZ_JBVIUQ010000012.1, on the reverse strand, counting down.
CTTTGCCTCGAACACCGAGAGCAGGATCATCAGCGGGAGCACCGGCACCAGCAGCACCAGCCCCAGCGACCAGTCCTGCACCAGCAGAATCGCGAACCCGGCCAGGATCGTCGTCCCGTTCACGATCAGGAAGGTGAGCGGGAACGCAAGGAACATCCGGATCAGCATCAGGTCCGTCGTACCGCGCGACAACACCTGCCCCGAGGACCACTTGTCGTGGAACGCCACCGGCAGCCGCTGCACGTGCCGGTACAGGTCCGCCCGCAGCCGCGCCTCCACACCGGCCAGCGGCCGGGCCACCAGCCACCGCCGGAAGCCGAACAGCAGCGCCTCCACGACGCCCAGCACCAGCAGCGCCGCCGCGCCCAGCCACACCCCGCCCGGGTCCCGGCCGGCGACCGGACCGTCGACGATCCACTTCAGGACGAGCGGGAAGACCAGGCTCAGACAGGACGCCACGATCGCGACGACCGCCGCGCTGCCCCAGCGCACGCGGACCGGCCGGACGTACGGCCAGAGCCGCAGCAGGACGCGCGGCGAGGACCGCGCCGGTTCCCGCGGTCTCCCGTCGGCGGACTCGGCGGCGTCCGGTCCGGGGCCGGGCTCGGGCTCTGGGGAGGTGCGTGTATCGCTCATCGGGCACGAGAGTACGAGGAGGGGACGCCGCCGCCCAGTGAGTATTCCGGGGCGCAGGGCAGCACACCCGCCCGGCCGGCCGTGCACCCCCGGGGCCCCTACGGGTCGTACGGGACGGATCAGCCGTCCGGCGTCGCCATCAACCGATCGGCTGATGCCTCCCGGGAGCGCGATGGCCGATACCGGCGCGCCCCGCGTCCGGGGATGCTCGTGCCATGCCTCAGAACACACCGCTGATCGAAGTCACCGGCCTCCGCAAGAGCTACAGCGGCCGCACCGTCGTCGACGGTGTCTCCTTCTCCGTCGAGGAGGGCGAGATCTTCGGCATCCTCGGGCCGAACGGCGCCGGCAAGACCACCACCGTGGAGTGCGTCTCCGGACTGCGCGTCCCCGACTCCGGCACCGTGCGCGTCGCCGGACTCGACCCGGTCGCCGACCACGAGCAGACCTCCCGCCTCCTCGGCGCCCAGCTCCAGGAGAGCGAACTCCAACCCAAGATCCTGGTCCGGGAGGCGCTGGAGCTGTACGCGTCCTTCTACCCGAACCCCGCCGACTGGCGGCCGCTGGCCGAACGCCTGGGCCTCAACGACAAGTTGACCACCCGCTTCGCCAAGCTCTCCGGCGGCCAGAAGCAGCGCCTGTCCATCGCGCTCGCCCTGATCGGCAACCCCCGCGTGGTGGTCCTGGACGAACTGACCACCGGGCTCGACCCGCGCGCCCGCCGCGCCACCTGGAAGCTCATCGAGGACGTGCGCCGGCAGGGCGTCACCGTCCTGCTGGTCACCCACTTCATGGAGGAGGCCCAGCGCCTCTGCGATCGCATCGCCGTCATCGACAAGGGCCGGGTCGCGGCCCTGGACTCGCCGTCCGGGCTGATCGGCCGCTCGGCCGGCTCCACCGTCATCTCCTTCACGCCCTCCCGCCCGCTGGACCCGGCGGACCTGGCGGCCCTGCCCGAGGTCGCCACCGTCGAGCACCGCGGGGAGCAGCTCACCATCACCGGCACCGACGTCACCGTCAACGCCGTCGTCACGCTGCTCGCCCAGCACCGCATCACCGCCCACCAACTGCGCGTCACCGACGCCACGTTGGACGACGCCTTCCTCGACCTCACCGAGGAGCGCGAGAGCACCGCCACGGACACCGCAGGAAAGGCCGCCTGAACCATGACGACCGCAGCCCCCGCCCCCGCCCGCACCCGCCGTCCGGTTCCCGGCGGTCCCGCGCTCGCCGCCGTGTTCAAGGCGGAGGGCCGGCTCTTCCTCCGCGAGCCCGGCTCCCTCTTCTGGATCCTCGGCTTCCCGACGACGCTGATGGTGATCCTCGGCCTGATCCCGTCCTTCCGGGAGGCCGACCCCGGCCTCGGCGGCCGCCGCGTCATCGACCTCTACGTCCCCATCGCCGTACTCCTCGGCATGATCATGGCCTCCATCCAGGCCATGCCGCCGGTCCTCACCAGCTACCGCGAACGCGGCATCCTGCGCCGGCTGTCCACCACCCCGGTGCGCCCGCTTGCGATCCTCGGCGCGCAGATCGCCCTGCACGGCGCGGCGATGATCGTCTCCGCGCTGATCACGATCACCGTCGGCAAGCTGGCCTTCGGCGTGGCGCTGCCCTTCTCGCAGCCCGGTTACGTCCTGTCCATGCTGCTGATGACCGCCTGCGCGCTCGCCCTCGGCGCGACCCTCTCCGCCATCGCGGCGACGACCAAGGCGGCGACGGCGATCGGCTCCGTGGTCTTCCTGCTGATGATGTTCACCTCGGGCGTGTGGCTGCCCGTGCAGACGATGCCGGACCTGCTCCAGACCATCGTCACGCTGACCCCGTTCGGCGCCGCGTCCCAGGCGCTGGACCACGCCATGCTCGGAAGCTGGCCGGAATGGCGGCACTTGGGGATCATGGCCCTGTGGGCGGCGGGCCTCACCGGTGCGGCAGCGCGCTGGTTCCGCTGGGAGTAGGCGCGTGGGACCGGGGGAGCGGACGATGAACGTCGAGGACGCACTGCGGGAGAGGACCTACCGCTGGGGTCCGTACGGACTCCTGGCCCTCGCCACGGGCATCTCCCTGTGCACGGTCGACGAACTGATGACCCCCACGAAGCTGTACGCACTGGGGCCGACGGTCGCCGCGGCGCTCGCCCTGCACCTCTGGGCGGGGGCGGCCGGGGTGCACCGGACGGGCGAGGTGTCCGTGAGCAAAGGGGTGTACTACGGCCTGCGGACGCTGCTCGGGCTCGTCCTGACCGTCCTCAACCCCTTCTACTCGATCTACGCCGTGCAGGGCTACTTCGACTCCCACGACATGCTGGCCGTCCGCTGGGCCCGGGTGGGCCTGCTGGTCACCGCGGGGACCATGGCGTACGGGCAGGCCGCCGGCGTGTGGGCGCTGTTCGCCGCCCTGTTCGTCCTGCACGCCGGTCTCGCCCTGACCTTCGAACACCTCGGGGCCAAGGCCGACCTGGACCGGAAGAAGAAGGCGGAAACCATCCTCGCCCTCGAAGAGGCCAACTCCCGCCTGGAGGAGGCCCTCGCCGAGAACGCCGCCCTGCACGACCAGCTCATCGTCCAGGCCCGCGAAGCGGGCGTCGCCGACGAACGCCGCCGGCTCGCCGCCGAGATCCACGACACCATCGCCCAGGCCCTCACCGGCATCGTCACCCAGCTCCAGGCCGCCGCCGACAGCCCCGACCGGGCCGCCGCCCAGGCCCACCTGGACCGGGCCACCACCCTCGCCCGCACCGGCCTCGGCGAGGCCCGCCGCTCGGTGCGCGACCTCAGCCCCGCCGCGCTGGTCCACGACGACCTGCCCGGGGCCCTGCGGAAGACCGTCGCCGACTGGTCCCAGTCGGCCGCCGTACCGGCCGAGTTCACGGTCACCGGCACCGTCGACCCCCTGCACGACGAGATCCAGGCGACCCTCCTGCGCATCGCCCAGGAGGCCCTCACCAACGCCGCCAAGCACGCGCACGCCACCCGCGTCGGCGTCACCCTGTCCTACATGGGCGACGAGATCACCCTGGACGTCCGCGACGACGGGCGCGGCTTCGACCTCGTCGCCGACGCCACCATCGGCTTCGGCCTCACCGGCATGCGGGCCCGCGCCGAACGCCTCGCTGGCACCGTCGACATCGAGTCCGAGCCCGGCTACGGCACGGCGGTCTCCGCCCGCGTACCTTTGGTCGACCATGCCTGAGAACCCCGCCGCCGACCGGCCCATCACCCTCCTCCTCGTCGACGACCACCCCGTCGTACGGGACGGCCTGCGCGGCATGTTCGCCGCCGCCCCCGGCTTCGAGGTCCTCGGCGAGGCCGAGAGCGGCCCCGAGGGCGTCGAACTGGCCCAGCGCCTTCGTCCGGACGTGATCCTCATGGACCTCCGGATGCCGGGCGGCGGGGGAGTGGCCGCCATCGCCGAACTCTCCCGGCGCGGCCTCCCGGCCAAGGTCCTGGTCCTCACCACGTACGACACCGACACCGACACCCTGCCCGCGATCGAGGCGGGCGCGACCGGCTACCTCCTCAAGGACGCCCCCCGCGACGAGCTCTTCACCGCCGTCCGCGCGGCCGCCGCCGGCCGCACGGTCCTCTCCCCGGCCGTCGCCACCCGCCTGGTCACCCAGGTCCGCAACCCCCGCCCCGCGGGCCCGAGTTCCGACTCGCCCCTCTCGGCCCGCGAGCTGGAGGTCCTGCGCCTGGTCGCCAAGGGCACCTCCAACCGCGAGATCGCCCGCATCCTCTTCGTGAGCGAGGCCACGGTGAAGACCCACCTCACCCACCTCTACGCGAAGCTCGCCGTCAACGACCGCGCGGCAGCGGTCGCCACGGGCTACGAACGCGGCATTCTGGGCTGAACCCCGAAGATCGTGACCCAGCCGTGCTGTCGGCCTCCGCGCCCCGCCCGGACCATGGGTCGCCGGATGTGATCACGACGGGCGGGAAACATGAAGACGTCGCACGCGAGCAGGGCTCTCGCACTGGCAGTGGTGCTCCTCCTGGCGGCGGTCGGCTGCACGGACGACGACACCGCCACGTCGGCCGCCCCGCCCCGACACCCGGTCTACTCCGAACGCCCCGCCGACCAGCTGGTGGCCGCCGGAAAGAGCACCAAGGCGGCCGGCACGGCCCGCTTCACCTCCACCTTCACCTGGGAGTCCCCGGCCGGGAAACTGATCGACACCACCACCGGCGACCAGTCCTTCAGCAGGGCCGTCGCCCACGCGAACCGCTCCGTCACCGTGCCCGAGGGATTCCCCGCAGTCATCGCCGACCTGTACGGCACCCGGCCCGGCCGCAAGCGTCACGGGTACGCCGTCCAGGGCAGCGACGTCTTCTACCGCACGCTGAAGGGCACCTGGCTGCGCTACCCCGCGGGCGCCCCGCAGGAGTTCGCACAGGCCACCTGGGGCTTCAACGAGCGTGCCGGCTCCGTCACCCCGTACGGCGGCACCCTCGCCGACACGGTGTTCGGCTCGTTCCCCACGGCCCCGCCCCGCGCCCTCCCCGACGGCACCCGCCGCTACACGCTGCACGCCGACGGCGGCGTCGCCGAGCCCCTCCTCCCGAAGGGCCTCACCGTCCGGGACTCGCCCGAGCCCGCGGTGGCGAAGTCCGAGCCCGTCAAGGTCCCGCTCACCGTCGACCTCGACACGGACGGCCGCCTGACCAGGGCCTCCGCGGACCTCACCCCGCTGCTCGCGGAGCGTACCGCCGAAGCGGACCTCACCCTCCGCGCCGAACTGCGCTTCACGCACTACGGCACCGCCACCGGCCCCCCGGTCCCCCGGGGCGACCGCACCGAGGACGCCACCCGTGCCCTGACCTTCCTGACCGGCCTGAAGCCCGGCGCCTGCGCCACCACCGACACCGGCCTCGACGGCCTCTCCCTCGTCCGCCGGGCGGACTGTGCCGCCGGGGAGCACGACCTGCGCGTCCTGGGCCAGATCAAGGTCGACAAGTCCACCCGGGAGCGGATCACCGCCCAGGACGGCGACGCCATCGCGTCCCGCCGCTGCTCCGCCCTCGCCGCGAACGCCGCCCCCCGCCTGCGCGCCGAGGCGCGTCCCGCGGGCCACCACGCCGTGTACGGCTGGAGCGAGTGGTCCACCCTCATGGGCGGCCCCGACGGCGGCACCAACACCATCGAGGGCCAGTACACCTGCTACTTCATCACCTCGGCCCCGGTCGACCCGGACACCGTCCGCGAAGTGTGAGTCACCTCCCCACCCGCAGCAGCACCACCGACCGCCCCGCCACCGCCACCACCGCGCCGCCCTCGTGGCGCGCCCCCGGCTCCGCCGCCTGCTCCTCCGCCGACGTGTCCACGACCACCTCGTACGACGCCGCCCACGGCTCCCCGGGCAGGGTGAACTGCACCGGGTCGGGGCCCGCGTGCAGCACCGCGAGGAAGCTGTCGTCCGCTATCGGCAGGCCCCGCGCGTCCCGGCCGGGGATGTCCGTGCCGGAGAGGTACATGCCGAGGGTGGAGGCCGGCGCGTACCAGTCGTCCTGGGTCATCTCCTCGCCCCGCGGCGTGAACCACGCCAGGTCCCGCAGCCCGTCCGCCCCCTGCGGCCGGCCCGAGAAGAAGGCGCGGCGGCGCAGCACCGGATGAGTGTGGCGCAGCGCCAGGAGGCGGGAGGTGAGGTCGAAGAGGGCCCGCCACTCCGGCCGGCCGAGCAGCGACCAGTCCACCCAGCTCGTCTCGTTGTCCTGGCAGTACGCGTTGTTGTTGCCGCCCTGCGTGCGCCCCATCTCGTCGCCCGCGACCAGCATCGGGACACCGGTGGACAGCAGCAGGGTGGTGACCAGGTTGCGCAGTTGCCGGCGCCGCAGGGCCAGCACGGACGCGTCCGACGTCTCGCCCTCCGTGCCGCAGTTCCAGGAACGGTTGTCGTGCGTGCCGTCGCGGTTGCCCTCGCCGTTGGCCGCGTTGTGCTTCTGCTCGTACGACACCAGGTCGCGCAGGGTGAAGCCGTCGTGCGCGGTGACGAAGTTGACCGAGGCGTACGGGCGGCGCCCGCCCCACGCGTACAGGTCGCTGGACCCGGACAGGCGGTACCCGAGGTCCCGCACGTCCGGCAGCGCGCCCCGCCAGAAGTCGCGGACCGCGTCCCGGTAGCGGTCGTTCCACTCCGTCCACAGCGGCGGGAAGGCGCCGACCTGGTAACCCCCGCTGCCCACGTCCCACGGCTCGGCGATCAGTTTCACGCGCCGCAGCGTCGGGTCCTGCGCGATCACCGCGAGGAACGGCGAGAGCATGTCCACGTCGTGCATCGAGCGGGCCAGCGCCGCCGCCAGGTCGAAGCGGAAGCCGTCCACGCCCATCTCGTTGACCCAGTAGCGCAGGGAGTCCGTGATGAGCCGCAGCACGTGCGGCTGCACCACGTGCAGCGTGTTGCCGCAGCCGGTGTAGTCCGCGTACCGGCGCGCGTCGCCCTGCAGCCGGTAGTAGCCCCGGTTGTCGATGCCCCGCAGCGACAGCGTCGGCCCCAGCTCGCCCGCCTCCGCCGTGTGGTTGTAGACCACGTCGAGGATGACCTCGATCCCCGCCGCGTGCAGCGCCTGCACCATCCGCTTGAACTCGCCGACCTGCCGGCCGGCCGTCCCGGACGCCGCGTACGCCGCGTGCGGGGCGAAGTAGCCGATGGAGTTGTAGCCCCAGTAGTTCTTCAGGTTCCGCCGCAGCAGGTGGTCCTCGTGCGCGAACTGGTGCACCGGCAGCAGCTCGACGGCCGTCACCCCCAGCCGTACGAGGTGCTCGACGGCGGCGGGATGGGCCAGCCCCGCGTACGTACCGCGCAGCTCCGGCGGAATCCCCGGGTGGCGCATGGTGAAGCCGCGCACGTGGAGTTCGTAGATGACGGTGTCCGACCAGGGCGTCTTCGGCCGCCGGTCGTCCACCCAGTCGTCGTCGTCCTGGACGACCACGCCCTTGGGGACGTACGGCGCGGAGTCCCGGTCGTCGCGCACGGTGTCCGCCACGTGCTGCTGGGGCCAGTCGCGCACGTGCCCGTACACCTGCGCCGGGAGCGTGAAGTCGCCGTCGACGGCCCGCGCGTACGGATCGAGGAGCAGCTTCGCCGGATTCCACCGGGCGCCCGTCCACGGGTCCCAGCGCCCGTGCACCCGGAACCCGTACCGCTGCCCCGGCCGCACCCCCGGCACGAAGCCGTGCCACACCTCGTGCGTCAGCTCCACGAGCGGCAGCCGCGTCTGCGCGCCCGCCTCGTCGAACAGGCACACCTCGACGGCCTCCGCACCCCCCGCCCACAGCGCGAAGTTGGTGCCCGCCACCCCGTCCGGGCCGACCCGGAAGCGGGCCCCCAGGGGGTTCGGGGTCCCCGGCCACACGGGCGGCCGGGGACCCCCGGCGGAGCGCCGGCGTCCGCCGTTCTGCTGCCCGGCCCTGGCCGCGGCCCCGTCAGGGGGGCCGTGGAACGCCTCGCCTGTACGTACCACGTGCACGCCTCGCTCGGGTGCGCTCTCGGGTGCGCTCGACACCTGTCAGCCTCCTGCGGCTCGTCGGGGACCGGCGAGTCGAGAGGCCCGGCGGCGTTCCGGCCGCCAGGCTCTCCACATGAGGTCCTTCCTGCTGTCATGCCCAGAGTGGCGCTCGCACTCACGTTTCCTCCGCAGGCCGCCGGTCGTTGGCCCGAACATGAGACGCCCCGTTCCGGGAGCCGGCCGCCCCGCCGTACTGCGGGCCGGGCTCGCCGTCCTCCTGTTCACCGCCCTCACCGGCTGCTCCGGCGGCGTCGGCTCCTGGTTCGACGGCGCGCCCCGTTCGCCCGAGGAGGCCATCCGGGTCGTCCCCGAGGACAACGCCCGGGACGTCCGGGCCGGCTCGCCGCTCGAAGTCACCGTTCCCGAGGGCCGCCTGGAACGGGTCAAGGTGCTGCGCGTCGAGGACGCCGAGCGGCAGGAGGTGCGCGGGCGGATCAGCGCCGACGGCACCTCCTGGCAGCCGGACGCCGCCGACGCCTCCGCCCGGCTGGTGCTGGCCGCCAAGTACACCGTGCACGCGGTCGCCGTCGACGAGGACGGCAAGCGGCAGGCCCGTACGACCTCCTTCACCACCTTCGTCCCCGAGGAGCGCTTCATCGGGTACTTCAAGCCCGAGAACCGGTCCACCGTCGGCACCGGAATGATCCTCTCCTTCTCCTTCAACCGGCCCATCCGGGACAGGGCGGCCGTCGAACGGGCCATCCGCGTCACCTCGCGGCCCGCCGTGCCGGTCGTCGGCCACTGGTTCGGCAAGGAGAGGCTCGACTTCCGGCCACGTACGTACTGGAAGCCGGGCACCCGCGTCACCGCCGACATCCGCCTGCGCGACGTCCAGGCCGCCCCCGGCGTCTACGGCATCCAGCACAAGACCGTCGGCTTCACCGTCGGCCGCCACCAGACCGCCCTCGTGGACGCCGCCGCGCACACCATGACCGTCACCCGCGACGGGGAGGTCCTCGCCGAGGTGCCGATCAGCGCGGGCACCGCCAAGAACCCCACGTACAACGGGAAGATGGTGGTCAGCGAGATGCAGGACGTGACCCGGATGAACGGCCGCACCGTCGGCTTCGGCGGCGAGTACGACATCGCCGACGTCCCGCACGCCGTCCGGCTCACCTCCTCCGGCACCTTCCTGCACGGCAACTACTGGGCGCGCGGCGTCTTCGGCTCCCGCAACACCAGTCACGGCTGCATCGGCCTGCGGGACGTGAAGGGCGGCAGCGAGTCCACCCCGGCGGGCTGGTTCTTCGACCGCACCCTGATCGGCGACGTGGTCGAAGTCGTGAACTCGACCGACCGGAACGTGGCTCCCGACAACGGCCTCGGCGGCTGGAACATGGGATGGGACCAGTGGACGGCGGGCTCCGCCCTGCGCTGACTCCCCGCACCGCGGCCAAGGCCCGCGTCCGGGCCCGCACCCGGGCCCGCTCACCCGGATTCACCTGCGCTCACTTGGAACGGAACGGTGACATTCCGGGGGAGTTCCCACCGCGTCCGGTGTGATTGTCTAGCGCGGTGTGCGCGGTAGTTGCGCACGGGGGTGCGGGCCTGGTCAGGCCGTGCGCGAGGGGAGAATTCCACATTGAACAGGCAGCCGGTCCGGACCTTCGAGGTCCAGGCATCCACAGGACGCCGGGCAGTACGCGGGAACGGCGGCCGGGCACTGCTCGCCCTCGTCCTCGGCGCCCTGCTGCTCCTCGTCACCGCGTGCGGCGGCGGTGACGGCAAGAGCCCCGCCCAGCGGGAGAAGCAGGAGCCGGGCGCGGCGGACACCAAGGCCTCGCAGGCCGTCGTCACCGTCGCCCCGAAGAACGGTGCGAAGGACGTCGCCACCAGCGGCACCCTGAAGGTCACCGCCGACAAGGGCAAGCTTGCCGAGGTGCAGGTCACCGACGGCAAGGGCAACGAGATCGAGGGGAAGATCTCCGCCGACGGCAGCGGCTGGGAGCCGTCCCACCACCTCGCCTCGGGCACCACGTACAAGGTGCACGCACTCGCGAAGGACGCCGAGGGCCGCGCCTCCGCGCAGGACACCAGCTTCACCACGCTCGTCCCGAAGAACACCTTCATCGGCGACTTCCGCCCGGAGAACGGCTCCACGGTCGGCGTCGGCATGCCGGTGTCCTTCCGCTTCAGCCGGGGCATCACCTCGCCCGAGGCCGTCGAGCGGGCCATCAAGGTGACGGCCGAGCCGTCCGTGCCGATAGAGGGCCACTGGTTCGGCAACGACCGCCTGGACTTCCGCCCGGAGAAGTACTGGGAGCCCGGCACCAAGGTCACCGTGAAGATCAACCTGAACGGCGTCGAGGGCCGCAAGGGCGTCTACGGCAAGCAGTCCCGCACGGTGAAGTTCACGATAGGCCGCAGCCAGGTCTCCACCGTCGACGCCAAGGAGCACACCATGGAGGTCGTGCGCGACGGCAAGACGGTCCGTACGATCCCGATCACCGCGGGCGCCCCGTCCACGACGACGTACAACGGCCAGATGGTCATATCGGAGAAGCTCAAGGTGACCCGGATGAACGGCGCCACCGTCGGCTTCGGCGGCGAGTACGACATCAAGGACGTCCCCAACGCGATGCGCCTGTCGGACTCCGGCACCTTCATCCACGGCAACTACTGGGCGTCCGCGGGCACCTTCGGCTCCGCCAACGTCTCCCACGGCTGCGTCGGCCTGCGCGACCAGCGCGGCGCGGGCAGCAAGAGCACCCCGGCCGCCTGGTTCTGGAACGGCTCCCTGATCGGCGACGTGGTCGTCGTCAAGAACTCGCGCGACAAGCAGATCGCCCCGGAGAACGGCCTCAACGGCTGGAACATGTCGTGGGAGGACTGGAAGAAGTAGTTCTTCCTCTCCGAGGGGAAGGGCGGGCCCGGCGCACTGTGACCAAGTGCACCGGGCCCGCACCCGTTTCACGGGCGTGAACGGCCGCTAACCTCCCCGTATGACAGTCACCCTCTCCGTCACCTCGGGCGTCGGCACGATCCGCCTCGACCGCCCTCCGATGAACGCCCTCGACGTCGCCACCCAGGACCGCCTGCGCGAGCTGGCCGAGGAGGCGACCGGCCGCGACGACGTGCGCGCCGTCGTCCTCCACGGCGGCGAGAAGGTCTTCGCGGCGGGCGCGGACATCAAGGAGATGCAGGCGATGGACCACGCCGCGATGGTGGTCCGCTCCCGCGCGCTCCAGGAGTCCTTCACCGCCGTCGCCCGCATCCCCAAGCCGGTCGTCGCCGCCATCACGGGCTACGCGCTCGGCGGCGGCTGCGAGCTGGCCCTGTGCGCCGACTTCCGCATCGCCGCCGACAACGCCAAGCTCGGCCAGCCCGAGATCCTGCTCGGCCTCATCCCGGGCGCGGGCGGCACCCAGCGCCTGTCCCGCCTGGTCGGCCCCGCCAAGGCCAAGGACCTCATCTTCACCGGCCGGATGGTCAAGGCGGACGAGGCCCTGACGCTGGGCCTGGTCGACCGGGTGGTCCCCGCCGCCGAGGTCTACGAGCAGGCCCACGCCTGGGCCGCGAAGCTCGCCCAGGGGCCGGCGCTCGCGCTGCGCGCCGCCAAGGAGTCCATCGACTCGGGTCTGGAGACGGACCTGGAGACCGGCCTGGCCATCGAACGCACGTGGTTCGCGGGCCTGTTCGCCACCGAGGACCGGGAGCGGGGGATGCGCAGCTTCGTGGAGGAGGGCCCCGGCAAGGCCAAGTTCCTCTGATCCGTGGCCGATTGACGCGGGGTCGCCCGAAGGAGAGGGTTAGCCCAGCCTTAAGCGGGCCTTAAGGAAATACGCGCCTCCCACTCCGGGTGATCACCCGCATGCACCGAGTCATCGCAGCTCACGGCCCTGACGGCCGCTCGCGCATGTCTCCGGCACATGCCAGGAGCCGCCCTGCGGGCAGGGTGTTCCGGGGGTCTGTTTCTCCCGGAACACCCCGCGTCGCGCCGCCGGCGGCCATGATGGGGGGCATGGCGGGCCTGGAAGGTGTGGAGGAGCCGCGGCAGCAGGGTCAGGCGACCGCTGCGCGGTGGTTGCCGGCCGTCGAGTGCGAACGTACGCGCGGAGAGCGGGCGTCGTTCGGCGACCCGACGGAGGCCGAGGTGAAGCTGCCCTCGCTGGGCGAGTCGGCGGGCACCGCGCGCCGGCTCACCCTGTGGGTGGTGCAGCACAAGTGGGGGCTCTCCCCCCAGGTCTCGGAGTTCGCCGTACTGCTCGTCTCGGAGCTGGTCGGCAACGCGGTACGGCATACGGGCGCGCGGGTCTTCGGGCTGCGGATGCTGCGCCGCCGGGGCTGGATCCGCATCGAGGTGCGCGACCCCTCGCGCGGGCTGCCCTGCCTGATGCCGGTGAGCGAGCTGGACGTGAGCGGCCGGGGCCTCTTCCTCGTCGACAAGCTCTCCGACCGCTGGGGCGTGGACCTGCTGCCGCGCGGCAAGACGACGTGGTTCGAGATGAGGGTGGTGGACCGCGAGCGCTGAAGCCCGTCGCGGACGCTCGGGGCCGAGCTCGGTATTCAGCCGTACGCCATCGCTGATTCACGCATCGAATCCCATACTTATGCAGCGAAAGCCAGGCCCGTGGCCCATCTCACCAACGATTCACATCTAAACTATGCTGCTTTGCCCACTTTTGCCCGAGTAAGAGTTTTTGGCTTGAAGGCTCCCGTCTGCCATAGTCGGAGCCACGGACCCCATTGACCCGGGCAAGTTCGTCATCCGGCCCCGGAGCACACCCCTTCCGCTCCGCGGCCCCCTCGGAAGCCCCCACAGCGCGCCCCACCCCGGCGCCGGGGGGCTTCTGGCGTTTCCGGGCGGCGGCGGGCCCGGTGTCCGTACGGGTGTCGGTGTCTGGTCCGAGGTTCTGGCACCGGCGTCTGTTCCGGCCCTGGCCTCCACCGCGGTTCCGGTGCCCGTCCCGGGCCCGGCGTCCGGGTGTCCGTCCGGGCCGCCCGTGCCCGCCCCGGCCCCCGCTCCCGCGCCGACCTCCGCCAACGCCCCCGCGGCCGCACCCACTTCCGGTCCGGCCGGTTGACCTCGCAGCCCCCGCGCCGGCGCATACGCGCAACCGAACCCACTGACCCGCCCAAGGCCCTGCCGCCCGACGAACAAAACACCCTCGATGGACCAATCGTGAAAATCCTCGCTTTTCACACTTAGGGTGCTCACCCGGGGCGCACCCGCCCCCGCCCGGCGCCCCACCCATACCGGCGAGGTGACCCCATCGCACCACCGACCGACCGCCGCGCCCTGATGCGCGCCGGAACAGGTGCCGCCCTGACCGCCGCGCTCAGCACGGCCTGCGCCGCCCCCTCGGTACGCACCGGAGCCGCCCCGCCCCCGAGCCCGTCCGACGGCACCGGCGGCACGCCCCCCGGCCCGGACGGCACCGGCGCCGCTGCCTCCCCGTACCGCACGAACGGCACGACAGGCCCCGGCGGCCGCCGCGTCCACACCCGCGTCGCCCCGGCCCCCCGCCGTTTCCCCGGCCGCCCGGCGCAGATCGAGCACGGCCCCCGCGACCGTCCCGCGGTCGCCCTCACCTTCCACGGCCAGGGCGACCCCGCCATCGCGCGCACCCTCCTCGCCCAGGCCGAGCGCGCCGGGGCGCGCGTCACCGTCCTCGCCGTCGGCAGTTGGCTCGACGAGCACCCGGCGATGGCCCGCCGCATCCTCGACGGAGGCCACGACCTCGGCAACCACACGCAGCGCCACCTCACGGTCTCGGACATGCCGGACGCCGAAGCCCTTCGCGAGATCACCGACTGCGCCCGCCGCCTGCGCCGCCTCACCGGCTCGATCGGCACCTGGTTCCGCCCCTCGCGCACCCAGTACGCGACCGCGCGCGTCCAGCGCCTCGCCGCCCGCGCGGGCTACCCCCACGTCCTCTCCTACGACGTGGACTCCCTCGACTTCACCTCGCCCGGCGCGACGGCCGTCACCCGCAAGGTCGCCGGGGAGATCCGCAACGGATCCGTGGTGAGCCTGCACTTCGGTTACGCGGACACGGTCGCCGCGCTGCCCGCCCTCCTCGACGACCTCCACCGCCGCGGTCTGCGCGCGGTCACCACCACGGAGCTGCTGACCCCATGACCCCCCGCGAACACACCCGTACCCGTACCCGTACCCGTGCCCTCACCGGAACCCTCTGCCTCGCCGGAATCCTCCTCTCGACCCTCGCGGCCTGCGCCGACGGCACGGAGAACGCCGCGGCCCCCGGCACGAAGGCGGCCGCCCCGCCGGCCCAGCCCGCGAAGGTGGTCCCGGCCGGCCTCCCCGGCATGCCCCCGGTCCAGAACCCCAAGGACATCTACGCGGCCAACCGTCCGGGCAACATCGCCCCGGTCGCCCGCAACTTCCCCTCCCGCGTCTACGTCCCCAACACCAACTCCAACACCGTCTCGGTCATCGACCCCAAGACCTACAAGGTCATCGAAACGATCCCCGTCGGCATCCAGCCCCAGCACGTCGTCCCCTCCTGGGACATGAAGACCCTCTGGGTCAACAACAACCGCGGCCACACCCTGACCCCCATCAACCCCGCCAACGGCAGAGCCGGGAAGCCCGTGGAGGTCCACGACCCCTACAACCTCTACTTCACCCCGAACGGCAAGCACGCCGTCGTCATGGCCTCGATGGACCGCGAACTGGTCTTCCGCGACCCCCACACCATGAACCGGGTGAAGACCGAACCCGTCACCTGCGCGGGCGTCAACCACGCCGACTTCTCCGCCGACGGCCGCTACTTCATCGTGTCCTGCGAGTTCTCCGGCGAACTCCTCAAGGTCGACACGGAGAAGATGAAGGTCATCGGCCAGCAGAAGCTCCCCTTCGCGGGAGCGATGCCCCAGGACGTCAAGATCTCCCCCGACGGCAAGACCTTCTACATCGCCGACATGATGGCCCACGGCATGTGGGTCCTGGACGGCGAGAAGTTCACCACCCCCCGGCTCCTGCCCACGGGCAAGGGCTGCCACGGCCTCTACATCTCCCGCGACTCCAAGGAGATGTACGTCCCCAACCGCGGCGAGGGCTCGATCTCCGTCTTCGACTTCGCCAAGAACAAGCTCACCAAGAAGTGGCGCCTGCCCGACGGCGGCAGCCCCGACATGGGCGGGGTCTCCGCCGACGGCAAGGTGCTGTGGCTGGCCGGACGCTACGACTCCGAGGTCTACGCGATCGACACCACCAGCGGCCGCCAACTGGCCCGCATCCCCGTCGGCGACGGCCCCCACGGCCTCGCCGTCTACCCCCAGCCGGGCCGCTACTCCCTGGGCCACACGGGAATCTTCCGCTGACCCCACCCGCGGAAGGCGAGCCAGACCTTCCCCCGGCCCCACCGCGTACACGGCCCCGCGCCCCTTCGCAGGCGCGGGGCCGCACCGATCCCCGCCCCGCCCCACCCCGGCGCACACCAGGGCCGCTAACCTGTCGCCGTATTGGCCTGACTGCACCAAGGGGTGGACCACATGGCGGACATCGACACCGAGTCGGCGCGCACGGCGTTCGACAAGTTCGACAAGAACGGCGACGGCACCATCACGGCCGCCGAGTACAAGAGCGTGATGGCGGAGCTCGGCGACTTCACGGTCACCGAGACCGTGGCCCAGGCCGTCATCAACGCGCACGACGGCAACGCCGACGGCCGTCTGACCTTCGACGAGTTCCTGGCCTCCCGCAAGGCCTGACCGAACCCGACCCACGCACGAAGGGCCGGACCCCCACCCGGGGCCCGGCCCTTTCGCGTCCCCCCGCCACCTACCCCTGCCCGTCCAGCTCCCGCAGCTCCACCATGGCCCCCTCCAGCCACGTC
Organism: Streptomyces sp. NPDC039736; assembly: GCF_055596485.1. Classification (NCBI taxonomy): domain Bacteria; kingdom Bacillati; phylum Actinomycetota; class Actinomycetes; order Kitasatosporales; family Streptomycetaceae; genus Streptomyces; species Streptomyces sp. NPDC039736. The sequence continues at coordinate 3,569 of NZ_JBVIUQ010000012.1, read as the reverse complement.
ACCCAGAACCGCTCCATCTCGATGCCGGCCCGCAGCACCAGCAGCTGGATGCGTTCCTCCCGCCCGTCGGCCCCTACCGGGAAGTCCCGCTTCTCGATCTCCTGATACGTGGCCAACTGCACCCGGTGCAGTCCCAGATGCCGCTCGACCTCGCCGAGCAGCTCCCCGGTGCCCACCATGGCCGCCGCCCGCAGCCGCAACGCGAACGCGTCCCGCAACGGCTTCGGGTCCTCCGCCTTCGCCACCCACGCGATCAGCTCCTCGCGCCCGGCGGGCAGCACCTCGTACTCCCGCTTCTGCCCCCGCGTCGGCACGTCCTGCGGCAGCGCCCTGATGAACCCGGCCCCCTCCAGCTTCCCGAGCTCGCGGTAGATCTGCTGATGGGTGGCCGACCAGAAGTACCCGATCGACATGTCGAACCGCCGCGTCAACTCCAACCCCGACGAGGGCTTCTCCAACAGGGCCGTGAGAATCGCATGCGCCAATGACATCCCCGCATCCTAGACACCCCCCTCCCTCCACCCCCTCGACCGAGCCCCCGGGCGACGACCCCCCTCCCGGCCCTCTTCCCCCTCCCTCCTCACAACGGGGCAGCCCCCTTCCTCCACCCCCTTGGGCGACGGAACCGCCACCCCCCGTCCCCGTTCCCTTGGGCGACGGGGCCGCCATCCCCCCGCCCCCTTGCGACGGAGCCGCCGTCCTCCCGCCCCCGTTCCCCTGGGCGACGGGAGCGTCATCCTCCGCCCCAGCCCTCTTGAGCGACGGGGCCGCCCCAAGCGGGCGAGGGGGGTGCCCCCTGCTCGGGCGGAGCCGAGAACTCGGGGGAGGGCGGGCAAAGGGGCGGCCCCGCCCGATCCGGGCCCACCCCGGTCCCGGCCCCTGCCCGCACCCCCGACACCGAACACCCCCGACGGGCTGCCGCCCCCTCCGCCAGGCCCCCCACCAGGGCCCCGCCCTAAAGCCCCACCCCCACCTCCACCCCCCGCTTGATCGCCCGCTTCGCATCCAGCTCCGCCGCCACCTCAGCCCCCCCGATCAAATGCGCCGACACACCCCCGCCGACCAACCCCTCGTACAGATCCCGCCTCGGCTCCTGCCCCGTGCACAGCACGACCGAATCCACCTCCAGCACCCGTCGCCGGCCCCCCACCACGACATGCACCCCCGCATCATCGATCCGCTCGTACGTGGCACCGGCGACCATCTCCACCCCCCGCTTCGCCAGCTCCGCCCGGTGGATCCACCCCGTGGTCTTCCCCAGCCCGGCCCCCACCTTCGTCTCCTTGCGCTGCAACAAGTGCACCGTCCGCCGCGCCCGCCCCCGCTCAGGAGCCCGCAGCCCGCCCCGCGCCCCGTACTCCACGTCCACACCCCACTGCCGGAAGAACACCTCCGGCGACAAGGCAGCCCCCTCGCCCTCATCCGTGAGGAACTCCGCCACATCGAAGCCGATGCCGCCCGCCCCGAGGACCGCCACCCGCTCCCCGACCTCCACCTCGCCGCGCAGCACCTCCAGGTACCCCACGACGCTCCGGTGTCCGACCCCCTCGATCTCCGGCACCCGAGGCGTCACCCCGGTGGCGACCACCACCTCGTCGTACGCCCCGTCCTTCAGCCCCTCAACCGTTACGGCAGCACCCAGCCGCACCTCGACCCCGAACTCCCGCAGCCGATTGCGGAAGTACCGCAGCGTCTCGTCGAACTCCTGCTTCCCCGGCACCCGCCGCGCCACGTTCAACTGCCCGCCGACCTCGTCGGCCGCGTCGAACAGCGTCACCGCGTGCCCCCGCTCCGCCGCCGTCACCGCACACGCCAGCCCGGCCGGCCCCGCCCCGACGACAGCCACCCGCTTGCGCGACCGCGTCGGCGCGAGCACCAGCTCCGTCTCATGACAGGCCCGCGGATTCACCAGGCAGGACGTGACCTTCCCGCTGAAGGTGTGGTCCAGGCAGGCCTGGTTGCACCCGATGCAGGTATTGATGGAATCGGCGCGCCCCGCCCGCGCCTTCGCCACGAAGTCCGGGTCCGCCAGGAACGGCCGTGCCAACGACACCAGATCCGCGTAACCCCCCGCGAGCAGTTCCTCCGCCAGGTCCGGCGTGTTGATCCGGTTCGTCGTCACGAGCGGCACCCCCACCGCCCCCATGACCTTCTTCGTCACCCACGCGAACGCCCCGCGCGGCACCGAGGTCGCGATGGTCGGAATCCGCGCCTCGTGCCACCCGATCCCGGTGTTGATGATGTCCGCCCCGGCCGCCTCCACCGCCTTCGCCAGCTCGACGACCTCACCGAAACTGGAACCGCCCGGCACCAGATCCAGCATCGACAGCCGGTACATCACGATGAACTCGCGCCCCACCCGTTCCCGCACCCGCCGCAGGATCTCCAACGGGAACCGCACCCTGTTCTCGAACGGCCCGCCCCACCGGTCGTCCCTCTTATTGGTGTGCTCCGCGATGAACTCATTGATCAGATACCCCTCCGACCCCATGATCTCGACGCCGTCGTACCCGGCCTCCTGCGCCAGCGCCGCCGCCCGCACGAAGTCCTCGACGGTCTCCTCGACCTCCGCATCGCTCATCTCATGGGGTACGTACGGGCTGATCGGCGCCTGCACCGCACTCGGCGCCACCAGGTCCGGGTGGTAGGCGTACCGCCCGAAGTGCAGGATCTGCATCGCGATCCGCCCACCCGCCGCATGCACGGCGTCCGTGACGACCCGGTGCCGCGCCGCTTCGTCCGGTGTCGTCAGCTTCGCGCCCCCGGGATACGGCCGTCCCCGCTTGTTCGGCGCGATCCCCCCGGTCACCATGAGCCCCACCCCGCCCCGCGCCCGCTCGGCGTAGAACGCGGCCATCCGCTCGAACCCGTTCTCCGCCTCCTCCAGCCCCACGTGCATGGAACCCATGACGACCCGGTTGGGCAGCGTGACGAACCCCAGATCCAACGGGGCCAGCAGATGCGGGTACCGCTCCGACTTCGACGGGCTCGACTGGCTCGACTGGCTCATCCGACGCCTCCATGCGTCCATGCGCTCACGCGACGACTCTTGTGCAACTAGTTGCATAATAGAGTCCAGGCGTGCGGATACTGGGTGAGCGCTGAGTCACACCGAACCCCGCTCGCTCGGGTTTGACGCGGACCCCGGGCTTCCGTAGGGTTCTGCGGGTTGTCCTATGTGAGCACCGGTCCTCGACCGACCCAGTGGCAGCCATTCCGCAGAAACCATGATCAATGAGCCGACATCAGTCGCGCCCATTGCCCTGCGCTTTTGCGAAATGAGGAATCCGCGTTCGAAAGAACGCCCCCGATTGGCATCGGGGCCCAGGAATCCGCTAATGTCTCACTCGTCGAAACGGCCCAACAGCCGCAAAGACAACCCCCCGCTGACTGGGAATCAGGCCCGAAAGGATCTGATAGAGTCGGAGCCGCCGGAAAGGGAAAACGCGAAAGCGAAGAACCTGGAAAGCAGCAAGCGGAAACCGAGGAAATCGGCACTGGAAACAGTCTGATAGAGTCGGAGACGCAAGAACAACAGAAACACCGAACGAAAACGTCCGGAGGAAAGC
>NZ_JBVIUQ010000011.1:0-252378 GCF_055596485.1 Streptomyces sp. NPDC039736 | reverse complement strand
CGGCCGAGGAAGAGCACGGTGTTCCGATCCGCCAGCGACCGGGCCAGCTCCCGCACGGGCTCCATCGTCGCGAGCACCTCCTGCACGGCCCCGGAAATCCCCGCCAACTCGCCCACCGCGTCCCGCACTTCGTGCCCCCGCGCGCTTCCCCGTACCTGCCCCAGGTACAGCGCCACCAGGTAGCAGGCCACCAACTGCGTCAGGAACGCCTTCGTCGAGGCGACCGCCACCTCCGGGCCCGCGTGGGTGTAGAGCACCGCGTCCGACTCCCGGGGAATCGTCGAGCCGTTCGTGTTGCAGATCGCGAGCACCTTCGCCCCCTGCTCCCGGGCGTGCCGCAGCGCCATCAGGGTGTCCATGGTCTCGCCGGACTGCGAGATCGCGATCACCAGCGTCCGCCCGTCCAGGATCGGGTCCCGGTAGCGGAACTCGCTCGCCAGTTCCGTCTCGCAGGGCAGCCCGGTCCAGTGCTCGACGGCGTACTTGGCGACCATGGCGGCGTGGAAGGCCGTTCCGCACCCCACCACGACGACCTTGTCGACCTCCCGCAGCACGGAAGCGGCGATCCGCACCTCGTCCAGGGTCAGCATTCCGTTGGCGTCGACGCGTCCCAGCAGCGTGTCCGCGACCGCCCTGGGCTGCTCGGCGATCTCCTTGAGCATGAAGTGGTCGTAGCCGCCCTTCTCGGCCGCCGACGCGTCCCAGTCCACGTGGTACACCCGTACGTCGGCGGGCGCGCCCGCGAAGTCGGTGACGGTGACGGAGTCCCGCCGCAGCTCCACCACCTGGTCCTGGCCCAGCTCGATCGCGGAGCGGGTGTGGGCGATGAACGCGGAGACGTCCGAGGCGAGGAAGGACTCGCCCTCGCCGACGCCCACCACGAGCGGGGAGTTGCGCCGCGCGCCCACCACCACGTCCGGCACGTCCGCGTGCACCGCGACGAGCGTGAACGCCCCCTCCAGCCGCCCGCACACCCGCCGCATCGCCTCCGCGAGGTCCCCGCGACCGTCCCCGGAGAAGCTCTCGGCCAGCAGGTGCGCCACCACCTCCGAGTCCGTCTCGGACGTCAGCTCCCGGCCCTGTGCGAGGAGTTCGGCCCGCAGTTCGGCGAAGTTCTCGATGATGCCGTTGTGCACGACCGCCACGCGTCCGGCGCCGTCCAGGTGCGGGTGCGCGTTCGCGTCCGTCGGCCCGCCGTGCGTCGCCCACCGGGTGTGCCCGATGCCCGTCCCGCCGGCCGGCAGCGGCCGCTCCGCCAGCTCCTTCTCCAGGTTGACCAGCTTTCCGGCCCTCTTCGCCGCCGCGAGCCCGCCGTCCGCGAGCACCGCGACCCCCGAGGAGTCGTACCCCCGGTACTCCAGCCTCTTCAGGCCCGCCATCACGACGTCCAGCGCCGACTGTCCACCGACGTATCCCACGATTCCGCACATAGGGGGCAGCGTATGCCGCGATCCGTCCCCGTCCCGGGACCCCGCGGGCACGAAAAAGAACCCCGCCCCGGCCCGAAGACCGGAACGGGGTCCGCGCTCCCTCAGCCCAGCTTCTTCACCTGCGCCGCGATCAGCGACGCCGGCTGCTCCTTCACCGTGCCGCCCAGGCTGATCGTGTAGAAGGTGGCCAGCGTGTTCCCCTTGCGCACGACCGCCAGCTTGGTGAGCACCTCGGTGCCGTCGGCCTTCATGGCGATCGTCCAGCCCTGTGCCTCGTCGCCGCCCGTCACCGCGTCCGGCGTGACCTTGGTGAAGGCGAGCTTCTCCCCGGCCTGCTCCCCGCCGAAGCCGCCCGCGCACGCCTCGGCGGCCTTGGCGTAGGCCGCGTAACCCTCCTGGGCGCCCTTGCCGTCGTACGAGGCCAGCACGTCGGCGGTGACCGGCTGGCTGAGCGCGTCCAGGCCCGCCTTGGCCTTGTCCTCGGCCGACGCGGTCGGGTCGACCTTCATCTTCTCGGGCTTCTGGACCGCCTTGCGCAGCACCTTGGCCGCGGGCTTGCCCACCGGGACGGCCGAGGCGGCGTCCAGCAGCGGCTTGCACTCCGGCTTGTCGGTCTTCACCGCGCCCGGCGGGACCTCGTCGGCCTTCGTGCCGTTCACCACCTGGTGCGTGGTGACGTCGCCCTGCGCGAGGGCGGCCTTCTCCAGCTCGGCCGCCGTCAGCGTCTTCGCCGCGGGCTCCTCGCCCTTGGCGGAGGCCCCGGCGGACGCGCCGGCCCCCTTCGCCGGGCTCTCGGCGCCCTTGTCCGCGCCGCAGGCGCCCAGCAGCAGGGTCAGCGAGGCCACGGAAGCGGTGGCCGCGACGGTACGGACGACGGCGGCACGGCGAGAAACGGTACGGCGCATGAAGGTGCTCCTCCGAGCAGGAAGGGTGACGGGAGCGAACAGCGTTCCTCCCGCGCACGGTTCGCCTCTCGAAAGGCCGCGCGGAATCTGTCGCGCTCAGGAATGTAAGGCACCGGCCGCCCCTTGGAACACCGAATTCCGCCTCCGTGCCCGCCGCCTGCCCGATCGTGACGTCCGCGCAACCCCGCCTCCCCCCAATCGATACGCGGCCCGCACGCCCCCACCCCTCACGTGACCCAGCCCACCCCCTCCATCCGGCGACATCCCCGCCCCACCCCCGACAATGGAGGGTGTGATCACTTCGCCGCCACGAAGCTCCCACCGCCGGGCCGAGTCCTCCCCGTACCTGGACCTCACCCGCGCCGAGTGGAGCGCCCTGCGCGAGAAGACGCCGCTGCCCCTCACCGCCGAGGAGGTCGAGCGGCTGCGCGGTCTGGGCGACGTCATCGACCTCGACGAGGTGCGCGACATCTACCTCCCGCTGTCCCGTCTGCTGAACCTGTACGTCGGAGCCACCGGCAACCTGCGCGGCGCCCTCAACACCTTCCTCGGCGAGAAGGGCGCCCAGCGCGGCACCCCCTTCGTCATAGGAGTGGCCGGAAGCGTCGCCGTCGGCAAGTCCACCGTCGCGCGCCTCCTCCAGGCCCTGCTGGCCCGCTGGCCGGAGCACCCCCGCGTGGAGCTGGTCACCACCGACGGCTTCCTGCACCCCATGCGGGAGCTGGAGAAGCGCGGCCTGACCGCCAGGAAGGGCTTCCCCGAGTCGTACGACCGCCGGGCCCTGACCCGCTTCGTCGCCGACGTGAAGGCCGGGAAGGACGAGGTCACCGCCCCCGTCTACTCCCACCTGATCTACGACATCGTGCCCGGCGAGCGCCTGACCGTGCACCGCCCGGACATCCTCATCGTCGAGGGCCTGAACGTCCTCCAGCCCGCCCTCCCCGGCAGCGACGGCCGCACCCGCGTCGCCCTCGCCGACTACTTCGACTTCTCGGTGTACGTCGACGCGCGCGAGGAGGACATCGAGCAGTGGTACCTCAACCGCTTCCGCAAGCTGCGCGCCACCGCCTTCCAGAACCCCTTCTCGTACTTCCGCAAGTACACCCAGGTCTCCGAGGAAGAGGCCCTCGACTACGCCCGCAACACCTGGCGCACCATCAACCGCCCCAACCTCCTGGAGAACGTCGCCCCCACCCGCGGCCGCGCCACCCTGGTCGTCCGCAAGGGCCCCGACCACAAGGTCCAGCGCCTCTCCCTGCGCAAGCTCTAGACACCGCGGTACGCGAGAGGGGCCCGGCCGGAATCGCTTCCGGCCGGGCCCCTCTCGCGTACCGCCCGAAACCCCTAGCCCAGCGCGGACTTGACCACGTCCGCCAGGCGGCCGGCGACGGCCTTCGCCTGCTCGATGTCGGCGGCCTCGACCATCACGCGCACCAGCGGCTCGGTGCCCGAGGGGCGCAGCAGCACCCGTCCCGTCGCGCCCAGCTCGCGCTCGGCGTCGGCGACGGCGGCGGCCAGCTCCGCGGACGTGCCCACCCGCGACTTGTCGACGTCGGGCACGTTGATGAGGATCTGCGGCAGCCGGTCCATGCACCCGGCGAGGTCCGCGAGGCGGCGGCCGGTGGCGGCGACGCGCGCGGCCAGCATCAGGCCGGTGAGCGTGCCGTCGCCGGTCGTCGCGTGGTCCAGGACGATGACGTGCCCGGACTGCTCGCCGCCCAGCGCGTACCCGTGCTCCTTCATCGACTCCAGCACGTAGCGGTCGCCGACCCCGGTCTGCACGACATCGATGCCTTCGCCCTCCATGGCCAGCTTGAAGCCGAGGTTCGACATCACGGTGCCGACGACGGTGTTCTTGCGCAGTTGGCCGGCCTCGCGCATGGCGAGCGCGAGCACGGCGAGGATCTGGTCGCCGTCGACCTCCTCGCCCCGGTGGTCCACGGCCAGGCAGCGGTCGGCGTCGCCGTCGTGCGCGACCCCGAGGTCGGCGCCGTGCTCGACGACGGCGGCGCGCAGGCGCTCCATGTGGGTGGAGCCGTAGCCGTCGTTGATGTTGAGGCCGTCCGGCTCGGCGCCGATGGTGACGATCTCGGCCCCGGCGCGCGCGAACGCCTCCGGGGAGACGCGGGAGGCCGCGCCGTGCGCCTCGTCCAGGACGACCTTCAGGCCGTCGAGACGGTTCGGCAGCACACCCATGAGGTGGGCGATGTACTTGTCGAAGCCCTCGTCGTAATCCGTCACCCGGCCGACGCCGGCACCCGTCGGGCGGTCCCAGGCCTCGCCGCCGCGGTGCTGCTCGTAGAGGTTCTCGATGCGCACCTCCAGCTCGTCCGCGAGCTTGTGGCCGCCGCGCGCGAAGAACTTGATGCCGTTGTCCGGCATCGCGTTGTGGCTGGCGGAGAGCATCACGCCGAGGTCGGCGCCCAGCGCACCGGTGAGATACGCCACCGCGGGGGTGGGCAGCACACCGACGCGCAGGACGTCCACGCCCGCGCTCGCCAGGCCCGCCACGACGGCGGCCTCCAGGAACTCTCCCGACGCCCGCGGGTCCCGTCCCACCACTGCCGTCGGCCGATGGCCCGCGAAAGTGCCCGCCTCGGCGAGCACGTGCGCGGCCGCGACCGACAGGCCGAGCGCGAGCTCCGCCGTCAGGTCCGCATTGGCCTCGCCGCGCACACCGTCCGTGCCGAAGAGTCGTCCCACAGCTGTCCTCCGAAATGCCGTCGTACGTCGAAAACGCGACCCGCAACAGGCTCTGAGCGTTTCGTGCCCGTTGTGCGCCCGAGAGAGTCCACTTAGCGTCAGAAAAGGGTTATAAGCCGAACTACACGAACGCCCCGGCGGCACGAGAGTGCCACCGGGGCGACCGGTGATGCCGTGATGCGGACGATCCGCGACAGCGGACCGCGCAGGCGCGTGGTTAGCGCTTGCTGTACTGCGGCGCCTTGCGGGCCTTCTTGAGACCGGCCTTCTTGCGCTCGACCGCACGGTCGTCACGCGACAGGAAGCCAGCCTTCTTCAGGATGGCGCGGTTGTTGTCGACGTCGGCCTCGTTCAGCGCACGGGCGACACCCAGACGGAGCGCACCGGCCTGGCCGGACACGCCGCCGCCCGAGATGCGGGCGATGACGTCGTAGCGGTCGTCCAGCTCGAGCACCTTGAAGGGCTCGTTGACTTCCTGCTGGTGGACCTTGTTCGGGAAGTAGTCCTCGAGCGTACGCCCGTTGATCTTCCACTTGCCGGTGCCCGGAACGATCCGGACGCGGGCGATGGCGTTCTTGCGACGGCCAAGGCCGGCGGCGGGCTGCGGGTCGCCGAAGCGGCCTGCGAGCGACTCGCTGGTGTACTCGCCCTCGACGGGAACCTCCGACTCGAAGGTGGTGACCTCCGCGAAGGTCTCCTCTTCGGTACCCTCGACGGGCGTCTCAACAGTGGTCTCGGCCACGATTCTCCTCAGATCTTTCTGTACGTCTTAGGGGGTGGCCGGAACTACTGCGCGACCTGGGTGATCTCGAACGGGACCGGCTGCTGAGCAGCGTGCGGGTGCGTGTCGCCCGCGTAGACCTTCAGCTTCGAGAGCATCTGACGGCCCAGGGTGTTCTTGGGGATCATGCCCTTGATGGCCTTCTCGACGGCCTTCTCCGGGCTCTTCTCCATGAGCTCGTCGTAGCGCATCGAGCGCAGACCGCCCGGGAAGCCCGAGTGGCGGTACGCCATCTTCTGGGTCTTCTTGTTGCCCGACAGGTGGATCTTGTCGGCGTTGATGATGATGACGAAGTCACCCATGTCCATGTGCGGGGCATAGGTCGGCTTGTGCTTGCCTCGCAGGAGGTTCGCTGCCGTGGTCGCCAGACGGCCCAGGACGATGTCCTGCGCGTCGATGATGTGCCACTGGCGAGTGACATCGCCGGGCTTGGGGCTGTACGTACGCACTTCGTAGCCTTCGCTTCTTCAGTGGATGGGATCCAGACACACCTGAAGCGATCATGCAGCTGGGGCCCACAACCGCCGGGACACTGCCCGTATGCGAGCCACTGGTAACTGCTCCAGGGAACCTACGCAGGGGCCCTTCGCGTGAAAACGCCTATGCCCATACGTATAACAACACCCGACACTACCCGCGCGCCCCCGCACGGGTCAAAACGCCCTCCCCGCCCCCCGGGCGGCGGGGCCGCCCCGCATCCCCCCGCCCTCTTGGGCGGCGGGGCCGCCCCGCACCTCCCGAGCGGTCAGCGCACCCGCTCCACCCTCCGCTCGTCCCACACCGGCTCCGCCGTCTCCCGGACCACCCCGTCCGCCCCGAACACCAGGTACCGGTCGAAGGACCTCGCGAACCACCGGTCGTGCGTGACCGCCAGCACGGTCCCCTCGTACGCCTCCAGCCCCTCCTGCAGGGCCTCCGCCGACTCCAGGTCCAGGTTGTCCGTCGGCTCGTCGAGCAGCAGCGCCGTCGTCCCCGCCAGTTCCAGCAGCAGAATCTGGAACCGCGCCTGCTGCCCGCCCGACAGCCGGTCGAAGCCCTGGTCGCCCTGCCCCTCCAGCTCGTACCGGCGCAGCACGGACATGGCCCCGCCCCGGTCCTTGGAGTGCTCGGCCCACAGAATGTCGACCAGGGTCCGGCCCATCAGCTCCGGATGCGCGTGCGTCTGCGCGAAGTGCCCGGCGACCACCCGCGCCCCCAGCTTCCAGGCCCCCGTGTGCGCGACGTCCTCGCCCGCCAGCAACCGCAGGAAGTGCGACTTCCCGGACCCGTTGGACCCGAGAACGGCCACCCGCTCCCCGTAGAAGACCTCCAGGTCGAAGGGCTTCATCAGCCCGGTCAGCTCAAGGCCCTCGCAGGTGAGCGCCCGCACCCCGGTCCGACCGCCCTTGAGCCGCATCCGGATGTCCTGCTTCCGCGGCGGCTCGGGCGGCGGCCCCGCCTCCTCGAACTTCCTGAACCGCGTCTGCATCGCGTGGTACCGGGACGCCATGTCCGGGCTGATCGCCGCCTGCCCGCGCAGCCTCAGCACCAGCGCCTTGAGCCGCGCGTGCTCCTCCTGCCACCGCCTCAGCAGCTCCTCGAACCGCGCGAACCGCTCCTTGCGGGCCTCGTGGTACGTGTCGAACCCGCCCCCGTGGATCCACACCTCCGACCCCGTCGGGCCGGGCTCCACACTCGCGATCTTCTCCGCCGCCCGCGACAGCAGCTCCCGGTCGTGGCTGACGAACAGAACCGTCTTCCGGGTCTCCTTGAGCTTCCCCTCGAGCCACCGCTTGCCGGGCACGTCCAGGTAGTTGTCCGGCTCGTCGAGCAGCAGCACCTCGTCGGGGCCCCGCAGCAGCGCCTCCAGCACGAGCCGCTTCTGCTCACCGCCGCTGAGCGTGCGCACCTCCCGCCACTGCGCCTTCTCGTACGGCACCCCGAGCGCGGCCGTGGTGCACATGTCCCAGACGGTCTCGGCCTCGTACCCCTGGACCTCCGCCCAGTCGCTCAACGCCTGGGCGTACGCCATCTGCGCGGCCTCGTCGTCCCGCTCCAGGATCGCCGTCTCGGCCTTGTCGACGGCGGCCGCGGCCTGCCGGATCCTGGGCTGCGCCACCGAGACCAGCAGGTCCCGGACCGTCCGCCCGTCCCGCACGGACCCCACGAACTGCCCCATCACCCCGAGCCCACCGCTGACGGTGACCGACCCCCCGTGGGCCTGGAGCTCCCCGGCGATGATCTTCAACAGCGTGGTCTTCCCGGCCCCGTTGGGCCCGACCAGGGCCACCACGGCCCCTTCCCCCACCCGGAACGAGACGTCACCGAGCAGCACCCGCCCGTCCGGAAGGTAGTACTCGACGTGTCCGACCTCAAGATGTCCCATACGGGCATTCTCGCCGCCCGCGCCTGTCCGCCCCAACCGCTTTACGCCCCCTCGCCGCGGGCGACGGGGTCATTAGGATGCGCCCCATGAGCATCGGGCATGGGGGACCCTCGGACGCCCCCGGGGCAAACCCCCCACACGGCACCCCCCAACCACCCACCCCCCAGCCCCACTTCACCCCACCCCCGCCCCCCGCGCCCTCCACCGGCCTCCCTCCGGCCGCCCCCTCCCCGGGCCGCGTCCCCGCCGGCCCCCTCCCGCCCCACGTCGCCGCCGCCTCCCCCTGGGCGGCACCCCCGCTCCCCGAGGGCGGAACGGGCGGGCAGGGCGGAACGAGCGGCCAAGGGGGACGGCCCCTCCCGCCGCCGGCCCCGCCCGGCGCCCCCCGCCCGGCCCCCGGCGTCCCCGTCCCGCACCACCCCTACAGCGGCCACCCGGCCCCACCCCTCACCTCCCAGGGCCCGGCCGCCCAGGTCACGCCCCTTCCGGCCCCGGCCCCCTCCCCCGACTGGTCCGCCCTCGCCGACGCCGCCGCCCGCGCCCGCCGCAAACGCCTCCTCGGCATCGGCGGCGGCGTCCTCGCCACCCTCACCGTCGCCGCCCTCGTCACCACCGCGATCGTCTCCTCCGGCACGGGTCCCGCCGACGGCAAGAACACCTCCCTGCCCTCACCCGAGTCCCTGCCCACCGGCCCCGGCGCCCCCTCCCCCTCCTTCTCGCCGGTCGCGCCCCCGCCCCCGCCGGACCCCAAGGACTTCATCTCCAGCGCCGACAAGGACAAGGCCCCGCTCAGCGCCGACACCCTCTTCCCCGGCGCCTCGCTCACCCTGGAGAACCGCACCTACCCCAAGGGCGCCACCCACCGCGTCACCGACTGCGCCTCGGGCGCCCAGGGCCGCCTGGGCGGCATCCTCAACGCCAACGGCTGCACCCAGCTCATCCGCGCCACCTTCACCAAGGGCGGCGCGGCCGTCACCGTCGGCGTGGCGGTCTTCCCCACCGAGGCCCAGGCCCTCAAGGCGAAGGCCCAGGTCAAGGACGGCGTCGCCTCCCTCCCCGGCTCCGGCGTCCCCACCTTCTGCCGCAACGGCACGATCTGCCGCAAGACCGCCAACTCCTACGGCCGCTACGCCTACTTCACCGTGGGCGGCTTCACGGACAACAAGCGCGACGTCACCACCGCGGACAAGAACGTCTTCGCCCTCGGCGACGACGCCGCGAAGTACACCTTCCTGCGCATCGTCGAACGCGGTCGCGCCCAGGCCTCCGCCGCGGCCGCCACCGGCACGACCGCCAGCGGCTGACGCCGCGCCGCCCGCCCGGGGCGCGTGACGATGCCGTACCGGCCCCGGCCCGCCCCTGGCAACCCCTCCGCCCCCTGACTACCCTGGCGCCGGGCCGCACTCGGGCCTGACGCCAACGGGGAGCTGGAGCACATGAGCACGGGCAAGAACGAAGAACAGCGCACCCGGGACACCCCTGCCCCACCCAAGGTGCCGGCCCCCGCCCCCTCCGCCACCACCGAGCCCACCCCCTCGGACGGCTCGGACGGCTCGGACGCCCCGGACACCGCGCCCACCCCCACCGGCCCCGCCGAGCCCCGCCCCGCCCGGCTCACCAAGCGGCCCGACGACACCCGCCGCCCCCTGCCCACCCGCCCCCCGCGCTCGGAGAACACCCGCCACCCCGGCACCCGCACACCGGAAACCACCCGCACGCCGGAAACCACCCGCACACCGGAAACCACCGCCACACCGGAAACCCCCCGCCGGCCCGCCCCCGGCAAGACCCCGCCACCCCCGGCCCCCGAGCCGAAGACCCCCGTCCCGGCCTCTCCCGGCCCCGGCACCGCCGAGCCCGCCACCGCCACACCCCGCCGCAGCTGGCCGCAGGCCGTCCCGCACCAGCAGTCCCCGGCCGCCCCCCAGCCGCCCCCGCCGACGGCCCGCCCGGTCCCCGCCGCCCGCCCGGCCCCGGCCGGCCGCTCCACCCCCGCACCGGCGTCCCGCCCCGCCCCCGCACCCCGCCGCGCGGCGGCCTCCGCCTCCCCCCGGACGCCGGGACCGTCCTCCGCCCCCGGCCGGGCGCGGGCCCACACCCCGTACCCCGGCACCAGCACGGCCACCGGGCGCTACAGCCAGCACCGCCAGCAGCCCGACGACGCCCCCGAGCCCATACCGGCCTCCCCCGGAACCCCGGAAGACCGCAGCGCCCCGCACCGCGCCCGCGCCACCGGCTTCGCCACCGGCGTCCTGCACGCTCTCGGCTTCACCCTGCTCACCGTGTACGAATACTTCCGGACCTCCGTGCAGTCCCTCACCGAGGTGCAGCGCGCCGCGGGCGGCTCCGCCGGCCTGCGCGAGATAGCCGACCTGCAGGCCGAACTGGTGCAGCAGAGCTGGTACGGCGTCCTCAGCGACGTCGTCGGCGCCCTCACCTTCGGCCAGCCCCGCGCCGCCCTGTGGACCGCGGTCTTCCTGGCCGTCCTGGTCCGCCTCAACCAGCACGGCCCCGCCCGCGTCCAGCTCGGCCTCTCCGTCCTGGCCGCCGGCTACTGCGCGCTGATCGCCCTGCTCTGGTTCCCGTTCCTCTACGCGCTCGGCAGCATCACCTTCGTCGCCCTGGCCGCGACCGGCGCCGTCCTCTGGGCGGCCACCCGCCGCTGACGGCTCCCTCCCCCCCCGGTCGCCTCAGCCCCGGTAGACCATCGTGCACAGCAGGGTCTCGTCGCCCTTGACCCTCCAGAACCAGTAGAAGGTCCTGTCGTCCAGGGCCCGGCTGCACCCGGTCCGCCCGGTCCCCGGCCCGTACACCCCGGTGATGTGCAGGACCGTGTCGTAGGGCTTGGTGAGCTTCTTCGCCTTGCAGTCGACCGCGGTCATCGACCCGAGCCGCATGGTCGCCCCCGCCGCTCCGGTGCCCTTCTCCGCGAGCACGCAGTACCCGGCCTTGTACTGCCGGGTCAGGCACAGCACCCGCTTGCCCTTGTCCGACCGGTGCACCACGTACGACAGTCCGTCCCCCGAGGGGCAGGCGCTCCACCCGGTCCGCACCGCGCTGACCCGGGTCAGCCCCGCGTCCCCGCCGCAGCCGACCTTCTGGGGTATGCGGGTGTTCCACCCGCCGCCGGTGTCGAAGAGCGCCAGGCAGTCCCCGGCACGGACGGCCGCGAAGGCCTCCCCGATCGCCGCCCGGTCCGCCGCCCGCTCCTGCGCACCGTCCCCCGTACCGTCGCCGGCGCCGTCCCCGGAGGTCGTGCCGCCCCCCGTGCTCCCGGGCACCGGCCCGCCCCCCTTGGCCGCGTCGGGCGCCCCCTTCGGCGCGTCCTCGCCGGACTTCTCCGGCACGCCCAAGGACACCCCGGCCGCCTGCGACGGCCGGTCGTCGCCGTCCCCGGCCAGGACCCGCGGCACCACCAGCGCCGCGAACAGCGCCACTGCCACCAGCAGCACCCACACCCCGCTCTTCTTCGCCCCCGTCATCGCAGCCCCCGTACATCAGCCGAGTGGATGTCTGAAAACACCTTCGCACAGCCCACTGACAACGGGACCGGACAAGCCACGACAAGCTCCCTCATCATCAAGGGCCCCTCACGACCCCCGACCCGCATCAGCAACAACCGTCCCCGCTCTCCCCACCACCAGCCGCGCTCCCCGGCAGCGTCCGCACGTTCCGTGCCTCCACCGCCCGCGCCGCGAGCAGCTCGTCCGCCGGATACGCCACCTCCTCCAGCGTGAGCCCGTGCGCCTTCACCACGTGCACCGCCGAGTCCCGCACCCGCGCCGCCAGCACCTTCGCCGGCCACTCCACGTCCCGGTGCCCGTCCCCGACGTACAGCAGCGCGCCCACCAGCGAGCGCACCATGTTGTGGCAGAAGGCGTCGGCCCGCACGGTCCCGGTGACGACCCCGTCCGCCCCCCGCTCCCACCACAGCTCCTGGAGCGTCCGGATGGTCGTCGCCCCTTCCCGCTTCTTGCAGTACGCCGCGAAGTCGTGCTCCCCGACCAGCAGGGCGGCCGCCGCGTTCATCTTCTCGACGTCCAACTCCCAGTCGTGCCACAGCACATGACTGCGGATCAGCGGATCGACGCCGCCCGGATGGTCCGTCACCCGGTACTGGTACCTGCGCCAGATCGCCGAGAACCGCGCGTTGAACCCCTCCGGCGCCCGGGCCGCCTTCCACACCCGTACGTCATGGGGGAGCCGCCCCGCGAGCCGCCGCAGCAGCTTCTCCTCGTGCTCCGCCCACACCTCCCGCGGCAGGTCCACGTGCGCCACCTGCCCGCGCGCGTGCACCCCGGCATCCGTCCGCCCGGCCACCGTCAGGTCGAAGTTCGTCGGCGACCGCGTCACCGTCCGCAGCGCCGCCTCGATCTCCCCCTGCACGGTCCGCCGCCCGCTGGGCTGCTTCGCCCATCCGGAGAAGTCCTTGCCGTCGTACGAGAGGTCCAGCCTCACCCGTACGAACCCGTCCGCCACCTCGTCAGCCACAACCAACCTCCACGCTCGCCACGAAAACCGTCCCCCGTCCCGCCACCGCACAGCAGAACGGGCCCGCCCCCAGAAAGACTGGGAACGGGCCCGTTCACGTACTACCAGGTACTACTTGGACTCGTCGCCCTCGGGCTTCGCGTCCTCGACGACCTCGGCCTGCTCGGCCTTGGCGGTCTCCTCCGTGGAGGACTCCTTCACGGCGCGCTTCGTGGCGGCCTCGGCCTCGCCCACAGCGTTCTGCTGCACGGTGAGGGCCTCGACCAGCTCGATCACGGCCATCGGGGCGTTGTCGCCACGACGGTTGCCGATCTTGGTGATGCGCGTGTAACCACCGGGGCGGTTCTCGTAGCGCGGGGCGATCTCGGTGAAGAGCGTGTGGACGACGCTCTTGTCCGTGATCGTCTGGAGCACCAGGCGACGGTTGTGGATGTCGCCCTTCTTCGCCTTGGTGACGAGACGCTCGGCGACGGGGCGCAGACGGCGGGCCTTGGCCTCGGTCGTCGTGATGCGGCCGTGCTCGAAGAGCGACTTCGCGAGGTTCGCGAGGAGCAGCTTCTCGTGCGCGGCGCTGCCGCCCAGACGGGCACCCTTGGCGGGACGCGGCATGGTGTTTCTCCTTGTGATCTGCACCGGCCGTATCAGGTACCGGTGTCAGTTACCGAGGGGCTACTGCCCCACGGAAGATTTCAGCGAGTCGCGAGGACTCAGTACTGCTCGGTCTCCACGAAACCGGCGTCCGCGTCGTCGTCGGCGCCGAAGGCGTCGGCGGCGGCGGTCGGGTCGAACCCGGGGGGCGAGTCCTTGAGGGCCAGGCCCATGCCGTTGAGCTTCATCTTGACCTCGTCGATCGACTTCGCACCGAAGTTGCGGATGTCGAGCAGGTCCGCCTCGGAGCGGGCCACGAGCTCGCCCACCGAGTGGATGCCCTCGCGCTTGAGGCAGTTGTACGACCGAACGGTGAGCTCCAGCTCCTCGATCGGCAGCGCCAGGTCGGCGGCCAGGGCGGCGTCCGTGGGGGACGGGCCCATGTCGATGCCCTCGGCGTCGATGTTGAGCTCGCGCGCCAGGCCGAACAGCTCGACCAGGGTCTTGCCGGCGGACGCCATGGCGTCACGCGGGCGCATGGCCTGCTTGGTCTCGACGTCGACGATCAGCTTGTCGAAGTCGGTGCGCTGCTCGACACGGGTCGCCTCGACCTTGTACGTGACCTTGAGCACCGGGGAGTAGATGGAGTCGACCGGAATACGGCCGATCTCCTGGCCCACCTGCTTGTTCTGGACGGCGGAGACGTAGCCGCGACCGCGCTCGACGGTCAGCTCCATCTCCAGCTTGCCCTTGCCGTTGAGCGTGGCGAGGACCAGGTCCGGGTTGTGCACCTCGACACCGGCCGGGGGCGCGATGTCGGCGGCGGTGACCAGGCCGGGGCCCTGCTTGCGCAGGTACATCACGACGGGCTCGTCGTGCTCCGAGGAGACGACGAGCTGCTTGATGTTGAGGATGAGGTCGGTGACGTCCTCCTTGACGCCCGGCACGGTGGTGAACTCGTGCAGGACGCCGTCGATCCGGATGCTGGTGACAGCGGCACCCGGGATGGACGACAGGAGGGTACGACGCAGGGAGTTGCCGAGCGTGTAACCGAAGCCGGGCTCCAGCGGCTCGATGACGAACCGGGAGCGGTACTCGTCGACGACCTCTTCGGTCAGCGACGGGCGCTGAGCAATAAGCATGGGGTTCCTTTGTTCTTGGCGCCCACTATTTGACGCCAACTATCACAAGGGTACGGGCGGTACGGCCCCGAGGAGCCGTACCGCCCGAAACGCGAGGCGAGCGCCGTACGGAGGTCGGTCTCCGCACGGCCACTCACGACACGAGGTATTGCAGACACGACGCCCGACGAGCGGGCGACGGATCAGACGCGGCGACGCTTCGGCGGACGGCAGCCGTTGTGCGGCGTCGGGGTGACGTCCTGGATCGAACCGACCTCGAGGCCCGTGGCCTGGAGGGAGCGGATCGCGGTCTCACGGCCGGAGCCGGGACCCTTGACGAAGACGTCGACCTTGCGCATGCCGTGCTCCTGCGCGCGACGGGCGGCCGACTCGGCGGCCATCTGCGCGGCGAAGGGGGTGGACTTGCGCGAGCCCTTGAAGCCCACGTGGCCGGCGGAGGCCCACGAGATCACGTTGCCGGTCGGGTCCGTGATGGACACGATCGTGTTGTTGAACGTGCTCTTGATGTGCGCGTGGCCGTGAGCGACGTTCTTCTTTTCCTTGCGGCGCACCTTCTTGGCAGCGCCCTGACGTCCCTTGGGGGGCATGTCTTACTCCAGATGGAGAGGGAGGTGATCGGTCCTACAGCGAAGACCGCTTGATAAGCGTCCGGCTGAGGACTACTTCTTGCCCGGCTTCTTCTTACCGGCGATCGCGCGACGCGGGCCCTTGCGGGTACGAGCGTTCGTGCTGGTGCGCTGGCCGTGGACCGGCAGGCCGCGACGGTGACGCAGACCCTGGTAGCAGCCGATCTCGACCTTGCGGCGGATGTCGGCCTGGATCTCGCGACGGAGGTCACCCTCGGTCTTGAGGTTGGCGTCCACGTACTCGCGGATCTTGACCAGGTCCTCTTCGGCCAGGTCGCGAACGCGGGTGTTCGGGTTCACACCGGTGGCGGCGAGGGTTTCCTTCGCCAGGGTGCGGCCGATGCCGAAGACGTAGGTGAGGGCGATCTCCACACGCTTTTCGCGCGGGATGTCAACACCTGAAACGCGTGCCATTCAATGGCTCCAGTTGTTAGTTCGGGGGTCTTCCACAGAGCCGCTCCCGACCGCCGACCCCACGGTGGTGAGGTGGTACGTCCGGGTCCCCGGCCCCCGCCGGAGGTGCCGCCGGCCTCGCTGGACCGGTCGTGCTCTGCGTATGTACGAATTGCTTGCGTCGCGCGAAGAACTGCGAGATGCAGGAAAGGTCGTGCGTCAGCCCTGGCGCTGCTTGTGGCGCAGGTTTTCGCAGATGACCATGACCCGGCCGTGACGGCGGATCACCTTGCACTTGTCGCAGATCTTCTTGACGCTCGGCTTGACCTTCATGGGATGTCAGGTTCTCCGGGTCAGTGCCACTCGCCCCCCGGAAGGGGCGCGGCAAGATCTACTTGTACCGGTAGACGATCCGGCCGCGCGTCAGGTCGTACGGAGACAGCTCCACGACGACCCGGTCATCCGGGAGGATGCGGATGTAGTGCATACGCATCTTGCCGCTGATGTGCGCGAGGACTTTGTGACCGTTCTGCAGTTCCACCTTGAACATTGCGTTCGGGAGGGACTCGATCACGGTGCCCTCGATTTCGATGGCACCTTGCTTCTTGGCCACGCTTCGCCCTTCGAATCGGCTACCTTGATCGACTCTTGCACTGTGTATGCAGGCATACGGATGCACGCGAGCCGACGAGTCAGTCTACGTCAGGCCACCCGAAAAGACGAATCCGTCAAGTTTGCCCAACACTGATGATCGTTATGCGGCATTCACCCCGGCGGGGAGAACCCGCCGGAAGTAATCCGTCACGCCAGCGGGTCCGGCGCCGCCGTGATGCCGTACTCCGCGAGCTTCGCCTTGCCGCCGTCGACCGCGGTCAGCACCAGCGGGCCGTTCTCGGTGAGGGCGATGGAGTGCTCCCAGTGCGAGGACCAGGTGCCGTCGGTCGTGATGACCGTCCAGTCGTCGGCGAGCACCTCGGTCTGCGCGGTGCCGAGCGAGACCATGGGCTCGATCGCCAGGCACACGCCCGGGACCAGCTTGATGCCCTTGCCGCGCTTGCGCGTGACGTAGTTGAGCAGGTGCGGGTCCATGTGCATCTCGGAGCCGATGCCGTGCCCGCCGTAATCCTCGATGATCCCGTATTTCCCGGTGGCCGGACGAGGCTGGCGGCGGATGTAGCCCTCGATGGCCTTGGAGATGTCGACCAGCCGGTTGCCGTTCCTCATCGCGGCGATGCCGGCCCACATCGACTCCTCGGTCACCCGGGAGAGCTCCAGCAGCTCCGGCGCGTGGCCCGAGCCGACGAAGGCGGTGTAGGCCGCGTCGCCGTGCCAGCCCTCGACGATGGCGCCGCAGTCGACGGAGATGATGTCGCCGTCCTTGAGGACGGTCTTCTCGTCCGGGATGCCGTGGACGACGACCTCGTTGACCGAGGTGCAGATGGTGGCGGGGAAGCCGCCGTACCCGAGGAAGTTCGACTTCGCGCCGTGCTCGGCGAGCACCTCGCGGGCGACCGCGTCGAGGTCCTTGGTGCTGGCGCCGGGGACGGCCGCCTCGCGGGTGGCCGCGTGAATGGCGGCGACGACCAGGCCCGCCTCACGCATCTTCGCGATCTGCTCGGGAGTCTTGATCTCCACCATGGGTGTGCCTTCCACGCTCGTGTGTCTTCGGTTCAACAGTAAGGCCGCGGTGTCTGTGGGACACCGCGGCCTTCCGTCGTGCGCAGGGGAACCGGCCGGGGCCTAGTCCTGGTCCTTCTTCAGGTTGTCCAGCGCGTCCATCGCGCGCTTGGTCACCTCGGCGACCTTGCCCTCCGCGGAGAGGGTGACCACCAGGCCCTGCGCCTTGTAGTGGTCGATGATCGGCTCGGTCTGCGTGTGGTACACGTCGAGCCGCTTGCGCACGGTCTCCTCGGTGTCGTCCGGACGCTGGTAGAGCTCGCCGCCGCAGACGTCGCAGACGCCCTCGGCCTTCGGCGGGCTGTACGTCGCGTGGAAGACGTGCGCGGAATCGTTGCGGCAGATGCGCCGGCCGGCGATCCGCTTGACGACCTCTTCCTCGGGGACCTCGAGGTCGAGGACGGCGTCGAGCTTCTGCCCCTGCTCCTTCAGCGCGGCGTCCAGGGCCTCGGCCTGGAAGACGTTGCGCGGGAAGCCGTCGAGCAGGAAACCGCTCTCGGCGTCCGGCTGGGCCATGCGGTCCAGCGCCATGCCGATCGTGACCTCGTCGGGGACCAGATTTCCGGCGTCCATGATCGCCTTGGCCTTGCGGCCGAGCTCGGTGCCCTGGCTGATGTTGGCCCGGAAGAGGTCACCCGTGGAGATGTGCGGGATCGACAGGTTCGTGGCGAGGAACGCGGCCTGCGTTCCCTTGCCCGCGCCCGGCGGCCCGACGAGGACGATACGCATCAGCGGAGGAACCCTTCGTAATTGCGCTGCTGGAGCTGGCTCTCGATCTGCTTCACGGTCTCCAGACCCACACCCACGATGATGAGGATGCTCGTGCCGCCGAACGGGAAGTCCTGGCTCGCACCGAAGCCGGCCAACGCCATCGTCGGCACGAGAGCGATCAGACCCAGGTACAGCGATCCCGGCCACGTGATGCGGTTCAGCACGTAACTCAGGTACTCAGCAGTAGGTCGACCTGCCCGGATGCCCGGGATGAAGCCACCATACTTCTTCATGTTGTCGGCAACTTCCTCGGGGTTGAACGAGATCGCCACGTAGAAGAAGGCGAAGAACACGATCAGGAGGAAGTACGTGACGATGTAGTACGGGTGGTCGCCCTTGGTCAGGTTGGTCTGGATCCACTGCGCCCAGGGCGCCGTGGAACCGGAGAACTGAACGATCAAAGCAGGGATGTAGAGCAGCGAAGAAGCGAAGATGACGGGAATCACACCCGCCTGGTTCACCTTCAGCGGGATGTATGTGGACGTTCCGCCATAGGACTTCCGGCCGATCATCCGCTTCGCGTACTGCACGGGGATGCGGCGCTGGGCCTGTTCCACGAACACCACGAGCGCGACCATCGCGAATCCGACCAGGATCACGATCCCGAACTCGATCCAGCCGTCCGCCATCTTGCCGCCGTCCTTGATGGCCCACAGCGACGCCGGGAAGCCCGCGGCGATCGAGATGAACATCAGGATGGACATGCCGTTGCCGATGCCGCGGTCGGTGATGAGCTCACCGAGCCACATGACCATCGCGGTGCCGGCGGTCATCGTGATGACCATGACCGCGGTGGTGAAGACCGACTTGTCCGGCACGATCTGCGAGCGGACCGACTCCGCGCAACCCTGGAAGAGCGCGCCGGAGTTGGCGGTGGCGACGAGGCCGGTGCCCTGGAGGATGGCGAGCGCCACGGTCAGATAACGCGTGTACTGCGTGATCTTCGCCGTGCCGGACTGGCCCTCCTTCTTCAGGGCTTCCAGACGTGGGATCACCACGGTGAGCAGCTGAAGGATGATGCTCGCCGTGATGTACGGCATGATGCCGAGCGCGAAGATGGTGATCTGCAACAGCGCGCCACCACTGAACATGTTGACCAGGCTGAAGAGACCGCCTCCGCCTTCCTTGGCGGAGTCGATGCAGATCTGCACGTTCTTGTAGTTGACGCCCGGGACAGGAATGTGCGCGCCGAGCCGGAACAGCACAATGATGCCGAGTGTGAAGAGCAGCTTCTTGCGCAGGTCGGGCGTCTTGAACGCCCGGGCGAACGCGGTGAGCACGGTGCCTCCTGCGACCCCCGCGCTACTGCGTCGAAGGGTGACGGTATTGAGGATCGACGAATACGTATCAGTCAAACAACGAGCGGACAGCGTTGTGGGCACACCGCGCGAAAGTTAACAGTGCACGCCACCATACCGGCGGACCCCGCCCCCTAGGAACGACCAACCGGGGATGCCCCATATGAGAGGCATCCCCGGTCGGATGTTCAAGCCATCGAGCTGTCTCAGACGAGCTCGGTGACGCTGCCGCCAGCGGCAGCGATCTTCTCCTTGGCGGAGGCGGAAGCGGCGTCAACCGAAACCGTCAGTGCCACGGAGATCTCGCCCTGGCCCAGGACCTTGACGAGGTGGTTGTTGCGCACCGCACCCTTGGCGACCAGGTCGGCCACCGTGACCTCTCCACCCTCGGGGTAGAGCTCGGCGAGCTTGTCCAGGTTCACGACCTGGTACTCGGTGCGGAACGGGTTCTTGAAGCCCTTGAGCTTCGGGAGACGCATGTGGAGGGGCATCTGCCCGCCCTCGAAGCGCTCCGGCACCTGGTAACGAGCCTTGGTGCCCTTGGTACCGCGACCAGCCGTCTTGCCCTTCGACGCCTCACCACGACCCACGCGGGTCTTGGCGGTCTTGGCGCCCGGAGCGGGACGGAGGTTGTGGACCTTCAGCGGGTTGTTCTCCGCCATGTCAGTCGACCTCCTTGACCGACACGAGGTGGCGGACGGTGTGCACCATTCCGCGGAACTCGGGGCGGTCCTCCTTGACAACCACGTCGTTCAGGCGCTTGAGCCCGAGCGAACGCAGGGTGTCGCGGTGGTTCTGCTTGCTGCCGATGTACGACTTCGTCTGCGTGATCTCAAGACGGGCCATTACGCACCCGCCCCAGCACGCGCACGGAGCAGAGCCGCCGGGGCGACGTCCTCGAGGGGCAGACCACGGCGAGCCGCGATCTCCTCGGGACGCTGCAGGCCCTGGAGGGCCGCGACGGTCGCGTGCACGATGTTGATCGCGTTGGACGAGCCGAGCGACTTCGACAGGATGTCGTGAACGCCGGCGCACTCCAGCACGGCACGCACCGGACCACCGGCGATAACACCGGTACCCGGGGAAGCCGGCTTGAGCATGACGACGCCCGCGGCCTTCTCGCCCTGAATCGGGTGAGGGATGGTGCCCTGGATGCGCGGAACCTTGAAGAAGTTCTTCTTGGCTTCCTCGACACCCTTGGCGATGGCCGCGGGAACTTCCTTGGCCTTGCCGTAACCGACACCTACGGTGCCGTCACCGTCTCCGACCACGACGAGCGCGGTGAAGCTGAAGCGACGACCACCCTTGACAACCTTGGCAACGCGGTTGATCGCGACAACGCGCTCAACGTAAGCGGTCTTCTCGGCGGCAGCGCCACCGTCGCGACCCTTCCGGTCCCGCCGCTCGCCGCCACCGGCACCGCTTCCGCGGCGCTGGGGTCCAGCCATTGGATTTACCTCTCTCTGTTACGTCCGTTAGTCCCGGAACCGGGGCTTAGAACTTCAGCCCGGCTTCGCGGGCGGCGTCAGCCAGAGCGGCAATGCGCCCGGCGTACCTGTTGCCACCACGGTCGAACACGACGGTCTCGACGCCGGCGGCCTTCGCACGCTCAGCGACCAGGGCGCCGACCTGCTTGGCCTGGGCGCTCTTGTCGCCCTCGCCGCCGCGGATCGAAACGTCCAGGGTCGACGCCGACGCGAGCGTGTGGCCCGCGATGTCGTCGATGACCTGAGCGGTCACGTTGCGGTTGGACCGCGTCACGACCAGGCGAGGACGCTCCGGCGTACCGGAGACGTGCTTGCGGATGCGGACGTGGCGACGCTTGATGGCAGCGCGCTTGTACGCGTCACCCTTAGCAATCTTGACACCGTATGCCATGGCTTACTTACCCGCCTTTCCGACCTTGCGGCGGATGACCTCGCCGGCGTACTTGACGCCCTTGGCCTTGTACGGGTCGGGCTTCCGCAGCTTGCGGATGTTAGCGGCGACCTCGCCGACCTTCTGCTTGTCGATGCCCTCGACGCTGAGCTTCGTGGGCGACTCGACCTTGAAGGAGATGCCTTCGGGGGCCTCAACAACGATGGGGTGGCTGTAGCCCAGGGCGAACTCCAGGTTGGAGCCCTTCGCCTGGACGCGGTAACCGACACCGCTGATTTCGAGCGCCTTGCTGTATCCCTGGGTCACGCCGGTGATCATGTTCGCCACCAGCGTGCGGGACAGGCCGTGCAGGGCCTTGTTCTGACGCTCGTCGTTGGGACGGGTGACGTTGAGAACGCCGTCCTCGCCCTTAACAATCTCGATCGGCGCGGCAACAGTGTGCGTGAGGGAGCCCTTGGGACCCTTCACGGCAACCGTGCGGCCGTCGATGGTGACGTCCACACCAGCGGGAACCTGGATGGGGAGCTTGCCGATACGCGACATGAGCTTTCCTTCCTTTCCCGACTACCAGACGTAGGCGAGGACTTCCCCACCTACGCCCTTCTTGCCTGCCTGCTGGCCGGTCAGAAGACCGTGCGACGTGGAGATGATCGCCACGCCGAGGCCGCCGAGGACCTTGGGCAGGTTGGTGGACTTCGCGTAAACACGCAGACCCGGCTTCGAGATCCGCTTGATGCCGGCGATCGAGCGCTCGCGGTTCGGGCCGAACTTCAGCTCGAGGACGAGGTTCTTGCCGACCTCGGCGTCCTCGACCTTCCAGCCGGTGATGAAGCCCTCCTGCTGGAGGATCTCCGCGATGTGCGACTTGATCTTGCTGTGCGGCATCACGACGGTGTCGTGGTACGCCGAGTTCGCGTTACGCAGACGCGTGAGCATGTCTGCGATGGGATCAGTCATGGTCATGAATTGGCCTTCGGCCTCTCTCGCCGGGGTTTCCTGTATGCGCCATCCCTCTCCCCACTCAGAGGCGGGACGGGTGCGGTGCGGGGACCTACGGCGTAGTAAGTCGTTATGGGCGGCAGGCGCCCAACCCTTCTAGCCTACGGCATTCGGGGTGGGGCTCCTGCCGACCAGATACTTACCGAGAGCTCAAGGAAATCCGTACGCCCAAAGGGCAGTACTGGACTACCAGGAGCTCTTGGTCACGCCCGGCAGCTCGCCACGGTGAGCCATCTCACGAAGGCACACGCGGCACAGGCCGAACTTGCGGTACACGGAGTGGGGCCGGCCACAGCGCTGGCAGCGCGTGTAGGCACGCACGCCGAACTTCGGCTTGCGAGCGGCCTTAGCGATCAGAGCCTTCTTCGCCATCTCGGTTACGCCTCCTTGAAGGGGAAGCCGAGGTGACGGAGGAGGGCGCGGCCCTCGTCGTCGTTCGTCGCCGTGGTGACCACGGTGATGTCCATTCCCCGGACTCGGTCGATCTTGTCCTGGTCGATCTCGTGGAACATGACCTGCTCCGTGAGACCGAACGTGTAGTTGCCACGGCCGTCGAACTGCTTCGGCGACAGACCACGGAAGTCACGGATACGCGGCAGCGCGAGCGACAGCGTACGGTCCAGGAACTCCCACATGCGGTCACCGCGGAGGGTGACGTGGCAGCCGATCGGCTGACCCTCGCGCAGCTTGAACTGCGCGATGGACTTCCGGGCCTTGGTGACGGCCGGCTTCTGACCCGTGATGGTCGTCAGGTCCTTGATGGCCCCGTCGATCAGCTTCGAGTCACGGGCGGCGTCGCCGACGCCCATGTTGACCACGATCTTGACCAGACCGGGGATCTGCATGACGTTCTCGTAGGAGAACTCCTCACGCAGCTTGCCCGCGATCTCCTCGCGGTAGCGCAGCTTGAGGCGCGGTGCGGTGGTGGCAGTCATCAGATGTCCTCACCAGTCCGCTTGGCAACGCGGATCTTGTTGCCCTCGTCGTCAAAGCGGTAGCCGACGCGGGTAACGACCTTGTTGCCGTCCTTCTCCACGACCAGCTGAACGTTGCTGACGTGGATGGGAGCCTCGGTCGTCACGATGCCGCCGGCCTGGTTCTGGCCGGCCTTCGTGTGCTTCTTGACCCGGTTGACACCCTCGACCAGGACGCGGTCCTCGCGGGGGAAGGCCTGAACGACCTTGCCCTGCTTGCCCTTGTCCTTGCCGGTGATGACCTGTACCAGGTCGCCCTTCTTGATCTTCATGCTTACAGCACCTCCGGCGCGAGCGAGATGATCTTCATGAACTTCTTCTCGCGCAGCTCACGGCCCACCGGGCCGAAGATACGGGTGCCGCGGGGGTCGCCGTCGTTCTTGAGAATGACAGCGGCGTTCTCGTCGAAGCGGATGTACGAGCCATCCTGGCGACGACGCTCCTTGACGGTGCGAACGATGACCGCCTTGACGACGTCACCCTTCTTCACGTTGCCACCGGGGATCGCATCCTTGACGGTGGCGACGATGACGTCACCGATGCCCGCGTAGCGGCGACCCGAGCCACCGAGAACACGGATGGTGAGAATTTCCTTCGCACCCGTGTTGTCGGCGACGCGAAGTCGCGACTCCTGCTGGATCACGTCTATCTCCTGATCGTCTGCCGGTTCCCGGCGGGGGCCGTATCGCTACGGCCCCCGCCGAGCCTGGCGGAACTGCCTGGCGGGGAGACCCCCTCCAGGACTGAAATATTTCGGAATTCCCCGACGGGAATTACCGGGCTACTTGGCCTTCTCGAGGATCTCGACGATGCGCCAGCGCTTCGAGGCGGACAGCGGACGCGTCTCCATGATGAGGACGCGGTCGCCGACGCCGGCGGCGTTGGACTCGTCGTGAGCCTTGAGCTTGTTCGTACGGCGGATGACCTTGCCGTACAGCGCGTGCTTCACGCGGTCCTCGACAGCGACGACGACGGTCTTGTCCATCTTGTCGCTGACGACCAGACCCTCACGGGTCTTGCGGAATCCGCGCTGCTCAGTCGTCTCAGTCACATTCTTCTCGCTCATCAGGCGCTCTCCACCGTCTCGATGCCCAGCTCGCGCTCGCGCATCAGGGTGTAGATCCGGGCGATGTCCTTACGGACGGACTTGAGCCGGCCGTGATTTTCGAGCTGTCCGGTCGCCGCCTGGAAGCGGAGGTTGAACAGTTCTTCCTTGGCCTCACGGAGCTTGGCGACGAGGTCCTCGTCGTTCAGCTCGCGCAGCTCGGTCGCCTTGGTACCGGCCGCCATCACGACTCACCTGCCTCGCGCCGAACAATCCGGCACTTCATCGGAAGCTTGTGAGCAGCGCGGGTAAGCGCCTCACGAGCAATCTTCTCGTTCGGGTAGGACAGCTCGAACATCACCCGACCGGGCTTGACGTTCGCGATCCACCACTCGGGGGAACCCTTACCGGAACCCATGCGGGTCTCGGCGGGCTTCTTCGTGAGCGGACGGTCCGGGTAGATGTTGATCCAGACCTTGCCGCCACGCTTGATGTGGCGGGTCATCGCGATACGCGCGGCCTCGATCTGGCGGTTCGTCACGTACGCCGGGGTCAGCGCCTGGATGCCGTACTCGCCGAATGCGACCTCAGTGCCACCCTTGGCCATGCCGTTGCGCTTCGGGTGGTGCTGCTTGCGGTGCTTGACCCTACGAGGGATCAGCATGTCGGTCAGGCCTCCGTTCCGGTGCTCTCAGCCGGAGCAGCGGCGGCGGGAGCGTCGGCCTTGGGGGCCTCGGCTGCCGGCGCGGACTGCTGCGGCTTGCGGCCGCGGCCGCCACGCTCGCCGCCACGGCCACCACGGGCCGGGCGCTCGTTCGCACCACCACGGGCCGGGCGGTTGCCCGCACGGGCCGCGGCGTTCTCGGCGCGAACCTCGGCGATGTTCTTGACGTCGCCCTTGTAGATCCAGACCTTGACGCCAATGCGACCGAAGGTCGTCTTGGCCTCGAAGAAGCCGTAGTCCACGTTCGCGCGGAGCGTGTGCAGCGGCACACGGCCCTCGCGGTAGAACTCGGAGCGGGACATCTCGGCGCCGCCGAGACGGCCACCGCACTGGATCTTGATGCCCTTGGCGCCGGCCTTCATGGTGCCCTGCATGCTCTTGCGCATGGCACGGCGGAAGGAGACGCGGGAGGAGAGCTGCTCGGCAACGGCCTGGGCGACCAGCTGGGCGTCCATCTCGGGGTTCTTGACCTCGAGGATGTTCAGCTGGACCTGCTTGCCCGTGAGCTTCTCGAGGTCGCCGCGGATGCGGTCGGCCTCGGCGCCACGGCGGCCGATGACGATGCCCGGACGAGCGGTGTGGATGTCCACACGCACGCGGTCACGGGTGCGCTCGATCTCCACCTTCGAGATGCCGGCGCGCTCCATGCCGGACGTCATCATCCTGCGGATGGCGACGTCTTCCTTGACGTAGTCCTTGTACAGCTTGTCGGCGTACCAACGGGACTTGAAGTCCGTGGTAATGCCGAGCCGGAACCCGTGCGGGTTTACCTTCTGGCCCATTACCGGGTTCCTTCCTTGCTGCTGACGACCACGGTGATGTGGCTGGTCCGCTTACGGATCCGGTAGGCACGGCCCTGAGCACGCGGACGGAACCGCTTCAGGGTCGGGCCCTCGTCCACGAACGCCTCGCTGATGAACAGCGACGAGGCGTCGGAGTGGTCGTAGTTGTGCGCGGCGTTGGCAATGGCGCTGTCCAGCACCTTGCCGACCGGCACGCTCGCGGCCTGCGGGGCGAAGCGCAGGACCGCCTGAGCCTCCGTGGCATCCATGCCACGGATAAGGTCCACCACTCGGCGGGCCTTCATGGGCGTGACGCGGATGTACCGCGCCTGGGCCCTGGCTTCCATGGTTGTCCCTTCGGTGTCGTTCATAGTCATCGCACCCCGCCTTAGCGGCGCTTCGACTTGCGGTCGTCCTTGACGTGGCCGCGGAAGGTGCGGGTCGGCGCAAACTCGCCGAGCTTGTGGCCGACCATCGACTCGGTGACGAACACCGGGACGTGGATCTTGCCGTTGTGCACCGCGATGGTGTGACCCAGCATGCTGGGGATGATCATCGAGCGCCGGGACCAGGTCTTGATGACGTTCTTGGTGCCAGCTTCGTTCTGGACATCCACCTTCTTTACGAGGTGTCCGTCGACGAAGGGCCCCTTCTTGAGACTGCGCGGCATCTAAACCCGCTCCTAGCGCTTCTTGTTCGACTTGCGGCGGCGGACGATGTACTTGCTCGAAGCCTTCTTCGGCGAGCGAGTACGACCCTCCTTCTGACCCCACGGGGAGACCGGGTGGCGACCACCGGAGGTCTTACCCTCACCACCACCGTGCGGGTGGTCGACCGGGTTCATCGCCACACCGCGAACGGTCGGGCGAACGCCCTTCCACCGCATGCGGCCGGCCTTGCCCCAGTTGATGTTCGACTGCTCGGCGTTGCCGACCTCGCCGATCGTGGCGCGGCAGCGGGCGTCGACCAGGCGGATCTCGCCGGAAGGCATACGAAGGTGGGCCATGGTGCCCTCCTTCGCAAGAAGCTGCACGGAGGTACCGGCGGAGCGGGCGAACTTCGCACCGCCGCCGGGCCGCAGCTCGATGTTGTGGATGGTGGTACCCACCGGGATGTTGCGCAGCGCGAGGTTGTTGCCCGGCTTGATGTCGGCCCCGGGGCCGTTCTCGATCCGGTCACCCTGCGACAGGCCGCGCGGGGCGAGGATGTAACGCTTCTCGCCGTCCGCGTAGTGCAGCAGCGCGATGCGCGCGGTGCGGTTGGGGTCGTACTCGATGTGCGCGACCTTGGCCGGCACGCCGTCCTTGTCGTGACGACGGAAGTCGATCACGCGGTAGGCGCGCTTGTGGCCACCACCCTGGTGGCGAACGGTCACACGACCGGCGTTGTTACGGCCGCCCTTGCTGTGCAGGGGGCGGACCAGCGACTTCTCCGGCGTGGACCGCGTGATCTCGACAAAGTCGGCTACGGAGGAGCCACGGCGGCCCGGCGTAGTCGGCTTGTACTTGCGGATTCCCATTTCTCAGTCCTCGTCCGATTCCGGACGATCCAGACCGCCGTTAGGCGGTCGGACCGCCGAAGATGTCGATACGGTCGCCCTCGGCGAGGGTCACGATGGCCCGCTTGGTGTCGGCACGCTTGCCGAAACCGGTGCGGGTGCGCTTCCGCTTGCCCTGACGGTTGATCGTGTTGACTCCGGTGACCTTGACCGAGAAGACCGCTTCCACGGCCTGCTTGATCTGGGTCTTGTTGGAGCCCGGGGCGACGATGAACGTGTACTTGTTCTCGTCGAGCAGCGCGTAGCTCTTCTCCGAGACGACCGGCTTGACAAGAATGTCGCGGTGGTCCGTGAAGGTCTTGCTGGTAACGGCGCTCATCAGGCGTCGCTCCCTTCGGTCTCAGCGGCCTGGGGGCCAGACACGAAGGACTCGAAGGCGGCCTTGGTGAAGACCAGGTCGTCCGAGACGAGCACGTCGTACGTGTTCAGCTGGCCCGGCTCCAGGATGTGCACCTGGGGCAGGTTGCGGGCGGAGAGCCACGCGGCCTCGTCCGAGCGCTCGGCGACCAGGAGCACGTGCTTGCGCTCGCTGATCTTGCCCAGCAGGGACTTGGCGGCCTTCGTGGAAACCGCACCGTCGACCACGCCGGTGACGACGTGGACGCGCGCGTTGCGGGCCCGGTCCGTGAGGGCACCGCGCAGGGCGGCGGCCTTCATCTTCTTCGGGGTGCGCTGCGAGTAGTCACGCGGCTGCGGGCCGTGGACGACGCCACCGCCGGCGAACTGCGGGGCACGGGTCGAACCCTGGCGGGCGCGGCCGGTGCCCTTCTGGCGGTACGGCTTCTTGCCGCCACCGCGGACCTCGCCGCGACGCTTGGTCTTGTGCGTGCCCTGGCGGGCAGCGGCCAGCTGAGCGACGACGACCTGGTGGATCAGCGGGATGCTGACCTTGGCGTCGAAGATCTCCGCGGGGAGTTCGACGGTCCCGGTCTTGTCGCCTGCCGGCGAAAGGATGTCAATGGTGCTCATCGGTTCCTCAAACCCCCTTGGCCGCGGTGCGGACCAGGACGAGGCCACCGTTGGGGCCGGGGACGGCGCCCTTGATGAGCAGCAGACCCTTCTCGGCGTCAACGGCGTGGACGGTCAGGTTCTGGGTGGTGACCCGCTCGTTACCCATGCGACCCGCCATGCGCATGCCCTTGAAGACACGGCCGGGGGTGGCACAGCCACCGATGGAACCAGGCTTGCGGTGCACGCGGTGGGCACCGTGCGAGGCCTTGCCGCCGTGGAAGTTGTGACGCTTCATCACACCGGCGAAGCCCTTGCCCTTGCTCTTGCCCGTGACGTCGACCTTGACGCCGGACTCGAACACCTCGGCAGTGATCTCCTGGCCCAGCGTGTACTCGCTGGCGTCCGGGGTGCGCAGCTCCACGAGGTGGCGGCGCGGGGTCACGTCGGCCTTGGCGAAGTGACCCTTGAGGGGCTTGTTCACCTTGCGCGGGTCGATCTCGCCGAAGGCGATCTGGACCGACTCGTAGCCGTCGTTGTCGTTCGTACGTACCTGCGTCACGACGCACGGACCGGCCTTGACGACGGTCACCGGGACGACCCGGTTGTTCTCGTCCCAGACCTGGGTCATGCCGAGCTTCTCGCCCAGGACGCCCTTGATGTTCTTGCTCATCTCGGCCCGTCCCTTCAGAGCTTGATCTCGATGTCGACGCCGGCCGGCAGGTCGAGACGCATCAGCGAGTCAACCGTCTTCGGCGTGGGGTCGAGGATGTCGATGAGGCGCTTGTGCGTGCGCATCTCGAAGTGCTCGCGAGAGTCCTTGTACTTGTGCGGCGACTTGATGACGCAGTACACGTTCTTCTCAGTGGGCAGCGGCACCGGGCCTGCGACCGACGCACCAGTGCGGGTCACCGTCTCGACGATCTTCTTCGCCGAGGAGTCGATGACCTCGTGGTCGTAGGCCTTGAGCCGGATGCGGATCTTCTGTCCCGCCATGGCTACTAGTAGTCCTTTGTCTCTTAACGCTCTGGAACCCGGGCGGCTGCGCTCTGAACGCTCAGCACCGTCCCCCTCCGACCCACGCGGTCGGGCGTGTCGCATCCTCGCCAGTACGAAATCCCGAAGGAATTCCCTGCTGTAGGGGATACGGTCCGCGACCGCAAGCCGGGGGAGAACACCCACCGGGTGCCTGGCCGGCACCGCGCTGGCACTTCCCGAAAGATTCCCGTACGTCCGCCCCATTGCTGCCCGGAGGCAGGTGAAGGCGACGAGTACTGTGGGACTCGCTTCCGGTCCTCCCGGCGGGAGGCGTGCAGCATCGATACTCAACCGAGCAACTCAGACAGTCTGCCATACGGGGCACGGGCAGCGCCAATCGGGGCGAAGACATTACCCGGAGCGTGACGGAGGTCAAACCCGGGTCCTGCACCCGAACGGGTGCTCAGCGGATCCCGCGGTGCGGCACGTCCCCGCCGCGACGGACTCCAGGCGTACGCCGCCCCCCCCTCCGGGGCGCCCACGCCCCCGCAGTCCCCGCCCCGGAGCCGCCCTGCGCAGGCAACCCCCGCCCCTCCCCCGCCGTCTAGCTGACCGCAGCGGGGCGGCGACGCCTGCCCGTACCGTCCCGCCGGTCACGACGGCACGCAGCGCACGACCATCCGCTGCGGGGGAAGCGGACGGAGTACGAGGACACATGCACAGCGGTACGGGGCCCGGCCTGCCCGGACGACTGCCCAGACGGACCCTGCTGACGGCCGCCACGGCCGCCGCCGCGGGCCTGCCCCTGGCGGCCTGCACGGTGCCCGCGGCCCCGCGCCGCCGGGACCCGGGGCCCGACCCCGCGCCCGGACGGCCCATCTCGCTCACCGGGCGGTCGCTGCTGATGCAGTTCCTCGCCCACCCGGACGACGACCTGTACTTCATGAACCCGGACACCCGCAGGCTGCTGGAGGCCGGGGCCCCCGTCGTCTCCGTGTACGTCACCGCGGGCGAGGCGAACGGGATCAACCACGCGCCGGGCCGCCCCCGGCCCGAGCCCGACAAGAACGCGTACGCCTCCGCCCGTCAGCAGGGGCTCCGGCAGGCGTACGCGACCCTGCTCGGGCTGCCGAAGTTCACGCCGTGGCGGCGGACCGTGATGGAGCTGCGCGGCGGCAAGCGCGCCGAGCTGAACACCCTCGCGCACGGCGGCCTCCGCGCCGAGCTGGTCTTCCTCAACCTCTCCGTGATCTCGCCCCGCAACCGGCCGTCCCTGCCCGCGCTGTGGACCGACCGCGGCATGCGCCAGCGGACCCTGGTGGCCGACAACTCGCCGCTGGACAGGCCGAGTTCGTACGACTACGACGAACTCGTCGACGCGCTCGTCGGGCTGCTGGACCACTACCGGCCGACCGTCGTGCAGACCCTCGACCCCGACCCCGACATCCAGCGCAGCACCGTGCGCGTACGCAGCAAGGACAGCGAACAGCCCGGCTACTCCGACCACCGCGACCACACCGCCGTCGCCTGCTTCAGCTGGGCGGCGCTGATCCGCTGGGTCGCCGAGAAGTCCGCGGCCCGCCAACCGCTCCCCCGCTTCACCGCCACCGCCTTCCGCGGGTACTACAACCGGCACTGGCCCAAGAACCTCCCCGAGAGCGTGCTCCAGGAGAAGGCCGAGACGCTTTTCGCGTACGGCGGCGACCCGGACTGGGAGTGCGGGAACCCGGCGGGCTGCGGGGACTACAGCGTCGGCCAGGGGCGTCCGCTGACGAACTACAAGGGGTGGGCGCGCTCCACCAACTACCGTTATCCGGGAGGCGAGTTGGTGGTCGACGGCACCCGCGCCGCGTACGCGGTGGCGGGGCTGCGGCTGGTGCGCTGGCGGGCGGACGGGACCGGCTGGGGCGCGCCCGAGGACCTGGGCGGCGGTCCGCTGGCCCCCGGGCTCGGGCACGCCGCGACGGAGGACGGCGGGCAGCTGCTGTTCGCCGTGCGCATCGCCTCCCTCGTCGGGCACGGCGGCGCGAACCTGCGCGAGGTCGTCCAGTACGACGGCCGCGCCTGGACCTCGCTCGGCAACCCCGAGCGCCTGCCGGACCGGGGGCGGCGGATCGGCGTCCCGGTCGCGGTCACGGCGGGCGACGGCAGTGTCCACCTCTTCGTGCGGAACGCGGCGAAGAGCGTGAGCACGCGGGTACGGGACCCGCGTGGCCGGTGGGGTCCCTGGCGCGGCCTGGCGGGTCCGGGCGGGGACGTCATGGGCGACGGCGACGGCATCCAGGACGGCCTGTCGGCGGTCGTCGACGGGCAGGGCCTGGTCCATCTCCTCGCCGCCGCGCGGAAGTCCGTACGGCACTGGGCGCAGCCCTCGCCCGGCGGGCCCCTCGCGCTGCGCCCGCCCGCGATGCCCGCCCCCGGCACGCCGCCGCACGCCTTCCTCCGGCCGGACGGCTCGCTCGGCGTCGTCTACCGTGCCCCGCACTCCCCCGGGCTCGTCGCGGTGCGCCCCGACGGCTCGCCGCTGCCCGACCTCGCCCTCCAGGGGTACGGTCCGGTGGCCGGCGGCCCGGGCCCGGTGCTGCTGGGGCGGGGCGAGCAGGGGGAGGTCCGGCTCCGGGACGCCGGGGGGAGGACGCGGCGGCACCGGGGGGTGTGCGTGGGGACGCCGGTCCTGGTGGGCGCCGGCGCGGTGGCGGGGCTCGGGGCGGACGCGGCGCCGTGGCTCTGGCGGACGTAGGGCCCGTACGCGTACGAGGAGAAAGACGGCACGGGAGGAAGAAGGACGAGAAGGGCCCCGGCACCCCCCGCTTGCGCGAGGGGGCCGGGGCCCTTCCCTTGGAGCTCAGTTCAGCGAGCTACCAGGTCGAACACCGAGTAATTACTTGGTGATCTTGGTGACCTGGCCGGCGCCGACGGTCCGGCCACCCTCACGGATGGCGAACTTGAGGCCCTCCTCCATGGCGACCGGCTGGATCAGCGCGACCGACATGACGGTGTTGTCGCCCGGCATGACCATCTCGGTGCCCTCGGGCAGCGTGACGACACCGGTGACGTCCGTGGTACGGAAGTAGAACTGCGGGCGGTAGTTGTTGAAGAAGGGGGTGTGACGGCCACCCTCGTCCTTCGACAGGATGTACGCCTGCGCCTCGAACTCCGTGTGCGGGGTGACCGAGCCCGGCTTGATGATGACCTGGCCGCGCTCGACGTCCTCGCGCTTGATGCCACGGAGGAGCAGACCGACGTTCTCACCGGCCTGGCCCTCGTCGAGCAGCTTGCGGAACATCTCGATGCCGGTGACCGTGGTGGTGGTCTTCTCTTCCTTGATACCGACGATGTCGACGGTCTCGTTGACCTTGAGGACACCACGCTCGATACGGCCGGTGACGACGGTGCCACGACCGGTGATCGTGAAGACGTCCTCGATCGGCATCAGGAACGGCTTGTCGACGTCGCGCTCGGGCTGCGGGATCGACTCGTCGACGGCGGCCATCAGGTTCAGGACCGACTGGCCCCACTCCTTGTCGCCCTCGAGCGCCTTGAGCGCCGAGACCTTGACGACCGGCAGGTCGTCGCCCGGGAACTCGTACTCGGAGAGGAGCTCACGGACCTCGAGCTCGACGAGCTCCAGGATCTCCTCGTCGTCCACCATGTCGGCCTTGTTCAGCGCGACGACGATGTAGGGGACGCCTACCTGGCGGGCCAGGAGGACGTGCTCCTTCGTCTGCGGCATCGGGCCGTCGGTGGCCGCGACCACGAGGATGGCGCCGTCCATCTGCGCCGCACCCGTGATCATGTTCTTGATGTAGTCCGCGTGACCGGGGCAGTCGACGTGGGCGTAGTGACGCGACTCGGTCTGGTACTCGACGTGCGCGATGGAGATGGTGATACCGCGCTGACGCTCTTCCGGCGCCTTGTCGATCTGGTCGAAGGCCGAGGCCTCGTTCAGGTCCGGGTACGCGTCGTGCAGCACCTTGGTAATGGCGGCCGTGAGGGTCGTCTTACCGTGGTCAATGTGACCGATGGTGCCGATGTTGACGTGCGGCTTAGTCCGCTCGAACTTTGCCTTCGCCACTGGGTCCTCCTGCGGAGTGGTTCTGTACGCCTTGCTTCATCGGCGCCAGGTGATCTTTGCTGGGATGCCGGCGCCCGGGGCATTCGGCGCGGATTGCGCTGAATGCCCCAGTGGCTCCGGTGATAAGCCTAAAGCGTGTGCTCGTACGGGTGAGAACCCGTCCTCGCGGCAGGCGACCGGCCCTGCGGCCGGGCGCCCGGTGAGTGAACTCGAAGAGTTACTCGCCCTTGGCCTTCGCGATGATCTCCTCGGCGACGTTCCGCGGAACCTCGGCGTAGGAGTCGAACTGCATCGAGTAGCTTGCGCGACCCGAGGTCTTGCTGCGGAGGTCTCCGACGTAGCCGAACATCTCCGAGAGGGGCACGAGGCCCTTCACGACGCGAGCGCCGCTGCGCTCCTCCATGGCCTGGATCTGGCCACGGCGGGAGTTGAGGTCGCCGATCACATCGCCCATGTAGTCCTCGGGCGTGGTGACCTCGACGGCCATCATCGGCTCGAGGAGCACGGGAGAGGCCTTGCGGGCACCCTCCTTGAAGGCCTGCGAACCGGCGATCTTGAAGGCGAGCTCCGAGGAGTCGACCTCGTGGTAACCGCCGTCGAGAAGGGTGACGCGGACGCCGACCATCTCGTAACCGGCCAGGATGCCGAACTGCATGGCTTCCTGGGCGCCCGCGTCCACCGACGGGATGTACTCCCGGGGGATGCGGCCACCGGTGACCTTGTTGACGAACTCGTACGACGCGTCGCCACCCTCGATGGGCTCAAGGGCGATCTGCACCTTCGCGAACTGGCCGGTACCACCAGTCTGCTTCTTGTGCGTGTAGTCGATGCGCTCGACGGTCTTGCGGATCGTCTCGCGGTACGCGACCTGGGGCTTGCCGACGTTCGCCTCGACGCGGAACTCGCGCTTCATGCGGTCGACGAGCACCTCGAGGTGAAGCTCGCCCATACCACCGATGATGGTCTGGCCGGTCTCCTCGTCCGAGTGGACCTGGAAGGAGGGGTCCTCCTCCGAGAGCCGCTGGATGGCGACACCCAGCTTCTCCTGGTCGCCCTTGGACTTGGGCTCGATGGCGACCTGGATGACCGGGGCCGGGAAGTCCATGGACTCCAGGATGACCGGGGCCTTCTCGTCGCACAGCGTCTCACCGGTGGTGGTCTGCTTGAGACCCATGACGGCGATGATGTCGCCGGCGCCCACCGATGCGATCTCCTCACGCTTGTTCGCGTGCATGCGGTAGATCTTGCCGATGCGCTCCTTCTTGCCCTTGACCGAGTTCAGCACGGAGCTGCCGGCCTCGAGGCGGCCCGAGTAGACCCGGACGAAGGTGAGCTTGCCGAGGTGCGGGTCGCTCATGATCTTGAACGCCAGGCCCGAGAAGGGCTCGTCGTCCGACGGCTTGCGCGAGACGACCTTCTCCGGGTCCTTCACGTCGTGGCCTTCGATGGCCTCGACGTCCAGGGGGGAGGGGAGGTAGCGCACCACGGCGTCGAGCAGGGGCTGGACGCCCTTGTTCTTGAACGCCGTACCACAGAACACGGGGCTGACGGTCACCGAACCGGCGCCGCCCTTCGACGCGAGGGTGATGCGGCGGATGGCCGCCATCAGCTGCTCCTCGGTGGGCTCCTGGCCCTCGAGGTACAGCTCCATCATCTCTTCGTCGTGCTCGGCGACGGTCTCCAGGAGCTTCCCGCGCCACTCGTCGGCGGCCTCGGTGTGCGTGTCCGGGATGTCGACCGTGTCGTACATCTCGCCCTTGGCGGCCTCGGCGGACCACACGAGCGCCTTCATCGACACGAGGTCGACGACGCCCTTGAAGTCGGCCTCGGCGCCGATCGGGAGCTGCATGACGAGCGGGACCGCACCGAGGCGGTCGACGATCATGTCGACGCAGCGGTGGAACTCGGCACCCGTACGGTCGAGCTTGTTGACGAAGCAGATGCGCGGCACGCCGTAGCGGTCCGCCTGACGCCAGACGGTCTCGGACTGGGGCTCGACACCGGCGACACCGTCGAACACGGTGACGGCGCCGTCGAGGACGCGGAGCGAACGCTCCACCTCGACGGTGAAGTCGACGTGACCGGGGGTGTCGATGATGTTGATCGTGTGATCGACATCGTTGAGCGGCCAGTGGCAGGTCGTCGCGGCAGACGTGATCGTGATGCCGCGCTCCTGCTCCTGCTCCATCCAGTCCATCGTGGCAGCGCCGTCGTGGACCTCACCGATCTTGTAAGACACACCGGTGTAGAAGAGGATGCGCTCGGTGGTGGTCGTCTTGCCCGCGTCGATGTGGGCCATGATCCCGATGTTGCGGACCTTGGCCAGGTCAAGCGAAGTGGTGGCCATAAGGCTCAATCTTCTCTCGGTCTCGAAGTGGGTAACGACTACCAGCGGTAGTGCGCGAAGGCCTTGTTGGACTCGGCCATCTTGTGGGTGTCCTCACGCTTCTTGACGGCAGCGCCAAGACCGTTCGAGGCGTCGAGCAGCTCGTTCATGAGGCGCTCGGTCATGGTCTTCTCGCGGCGGGCGCGGGAGTAACCCACGATCCAGCGGAGCGAGAGGGTGGCGGCGCGACCGGGCTTGACCTCGATCGGCACCTGGTAGGTGGCGCCACCGACACGGCGGGACTTGACCTCAAGCGAGGGCTTGACGTTCTCCAGCGCGCGCTTGAGCGTGATGACCGGGTCAGCGCCGGTCTTCTCGCGCAGGCCCTCCATGGCGCCGTACACGATCCGCTCGGCGGTGGAACGCTTGCCGTCGAGCAGGATCTTGTTGATCAGCGACGTGACAAGAGGAGACTGGTAAACCGGGTCAATGATGACCGGGCGCTTCGGGGCGGGGCCCTTACGAGGCATTCTTACTTCTCCTTCTTGGCGCCGTAGCGGCTGCGAGCCTGCTTACGGTTCTTGACGCCCTGCGTGTCGAGGGAACCGCGGATGATCTTGTAGCGAACACCCGGCAGGTCCTTCACACGACCGCCACGCACGAGCACGATCGAGTGCTCCTGCAGGTTGTGGCCCTCACCCGGGATGTAGGCCGTGACCTCGATGCCCGAGGTCAGGCGCACACGCGCGACCTTACGGAGCGCCGAGTTCGGCTTCTTCGGGGTGGTCGTGAACACACGCGTGCAGACGCCACGGCGCTGGGGCGAACCCTCAAGCGCGGGCGTCTTGTTCTTCTCGACCTTGTCCTGCCGGCCCTTCCGGACCAGCTGCTGGATCGTAGGCACTACTTCTCCGGTTTCTGTGTGCCGATCACTGTGAAACTAACCTGGAACATCCCCGACCCACGCGGTCGGGTGTGTCGGACCCGGCACACTCCGCCGGAAGCGGAGAACGACGCGAATCACGGGGGCCCCGTACAGACAGGCTCACTCTGCGGCTGTAGACACGCACAGGAGCCCAGGCACACCCCAGGCACAAGGTCTGAGCGTACCTACCTCATCGACCTGGGTCAAAACAAATGCTGTCCATCCGTCGGCGGGACCCGGTGCGGGGCATGCGGGTGACGCGAACCACCGCGTTTCCGCCCCCTCGAGGAGGGGCCTCCAGTAGCTTGACGTGGTCAT
Source organism: Streptomyces sp. NPDC039736 (assembly GCF_055596485.1). Taxonomy (NCBI): domain Bacteria; kingdom Bacillati; phylum Actinomycetota; class Actinomycetes; order Kitasatosporales; family Streptomycetaceae; genus Streptomyces; species Streptomyces sp. NPDC039736. The sequence continues at coordinate 215,678 of NZ_JBVIUQ010000011.1, read as the reverse complement.
GGACACGTTCGGTCGGCGGTCGGACACGGGGGGCGACGGGGATGGCCCGGAGCACGGAAGCAACGAGCGGGGACGAGGGCCTCGGGGACAGGGTCCCGTTCCTGGCCCGGCTGGAGCCGGAGGACCGCCGGGCACTGCTGGCCCTGGGCCGCCCCCTGCGGTACGCCCCGCGCAGTACGGTGCTGCGCCAGGACGAGCCGTCGACGTACGTCCTGGTCCTGCTGCACGGCTGGACCAAGGTGACGGCCGCCGCGGTCAACGGGTACGAAGCGCTGCTCGCGCTGCGCGGGCCCGGCGACATCGTCGGCGAGGCGGCTGCCCTCAGCGGGCGGCCCCGCACCGCCACGGTGACCTCCCTGGAGGCGGTCACGGCGGTGGCCGTCGACCAGGAGCGGTTCACCGCCTTCCTCACCGCCTCCTCCGGGGCCGCCCTGAGCCTGCTCACCCTGACCACCGACCGCATGCACAAGGGCGATCAACGCCGTCTGGAGAACGCGGCGCTCACCGTGCGAGAACGTTTCGCCGTACTGCTCCTCGAACTCGCCCGCACCCACGGCAGCCGCACCGAACTCGGCATCGAGCTGTGCGTGCCGCTCAGCAAGCAGGAGCTGGCCGGCGCGATCGGCGCCTCCCGCGAGATGGTGCAGCGCCTGCTGAAGGAGCTGCGCGAACGCGAGGTGGTGCTCACCGGCCGCCGCACGCTCGTCATCCTGCGGCCCGACATACTGCGCCGGATCGGGCACCAGGGCTGATCCCGCCCCTGTTCAGTGCACACGGTCACACTCGGACAGCGTCATCCGCCCTCACTCCGACACGCTCCGGCGGGCCACTCTGCCGTGCATGACACCCAAGGGAACGACCCCGAAGAAGGTCCCCGCCCACCAGCCGCAGCCGCCGCTGAGCCGGAACATCCTGCTCCTCGACATCGAGCGCTACAGCGACCGCGACGACGTCGAACAGGCTTATCTGCGGCGGATGCTGTACGAGATCACCGACCGCACCCTGATCGCCGCGGGCATCGACGCCACCCGTCGGCTGCGCGCCGACCGGGGTGACTCCGTGATGGAGCTGATCGACGCGAACACCTCGCTGATCGATCTGCTCCGGGCGTTGCTGAGCGAGACCCCGATCCAGCTCCGTGCCACCAACCGCAAGGCATCCACCAGCGCCCAGATCAGGCTGCGTGCCGTCCTCGCCACCGGATACGTGGCCATCGACGAGAACGGCTGGGTGGGCGCCGACCTCAACTTCGCCTGCCGCCTGCTCGACGCCGACGAGTTGCGCAAGGCCCTGAAGCGCAGCGAGGACGACTTCGCCCTGTGCGTCTCGGACCCGGTCCACCGGGGCATCGTGCGGCACAACCACCCGGGCATCCCGGCCGAGAAGTTCCACCCGGTGGTGCTGGACGGGAAGAACGGGGCGATGGAGGCATGGCTGTACGGGCCCGTCCCGGCCGGTGAAGGCGGAACCCCGGCTCCCGGAGGGCACGCCGCGCCGCCCTCCCCCGCGCCGACGGGCGAACCCCAGGCCGAGCCCCCCGGCACGGCCAGCGGGGCCTACGTCCACGGCAACCAGACCGGCATCGCGGGCGGCACCTTCACCGCCCCCATCACCTTCGGCGACCTGAACCCGGGCGGCTCCCGGTGAGCGCCGCCGCCCCCGGCCGGGCGCAGGGCCCCGAGGTGCCGCCCGCCGCCCCCGGCCAGGAACCCCCCGAGGAGAACCAGCAGTCCGCCCCCGACCAGCAGGACAGCGCCGCTCCACCCGAGCAGCCGCAGAACGCCCGTGCCGCCCGGCGCGAACTCGTCGACCACACACCCGGGTTCATCCTCGGCCGGTCCCCCTCCTTCGGCGGCGCCCTCGTCGGCGGCGAGCAGTCCGGCATCGCGGGCGGCACCTTTCACGGCGCGGTCAGCTTCCGCACCCAGATCCACCACCACACCTCCCCCGACGGCCCCCGGCACGCCTCGGGCGCCGTCCCCGCCGAACGGCTGGCCGCACTGTCCGCCACGTACCAGGAGAGCCCCTGCTTCGCCCCCGCCCTGCGGCGCCTCCGCGAGGAGCGGGTGCTGATCCTCACCGGCGCGCACGCGACCGGCCGCCGGGCCGCCGCGACGATGCTGCTGCACCGGCTGGGGACCCGGTCGGTACGGGCCCTGGACCCGGGCAGCTCACCGCTCGCCCTCGGGGAGCGGCTCACCGAGGACACCGGGCATCTCGCCTGCGACCTGGCCATCAGCCGCTCCCGCCCGTTCACGGACGCCCAACTGCTGGCACTGCGCGAGAAGTTGACCGAGTACGGCAGTCACCTCGTAATCACCACGAGTCCGTCCGCCCCCCTGCACCAGGGCATCTCCCCCCTCCCCTGGGAACCGCCCCCGCTGGCGGACACGCTCCGCGCCCACCTGCGGCACCTCACCGACGAGGAGACCGCCGGCACGCTGATGGCCCAGGAGCCGGTGCGCGACTTCCTCGACGGCGCCCGGCTGATCGGCGAGGCGGCGGCCTTCGCCCCGCTGGTCGTCGGCCACCACCGCGGCACGGTCCCCGCATCCGCGCTGGCCGAGTTCGGACGCGCCACCGTGGAGGAGCAGGTCCGCGCCTGGTTCGGCGGTACCGAGCTGAGCCTGCGGGACAAGAGCTTCCTGCTCTCCCTCGCCGTGTTCGACGACGCCCCCTACCCGTTGGCCGGCGAGTTCGCCGACCCGCTCTACGTACGGCTCCAGCGGACGGAGGACCCGGGCACGCACCCACGGGTGCCGGTGTTCGGCCCCGCGCCCTCCGAACGGCTGGAGCAGGCACGGGGTTTGGTGTACGAGGGCGAGGAGGCCACCGAGTGGGGTCCGGTTCCCCAGGCGATGGCCCGGTACGCCAACGAGCTGACCGCCCCCGTTCTGCTCACTGAGGCGTGGACCCGGCAGCCCTCCACCCGTCCCGCGCTGGTGGAGTGGGTGCGCCGGCTCGCCGACGACGGCCGTGCGCTGGTGCGCACCCGGGCCGCCGCGGCGAGCGCCGCTCTCGCTCATGCGGACCTGTCGTCCTGTGTGGGCCTGCTCATCACCCCCTGGGCGGACTCCGCGTCGTACGCCCACAGGCTGACGGCGGCCAACTCCCTGGTCCTGACGGACCTGTTGGGGGTCTCCGCGGTACGCCACCTCCTTGACCAGTGGTGCACGGACCTGGACCGCCCCGGCCGGCGCTGGACCGGCATCCGCGCCTGGGCCCTGCTGGCGGGCCTGCGCCCCGAGCTCGCGCCGCGGGCCCTGGCCTCGGTGGTCGGCCGGGCCCGCGACCCCGAGTGCGAGGAGGACGAACTGCGGGAGCTGGCGGACTCGGCGGCGCTCCTGCTGACCGCGGGCCGCGCGTCGAGCATGGTGCACGAGCTGGCCGGACTGCTCGGCGACGGCAGCCCCGCCGTACGCGCCCTGACAGCCGAGGCGTTCCTGAAGGCGTGCGCGTCGCTGGGGACCGCGGACGCGGAAGCGAGCCTGCTCGACCGGTACGCCCGACAGGACCGCACCTCCCCGCAGGCGACCCGCGACCTCGCCGCGCTGTGGAACGGCACGCTGGAGGACGCCGACCGCACCGGTGAGGCGCTCGCCGCCCTGCGCTCCTGGGTGCTCCAGGCCGACCGGCAGCCCTCCGCCGAGGCGGCGCTGCGCACGCTGCTCCCCGCCCTGACCGCCACCGACCGGGGGTGGCTGCGGGTCACCCATCTGCTGCGGACCATGCCGGGGGAGGACGGCGGGCCGCCCCCGGAGGTCGCCGACCGGCTGCTGCGCCTGGTCGGGCAGCGACCGGCGACGGACCTGGCGGTGATCTCGTGAGCATCCTCCGGTGGCGGCCGAACCAGTGGCGGCGGAACGACTTTCCGTGGCACGGCGGGCTCCGGGAGGACGACGAGGACTTCCCGCCCGGGTGGCCGTACGCGGCGTCCGACGAGCCGGAGCCCTGGGACCCCGGCGAGCCGTGGGGACCCGCGCCCGACGAGCGGGCCTGGTCGCCCGAACCCCCTTCCCGCCACACCGAGCTGACCGATCCGGTACTGAGCGTGCGGACCCTGGGCCGGTACGAGTACGCCACCAAGCGGCTGCCCGTGGGCGCGGACCACGCGCTGGTGTTCGCCACCACCGACCACCACTACCGGTCGTTCGTGCCCCCTGCGCGCCCCACCCGCGCCGACATAGCCAGCGGCCGGTTCACCGCCGTGTACGAGGTGGACACGGGTGTCCAGCGGGCGAGCAAGGAACTGGAGCTGCCCAGTGACCAGGAGTCCTTCTCCTTCGTCGCCGAAGCGGACTTCGAGTGGCGGGTGACGGACCCGGCGGCCTTCGTCGTCTCCGGTGAACGCGACGTTCCCGAGCTGCTGCACCGGGCTCTGGTGCGCACGCTCCGCCCGGTGGCCGCCGCCCACCCCGTGCACCGGGCCCGGGACGCGGAACGGTCCGCCCGCGCCGCCCTCGGACTGGCCGGGCCGCTCGGCGCCGAACAGGGCATCACCGTCCGCTGCGACATCCGGCTGTCCGTCGACGAGCCCACCGCCCGGCACGCGGCAGCCGTACGGGAACGGCACCAGGCGCACGACCTGGCGGTGCTGCGCGAGGAACACGAGCGCGCCCTGCGCCACTACCGGGACCAGAAGATCGCGTACTACCAGGAACACCTGCGCAGGGGAGGCGTCACCGCCTGGGCCTTCCACCTCGCGGAACACCCCGAGGACGCACTGCTGGCAGTCCAGAACCTCTCTCAGGAACAACGGGAGCTGGTGCGCAGCCAGTACGCGGTCGCCAAGGAACTGGTCACCGGCCCCGGCGTGGAGGCGTACCAGCTGGAGGGTCCCAAGAAGCGGCTGCTCCAGTTCCTGGAGGACGCCTTCGCCCAGGCCCGCCCGGAAGCACTCGGGCCGCTGCCCGAGCCGGAGAAACCCGCCCCCGAGGAGTCCCCGTGACCTCCGCACCCGAGCCCCCGCAAGGCCCCCGGTACCCGGAGCCCCCGGTCCTGCGCGACGTGACCCACCTGTCGGAGAAGCTCCGCTCCCGCGCCGCGCCCCCGGATCCCGAGGACGGCCCGGGGCGCCCCGACCGGGCCGGGCGCCGACGCCGCGCGGCCGGTGCGGGCCGCCGTCCGTCCTCGTACGGCGACCGTCAGGACGACGGGGAGCCGCCCCGTTCCGAAAGCCGGTACGAGGAGGCGCACACGCTGCTCGCGCGGCTGCGGGACCTGCTGGACGGGCCGGAGCCCCCCGGCCCGTGGGAGCGCCGCAGGCACCCGGGCCCGCCGCCCGCGCCCGGGTTCGCGGGCACGGAGGCGGACGACGCGGCCGAGGACGGCTTCCCGCCCGGACCGGTCCCGTACGCGGCCCGTCCGGACCCCTGGCCCCGGCGACCCCCGGCCGGGCCCGGGGCGGCCGCCGCGTCACGGCTGCGGCTGTCCTCCCGGGAGCGTCGCATGGACGCCACGGCCGTCTGCCAGCTCCTGACGCAGCTCCCCTGGGCCGTGTGCAGCGCCCTGCTCATCGGCCGGCTCTCCTCTCTCCTGCTGGGCGGGCTGGGCTGGTTGCCGCTCGCGCTGTGGGCCGGCGCGGGGCTGCTGGTCTTCCGCCGGTCCTCGGAAACCCTGCTCGCCCGCTACCTGCTGCGCCTGGAGCACCCCTCGGGCCGCGAACTCGACCGCCTGCGACCGCTCTGGGCCCAGGTCACGGCCCGCGCCGGGGTGGACGGCAGGGGGTATGCGCTGTGGATCGAGGACAGCCGGGAGCTGACCGCGTTCGCCACCGGCCGGCGGATCGTCGCCGTCACCCGCCAGGCCGTACGCTCCCTGCCGGACGGCCAGTTGGCCGCCGTCCTCGCCCATGAGCTGGGCCATCAGCGCGAGGGCCACTCCTGGGCCGCCCCGCTGGGCCGCTGGTACGGGATGCCCGCACGGGCGCTCGCCTCGGGGCTGCGCCGGGTGCTGCTGCACGCCTGGCTGCGACGGAAGGACCTGGCCCGCTCCCAGCGCCTCACCGCCGTACTGGTGCTGCTGCTGGCCTTCGGGGCGCTGACCCTCGCCACCTGGGGGCTGCCGCTCGCACTGCTGGCGGGTCCGTTCGTGCTCGGGGCCACCGCGCGCCGCGCCGAGTACCGGGCGGACCGGCACGCGGCGGTGCTCGGTTACGGGCCGCAGCTCGCCTCCGTACTGGAACGGTCGATCGAACGGGAACTCGCGGACCGGAACAGCCGGTTCCGCGGTCGGCGGCCCTCTCTGGTGGTACGCCTCCTCACCACCCGCGCCAACACGGCGACCAGGCTGCACCGGCTGCGCCCGTACCTCGAAACACGGGAGCGCTGACCCGCCCCCACCCACGCCGAAGGGCGCCTCCCCCGCTCGGAAGCGGGGCAGGCGCCCTTCGTACGTACCGCTACACGCTCTTACTGGTTGTACGGACCGTAGTCGTAGTCCTCCAGCGGAACGGCCTGGCCGGAGCCCGTGCCGAACGGCGAGTAGTCGATGTCGTCGTAGCCGACGGCCGAGTACATCGCGGCCTTGGCCTCCTCGGTCGGCTCGACCCGGATGTTGCGGTAGCGGGACAGGCCCGTACCGGCCGGGATGAGCTTACCGATGATGACGTTCTCCTTGAGGCCGATGAGGCTGTCGGACTTGGCGTTGATCGCCGCATCCGTCAGGACTCGGGTCGTCTCCTGGAAGGAGGCGGCCGACAGCCAGGACTCCGTCGCCAGCGAGGCCTTGGTGATACCCATCAGCTGCGGACGGCCGGAGGCCGGGTGGCCGCCTTCCGTGACCACACGACGGTTCTCGGTCTCGAACTTCGAGCGCTCGACGAGCTCGCCCGGCAGCAGTTCCGCGTCGCCGGACTCGATGATCGTCACACGGCGGAGCATCTGCCGGATGATGATCTCGATGTGCTTGTCGTGGATCGACACGCCCTGGCTGTTGTACACCTTCTGGACTTCGCCGACCAGGTGGACCTGGACCGCGCGCTGACCGAGGATGCGCAGCACGTCGTGCGGGTTGGTCGCACCGACGGTGAGCTTCTGGCCCACCTCGACCGGGTCGCCCTCGCCGACCAGCAGACGGGCGCGCTTGGAGATCGGGAACGCCGTCTCCTCGCTGCCGTCGTCCGGGGTGACGACGATCTTCTTGGTCTTCTCGGTCTCCTCGATCCGGATGCGGCCCTTGGCCTCCGAGATCGGGGCGACGCCCTTGGGCGTACGAGCCTCGAAGAGCTCGACGACACGGGGCAGACCCTGGGTGATGTCGTCACCGGCCACACCACCGGTGTGGAAGGTACGCATGGTGAGCTGCGTACCCGGCTCACCGATGGACTGGGCGGCGATGATGCCGACCGCCTCACCGATGTCGACGAGCTTGCCGGTGGCCAGCGAGCGGCCGTAGCAGAAGGCACAGGTGCCGACCGCGGACTCGCAGGTCAGGACCGAGCGGGTCTTGACCTCCTCGACGCCGTGCATCACGAGCTGGTCGATGAGCACGTCACCGAGGTCGACGTTGGCAGGCGCGATGACCTTGCCGTCGATGACCACGTCTTCGGCCAGCATGCGGGCGTAGACGCTGGTCTCGACGTCGTCGGTCTTGCGGAGGATGCCGTCGGCGCCCTTCTCCGCGATCTTCAGCTTGAGGCCGCGGTCGGTGCCGCAGTCCTCCTCGCGGATGATCACGTCCTGCGAGACGTCCACCAGACGACGGGTCAGGTAACCCGAGTCGGCGGTACGCAGGGCGGTGTCGGCGAGACCCTTACGGGCACCGTGCGTCGAGATGAAGTACTCGAGCACGGACAGGCCCTCGCGGAAGGACGCCTTGATGGGACGCGGAATCGTCTCGTTCTTGGCGTTCGACACCAGACCACGCATACCGGCGATCTGACGCATCTGCATCATGTTTCCTCGGGCACCCGAGTCAACCATCATGAAAATGGGGTTCGTCTTGGGGAAGTTCGCGTTCATCGCCTCGGCGACCTCGTTGGTCGCCTTGGTCCAGATCGCGATGAGCTCCTGAGTGCGCTCTTCCTTGGTGATCAGACCGCGCTCGTACTGCTTCTGGACCTTCTCGTCCTGCTCCTCGTAGCCCTTGACGATGGCCTTCTTGGCCTCGGGCACGACGACGTCGGAGATGGCCACGGTGACGCCCGAACGGGTCGCCCAGTGGAAGCCGGCCGCCTTCAGGTTGTCGAGCGTCGCCGCCACGATGACCTTGGGGTAGCGCTCCGCCAGGTCGTTGACGATCTCGGAGAGCTGCTTCTTGCCCACCGAGTAGTCGACGAACGGGTAGTCCTCGGGCAGCAGCTCGTTGAAGAGCGCACGGCCCAGGGTCGTACGGAGACGGAACGGGTCACCGGTCTGCCACTCGGGCTCGCCCTCTTCGGCGACCGGCGGGGTCCAGCCGCGCGGCGGGACGGTGCCGACGGGGAAGCGGATGTCGACCTTCGCCTGGAGCGAGAGCTCCCGGGCGTCGAACGCCATGATCGCCTCGGCGGTGGAGCCGAAGGACCGGCCCTCGCCGATGACCTTGCGCTCCTCCTCGTCGGTGGTGAGGAAGAACAGGCCCAGCACCATGTCCTGGGTCGGCATGGTGACGGGACGGCCGTCGGCCGGCTTCAGGATGTTGTTCGAGGACAGCATCAGGATGCGGGCCTCGGCCTGCGCCTCCGCGGAGAGCGGCAGGTGCACGGCCATCTGGTCACCGTCGAAGTCCGCGTTGAACGCGGTGCAGACGAGCGGGTGGATCTGGATGGCCTTGCCCTCGACGAGCTGCGGCTCGAAGGCCTGGATGCCGAGGCGGTGCAGGGTGGGCGCGCGGTTCAGCAGCACCGGGTGCTCCGCGATGACCTCTTCGAGGACGTCGTAGACGACGGTGCGGCCGCGCTCGACCATGCGCTTGGCCGACTTGATGTTCTGCGCGTGGTTCAGGTCCACCAGGCGCTTCATCACGAACGGCTTGAAGAGCTCCAGCGCCATGGCCTTCGGCAGACCGCACTGGTGCAGCTTGAGCTGCGGACCGACGACGATCACGGAACGCGCGGAGTAGTCCACACGCTTGCCGAGGAGGTTCTGACGGAAGCGGCCCTGCTTGCCCTTGAGCATGTCGGACAGCGACTTCAGCGGACGGTTGCCGGGGCCCGTGACCGGGCGACCACGACGGCCGTTGTCGAAGAGCGCGTCGACGGCCTCCTGAAGCATGCGCTTCTCGTTGTTCACGATGATCTCGGGGGCGCCGAGGTCGAGAAGCCGCTTCAGGCGGTTGTTGCGGTTGATGACGCGGCGGTACAGGTCGTTCAGGTCGGAGGTCGCGAAGCGGCCACCGTCGAGCTGCACCATCGGACGCAGGTCCGGCGGGATGACCGGGACGCAGTCCAGCACCATGCCCTTGGGGCTGTTGCTGGTCGACAGGAACGCGGAGACGACCTTGAGGCGCTTGAGCGCACGGGTCTTCTTCTGGCCCTTGCCGGTCCGGATGATCTCGCGGAGGCGCTCGGCCTCCTCCTCCAGGTCGAAGGACTCCAGGCGCTTCTGCAGAGCGGCCGCGCCCATGGAGCCGTCGAAGTACGTGCCGAAGCGGTCACGCAGCTCGCGGTAGAGGAGCTCGTCGCCCTCCAGGTCCTGGACCTTGAGGTTCTTGAAGCGGTTCCACACCTCGTCGAGGCGGTCGATCTCGCGCTGGGCGCGGTCACGGAGCTGCTTCATCTCGCGCTCGGCGCCTTCGCGCACCTTGCGGCGCACGTCGGCCTTGGCGCCCTCGGCCTCCAGCTCGGCGAGGTCCGTCTCGAGCTTCTTGGCGCGGGCCTCCAGGTCGGAGTCGCGGCGGTTCTCGACCTGCTGGCGCTCGACGGAGACGTGCGCCTCCAGCGAGGGCAGGTCGCGCGTCCGGCGCTCCTCGTCCACGAAGGTGATCATGTACGCGGCGAAGTAGATGACCTTCTCGAGGTCCTTCGGCGCGAGGTCGAGCAGGTAGCCGAGGCGCGAGGGAACGCCCTTGAAGTACCAGATGTGCGTGACGGGCGCGGCCAGTTCGATGTGGCCCATCCGCTCACGGCGCACCTTGGCGCGAGTGACCTCGACGCCGCAGCGCTCACAGATGATGCCCTTGAAGCGGACACGCTTGTACTTGCCGCAGTAGCACTCCCAGTCCCGGGTCGGACCGAAGATCTTCTCGCAGAAGAGTCCGTCCTTCTCGGGCTTGAGCGTGCGGTAGTTGATGGTCTCCGGCTTCTTCACTTCGCCGTGGGACCAGGTCCGGATGTCGTCCGCGGTGGCGAGGCCAATCCGCAGCTCGTCGAAGAAGTTGACGTCGAGCACTTGTCGTCAATCCCTCTTTCGGGGGTTCGAGCCCCTCGCGTTGTGCGCGAGATGAGTGGGCACTTCAAATGGTCTGAACGGGTCCGGGGAGGGCCGGGGGTCTCGTGTGACGGAGACCCCCGGCCGGCCCGTCAGACCTCTTCGACGCTGCTCGGCTCGCGCCGGGACAGGTCGATACCGAGTTCTTCCGCCGCGCGGAAGACGTCCTCGTCCGTGTCGCGCATCTCGATGGACATGCCGTCCGAGGACAGCACCTCCACGTTGAGGCAGAGCGACTGCATTTCCTTGATGAGCACCTTGAAGGACTCGGGAATGCCGGGCTCCGGGATGTTCTCGCCCTTGACGATGGCCTCGTAGACCTTCACGCGGCCGGTCACGTCGTCGGACTTGATCGTCAGGAGCTCCTGGAGGGCGTACGCGGCGCCGTAAGCCTCCAGCGCCCACACCTCCATCTCACCGAAGCGCTGACCACCGAACTGCGCCTTACCACCCAGCGGCTGCTGCGTGATCATCGAGTACGGGCCGGTCGAACGCGCGTGGAGCTTGTCGTCCACCAGGTGGTGCAGCTTGAGGATGTACATGTACCCGACCGAGATCGGGTCCGGGAACGGCTCGCCGGAGCGGCCGTCGTACAGCTGCGCCTTGCCGGAGGGCTGCACCAGACGGTCGCCGTCGCGGTTGGGGATCGTGGCCTCGAAGAGACCGGTGATCTCGTCCTCGCGGGCGCCGTCGAACACCGGGGTGGCGACGTTGGTGCCGGGCTCGACGCGGTCGGCGCCGATGGCCTGCAGGCGCTGGGCCCACTCCTCGCCCAGCCCGGAGACGTCCCAGCCGCGGCTGGCGAGCCAGCCGAGGTGGATCTCCAGGACCTGTCCCGGGTTCATTCGGGACGGCACGCCGAGCGGGTTCAGGATGATGTCGACCGGGGTGCCGTCCTCCAGGAACGGCATGTCCTCGATCGGCAGGATCTTGGAGATGACGCCCTTGTTGCCGTGACGGCCGGCGAGCTTGTCACCATCGGTGATCTTGCGCTTCTGGGCCACGTAGACGCGGACGAGCTGGTTCACGCCCGGGGGCAGCTCGTCGCCCTCTTCGCGGTCGAAGACGCGGACGCCGATGACCTTGCCGATCTCGCCGTGCGGCACCTTCAGCGAGGTGTCGCGCACCTCGCGCGCCTTCTCACCGAAGATCGCGCGGAGCAGGCGCTCCTCGGGCGTCAGCTCGGTCTCGCCCTTGGGCGTGACCTTGCCGACGAGGATGTCGCCGGCGACGACCTCGGCGCCGATGCGGATGATGCCGCGCTCGTCGAGGTCGGCGAGGACCTCTTCGGAGACGTTCGGGATGTCCCGGGTGATCTCCTCCGGGCCGAGCTTGGTGTCACGCGCGTCGACCTCGTGCTCTTCGATGTGGATCGAAGAGAGCACGTCATCCTGGACGAGCCGCTGGCTCAGGATGATGGCGTCCTCGTAGTTGTGACCCTCCCACGGCATGAAGGCGACGAGGAGGTTCTTGCCGAGCGCCATCTCACCCTGCTGGGTGGCGGGACCGTCGGCGAGGACCTGGCCCTCGACGACCCGGGCGCCCTCGTCCACGACAACCTTCTGGTTGACCGAGGTGCCCTGGTTCGAGCGGGAGAACTTGGCGATCCGGTACGTGGTGTACGTGCCGTCGTCGTTGGCGACGGTGACGTAGTCCGCGGAGACCTCCTGGACCACACCCGCCTTCTCCGCCTTGATGACGTCACCGGCGTCGACCGCGCAGCGGTACTCCATGCCGGTGCCGACGAGCGGCGCCTCGGACGTGATCAGGGGCACGGCCTGACGCATCATGTTCGCGCCCATGAGCGCGCGGTTGGCGTCGTCGTGCTCCAGGAAGGGGATCATCGCGGTCGCGACGGACACCATCTGGCGCGGCGAGACGTCCATGTAGTCGACGTCGTCGCCCGGGATGTAGTCGATCTCGCCGCCACGGCGGCGGACCAGGACGCGCGACTCGGTGAAGCGCATGTCCTCACCGAGGGTCGCGTTCGCCTGGGCGATCACGAAGCGGTCTTCCTCGTCGGCCGTCAGGTAGTCGACCTCGTCGGTGACGACACCCTCGGTGACGCGGCGGTACGGGGTCTCGACGAAGCCGAAGGCGTTGACGCGGCCGTACGAGGCCAGCGAACCGATCAGACCGATGTTCGGGCCTTCGGGCGTCTCGATCGGGCACATGCGTCCGTAGTGGGACGGGTGCACGTCACGGACCTCGAAGCCGGCCCGCTCACGGGACAGACCGCCGGGACCCAGCGCCGAGAGACGACGCTTGTGCGTCAGACCCGACAGCGGGTTGTTCTGGTCCATGAACTGCGAGAGCTGCGAGGTGCCGAAGAATTCCTTGATCGACGCCACGACCGGGCGGATGTTGATCAGGGTCTGCGGGGTGATCGCCTCGACGTCCTGGGTCGTCATGCGCTCGCGGACGACGCGCTCCATCCGCGCCAGGCCCGTGCGGACCTGGTTCTGGATGAGCTCGCCGACGTTGCGCAGACGGCGGTTGCCGAAGTGGTCGATGTCGTCGGTCTCGACGACGATGTCGCGGCCCGACTCGCCGACCGTCTCGGTCTCGCCCGCGTGGAGCTTCACCAGGTACTTGATGGTGGCGATGATGTCGTCGGTGGTGAGCACGCCGGCGTTCAGCGGCTCGTCCGCGCCGAGCTTCTTGTTCACCTTGTAGCGGCCGACCTTGGCGAGGTCGTAGCGCTTCGGGTTGAAGTAGAGGTTCTCCAGCAGCGTCTGAGCGGCCTCACGGGTCGGCGGCTCGCCCGGGCGCAGCTTGCGGTAGATGTCGAGCAGCGCGTCGTCCTGGCCCTGGGTGTGGTCCTTCTCCAGGGTGGCGCGCATGGACTCGTACTCGCCGAACTCCTCCAGGATCTGCTCGGTCGTCCAACCGAGAGCCTTCAGGAGAACGGTGACGGACTGCTTGCGCTTGCGGTCGATGCGGACACCGACCATGTCGCGCTTGTCGATCTCCATCTCCAGCCAGGCGCCCCGGGAGGGGATGATCTTGGCGGAGAAGATGTCCTTGTCGGACGTCTTGTCGATGGAGGAGTCGAAGTAGACACCCGGCGAGCGGACCAGCTGCGACACGACGACACGCTCGGTGCCGTTGATGACGAAGGTGCCCTTGTTGGTCATGAGCGGGAAGTCGCCCATGAAGACCGTCTGGGACTTGATCTCGCCGGTCTCGTTGTTGGTGAACTCGGCGGTGACGAAGAGCGGGGCGGCGAACGTGAAGTCGCGCTCCTTGCACTCGTCGATCGAGTTCTTCGGCGGCTCGAAACGGTGGTCGCGGAACGTCAGCGACATCGACCCGGAGAAGTCCTCGATCGGGGAGATCTCTTCGAAGATCTCTTCCAGACCGGACTTCGTGGGGACGTCCTGTCCACTCTCGAGAGCGGCCTCGACGCGACCCTTCCAAGCGGCGTTGCCGAGCAGCCAGTCAAAGCTCTCGGTCTGCAGCGCGAGGAGGTTCGGAACCTCGAGGGGCTCCTTGATCTTTGCAAAGGAGATGCGCAGCGGGGCGGTGCTTGCGCCGTTGTTCGTATTGGAGGTCGAGGCGTTGCGCGAGGCGGCCAAGAGGGGGTCCTTCCGAGGGCTCGGACTCACTACGCGCGTACCGGTCCCACATGGACACGGAGACAGAAAAGCCCAGATCAGGGCGGTTCATTCCTCAGTGGCCAGACAGTGGGCATGCCCCTGGTGACGGGCAGGAGGCAGCTAACAGGCAGCGCAAAGGGTCAGTGTAGCCACTTGGCCCACTGATGTCCAGAGCGGGTTTTTGGGGACCCTCATCAGCCTCTTTGTTCTTCTCAACGCCACTGTCACGAATTACGTTGCGCCTGCCGTGCGTCCTGCCGTCGTCCTGTGCCTCGGGCGAGCCCTCGCGCCCTGCGAACGCACCTCATTACTGCCCTGCGCGCCGCCGATCCATGCCTCGGAGTCGGATCGATGTGGCGACGCGTCCTGAGAATTGCGCGCTGCGTGCCGTTCGTCAAGGCCCCCGCCCCCTCGGAGCCTCGGCCCGCCGGACCGCCCCAGGGGCGTACGACGGGCGCACAGCGCGTCTGCGGGGCGCACGACGAAGATCACCCTACTCGTCACGGAGTGATGCGCACAGCCGCCACGGGAACGCCGAAGGGCGACCACCCAATTGGATGATCGCCCTTGGCTGTGCCGGCGTTACACCTCGCGGCGCATTCCGGCGAAAAGAGTCAGAGACTCAGGAGGTCACTTGACCTCAACGGCCGCACCGGCGCCCTTGAGGGACTCGGCGGCCTTCTCGGCGGCCTCCTTGGTGACCTTCTCGAGGACCGGCTTCGGAGCGCCGTCGACGAGGTCCTTGGCCTCCTTCAGACCCAGCGAGGTGAGCTCACGCACGACCTTGATGACCTGGATCTTCTTGTCGCCGGCACCCGTGAGGATGACGTCGAACTCGTCCTGCTCCTCGGCGGCGGGGGCGTCGCCGCCACCCTGGGCCGGACCGGCGACGGCGACGGCCGCGGCGGCGGTGACGTCGAACTTCTCCTCGAAGGCCTTCACGAACTCGGAGAGCTCGATGAGGGTCATCTCTTCGAACTGCGCGAGCAGGTCGTCCTGGGACAGCTTCGCCATGATGGCGTCCTTCCAATAAGTCGGCAGGTGCCGGATGTAAATGTCGGCGGGCGTACTGTCGGCCCGCTGCGGTCGTCTCCCTAGCGGGCTACGACCATTGCGCGAGCCGAGTTACTCGGCACCGCCCTGCTCTTCGAGCTTGACGCGAAGCGCCTCCGCGGTGCGGACGAACTTCGACGGAAGCGCCTGGAAGAGCTGCGCAGCCTGAGTCTGCTTGCCCTTCATGGCACCCGCCAGCTTGGCGAGCAGAACCTCGCGGGACTCGAGGTCCGCGAGCTTCTTGATCTCATCGGCGGACAGCGCCTTACCGTCAAGGACACCGCCCTTGATGATGAGGTTCGGGTTCTCCTTGGCGAAGTCACGAAGACCCTTCGCCGACTCCACCGGGTCACCGGTGATGAAGGCAACCGCCGTCGGACCAGTGAACTGGTCGTCCAGCGAAGTGATCCCGGCCTCGTTGGCCGCGATCTTGGTCAGCGTGTTCTTCACCACGGCGTACTGGGCGTTCTCACCGAGGGAACGACGCAGCGTCTTGAGCTGCGCCACGGTGAGACCCCGGTACTCGGTCAGCACGGCGGCGTTCGAGCTGCGGAACTGGTCCGCGAGCTCGGCTACCGCGGCAGCCTTGTCGGGCGTCGGCATAGAGCGTCGGCCTCCTTCCGGGTGATGAGGACCGCTCAGAAGGGGCTGTAAAAACGAAAACGCCCCGGCGCAAGCGCACGGGGCTGAGCTCAACCAGAATGAACCGGGAACTTTCCACGAACACCTGCGCAGGTCGTCCGCGTGTCTCTAGCGGATCCTTCGGCCACCACGCCCTCGAACGAGCACGCAGCAACGACCAGCGGTCTTTGGCTTCCTCGGAAGAGTACGCGACGGTGTCGGGATCAGGCAAATCGGCCGGACGGCCCGGGCCGCGGTGCGGTCCCGGAAGCCGGCCGGCCGGGTCCCGGCCCCGTCAGGCCTTCGGCTGCTGCTGCTTCTTCATCAGGTCCTTGAAGTCGACCGTCCGGGCCGTCGGCGGGGCCTCGGCGGTGACGTCCACGCCGTAGTCGGAGTAGAAGACGGTGGAGTTGATCGGTCCTGCCTTGGACTGGGACCGCTCGGTCTTCTTGACCAGGACGTCGTCCTCGTCGATCCAGATGTCGATGACGCTGGTGGTGACGCCCGCCTGCTCCAGCTGCTTGCGGAGCCCTGCCAGGGTCTTCGCGTCGAGCTGGGAATTGGACTCGGCCATCTTCCGGACGTCGAGCGTGCCCGCGTAGTGCGTCGCCTGCACGCCGCGGACCTCCTCCTTGCCGACCTCCTTGACCTGCCCGGTGGCCAGCAGCTGCTTCACACCCTGCTCGGGGGTGCTGTTCTGCATCTGGTCCTTCAGCAGGGCGCCGCTGGGGCCCATCAGCTTGACCATGTCGTCGTAGCCGTAGCGGATCCAGGACTTGCCGCCCATGTCCTTGGCGAAGGCCGGGCCCATGTCGACGAAGTAGGCGTCCGGGAGGTACCGGGCCTTCATGGTCCCGTCGCTGCCCATCTTCTTCAGGTTCTCGGCCATCTGGCCCTTGGTGTACGTGAGGTCCATGACACCGGTGACGCCGTCGTCCCAGCGGAGCGAGCCCTTGCTCTGCGTCCCCATCGCGGAGCCCACCGACAGGTTGCTCTCGACCTTCGCGGAGTTCGCGGCCCCGGCCTTCTTCTGGGCCGCCTGGAGCACGCTGACGGCGCTGCGGGTCTCTTCCTTGCCGCCCGCGGTCGCCTTCCCGCCCACGGTCTCCTTGCCGCCCTCGGCCTGCTTGCCGGTGCCGCCCCCGCAGGCGGTGACGCCGGTCAGCACGGCGGCCGCCAGCACGGAAAGCCCTGCGCGACGTACGAGCGCCCTGTTCATGTGCCCTCAACTCCCCAGAATGTCGGTCTGACCGCGACCGTATCGAACCCCACTGACAGCCGGAACGACCTTGTGCCCCCGAAGGGGCGCCCTACGCGAAAAGCCGGGCCGCACTCCTCCGAAGAGGGGTGCGGCCCGGCTTCCGTGCGCGAAAACCCGCGGCTGTCGCCGAGTCAGGGGACTCAGACGGCGGCCGGGTCCTCCTCGACGAGGAGGTTGCGGGTGCGGTTGGCGTCCAGCGGGATGCCGGGGCCCATCGTGGTGGCCAGCGTGGCCTTCTTGATGTAGCGGCCCTTGGCGGCGGACGGCTTCAGACGGAGGACTTCCTCCAGCGCCGCGGCGTAGTTCTCGACCAGCTTCGTCTCGTCGAAGGAGACCTTGCCGATGATGAAGTGCAGGTTCGAGTGCTTGTCGACGCGGAACTCGATCTTGCCGCCCTTGATGTCCGTGACAGCCTTCGCCACGTCCGGGGTGACGGTGCCGGTCTTCGGGTTCGGCATCAGACCACGCGGACCGAGCACGCGGCCGAGGCGGCCGACCTTGCCCATGAGGTCCGGGGTGGCGACGACGGCGTCGAAGTCCAGGCGGCCCTTGGCCACCTCGTCGATCAGTTCGTCGGAGCCGACGATGTCGGCGCCCGCGGCTTCCGCGGCCGCAGCACGGTCACCGGTCGCGAAGACCAGGACCCGGGCGGTCTTGCCGGTGCCGTGCGGGAGGTTCACGGTGCCACGGACCATCTGGTCGGCCTTGCGCGGGTCGACGCCCAGACGCATGGCGACCTCGACGGTGCCGTCGAACTTGACCGAGCTGGTGTCCTTGGCGATACGGACGGCCTCGAGGGGGGCGTACAGGCGCTCCCGGTCGATCTTGGCGTCCGCAGCGCGGAGAGACTTGCTGCGCTTCACTGCTGCTCCTGTGTCAGGTATTCACCATGCGGCTTCCGCCGCGTGGCAGGTGTGGAGTCGTGGTGCGGGCCGGCGCGTGGCCCTGCCACTGTCGTACGGAAAGGGGCTTCCGCACGAGGAAGGGACTGATCAGCCCTCGACCGTGATGCCCATGGAACGGGCGGTGCCGGCGATGATCTTGTCGGCGGCGTCCAGGTCGTTGGCGTTCAGGTCGGGGAGCTTGACCGTGGCGATCTCGCGGACCTGGGCGGCCGTGAGCTTGGCGACCTTGGTCTTGTGGGGCTCGCCCGATCCCTTGTCCACACCTGCGGCCTTGAGGATCAGCTTGGCGGCCGGCGGGGTCTTCGTCACGAAGGTGAAGGAGCGGTCCTCGTAGACCGTGATCTCCACCGGCACGACCATGCCACGCTGCGACTCGGTCGCGGCGTTGTAGGCCTTGCAGAACTCCATGATGTTGACGCCGTGCTGACCGAGCGCCGGGCCGACCGGCGGGGCCGGGTTGGCGGCGCCCGCGTTGATCTGGAGCTTGATAAGCCCCGTGACCTTCTTCTTCTTGGGAGGCATTGCTCTCTCCGGGTCCTAGTGAGAGTTTCGGCCGACCATCCGATCATCCGGATGGAGGCATACCGCACAACGATAACGGGTATAGACGTGCGGCTAAAAACCGAGCAGGTCAGACCGGCTTTGGCAGCCCGATCCGACCTGTTCGGAAGCTCTTGTTCAGAAGTGCCTGGTTGGCGTCAGTTCTTCTGGATCTGGTCGAAGCTGAGCTCGACCGGAGTCTCGCGGCCGAAGATCTCGACGAGACCCTTGACCTTCTTCGAGTCGGCGTTGATCTCGTTGATCGTGGCCTGCAGCGTGGCGAACGGGCCGTCGGTGACGGTGACCGCATCGCCGACCTCGAAGTCCAGGACCTCGACGGTGACCTTGCGGGCCGGCGCCGGCTTGCCCTCGGCCTCGGCGGCCTCGCGGGCGGCCTTCTCCTCGGCCTCCGGGGCGAGCATCTTGACGATCTCGTCCAGGGTCAGCGGGTACGGGTCGTAGGCGTTGCCCACGAAGCCGGTGACGCCGGGGGTGTTGCGGACGACGCCCCAGGACTCGTTCGTCAGGTCCATGCGCACGAGCACGTAGCCCGGGAGCTTGTTCTGACGGACGTTCTTGCGCTCGCCGTTCTTGATCTGAACGATTTCCTCTTCCGGCACCTCGGCCTGGTAGATGAACTCTTCGACGTTCAGGGAGACGGCGCGCTGCTCCAGGTTGGCCTTCACGCGCTTCTCGTAACCGGCGTACGTGTGGATGACGTACCACTCGCCGGGCAGCAGGCGCAGCTCCTCGCGGAGCGCGGCGATCGGGTCCACCGGCTCGGACTCGGAGGGCTCCTCGGCCTCCTCGGCCTCGGCGATCTCCTCGGCCTCGGCGTCGGTCCCGTCGGCCTCGGCAGCGGCCTCGGCGGCAGCGGCGTCCTCGTCGGTCTCCGCGACGGCGACGGCCGCGTCGTCGGGGGACTCGTCGGACTCGACGCGGAGGGCGGCCTCCTCGGCGGGCTCGCCCGCGGCGGCGTCGGCAGCTTCGGCCTGGTCGGGCTCCACAGCGTCCGCCGCCTCAACGATGGCGGTCTCGTCCTCAACGGACTCGACGGCGCCCACCGTCGGCTCGCCGGCGTCGTTCAGGTTCGGGTCAGACACGGTGGCTGCTTCTTCCTGGATACAAAATGGTTGGAACGCGCGAAAGGGGCGCCCGTGGCAGGCGCCCTACGCGAGTACTGCTTTAACCGAAGAGGTACTTCACGGCTGCGGCGAAGCCCTGGTCGATCACGGTCACGATGCCGATCATGATCACGACGAAGATGATGACGACCGTGGTGTACGTCGAGAGCTGGCTGCGAGTGGGCCAGACGACCTTGCGCAGCTCGGCGACGATCTGGCGGTAGAACTGAGCAAGGCGGCCCAGCGGGCCCTTTTTGCCCCGCTTGCCGCCCTTGCGTGCCTTCTTCGACACCTCGTCCTGGGCATCAGGCATGTCGATGGAGCCCACGGCGTCCGTCACGCTACTCACCTGATTCCGGGTCGTGGCCGTGCCGCGCCCGGTGGAGCCGCACGACAAATGCAGAGAAGTACGTACATGCGCACACATCCTGGCGAAGGAGTGTGTAGCAGGGCCGGAGGGACTTGAACCCCCAACCGCTGGTTTTGGAGACCAGTGCTCTACCAATTGAGCTACGACCCTTTGTGGTTCCCCCAACCTACCGCATCCGGTCGAGTGCACGGAGTGCGCTCGGCGGAGACGGGCTGCTGTGGGCCAACGACAGGTGAGTGTACGTGCTCCGGGGCCCGGCGTCGAACAGAAAGGGGCCGGACGGGGCGCCGACCAGTCTGTGAAACCCCTGTACGAGGGCCCCCGGGGGTCTGGGACGATGGGGCTCATGAGCGCTGCTACCCCTCCGACCGAGCGCCGGGTCTCCGCCCGCGTCGGTGCAATTTCCGAGTCCGCCACCCTTGCCGTGGACGCGAAGGCGAAGGCCCTCAAGGCCGCCGGACGCCCGGTGATCGGCTTCGGCGCGGGCGAGCCCGACTTCCCGACCCCGGACTACATCGTCCAGGCCGCGATCGAGGCCTGCTCGAACCCGAAGTACCACCGCTACACCCCGGCGGGCGGGCTCCCCGAGCTGAAGAACGCGATCGTCGCCAAGACGCTGCGCGACTCCGGCTACGAGATCGACGCCTCCCAGGTGCTGGTCACCAACGGCGGCAAGCAGGCCATCTACGAGGCCTTCGCCGCGATCCTCGACCCGGGCGACGAGGTCATCGTCCCGGCCCCGTACTGGACGACCTACCCCGAGTCGATCCGGCTGGCGGGCGGTGTGCCGGTGGAGGTCGTGGCCGACGAGACGACCGGTTACCGGGTCTCCGTCGAGCAGCTCGAGGCGGCGCGCACGGAGCGTACGAAGGTCGTGCTCTTCGTGTCCCCGTCCAACCCGACCGGCGCGGTCTACAGCGAGGCGGACGCCGAGGCCATCGGCCGCTGGGCGCACGAGAAGGGGCTGTGGGTCCTCACCGACGAGATCTACGAGCACCTGGTCTACGGCGACGCGCGGTTCACCTCGCTGCCGGCGATCGTGCCCGAGCTGCGCGACAAGTGCATCGTGGTCAACGGCGTGGCGAAGACGTACGCGATGACCGGCTGGCGGGTGGGCTGGATCATCGGCCCGAAGGACGTCGTGAAGGCCGCGACCAACCTCCAGTCGCACGCCACCTCGAACGTCTCCAACGTGGCGCAGGTCGCGGCGCTGGCCGCCGTGTCCGGGCCGCTGGACGCCGTCGAGGAGATGGGCGCCGCCTTCGACCGCCGGCGCAGGACGGTCGTGCGGATGCTGAGCGAGATCGAGGGCGTCGTCTGCCCGACGCCGGAGGGCGCGTTCTACGTCTACCCGTCGGTGAAGGGGCTGCTGGGCAAGGAGATCCGCGGCAAGCGCCCGCAGACCTCGGTCGAGCTGGCCGCGCTGATCCTGGAGGAGGTGGAGGTCGCGGTCGTCCCGGGCGAGGCCTTCGGCACCCCGGGTTACCTGCGGCTGTCGTACGCGCTGGGCGACGAGGACCTCGTCGAGGGCGTGTCGCGCATCCAGAAGCTCCTGGCGGAGGCGCGCGACTGACGCGTCCCGGCCCGTGACGGTCCTCCGGCCCAGGCGGCCGGGGGGCCGTTTCTGCGTTCGGGGGCGCACCCGTTGGAGAAAAGCCGCTTCCGGGCGCGTCGCCCGTGCGGCAAGATCCTGGGATGCACCTCCGATCAGGGGGGACCCCCCCGAACCCGCCACGTGTACGCGATCTGACTCTGCTCCCCAAGGCCCATCTGCATCTGCACTTCACCGGCTCGATGCGGCCCTCGACCCTGCTGGACCTGGCCGACCGCCACGGGGTGCACCTTCCCGAGGCGCTGACCAGCGGCGAGCCGCCGAAGCTGCGGGCGACCGACGAGCGGGGCTGGTTCCGCTTCCAGCGGCTGTACGACGCGGCGCGGTCCTGCCTGCGGACGCCGGAGGACATCCGACGGCTGGTGCGCGAGGCCGCCGAGGAGGACGTCCGGGACGGTTCCGGGTGGCTGGAGATCCAGGTCGATCCGACGTCGTACGCACCGCTGCTCGGCGGGCTGATCCCGGCGCTGGAGATCATCCTGGACGCGGTCGACAGCGCCTCCCGGGAGACCGGGCTCGGGATGCGGGTGCTGGTCGCGGCGAACCGGATGAAGCATCCGCTGGACGCGCGCACGCTGGCGCGGCTGGCGGTGCGGTACGCCGATCGCGGGATCGTCGGCTTCGGGCTCTCCAACGACGAGCGCCGGGGGATGGCGCGGGACTTCGACCGGGCCTTCGCGATCGCGCGCGAGGGCGGGCTGCTCGCCGCGCCGCACGGGGGCGAGCTGACGGGTCCCGCGTCCGTCCGGGACTGCCTGGACGACCTGCACGCCTCGCGGATCGGGCACGGCGTGCGGGCGGCGGAGGACCCGCGGCTGCTGAAGCGGCTCGCGGAGCGGGGCGTCACCTGCGAGGTGTGCCCGGCGTCGAACGTGGCGCTCGGGGTGTACGAGAAGCCCGAGGACGTGCCGCTGCGGACCTTGTACGACGCCGGGGTGCCGATGGCGCTGGGGGCGGACGACCCGCTGCTGTTCGGGTCGCGGCTCGCGGCGCAGTACGAGCTGGCACGGGAGCACCACGGGTTCACGGACGCCGAACTGGCCGAGCTGGCCCGGCAGTCGGTGCGCGGGTCGGCCGCGCCGGTGGACGTGCGGGACAAGCTGCTGAGCGGGATCGACGCGTGGCTGGCGGACTGAGCTAGCCGGCGATGCCGGCGAGCAGGGTGCGGGCGAGGGAGGCGGCGAAGGTCTCGACGTCCTGCGGGGGGCGCTTGCCGGTGGTGCCGTCCGCGTCGTAGGCGAAGGCGCGCTGGGCGCAGGCGCCGAGGAGGAGCGAGGCGGCCGCGAAGGTGTCGGCGTCGGGTGCGAGGCGGCCGGTGCCGCGTTCGAGGCGCAGATAGGCGTCCAGGCTCTCGATGGGCACGTGGGGTCCGGTGCCCAGGTCCCGCATGGCGGTGTCGTGGCGGGCCTTGAGCTTGGTCTCGGCGTAGAGCGAGGCGGCGATCGGGAAGCTCTCGGCGTAGAAGAGCACGGCCTGGCGGGCGATCTCGGTGAGGTTCTGCTCGACGGTGCGGGCGCCGGGGTCGGCGAGGAGACGGTGCAGCAGGGGGGCGAGCCGGGGCAGGCGTTCGCGGAGGACGGCGACGAAGAGGTCCTCCTTGCCCGCGAAGTGCTTGTAGAGGGCCGCCTCCGAGCAGCCGGCGGCGCGGGCGATCTCCTTGGTGGTGGTGCGGGAGAGGCCGAGGGTGCGCATCAGGTCGTGAGCGGCGTCGAGGATGCGCTCGCGGGTGGGCTTCTGCACGGGGGCTCCGGGGTGGGTCGGCGGGGGTTGACGGGTGAGTGAATGCTCACCCACTCTGGACCCGCGGTGAGTGAATGCTCACCCACTTTAGACGCTTGGTGAGTGAATGCTCACCCACCCGAGGAGGTCGTGCGATGAAGCTCACGGTGTTCGGTGCCACCGGCGGGGTCGGGAAGGAGATCGTCCGGCAGGCGCTGGCCGCGGGGCACGAGGTGACGGCGGTGGTGCGCGACCCGGCCCGGCTCTCCGCCACCGGTGCGGGGCTGACCGTCTTCCGGTCGGACCTGGCCGGCCCCGAGGGGGTGCGGGAGGCGGTGGCCGGGCGGGACGCGGTGCTCTCGGGTCTGGGTGCGCGCGGTCGCAAGGACGCGGGGATCACGACCCGGCTCACCCGTACGGTGCTGGGCGCGATGGAGGCCGAGGGCGTCCGGCGGCTCGTGGTGGTGAGCGCGGCCCCGGTCGGCCCTTCGGCGGACCGGCAGCCGTTCGTCGACCGGCTGGTAGGAAAGCTGGTGAGCGCGGCCCTGAAGCCCGTGTACGTCGATCTGGCGGCCATGGAGGACGAGTTGTCCCGCTCGGCCGCCGACTGGACCTCCGTGCGCCCGCCCAGGCTGCTGGACGGGCGGCTGACCGGGAAGTACCGCACGGTCGTCGGCGGCACCCCGCGCAGCGGCCGCACCATCGCGCGGGCCGACGTGGCGCACGCGATGCTGGCGGTGCTGGCGGACCCGGCGACGGTGCGGCAGGGCGTCGGGGTGGCGTACTGATCCGGCCGCTACAGGGCGCAGTTGACCGTCACGGGCTCGTTGACGAGGGTCACGCCGAACGCGTCGCGGACCCCGGCGACGACCTCGCGGGCGAGCGCCAGGAGGTCCTCGGTGGTGGCGTCGCCCCGGTTGGTGAGGGCGAGGGCGTGCTTGGTGGAGATGCGGGCGGGCCCCTGTCCGTACCCCTTGGTGAAGCCTGCGCGGTCGATGAGCCAGGCCGCGGAGGTCTTGGTGAGCCCCTCCCCCGCCGGGAAGGCGGGCGGGGCGGTGTCGGGGCCGAGCCGGTCGTGGACGCGGGCGAGGAAGGCCGCGAACCGGGCGTCGTCCAGGATCGGGTTGGTGAAGAAGGAGCCCGCCGACCAGGTGTCGTGGTCCTCCGGGTCCAGCACCATGCCCTTGCCCGCGCGCAGGGCGAGCACGGTCTCGCGCACGACGGCGGCGGGCACCCGGTCCCCCGCAGCCACGCCCAGCGTGCGCGCGGTCTCCGGGTACTTGACCGGCGCGGACAGGCCGCCCGCGTCCTCCAGCTCGAAGCGCACCCGCAGCACCACATAGCGCTCCGGGTCCTCCTTGAACCGGCTGTGGCGGTACGAGAAGGCGCACTCGGCGTTGGTGAGGGTGACGCGCTCGCCGGTGCGGCGGTCGTAGGCGTCGACCTCGGTGAGGGTGCTGGAGACGTCCTGGCCGTACGCCCCGACGTTCTGGATCGGGGTGGCGCCGGCGGAGCCGGGGATTCCGGCGAGGCACTCGATGCCCGCGAGGCCCGCCGCGACGGTGCGGGCGACGGCGTCCGTCCAGACCTCCCCGGCGGCCAGCTCCAGCTTCGTGCCGTCGAGGGAGAAGCCGCGGGTGGCGACGCGCAGGGCGGTGCCGTCGAAGCCCTTGTCGCCGATGACCAGGTTGCTGCCGCCGCCGATCACCAGCAGCGGGGTGCCGGCGGCGTCGGCCTCGCGGACGGCGGCGACCACCTCGTCGTCGGTGGTGGCCGTGACCAGGCAGGCCGCGGGGCCGCCGAGGCGGAAGGTGGTCAGGGGGGCGAGGGGGGCATCGTGGAGTTCCTGCACGGGGTCCAGCCTACGAGAGCGGCCGGGGGCTCCCGGCCGGGCAACGCGCGAGGGGCGGCCCCGGGAGGCCGCCCCTCGCGTTCCGTACCGCTGCTCAGGCGAGCCGGACCACGGCGCGGGACATGCCCAGCACCTTCTGGCCGGCGCTCGTGGCGACGAGGTCCACCCGGACCCGGTTGTCGTCCAGGAGGGCGGCGACCTTGCCGGTGACCTCGATCAGGGCGCCCTCGTCGTCGTTGGGGACGACCACGGGCCTGGTGAAGCGCACCCCGTACTCGACGACGGCGGCCGGGTCCCCGGCCCAGTCGGTGACCACGCGGATCGCCTCGGCCATGGTGAACATGCCGTGCGCGATGACGTCGGGGAGACCGACCTCGACCGCGAACTTCTCGTTCCAGTGGATCGGGTTGAAGTCCCCGGAGGCGCCCGCGTACCGCACGAGTGTGGCGCGAGTCACGGGGAAGGACCCGGCGGGCAGCTCGGTGCCGACCTCGACGTCCGCGTAAGCGATCGTGGCAGTCATCTCACGCCTCCTCGGCGGCGGCACGCGCCACCAGCTTCGTCCAGGCGGTCACGACGTGCTCACCGCTCTCGTCGTGGACCTCGCCGCGGATGTCCAGGATGTCGTTCCCGGCCATCGACTTGATCGCCTCGATGGTCGAGGTGACGGACAGCCGGTCCCCCGCGCGCACCGGGCGGGTGTAGGCGAACTTCTGGTCGCCGTGCACCACCCGGCTGTAGTCCAGGCCCAACTGCGGGTCCTCGATGACGAGACCGGCGGCCTTGAAGGTGATCGCGAAGACGAAAGTCGGCGGGGCGATCACATCGGGGTGGCCGAGCGCCTTGGCCGCCTCCTGATCCGTGTACGCGGGATTGCCGTCGCCGACGGCCTCGGCGAACTCGCGGATCTTCTCCCGGCCGACCTCGTACGCCGAGGCGGGCGGATAGGACCGCCCCACGAAGGACTGGTCGAGCGCCATGGAACTCGTACCTCCTGTGACTGGTGAAAACGTCGTGACCGACGTGAGCGACATGACCGAGGCGAAACGCGGTGACATACGACACGAGGCCGCCCCCGGTGATTTCGGGGACGGCCTCGGGTACGAGCCTGTGCTTAGCGCGTTTCGCGGTGCGCCGTGTGCGAGTTGCAACGCGGGCAGTGCTTCTTCATCTCCATGCGGTCCGGGTTGTTACGCCGGTTCTTCTTGGTGATGTAGTTCCGCTCCTTGCACTCCACGCAGGCCAGCGTGATCTTCGGGCGGACGTCGGTGGCAGCCACGTGAGTGCTCCTTGGACGGACGGATGTACGGATGAACGCAAAAAAGAGTAGCCGATCGGAGGACCGACCCTACAATCGGCTACTGCGCGTAGCGGTGACCGGACTTGAACCGGTGACACAGCGATTATGAGCCGCTTGCTCTACCGACTGAGCTACACCGCTTTGATGTCTGGATCACCTCCCCCGAGGGGGAGGATCTCCGAACACCAGAGCCCCAATGCGGAATCGAACCGCAGACCTTCTCCTTACCATGGAGACGCTCTACCGACTGAGCTATTGGGGCGAGCGATGAAGACATTACACGGGTCTGCGCCGATCCCCCAAATCCATATCGGAGGTCCTCTCCGGAGCCTTCCCGGACGGGTCGCCGCCACCCGTCGCGTAGGCCACCGGAGGTCACTGCGGTACGACTAATCCGCACCTCCTCGAAGCCCCGCGGGCGGGCCCCTAGGCTCGGTCGGACGCCGCGTGATCCCGGGCGCCGGCCGCCCCGCGCCGACGCGCCCCTCTCCGCCCGAGCCCCCGCCAGGAGCGCGATGTCCGACAGCCAGCCGCAGCCGTCCCGCCGCCCGGGGAGCTCCGGTCCGAGCGCCGGCGCCGGCGCGGGCGGCGCGGAGCGCACCGGGGCCCTGCTGCTGAGCGGGGCCCGGCTCACCGACGGGCGCACGGTGGACGTACGGATCAGCGAGGGACGCATCGAGGCGGTCGGCACGGCGGGCAGCCTCCCGGCGCGGACCGCCGCCCGGATCGACCTCTCGGGCTTCCTGCTGCTGCCGGCGCCGGCGGAGCCGCACGCGCACAGCGACACCGCCCTGACCGCCGACGGGGGCGGCCCCGTCTCGTACACGCGGCAGGACGTGCAGCGGCGCACCACCCGGGCGGCGCTGCTCCAGCTCGGGCACGGGGCGACGGCGCTGCGCTCGCACGTGCGGATCGGCGGCGTGCAGGGGCTCGGGCCGATGGAGGCGGTGCTCCGGGCCCGGCGGGCGCTGCGCGGCCTGGTGGACCTGTCGGCGGTGGCGGTGCCGCGGCTGCTGACGGGGGTGGCCGGGGCGGACGGCCTGGCGATGCTGCGGGACGCGGTGAAGATGGGCGCCTCGGTGGTGGGCGGCTGCCCGGACCTGGACCCCGATCCGGCGGGCTACGTGGAGCGGGTGCTGGAGGTGGCGGCCGAGCACGGGTGCCCGGTGGACCTGCACACCGGGGGTGACGATCCGGCGCGCCTCGCGCGGCTGGCGGCGATGGCGGGCGGGCTGCGGCCGGGGGTGGTGGTGGGTCCGTGCGGAGGGCTGGCGCGGCTGCCCCTCCAGGTGGCGACGCGGGCGGCCGACCAACTGGCCGCGGCCGGGGTGGGCGTGGTGTGCCAGCCGCAGGGCGGCTGCGGGGGCGTGGAGGCGCGCGGGGTGGCTCCGGTCCGGCTGCTGCGGGCGGCCGGGGTGCGGCTCGCGGCGGGCAGCGGGGCGCTGCGGGACCTGGCGAACCCGGTGGGGCGCGGCGATCCGCTGGAGGCGGCGTACCTGCTGGCGTCGCAGAGCGGGATGCGCGCGCCGGACGCGTACGACACGGTGGCGGCGACGGCGCGGGAGACGATGGGGCTGCCCGAGGTGCGGCTGGAGGCGGGGTTCCCGGCGGAGCTGGTGGCGGTGCGGGGCGAGCGCCTCGCGGGGGCGCTGTCGCTGGCGTACGGCAGGGTCGTGGTGCACCGGGGACGGATCGTGGCGCGCACCAGCGCGGTGCGCGAGTACGGGGACGCGGCGGGCGCCGCGGAGTGCGGACTGCCGCGCCAGGGGAGGCCGGAGGCGGGTCCCTGAGGGCCCGGGGCGCGCGGGGCCCCGCCGGTGGGGGGGGGCGGGGCCCGCGCGGCGTCCGGCGGGGCCGGGGAGCCACCCGTTCGCGGGGTGTGTGCGGCGTTCTCGGCGGCGGCGGGCCCGCGGGCGTACGGTCGAGGGCATGCGCACTGTCATCGCTGGTGGACATGGTCACATCGCACTGCGGCTGGAGCGTCTGCTCGCCGCGCGCGGAGGCGAGGTCGCGGGGATCATCCGCGACCGGAAGCAGGCCGAGGACCTGCGGTCGGCGGGGGCCGAACCGGTCGTCCTCGACCTGGAGTCGGCGTCCGTGGCGGAGGTCGCGGCCGCCCTGGAGGGGGCCACGGCGGCGGTCTTCGCGGCGGGGGCGGGTCCGGGCAGCGGGGCCGGCCGCAAGAACACCGTCGACCGGGACGCCGCGGTCACGTTCGCGGAGGCGGCGGAGCGGGCCGGGGTGCGCCGCTTCGTGCTGGTGTCCTCGATGGGCGCCGATCCCGAGCACCCCGGCGACGAGGTCTTCGACGTGTACCTGCGCGCCAAGGGCGCGGCGGACGCGGACCTACGGGCGCGCAGCGGCCTGGACTGGACGATCCTGAGGCCCGGGCAGTTGACGGACGACGCGGGCACCGGACTGGTGAAGCTGGGCGCCTCGACGGGGCGCGGGCCGGTGGCGCGCGACGACGTGGCGGCCGTGCTGGCGGAGCTGCTGGAGACGCCGTCGACGGCGGGGCTGACGCTGGAGCTCATCGGCGGGAGCGTGCCGGTGTCGGTGGCGGTGAAGGACGTGGCGGGCAACTGACGGGGCCCAACCGCGCGGCGGGACCGACGAGTTCGGCGCCGCCGCGCAGTCGTCCCTCGTGACGGCCGCACCCGGCGCGGGGGCGGCCGTCAACAGCCATGCAGGACAACGGATTTGAGGAGTGCCATGCGGTACGAACCGGAGATCGTGGAACGCGGCGAGCAGCCCTACGTGGGCATCCGGGCGCGGGTGCGGGCGGACCACTTCGCCCCGGTCGCCGACCGGATCCCGGAGCTCTTCGACTGGCTGGCGGCGCGGGGAACCGAACCGGGCGGCGGCCCGTTCTTCCGGTACAACGTGATCGGCGCGGACGGGGAGTTGGAGGTCGAGGCGGGGGTGCCGGTGGCGGTCGCACCGGAGCCGGAGGGGGATGTGCGGGCGGACGCCCTCCCGGCGGGGCGGTACGCGACGCTGACGCACGTCGGCCACCCGGACGAGCTGACCGGCGTCACGCGGGAGCTGATCGCCTGGGCGGGCGCGCGGGGCCTGGAGTGGGACATGACGAGGACCGGGGACGGCGAGCACTGGGTGGGCCGGACGGAGACGTTCCTGACCGATCCCCGGGTCGAGCCGGACCCGGGCAAGTGGCAGACGCGGCTGGCGTTCCGCCTCGCGGACGGCTAGCGGCACGGGTTCCGGCCGCGCCGGGGTCCGCCGCATCGGCGCCTGCCGCGCCGGAGCCGTCGCAGCCGGGAAACCCGAAGGCCCCCGGTCAGCGTTTCCGCTGCTCGGGGGCCTTCTTCTGTGGCGGCGCCAGGATTCGAACCTGGGTAGGCTAAGCCGACGGATTTACAGTCCGTTCCCATTGGCCACTCGGGCACACCGCCATGGGGTGTCACCTGGGGATCTTCGCCTCGCGGCGCTTTTCCCTGGGGACGACGTAAACAATACCTGATGGCCGGGGGTGCTCCGCCACCCGGTTGATCCGCGCCCGCCGCCGGTCCGGGTGGCTAGGCTTTGCGGCGTACGCCGAAGGGATTGCGCCGCACCCGCGCCGTATCCGGCACCCACCCGTCACCCACATGCAAGGAGCCACAGGACATGGCCGACTCCAGTTTCGACATCGTCTCGAAGGTCGAGCGGCAGGAGGTCGACAACGCCCTCAACCAGGCCGCCAAGGAGATCTCGCAGCGTTACGACTTCAAGAACACGGACGCCTCCATCTCCTGGTCCGGCGAGAAGATCCTGATGCAGGCCAACGGCGAGGAGCGCGTCAAGGCGATCCTCGACATCTTCGAGACCAAGCTGGTCAAGCGCGGCATCTCGCTGAAGTCGCTGGACGCGGGCGAGCCGCAGCTGTCCGGCAAGGAGTACAAGATCTTCGCCTCCATCGAGGAGGGGATCTCGCAGGACAACGCCAAGAAGGTCGCCAAGATCATCCGCGACGAGGGCCCCAAGGGCGTCAAGGCGCAGGTGCAGGGCGACGAGCTGCGGGTCACCTCCAAGAGCCGGGACGACCTGCAGGCCGTGCAGGCGCTGCTCAAGGGCAAGGACCTGGACTTCGCGATCCAGTTCGTGAACTACCGCTGAGCCTCTGACACGGCACGCGGGCCTTCGGACGGGGGCGGTGGGCGGCTTCGGGCCGGCTCCCGCCCCCTTCGCGTGCCCGGCGGCAGCGTCATGTCCGAATTCCGCCAGCCCCGGGTGCGGGCACGGGCGCAGACTCGGACGCGAGAAGCGTGGTGAGCACTGCGCGGAGAGGATGGGGTCATGAGCGTGACCACGGTGTACGCGACCCTCGACAGCCCGCTGGGCGAACTGCTGGTCGTGGGCGAGGAGTCCGCCACGGCGCCCGGCGGGGTAGCGCTGCGGTCGCTGTCGGTGCCCGGGCAGAAGGGCGGGGCCGTCGTCCGGGACGGGTGGCGGCGGGCGCCGGAGCTGTTCGGGGAGGCGGCGGCGCAGTTGAAGGCGTACTTCGCCGGGGAGCTGACGCGGTTCGAGCTCGCGTACGCGGACGGCGGGGGTACGGAGTTCCAGCGCCGGGTGTGGGGGGCGGTGGAGGGCGTCCCGTACGGGGAGACCACCTCGTACGGGAAGGTCGCCGAGTCGATCGGGGCGTCCAGGGCGGCGGTCCGGGCGGTGGGGACGGCCATCGGACGCAATCCGCTGCTGGTGGTGCGGCCGTGCCACCGGATCGTGGGGGCGGGCGGGGCGCTGGTGGGGTACGCGGGCGGACTGGAGCGCAAGCGGCTGCTGCTGGAGCTGGAACTCCACGCCCACGGCGCCCACGGCACCCGCGGTCCGGCGCGGTGAGCGAGCTGTTCGAGCTGCCCCGGGAGCGGGCGGAGGTGGCGCCGGGGGCGGTGCACGTTCCGGGGTGGCTGTCGCCGGCGGAGCAGCGGAGGCTGGTGGCGGCGTGCCGGGCGTGGGCCACCGGGCCGGTGCCGCTGCGGCACACGCGGCTGCCCGGCGGCGGGGTGATGTCGGTGCGGTCGGTGGGTCTCGGGTGGCACTGGCAGCCGTACCGCTACTCGCGCACGGCGGACGACGTGAACGGCGCGGGGGTGGCGGAGTTCCCCGAGTGGCTGGGCGACCTGGGGCGCCGGGCGGTGGCGGACGCGTACGGGGACGAGCGGGCCGGCGCCGGGTACGCGCCGGACGCCGGGCTGGTGAACTTCTACGACGGCGACGCCCGGATGGGGATGCACCAGGACCGGGAGGAGCGGTCGTCGGCGCCGGTGGTGTCGTTCAGCATCGGCGACCGCTGCGTGTTCCGGTTCGGCAATCCGCAGGGGCGGGGACGCCCTTACACGGACGTGGAGTTGCGGTCGGGGGACCTCTTCGTCTTCGGGGGGCCGTCGCGGTTCGCGTACCACGGGGTGCCGAAGGTGCTGCCGGGGACGGGCGATCCGGCGACCGGACTGGCCGCCGGACGGCTGAACGTCACCCTGCGGGTGACGGGGCTAACGGCGTGAGCGGGAGTGGCCGAAGAGGATGCGGTACGCGATGAGCAGGACCAGCGAGCCGCCGACGGCCGCGATCCAGGTCGGGCCGTCGTAGAACTGGTTGGCGATCTCGCGGTCCAGGAACCGGGTGGAGATCCAGCCGCCGATGAACGCGCCCGCGATGCCGATCAGCGTGGTGCCGACCAGCCCGCCGGGGTCGCGGCCGGGCAGCAGGACCTTGGCGATGACGCCGGCGATCAGGCCGAGGACGATCCAGCCGAGGATGCTCATGAGGGTCCCCCCGTGGGTGCGGTGTGCCGTGTGGTGCGGACGGGCGGCGTGGTGGCGCCGGTGGCCGCTCTCGTACGGGAGGACGCGTCGCGTGCCGGGAAGGTTGCCAGGTCAGCCGGGGTCGGCCGGGGCGGCGGGGTCAGCGGGCGGCGAAGGGCTGGTCGGTGGGGACGATCTCCTTGCCGAGGGGCAGCAGGGACACCGGGATCAGCTTGAAGTTGGCGATGCCGAACGGGATGCCGATGATCGTGACGCACAGCGCGATGCCGGTGACGACGTGGCCGAGCGCCAGCCACCAGCCCGCCAGGACGAGCCACAGGACGTTGCCGACGCAGGAGGGGCTGCCCGCGTCGCGGCGCTCCACGACGGTCTGCCCGAAGGGCCACAGGGCGTAGACGCCGATCCGGAAGGCGGCCAGGCCGAAGGGGATGCCGATGACGGTGACGCAGAGCAGGAGGCCCGCGAGCAGGTACCCCAGGAAGAGCCAGAAGCCGCTCAGGACCAGCCATATGAGGTTGAGGAGTGTCTTCACGGTCGGTGGCCTGCCATCTGTTCGAGTCGGGCGATGCGTTCCGCCATGGGCGGGTGAGTGGAGAAGAGCTTCGCCGCGCCCTCGCCGGGGCGGAACGGGTTCGCGATCATCATGTGGCTCGCGGTCTCGATCCGGGGTTCGGGGGGCAGCGGCAGTTGCTTCGTACCCGCGTCCAGCTTGCGCAATGCGCTCGCGAGGGCGAGCGGGTCGCCGGTGAGCTGCGCGCCGGAGGCGTCCGCCTCGTACTCGCGGGAGCGGCTGACGGCGAGCTGGATGATCGAGGCGGCCAGCGGGCCCAGGATCATGATCAGCAGCATGCCGAAGACGCCGGGGCCCTCGTCGTCGTTGGACCTGCCGACGGGGATCAGCCAGGCGAAGTTGACCAGGAACATCACGACCGAGGCGAGGGCCCCGGCGACGGAGGAGATCAGGATGTCCCGGTTGTAGACGTGGCTGAGCTCGTGCCCGATGACGCCGCGCAGTTCGCGTTCGGTCAGGATCTGGAGGATGCCTTCGGTGCAGCACACCGCGGCGTTGCGCGGGTTGCGGCCGGTGGCGAAGGCGTTGGGGGCCTGGGTCGGCGAGATGTAGAGGCGGGGCATGGGCTGGCGGGCGGCCGTGGAGAGCTCGCGGACCATGCGGTAGAGCTCGGGGGCCTCGAACTCGCTGACCGGGCGGGCGCGCATGGCGCGCAGGGCCAGCTTGTCGCTGTTCCAGTACGCGTACGCGTTGGTGCCGAGCGCGACGAGGAGCGCGACGAGCAGTCCCGTACGGCCGAAGAAGCTGCCGATGACGAGGATCAGCGCGGACAGGCCCCCGAGGAGTACGGCTGTCTTCAACCCGTTGTGCCGGCGGTGCACGGTGCGCCCTCCAAGTGGTGCGGCAGGGGAACTCCTGACCGGGTGGTGCTTCCACGTTCAGTGGACCCTTCCTCACTGGTCAACGCCAGGCGGGGGTCACTAGTTCCCTTGTGCACCGGTCAGCGGGTTGGGCCGTCCGGGGAACGGGCCGTACCCGCCTACTGGAAGAGCGAGCCGGTGAGCACGTCGAGGATCAGCTGGGGGGCGCCGGAGAGGGTGACGGCGGCGACCAGGGTGAGGACGATCGCGGTGCCGAGGGGGGCGGGGAGCGCCCGGCGCGCTCGCGCCTCCTGGGGTGCCGGCGCCTCCTCGGGTGCCGGCGCCTCCTCGGGTGCCGGCGCCTCGGGAGGCGCCGGGCGGAAGAGGAGGGCGGTCCAGCGGAGGTAGTAGGCGAGCGCGATCACGACGTTGACGGCCATGACGACGGCCAGCCAGGCCAGGCCGGCGTCGACGGCCGACGCGAAGACGGTGACCTTCGCCACGAGCCCGATGATCCCCGGCGGCAGCCCGGCCAGGCAGAGCAGGAAGAAGGCGAGGGCGAGGGCCGCGAGGGGGCTGCGGGCGTACAGGCCGCGGTAGTCGGTGAGGCGGCCGCCCGGCCGCGTACGGGAGACGAGGGCGACGACGGCGAAGGCGCCGAGGTTCACGACGGCGTACATCAGGGCGTACGCGACGGTGGAGCCGATCTGGACGTCGCTGGTGTACGCGGCGGCGGCGATCGGCACCAGCAGGTAGCCGGCCTGGCCGACGGAGGACCAGGCGAGGAGGCGGACGGCGCCGCGCGCGCGGGCGGCGCTCTGGCGCAGGGCGGCCACGTTGCCGACGGTCATCGTCAGGGCGGCGAGGACGGCGAGCGCCGGGCCCCACACGTCGGCGTACGAGGGGAACGCGACGACGGTGACCAGGACGAGCCCGGAGAAGCCGACCGCCTTTCCGGTGACGGAGAGGTAGGCGGCGACGGGCAGGGGCGCGCCGACGTAGGTGTCGGGCACCCAGAAGTGGAAGGGCGCGGCCGCCGTCTTGAAGGCGAAGCCGACGAGGGTGAGGGCGACGCCCGCCTGCGCGAGGGTGTCCAACTGGGCGGGGACGTTGTCGAGGCGGGTGGCGATCTCGGTGAGGTGCAGGCTGCCGGTCGCGGCGTACACGAAGCTGACGCCCAGGAGCAGCACGGCGGTCGCGGTCACGGAGGACAGGAAGAACTTCAGGGCCGCTTCGGAGGAGCGCCGGTCGCCGCGGCGCAGGCCGACGAGGGCGAACGCGGGCAGCGAGGCGACTTCGAGGGCGACGACGAGGGTGGCGAGGTCGCGGGCGGCCGGGAGGAGGGCCGCGCCGGCGGCGGAGGACAGCAGCAGGAACCAGTACTCGCCCGCGGGGAGGTCCTCGTCGTCCTTGGTGAGGGTGAGGGACAGGAGGGCGGCGACCAGGGCGCCGGCGAGGACCAGGGCCTGGACGACCAGGGCGAACCGGTCGACCGTGTAGCTGCACACCGTGGTGTCGGTGACCAGGCAGAAGGTCTTGCGGGTCGCGCCGCGCAGGGGCAGCAGGGCGGCCAGGGACACGACGAGGCCCGCGACGGCGCCGACGCCCAGGAGGTGCTTGCGGCCCTCTCGTACGAACAGGTCGGCGACCAGGACCAGGAGCGCGGCGACGGCCGCCACCACGGGCGGGGCGACGGCGAGCCAGTCGACGGACTGGACGAGGCTCGCGGCCGGGGCGGCCGCGTGGACGGGTTCGGCGGCCTGCGCGGCCAGGGTCACGGCGTGGCTGGCCACGGTCACGACTTGCCTCCTGCGAGGAGCTTCTGGACGGCCGGGTCGGTCAGGCCGAGGAGGACTGCGGGCCAGAGGCCGGCGAGGACGGTGAGGGCGACGAGGGGGGTCCAGGTGGCGTATTCGTGGCGCCGGACGTCGGCGATGGCGGGGGTTTCCGCGGGCCGCTCCCCCGGGTCTCCCATGCAGACGCGGCGGACGACGACCAGGAGGTACGCGGCGGTGAGCAGCGTGCCGAGGCCGGCGAGGGCCATGAAGGTGAGGAAGGCGGGGCGGCTGAGGCCCTCGGCGGGGTCGAACGCGCCGAACATCGTCAGCATCTCGCCCCAGAACCCGGCGAGTCCGGGCAGGCCGAGCGAGGCGACGGCGGCGAAGGCGAGGAGGCCGCCGAGGCGGGGGGCGCGGCCGTAGAGGGCGGCGCCGGTGGCCCCGGCGAGGGTGTCGAGGTCGGCGGTGCCGTAACGGTCCTTGAGGGCGCCGACCAGGAAGAAGAGCAGGCCGGTGATGAGGCCGTGGGCGATGTTGGCGAAGAGCGCGCCGTTGACGCCGGTGGGGGTCATGGAGGCGATGCCGAGGAGGACGAAGCCCATGTGGCCGACGGAGGAGTAGGCGATGAGGCGTTTCAGGTCGCCCTTGTTGCCCTTGCGGGCCAGGGAGAGGCAGGCGAGGGAGCCGTAGAGGATGCCGACGACGGCGAACGCGGCGAGGTAGGGCGCGAAGGTGTGCATGCCGTCGGGGGCGATCGGCAGGGCGATGCGGACGAAGCCGTACGTGCCCATCTTCAGCAGGACGCCGGCCAGCAGGACCGAGCCGACGGTGGGGGCGGCGGTGTGGGCGTCCGGGAGCCAGCTGTGCAGGGGCCACATCGGGGCCTTCACGGCGAGGCCGACGGCGATCGCCAGAACTGCGGTGACCTGCACGGATGTGGTGAGGCCACGGCCGTTGTCAGTGGCGAGTGCCACCATGTCGAACGTGCCGGACTTCAGGCCGATGAGGAGGAGGCCGAGCAGCATCACGACGGAGCCGAGCAGGGTGTAGAGGATGAACTTCCCGGCCGCCCGGGTCCGTTGGGCGCCGCCCCAGCGGGCGATCAGGAAGTACATCGGGACGAGGACCGTCTCGAAGGCCAGGAAGAACAGGATCAGGTCCAGGACGGCGAAGGTGGCGAGGGTGCCGGTCTCCAGGACGAGGAGGAGCGCGACGAAGGCCTTGGGGGACGGGCCCTTGGGCGGATGGAACCAGCTGTGGAGCGCGCAGAGGAAGGTCAGGAG
Source organism: Streptomyces sp. NPDC039736 (assembly GCF_055596485.1). Lineage (NCBI taxonomy): Bacteria > Bacillati > Actinomycetota > Actinomycetes > Kitasatosporales > Streptomycetaceae > Streptomyces > Streptomyces sp. NPDC039736. The sequence goes on along the minus strand of NZ_JBVIUQ010000011.1, from coordinate 179,179 downwards.
CGCGGTCAGGAGGAGGAGGGGGAGCGAGATGCCGTCGATGCCGAGGTGGATGCGGACGTCGAGCGCCGGGATCCAGCTGATGTCCGTGTTGGCCTGCATCTTCGCGGGCTGGTCGTGGTCGAAGGCGAGCGCGAGGACGATCGCGGCGACGAGGACCGCGCCGGTGACGACGACGCCGTGGCGGAGCACGGCCTGGTCCGGGGACTTTCCCCGCAGCCCGGGCGGGGCCGGGAGGAGGGCGGCGACGGCGCCGACGAGCGGGCCGAGGACGATCAACGCCAGAAGGAACTGCATCACGGATTCACTGATACCGATCATGGCTCACGCTCCGGCTGCGGCGACGAGGACGGCGGCGATCGCCAGGACGACGGAACCGGCGAGCAGGGCGGCCAGGTAGGTCTGGACGTTGCCGGTCTGGGCGCGGCGGACGGCGGTGCCGAGCAGACGCGGGAGGGCGCCGGCGGCGCGGACGTAGGTGTCGACGACCTCGCGGTCGAGGAACCGGACCAGTTCGGCGCCGGCGCGCACGGGGCGGACGAAGAGGGCGGCGTAGAGGGCGTCCAGGTGGAAGCCGGTGGCGGCGTGGCGGTGCAGGGGTCCGAGCAGGAGGCGGCCGGGGTCGCCGGGGTCGGGGGCCGAGGCGACGCTGCCGTAGACGGCCTCATGGGTGGCGATGGCCTCCACCTCGGAGGCGGCGGGGTCGGCGTCGGGCGGGGTCTCCCCTGCTCGTACGGGGTCGAGGGCCTGGGGATGGGCGGCGACCGCGCCGAGGGGGACGTTGGTGCCGGCTTTGTAGCGCAGGGCGCGCCAGGAGGCGTACGTCATGATCCCGCCGACCGCTGCGACGCCGGTGGAGAGGACGGCGGTGGTGACGGTCGGGGCGAGGGAGGTGACGTCGAACCAGCCGGCGAGTCGGCCGACGGCGAGACCGAGGGCGAGGGAGGGGACAGCGAGCACCCACAGGACGGCGCTCATGGCGAGCGGCTGCCTGGGTGGGGTCTCCCCCGCTCGAACGGAGTCGAGAGCTTGGGGAAGGGCGGGGGCGGCGGGTCCGTGGCCGCGGAAGGCGAGGAGCCAGAGGCGGGTGGCGTAGGCGGCGGTGAGGAGGGCGGTGAGCAGTCCGGCGATCAGGACGATCCAGCCCGCGCCGATGGGGCTGGTGGCGGAGTCGCCGAGGGCGGTGTGCTCGGCGGCGACCAGGACCGCTTCCTTGGAGAAGAAGCCCGCGAACGGCGGGATGGCGGCGAGCGCGAGGAGCGCGATCGTCATCGTCCAGTAGGCGTCCGGGATGCGCTTGGGCAGGCCGCCCATGCGGGACATGGCGGCCAGGGAGTTGGTGCCGGCCGCGTGGATGATCACGCCGGCGCCGAGGAAGAGGAGCGCCTTGAAGGCGCCGTGCGTCAGGAGGTGGAAGACGGCGGCCCCGCGGTCGCCGACGGCGAGGGCGCCGGTCATGTAGCCGAGCTGGCCGATCGTCGAGTACGCCAGGACCCGCTTGATGTCGTCCTGGGCCAGCGCGGCGAGGGCCGAGCCGACCATCGTGACGGCGGCCATGACGGCGAGCACGGTCATCGCGGCGGCGGAGGCCGCGAAGACGGGCAGGAGGCGGGCCACGAAGTAGACACCGGCGGCGACCATCGTCGCGGCGTGGATCAGCGCGGAGACGGGCGTGGGGCCCGCCATCGCGTCCGGCAGCCAGGTGTGGAGGGGGAACTGGGCGGACTTGCCCGCGACGCCCGCGACGAGGAGGAGGGCGATGAGGGTGGGGTGGTCGAGGCCGCCCGTGGCGACGGCGTCGAGGACGCCGGTGATGCGGAAGGTGCCCGCGTCGGCGGCGAGCGCGAAGAGGCCGAACAGGAAGGGGACGTCGCCGAGCTTGGTGATCAGGAAGGCCTTGAGGGAGGCGGCGCGGGCCTGGGGCGTCTCCCAGTAGTGGCCGACCAGGAAGTACGAGCAGATGCCCATGATCTCCCAGCCGACCAGCAGCACCATCAGGTCGCCGAAGTAGACGACGAGCAGCATCGCGGAGGTGAAGAGGGAGACCAGGGCCGCGTAGGAGGCGTAGCGGGGGTCGTCGCGGAGGTAGGCCGTCGAGTAGACCTGGACGCAGGTCGCGACGACGGTCACCAGGACGGCGACCAGGGCGGCGAAGCCGTCGACGTGCAGGGCCAGGTCGATGGGGACGCCGCCGGTCGGGGTGAGGCGGGTGGCGGCGTCGACGGCCTTCCCGCCGCCCTGGTGCACGGCGACGGTGATCGCCAGGGCGAGCGCGGCGAGCGTCGGGAGGATCGCCAGCGGGCGGACGAAGCCGGGGGCGGTCCGGCCCAGGAGCAGGCCCGCGACCGCGCCGAGGAACGGCAGGAGGGGGACGAGGACGGCGAGGGTCGTGGTGGTCACGCGGCGGCCTCCGCTGCCTTCGGGGCCTTCGGTGCCGGGGCGTGGGGGGTCGCGTCGTCGGCCGCGTCGCTTTCGGCCGTGTCGTCTTCGTCGGGGTCGTCGGCCTCGGCGGTTTCGGCGGTGTCGCGGAGTCTGTCGATGTCCGACGTGCCGCGGTTGCGATGGACCATCAGGACGATGGCCAGGCCGATGCCGATCTCGGCGGCGGCGACGGCGATGGTGAAGAGCGTGAGGGCCTGGCCGCCGTGCAGGGCGTCGCGGAGCCAGACGTCGAAGGCGACCAGGTTGAGGTTGACGGCGTTGAGCATCAGCTCGACGGACATCAGGACCAGGATCGCGTTGCGGCGGGCGAGGACTCCGTAGAGGCCGACGCAGAAGAGGAGGGCGGCGAGGACGGCCGGGTAGGCGAGGTGCATCAGCGCTGCTCCTTCTTCGTCGGCTCGGGGGCGGAGGTCTTCTTCGTCGGCTCGGGGGCGGAGGTCCCGGCTTCGGCCGCCGCCCGGTGCTTGCGGGAGAGGACGATGGCGCCGACCAGGGCGGCCAGCAGCAGGACCGAGAGGGCCTCGAAGGGCAGCACCCAGTGCTGGAAGAGGATCTCGCCGGTGACCTCGGTGGCGCCCTGGGCGGGGCCTTCGAGGTCGATCCAGGTCGTGCGGAACGCGTCGACGACCACCCAGACCAGGGCGGCTGCCGCTGCGAGGGCGACCGCGAGGGCGACGGGGCGGTTGCCCGAGTCGGCGTCCGGGGAGCGGCCGATGGGGGCCCTGGTGAGCATCAGGCCGAAGAGCAGGAGGACGACGACCGAGCCGACGTAGATCAGGACCTGGACCCAGGCGATGAACTCGGCGGTGAGGAGCAGGTACTCGACGGCGAGGCCGCCGAGGGCCACGACCAGCCAGAGGGCGGCGTGCACCAGTTGCCTGGTGGTGACGGTGATGACGGCCGCGCCGAGGGTGACCAGGCCGACGAGGAGGAAGGCGATCTCGACGCCGGTCGGGGAGAGGAAGCCGGGGCCGGCGGCGGCGAGGGTGAGGGCGGGGTCGGGGGTGGGAGTCGTGGGGATCACGCCGGCCCTTCCTGTTCCGTGCGGTCCCGCGGCGTGGCATCGGCCCGTTGCGGGGCCGCGGTTTCCGTCTGCTGGGCGGCGGCGAGTTTTTCGGCGGCCTTGCGGGCGGCCGCGATCTCCTTGGGTTCCTCCGCGCCGGGATCGAGGGCGGGCGGCTCCGGAACCGTCCACATCCACTCGCGGAGCTTGTCGCGCTCGTGGGTGAGTTCGTGGATGTCGGTCTCCGCGTACTCGAACTCCGGCGACCAGAAGAGCGCGTCGAAGGGGCACACCTCGATGCAGATCCCGCAGTACATGCAGAGCGAGAAGTCGATGGCGAAGCGGTCGAGGACGTTGCGGCTGCGCTCGCGGCCGCCGGGGGCGGCGGGCGGCACCGTCTCCTTGTGGGAGTCGATGTAGATGCACCAGTCGGGGCACTCGCGGGCGCACAGCATGCACACCGTGCAGTTCTCCTCGAAGAGGCCGATCACGCCGCGGGTGCGGGGCGGGAGTTCGGGCTGCGTCTCGGGGTACTGCGCGGTGACGGTCTTCTTCGTCATCGTGCGGAGGGTGACGGCCAGGCCCTTGGCCAGGCCGCTGCCGGGGATGCGGGGCCGGGTGGGCGGGAGGTTCTCAGCCATGGCTACTGGATCGCCACCTTCACGATGCCGGTGAGCGCGATCTGCGCGAGTGCGAGCGGGATGAGCACGGTCCAGGACAGCTTCTGGAGCTGGTCCTCGCGCAGGCGGGGATAGCTGACGCGGAGCCAGATGACGACGAAGGCCAGGACAGCGGTCTTGAGCAGGGTCCAGACCCAGCCGAGCCCGTCGGCGCCCCAGGGGCCGTGCCAGCCGCCGAGGAAGAGGACGGTGGTGAGGCCGCAGACGATCACGATGCCGGCGTACTCGGCGAGCAGGAACAGGGCGAAGCGCAGGCCCGTGTACTCCGTGTACGCGCCGAAGATGATCTCCGAATCGGCGATCGGGGCGTCGAAGGGAGGCCGTTGCAGCTCGGCGAGGCCCGCCGTGAAGAAGACGAACGCGCCGATCAACTGCCAGGGCAGCCACCACCACTGCCAGGCGTCGAGGATGCCGGGGAGGGAGAGCGTGCCCGCCGCCATGGCCACCGAGGCGGCGGCCAGCAGCATGGGGAGTTCGTACGCGAGGAGCTGGGCGGCGGTGCGCAGGCCGCCCAGCAGGGAGAACTTGTTCGCCGACGCCCAGCCCGCCATCAGGGAGCCGAGCACGCCGACGCCCATGACGGCCAGTACGTAGAAGATGCCCGCGTCGATCTGCTGGCCGACGGCGGACTCGCTCGGGCCGACCGGGATGACGAGCAGGACCAGGAGGTACGGGAGGAGGGCGACGGCGGGGGCGAGCTGGAAGACGCGGCGGTCGGCGCCGGCCGGTACGACGTCCTCCTTCTGCGCGAACTTCACGCCGTCGGCGACGAGCTGGGCCCAGCCGTGGAAGCCGCCGGCGTACATGGGGCCGAGGCGGCCCTGCATGTGGGCCATCACCTTGTGCTCGGTCTGGCCGACCAGGAGGGGCAGGACCAGGAACAGCACGAAGACGAGGAGCAGGCGGAGGGCGACGTCGAGTACGTCGTTCACGCGGGATCGCCTCCGGCGGGGGTGTCGGGGGTGTGGTCGTCGGGGATGTCGTCGGGGGCGTTGCGGCTTTTCGGGGCGTCCGTGTCCGGGGGGCTGTCCGGCGCGGCCTCTTCGGCCGCGGGACCGGGTTCGGTCCCGGGTCCGGGCCCCGGGTCGGGGGTCTCGAAGGCCGGGCGGGCGTGGTGCCAGGGGGCGTCCGAGGTCGCCGGGGGGCGGGGCGGGGAGGCGGGGTCGGGGGCGGACCGGGGGGTGACGGGGGGTTCGGCTCCGCCGGGGGCCGCCCCCTTGCCCGCCCGTTCCGCCCCCGGGGGGCGGCCCCGCCGCCCAAGGGGGCTGCCGGCGTCGGGCGCGAGGGGGCCGGCGGCGTCGGGGGCAACGGGGTCGGCGGGGAGCGCAGGGGTGTCGGGGGACGTGGGGGCGGTCTGGGACGCCGAGCCCTCGCTCGCGGTGCGGGTGCGGCGCGGCGGGCGTGCCGGGGCGGCCTCGGGCGTGTCCGGAGCGGCGGACGTCTCCCCCGGCGCGGCCTGCGAGGCCGAGCCCTCGCTCGCCGAACGGGAACGGCGGAGCGGAGCCGCGCCCTCGGCCTGCGACGCCGAGCCTTCACCCGCGGTGCGGGTGCGACGGACCGGAGCCGCGCCCTCGGCCTGCGACGCCGAGCCTTCACCCGCGGTGCGGGAGCGACGGACCGGAGCCGCACCCTCGGCCTGCGACGCCGAGCCCTCGCCCGCGGTGCGGGTGCGGCGGGCGGGGCGGTCCGTCGCCGGGGCTGCGCCTGCCGTGCGGGGGGCGCGGGCCGGGCGGGCCGGAGCGGCCGGGAGCTGGCCCTTGAGGGGGCCCCATTCGTTCGGGTCGGGGACGCCCGGGGGGAGCATCTGGCGGCGCTTGGGGCCGCCGTGCTCGGACTCGCCGGGTTCCTTCGCGCCCGGCCACGCCTTCGCCACCCGGGCGGCCAGGACGAAGTCCTTGCGCAGGGGGTGGCCCTCGAAGGTGTCCGGGAGCAGGAGCGGGGCCAGGTGCGGGTGGCCGGTGAAGTCGATGCCGAACATCTCGTGCGTCTCGCGCTCGTGCCAGGCCGCGCCCGCGAAGACGTCCACCGCGGTGGGCAGGGCGGGAGCGGAGTGCGGGACCGTGGTGCGCACGAGCAGGCGGCGGACCGTACGGCCTTCGAGGGAGACGAGGTGGGCGGAGACGAGGAAGCCCGTGCCGGGTTCGTCGACCGCGCTCAGCCAGTCGAAGTAGGTGCAGGCCAGCTCGGTGCGGGCGGTTTCGAGGGCGGAGATCCAGGCGCCGGGCGGCACGTCGACCGTCAGCAGGTCGTACGCGCGCTCGGCGCGGGCCTCCGGGCCGAAGACCTCGGTGACGTTCTCGGGCAGGCCGTCGTGGGCGATCGTCATCGGGCCCCGCCTCCGGTCGCGTCGGTGGCTCCCGTACCGGAGGCGGACGGCCCCGTGTCCGTACCGGGGGAGGCCGTGCCCGGGGCGGGCGGAGGCGGAAGCAGGCCGCTGCGCAGGGAGGCGGCGGACGGGCGGGCGGGTGCGTCCCCGTAGCGGTCCGCCAGGGACTCGCGGGCGATCTTCTCCTGGAGTTTGAGGATGCCCTGCAGGAGCGCCTCGGGGCGCGGCGGGCAGCCCGGGACGTACACGTCCACCGGGATGATCTGGTCGACGCCCTTGGTGACGGAGTACGAGTCCCAGTAGGGGCCGCCGCAGTTGGAGCAGGCGCCGAAGGAGATGACGTACTTGGGCTCCGGCATCTGCTCGTACAGGCGCTTGACGGCCGGGGCCATCTTGTCGGTGACCGTGCCCGAGACGACCATCAGGTCGGCCTGGCGCGGGCCCGGCGCGAAGGGGATCACGCCGAGCCGGATGAAGTCGTGGCGGGCCATGGAAGCCGCGATGAACTCGATGGCGCAGCAGGCCAGGCCGAAGTTGAAGACCCAGAGGCTGTATCGGCGGCCCCAGTTGAGGACCACCTTCATCGGCTCGGGGGCCAGGCGGGAGAGGACTCCCAGGCGCCGCGGTTCCGGGAGCGGCTGGGGCTCCGGGGCGGACTGGGGCTCAGGGGTCACGTCCATTCGAGGACGCCCTTCTTGTATGCGTACAGCAGACCCACGGCCAGGAAGCCGAGGAAGACGAACATCTCGACCAGCGTCGTGGCGCCGTATCCGGGCGCCGCGAACACCGTCGCCCACGGGAAGAGGAAGATCGCGTCGACGGCGAAGATCACGTACAGGAACGCGTAGACGTAGTAGCGGACCTGAGTGTGCGCCCAGCCGTCGCCGACGGGGTCGACTCCGCACTCGTACGTCAGGAGCTTCTCGGGAGTGGGCACGACCGGGCGCAGCAGGCGGCCCGCGCCGAACGCCACGGCGACGAAGAGCACGCCGATCACGGCGAGCAGGCCGACGACCGAGTAGCTCTGGAAGTAGGAGGCGGCCACCACCGCGTGATCGGCCACCACCGCGTGGTGGGCCGTCATCACGTGGTCGGCCGCCATCACGTGATCGGCTGCCGCCGCGTGATCGGCCGCCGCCGCGTGGTGGGTTGCCGCCTGGATCGGCACGGTCGGTTCCGGCACGTCCCGAACCTCGCTCCCTGGCCTCGCGGCTCCCGCCGTTCGGGGCGCCGTCCGTCGTCGATCTGTACGACACGGGAGTCTAGGGCCTGGTAAACCCTTGGTAAGCAGTCGCGTACGAGCCAGCGGGCCCGGCGGGGGGGGTGGGGTTGTCCCCACCTCCGGTGACACGCCCACCCCATGGCGGCGGGGCGACCGCACCCGGCAGGCTTGTGCCATGACCGCCAGCCCCGGTGCGTACCCGCCCGGCTCTCCGCCGCCCCCGTCGTCCCCTCCCGACGCGCCGCTCCCGCCTCCCGCCGCCTTCGCGTACGGCAAGCAGACCTGGAAGGAGGTCGGGCAGCTGCTGCTCGACCTCCCCCTGGCACTGGTGGGCTTCGTGTACGCGGTGCTCGTCGTCGCCTTCGGCGTCGCGCTGTCCGTGACGGTGGTCGGGCTGCCGTTGCTGGCCGCCGGGCTGACGGGCGCGCGCGGGCTCGGCCGTTGGGAGCGGGCCCGGGCGCGCGCGCTGCTGGGGGTGCGGGTGGAGGAGCCGAGTCCGCTGCGGGCGGCGCGCGCGCAGCACGGCTTCTTCCCGTGGCTGTGGTCGACGCTGAAGGACCCGGTGGCCTGGCGGAGCATCCTGTACTCGGTGGTCCGGCTGCCGTGGGGCGTACTGACGTTCGCGGTGACGCTGGTGAGCCTCCTCCTGCTGTGGCCGGTGCTCGGCTTCGTGGTGCGGGGCCTGACCAATGTCGACCGGACGATGGTGCGCGGGCTGCTGTTCCCCTCCGGTGAGCTGGAGCGGCGTATCGCGGAGCTGGAATCGGACCGGGGCGTCGTGGTGGACACCGCCGCCGCCGACCTGCGGCGCATCGAACGCGACCTGCACGACGGGGCGCAGGCCCGGCTGGTGGCCCTCGCGATGGGGCTCGGGCTCGCCAAGGAGAAGCTGCTGGAGGACCCGGAGGCGGCGGCGCTGATGGTCGGCGAGGCGCACGGCGAGGTGAAGCTCGCTCTGCAGGAGCTGCGGGACCTGGCCCGGGGCATCCATCCGGCGGTGCTCACCGACCGGGGCCTGGACGCCGCCCTCTCCGCGATCGCCTCGCGCTGCACGGTGCCGGTGAAGGTCAGCGCCGAGCTGGCCGAGCGGCCGGCGGAGGCCATCGAGGGCATCGCGTACTTCACCGTCTCGGAGCTGCTCCAGAACGTCAGCAAGCACAGCGGGGCGCGTACGGCGACGGTGGAGGTGTGGCGGTCGGGTACCCGGCTGCTGATCCAGGTACGGGACGACGGGCGCGGCGGGGCCCGGCTGGACGGCGGCACCGGGATGTCCGGGCTCGCGGAGCGGCTGGGCGCGGTGGACGGGCTGTTCACGGTGGACTCGCCGCCCGGCGCGGGCACCACGGTGACGGCCGAGCTGCCCTGGCGGCCGCGCACGGCCGGGAGCGGCGCGGGGGCCGGTGCCGGCGGTGCCGGTAGGGAAAACCCCCGTAAGAGACGGTGACTGACCGCATGGTCCGCACCGCCGGGCGGGGGCAGTCTGGGAAGGCACCGTCCGGCACGGCTCCGCCCGCCCGGCCAGTGCAGTCTTGGTACGACCCCGCCCGCCCGGCACCCCACCGGCACTCCCCGCCCGGCACCCCGCCGGAACCCCCGCGCGGCGCCCCGCCGCCGACGAGCCCCCTGAGGAAACGGACCCGAATCATGGCCACGGACTACGCACCCCGCACCCGGGAACACCTGCCCCGGCGGCACCGCGTCCCGGCGGTGCTGCGTGCGCCGTTCGAGGGCCGCGCCTGGCGGGAGCTGGCCTACGTACTGGTCGGCCTGCCGCTCGCCTTCGTCGGCTTCTCCCTCGCGGCCACCACCCTCTCGCTCGGGGCCGGCCTGCTGGTCACCTTCATCGGCATCCCGTTGCTGGCGGGCGGCCTGATGGCGATGCGCGGCCTCGGCGCGGTGGAGCGGGAGCGGGCGCGGGCGCTGCTCGGCCTGGACGTGGCGCCGCCGCGTCCGGCGCGCGGGGCCAAGCCGGGGGTGATGGGCTGGATCGGGGCAGTGCTGAAGTCCGGCGTGTCCTGGCGGCACCTGCTGTACGGCTTCCTGCACCTGCCGTGGGCGATCTTCTCCTTCGTGGTGGCGACGGTGTTCTGGTCCGTCGGGCTGGCCGGGTTCACGTATCCGCTGTACGCCTGGACCGCCCCCGGTGACGGCGGCGTCCTGCTCTACACCGACCTGTCCCACGAGGTCCGCCTCGACGCGCCCGTGGCCATGCTGCTGACCAGCGCGGTCGGCCTGGTGGTCCTGCTGGCCGCGCCGTGGGTGACCCGGGCGCTGGTGTCCGTGGACCGGTTCGCGGTGTCCGCGCTGCTCGGGGCGTCCGCGCTGGACCACCGGGTCAGCGAGCTGGAGTCGGACCGGGGCGTGGTCGTGGACACCGCCGCCGCCGACCTGCGCCGTATCGAGCGCGACCTGCACGACGGGGCGCAGGCGCGCCTGGTGGCGCTGGCCATGGACCTGGGGCTGGCGAAGGAGAAGCTGACCGAGGACCCGGAGGCCGCCGCGAGGATGGTCGACGAGGCGCACGGCGAGGTGAAGGTCGCCCTTCAGGAGCTGCGCGACCTGGCCCGTGGCATCCACCCGGCGGTCCTCACCGACCGGGGTCTGGACGCGGCGCTGTCCGCCATCGCCTCGCGCTGCACGGTGCCGGTGCAGGTGGAGGTGGACCTGCCGGCCCGCCCGGCGGCGGCGATCGAGGGCATCGCGTACTTCACCGTCTCGGAGCTGCTCCAGAACGTGAGCAAGCACGCCCGGGCCACCCGTGCCTCGGTCGACGTGTGGGCCGCCGACGGGCGTCTGATGCTCCAGGTCTCCGACGACGGGCGGGGCGGCGCGGACGCCTCGCGCGGCTCGGGTCTCGCCGGGCTGGGCGAGCGGCTGGACGCCGTGGACGGGGTTCTGGTGGTGGACTCCCCGGCAGGCGGCCCGACCACCGTCACCGCCGAACTGCCGTGGCGGGGCTGAGCCCCGACCCGTGACGCGGGCCCTCCGGAACCGTCCGGGGGGCCCGGTTCGTGCGTGCGCGGGCGCGCACACGGGGGCACGACGGTTCGGATGCTGGGATGCTGGCCCCTGAGCGGATCGCGTGTGCGGTCCGCGACACGGGTCGCAGGTGCGGTCCGCGACACGGATCGCGCGTGCGGTCCGCCGGTTACTGGGGGCAGGAAGAGACGTGGTCGTGGGAGACAGGGTGCGCGTGGTCATCGCCGAGGACTCGGTGCTGCTCCGGGAGGGTCTGACCCGGTTGCTGACCGACCTCGGCCATGACGTGGTCGCGGGGGTCGGTGACGGGGAGGCGCTGGTCAAGACGGTCGCGGACCTCGCCGCGCAGGGGGAGCTGCCGGACGTGGTGGTGGCGGACGTGCGGATGCCGCCGACGCACACCGACGAGGGGGTGCGGGCCGCGGTGCGGCTGCGCAGGGACCATCCCGGCATCGGGGTGCTGGTGCTGTCGCAGTACGTGGAGGAGCAGTACGCCACCGAACTGCTCGCCGGGTCCAGCACCGGGGTCGGCTATCTGCTGAAGGACCGCGTCGCCGAGGTGCGCGAGTTCGTGGACGCCGTCGTACGGGTGGCCAGGGGCGGTACGGCCCTGGACCCCGAGGTGGTGGCCCAGTTGCTGGGGCGCAGCCGCAAGCAGGACGTGCTCGCGGGGCTGACCCCGCGCGAGCGGGAGGTCCTCGGCCTGATGGCCGAGGGGCGGACCAACTCGGCGATCGCCAAGCAGCTCGTGGTGAGCGACGGCGCGGTGGAGAAGCACGTGAGCAACATCTTCCTGAAGCTGGGCCTCTCGCCGAGCGTCGGGGACCACCGCCGGGTGCTGGCGGTGCTCACCTACCTCAACTCCTGACCTGCGGGGACCGGGGCGCCGCCGCGGCGGGCCCCGGAACCAGAACCGCGGGACGGGCCGGGGCGTCTCCCCTTCCGGGGGTACCCGGAGGGGGAGCCAGGGGGGTGCGGCCGTGCGGCATCAGGACAGTCCGGTGTCTCAAAAGCACGTCCGATCCCTGAGCACCCCCCGGTTGCCGCCCCGTGCGGACGTAGGGTGGCCACGGGTGGCCGGTCGGCCGGCCGCCCCGGAACAGCCGCCTCTGAGGGAGGTCCAGTTCAGTGACCAGCCAGGTCAGTAGCCCGGCCGAGCAGGCCGACGGGAACGACGGGGACAACCGGCCCCCAGCAGGCGGGGACCAGCGGCCCCCGGCGCCCCCGGCAGCGAAGGAAGTCCGCCGCCTGGACCGGGTGATCATCCGCTTCGCGGGCGACTCCGGTGACGGCATGCAGCTCACCGGCGACCGCTTCACGTCGGAGACCGCGTCGTTCGGCAACGACCTGTCGACCCTGCCGAACTTCCCGGCCGAGATCCGCGCCCCCGCCGGCACCCTGCCCGGCGTCTCGTCGTTCCAGCTCCACTTCGCCGACCACGACATCCTCACCCCGGGCGACGCCCCGAACGTGCTGGTGGCGATGAACCCGGCCGCGCTGCGGGCGAACATCGCCGATGTGCCGCGCGGGGCCGAGATCATCATCAACACCGACGAGTTCACCAAGCGCCCGATGGCCAAGGTGGGGTACGAGACCTCCCCGCTGGAGGACGGCTCGCTGGACGGCTACAGCGTCCACCCGGTGCCGCTGACCACGCTGACGGTGGAGGCCCTGAAGGACTTCGGGCTCTCCCGCAAGGACGCGGGCCGCAGCAAGAACATGTTCGCGCTGGGCCTGCTGAGCTGGATGTACCACCGCCCCACCGAGGGCACGGAGGCGTTCCTGCGGCAGAAGTTCGCCAAGAAGCCCGACATCGCCGAGGCGAACGTGGCCGCGTTCCGGGCGGGCTGGAACTTCGGCGAGACCACCGAGGACTTCGCGGTGAGCTACGAGGTGGCCCCGGCCACCACCGCCTTCCCCCCGGGCACGTACCGCAACATCTCCGGGAACCTGGCCCTGGCGTACGGCCTGATCGCGGCCGGGCACCAGGCGGACCTGCCGCTCTACCTCGGCTCGTACCCGATCACCCCGGCCTCCGACATCCTGCACGAGCTCTCCAAGCACAAGAACTTCGGCGTACGGACCTTCCAGGCCGAGGACGAGATCGCCGCGATCGGCGCCGCGCTGGGGGCCGCGTTCGGCGGGCAGCTCGCGGTGACCACCACCTCGGGCCCCGGCGTCGCCCTGAAGTCCGAGACCATCGGCCTCGCGGTCTCCCTGGAGCTGCCGCTGCTCGTCGTGGCGATCCAGCGCGGCGGCCCGTCCACCGGGCTGCCCACCAAGACCGAGCAGGCGGACCTGCTCCAGGCCATGTACGGGCGCAACGGCGAGGCCCCGGTGCCGGTCGTCGCACCGCGCACGCCCGCCGACTGCTTCGACGCGGCGATCGACGCGGCGAGGATCGCGCTGACCTACCGCACCCCGGTCTTCCTGCTGAGCGACGGTTACCTGGCCAACGGCTCGGAGCCCTGGCGGGTTCCCGAGGTCGACGAACTCCCCGACCTGCGGGTGCGGTTCGCGACCGGCCCCAACCACACCCTGGCCGACGGCACCGAGGTCTTCTGGCCGTACAAGCGCGACCCGGAAACCCTGGCCCGCCCCTGGGCGGTGCCCGGCACCCCCGGCCTCGAACACCGCATCGGCGGCATCGAGAAGCAGGACGGCACCGGCAACATCTCCTACGACCCGGCCAACCACGACTTCATGGTCCGCACCCGCCAGGCCAAGATCGACGGCATCGCGGTCCCCGACGTCGAGGTCGACGACCCGGCGAACGCCCGCACCCTCGTCCTCGGCTGGGGCTCGACGTACGGCCCGATCACCGCCGCCGTACGCCGGCTGCGCGCGGAGGGCCGGCCCATCGCACAGGCCCACCTGCGCCACCTGAACCCCTTCCCGAGGAATCTCGAAGAGGTCCTGAGGCGTTACGACAAGGTGGTCGTCCCCGAGATGAACCTCGGCCAGCTCGCCACGCTGATCCGTGCCAAGTACCTCGTGGACGCACTCCCGTACAACCAGGTCAACGGAATGCCGTTCAAGGCCGAGCAGCTCGCAACGGCTCTCAAGGAGGCCATCGATGACTGAGACGACGACCCAGGAGCAGACCGGCAGGACACTCCTGTCACTGGTCCCGCGGGCCGAGGCGAAGCAGTCCATGAAGGACTTCAAGTCCGACCAGGAAGTGCGCTGGTGCCCCGGCTGCGGCGACTACGCGGTCCTCGCCGCCGTCCAGGGCTTCATGCCCGAACTCGGCCTGGCGAAGGAGAACATCGTCTTCGTCTCGGGCATCGGCTGCTCCTCCCGCTTCCCGTACTACATGAACACCTACGGGATGCACTCCATCCACGGCCGCGCCCCGGCCATCGCGACCGGACTGGCCTCCTCCCGCCGCGACCTGAGCGTCTGGGTCGTCACCGGCGACGGCGACGCACTGTCCATCGGCGGCAACCACCTCATCCACGCCCTGCGCCGCAACGTCAACCTCAAGATCCTCCTGTTCAACAACCGGATCTACGGCCTCACCAAGGGCCAGTACAGCCCCACCTCCGAGGTCGGCAAGATCACCAAGTCCACCCCGATGGGCTCGCTCGACGCCCCCTTCAACCCGGTGTCGCTCGCCATCGGCGCCGAAGCGTCCTTCGTCGCGCGCACCGTCGACTCCGACCGCAAGCACCTCACCGAGGTACTGCGCCAGGCCGCCGACCACCCGGGCACGGCGCTGGTGGAGATCTACCAGAACTGCAACATCTTCAACGACGGCGCCTTCGAGGTCCTCAAGGACAAGCAGCAGGCGGAGGAGGCGGTCATCCGGCTGACGCACGGCGAGCAGATCCGCTTCGGCGCGGAGGGCTCGAAGGGCGTCGTGCGCGACCAGCGGACCGGTGACCTGAAGGTCGTCGCGGTGACCGAGGAGAACCAGTCCCAGATCCTGGTCCACGACGCCCACTCGGCCTCCCCGACCACGGCCTTCGCACTCTCCCGGCTCGCCGACCCGGACACCCTGCACCACACCCCGATCGGCGTCTTCCGCTCGGTCGAGCGACCGGTGTACGACACGCTCATGGCGGACCAGTTGGACGCCGCGGTCGAGCGCGACGGCAAGGGCGACCTGGGGGCGCTCCTGGCAGGTAAGGACACCTGGACGGTCGTCGGCTGACCCCGTCCGCGCCTGGGGGCGTCCGGTCCGCGCGACCGGGCGCCCTTTCGTGCTTCCGGAAGCCGCCGGGCGGTCATGACCGTATCGCGGGACGGGCATGACATGCGGGGTCGGGCGGGCTTACCTTCGGACGTCAGGGTGTGTTTCGGGGCGGGAGGCCAGGCCGGTGGAGCAGGAGAAGAACGAACAGCGGACGGGATTGCTGTACGGGGTCGGGGCGTACGGGATGTGGGGCGTCGTCCCCCTCTTCTGGCCGCTGCTGAAGCCGGCCGGGGCGGTCGAGATCCTGGCGCACCGGATGGTGTGGTCCCTGGGCGTGGTCGTGATCGCCCTGCTCTTCGTACGGCGCTGGGCCTGGATCCGCGAACTGCTGCGCCGACCGGAGAAGCTGGGCCTGATAGCCCTGGCGGCGGCCGTCATCACCGTCAACTGGGGCCTGTACATCTGGTCGGTCAACTCCGGCCACGTGGTGGAGGCGTCGCTCGGCTACTTCATCAACCCCCTGGTCACCATCGCGATGGGCGTCCTGCTGCTGGGCGAACGGATGCGGCCCCTGCAGTGGACGGCGGTCGGGATCGGGGCGGCGGCGGTGCTGGTCCTGGCCGTCGGGTACGGGCAGCCGCCGTGGATCTCCCTGGTCCTGGCCTTCTCCTTCGCGACGTACGGCCTGGTCAAGAAGAAGGTGAACCTGGGCGGCCTGGAGTCGCTGGCCGCCGAGACCGCCGTGCTCTTCCTGCCCGCGCTGGGCTATCTGCTCTTCCTCGGCGCCTCGGGGGGTCTCGCCTTCGGCGGGCACGGGGTCGGGCACGCGTCGCTGCTGGTGGCGACGGGGCTGGTGACGGCGGTGCCGCTGGTCTGCTTCGGGGCGGCGGCGGTGCGGGTGCCGCTGTCCACGCTGGGGCTGCTGCAGTATCTGGCGCCGGTGTTCCAGTTCGTGCTCGGGGTCGTGTACTTCCGGGAGGAGATGCCGCTGGAGAGGTGGGCGGGGTTCGCGCTGGTGTGGCTGGCGCTGACGCTGCTGACGTGGGACGCGATCCGGACGGCCCGGAGGGCGCGGGCGGCGCGCGCACGGGCCCTGGCGGGACCCGCGCCGGCCGAGCCCGTCCCGGTCGCCGAACCGGGAGCGGTGGCGGGGCCCGGCCGGTAGGACGCGCCCGGGGACGGGGACGGCTGCCCGGAGGGCATGCCGTCAGGAGCGCGGGGAACCGCGCGACCAGCCACGACGCACCCGCACAGACAACGGCTCAGCCACCTCGCACCCGCACGTGCAACGCCTCACTCCCCCGCCCCCGGCGGGAAATGCGGGGGACAGATCCACACCCCCGCGCTAGCCTCGAAGCATGGCCAGGCACTTCTACTTCCTGTAATTCCTCCCGCGAACGCGCCGCACGCGGACACCCGTGCGCCGGGGTCGAAGGGTCTCACCCCTCCCCCGCCGCCCCCGCGTGCCCGCGCCCGCGTATCCGCACGAGGAATCGCAGCCCGTAGACACGCCTCCCCAGGGGACCTCCATGCCCGCCCAGCTCTCCCTCCACGCCGTCTCCAAGACCTTCGGCGACCGCACCGTCCTCGACCGCGTCGACCTCTCCCTGCGCCCCGGCGAGAAGGCCGCGGTCGTCGGCGAGAACGGTTCCGGAAAGACCACCCTCCTGCGCCTGATCGCCGGCGAGCTCGCCCCCGACGAGGGCGAGGTCACCGTCGCCTTCCCCGGCGGCGTCGGCCATCTCGCCCAGACCCTCGCCCTCCCCGGCCACCTCACCGTCCAGGACGCCGTCGACACCGCCCTCGCCGACCTGCGCGCGCTCGAAGCGGCGCTGCGCGCGGCGGAAGCAGACCTGACCGACGCCACCCTGGACGCCTACGGCGACCTCCTCGCCGCCTACCAGGACCGCGGCGGCTACGAGGCCGACGCCCGCGTCGACTCCGCCCTGCACCACCTGGGCCTGGCCCGGATCACCCGGGACCGCGCCCTCGGTTCCCTCTCCGGCGGCGAGCAGTCCCGGCTCGCGCTGGCCTGCGTACTGGCCGCCGACCCCGAACTCCTCCTCCTCGACGAGCCGACCAACCACCTCGACCGGCCCGCCACCGCCTGGCTGGAGGACCGGCTGCGCGCCCACCGCGGCACCGTCCTCGCGGTGACGCACGACCGGGCCTTCCTGGAGCGGGTCACCGACACCGTCTGGGAGGTGGACCGCGACCTGGCCACGGTCACCCGGTACGGCGACGGCTGGCAGGGCTACCGCGCCGCGAAGGCCGCCGCGCGGGCCCGCTGGGCGCAGGAGCACCAGCAGTGGACCGACGAACTGGCCTCCACCGAAGCCCTGGTGGCAGCCGCGGGCCAGCGGCTCGCCGCCACCGGCAAGGACCCCGGCCAGGGCTTCGGCAAGCACCGCAGGTCCAGCGAGGCCAAGCTGTCCGGCCGCGTGCGCGAAGCCCGCCGGCGCCTGGAGACGCTGCGGGCCCACCCCGTACCGGCCCCGCCCGTTCCGCTTTCGTTCCACGTGGAACTGCGGACGGCCGGGGAACAGCCGCCCACCGTGGCCGAGTTGCGGGACATCGTCGTCGCCGGCCGCCTCCACCTGCCCGAGCTGACCGTCAAGCCCGGCGAACGCCTGCTCGTCTCGGGCCCCAACGGCGCGGGCAAGTCCACGCTGCTGCGCGTGCTCGCCGGGGACCTCGCGCCGGACACGGGGACCGTCGTACGACCCGAGAACCTGGGACACCTGCACCAGGAACCCGACCGCTCCGACGACCGGCGGCCCCTGCTCGCCGCGTTCGCCGCCGGGCGGCCCGGCCTTCCCGAGGAGTACGCGGAGGAACTGCTCGCGCTCGGGCTGTTCCGGCCCGCCGATCTCTCCGTAGCGGTCTCGGCCCTGTCCGTCGGCCAGCGCCGCCGTCTGGAGCTGGCCCGGCTGGTGACACGGCCCGCCGACCTCCTCGTACTGGACGAGCCGACGAACCACATCGCGCTCGCCCTGGTGGAGGAACTGGAGCAGGCGCTGGCGGCGTATCCGGGCGCGGTGGTGGTCGTCTCGCACGACCGCCGCTTCCGGAGCGGATTCACGGGCACGGAGCTGGAGTTGGCGGACGGGCGGGTGGTGTCCGCGACGTGAGGGGCGGGTGATGTCCGCGACGTGAGGGGGGTGCCGGCCGGGCGCGTCGGATGCGCACCGACCGGTCGGCCCGGCGCCCGCCGCTCCCGCCGCCCGGGTCGCACGACGCCCCGCGCGGCCGTTCCCGATCATCCCGTTCCGCTATCCGAACACACCTGACCGGAACCCGCTCTTGACGGTGACACGAACTCTCGCTGAACATCAGCACGCACAGCGCACGCGTCACCGCTCAACTGCCGTACCAGACCCACCTGTTCGGCCAGTTCTCGTACGTTTCCGTCCCGTCCCCGTTCGGAATCCGGAGCCCCCACATGACGCTCTCCGCCTTCACCCGCAGCAGATCCGGCACGCCCCGGCCCGGCGCCCTGCGCGTCGCGGCCGTGTCCGCGCTCGCCGTGACCGGTCTGCTCGCCACCACCGCCGGTGCGACCGCAGCGGCGCCCGCTCCCACCCGCACGACGGCGGCGGTCGCCGCCCCCGACATCCCGCTCGCCAACGTCAAGGCGCACCTCTCCCAGTTCTCCCAGATAGCCGCCGCCAACGGCGGCAACCGCGCGCACGGCCGCGCCGGTTACAAGGCGTCCATCGACTACGTGAAGGCCAAGCTGGACGCGGCCGGGTTCACCACCTCGGTGCAGACCTTCACCGCCAGCGGCGCCACCGGCTACAACCTGATCGCCGACTGGCCGGGCGGCGACCCGAACAAGGTCCTGATGGCCGGCGCGCACCTGGACTCCGTGTCCTCCGGGGCCGGGATCAACGACAACGGGTCCGGCTCCGCAGCCGTCCTGGAGGCCGCGCTCGCCGTCTCCCGCGCCCAGTTGAAGCCGGACAAGCACCTGCGTTTCGGCTGGTGGGGCGCGGAGGAGCTGGGACTGATCGGCTCGAAGGCGTACGTCAACGGCCTCCCGTCGACCGAGCGCGCGAAGTTCGCGGGCTACCTCAACTTCGACATGATCGGCTCGCCGAACCCGGGCTACTTCGTCTACGACGACGACCCGGCCATCGAGAAGACCTTCAAGGACTTCTACACGGGCCTGGGCGTGCCGACCGAGATCGAGACCGAGGGCGACGGCCGCAGCGACCACGCCAGCTTCAAGAACGTCGGCATTCCGGTCGGCGGCCTGTTCACCGGGGCCAGCCGGACCAAGTCGGCGGCGCAGGCGCAGAAGTGGGGCGGCACCTCCGGCCAGGCCTTCGACCGCTGCTACCACTCCTCGTGCGACAGCCTGACGAACATCAACGACACCGCCCTGGACCGCAACAGCGACGCGATCGCGCACGCGCTGTGGACCCTGTCGGCGGGCGGCACCACTCCCCCGGGCACGGACTACGAGAACACCACCCCGGTGGCGATCCCCGACGCCGGCGCGGCCGTGACCTCGTCGATCGCCGTCGCGGGCCGCACCGGCAACGCGCCCGCCACGCTCAAGGTGTCGGTGAACATCAAGCACACCTACCGCGGCGACCTGGTCCTCGACCTGCTCGCCCCGGACGGGACCGCGTACCGGCTGAAGAACTCCGGCAGCGACTCGGCGGACGACATCGTGGCGACGTACACGGTGAACGCCTCCAGCGAGGCGGCGAACGGGACGTGGAAGCTGCGCGTCCAGGACGTCGCGGCGCAGGACACCGGCACGCTGAACAGCTGGAAGCTCACCTTCTGAGCCGCATGAGCCGGCGAACCGGGCGGGCCGCCCGGTGACCCGAGCACGACACTGAACCCTGCCGCCCCCGACGCGCGACACGACCGCGTCAGGGGCGGCAGTCCAGCGTCCGCAGCACGTGGTCGACCAGCTCCGCCATCCGCTCGGCGGTGTGCGCCGGTTTGCGCAGGGCGTACCGGTAGTAGAGCGGGCCGTAGAGCAGCTCGACCGCCAGCTCCAGGTCGGCGTCCGCGGACAGCCGGCCCTGCCGCTGGGCGCTCTTGAGACGGTTCACGGCGGCGGTGAAGCGCGGAGTGATGAATTGTTCGTGAACGGCCGCGGTGAGCTCCGGGTCGTGGTGCAGCTCCGAGAGGATGCCGATGTACGCCGGTCCGAAGGGCGGTGTGGTCAGCAGCCGGACCACGCCGGTCATCTGCGCGTAGAGGTCGGCGGCGAGGTGGCCGGTGTCCGGGAACGGCGCGTGCGAGTCGGTGCGCTGGGCCAGGGCCTCCAGCAGGACGAAGCCTTTCGAGGGCCACCAGCGGTAGATCGTCTTCTTGCTGACGCCCGCCCGGGCGGCGATCGCCTCGACCGTGACTCCGACGTATCCCTTCTCCGTGCACAGCTCGATGGCTGCCGCGAGGATCGCCTGCCGGGACCGCTCGCTGCGCCGTTGCGGGTTGGGAGGCGTCGCGCTCACGCGGGGAGTGTATCCGGGCGGCGGTACGACGCGTATTGACAGCGGAAGGACGGACTCCAACAATAGCGAACCGAGGGGGAACGGTCCGTGTCGTGTCGAGCCGCATCGGGGGACGGCTCGGCACGGCACAGGCTCAGGGCCGGTCCCGTACGCCGGAGGGGAGTGTGCGGGCCCGGCCCGCTCCCCCTCCGGCCCTCCTCGCCTCCGGGGCGCGGCTCAGACCGTGATGTCCCGGCCGGTGAACCGCGCCCACGCAGCCGAGCCGAACACCGCCGCGTACACGCCCTGCATCGCGAGGTTCTTCCCCAGCTCGTCCCAGTGGACCGGCTCGCGCAGCAGGTCCGCGAAGGACAGCCAGTAGTGCGGGAAGAGGTAGGGGCCGAGCGCGTCGAGCTGCGGGATCGTGTCGAGGATCTGGACGGTGATCAGCAGCCCGACGGTGGCCGCCATGGCCGCGATGCCGCTGTTGGTCAGCGTCGAGACGAACAGCCCGATGGCCGCGAACCCGGTCAGCGAGACGGCGACGGCCACGGCGACCGCCAGGGCCCGCAGCAGCCCCTCCCCGAAGCCGATCGGCACCCCGGAGATCGTCATCACCTCGCCGACCGGGAACAGCAGTGCCCCCACCGCGAGCGCGGACGCCGCCACCACCAGGGTCGCGACCAGGCAGAACACCAGGGTGGTCGCGTACTTGGCGAGCAGCAGCCGCGTCCTTCCGGCGGGTGCGACCAGCAGGTAGCGCAGGGTCCCGGCATGCGCCTCACCGGCGATCGCGTCGCCCGCGACGACACCGACGGCCATCGGCAGGAACACCGGCAGCGTGGCGGCGAGCGCGGCGAAGACCAGGAAGAGCCCGTTCTGGGTGATCTGCGAGAAGAAGGCGGGCCCGTCGCCACCGCCGCCGGACTCCGGGGAGCCGCTGGACTCCACCTTGATCGCGATGCCGATCAGTACGGGCACGCCGGCCAGCACGACCAGCAGCACCAGGGTGCGCCAGCGCCGGAAGGTCATTGCGAGCTCGGACCGCAGCAGCCCGAACGTCCACAGCGGGCTCACCCTCCGCTCCCGGGTCGCCGTCTCAGCCCGCGACATCGAAGCCCTCCCCGGTCAGCGCGACGAACGCGTCCTCCAACGAGGCCCGCTCGGCCCCGAACCCGGTGACCCGCACCCCGGCGTGCACCAGGGCGGCGTTCAGCTCCGCGAGCCCGGACGCCTCGGACCCGGACGCCCCCGCACCGGGCCCGGGCCCCGGGAGGCTGCCGGTGACCCGTCCCTCCTCCGCCTCCACGTCCGTCACCCCGTGCTCCTTGAGCACCCGCACCGTCTCGCCCGGGTCGGGGGTGGTGACCACGAGCCGTCCCCGCGCGCCCGCCGCCAGCTCGGCGACCGGCCCCTGGACGACCAGCCGCCCCTTCGCCATCACCGCGGCGTGCGTGCACACCTGCTCGATCTCGTCGAGCAGGTGGGAGGAGAGGAAGACGGTGGTGCCCTCACCGGCCAGCTCCCGCACCAGGGCGCGGATCTCCCGCATCCCCTGCGGATCGAGGCCATTGGTCGGCTCGTCGAGAACCAGCAGGTCACGGGGGTGGAGCAGGGCGGCGGCGAGGCCGAGCCGCTGCTTCATGCCCAGCGAGTACGCCCGCGCCTTCTTTCCGGCCGCGGGCGTCAGCCCGACCCGGTCCAGGGCCGCCGCCACCCGCGCCCCGCGGGTGCGCGGGTCGGCGGTGGGGTCGGCGCTGTCGTACCGCAGGAGGTTGTCGCGGCCGGACAGGAACCCGTACGGCGCGGGCCCCTCGATGAGCGCTCCGACCTTCGGCAGTACGGTCCTGGCGGCGGCCGGCATGGGCCGCCCCAGCACCCGGGCCGTGCCGGAGGTCGGTTCGATCAGCCCCATCAGCATGCGGATGGTGGTGGTCTTCCCCGAGCCGTTGGGCCCGAGGAAGCCGAAGACGCTCCCGGCGGGGACGGACAGGTCGAGCCCGTCGACGGCGAGCTGCCCACCACGGAACCGCTTGGTGAGCCCCCGGGTCTCGATCACCGGTCCGCCGCGGGCCGGGACCCGTTCGTCCCCGCCCGCCGCTCCTTCCGCCGACGGCGGCCCGTCCCCCATCCGATCCCCACTCCTCCCGCGTCGGGCCTACTTGGCCTCGTTGGCCGCCTTCACCAGGGCGTCCTTGGTGACCGCGCCGACGAACACCCGGCCGTCGTCCGTCATCAGGGCGTTGACCAGGCGGGTCGAGAAGACACGGCCCTCGCCGAACGAACCGGAGACCTTGGCGCCGAGCGAGTCCATCAGGCCCTGGGCCTGCGGCGGCAACTGGTCCTTGCCCTTGCTCCCGGCGGGCGCGGCGTTCTTGGCGCCGAGCTGGGCCACCGAGGTCCAGCCCTCGCCGATGACCTTGACGTCACCGGGGCCGCCCCTGCCGAGCTCCTTGCCGAGGCCGAAGTCCGGTGCGCCCTTGTCGTTCCGGTGGTTCTTCGGGCCGTCCAGCTTGTCGGCCTCGGTGACCTTCGCGCCCTTGGGCGGCGTGAAGTCGAAGGTGCCCGCGGCCGGCGCGGCGAAGTCGATCTTGGTGAAGCCCGCCTCGACGACCGGCTTGCCGCCGTCGGTGGACAGCAGCGTGAACTTCAGCGGCGTCCCCGTCCGCGCGTCCACCGCGACCCGTATGTCGGAGACCGTGGAGCCGGACTGCTTGGGCTTCACGCTGAGCTGGTAGGCGTCCCGGCCGGCCACCTGCGCGGTGCCGTCGACGGTGACCGAGGTGTCCTTCCCGGCCATCTTCAGCGCCTGCTCGGCGAACTCCTTGGGCGTGGCCGGCGCCCCCTCGGGCAGCTTCTGCCGCTTGCCGGGCCTGGCGGCGTCCGAGGACTTGGGGGCCTTGGCGTGGAAGGCCTCGTTGGAGGCGCTGTCGTACGCCCAGACCTCGTCGCCGTTGTGGATGAGGCTGTACTCGGCGGCGTCGTCCAGGATCGAGACCTTCTGCCGCTCCGGGCCGTCGGCCGCGACGCGCAGCGTGTGCGTGCCCGAGACGAGCTTGGTGAGCTGGGCCTGCGGGTCGGCTCCGGAGCCCTTGCCCTTGGCGCCCTCGGCCCCGCCGAACTGCTTGGCGAGCCCGTCCAGGTTCGGCAGGCCGAGATCCGTGGTGATCTTGACGTTGCCGGAGAGCTGCTCGGTGTCGGACGCGGCGATCTTCTCGATGAGCTGCTGGGCGGTGAGCTGCGGCAGGTCAGGGTCCCCCGCGCTGGCGAGGGCCGGGACGAGCCCGATGGTCGCCGCCGCGACGCCCGCCACCGCGACCGGCACGACGTACCGCGCGGCCCTGCGGCGGCGCACTCCGCCCGTGGTGTCCGTGGTGCTCCGAGCCGTGTCGTTCGGTGCCATGCCGTTCGGTGCCATGTGTGCTCTACCTCCGTGGTTGGCGGCCGTGTTACTGCCGTGTTCCCCTGCGCCCCTCCATCAGACCAAATCACCGGCCGCGATACGTCAACCCCCGGCACCAACCTCACGTACACCCACGGGATGACAGAAGCCACCCGCTTCTCCCCCGCCAGGGGGTACAGAAAACAGGTGGCTCCTACAGCGTTCCCGCCCGGTCCATGGTCTCTCCGGGTTGCCGCGCGGCCTTCCCGGGCGTCCTCACGGCCGCCGCGACCGGCCCCGCGCCCTCACCCCGCCCGGTGCACCACCGCGTCGCACAGCTCTGCCAGCGCCGACTTCGCGTAGCAGTCCGGCAGCGGGGCCAGCGCCGCCCTGGCCTCCTCCGCGTACCGCACGGTGTCCCGCCTGGCCTGCGCGAGGGCGGGGTGCACCCGCAGCCGGCGCAGCACCTCCGCCAGCTCCGCGTCGCCCGACAGGTCCCCGTCGAGCAGCTCGCACAGCTCGACGTCCTCGGGCCGCCCCTGCGCAGCGGCCATCGCCCGCAGGTGCAGCACCGGCAGGGTGGGGATGCCCTCGCGCAGGTCGGTGCCGGGGGTCTTGCCGGACTCGTGGCTGTCGCTGGCGATGTCCAGCACGTCGTCGGCGAGCTGGAAGGCGGTGCCGAGCCGCTCCCCGTACTGCGTCAGGATGTCGACGACGCTCTCGTCGGCGCCCGAGATCATCGCGCCGAAGCGGCAGGAGACGGCGACCAGCGAGCCGGTCTTGCCGGACATGACGTCCAGGTAGTGCTCGATCGGGTCGCGCCCGTCGCGCGGGCCCGCCGTCTCCAGGATCTGGCCGGTGACCAGGCGTTCGAACGCCTCCGCCTGGATGCGTACGGCCTCCGGCCCCAGGTCGGCGAGGATGTGCGAGGCGCGGGCGAACAGGAAGTCCCCGGTGAGGACCGCGACCGAGTTGCCCCAGCGCGAGTTCGCGCTCGGCACCCCGCGCCGCACGTCCGCCTCGTCCATGACGTCGTCGTGGTACAGCGTCGCCAGGTGGGTCAGCTCGACCACCACCGCCGACGGCACGATGCCCGGCGCGTACGGGTCGCCGAACTGCGAGGACAGCATCACCAGGAGCGGCCGGAAACGCTTGCCGCCCGCGCGGACGAGGTGCTGCGCGGCCTCCGTGATGAACGGCACCTCGCTCTTGGTCGCGTCGAGGAGCCCCTCCTCGACGGCGGCCAGTCCGGTCTGGACATCGGTCTCAAGAGCCTGGTCCCGCACGCTCAGTCCGAACGGCCCGACGACGGTCACGAGGGTTACTCCTGTCTGCTGACGATCAAACGGATTGTCGATCTGTCGCTGGCATCACTCAACAAGTCAGCCTATCCCGTCGACTTTCGATCACCGAGGCCCCCGCCCTGTTGCCCGCACCACCGTCCGAGGCCGGCCGCGCCCCCGCGCCGTCCCCGGGCACGGTCCGAAGCACACCGGTATGTTCGTGGAGAGCCGATACGACCGGGAGAGAGCCCTTTGTCCCCCATGGAGCCCGACCCCCAGCCCGACGCGTCCCGCCCCTCCGGCCCGGCGGCCGGCCCCCGGGACGCGCAGCCGCCCCCGGGTGACGACACCGCCTTCTTCGGCCAGCCGAAGGGCCTGATGACCCTGTCCGGCCTGGAGGTGTGGGAGCGCTTCTCCTTCCTGGGCATGCAGGCGATCCTGGTGCTCTACTTCGCGGCCGCCGTCGCGGACGGCGGCATGGGCGTGGACCCGGGCAACGCGGCCTCCCTCGGCGCGGCCTACGGCACCCTCGTCTACCTGGTGTCCGTGGCCGGCGGCTGGCTCGCCGACCGCATCCTCGGCTCCTACCGGGCCGTGCTGTGGGGCGGCGTCCTGATCGCCTGCGGCCACTACGCGATGGCCGTGCCCACCGACGCCTTCACCTGGATCGGCCTCGGCCTGATCAGCGCCGGCACCGGCCTGCTCAAGCCCAACGTCGCCAACATGGTCGGCAAGCTCTACCGGACCGCCGACGAGCGCCGCGACGCCGGATTCGCCCTCTACTACATGGGCATCAACATCGGCGCCTTCCTCGGCCCCCTGGTCACCGGCTGGCTCGCCGACCACCGGGGCTGGCACTGGGGCTTCTCGGCCGCCGCGATCGGCATGACGCTGGGCCTGGTCCAGTACGTCACCGGCCGCCGCCACCTCGCGGGCCGCAAGGACCGCGCGGAGTTCGCGCTGCCGCCGCAGAAGATGCGCGGCGCCGTCCGCGTGATCGTCGCCGGCCTGGTCGTGGTGGCCGCCGTCTGCACGCTGCTCGCGCTGGCCGGCTGGCTGACGATGGACCGCTTCGTGGACGTCCTCACGCTGATCTCGGTGATCGCGCCGGTGGTCTACTTCGCGGTGATGTTCCGCAGCCCCCGGGTGACGGCCGAGGAGAAGGGCCGGCTGCGGCCGTACGTCGTCCTGTTCCTGGCGTCCGTGGCGTTCAACTTCATCCTGTTCCAGGCGTACTCGACGATGATGCTGCTCGCGGCGTCGAACACCGAGACGCACCTCCTCGGCTTCGACTTCCCGGTCAGTTGGTACGCGTCCGCGCTCGGCGCCTTCGAGGTCGCGCTGGCCCCCGTGGTCGCCGCCGTGTGGGTGCGGATGGGCAAGCGCCAGCCGCACGCCTCCAACAAGATCGCCATCGGGGTGGTGCTGGGCGGCCTGTCCTTCCTCCTGATGGTCCTGCCCACCTCCGGGCACGCCGACGACACGTACAGGATGGCCGCCTGGTGGATCGTCGGCTCGTACCTGCTGCTCGGACTCGGCGACATCCTGCTCCAGACGTCCGGCATGTCCGCCACCACCAAGCTCGCGCCGAAGGCCTTCGCCAGCCAGACCATGGCGCTCTGGTTCCTCTCCCTCGCGCTCGCCAACGGCATCCAGGCCCAGACCGTCAAGCTCTACGGCCAGGTCTCCAACCCCGTGTACTTCGGCGTCAACGGCGCCGTCGCGGTCGTCTGCGGCCTCGCGGTCGTCGCCGCCGCCCCCTGGCTCAAGCGCACCATGCACCCCGTTCACTGAGGCGGCCTCCCGATGCACATACGCACTGCCTTCCCGTACGAAACGACCTGCGAGGACGTGACGGTCCCGCTGGCCGACGGCACCCGCCTGTACGCCCGGATCTGGCGTCCGGTGACCGAGGAGCCGGTGCCGGCGATCCTCGAATACCTCCCCTACCGGCTCAGCGACTGGACCGCGCCCCGCGACTGGCAGCGCCATCCCTGGTACGCGGGCCACGGCTACGCGTCCGTGCGCGTGGACGTGCGCGGCCACGGCAACAGCGAGGGCCTGCCCGGCGACGAGTACGACGCCCAGGAGCTCAGCGACGGCGTCGAGGTCGTCGACTGGCTCGCCGCCCAGCCCTGGTGCACCGGCAAGGTGGGCATGTTCGGCATCTCCTGGGGCGGCTTCAACTCGCTCCAGATCGCGGCCCTCGCCCCCGAGCCCCTGAAGGCGGTCGTCACCGTCTGCTCCGCCGACGACCGCTACGACAACGACGTGCACTACATGGGCGGCTCCGTGCTCGCCGTGGACATGCACGCCTGGGCGGCCACCATGCTCGCCTTCGTCTGCCGCCCGCCGGACCCGGCGCAGGTCGGCGACGGGTGGAAGGACAGGTGGCGCGAGCGCCTGGACGCGGTCGACCCCTTCATCCACACCTGGCTCGCGCACCAGACCCGGGACGACTACTGGAAGCACGGCAGCGTATGCGAGGACTACGCGGCGATCGACGCCGCCGTGCTCGCGGTGGGCGGCTGGCACGACCCGTACCGGGACACGGTGCTGCGCCTGGTCGAGCACCTCGATCCCGGCCGGGTGCGCGGACTGATCGGCCCGTGGTCGCACCAGTACCCCGACCGCGGCCTGCCGCCGGGACCGGCGATCGGCTTCCTCCAGGAGACCCTGCGCTGGTGGGACCAGCACCTCAAGGGCGAGGAGACCGGGGTGATGGCCGAGCCCCTGCTCCGCTCCTGGATCAGCGAGTCCCACCCGCCCGCGACGACCTACCCCGAACTGCCGGGCCGCTGGGTCGGCGACACCGCCTGGCCGTCCCCGCTGGTCACTCCGGTGACGTACGGGCTCCAGGGGCCGCCCGTGATCGTGGACTCGCCGATGCACACGGGACTGGACGCCGGGCGCTTCTTCCCCTTCGGCAACGACTCCGACCTGCCGCCGGACCAGCGCGAGGAGGACGCCAGGTCGGCCTGCTTCGACTTCCCCGTCACGCGGGCGCCGATCGAGGTCCTGGGCCGGGCGAAGGTGCGGCTGCGGCTGACCGTGGACGTGCCGCGCGGCCAGGCGATCGCGCGGGTCTGCGACGTCGCCCCCGATGGTTCGTCCACGCTGGTCACCCGGGGTGTCCTCAACCTCTCCGCCCGCAACGGCCGGGACCGCGCGGAGGCGTGGCGGCCGGGGGCGACGGAGGACGTGGAGTTCGAGCTGAACGGCATCGGCCACACCTTCCCGCCGGGCCACCGCGTGCGCCTGTCGGTCTCCTCGGCGTACTGGCCGTGGATCTGGCCGCAGGCCGGCTCGGCGGGCTTCGTCCTGGACCCGGCGGGCTCGTCGCTGGAGCTTCCGGTGCGCGAGCACACCGAGCACCCGGAGATCCGCTTCGAGGAGCCGGAGCAGTCGGCTCCGCTGAACGTCGTGTTCCCCGCCGACCCGGACCAGCGGCCGGAACGCCTGGTCGTACGGGACGTGGCCAAGGGCGAGTGGAAGCTGGAGGTCGACCCGCGCTACGGCGGCACCCGCGTCTACCCCGACGGCCTCGAATTCACCGAGGACGCCCTGGAGACGTACACGATCGACGAACGGGACCCCCTGTCGGCCCGCACCCGTTCCGACTGGACGATCCGCCTGCGCCGCCCGGACCTGGCCTGGGACACGGAGGTGGTGACCCGCTCCGAGATCACCTGCGACGCGTCGGACTTCCTGACGTACGACGAGGTGACCTGCAAGGAGGGCGGCGAGGTCCTCTTCCACCGGGTGTGGGAACGCCGGATTCCGCGCACGGCGGGCTGACCCCGGCCCCCGGCACGTCCTCCGTCGGCGGTGCGGCCGGCCCGCCGCACCGGGTCCGGGGGCCCGTGCACCTCGAAGGGGAAGCCGAACAGGGCGAGGTGGAGCGCGAGTTCGTCCGGGGAGCCGGTGGCCGGGAGGTCCGTCCGGCATCCGGTGGTCGGCGTCCGGTTCGGCCGACGGGTCGCCGCAGGTCAACGCCCCGCGCCGCCGTGCCATTAACCGGCCGTTTCGGGACATCACGAACTCTTCCGCCCCTGCCGTCGCTCGCCCCGCCCACGTAACGTGTGTTCCAACGACCTGGAAAGCGAGGCAGCACCCCATGCCCGAGCAGTCCCCGCTCACGTCAGCGCTCGACATCGCCGAGGGCGACCCCTTCGGCCCGCACAACCTCCCCTACGGCGTGTTCTCCACCGCGGACGCGCCGGAGCGCCGCCGCGTCGGTGTCCGGATCGGCAACCACGTGCTGGACGCGGGCGCCGCCGCCCTCGCGCTCGGCTCCCCGTACGCCCAACTCCTGGCCCAGCCCTCCCTGAACCCGCTGCTCGCGGCGGGCCGCACCGCCTGGCGCGACGTGCGCCGCGCGCTCACCGCGTGGGTCACCAGCCCCGCGCACCGCGAGGACATAGAGCCGCTGCTGCACCCGCTGGACGCGGTCACGCTGCACCTGCCGTACGAGGTCGCCGACTACGTCGACTTCTACGCGAGCGAGAACCACGCGACCAACGTCGGCCGCATCTTCCGCCCGGACGGCGACGCGCTGACCCCCAACTGGAAGCACCTGCCGATCGGTTACCACGGCCGGTCCGGCACCGTCGTGGTCTCCGGGACGGACGTGGTCCGCCCCTCGGGCCAGCGCAAGGCCCCGGCGGACGCGGCTCCGGTCTTCGGCCCCTCGGTGAAGCTGGACATCGAGGCGGAGGTCGGCTTCCTCGTCGGCACGCCGTCGGAGCTGGGGAAGCCGGTCGGGCTCGGGGAGTTCCGGGACCACGTCTTCGGACTCTCGCTGCTCAATGACTGGTCGGCGCGGGACCTCCAGGCGTGGGAGTACGTGCCGCTGGGCCCCTTCCTCGGGAAGTCCTTCGCCACCTCGGTCTCCGCGTGGGTGACGCCGCTGGAGGCCCTGGAGGAGGCGCGGGTCGCGCTGCCGCCGCGGGACGTCCCGGTACTGCCGTACCTGGACGACTCCGACGACGAGGAGGCGGGCGGCTTCGACCTGCGGATCTCCGTCGCCGTCAACGGGGTCGTCGTCTCCGAGCCGCCGTTCTCGGGCATGTACTGGTCGGCGGCGCAGATGCTGGCGCACATGACGGTCAACGGCGCGTCGCTGCGGACCGGGGACCTGTACGGGTCCGGGACCGTCAGCGGTGCGCAGACCGGGCAGCGGGGCTCGCTGCTGGAGCTGACCTGGAACGGCACCGAGCCGCTGGAACTGCCCACCGGCAAGCGGACGTTCCTGGAGGACGGCGACGAGGTCACGCTCACCGCGTGGGCGCCGGGCCCGGACGGTACGAAGGTCGGTCTCGGCGAGGTCACCGGGCGGATCGTGGGGCGGGGCTGAACGGCCCTCCGGCGGGGAATCCTGGAGTTCCGCAGGAACTCCCCTGCCCTCGGCCCCCGGGAGGCTGACGCCGTGAACGCACCCCTTCCCCACCTCTCCCTCGCGGAGGAACTCCTCCTGCTCGGACTGCACCCGCAGAAGGGCTCGACCCGTCTCATGGGCTCCTACGTCGAGTACGGGATCGCCGGGGCCGTGCTGGCCGAACTCGCCCTGGCGGGCTGCGTGGTGGAGGAGCGGGGCCGGGTGCACGTCCGCAACCCGGTCCTGCCGCCGGGCGCCGACCCGGTGCTGGTGGAGGTGCTGGAGAGGCTCGGTCCGCCGGGGAAGGCGCACCGGGACGCGGTCCGCACCTCGCACTTCGTACGGCGCTCCGGACGGACGGTCATGGGCCGCTGTCTGGACCGCCTGGTCGAACGGGGCGTGCTGCGGCGGGAGTCGAAGAAGGTGTGGGGCGTCTTCCCGGTGGTCCGCCACCCGGCGGCCGGCCAGGACTTCTCGGCGGTGGTGCACCAGCGGCTCGCCGACGCGTCGGCGGCGGGCTTTCCCGGCCACCGCGACCGGCTCCTGGGCGCGTTCCTGTACGCGACCGGGCTCGTCGGACGCCGCTTCCCGGGGCGGGAGGGGCGGGCCCTGCGGGCGCGGGTACGGGACTTCTGCCACCGGGAGTGGACCGCGAGGGCGGTCCGGAAGGCGGTCCAGAGCGATCAGGCGTCGGGGGGCGGGGACGGCGGCGGAGGCGAGTGACCGCCGCTTCCGGGCGGGAGGGGTCGGGCCGCCGCCTTCGCCCTGTGTGTCCTGTGTCCGTGCGGGTGGGGTGTGGTTCCCCTTCCGTGCGGGGGGGGGTTGCGGGTTCCCTGCGGAGGCGTCGTGGCTGGTCGCGCGGTTCCCCGCGCCCCAAGGGGGGCATGCCCTCCGGGCCGCCCCCCCCGGCCCCGGAGGGCTCCGCTCAGTCCTCCGGCGGCGGTTCCATGTCCCAGTCGGGCTCGGGCTCCGTGTCCCAGGCCGACTCGGGTTCCGCCGAGCGGGCCGGGGCCGGGGCGTGAGCCGGAGCAGGGGTGGGAGCCGGGACCGGGGCGGGAGCCCCCGTGGGGCCGTCCAGCCCCGACAGCACGCCCAGTACGCCCTCCCCGAACGTCGTCAGCTTCTTCTCGCCCACGCCGCCGATCGCCCCCAGCTCCGCCAGCGAGGACGGCCGCCGCACCGCGATCTCCTGGAGCGTCGCGTTGTTGAAGACCACGTACGGCGGCATCCCCAGCTCCTTCGCCTGCGCCGTCCGCCAGGACCGCAGCGCCTCGAAGACCGGCGCCGCGTCCGCCGGCAGGTCCGCCACCGCGGCCGCCGCCTTCGCCTTCCGCTCGGACCGGTCGGCCCGCGCCACCGCCACCTTCTTCGGCTCCTTGCGCAGCCGCACCTGACGCTCGCCGCCCAGCACCGACCCGCTGGACTCCGTCAGGACCAGCGTCCCGTACTCGCCCTCCACCGCCAGCAGTCCCTGCGCCAGCAACTGCCGCACCACGCCCCGCCATTCGGACTCGGCGAACTCCTGCCCCACCCCGAACACCGAGAGCTGATCGTGGTCGAACTGGATGACCTTCGCCGTCTTCTTCCCGAGCAGGATGTCGATGATCTGTCCCGCCCCGAACTTCTGCCTGCGCTCCTGCTTCAGCCGCCACACCGTCGACAGCACCTTCTGCGCGGGCACCGTCCCGTCGAGCGTCTCCGGCGGATTCAGGCAGGTGTCGCAGTTGCCGCACTTCTCCGGTGCGCCCTCCTGCCCGAAGTAGGCGAGGAGCTGGCCGCGCCGGCACTCCGCCGTCTCGCAGAGCGCCAGCATCGCGTCCAGGTGGGAGGCGGCCCGGCGGCGGAACGCCTCGTCGCCCTCGCCGCTCTGGATCATCTTCCGCTGCTGGACGACGTCCTGGAGGCCGTACGCCATCCAGGCCGTGGAGGGCGCCCCGTCACGGCCCGCACGACCGGTCTCCTGGTAGTACCCCTCCACCGACTTCGGCAGGTCCAGGTGGGCGACGAAGCGCACGTCCGGCTTGTCGATGCCCATCCCGAAGGCGATCGTCGCGACCACCACCAGACCCTCCTCGCGCAGGAAGCGGGCCTGGTTGCGGGCGCGGGTGCCCCCGTCGAGACCCGCGTGGTACGGGATCGCCTCGATGCCCTGCTTGCAGAGGAAGTCCGCCGTCGCGTCCACCGACTTGCGGGAGAGGCAGTAGACGATCCCCGCGTCGCCCGCGTGCTCCTCCTTCAGGAAGGCCAGGAGCTGCTTCTTCGGGTCGACCTTCGGGACGATCCGGTACTGGATGTTCGGCCGGTCGAAGCTCGCCACGAAGTGCTTGGCGTCCGGCATGCCCAGGCGGGCGGTGATCTCCTGGTGCGTCGCCGCCGTCGCGGTCGCCGTCAGGGCGATGCGCGGCACGTCCGGCCAGCGCTCGCCCAGTACGGACAGGGCCAGGTAGTCGGGACGGAAGTCGTGGCCCCAGGAGGCCACGCAGTGCGCCTCGTCGATGGCGAAGACGGAGATCCTGCCGCGGGCCAGCAACGACAGCGTCGAGTCCAGCCGCAGCCGCTCCGGGGCCAGGTAGATCAGGTCCAGTTCGCCCGCCAGGAACTCCGCCTCGACCGTGCGCCGCTCGTCGAAGTCCTGGGTCGAGTTCATGAAGCCGGCCTTCACGCCGAGCGCCCGCAGCGCGTCGACCTGGTCCTGCATCAGCGCGATCAGCGGCGAGATCACCACGCCCGTGCCCGGCCTGACCAGGGACGGGATCTGGTAGCAGAGGGACTTTCCGCCGCCGGTCGGCATCAGGACGACCGCGTCGCCGCCGCCCACCACCTGGTCGATGACCGCCGCCTGCTCACCGCGGAACGCGTCGTACCCGAAGATCCGGTGCAGCGTGCGCAGGGCATCACTCTCCGCGACTCCCACGCCTCCCCCGGCCCCGGCCGCCGTCTGTGTCCCGTCCACGTCCATCACTCCGCTCGCCCCACTCATCGCGTTCATCGCACCCGTTCCCCCGTTTCCGTGTCGCCACCTCCACCACGGTAGGGGCACGCACCGACAACCGGGACCAAAAGCCGCCGCCCGGCACCCCTCGAAGGGCGCCGGGCGGCGGTGACACACCGTGACGGCCGTTACCTGACGAAGACTCCCGCCTGGTTGGCCAGGTCCAGGAAGTACTGCGGGGCGACGCCGAGCACCAGCGTCACCGCCACGCCCACCCCGATCGCGGTCGTCGTCAGCACCGACGGCACGGCGACCGTGGGGCCGTCCGCCTTCGGCTCGCTGAAGAACATCAGCACGATGACCCGGATGTAGAAGAAGGCCGCGACCGCCGAGGACAGCACACCGACCACGACGAGCACTCCCGCGCCGCCCTCCGCCGCCGCCTTGAAGACCGCGAACTTGCCCGAGAAACCGGAGGTCAGCGGGATGCCCGCGAAGGCGAGGAGGAACACCGCGAAGACGGCGGCCACCAGCGGGGAGCGCCGGCCGAGGCCGGCCCACTTCGACAGGTGCGTCGCCTCGCCGCCCGCGTCGCGCACCAGCGTGACCACGGCGAACGCGCCGATCGTCACGAAGGAGTAGGCGAGCAGGTAGAAGAGGACGGACGAGATGCCGTCGGGGGTGGCCGCGATGACACCGGCGAGGATGAACCCGCCGTGCGCGATCGAGGAGTACGCCAGGAGCCGCTTGATGTCGGTCTGGGTGATGGCCACGACGGCGCCGCCCAGCATGGTGACGATGGCGATGCCCCACATCACCGGCCGCCAGTCCCAGGTGAGGCCCGGCAGCACGACGTACAGCAGGCGCAGCAGCGCGCCGAAGGCCGCGACCTTCGTGGCCGCGGCCATGAAGCCGGTGACCGGGGTCGGGGCGCCCTGGTAGACGTCCGGGGTCCACATGTGGAACGGCACCGCGCCGACCTTGAAGAGCAGGCCCATCAGGAGCAGTGCCATGCCGATCAGGAGCAGCGCGTCGTTGCCCATGGTCCCGGCGAGCGCCGGGGAGATCTGCTGGGCGGTGCCGTCGACCACGTCGGCGATCTTCGCGTACGAGACGGAACCGGCGTACCCGTACAGCAGCGCGATGCCGAACAGCAGGAACGCCGAGGAGAACGCGCCGAGCAGGAAGTACTTCACGGCCGCCTCCTGCGACATCAGCCGCTTGCGGCGGGCGACGGCGCACAGGAGGTACAGCGGGAGCGAGAAGACCTCCAGCGCGATGAAGAGCGTCAGCAGGTCGTTGGCGGCCGGGAAGGCGAGCAGTCCGGCGATCGCGAACAGGGCGAGCGGGAAGACCTCAGTGGTGGTGAAACCGGCCTTGACCGCGGCCTTCTCCGCGTCGCTGCCGGGCACCGCCGCCGCGTCGGCCGCGAAGGAGTCCACGCGGTTGCCGTGCGTCTCCGGGTCGAGCTTGCGCTCGGCGAAGGTGAAGACGGCGACCAGCGAGGCCAGCAGGATCGTGCCCTGGAGGAACAGGGCCGGGCCGTCGACCGCGATCGCGCCCATGGCCGCGATGTGCGCCTTGGTGGTGGCGAACCCGCTGGCCGCGAGCCCGACGATCGCCGCGAAGGCGGCCGCGATGGCCACCACCGACAGGAAGAGCTGGGCGTAGTAGCGGCCCTTGCGGGGGACGAACGCCTCCACCAGGATGCCGAGCACCGCCGCGCCGACGATGATCAGGATCGGCGAGAGCTGGGCGTACTCGATGGTCGGGGCGTCGAACTTCAGCCCGGAGCCGGGAGGAGTGTCGGCCGCCAGAGTCGCCCACAGGCTGTGGACGGATGCTGCGCTCACTTCGCGGCCTCCACTTCGGGCTCGGGGTCCTGCTTGTTCACGTCGCTCATGGTGTGGGTGATGGCCGGGTTGACGATGTCGGTCAGCGGCTTGGGGAAGACGCCGAGCCCGATCAGCAGCACGATCAGCGGGACGACCACGGTCAGCTCGCGGGCCTTGAGGTCCTTCATCCCGCTGACCTCGGCCTTCACCGGGCCGGTCATGGTGCGCTGGTAGAGCACCAGGACGTACAGCGCGGCGAGGACGATGCCGGTGGTGGCGATGATCCCGACGACCGGGTAGGCCGCGAACACGCCGACCAGGACCAGGAACTCACTGACGAAGGGCGCGAGGCCCGGCAGTGAGAGCGTCGCGAGACCGCCGATCAGGAAGGTTCCGGCGAGCACCGGGGCCACCTTCTGCACCCCGCCGTAGTCCGCGATGAGCCGCGACCCGCGCCGGGAGATCAGGAAGCCGGCGACCAGCATCAGCGCGGCGGTCGAGAGGCCGTGGTTGACCATGTAGAGCGTCGCGCCGGACTGGCCCTGGCTGGTCATCGCGAAGATGCCCAGGATGATGAAGCCGAAGTGCGAGATCGACGCGTACGCGATCAGGCGCTTGATGTCGCGCTGGCCGACCGCGAGCAGCGCCCCGTACACGATGCTGATCAGCGCGAGGACGAGGATCGCGGGCGTCGCCCACTGGCTGGCCTCCGGGAAGAGCTGGAGGCAGAAGCGCAGCATCGCGAACGTGCCGACCTTGTCGACGACCGCCGTGATCAGGACGGCGACCGGCGTGGTGGCCTCCCCCATCGCGTTCGGCAGCCAGGTGTGCAGCGGCCACAGCGGGGCCTTCACCGCGAAGGCGAAGAAGAAGCCGAGGAAGAGCAGGCGTTCGACGGTGGTCGACATCTCCAGGCCGCCGTTGGCCCGGAGTTCGGCGATCTCGGAGAGCGAGAAGGTGCCGGTGACCGTGTAGAGCCCGATCACCGCGGCCAGCATGATGAGGCCGCCGACCAGGTTGTAGAGCAGGAACTTCACCGCCGCGTACGACCGCTGGGTGGCCGCCGCCTCGTCCGTGCCGCTGTGCGCCCGGTCGCCGAAGCCGCCGATGAGGAAGTACATCGGGATGAGCATGGCTTCGAAGAAGATGTAGAAGAGGAAGACGTCGGTGGCCTCGAAGGAGATGATCACCATCGCCTCGACCATCAGGATCAGCGCGAAGAAGCCCTGGGTGGGGCGCCAGCGCTTGTTGTCCTTCGATTCCAGAGGGTCGGCGTCGTGCCAGCCCGCGAGGATCACGAACGGGATCAGCAGCGCGGTCAGCGCGATGAGCGCGACCCCGATGCCGTCGACGCCCAGTTCGTAGCGGACGCCGAAGTCCTTGATCCAGGCGTGCGACTCGGTGAGCTGGTAGCGGTCGCCGCTGGGCTCGAAGCGGACGAGGACGATCGCGGCCAGCACCAGCGTGCCCAGGGAGAACAGCAGCGCCAGCCACTTGGCGGCCGTGCGGCGGGCGGCCGGCACGGCGGCGGTGAGAACGGCACCGGCCGCCGGGAGGACCGCCGTCGCGGTGAGCAGGGGAAAGGACATCGTGATCAGACCGCCCTCATCAGCAGGGTCGCGGCGATGAGGATCGCCGTACCGCCGAACATCGAGACCGCGTACGAACGGGCGTAGCCGTTCTGGAGCTTGCGCAGCCGGCCCGAGAGCCCGCCGACCGAGGCGGCGGTGCCGTTGACCACGCCGTCGACGCCCTTGTGGTCGAGGTAGACCAGCGAGCGGGTGAGGTGCTCGCCGCCGCGGACCAGGACCACGTGGTTGAAGTCGTCCTGGAGGAGGTCGCGGCGGGCCGCCCGGGTGAGCAGCGAGCCGCGCGGGGCGACCACCGGAATCGGCTTGCGGCCGTACTGGACGTACGCGGCGGCCACGCCGAGCAGCAGGACCGTGATCGTCGCGCCCATGATGACGGGCACGGAAATCGGGGGGTGCGGGTGCTCGAACTTGGTCACCGGGGCCAGCCAGTTGACGAACCGGTCGCCGATGCCGAAGAAGCCACCGGCGAAGACCGAGCCGAAGGCGAGCACGATCATGGGGATCGTCATGGACTTCGGCGACTCGTGCGGATGCGGTTCGCTGTGCGCGCCGTGCGTCTCGGCGGCGGGCTCCACGTCCGGCCGGTCCGGGGAGGCGGTGGCCCGGTTGCGCCAGCGCTCCTCGCCGAAGAAGGTCATCAGCATCACGCGCGTCATGTAGAACGCGGTGAGTCCGGCGCCCAGCAGGGTGGCCGCGCCCAGGATCCAGCCCTGGGTGCCGCCCGCGGCGAACGCCGCCTCGATGATCTTGTCCTTGGAGAAGAAGCCGGAAAGGCCCGGGAAGCCGATCAGCGCCAGGTAGCCGAGGCCGAAGGTGATGAAGGTGACCGGCATGTACTTCCGCAGGCCGCCGTACTTGCGCATGTCGACCTCGTCGTTCATGCCGTGCATCACGGAGCCCGCGCCGAGGAAGAGCCCGGCCTTGAAGAAGCCGTGCGTCACCAGGTGCATGATCGCGAAGGCGTAGCCGATCGGGCCGAGTCCGGCCGCGAGGATCATGTAGCCGATCTGCGACATGGTCGATCCGGCGAGCGCCTTCTTGATGTCGTCCTTGGCGCAACCGACGATCGCACCGAACAGGAGCGTGACCGCGCCGACGACGGTGACCACCAACTGGGCCGTGGGGGCCGCGTCGAAGACCGCCCCGGAGCGGACGATCAGGTACACGCCCGCCGTCACCATGGTCGCGGCGTGGATCAGGGCCGAGACCGGGGTCGGGCCCTCCATCGCGTCGCCGAGCCAGGACTGGAGCGGCACCTGCGCCGACTTGCCGCACGCGGCGAGCAGCAGCATCAGCCCGATCGCCGTCAGCTTGCCCTCGCTCGCGCCCTCCGCCGCCCCGAGCACCGGCCCGAAGGCGAAGGTCCCGAAGGTGGTGAACATCAGCATGATCGCGATCGAGAGGCCGATGTCGCCGACCCGGTTGACCAGGAACGCCTTCTTGGCCGCCGTCGCCGCGCTGGGCTTGTGCTGCCAGAACCCGATGAGCAGGTACGAGGCGAGGCCCACGCCCTCCCAGCCGAAGTACAGCAGGAGGTAGTTGTCGGCGACGACCAGGAGCAGCATCGCGGCGAGGAAGAGGTTCAGGTAGCCGAAGAAGCGCCGGCGGCGCTCGTCGTGCTCCATGTACCCGATGGAGTAGACGTGGATCAGGGTGCCCACGCCGGTGATCAGCAGGACGAAGGTCATCGACAACTGGTCGAGCTGGAAGGCGATGTCCGCCTGGAAGTCCGCGACCGGCACCCAGCTGAACAGCTTCTGGTGCAGGGCGCGGTCGCCCGCGTCCTTGCCGATCATGTCGGCGAAGAGGACGGCGCCGATCACGAAGGAACCGGCGGCGAGCAGGGTGCCCAGCCAGTGGCCGATCTTGTCCAACCGGCGGCCGCCGCACAGCAGTACGGCCGCTCCGAGCAGTGGCGCCGCTACGAGCAGCGCGATCAGGTTCTCCACGATTCTTTGCGCCCCTTACAGCTTCATCAGGCTGGCGTCGTCGACCGAGGCCGAGTGGCGGGACCGGAACAGCGACACGATGATCGCCAGGCCGACCACGACCTCGGCGGCGGCGACGACCATCGTGAAGAAGGCGATGATCTGGCCGTCGAGATTGCCGTGCATCCGGGAGAACGCGACCAGTGCCAGGTTGCAGGCGTTGAGCATCAGCTCGACGCACATGAACACGACGATGGCGTTGCGCCGGATCAGCACTCCTGCCGCGCCGATGGTGAACAACAGCGAGGCGAGGTACAGGTAGTTGACCGGGTTCACTTGGCCGCCTCCTCTTCGCGACGCGACGGGCGACGCTCCGCGTCGTCGCGTCCCAGGCGCTCTTCCGAGCGCTGCTCCAGGGCCTTGAGGTCGCTCAGCGCCTGGGCCGACACGTCCCGGACCTGGCCGCGCTCGCGCAGCGTCTGCATCACGGTCAGCTCGGACGGGGTGCCGTCGGGGAGCAGACCGGGGACGTCGACCGCGTTGTGCCGGGCGTAGACGCCGGGGGCGGGCAGCGGCGGGAGGTGCTTGCCCGCGCGGACGCGCTGCTCGGACAGTTCCCGCTGGGTCTTGGCGCGCTCGGTGCGCTCGCGGTTGGTGAGGACCATCGCGCCGACCGTGGCGGTGATCAGCAGGGCGCCCGTGATCTCGAAGGCGAAGACGTAGTCCGTGAAGATCAGCTCGGCCAGCCCCTGGACGTTGCCGGCCGCGTTCGCCTGGCCGAGTCCGTTGAACTCCTTGATCCCGGCGTTGCCGATGCCCGCGATGAGCAGGATTCCGAAGCCGACGCCGCATCCGGCGGCCAGCCAGCGCTGCCCCTTCAGCGTCTCCTTGAGCGAGTCGGCGGCGGTGACGCCGACCAGCATGACCACGAACAGGAACAGCATCATGATCGCGCCGGTGTAGACGACGATCTGGACGATGCCCAGGAAGTACGCCCCGTTGGCGAGGTAGAAGACCGCCAGGATGATCATGGTTCCGGCGAGGCACAGCGCACTGTGCACGGCCTTCTTCATCAGGATCGTGGCCAGCGCGCCGACGACGGCCACCGTGCCCAGGATCCAGAACTGCACGGCCTCGCCCGTGGACGCGGCGGCAGCGAGGGTGTGGCTCATGCCCCCACCACCTTGCCGGCGGCGGGCTCGTCCTCGCCGAAGGTGGAGGCGCCCTCCTGGGGCCGCTCCTGCCTGCTCAGCGGGACCTGCCGGACCGTGCCGGGCGCGGCCTCGGTGACCAGCCCCCGGTAGTAGTCCTGCTCGTCCGTGCCCGGGAAGACCGAATGCGGCGCCTCGACCATGCCCTCGGTGAGCCCGGCGAGGAGCTGGTCCTTCGTGTAGATCAGGTTCTCGCGGCTGCTGTCGGCCAGTTCGAACTCGTTGGTCATCGTGAGCGCCCGGGTGGGGCACGCCTCGATGCACAGCCCGCACAGGATGCAGCGGGCGTAGTTGATCTGGTAGACGCGGCCGTACCGCTCGCCCGGGGAGTAGCGCTCCTCCTCGGTGTTGTCCGCGCCCTCCACGTAGATGGCGTCGGCCGGACAGGCCCAGGCGCACAGCTCGCAGCCGACGCACTTCTCCAGGCCGTCGGGGTGCCGGTTGAGCTGGTGACGGCCGTGGAAGCGCGGCGCCGTCACCTTCGGCGTCTCCGGGTACTGCTCGGTCAGCCGCTTCTTGAACATGGCCTTGAAGGTCACGCCGAAGCCGGCCACGGGGTTCTGCCAGGGGGTCCGGGGGTCTTCGCCCCGGGACGACGCGTCAGACACCGTCAGCCTCCTTTCCGTCACTCTCAGTAGCAATGCCCTCAGTGTGGCCGCCGCCACTGACAACGAGCTCCCGCTCCTGCCGGGACCGCCTGCGCGGCACCGGTGGCAGGGTCTGTCCGGGCAGCGGAGGCACCGGGAATCCCCCGGCCATCGGGTCGAACGCGGCCTTGTCCTCCCTCTCTTCGGGCCCTTCGTGCTTCGAGCGCCGGAACATCTCCCACACGTACGAGACCAGCAGTACGGCGAGGACCGCCCCGGCGACGTAGAAGACGATCGACCGGAACTCGACGCCCTCGCGGGTCAGCGCCCGCATGGTCGCGACCAGCATCAGCCAGACCACCGAGAGCGGGATGAGGACCTTCCAGCCCAGCTTCATCAATTGGTCGTAGCGCACCCGGGGCAGCGTGCCGCGCAGCCAGATGAAGAAGAACAGCAGCAACTGCACCTTGAGGACGAACCAGAGCATCGGCCACCAGCCGTGGTTCGCGCCCTCCCAGAAGGAGCTGATCGGGTACGGGGCCCGCCAGCCGCCCAGGAAGAGGGTGACCGAGACCGCCGAGACGGTGACCATGTTGACGTACTCGGCCAGCATGAACAGCGCGAACTTGATCGAGCTGTACTCGGTGTTGAAGCCGCCGACCAGGTCGCCCTCGGACTCCGGCATGTCGAACGGGGCGCGGTTGGTCTCGCCGACCATGGTGACGACGTAGATCAGGAAGGACACCGGCAGCACGATGACGAACCACTTGTCGTGCTGCTGCGCCACGATCTCCGACGTGGACATCGACCCCGAGTAGAGGAAGACGGAGGCGAAGGCCGCGCCCATGGCGATCTCGTACGAGATCATCTGCGCGCACGAGCGGAGACCGCCGAGCAGCGGGTACGTCGAACCCGACGACCAGCCCGCCAGCACGATGCCGTAGATGCCGACGGAGGCGACCGCGAGGATGTAGAGCATCGCGATCGGCAGATCGGTGAGCTGCATCGACGTCCGGGTGCCGAAGATCGAGACCTCGTTGCCGGGCGGCCCGAAGGGGATCACCGCGATCGCCATGAAGGCGGGGATGGCGGCGACGATCGGGGCCAGGACGTAGACGACCTTGTCGGCGCGCTTGACGACCAGGTCCTCCTTCAGCATCAGCTTCACGCCGTCGGCGAGCGACTGGAGCATGCCCCAGGGGCCGTGCCGGTTGGGGCCGATGCGCAATTGCATCCAGGCGACGACCTTGCGCTCCCACACGATGGAGAACAGCACGGTCACCATCAGGAAGGCGAAGCAGAAGACCGCCTTGATCGCGACGAGCCACCAGGGGTCCGTGCCGAACATGGACAGGTCTTCGGCCGCCAATGTGTACGCCGTCGTCATGCCGTCACCTCCGTCGGAGCGGTTTCGGCGCTCGTCGCGGGCTTCGCGGGCGCGAGGGCGACCAACTGGCCGGGGCGGGCCCCGGTGTCGGAGAGGACGCCGCCGCCCACCGAGTTCAGCGGGAGCCAGACCACCCGGTCGGGCATCGCGGTGACCTGGAGCGGCAGTCGTACGGTTCCGGCCGGGCCGGTGACGGCCAGCAGGTCGCCGTGCTGGACGCCGGTCTCGGCGGCGGTGGCGGCCGACAGCCGGGCCACGGCCGCGTGCCGGGTGCCGGCCAGCGCCTCGTCGCCGTCCTGGAGACTGCCCTGGTCGAGCAGCATCCGGTGGCCGGCGAGGACGGCCTCTCCGGCGCCCGCTCGGGGAAGCGGCCGGAAGGCCTCCAGCGGAGCGGAGGCGTACGGTCCGTCCCAGGCGCCGAGCCGGTCGAGCTCGCGCCGTACGGACTTCAGGTCCGGCAGCGCGAAGTGACCGTGCCGGTCGGCGCCCCCGACGGAGGCCATGGCGTCGGCCAGCATGTGCAGCACCCGCGCGTCGCTCGGCGCGAGCGTGCGCGTCATCTGCTCCGGCTTCAGCGCCGCCTCGAACATCCGCGCCCTGCCCTCCCAGTTGAGGAAGGTGCCGGGCTTCTCGGCGACCGCCGCCACCGGGAAGACGACGTCGGCCCTGGCGGTGACCTCGCTGGGCCGCAGCTCCAGCGAGACCAGGAAGCGCACCTCGTCCAGCGCCTCCCGCGCACGCGCGGGGTCCGGCAGGTCGGCCGGGTCGACGCCCGCGACGACCAGGGCGAGGAGTTCGCCGGTCGCGGCGGCCTCCACGATCTGGCCGGTGTCGCGCCCGTACCGGTGCGGGAGTTCGGCCACCCCCCACACGGCGGCGACCTCCTCGCGCGCCCGGGGGTCGATCGCGGGACGCCCGCCGGGCAGCAGCGACGGGATCGCGCCCGCCTCGACGGCCCCGCGCTCACCGGCCCGGCGCGGGATCCACACCAGTTCGGCGCCGGTCGCCGACGCGGTCCGAACGGCCGCGGTCAGCGCGCCCGGCACCCCCGCCAGCCGCTCACCGACCACGATCACCGCGCCGGGCTCGCGCAGCGCGTCGGCGGCGCGGACCGCGTCGGCGGTGTCCAGTCCCGTGCGCCCGGCCAGCGCGTCGAGCCACTCGGTCTCGGTGCCGGGGGCCGCGGGCAGCAGCGTGCCGCCCGCCTTCTCCAGACCGCGGGT
The DNA here is from genome assembly GCF_055596485.1 of Streptomyces sp. NPDC039736. Classification (NCBI taxonomy): domain Bacteria; kingdom Bacillati; phylum Actinomycetota; class Actinomycetes; order Kitasatosporales; family Streptomycetaceae; genus Streptomyces; species Streptomyces sp. NPDC039736. Next base: position 136,199 of record NZ_JBVIUQ010000011.1, on the reverse strand, counting down.
GGCGTGCGAGGCGACGGCGAAGGTGCGCTGGCCGTGCTTGCGGTGGGCCTTGCGCAGCCGCAGGAAGACGCCGGGCGCCTCCTCCTCGGACTCGAACCCGGCGAGCAGTACCGCCGGGGCCTTCTCCAGGGTGGTGTACGTCGTTCCCGTGCCGTCGAGGTCGCGGCCGCGCCCGGCGACGCAGGCGGCCAGGAAGTCGGCCTCCTCGCTGCTGTGGACGCGGGCGCGGAAGTCGACGTCGTTGGTGTCCAGGGCGACGCGGGCGAACTTGCCGTACGCGTAGGCGTCCTCGACGGTGAGGCGGCCGCCGGCCAGCACACCGGCGCGGCCACGCGCGGCCGCCAGCCCCTCGGCCGCCGCCGCCAGGGCCTCCGGCCAGCTCGCGGGCTCCAGCTCACCGGTGTCGGCGTTGCGCACGAGCGGGGTCGTCAGCCGGTCGGGCCGCTGGGCGTACCGGAAGCCGAAGCGGCCCTTGTCGCACAGCCACTCCTCGTTGACCTCCGGGTCCTCGGCCGCCATGCGCCGCATGACCTTGCCGCGCCGGTGGTCGGTGCGGGTCGCGCAGCCGCCGGCGCAGTGCTCGCAGACCGAGGGCGAGGACACCAGGTCGAACGGGCGGGAGCGGAAGCGGTACGCGGCGGAGGTGAGCGCGCCCACCGGGCAGATCTGGATCGTGTTGCCGGAGAAGTACGACTCGAACGGGTCGCCCTCGCCGGTGCCGACCTGCTGGAGCGCGCCGCGCTCGATCAGCTCGATCATCGGGTCGCCCGCCACCTGGTTGGAGAACCGGGTGCAGCGCGCGCACAGCACGCACCGCTCGCGGTCCAGGAGCACCTGGGTGGAGATCGGGACGGGCTTCTCGTACGTCCGCTTCCTGCCCTCGAAGCGGGAGTCGGGGTCGCCGTGCGACATGGCCTGGTTCTGCAGCGGGCACTCGCCGCCCTTGTCGCAGACCGGGCAGTCCAGCGGGTGGTTGATCAGCAGCAGTTCCATCACCCCGCGCTGCGCCTTGTCGGCGACCGGGGAGGTGAGCTGCGACTTGACGACCATGCCGTCGGTGCAGGTGATGGTGCAGGAGGCCATCGGCTTGCGCTGGCCCTCGACCTCGACGATGCACTGGCGGCAGGCGCCGGCCGGGTCGAGGAGGGGGTGGTCGCAGAACCGGGGGATCTCGATGCCGAGGAGTTCGGCGGCCCGGATGACCAGGGTGCCCTTGGGGACGCTGATCTCGATGCCGTCGATGGTCAGGGAGACGAGATCCTCCCGGGGGACCGCCGCCTCGCCGCCCCCGGAGGGCGCGCTGTCTGTCGTGACGGTCATGCGTTCACCTCCGTGTTTTCGGCGTGCCGGTCGGCCCACAGGGTCGACTTGGCGGGGTCGAAGGGGCAGCCCTTGCCGGTGATGTGCTGCTCGTACTCCGCGCGGAAGTACTGGAGCGAGGAGAAGATCGGCGAGGCCGCACCGTCTCCGAGCGCGCAGAAGGACTTGCCGTTGATGTTGTCGGCGATGTCGTTGAGCTTGTCGAGGTCGGACATCCGGCCCTTGCCGGCCTCGATGTCGCGCAGCAACTGCACCAGCCAGTACGTGCCTTCGCGGCAGGGCGTGCACTTGCCGCAGGACTCGTGGGCGTAGAACTCGGTCCACCGGGTGACGGCGCGCACCACGCACGTCGTCTCGTCGAAGCACTGGAGGGCCTTCGTCCCGAGCATGGAGCCGGCCGCGCCCACCCCCTCGTAGTCGAGCGGTACGTCCAGGTGCTCGTCGGTGAACATCGGGGTGGAGGAGCCGCCCGGCGTCCAGAACTTCAGCCGGTGCCCGGCCCGCATCCCGCCGCTCATGTCGAGCAGTTGGCGCAGGGTGATCCCCAGCGGGGCCTCGAACTGGCCCGGGTTGGCGACGTGCCCGCTCAGCGAGTACAGCGTGAAGCCCGGGGACTTCTCGCTGCCCATCGAACGGAACCAGTCCTTGCCCTTGTTGAGGATCGCGGGAACCGACGCGATCGACTCGACGTTGTTGACGACAGTGGGACAGGCGTAGAGCCCGGCGACCGCGGGGAAGGGGGGACGCAGCCGGGGCTGGCCGCGACGGCCTTCGAGCGAGTCGAGCAGGGCGGTCTCTTCTCCGCAGATGTACGCGCCCGCCCCCGCGTGCACGGTGAGTTCGAGGTCGAGTCCGCTGCCGAGGACGTTCGTGCCGAGGTAGCCGGCCGCGTACGCCTCCCGCACGGCCTCGTGCAGCCTGCGCAGCACGGGGACGGTCTCTCCGCGCAGGTAGATGAAGGCGTGGTTCGAACGGATCGCGTAACACGCGATGACGATGCCCTCGATGAGGCTGTGCGGGTTCGCGAAGAGGAGCGGGATGTCCTTGCAGGTCCCCGGCTCCGACTCGTCGGCGTTGACGACGAGGTAGTGCGGCTTCCCGTCGCCCTGCGGGATGAACTGCCACTTCATCCCGGTGGGGAACCCGGCGCCGCCCCGCCCGCGCAGACCGGAGTCCTTCACGTACGCGATGAGGTCGTCCGGGGTCATGGCGAGGGCCTTGCGCAGGCCCTCGTACCCCTCGTGCCTGCGGTAGGTCTCCAGCGTCCAGGACTTCGGGTCGTCCCAGAAGGCGGAGAGGACGGGCGAGAGCAGCTTCTCGGGGCTGTCCCCGTTGCCGTTGCTGTTGATCTCGGCTGCCAAGGTCATCACTCCCCCTCCTCGGACGAGGGTCCTGCCGGGTGCTGCTCGGGTGCCGCGGCCGGGTCGGAGGCCGAGGTGGGCTGGGGGGCGTCGTGCGAGCTGAGGTGCTCGGAGCCCGGCTGGGGCGCGTCCTGCTTCTGCGCGCCCGGCTGGGGCGCGTCGTGCTTGGGCGCGTCCTGCTTGGGCGCGTCCTGCTTGGGCGCGTCCTGCTGGTGCTCGCCGCGCGGCGCCACGACGCGGGGCTGGCCGATCGCCTCGCCCTTGGCGAGCCGGAGGCCGAGCAGCGAGGCGTGCCCGGCGCCGCCGGAGGCCTCCACCGCGCCGGGGCGCTCGTCGGGGAAGCCGGCCAGGATGCGGGCGGTCTCCTTGTACGAGCACAGCGGGGCGCCCCGGGTGGGCTCGACGGGCCGGCCGGAGCGCAGGTCGTCGACGAGCTTCTTCGCCGACTCCGGGGTCTGGTTGTCGAAGAACTCCCAGTTGACCATCACCACGGGGGCGTAGTCGCAGGCGGCGTTGCACTCGATGTGTTCGAGGGTGACCTTCCCGTCGCCGGTGGTCTCGTTGTTGCCGACCCCCAGGTAGTCCTTCAGCTCCTCGAAGATGGCGTCGCCGCCCATCACCGCGCACAGGGTGTTGGTGCAGACGCCGACCTGGTAGTCGCCGGACGGCTTGCGCCGGTACATCGTGTAGAAGGTGGCGACGGCGGTGACCTCGGCGGTGGTCAGGCCGAGCACCTCCGCGCAGAACCGCATGCCGGTGCGGGAGACGTACCCCTCCTCGGACTGCACGAGGTGCAGCAGCGGCAGCAGCGCGGAGCGGCTGTCGGGGTAGCGGCCGATCACCTCCTTCGCGTCCGCCTCCAGGCGGGCCCGGACCTCGTCCGGGTAGGCGGGGGCGGGCAGTTGGGGCATGCCCAGTGACACATCGGTCATCGGTCGACGCCTCCCATCACGGGGTCGATGGACGCGACGGCGACGATGACGTCGGCGACCTGGCCGCCCTCGCACATCGCCGCCATGGCCTGGAGGTTGGTGAAGGACGGGTCGCGGAAGTGGACCCGGTAGGGGCGGGTGCCGCCGTCGGAGACGACGTGCACGCCGAGTTCGCCCTTGGGGGACTCGACGGCCGCGTACGCCTGGCCGGCCGGGACCCGGAAGCCCTCCGTCACCAGCTTGAAGTGGTGGATCAGGGCCTCCATGGAGGTGCCCATGATCTTCTTGATGTGGTCGAGGGAGTTGCCGAGGCCGTCCGCGCCGATGGCGAGCTGGGCGGGCCAGGCGATCTTCTTGTCCGCGACCATGACGTCACCGGGCTTCTTCAGCCGCTCCAGGCACTGCTCGACGATGTCGAGGGACTGGCGCATCTCTTCGAGCCGGATCAGGAACCGGCCGTAGGAGTCGCAGGTGTCGGCGACGGGGACCTCGAAGTCGTAGGTCTCGTAGCCGCAGTACGGGTCGGTCTTGCGCAGGTCGTGCGGGAGCCCCGCGGAGCGCAGCACGGGCCCGGTGGCGCCGAGCGCCATGCAGCCGGTGAGGTCGAGGTAGCCGACGTCCTGCATGCGGGCCTTGAAGATGGGGTTGCCGGTGGCGAGCTTGTCGTACTCCGGGAGGTTCTTGCGCATGGTCTTCAGCAGCTCGGAGAGCTTGTCCATGGCGCCCGGCGGGAGGTCCTGGGCGAGGCCGCCGGGGCGGACGAACGCGTGGTTCATGCGCAGGCCGGTGATCAGCTCGAAGGCGTCCAGGATGAGTTCGCGGTCCCGGAAGCCGTAGATCATGATCGTGGTCGCGCCGAGCTCCATGCCGCCGGTGGCGATGCACACCAGGTGCGAGGAGAGCCGGTTGAGCTCCATCAGCAGCACGCGGATGACGCTGGCCCGGTCGGGGATCTGGTCGGTGATGCCGAGCAGCTTCTCGACGCCCAGGCAGTACGCCGTCTCGTTGAAGAACGGCGTCAGGTAGTCCATGCGCGTGACGAAGGTGGTGCCCTGCGTCCAGTTCCGGAATTCGAGGTTCTTCTCGATGCCGGTGTGGAGGTAGCCGATGCCGCAGCGGGCCTCGGTGACGGTCTCGCCGTCGATCTCCAGGATCAGGCGGAGCACGCCGTGGGTGGACGGGTGCTGGGGGCCCATGTTGACGATGATGCGTTCGTCGTCGGACTTCGCCGCCGACTGGACGACCTCGTCCCAGTCGCCGCCGGTGACCGTGTAGACGGTGCCCTCGGTGGTCTCACGGGCCGACGCAGAAGAAGGGGGAGTGGTCACGAGTACGACCTCCGCTGGTCCGGAGCCGGGATCTGGGCGCCCTTGTACTCGACGGCGATGCCGCCGAGGGGGTAGTCCTTGCGCTGCGGGAAGCCCTGCCAGTCGTCCGGCATCATGATCCGGGTCAGGGCGGGGTGGCCGTCGAAGACCAGGCCGAAGAAGTCGTACGCCTCGCGCTCGTGCCAGTCGTTGGTCGGGTACACCGAGACCAGCGAGGGGACGTGCGGGTCGGCGTCGGGGGCGCTGACTTCGAGCCGGACGAGCCGCCCATGGGTGAGCGAGCGCAGGTGGTAGACGGCGTGCAGCTCGCGTCCCTTGTCCTCCGGGAAGTGCACCCCGCTCACTCCCGTGCACAGCTCGAAGCGCAGGGCGGGGTCGTCGCGCAGGGTGCGGGCCACCTGGAGCAGGTGCTCGCGGGCGATGTGGAAGGTGAGTTCGCCGCGGTCGACGACCGTCTTCTCGATGGCGTGCGAGGGCAGCAGGTCCTGCTCCTCCAGCGCCCCCTCCAGTTCGTCGGCGACTTCGTCGAACCACCCGCCGTACGGGCGTGACGACTCCCCGGGGAAGGTGACGGTCCGTACGAGACCGCCGTAACCGGTGGTGTCGCCGCCGTCGTTGGCGCCGAACATGCCCTTGCGGGTACGGACGACCTCGCCGCCCGACTCGCGCGGGGCGGGGACCGGGTGCGGGGCGCTCTCGTCCTGGGTCCGGCCGTTGACGTGCTGGTCGCTCACCGCAGCAGCCCCTTCATCTCGATCATGGGGAGTGCCTTGAGGGCCGCCTCCTCCGCCTCGCGGGCCGCTTCCTCCGCGTTCACGCCGAGCTTGGAGCCCTGGATCTTCTGGTGGAGCTTGAGGATCGCGTCCATCAGCATCTCGGGGCGCGGCGGGCAGCCGGGGAGGTAGATGTCGACCGGCACGATGTGGTCGACGCCCTGCACGATGGCGTAGTTGTTGAACATGCCGCCCGACGAGGCGCAGACCCCCATGGAGATCACCCACTTGGGGTTCGGCATCTGGTCGTAGACCTGTCGCAGGACGGGCGCCATCTTCTGGCTGACCCGGCCGGCCACGATCATCAGGTCCGCCTGCCGCGGCGAGCCGCGGAAGACCTCCATGCCGAAGCGGGCCAGGTCGTACCGGCCCGCGCCCGTCGTCATCATCTCGATGGCGCAGCAGGCGAGGCCGAAGGTGGCGGGGAAGACGGAGGACTTCCGCACCCAGCCAGCGGCCTGTTCGACGGTGGTGAGCAGGAATCCGCTCGGCAGTTTCTCTTCGAGTCCCATGGGTGATCCCTCAGCCCCTCAGTCCCATTCCAGGCCGCCGCGACGCCATACGTACGCGTACGCGACAAAAACGGTGAGCACGAAGAGGAGCATCTCGACGAGCCCGAAAATCCCCAGGGCGTCGAAGGAGACCGCCCAGGGGTAGAGGAAGACGATCTCGATGTCGAAGACGATGAACAGCATCGCCGTCAGGTAGTACTTGATGGGGAAACGGCCGCCGCCGGCCGGCGTCGGGGTGGGCTCGATGCCGCACTCGTACGCTTCCTGCTTCGCCCGGTTGTAGCGCTTGGGGCCGATAAGCGTGGCCATGACCACGGAGAAGATCGCAAACCCTGCCCCGAGGGCGCCGAGCACAAGGATGGGCGCGTAAGCATTCACCCTCCTCGCTCCTTCCAGTCGTCCTTGACCGTTGGACCGCGCCGGGCTCGTGCCTGCCCCGGAGCGGGGGGCCGGTGCGCCTCGTCGTTCTCCGCGGTGGACCGTAGGAAGATCGCGGATATGTGAGGCAGTTCACAAGCCTGACTGCCCCGCATCCTATGCCTGCTGGTCTGTGATCTGCGACACGGGGTGCGACAACGAGTTTGTGATCTCCACCACCTGACGAAGGATCATGAAGCCGGATGAGCGGTGATCTACGTACCGGAAGCGCGCAAGTGATCACCTGCCGTGACATTCGGTGGCGTTGCCGCTGGTGAGAGACGTGTTGCTCTATCAAGAGCTGTCCACTACAAGCAAATTGGAACTGGACGCCCCGGCGTGATAAAGCCGCGCGGGACCTTCCCCGGTGATTCCCGACGACTCGGACTCACCCGCCCGAGGGGGTCCGCGGAGGCGGGTGGACACGTGCGCGCGTTCACGAGCGCGCGAGCCGGGGGGCGACTCCGTCGGCAGACTCACCGTTGACCGCCCGCCGTGTGACCTGCGTCACGCTCAACAACGCGCCGGGAAACCGGGCTTGGCCATGCGTGTGAACAGATGGTAGGCGTCGGGGCAATTCGGGCGTATCGTGGAAAACCCGTGATCACAGCGCCGATCATGGATGCCCGTTTTGCCCGTTACGGCGTCAATAAGACTGCTGGGAAACCGAATTCGGGCCACTTTTCGGCAACTGTGGCGGAGACCACGTTTCTTGATGCCGAGTCGTTACCTCTGATAGCGGTTGTTCTCATGTCCCACACCGCTCACATAACCAGCCACCGGAAGCCCCGTCGCAGCGCCTCGAAGATGGCGCTCCGTGCCGGAGTTGCCGGTGGCGTCCTCAGCACCATCGCGGTTGCCGGCGCAGCGGCTCCGGCGAACGCCGAGCCGGTGCACGAGACCACCGTCGAGATGCCGACGCTCACCGACGCCCCCGCGAAGCCCGCTTCCACCGTCAGCACCGCAGCGGAGGCGACGCAGCAGATCGCCTTCGAGTACGACCGGCAGGCCCGCCAGGAGGCGGCCGCCGAAACCGCCCTGAAGGACGCCAAGAAGGCCAAGGCCGAGGCGGACCGCAAGGCGGAGGCCGAGAAGAAGGCCGCCGAGGCCCGCCAGAAGGCCGAGCAGAAGGCCGCCGAGGACCGCGCCTCGCGCTCCTCCGACCGCTCCTCGCTGCGCTCCTACTCCGCCGCCACCCCCGCCTCCTCGTCCTCGTCCTCCTCCTCGTCTTCCTCTCCCTCTTCTTCCTCTTCCTCCTCCAAGTCGACGGCCACCGGCAGCGCCGCCGCCGTCGTCGCGTTCGCTCGGGCGCAGGTCGGCGACGCGTACGTCATGGGCAGCACCGGCCCGAACGCGTGGGACTGCTCCGGCCTCACCCAGGCCGCGTTCCGCAGCATCGGCGTGGACCTGCCGCGGGTCTCGCAGAGCCAGTCGACCGCGGGCACCCAGGTCGGCCTGAACAACCTCAAGCCGGGCGACATCCTGTACTGGGGTGGCGCGGGCAGCGCGTACCACGTGGGCATCTACGTGGGCGGCGGCAACTTCGTCGGTGCGCAGAATTCGGGCACGGGCGTCGTCGAGCGCCCGCTGTCGTACGACCCGCCGACGGGCGCGGTGCGGGTCCTCTGATCCGTTTGTCCTGAATTCGCTTGGCCAGGGGCCGCCGTTCTCCCGCTCGGGGACGGCGGCCCCTCGGCGTGCGCGGGATGCGGCGGGGCCTCAGGCCAGGGTGGTGAGGGAGGTGTTGGCGCCGCACAGGACGAAGGCGGTCCGGGTGCCGGGCTCAGGGACGAAGGCGGCCGCGGTCGCCGCCGCGTGTTCGACGGCGAGGCGGTGCTCGTCCCACAGTCGCTGACGGGCCGCCACGATCGCCTCCTCGGTGACCAGCACGGAGCGCACGCCCTCCCGCCGGGCCGCTTCCAGCGCGTCCTGCGAGACCCGGGTCGCGCCGAGGGAGTCGGCGGCCACGGAGGACACCGGTACGTCCACCACCCGGCCCGCGTCCAGGGCGGCGTGGAGCGCACGGCAGTTCTCCGGCTCGACGGCGACCACCCGCACGCCCGCCTCCAGCGCCGCCGTCGCGACCCCCGCGAAGAGCCCGCCGCCGCCCACCGAGACCACGATCGTGTCCACGCCTTCCGGAACCCCCCGCAGGATCTCCTCGGTCAGGGTGCCCGCGCCCGCCGCGATCAGCGGATGGTCGTACGCGTGCGAGGCCAGGGCCCCGGAGGCCGCCGCGAACTCCTCGCAGGCGGCCCGCGCCTCGTCGTACCGCTGCCCCACGAGCCGTACCTCCGCGCCGTACGAACGCAGCCGGGCGACCTTCACCGCGGGGGCGTTCTCCGGCAGGAAGACGGTGGCCCGCACGCCCAGTTCGCGGGCGGCCCAGCCGCAGGCGAGGCCGGCGTTGCCGCCGGAGGCGATGGTGACGCCCGCGTCGGGGAGGCCGCCGCTCTCCTGATGGGCGAGGAGGAAGTTCATCGCGCCGCGCGCCTTGAAGCTGCCGGTGTGCTGGAGGAGTTCGAGGGCGAGGAAGCGGTGCGGGGCGGCCTGCGCCACGGCGACGGGGCGGATGCGGCCGGCGATCCGTTCGGCGGCGGCCTTGATCTCGCCGGAAGTCAGTCGGGGGGCGCTGGGTGACGGCACGGGGGCTCCAGGCGGGGAGGCAGGGACGTTCCGGAGGGGTCAGGGCGACGGCAGGGCGCGGCGGCCGAGGGGGCGGGAGTCAGGAGGTGGGGGCGACTTTGGCGAGGCCGTTGATGATGCGGTCCATCGCGTCGCCGCCCGTCGGGTCCGTCAAGTTGGCCAGCATCTTCAGGGTGAAGCGCATCAGGACGGGATGCGTGAGACCGCGCTCCGTCGCCAGCTTCATGATCTTCGGGTTGCCGATGAGCTTCACGAAGGCGCGGCCCATCGTGTAGTACCCGCCGTAGGTGTCCTTGAGGACCTGCGGATAGCGGGCCAGCGCCATCTCCCGCTGCGCGGGCGTCGCCCGGGCGTGGGCCTGGACGATGACGTCCGCGGCGATCTGCCCCGATTCCATCGCATAGGCGATGCCCTCGCCGTTGAACGGGTTGACCATGCCGCCCGCGTCACCGACCAGCAGCAGCCCCTTGGTGTAGTGGGGCTGGCGGTTGAAGGCCATGGGGAGGGCCGCGCCCCGGATGGGCATGGTCATGTTCTCGGGGGTGTACCCCCACTCCTCGGGCATCGACGCGCACCACGCCTTGAGCACCTCGCGCCAGTCCAGCTCCTTGAACGCCTTGGAGGAGTTGAGGATGCCGAGGCCGACGTTGGACGTGCCGTCGCCCATGCCGAAGATCCAGCCGTAGCCGGGCAGGAGGCGGTCCTGCGGGCCGCGCCGGTCCCACAGTTCCAGCCAGGATTCGAGGTAGTCGTCGTCGTGGCGGGGCGAGGTGAAGTACGTCCGTACCGCGACGCCCATCGGGCGGTCCTCGCGCCGGTGCAGCCCCATCGCGAGGGACAGCCGGGTGGAGTTGCCGTCGGCGGCGACGACGAGCGGCGCGTGGAAGGTGGTGGGGACCTTGTCCTCGCCGAGCTTGGCCTCGACGCCCGTGATGCGGCCGGTGCGCCGGTCGAGGACCGGGGCGCCGACGTTGCAGCGCTCGTACAGCCGGGCGCCCGCCTTCTGGGCCTGCCGGGCGAGCTGTTCGTCGAAGTCGTCGCGCTTGCGGACCAGTCCGTAGTCCGGGTACGAGGCCAGCTCGGGCCAGTCGAGCTGGAGCCGCTGCCCGCCGCCGATGATGCGCAGCCCCTTGTTGCGCAGCCAGCCGGCTTCCTCGGAGATGTCGATGCCCATGGAGACCAGTTGCTTGGTGGCGCGGGGGGTGAGGCCGTCGCCGCAGACCTTCTCGCGGGGGAAGGCGGTCTTCTCCAGGAGGAGGACGTCCAGACCCGACTTGGCCAGGTAGTACGCGGTGGCGGAGCCGGCGGGTCCGGCCCCGACGACGATCACATCTGCGCTGTGCTCGGAGGGGGTCGGGGTCGCGGGCTCGGTCACGGCGGGGTCTCCCGTAAGACTCGATGTCGATGTCGTGCCTTGACGGCACAGGGCTACGGGCAGTCTATGGGGGCGTACTCCTCCATCATCTGAAGGGCTGCCCTCATGACCCTCACGCCGCCTGTGGCTCCCGCCGTGGCTTCCGTACCGTCCGTCGTGCCGTCCGTGGTGCCGTCCTCCGCGCCGCCGCGCGCCCTGCCGGCGGTGCGGTTGCGGGTGCCGGTCGAGGAGGACGCGTACGCCTGGTACGACGTGTTCAAGAACGCCGAGGTCATGGAGTTCTTCGGCGGGAAGCCGAAGGGGGTCTCGGTGTACGAGGAGCTGACGGCCCGCCAGCGCAAGCACGACGCGGAACTGGGCTACTGCCTGTGGACCTTGCTGGACGAGGACGACCGGGTGATCGGCTTCACCGGCGCGCAGCCGTGGCCGCACACGCACTACGGGCCGGTCGGGGAGATCGAGATCGGGTGGCGGCTGGGGCGGGAGTTCTGGGGCCGGGGTTACGCGGCCGCGGCGGCGCGGGAGGCGGTGGCGCGGGTGCGGGCGGCGGGGGTGCCGGAGGTGGTGGCGGTGGTGGACGTGCGCAACGCGCGGTCGATCGCGGTGGCGGAGCGGCTGGGGATGCGGGAGGCGGAGCCGTTCGTGGTGCCGGGGGCGGGGCGGGAGGGGCGCTGCTTCCGGCTGACGCTGTAGCGGGGCGGGGTACGGGGCGGCTCGGCCTTCCGCGGCGGGTGCGGCCGGGGCGGGGGCCGGGCTCGCGGCCCCGGCGGGGACGTGCACCCGGCGCAGGCGCTTGCGCAGGAGGCGGCGGCACCCGGGTGGGCCGGGAGCGGAAGGGGCCGCCCCTTGCCCGCCCTCCCGCAAGGGGCCGGGGGAAAGGGAGAGGGGGAAGGCGGCTGCGAAGCAGCCCCTTCAGGGGCGCGGGGAACTGCGCGACCAGCCACGACGAACCCGCACAGGACCCAGACCGCCACGAACCCGCACGGGACCGTGACCACGACGCACCCGCACGGGACCGGAACCACCGCGCCCCCGCACGCGTGCCCGGTGTCAGAAGACCGAGAGGCCCGTCAGGGTGGTGAAGCGGTCCAGGGCGGCTATGCCCGCCACCGAGTTCCCCTGCGGGTCGAGCCCGGGGCTCCACACGCACACCGTGCACACCCCCGGGACGACGGCCACGATTCCGCCGCCCACCCCGCTCTTGCCGGGCAGCCCGACCCGGTAGGCGAACTCGCCCGCCGCGTCGTACGTCCCGCAGGTCAGCATCACCGCGTTGATCTGCTTGGCGAGGCGGCGCGGCAGCAGCCGGGTGCCGTCGGCGCGCAGGCCGTGCCGGGCCAGGAAGCGGGTGGCCAGCGCCAGGTCCGCGCAGTTCATCTCGATCGAGCACTGCCAGAAGTAGTGGTCGAGCAGGGCGGGGATCGGGTTGGCGATGTTGCCGTAGGACGCCATGAAGTGGGCCAGCGCCGCGTTGCGGTCGCCGTGGTCGGACTCGGAGGCGGCGACCTCCGGGTCGAAGGTGACGTCGGGGTTCCCGCTCTCCTGCCGGAGGAATCCGAGGAGTTCGCTGCTCGCGTCGCCGGTGAGGGTCTGGAGCCGGTCCGTCACGACGAGCGCGCCGGCGTTGATGAACGGATTGCGCGGTATCCCGTTCTCGTACTCCAACTGCACGAGCGAGTTGAAGGGGTTGCCGGACGGCTCCCGGCCGACCCTCTCCCACAGGTCGTCGCCGCCCTGCGCGAGGGCCAGCGCCAGGGCGAAGACCTTGGTGATGGACTGGGTGGAGAACGGCTGCCGCCAGTCCCCCACCCCGTACACCTTGCCGTCGAGGTCGGCGATCGCCATGCCGAAGCGGTTCGGATCGACGCAGGACAGCGCGGGGATGTACGCGGCGACCTGCCCCGCCCCGATCTGCGGCCGCACATCGGCCTCGATCCGGCGCAGGATGCCCTGGAAGTCGAAGTCCGCGGGCTGCTCCGGCTCGCTCTCCCGCCCGTGCTCCGACGCCACGGCTCCCGGCCCGGCCGACCCCGCGCTCATCAGATCCGCACGCCCCGGTGCAGCGCGACCACGCCGCCGGTCAGGTTGCGCCAGGCGACCTTCGACCAGCCGGCCTGCTGCAGCTTCTTGGCGAGTCCGGCCTGGTCGGGCCAGGCGCGGATGGACTCGGCGAGGTAGACGTACGCGTCGGGGTTGGAGGAGACGGCGCGCGCGACCGGCGGCAGCGCCCGCATCAGGTACTCGTTGTAGACGGTCCGGAACGGCGCCCAGGTGGGGTCGGAGAACTCGCAGATCACCACCCGTCCGCCCTTCTTCGTCACCCGGAACATCTCCCGCAGCGCGGCCTCCGTGTCGACGACGTTGCGCAGCCCGAAGGAGATGGTGACGGCGTCGAAGGACTTGTCCTGGAAGGGGAGCTTCGTGGCGTCACCGGCGGTGAAGGGCAGGTGCGCGTGCCGCTTCTTGCCCTCGCTCAGCATCCCGATCGAGAAGTCGCACGGCACCACGTACGCGCCGGTGGCCGCGAAGGGCAGGGAGGAGGTGGCGGTGCCGGCCGCGAGGTCGAGGACGCGCTTGCCGGGCCCGGGGTCGACGGCCCGGGTCACCTCCTTGCGCCAGGCGCGGTCCTGGCCCAGGGACAGGACGGTGTTGGTGAGGTCGTAGTTCGCCGCCACTCCGTCGAACATCGAGGCGACTTCGTGCGGCTGCTTGTCCAGGGATGCTCGGGTCACCCGCCCATTGTGCCGGGCAGCGGGGCGGCGGGCGTGCGGGGGCTCACCGGCGGGCCCGGGATCGGCGGCTCGCCCTCAGGCCCGCCGGAACACCAGCCTGCCGCCGATGACGGTGACCAGGCAGGCCCCCGGCGTCCCCGCGTCCGTCCCCTCCGCGAACACCGCGAAGTCGGCGGGGGCGGACGGGGCGAGCGGGCCCGGGCGTGGCGCGGGCAGGACCCGTACCGGTGACCGCTCGACCGCGGTCCGCACCGCCGGGTGGGTGAACGGCCCCGCGACGGCGGTCGTCCCGTGCGCGAGCAGCCGCTGCACGCCCCGGCGGGCGCTGTGGCCCCAGCGGGTGTCGGTCAGGTCCAGGCCGCGCAGGGCGGGCCCGGTCAGCGGCTCGGCGCCCAGCTCGTCGGCCTCGCGGGGGTCGGGCCAGTAGTGGGCCTGGAGGAGGTCGACGGCGTCGGGCTCGAAGCGGCCGGGGGTGAGGTGGCCGTCCCACTCCCGGACGCGGGCGCGGGGGTCGAGCTCCGGGGCGAGCTCCTCGTACGTGCCGACGGCGCGAACGCGGTCGCCGTCCACGACGACCGCGTTCCCGCGCACTCCGTCGGCCTCCCGGATGCCGCGCACCCGGTGGATGGTCAGCACCGGCGCGTCAGTTGGAGGCGAGGAGCTTCAGCTCGGGGTGGGCCGTGCCGCCCTCGATGGCCGTGGAGGAGAGGTGCGAGACGACGTGGTCGTCGACCGGGTCGTCCGCCGGGTCGGTGTGCACGACGAGGTGCTCGTACGTGGTGGCGCGCTGGGCGGGGACGCGGCCGGCCTTGCGGATGAGGTCGATGATCTCCATCCGGTTGGAGCGGTGCTTGGCGCCGGCGGACGACACGACGTTCTCCTCGAGCATGATCGAGCCGAGGTCGTCCGCGCCGTAGTGCAGGGAGAGCTGGCCGACCTCCTTGCCCGTGGTCAGCCAGGAGCCCTGGATGTGGGCGACGTTGTCGAGGAAGATCCGCGCGATGGCGATCATCCGCAGGTACTCGAAGAGGGTGGCCTGGGTGCGGCCCTTCAGCGCGTTGTTCTGCGGCTGGTAGGTGTACGGGATGAAGGCGCGGAAGCCGCCCGTGCGGTCCTGGACGTCGCGGATCATGCGCAGGTGCTCGATGCGCTCGGCGTTGGTCTCGCCGGTGCCCATGAGCATGGTGGACGTCGACTCGACGCCGAGGCCGTGGGCCTCCTCCATGATCTCCAGCCAGCGCTCGCCGGACTCCTTCAGCGGGGCGATGGCCTTGCGGGGGCGGGCCGGGAGCAGCTCGGCGCCGGCGCCGGCGAAGGAGTCGAGGCCGGCGGCGTGGATCCGCTGGATGGCCTCCTTCGTGCTCACCTTGCTGATCCGGGCCATGTGCTCGACCTCGGAGGCGCCGAGGGAGTGGATGACGAGCTGCGGGTACGCCTTCTTGATCGCCGAGAAGTGCTCTTCGTAGTACTCGACGCCGTAGTCGGGGTGGTGCCCGCCCTGGAACATGATCTGGGTGCCGCCCAGCTCGACGGTCTCCGCGCAGCGGCGCAGGATGTCGTCGAGGTCGCGGGTCCACACGTCGGGGCTCTTCGGCGCGGCGAAGAAGGCGCAGAACTTGCACGCGGTGACGCAGGAGTTCGTGTAGTTGATGTTGCGCTCGATGATGTACGTCGCGATGTGCTCGGTGCCGGCGTAGCGGCGGCGGCGGACGGCGTCGGCGGCCTGGCCGAGCGCGTGCAGCGGGGCGTCGCGGTAGAGGGCGAGGGCCTCCTCGGGGGTGATGCGGCCACCCTCGGCGGCACGGTCAAGGACAGACTGGAGGTCGGCCTTCTCGGTCACCGGGGCGGGTCCTTCCCAGAGGGGTTTCGGGAGCGTACGTCAAGACTGATCCAGCCTACGCCAGCGGCCTGGGCCGGCCGGGCGGCCCCTCCCCGGAGCGGCCCCGCCGCCCGGGGAGGGGGGTGCGGGGGCGGGGTCAGCGCTTCCGGAGGGTTCCGTAGGGCTTCCCCTGTTTCGCGGACGGCGACGTGTACTGGAGCGTGCCGTCCGGGTTCCGGGTGAGGACGAGTTCGCTGGACTCGCCGGAACACAGGAGCGGGGTGGAGGGGCGCGCCGGGTCGGGGCGGTCCACCACGACCACCTTGTCGGCCGTCGCGGACTCCAGCCTGCCGACGCCGTGGCACTTGTAGCCCATCAGCTCGTACGTCGACCTCAGCACGTCCTCGCCCTTGCCGCCCCGCACGAGGGTGATCGTGGCCGTGCCGTGCGGCTGGTCGGTGGTGGCCTCCGTGATGCTGCCGCTCCAGGTGCCGAGGAAGCCGTCCGGCACCCCGCCGCCGGGCGCCCGGGGCTCGGACGCCGACATGTCCCGGGACTGCTTCTCCTCCCCCAGCAGCGGCGGCAGGAAGGCGATGCCGAGCGCCACCCCGGCCAGCGCGCCCGCCACCGCGAGCACCACCGTGCAGCTCCGCCGCCTGCTCCGCTGCGCGGGGTCGCCGTCCTCACTGTCGCCGGACGACGTCGGGGCCGGCTCGAACTCCTCCGGCGCAGACGCCCCCTGCGTGAACGGCACCGGCCCCGAGGCCGCCTCCAGCTCCAGCAGCCGCACCGCGCTGCGCCCCGCCTCCGCGACCAGCTCCCCCGGCAGCCACCCCGCCCGCACCGCCGCGGCCGCCCCGCCCAGCAGCAGCCGTTCGCCGACCTCGCGCGGGGTGGGCCGCTCGGCGGCGCTCTTGGCGAGGCAGGACAGGACCAGGTCCCGCAGGTCGCCGTGCAGCCCCGACAGCTCGGGTTCCTCGTGCACGACCTTGTAGAGCAGGGCGGCCGCCGAGTCCCCGGGGAAGGGGGACGCCCCCGTCGCCGCGAACGCCAGCACCGCCCCCAGCGAGAAGACGTCGGCGGCCGGGGTGACCCCCTTGCCGAGGATCTGCTCCGGCGACATGTAGCCGGGCGAGCCCACCGACACCCCGGTCGACGTCAGGGACGCCGTCGCGTCCGTGGCCCGCGCTATCCCGAAGTCGATCAGCCGGGGCCCGTCCAGGGTGAGCAGCACGTTCGACGGCTTCACATCCCGGTGCACGAGGCCGAGCGCGTGCACCGCCGTCAGCGCCTCCGCGAGGCCCGCGCCCAGGACCCGTACCGAGGAGTCCGGCAGCGGGCCGTGCCCGGCGACCGCCTGCGTCAACGAAGGGCCCGCGACGTAACCCGTCGCCACCCACGGCACCGGGGCCTCCGGGTCCGCGTCCAGGACGGGCGCCGTCCACGCCCCGCCGACCTTCCGCGCGGCCGCCACCTCGCGGCGGAACCGCGCCCTGAACTCCTCGTCCTGCGCGAAGTGCGGGTGCACCACCTTGACCGCGACCGTGCGGCCCCCCGCGGTGCGCCCGAGGTAGACGCGGCCCATGCCGCCGGACCCCAGCCGTCCGAGCAGCCGGTAGTCACCGATATTCTGCGGTTCGCCCGCTTCCAGCGGTTGCATGGTGGTGTTCTCCCCCGAGACCTCGTGAACCGTGAACCCGCGTGGACCCTGCTCCCACAGTAGGGCCGACGTGTGCGGGATCACTGGGACAGATCGGGCCGGGGGCGAACCGAAGCCCCCCGAGGCACATCTCCTTGTACGGATCGCGCACACAGCGTGTCCGCCGCGTGGAGGAATCGGGTGGCCCCGCACCGCCCCCGTCGCCGCACGTCCGCCCCCACCCGCCCCCGGAGCCCCCGCATGAATCGCCTGCCGACCCGCCGCCTGATAGCCGCCGCCCTGCTCGGGTCCCTCCTGACGCTCTCGGTGACGGGCTGCTCGGACGAGGGCAAGCCGTACGACTTCAACTCGGCCGAGGACAACGGCGGTTCGATCCAGCGCAACGACCTCCAGCAGGCCGCGTCCAAGGGCGGGGCCGACACGCTGCTGCCGCGCGGGCCGCGCGCGGACTTCTCCGTGTTCCGCACCCTGGACGACGGCACGAAGGTCGCCCAGACGACCCTGTCCGGCGCGAAGTCCGGCTTCACCGGCAAGGTGTGGGTGTGGGCCCCGAAGGAGTACTTCGACCCGAAGTACGCGGAGAGCGGTTTCCCGGTGCTGACGGCGCTGCCGGGTTCGTACGGGCACGACAGCAATTACTGGTCGCTGGAGAAGAAGCACTTCCTGGAGACGGTCGCCGAGATGACCGAGCGGGGGCAGAGCCTGCCGTTCCTCGTCGTGATGCCCGTGCAGAATCCGGAGAAGAAGTACCACGACGGCAGCGACATTCCCGGGCGGCCGAAAATGGACACCTGGCTGACGCAGGACGTCCCGGATTTCGTCCGGGCGAATTTCCGCACGTACCGCTCGCGGGACGGCTGGGCGTTCATGGGTTCGTCGTCCGGCGGATTCATCGCGCTGAAGTCGGTGCTGAAGTACCCGGAGCGTTTCAAGGCGGCGATCTCCTCGGGCCCGGACCTCGTGCCGGACTCCCCGATGTGGAAGGGCCACCCGCAGGAGAAACTGGCGAACAGTCCGCGGAAGCTGGCCGGCGACCTGATCAAGCGGCCGGACGCCCCGAAGGTGTACCTGGCGTTCCAGGTCGGGTCCAAGGAGAAGCTGATCCCGCGGGTGCGGCGCTTCATGGAGGACTACGGCAAGGGCCCGATCAAGACCCGCCTCCAGGTGATCCCGGACGGCGTCCACAATCCGGCGACGTACATCAAGGGCATGGAGTCGGGCAGCCTCGCCTGGCTGAGCTCGCACCTGAAGGCGCCCGTCCCCACCCCCTGAGCGGGCCGTCGGGGGTCATTCGCCCAACAGGGTCACGTGCACGTCCGTGGGGTACCCGGTGGTCTCCCCGGTGCGGCGCGCGAACTCCTCGACGCCCGCGATCTGCTCGGGCCCGAAGCGGAAGTCGAGCGTGGTGAAGTACTTCTCCAGCAGCCGGGCGTCGAAGTCCTCCCAGCGGGCGGCCTGCTCGGCGACCTGGTCGACCTCGGCCAGCGACAGGTCGCGGGAGGCGAGGAACGCCTCGTGCGCCTTCTCCACGTGGTACGGCTCGCGGGCCAGGTAGTCCTTGCGGGCGGCCCACACGGCGAAGACGAACGGCAGCCCCGTCCACTCCTTCCACATCTGCCCCAGGTCGTGGACCTGGAGGCCGAGCCGGGGCGCGTCGTGCAGGGAGGCCCGCAGCGCGGCGTCCCCGATCAGCACGGCGGCGTCCGCCTCGCGCATCATCAGCGACAGGTCCGGCGGGCAGGTGTAGTAGTCGGGCTCGACGCCGTACTGCTCGGCCAGGAGGAGCTGTGCCAGGCGTACGGAGGTACGCGAGGTGGAGCCGAGGGCGACCCGCGCCTTGTCCAGCTCCGCCAGCGGCACCTTGGAGACGATCACGCAGGACATCACGGGCCCGTCGCAGCCGACCGCGAGGTCGGGGAAGGCCACCAGGTCGTCGGCGTTCTTCAGGAACTCGACCAGGGTGACCGGGCCGATGTCCAGGTCGCCCCGGACGAGCTGCTCGCTGAGCCGTTCGGGGGTGTCCTTGGTCAGCTCGAAGTCCAGCAGGCTCCCGGTGCGCGCCAGGCCCCAGTAGAGGGGCACGCAGTTCAGGAACTGGATGTGGCCGACGCGGGGCCGGGTGCGGTTCGGCGTCAGCTCGCCAGCGGTTGAATTGTCCACATCGCGAGGCTAGACCCGCGCTGACCGGAGGGCCCCTCCGGGGGTCGGCGGACGGGGTCGCGGGAGGCCCCCGGGCCCCCGTCCGGCGTCAGCCGACACGCCCGCGTCAAACATCCGAGTGACGTGATCTTTCCCTCTACCGCTTGCCCAAAGGTGCGTGCTAGGCTCGCCCGCAAGTTGCAGTTTGGTTTCCCTTGCAGTACAGAGCCTGCGGACATGTAACCCGCAGGCTTTTGTTTTCAGACTTCCTTGCAGGTTCTGGAGCAGGGCAACCCTTTGGCCCATGGGAGGGCTTATGGCTACCGGAACCGTCAAGTGGTTCAACGCTGAAAAGGGCTTCGGCTTCATCGCCCAGGACGGCGGCGGCCCGGATGTCTTCGTCCACTACTCCGCGATCAACGCGTCTGGTTTCCGCTCCCTGGAGGAGAACCAGCTCGTGAACTTCGACGTCACGCAGGGCCCCAAGGGCCCGCAGGCGGAGAACGTCACCCCCGCCTGAGTCTCACGACGTGAGCCGGGTCCTCGGACCCATCGGGAAAACGATCGATCGCGGTCGTTGAACGCAGTACCCAAGGAGCCCCGTTCCGATTCGTCGGAGCGGGGCTCCTGCCTGTTCCTCCGCATGCACGGACAGAGCCCTTCCTTCACCGGTAGCGCTCTCCACTCACCGGCAGGGCTCTCCACTCACCGGTAGAGCTCCTCGATTTCCGCCGCGTAGCGTTCCAGGACGGCTCTCCTGCGCACCTTCAGGGTGGGCGTGAGGGTGCCGTCCGCGACGGCGAGGTCCCGGCCGAGAATCGCGAAGGCCCGGATCCGGGCGGGCCGGGAGACCTGCGCGTTCGCCGCCTCGACGGCCTCCCGCACCAGTTCCCGCACGGCGGGGTGCCGGCCGGGCTCCTCGCCGAGGTCATGGCCCTCGCGGGCGGCCCAGGCGGCGATCTCGTCGGCCTCCAGGGTGATCAGGGCCACGGGGTGGGGCCTGCGGTCGCCGGCCATGACGGCGTACGAGACGTACCGGGACTGCTGGACGGCGTGCTCGATCAGCGAGGGGGTCAGGTTCTTCCCCGAGGACGTGATGACCAGGTCCTTCTTGCGGCCGGTGAGGGTGAGGTACCCGTCCGCGTCGATCGTCCCCAGGTCCCCGGTGTGCAGCCACCCCTGGGCGTCGAGGGCCTCGCGGGTGGCGGCTTCGTCCCCGTGGTAACCGGTGAAGACCGTTCCGCCCCTGGCCAGCACCTCGCCGTCGGACGCGTCGATCCGGATCTCGCAGCCGGGGTAGGCCCGCCCCACGGAGCCGTACCGCACGGCTCCCGGCCGGTTGAGCGAGATGACCCCGCCGGACTCGGTCATCCCGTACCCCTCGTACACGGGAATCCGGCACGCCCGCAGGAAGTCGAGCGTCTGCGGGGCGATGGGGGCGGCCCCGGTGAGGGCCCACCGCACACGCCCCCCGAAGGCCCCGCGCACGAGCCCGTACAACGACTCCTCGGCGGCCTCCCAGGTCGCCCTGTCCTCTTCCGGAAGCCGTCCCTCCGCCGCCAGCACCCCGACCCGTACGGCCTCCCGGAACCGCTCCCCGCCGCCCTCCCGCGCCTCGGCCAGCCCCAGCACCACGGCGTGCACCTTCTCGAAGAGCCGGGGCACGGAGGGCAGGTGCGTGGGCCGCACCTCGGCCAGCTCACCGATCACGTCCTCGATCCGCCCGCCGAAGTAGCACAACTCCCCGCCGAACATGAGGGTGTTCAGCTCGACGAGCTGCGCCAGCAGGTGCGCGAGCGGCAGGTAGAGGTACGTGACGTCGCCGGGCCCGCCGTCGATCGTCTCGGCCCCGCCGTCGAGAACGGCCCCGAAGTTGGCGTGGGTGAGCCGGCACCCCTTGGGCGGCCCGGTGGTCCCGGACGTGTAGACGAGCGAGGCGAGGTCCCCGGGCCGGACGGCGTCGGCCCGCGCGAGGAAGTCGTCGACGGCGACCTCCCCGGGAACCCGCTCCCCCAGCTCCCCGAAGAGCAGGGTCGGCAGGGGCCGCGGCCCCCGGACCGCACCGGCCCCCTCCCCCGGGACCGCACCGACCCCCTCCCCCGGGGCGGGACCGCTTCCCGGAGCCGCGCCCCCTTCCCCGGGACCCGTCGCGGACGCCACCCGTTCCGCCTGCTCGGCGGTCTCGCACAGGACGAGGACCGCGCCCGAGTCGCCCAGCACCCAGGCGACCTCCTCCTCGCCCGCCGTCGGGTAGACCGGGACCACGACTCCGCCCACCGCGAGCACGGCGAAGTGGGCGTACGTCCAGTCCACGCAGGTATCGCCGAGGATGCCCACCCGGTCGCCCGGACCCACCCCGGCCGCCATCAGGTGGCGCCCGACGTCCCGCACCCGGTCGCGGAACCCGGCGTACGAGACGGGCTCGGCCCCCTTCGCCCGCAGGGCGGGCAGCTCCCCGTGCCGCTCCCCCGCCCACTCGCTGAACCCGGCCAGTGCCGCGGGACGCGGCCGTTGCGCGCGCAGGGCGCCCGTATCCGTCATGACCCGACGGTAAGGAGCCACGTCCGCGCGGGAGATGACGGGAAACGTCAGCCCCGCTGACCCGCGCGCTCACAGCGGCTACCTTCCCCTCCATGGGCAAGCGGACGATCACCGTGCACCACGTGCGGGCCGTGCTGCGCGGAGCCGAACGCGCCGGGGTGGACACCGTCCCGCTCCTCCAGGCCGCGCAGATCCCGCCGCTGCTGCTGGGCGACGACCGGGCCCGCGTCACCAGCGTCCAGTTCGCCCGCCTCTTCCGGGCGTTGTACCGCACCACCCAGGACGAGTTCCTGGGCCTCTCGGCCACCCCCAGCCGCCCCGGGACCTTCGCGATGATGTGTTACGCGGCCCTGGGCTGCCCGGACCTGGGCCGGGCGATGGAACGCGGCACCGCCTTCTACGGCCTCTTCGACGGCGGCCCGAAGCTCTCCCTCACGCACACCCCCACGGAGGCGGTCCTCACCGTCCACAACGGGCTGGGCGCGGACGAGGACCGGTTCCTCGCCGAGTGCGTGGTGATCATCTGGCACCGCCTGTGCAGTTGGCTGACCGGCAGCCGCATTCCCCTGCACTGGGCGGAGTTCGCCTATCCGCCGCCCCCGCACGAGGCGGAGTACGGGAGCCTCTTCGGCTGCCCGGTCCGCTTCGGGGCGGCGCGTACGGCGGCCGGCTTCGACGCCCGCTGGCTGTCGGCCCCGCTCGTCCAGGACGAGGCATCCCTCGACGCGCTGCTGCGCCGGGCCCCGTTCGACCTGCTCACCCGCCGGGAGTATGACACGACGGTCGCCGAGCAAGTGCGCCGCTCCCTGGCCCAGGCCCTCCGCGCCTCCCCGCGCCTGCCGTCCCTCACGGTCACGGCCGCCCGTCTGGCGGTGAGCCCGGCGACGCTGCGCCGCCGTCTGGAGCGGGAGAACACGAGCTTCCAGCAGCTCAAGGACGCGGTCCGCCGGGACGCGGCGATCGCGGGACTGGCGGAGGGCCGCGAACCCATCGCCGAGCTGGCCGCCCGCCTCGGCTTCTCGGAGGACACGAGCTTCCACCGCGCCTTCCGCCGCTGGACGGGCACGACACCGGGGGCGTACCGGGTCCGGGCGGCGGGCCACGAGGAAACGCCCTCCGGCGCCCCGCCCGGCGCCCCGCCCGGCACTCCTCCGCCGCCCGCTCCGGCGGCCCCCGGTGCGAATCCGCGTCAGTGAAGGTGAGCGTTCCGGTCAGCGCGTTCCCTGCTCGCCGGTCACTACGTTCTCCGTACGCAAGAGCAACCCCTGCATCCGTGCGCCCTGCACCCCCCACCCGCTCGTAGGGAGAGCCCATGTCCGTACGCAGTCGTACCAGAGTGCTCGCCGCGTCCGCCGCCCTCGCGCTGTCCGCGGCCCTGCCGACGGCCGCGACCGCCTCCGCGGCCGACGACGCGCCGGCGGCTCCGGCCCCGTCCGCCTCCGCCCCCGGCAGTCTCCTCTCCGCCTCCCCCACCTCCTTCCACCCGCTCCCCCTCCAGCCCACCAACACCGACGCCTGGCACATCGACTACCGCTCGACGACCGCGAAGGGCGCGCCGAACACCGTCTCGGGCACGGTGATCGTGCCCCGGGACGGCCGCAAGGGCCCGCGCCCCCTGGTGACGTACGCCGTCGGGACGGTCGGCATGGGCGACCAGTGCGCGCCGAGCGCGGGCTTCCCGTACGGAACGACGGTCGAGGCGACCCTGATCAACCAGGTCGTGCAGCGCGGCTGGGCGGTGGCGGTGACGGACTACGAGGGCCTCGGCACGCCCGGCGACCACACGTACACGGTGGGCCGTGCGGAGGGCCAGGCGGTACTGGACGCGGCCCGCGCCGCGATGAAGCTCCCGTCCGCCGAAACGGGCCTCACCCCCGCCTCCCCGGTCGGCATCATGGGCTACTCGCAGGGCGGCCAGGCCAGTAGCTGGGCGGCCGAACTCCATGACTCGTACGCCCCGGAACTGAACGTGAAGGGCACGGCGACCGGCGGCGTCCCGGCCGACCTGATGGAGGTCGCGAAGTTCAACGACGGCAACATCGGGGCGGGTCTGATCCTGATGGCGGCGGCGGGCCACGACACGGCCCACCCGGAGCTGAAGCTCGACTCCTACCTCAACCGGCAGGGCAGGTCCTACGTCGACTTCATGCGCAGGAACTGCGTGGCGATCAACGCGGTCTCCGCGCCCTTCAAGCGCATCAGCGAGGTCACGACCACCAACCCGCTCGACTCCCCCGACTGGCAGGAGAAGCTGGGCGCCTCCAAGCTCGGCCGGCACGCACCCGACCACCCGGTCTACCTCTACCACGCGGGCCTGGACGAGCTGATCCCGTACCGGATCGGCGCACGGCTCCGGTCCGACTGGTGCGGGGCGGGGGCCACCGTCCAGTGGCGCTCCCACCCGCTCCTCGAACACATCGGCGGGGTGACGGTCGGCGCGTTCCCGGCGATGGACTGGCTGGGCGACCGCTTCGCGGGCAGGGCGACGGGCGGCAACTGTTGATCGCGGCAGTCCGGTACGGAAGGGGGCCCGGCCCGCGCGACGCCCGTGCGGGCCGGGTCCTCGTTCCTCGTAAATGCCCTGGCAGCGCCGCCCCGCACCGGCGACGATGACCCCATGACCGACGACGACCACCGCCCCGCGCGCTGGACCGAAGCGACCGTCTACCCCGACATGTGGGTGAACCCGGACGACGACCCCCGCGACACCGAGGGCCCCGCGCCGGAGGGCGAGCTCGCCACCCTTCTCGACGCCATCGCCAGCTACCGCCTCACCCTGCGCATGAAGTGCGACGGCCTGACCGCGGACCAACTGGCCACGCGCTCGGTGCCCCCGTCCACGATGTCCCTCCTGGGCCTGGTCCGCCACCTCGCGGAGGTGGAGCGCGACTGGCTCAACTGGATCACCCACGGCGACCCGCTCCCGAAGCTGTACGGCAGGCGCGACGCGGACTTCGACGAGGCGGCGGGCGACCCGGCCCAGGTCGCCTCCGCCTTCGCCGACCTGGAACGCCAGCAGGCGGCGACGGACGCGGAGTTGGCGAAGTACGCGGACGACCTGGGCCGGCACGTGGGCCGCGAGGACATCGCGGTGCGCGAGCTGATGGTCCACATGGTCGACGAGTACGCCCGCCACTGCGGCCACGCGGACCTGCTGCGCGAGTGCGTGGACGGCAGGGTGGGGCAGTAGGGGCCGGGCGCGGCAGGCGTGCGGGTCAGGGACCGGCGGGCCGGGCGGCCCGCCGGTCACGCCTTCCGGTGCGGGCCAGCCCCAGCAGGGCCGCCCCGCACAGGAGGGCCGCGGCGGCGATGAAGGTCAGGGCCGTGCGGCGCAGGCCCCAGCCGCCGGAGACTCCTCCGGCCAGCACGGCGGGCACGCTCATGGAGAGGTAGGCGACCACGTAGACCGAGGCCAGCAGTGCGCTGCGGCCGGCCGGGTCCGCGAGGGCGGCCAGCGCGCGGAAGGAGCCGAGGAAGGCGACGCCCCAGCCGAAGCCGAGGGCCGCGGTGCCCAGGAAGAACGGCACGGGCAGGTTCGCCGTGAGCGCGGTGAAGGACAGCGCGAGACCGGCCAGCAGGGCGAGGACGCCGACCCCGGCGGCCCGCAACGGAGGCAGCCCGCCGCACCACAGCTGACCGGCGGTGGCGACGCCCGCGAAGAGCGCCACGGTCAGCCCGCCGATCAGCAGGTTCCCGCTGTGCAGGAGTTCCAGGGCGATGGAGGGGCCGAGGGACAGGTACAGCCCGCACACCGACCAGACGGCGACCAGCACCAGGGAGAGCAGCGCGAAGGGGCGGCGGGCCCCGGCCGGGACCGAGATCCGGGAGGGGCGGATCCGCAGGCCGGGAACCCGGTGGGGGGCCGTCTCCGGCATGGCGAGCACACCGGCGGAGCAGAGCACGAAGGCGGCCAGCAGCAGGGCGTACGTCAGGACGGTCGGCGCGGGCGCGAACTGGACCAGCAGCCCCGCGAGCAGGGCCCCCGCCGCGATTCCGCCCGTCGGTCCCGCGCTGTTGAGCAGTGTGCCGCGCGCGGGCGAGCCGGGCGGGGAGAGTTCGATCAGCGCGGCGCTGACGGCGCCGGTGGCGAGGCCGACCGCCAGGCCCTGCACGACGCGGGCGGCGAGCAGCCACAGCACGTCCCGCGCGCCGATGAACAGCGCCATGCTCAGCACCTCGCCGACCAGTGAGACGAGCAGGACCCGGCGGCGGCCGAGGGTCTCCGACAGCGAGCCGAACAGCAGCAGGGCCGCGAGCACGGCCACGGCGTAGACGCCGAAGACGACCGTGAGGAGGGTCGCGGAGAAGTGCCAGCGCTGCTGGTAGAGGACGTACATCGGGGAGGGCGCGGACGAGGAGAGCAGCAGCAGGACCAGGATCCCGCCGACCAGCCAGAACGCCTGGTCCCGCGAGAGCCGTCCGCGCCGTGCGAGCGGCTCCCGGGTCTTCTCGTCGACGGTCATCTCTTCGGTCCGCCCCTCTTGTCGCGCTGTCGCGCTGTCGCTCTGTTTCCCGGCCTGCTCCCGCGCGTCGGCGCCGGACCGGCGGGTCAGGCGGGCAGGGCCTCGTCGACCGAGCTGATCGCGGCCGTTCGGGCGATCACGCCGAGGGCGGTCTCGTGCCTCTCCAGGCTGTCCGCGGCGGTCGCGTCCGCGAGGACCTCCACCTGGTAGTCGCGGTCGTGGCCCTCCCGTGCCGTGGACAGGACCACCAGGTCCGTGGTGACCCCGGTCAGCAGCAGGGTGTTGACCCCGAGGTTGCGCAGCAGCAGGTCCAGGTGCGTACCGAAGAACGGGCTGACCCGGCGCTTCTCGACGACCGGCTCTCCCACGGCGGGCTTGAGCGCGTCGTGCACCCGGGTGCCCCAGGTGCCGAGCTGGACCCGTTCGCCGTCGCGGGCGGTGGCGAACAGTTCCGATCCGGCCGGCCAGTCCGCGTACCCGGGCGAGAAGCCGACCACGACGTAGACGACGGGAACGCCGTCACGGCGGGCCCGGTCGATCGCGACGGCCGTCCGGTCCAGGACGCCCCGCTCGGCGACCTGCTCGCAGAAACCGTCGGCGGCGTATTTCCCGTCGGGGTGCACGAGTTCGTTTATCAGGTCGAGCACGAGAAGAGCCGGACGGCGTTCCATGTTGATCCCCACGCTTGTCAACTTGCTTGTTCGGTCGAACGGTTCGGGAGCGTATCCCGACGTCATCCGGTACGCAATCACGGATTTCCGGCGGGGAACGACGCATCGACATCGCTCATGCAAGGCATGAACAAACCCTTGTTGAAAGCAGGTTGCCGCCCGCATAAAGTCGCACTCCAGGGATTTCGACTCTTTGCCTTTCGGTGAATTCCGGGCGGAGTCCGTGGATGTGGGGGGAGAAACCGGTGGAGAAGCAGGCGGGCGGGGCGGCCCGGGGGCCGGGGGACGCGGCCGGTGTGCACCGCATCGCGGTGGTCGGCAGCGGGCCGCGCGGCCTGAGCGTCGTCGAGCGGCTGGGCGCACGGGTCTCGGCCGGCCGGGCGGCGGGCGCGGGGCCGGTGGAGATCTACCTGATCGACCCCGTCGAGGTGGGCTGCGGCCGCATCTGGCGCAGCGACCAGCCCGAGTGGTTCATGATGAACACCGTCGCCGACGAGATCTCCGCCTTCTCCGGGACCCCCGACGACGGCCCGCACCGGGCCGGGGCCGGGCCCTCGTTCGGCGAGTGGTGGCGGACGGTCGACCCCGACCACCCCGGACCCAACAGCTACGCCCCGCGCGCGGTGTACGGCCGGTACATGCGGTATGTGCTCAGCGCGGTCAAGAGCGGCCTCCCCCGCGGTGTCAGGCTGCACGAACTGCGTCTCTCGGTCGTGGAGTTGGCGCGGATCGGCAGGGGCTACCGGTTGCGGCTCTCGGACGGGTCGCGGCTCTGCGTGGACCGGGTGGTGCTCACCACGGGCCACGCCAGGCCCGGACCGGACGGGGAGCAGCGGGACCTCGCGCGGTTCGCCGCCGAGCGCCCCGGGCTGCGCCACCTCCAGGGGGACTCGGCGGCGGACATGGACCTGGAGGGCATTCCGGCGGGGTCCGCGGTCGGCGTCCTCGGTCTCGGCCTGTCGTTCTACGACGTCATGGCGGCCCTCACCCTCGGCCGCGGCGGCGTCTTCAAGGAGGAGGCCGACGGGACCCTGACGTATCTGCCCAGCGGTGCGGAGCCGCTGCTGGTGGCGGGTTCCCGCAGTGGCATGCCGCTGCCCGCCCGGGGCCGCAACCAGAAGTCGGCCACCAACCCCTACCGTCCGATCCTGTTCACGGCGGAGCGCGTCCGGCACGGGCACGCGGGCGCGCCCGTCGACTTCCGCGCGGACGTGTGGCCGTGGCTGCACGCCGAGATGAGCCTGGTCTACTACGGCACCGAGATCCGCCACCGGCACGGCGCCGGGCGGGAGGCCGCGTTCCGGGCCGAACTCGCGCTCCCCGTGGGCGCACCGCTGCCCGACGTGGCCGCGCTCGCGGGCCGGTACGGCGTGGCCGGCCTGCCGCCGCTCGACCTGGACGCACTGGCCCGGCCCTTCACCGGGCGGACCTTCGCCGGGCCGGAGGTCTTCGCGGCGGAACTCCTCGACGTGCTCCGCGCCGACCTGGCGGAGGCCGCCCGGGGCAATGTCGGCTCGCCGCTCAAGGCGGCGCTCGACGTGCTGCGCGACACCCGGGGCGTCATCCGCGAGTTCGTCGACTACTCGGGCCTGGCACCCGGCTCGCACCGCGAGGACTTCCTCGGCTGGTACGTCCCGCGCAGTTCCTTCCTGGCGGCGGGCCCGCCCCCGGTGCGGCTCGCCCAGGCAGCCGCGCTGATCAGGGCCGGGGTGCTGCGGGTCGTGGGGCCCGGCACCCGCTTCGAGGCGGACCCGGACAGCGGCCGTTTCCTGGCGCGTTCTCCGCAGGTGAGCGGGTCGCTCGTGGCCGTGGACACCGTCCTGGACGCCCGGATCCCGTCGCCCGACGTGCGTACCGACCCGTCCCCGCTGACCCGGGGGCTGCGGGAGCAGGGCATCTGGACCAGTTACGTCAACGGTTCCGGCACGGCGGCGTTCGACACCGGCGGGGTCGCGGTCACCCGGTCCCCGTACCACCCGGTCGGCAGCGACGGGAAGGCGGACACCGGTCTGTACGTGCTGGGCATTCCGACCGAGCACACCCGTTGGTTCATGCAGGCGGGCAGCAGCAGGCCCGGCATCTGGAGCGACTTCGTCTACGACGCGGACGCCATAGCGGAGCACGCGCTGGACCCGGCGCCCCGGGCGCCCGGACCGGTCGGCGTGCCGGCGGAGCCGCTGCGCCTCCAGGGCGTCTGAGGCGCGGCGGCTCCGGCCGGGCCGCCCGGACCGGCGCCGGGGGTGCGGACGGCAGGCCGGTTCCAGGTGTCCTCGCGGGCCAGTTTCCTGGCCGTGGCGACGAACGCCTCGACGGCCGGGACGTGCCGGGCGCCCGTCCGGACGCCGATGCCGACGCTCCGGGTCAGCGAGGGGGCGAACGGCAGCACGCGCAGGTGCGGATGGATCGGGGCGGAGGGCAGGGCGAGGGCCGGCACGACGGTGATGCCGAGCCCTTCGGCCACCATCGACAGCAGGCTGTTGACGTCGTGGGCCCGGTAGCCGATGCGCGGGGTCAGGCCCGCCGTCCGGAAGGCCGCGCGCAGCAGGGTCTCCACCCCGCTCACCGGCATGACGAACAGCTCGTCGGCGAGGTCGGTGACGCTCAGCTCGCCGCGCCCGGCGAGCGGGTGGTCCTGCGGCAGCACGGCGTACACCTCGTCCTGGAGCAACGGGACGGTGTTCAGCCGCTCCTTGGGCAGCGCCACCACGCCGACGTCGACCGCGTACCCGCCGAGCCATTCGGCGATCTCCTGGTCGGTGCCCTCCCGCAGCTCGATTCCGATGCCCGGCCAGGCGGCCCGGAACTCGCTCAGCAGGCGGGGCAGCAGACGGCCCGCGAAGCTCTGGCTGGTGCCCACCCGGAGCGTGCCGGAGCGGTGTTCGCGCACGGCCCGCGCCTCCTGCCGGATCTGCTCCGCGCCGTGCACGACGGTGCGGGCGTGCTGGAGCACCCGCTCGCCGACGTCGGTGAACTCGATGCCGCTGCGGCTGCGGCTCATCAGGGCGACGCCGAGGCTCTTCTCCAGGCTCGACACCGCGTGGCTCACCGCGGACTGGCTGACCGACAGCGCCTTCGCGGCGAGGGTGAAGCTGCCGGCGTCGGCGATGGCGACGAGGGCGGTGCACTGGGAGATCTTCATGTCACTTCCATGGCTTCGGGGACACGTGTGCGCCGGACGGCGGCCCTCGGGGGGAGGGAGCCGTCCGGCGCGGCGGAAGGGCGGGGCGGGCAGGCCCGCGGGCGAGCGGGTCGGCGCGTCGGCGGGCCCGCGGGCCGGTGGCTCAGCGGGTCACGGGCAGGGCGGGCCGGCGGGTCGCCTCGTAGGCGTCGATGGCGTCGGCGTACTCGTCGAGCGTGGCGGCGATCGGGTCCTGCCCGGCCAGCAGCCGCTGCCGGGCGTCCTCGTCCAGCTCGAAGGGCTGGACGAGGCCGTCGCAGCGGACCTCGCGCTTCGCCAGGTCGACGGTGACCTCGGTGAAGGGGTCCCGTTCGACCGTCTCCCACAGCCTCTCGATCACCTCCGCCGGGACGGTGACCGTGAGCAGTCCGCGCATCAGGGAGTTGCCCCGGAAGATGTCGCCGAACCGGGGCGCGAGGACCACCTTGAAGCCGAAGCGCTCCAGGGCCCAGACCGCGGACTCCCGGGAGGACCCGGTGGCGAAGTCGTTCCCGGCCAGCAGCACGGTCGCGCCCTGGTACTGGGGCAGGTTCAGCGGGAAGGCGGGGTCGTCGCGCCAGTCCGCGAAGAGGGCGTTGGCGTGGCCCTTCCAGCTGAAGTACGGGACGTACCGGGCCGGGATGATCTGGTCGGTGTCGACGTTGCTGCGGCGCAGCGGCAGGGCCGTGCCGGTGTGGGTGGTGAACTTTTCCATGGGTGCGCTTTCCTCGTGCCTCAGAGATCGGCGGGAGCGGCGAGCCGGCCCGCGACGGCGGTGGCGGCGGCCACCGCCGGGGAGACGATGTGGGTGCGGGAGCCCTTCCCCTGCCGTCCCTCGAAGTTGCGGTTGCTGGTGGACGCGGCCCGCTGGCCGGGGCTCAGCCGGTCCTCGTTGAGCGCGGCGCACATGGAGCAGCCCGCGGCGGCCCGGAAGTCGGCGCCCGCTTCGGCGAAGACCCGGTCGAGTCCCTCGGCCACGGCCTGCTCGCGCACCGGCGTCGAGCCGGGCACGATCATCATGTGCAGGCCGTCGGCGACCCTGCGGCCCTGGAGCACCTCGGCCGCGGCCCGCAGGTCCTCGATGCGGCCGTTGGTGCAGGAGCCCAGGAAGACGGCGTCGACGGCGAGGTCGCGCATCGCGGTGCCCGGTGTGAGGTCCATGTAGGCCAGGGCCCGTTCGGCGGCGGTGCGTTCCTGCGGGTCGGCGAAGTCGGCGGGGGCGGGCACCGCCGCGTCCAGCGGGACGGACTGGCCCGGGTTGTTGCCCCACGAGACGTAGGGGCTGAGCCGGGAGGCGTCGATGACGACCTCCTTGTCGTACACGGCGTCCGCGTCGCTGCGCAGGGACGCCCAGTGGGCGGTCTCCGCCTCCCAGGCGGCGCCCTGCGGCATGCCGGGGCGGCTCTTCAGGTAGGCGAAGGTGGTCTCGTCCGGCGCGACGAGACCGGCGCGCGACCCGGCCTCGACGGACATGTTGCACAGCGTCATGCGGCCCTCCATGGAGAGCGCGGTGACGGCTTCCCCGCGGTACTCGATGACGTGGCCCACGCCGCCGCCCGTACCGATCCGGGCGATGACCGCGAGCACCAGGTCCTTGGCCGAGACCCCCGGCGGCAGGGCACCGGTGACCGTGACGGCCATGTCCTTGGGGCGGGTCATCGGCAGGGTCTGGGTGGCGAGCACGTGCTCGACCTGCTTGGTGCCGATGCCGAAGGCGATCGCGCCGAAGGCGCCGAGGGTGGTGGTGTGGGAGTCGCAGCAGACGATCGTCATCCCGGGCCGTACGAGGCCGAGCTCGGGTCCGATGACGTGCACGATGCCCTGGCCCGCGGAGCCCAGCCGGTGCAGCGGGATGCCGAACTCCTCGCAGTTCGCCCGCATCAGCGTGGTCTGCCTGCGGCCCGCCGGGTCCTTGATGATCTTGTCGATGGCGACGGTGGGGGTGTTGTGGTCCTCCGTGCCCACCGTCAGATCGGGCCTGCGCACCGTGCGTCCGGCTGCCCGCAGGTCGTCGAAAGCCTGCGGGGTGTTGACCTCGTGCAGCAAGTGCATATCGACGTAGAGGAGATCGTCGCCGGACCTGCCGGGGCGTACGACATGGGCATCCCACGTCTTCTGCGCCAATGTCGAACCCATGGAACCTTTAACTCCTTGTGAATTGCTGCGTTCGCTTCTACGAGGGCGTGGCACCCGACGGGCGCCCTCTGTGCGGCGGCGTCCGATCCCGGGTGAAATCCGGCCGACCGGCCGGGTTTCGTCGGTCTTTTCCCCGTCTGGCCAGGTCAGAGCGTTCCCCCGCGGCGGGTCACCGTCCGGTTCGCGCCATGGGTTTTCGGCCACGGGGGCGTCAAGTGCCGCGCGTCCGACGCCCGTTGAACTGTGAAATTCCCCTCACTGACAAAGGAGGAAGCGAGGAGGACATGTATCCTTCCGGCTATTAACGAGGGGGGATCTCGTGGAAACGCATATCTTTGCTGATGATTGGTTTACAAACGGCCGGGTCGCCGAACCCGAAGCCCGCATTCTGCTCGCCGACCAGGACCCGATTTCCCGGCACGTGCTGGGCGGAGTGGTCCACCGGGCCGACCGGCTGACCCTGGTGGCCAGCGTCGACATCCGCCAGCCGCTCACCCAGTGGCCGCTCGGCCAGGTCGACGTCGCGGTGCTGGGAATGGGCTACCACTGCGAACCCGCCGACACGGTCCGCGAACTCGTCGCCCACCATGTCGCGGTCCTGCTGATCGGGGTCGGCTGGACCAGGGAGAAACTGGACACCGTGCTGGAGGCCGGCGCGAAGGGCTGCCTGCTGAAGGACACCCGGATCGGAGGTCTGGCGGCGGCCACCCGGGCGGTGGCGTCCGGCCACACGGTCCTCTCGCCGGAACTGGACGCGATGTACCGCTCCCCGTCCGCCCGGCGCCCCGTGCGGCACGCCGCCGAGGCGCCGCCGAAGGCCGACGCGGACCCGGCGCAGCAGATACTGGGCGTGCTCACCGAGCGCGAGCGCGAGGTGCTCGGGCTGCTCACCGACGGCCTGTCCACGGTCGAGGCGGCGGACCGCCTCCAGGTCTCCTCGGCGACCATCAAGAGCCACATCTCGCACACGCTCACCAAGCTGGGCGTGCGCAACCGGCTGGAGGCCGTCCTGCTGATGCGCGGCACCGGCACGCCCAAGCCGCAGCACACCCCGCACGGCCGCCCGGGAGAGACGCGGACCCCGCGCGAACCGGCCCCCGGCCGGAGCCCGTCCCGACCGGGGACCGGCCGGGGCCCGTCCCGGCCGGGGCCCGCTCTCGCCGGGACCCAGGGCCTGTCCTAGTCGCCCACGCGGCCGCGGACGCCGTCGACCCACTTGTCCGCGTGCTGCTCGGCCATCGCCTCGTCGCGGAAGGCGTACGTCTTCAGCAGCCACCGCGAGCGGGCCCGCTCCGGGTCGATGACCTCGATCTTGTCGCGGCTGTGCAGACCGTCCTGGTTGGCGAAGGAGAACAGGTCGCCGGTGAGGATCCGGTGGCGCTTCTTCTCCGCGCGGACCAGGGCGTTCTTCAGCGCGATCAGGGTGTCCTTGGCCTCCGGCGGACTGTCGGGGGCCACGGTCGTGTGGGTGTCCAGGTAGCGGATGCTGTGCGCGCGCTCCAGGATCGGGTGCGCCTCGGACACCGTGAGGTTCTTGTTGTTGTCCCGTGAGAAGACGTCGAACGGCGTCACGAAGTACGGCTTGCGCAGGATCTCCTGCTCCTCGGCCGTCAGGTGCGCCAGCAGCGCGCGTCCCTCCACGAACCCGGTGTAGGTGAGTTCGCCCTCGGGGCAGCGCATGCCCACGAGCGAGATGAAGTCCGCGCGCACCGGGTGGGCGGTGCGGTCGTTGTGGAAGACCAGTTCGCCGTCGCTGAAACCGGTCTGCTTGCCGCTGTAGCGGTTGATCGCGATGACGTCCGTGAAGAAGTCGCCGTTGAAACGGGTGTCGTACGCGAGCAGCGGCGTGCCGGCGAGCTGCGCGAACAGTTCGAGCAGCACCTCGGCCACGAAAGTCGTCTTCTTCGCGTACTTGTCCGCGAGGGGGTCGTCGTGCCCCAGGACCGGGACTTCCTCGTCGATGGGGCAGTTGCGCAGCACGTGCGCGTCCGAGGCGCCCGCCTCGCGCTCCGCGCGGATTCCCGCCACGGCCTCGGAGAAGAACGCCGGAACGTCGCCGCGGTCCACCAGGTCGCTCACCGAGCGGGAGAAGGCCGGGTAGTCCTCGTACGGGCTCTTGGTGACCGAAGCCAGAGCTGCGCCGAGCTCATCGCGCTCGGCGTCGGTGAGTACATAGAAGGGCTGCATTGCTCGCAATTCCGATTCGAGGGGCGATCGCTTGGACGATCGCTGTGGCGGCCATTCTGTGCCCGGCCGGCGGCCCCGGGCATCGGCCGAAGGAGGAAGTCCGGGGCCCCGTCTCCACCTTGGTGGAGACCTCCACCCCCGAAAGTGGAGGGAATTGACCGGGCTGCTCCTTTGGGCGTAGGCGGGATTATGGAAGCGCCGAACCATGCTTGACAAGGCTTTCGGCAGGTTGCTTTGATCCAGCGGCGCAGCGAGGAACTTTCCCCGAGCCGGGCAATTCATGCCTTCGATTTCCTTCCGGCCCCGGGGCGCGAAATGAACTCTGCCTATTCTGCGCGATTTTCCAGGCGTGACGCCCGAGAGGTTCAGGTAAAAGAAGTGGGCATGTTGAGCAGGCGGACGGTCCTCACCGGGGCCGCCGCGGGGGTCGCCGGCGCGACCGTACTGGGGAACCCGTCGGCCGCGGTCGCGGACGACGCCACCGTGGTGGAGCCCGCGGCCACCGTCCTGCCGGGCGACGCCCGGTACCAGGAGATGACGGTCGGCCACAACACCCGCTGGGTCGGCACCCCGGACGCCGTGAAGGTGGTGCACAACACCGCCCAGGCGGTGGCCGCGGTGCAGGAGGCGGTCACCGCGAACAAGCGCCTCGCGGTGCGCGGCGGCGGCCACTGCTACGCCGACTTCGTCTTCAACCCCGCGGTGCGCACGCTCATCGACATGACGCAGATGGACGAGGTCTACTACGACACGTACCGCAAGGCGTTCGTGGTCGAGGCGGGAGCGACCCTCCTGCACGCCTACCAGGCCCTCTACAAGGGCTGGGGGGTCGCACTGCCCGCCGGCCTGTGCTACTCGGTGGGCATCGGCGGACACGTGGCGGGCGGCGGCTTCGGCCTGCTGTCCCGGCAGTACGGTGTCACCGTCGACCACCTCTACGGGGTCGAGGTGGTGGTCGTCGACGCCACCGGCCGGGCCAAGAGCGTGGTGGCCACCCGGGAGGCCGCCGACCCCCGGCGCGACCTGTGGTGGGCCCACACCGGGGGCGGCGGCGGCAACTTCGGCCTGGTGACGCGGTACTTCTTCCGCTCGCCCGACGCCACCGGCACCGCGGCGAAGGACCAGCTCATGAAGCCGCCGAAGGACGTCTACCTGAGCGCGGTCTCACTGCCCTGGGCGGACTTCGACAAGGCCAGGTTCACCGCCCTGGTGCGCCACTACGGCGACTGGCACGAGCGCAACAGCACGATGGAGTCGCCGAGTTCGGGCCTGACCAGCCTGCTGGTGATGAACCACAGGTCCAACGGCAGCATAGGCATCATCACGCAGCTCGACGCCGCCGTGCCGAACGCCCAGCAGTTGATCGAGAGTTACCTCGCCGAGATCACCGACCCGACCGGGGTGGACACCGCGCCGATGGTCAAGGCGGTCGGCGAACAGGGCCCGCTGCCCGCGTTCTTCACCCCGCGCAAGCTGCCCTGGCTGACCTCGGTGCGCCTGCTCGGCACGAACAACCCGGCGCTGACCAACCCGACCCTGCGGTCGGCGAACAAGTCGGCCTACCACCGCAAGGGCTTCACCGTCGCCCAGGCCGGCGCGCTCTACAACCACCTGACCCGCACCGACTTCAGCAACCCGGTGGCCAACGTGATGCTCTTCGGCTACGGCTCGAAGGTCAACACCGTCCCCGCCGCGGACACGGCGTCCGCACAGCGGGACTCGGTCTTCAAGGCGCTCTACGCCACCCAGTGGTCGACGCCCGCCGACGACGCCAGGAACACCGCCTGGCTGCGCGAGGTGTACGCCGAGGTGTACTCCTCCAGCGGCGGCTACCCGGTGCCCAACGCGAGCACCGACGGCTGCTACGTGAACTACCCCGACGTGGACATCACCGACCCCGCGCAGAACACGTCCGGGGTTCCCTGGACGACGCTCTACTACAAGGAGCACTACCCGCGCCTGCAACAGGTGAAGAAGGCGTACGACCCCAAGAACGTGTTCCGGCACGCCCAGTCGATCGCCCTCCCGTAACGCAGGCCGCGCCCACAGACCGCAGCTGCCCGTCGCTGTGTGCGGCCGGCCGGCCGACGGGCCCCGTGCCGACGGCCGACCGCACTCCCGGCTCCCCCGAGCCGCACCCCGGCTTCAGAGGGCCGTACCCCGGCCCGGCAAGCCTCCTCCGCACCGGTGGTCCCACCGGTTCCCCACAGACAGGAATCCACCTCTCATGTCCAAGAAGCTCGCATTCTTCGGCGCCACCGGCACCTTCGGCTCGCGCATCCTGACCGAGGCGCTGAACCGCGGCTACGACGTCACCGCGGTCGTCCGGCCCGGCGCGTCCGAGCCCGCCGTGTCGCACCCGAACCTGAAGGTCACCACCGGTGACGTGCTCGACCCCGCGTCGGTCGCCGAGGCCGCCAAGGGCGCCTACGCGGTCGTCTCCGCGGTCGGCGGCGGCTACACCGACGGCAAGGCGCACGCCGCCTTCGTGCGCCAGGCCGCCCAGTCCCTCGTCGAGGGCCTGCGCACCCTCGGCGCCGACGCCCCGCGCTTCGTCTCGGTCGGCGGCGCCGGCTCCCTCAGCACCCCTGACGGGAAGAAGGTCTGGGACACCCCGGGCCTGCCGGAGCTGGTCACCCAGGTCATGCACGGCCAGGGCGAGGCCCTGGACTACCTGCGCACCGTCACCGACGTGAAGTGGACCCACTTCTCCCCGGCCGCGCAGATCGAGCCGGGCGAGCGCACGGGCGCCTACCGCCTGGGCCTCGACGACCTGATCATCGGCGCGGACGGCGACAGCCGCATCAGCGCCGAGGACTACGCGGTCGCGTTCGTCGACGAGCTGGACGAGCCCAAGCACGTCCAGAAGCGCTTCACCGTCGGCTACTGAGCCACCGGTGAACCGGCTCCCGGGACACCCGTCACCGTGAGCCACCCCCGCCGGGAAAGGGGGAGGCGCGCCCCCACGAGCGCCTCCCCCGCCCCGCGCGCCGCACCCCGCGCCGCTCCAGACGACCCGCCCGTGCACCGTACGACGATCCGCCCGAGGGGAAACTTCCGTGAAGAGCCGTATGGCGACCCGCTTCTCGCAGCTGGAGAGGTCGGCGACCGTCGCCCTCCTGGACCAGGTCCACGCACTGCGGGCGCAGGGCGTCGCCGTCCTGGACCTCAACGGCGGGGAGCCGGACTTCGCCACCGCGGACCACATCGCCGCCGAGGCGGGTGCCGCCCTGCGCGAGGGGTTCACCCACTACACCCCCAGCCGCGGTCTGCTCGCGCTGCGCGAGGCCATCGGCGAGAAGCTGGCGAAGGACAACGGGATCACGGCGGACCCCGCGACGGACATCATCGTCACCCCGTCCGCCAAACACGCCCTCTTCATCTCCCTGCTCGCGGTACTGGACCCGGGCGACGAGCTGATCGTCCCCACCCCGAGCTGGGTCAGTTACTCCTCGATGGCGCAGCTCGCGGGAGCACGCGCCGTGCCCGCCGAGCTCAGCGCCGACGACGGGTTCCGCCTCACCCGGGAGATCCTCGAAAGCCGGGTCTCCCCGCGCAGCAAGGCCGTCCTGATCAACACCCCGAACAATCCGACCGGTCGCCTGCTGACCCGCGAAGAGGCCCGGACCGTGGCCGAGTTCGCCGTCGCGCACGACCTGTTCGTCATCGCCGACGAGATCTACGAGAAGATCCGCTACGACGGCGCCGAGCACCACTCGCCCGCCGTGCTCCCCGGCTGCGCCGAGCGCACGCTCACCGTGAACGGGTTCTCCAAGGGCTACGCCATGACCGGCTGGCGGCTCGGCTACGTCGCGGGCTCCGCCGACGTCATCTCCCAGGTGCTCAAGGCCCAGGAGCACACGGTCGGCTGCGCCGGCTCCTTCGTCCAGCGGGGCGGCGTCGCCGCGCTCACCGGTCCGCAGGACACCGTGGCGGAGATGGCCGCCGAGTACGCCGTGCGCCGCGACCTCCTCGTCAGCGGCCTCAACTCGCTCCCCGGCGTGCGCTGTCCGCTGCCGGAGGGCGCCTTCTACGCCTTCGCCGACATCCGCGGCACCGGCTTCCCGACGAGCGCCGACTTCGCGTCCTGGGCGCTGGACGCGGCCGGTGTGGCGCTGACCCCCGGGTCGGCGTTCGGGCCCGGCGGCGAAGGACACGTACGCCTCTCCTTCGCGACGTCGCAGCAGGTCATCGAGGAAGCGGTGACCCGCGTCTCCGCGGCCCTCGCCCGTCGCTAGACCGCGTCTCCGCGGCTCTCGCCCGTCGCTGGACCGCGTCTCCGCGGCCCTCGCCCGTCGCCGGACCGCGTCTCTCCGCGGCCCTCGCCCGTCGCCGGACCGCGCCTCACCACGCTTTCGGACCGTGCCACTCATCTCAGTCCCAGGGGGAACGATGTCCCACCCGCCCGCCACCCGACGGATATCCGTCTTCGACACCACACTGCGTGACGGCGAGCAGGCGCCCGCCAACGCGATGAGCCCCGAACAGAAGCTGGACATGGCCCTGCGCATCGAGGCGCTCGGCGTGGACTCGGTGGAGGCGGGCTTCCCCGCCTCCTCGCCCAGTGACTTCGAGGCCACCCAGCTCATCGCGAAGGAGCTGACCCGGGCCCGCTTCGCCACCTTCTCCCGCACCGTCCGGCGCGACGTAGAGACCGCGGTGGAGGCCGGCGGAACGGTGAACCACGAGGTCCAGATGGTCGCCACCGGCAGCGACCTGCACCTGAAGTACAAGCGCGGCATCAGCCGCGAGCAGTCCGTCGCCGAGGTGACCGACACGGTGGCCTTCGCCCGGTCACTGGGCATCGAGCACATCTCCGTCGGCATCGAGGACGCCACGCGCAGCGAGGACGTCTTCCTCCAGGCGCTCACCGAGAGCGCCGTCGAGGCGGGCGCGACCTGCATCATCATCGCCGACACCTCGGGCTGCACCACCCCCGACCAGTACGGCACCCTCATCGGCAAGATCCGCCGCTGGGCCCCGGCCCCCATCCGGCTGTCCACCCACTGCCACGACGACTTCGGCCTCTCCCTCGCCAACGCCCTCGCCGGCATCGAGGCGGGCGCGGACGAGGTCCAGGCCACCCTGGGCGGCATCGGCGAACGCGCGGGCAACACCGCCCTGGAGGAGCTGGCCGGGCTCCTCGCGTACAAGAGCGACCACCTCGGCGTGCACACGGACATCGACATCTCCGCCATGTACGACGCCTACACGGCGCTGCGCGGGATCATCGCGCTGGAGCAGCCCCGCAACAAGGCGATCTTCGGTACGTACGCCTTCGGCACCACGGCGGGCATCCACCAGCAGGGCATCCTCGCCAACCCGGAGACGTACGAGTACGTGGAGCCCTCGCGGTTCGGGCGCGAGCGCTCCCTGCTCATCGGCCGCCACTCCGGCCGCGCCGTGCTGCGCCACCTGCTGGAGCAGTTGGGCATCGAGGTCGACGACGAGCGGCTGCACGAGCTGTACCGGGTGCACATCGCCGAGCGGGCCGGAGGCGACTGCGAGGACCTGGACGTCGTCCGGGCGCGGCTGGCCCTGGAGCTCGGGCAGACACCCGTACTGGTGTCCTGACCCGGCCCCGGCCCCGCCGACCGACCACGCACCCATCCGCCGAAGGAGACCTGCCGTGTCCCACGCCACCGCCGCACCCCGCACCGGAGTCCCCGCCCACGCCCCGGACGCCGACGCCGCCGTCCTGCGCCTCCGCGACCGCATCGACGAGATCGACGGACGGCTGATCGCCCTGGTCGAGGAGCGCGTCGCCGTCTCCTCCGAGGTCCAGCGCATCCGCAAGGACGCGGGCGGGCCGCATCTCGCCCTGTCCCGCGAGGCACAGGTCATCGGCCGCTACCGCGCCCGCCTCGGCAGGCTCGGCACCGACCTCGCGATGCTCGTGCTGCGGCTGTCCCGCGGCGGAACCGGTGAGGGCTGAGCACCGGTGACCTACGCCTATCTGGGCCCCCGCGGAACCTTCGCCGAGGCCGCCCTGCGACTGCTCCCGGCGGCCGAGGGCGCCCCCTGGACGCCGTGCGCCACGGTCCGCGCGGCACTGGACGCCGTGCGTGACGGCACGGCCTCCACCGCCGTGGTGCCGCTGGAGAACTCGGTACGGGGCGTGGTGCCCGCGACGCTCGACGAGCTCGCGGTGAGCGGCAGCGCCCTGCACATCACCGCCGAGATCGAACTGCCCGTCGGCTTCGCGCTGATGGCCAAGCCCGGCACCGCGCTCGAAGACGTCGACCGCGTGCTGAGCCACCCGCACGCCCACGGACAGTGCCGCCAGTGGCTGTCCGCCCGGCTGCCGGACGCCCGGGTGCTGCTCTCCACGTCCACCGCGGGCGCCGCCCGGGAAGTGTCCGAGTCCGGTCTGTCGTGCGACGCGGCCATCGCCGCCCCCGTCGCCGCCGAACGGTACGGGCTGCGCGTCCTGGCCACGGACATCGGGGAGCGCGTCGACGCGGTCACCCGGTTCGTCGCCCTGCGCGGGGCCGGCCCCGCGGCCGCGCCCACCGGCCGGGACCGCACCTCGTTCCTCGTGCCGTCCGAAGCGGTCGCGGGACGCCCGGTGACGGAACTGCTGACCACGTTCGCGGCCCGGGGCGTGGACGTGACCTGGATGCAGTCCTGGCCCGCCGGTACGCGGCTGGGCAGTTACCACTTCTTCCTGGACGTCGACGGCCACATCGACGACGAGGGGGTGGGCCGCGCGATCACCGCCCTGCACCAGAAGGGGATCGACGTGCGCTTCCTGGGCAGTTACCCGCACGCACGCGCCCTGGAGCCGGTGCCGACGGCAGCGGAGGAAACCCTCCTGGCCTGAGGCCGAGTTGCACCTCACGCAGCGGCATGTGGTCGGGTGGACCCACCACCCGTCCCCGCCGAAAGAGGCTCGCCCGTGCACGCGTCCTTCGTTCCGCCCCGGCAGGTCAAGATCGGTGACGCGGCGGCCTTCGTCGGCGTCACCCCCCGGGCGATCCGGCACTACCACGCCGTCGGCCTGCTCCCCGAGCCCGAGCGCGGGGGTGACGGCCGTCGCCGCTACGGCTACGACGACCTGGTCCGGCTCCTGTGGATCCGGCGCATGGCCGACGCTGGCATCGCCCTGGAGGACATCCGTGACGCCGCCACCGGCGAGGCCCACGGCCGTGCGGGCGGTACGGACATCGCGCACGTCCTGGAACGGCTGGAGCAGTCCCTCGCCGCCCAGCAGGCCGAACTGCGCCACCGGCGCACCGCCGTCCGGCGCATGCGCGCCGAAGGCAGCCGGCTCGGCCTGCTCTCCGACTTCGTCACCCGCCGCCTCCAGGACCTGCCCGACGGCTCCCTGCGCCAGGCGGACCTGGACAGCCTGCTCGTCACCGAGCGCGTCTTCGGCCCGCTCGGCGCGGCCGTCCAGGCAGGCCGGTTCATCGCCCTCGCCACCCACCCGGACCTGCGCGAGCGGTCCGACCGTGTCGACGCGGCCGAGGAGGCGCTCGACGACACCGTCGCCGTCGACGACCCCCGCGTCGCCCAAGTGGCCGCCGAACGCCACGCCTTCGAGGAGGCCCTGCATGCCCGCATCGAGAACTCCGGCCTGGCCCGGGACGACGACGCGCTCTTCGACGCCTGGGAGGCCCTGCACCCCGCCCCCGCCCCGGGCCCCGGCGCGATGAGCGCCGCCGCCGCCCTCGGGAAGCTGCCCCACGGCCTCTCCCCCGCCCGCCTGCGCTGCATGGAGCTGGCCGCGGAACTCGACGCCCAGGAGCCCCGGAAATCCAAGGAGCCCCAGGAGCCCTAGCGGCCCCGGGCCGCCCTGTTCGCCCGGACCGACGCCGCGCCGAGCAGGCCCAGCACCGCCACCAGTCCGCCGACGGGGACGGCCAGGACCGCCGCGCTCCCGTCGCCGCCCGCCACCCCCGTCACCAGCACCGTCGCCACCCCCGCCGCGTACGCCGTGCGGAACGTCGCCGTCAGCAACGGGCCCGCCGCCGCGTGGCCCCGTTCCCAGCCCTCGTCCGAAGCCAGCGTGGCCCTCGTCCTGATCCCGATCATCGAGTTCCGCCCCAGGCCCCCGGCCCCTCCCCCCGCGTGCCGCCGCACGAACTGGACGCACGCGCCCAGCACCAGCAGCCCCACCCCGCACACCCATCCCGCGACCGGGTCCATTCCCTCTCCCGACGACCTCTGCCCGTGCCACCACCCTGTGGCGCCACCCTTACGACGATCCTTCCCCCTCCCCGCCCCGCACTTCACTGCCGCCTCCCGGCAGACCCGCACCCCTCCCCGCTGCCGCCCCCGGCCACTTCAGCTCCGCCCACACCGTCTTGCCGGGGTTGCGGTCCGTGACGCCCCAGTCGTCGGCCAGCTCCTCCACCAGGACCAGCCCGAGCCCGCCCTCGACCACCTGCGGCGGGTGCGGGCGCGGACGCCGCACGGGCCGCCGTTCACCCCGCGTGTCCGACACCTCGATGCGCAGTACGTCACCGAGCGCCATCCGCAGCGCGAAGTCCCGCCCCTGCACGTGCCCGTGCAGCACGGCGTTCGCGGCCAGCTCCGCCACGACCGCCACCACCGCGTCCGCGAACTCGCATCCGTACGGCACCCCCCACTCCTGGAGCTGCCGCTCCGCCAGCAGCCGTGCGAGCCGGGCCCCCCGCCGCGTGGAACTGATCCGCTGCCCGAACTCCACGTCCCGCGTACTCATTTCGCTGTTCATGTGACGCAGCGTGGTCGGTCGGCTCTACGCTGAACAGGTGCGGCGTGGCGACCGTGGGTAGTTGTACGGGTGCGTCACGCGTGTTGTACGGCCAGTCCACCGTGACCCCCCAAGGCGGCCCGCGTGCTCGTGAACCCGGACAAGAACCCCACCCCCGAGACCCCGTCCCAGGAGGACGGAACCGCCCATCTGTTCAGCGCCCTCGGCAAGCAGATCAAGGCCCTGCGCGAACACCGGGGCATGAAGCAGGTCGAGTTGGCCACCGCCGTGTGCTTCGGCCCGGACCTCGTCTCCGCGATCGAACGCGGCGCGCGCACCCCCCAGCCCGACTTCCTGCGGGCCGCCGATCCGGTGCTCGGTGCGCACGGGGCCCTCATCGCGGTGATCCCGGACGTGGAGGAGGCGCTCAAGCGCAGTCGTACCCGGCACCCCGACTGGTACCGGGATTACGCCAAGTTGGAGGCCGAGGCGCTGGAGATCCACGACTACAGCAACCAGACCATCCTGGGTCTGCTCCAGACCGAGGCTTACGCCCGCGCGGTCTTCTCGCAGCGCCGTCCGCTGCTGGACGAGGAGACCATCGAGAAGCGCGTGGCGGATCGCCTGTCTCGGCAGCAGGTCTTCCAGAAGTGGCCGGCTCCCGAGTTCAGCTTCATCATCGAAGAGGTGGTCCTCCATCGCCCCATCGGCGGATACGACGTTCAGCGGGAACAGCTTCGGCACCTGCTGAAGGTGGGGCAGGCGCGGAACGTCCAGCTCCAGGTGATGCAGACGGAGCGCACCGAACATTGCAACCTGGGTGGTGCATTCACGCTGCTGGTCGCGAAGAATGAGAAGCACGTGGGTTACACCGAATCGCAGGGGCACCCGCGCCTCATCTCCGATCCGCAAGAGGTCCGCGAACTCGAAGCACGTTATGCGATCATGCGCACGCAGGCTCTCAGGCCACCCGAGGCGATGGCCTATATCGAGAAGATGCTGGGAGATCGATGAACGCCGAACACCTGACCTGGTTCAAGTCGAGCTACAGCGACGGCGAGGGCGGCCAGTGCCTCGAAGTCGCTTACGAGTGGCGGAAGTCCAGCTACAGCGGCGGCGAGGGCGGCGACTGCCTGGAGGTCGCGTACGACTGGAAGAAGTCCAGTCACAGCGGCGGCGAAGGCGGCGAGTGCGTCGAGGTCGCCGCGCACCCCGCCACCATCCACGTCCGCGACTCCAAGCTCGCCGACGCCGGTCCGCAGCTCGGCCTCTCCCCCGCCGCCTGGAGCGACTTCCTCGCGTACGCG
The DNA here is from genome assembly GCF_055596485.1 of Streptomyces sp. NPDC039736. NCBI lineage: Bacteria > Bacillati > Actinomycetota > Actinomycetes > Kitasatosporales > Streptomycetaceae > Streptomyces > Streptomyces sp. NPDC039736. Next base: position 92,043 of record NZ_JBVIUQ010000011.1, on the reverse strand, counting down.
CGCGCCTGATCACCCACACGAGGGAAGATTCCCAAAGAGCAGCAGGAGATGGGGAGTTGATGCGCTAGCGTCAGCGCTCCATCACGCTCCGCATGCCGTACGGCACGTAGAGCGGCCCCCGCAGGTGTTAGCAGCACCAGACGCGAGGGCCTCACCCCCGAAGGCTGATCTAGGAGCCCCAGGAATGTTCCTGCATGCTATCTCGCCCTCGCGTTCCTTCACCAAGGTGCCGAACGCCCTCTTCCGCCGCACCGAACTGGACGCCGCCTCCCGTCTGCTCCTCGCGCACATCGGCGGGCTCCCGTCCGCCGAGCGGTACGCGCCGCTCAGCAAGCACGCCGAGGACCTCGGGCTGAAGCCGGGAACGTACAGGAGGGTGAAGAAGGAACTCCTCCAGCACGGTTACGTGCACGACTACCGGGCGCAGGGCGAGGACGGGCGCTGGTACACCGACCAGTGGGTCAGCAACGTACCGCTGACCAAGGAGGAGTTCACCGCGCTGCGCACCGGCGCGGCGACGGCGGCTCCGGGTGGGCCGGAACCGACGGCCGGTGCGCCGGGTGACCGATCCGTCGGCCGCTCCACCGGTACTGCTCAGACGAACAGCAAGACATCTCCCACCCGCCCACCCCAAGACACCCAGGAAGCCCCGGCGGCGGCGGAGGCTGCCGCGAACACCCCGCAGTCCGGCGGCAGCCCCGATCGCGCTCCGCACTTCGCCCGAGCGGAGCAGATCCTCTGGGGGCTCAAGACCGTTCGCAAGGACCTGTCGCTCACCTTCCGCGACGTGCGCTACCTGGCCGCGAACATCGCCGACCGGCTGCACCTCGGCGTCCCGGCCTGGGAGATCCACAGCGCGCTGACCCACGGCCTCCCCGCCGACCCCATCCGCAACGCGGCGGGCTTCGTCACCCACCGCCTCGCGACCCAGGTCCCGGACGCTGCTGCCCTCGCCGCCGCCGACGCGGCCAGGCGGCAGCAGGCGGCGGAAGCGGAGGCCGCACGGACCGCCGTCGCGTCCCGGCAGGGGCCCAGGGAGTGCGGAGGGCCGGGGCGGCCCGGACCGCACGCCTTCGTGCCCCTCGGGGACGAGACGCTGTGCGATCCCTGCCGCCGCGAGTACCCGATGCTGGCGGAGCTGGTGGAGGAGGAACGGGGCGGCGCCTGGGCCCCGTTGCGGGCCCGGGTCCACCCGGACCCCGCCTTCTGACTCAGCGCGGGTCCAGGCGTCCCAGGAACTCCACCACGCGCGCGGTGAGGAGTCCGGCGGCCTCCGGGTCGTACGACGGCAGGGAACTGTCCATGAAGAGGTGCTGGTCGCCGGGGTAGAGGCACAGCTCCGCGTCGTCGGCCTCCGCGACGAGCGCGCGGGCGGCGGCCAGGTCCTCGGCGACGAGCGGATCGGCGTCCTTCGCGTGCACCCGCACCGGCACGCCCGCAGGCCACGCCGTACCGAACTCCTCGGGCGGGACACAGGCGTCGACCAGGAGCGCGCCGCGCGCACCCGTCCGCGTCTGCGCGAGCTTCTGGGCGGGCAGCACGCCGAGCGAGAGCCCGGCGTACACGACGCCGTCCTGCGGCAGCCGCTCGGCCGCGCGGACGCCCCGCTCGACGACCTCCCCGAACCCGACCTTCTCGACGTACGCCATCCCGTCCCGGAGGGAACCGAAGACGCGCCCCTCGAAGAGGTCGGGCGTACGCACGGCGTGCCCGGCCGCGCGCAACGCGTCCGCGAACGCGAGGACTCCGGGCGTCAGCCCCTGCGCGTGGTGGAACAGTACGACCTCGACCATGCCCGGACTCCTCGCCTGCGGCCAGCAACGGAGCCGCCACCCTATAGCTTTCGAACACCTATACGGGTACAGAGGAGTGCAGGCGCGCACGGGGCGGGAGGGGGCGGCATGGGGTGGGGACGGAAGCTTGCGGTGGCGGTCGTGAGCGGGGCCCTGGTGACGGGCCTCGCCGGATGCGAGGAGGCACGGGAGCCGGTCCGGGAGAAGGCCGAGGTCCCCGTACGGGAGGAACGACGGCCGGTGGAGCGCCGCTTCCCCGCGTTCGGGGAGTTCGTCCGGGCGCGCTGGGTGGGCGTCACGCTCAGCGACCCCCGGCTTCCCGGGCCCACGGACGTCCGGATGGCCGGCGTGGTGGACCTCTCGTCGCGGGACGCCGAACGACTGCGCACGGGGTACGAGTGGCGGGAGGCCACCGCGCCTTCCGTCCCCGAGGCCGTCGCCCCGCTGCTGCCGGCCGGGGCCCGATGGCGGACCAGCGAGGGCTTCGAGGGGGCGGTGACCGGGGGCGGCCGGTACGCCGCGAGCTTCCACGTCGACTTCGAGAAGCGCGTCCTCGTCTTCGACGCCCTCGATCCGGTTCCGGTGGACCTGGTGACGCCGTCCAGCGAACCTTCCAACTCACCGTAAAGCGGACGGTGATCATCCTGATGTAAAGGTCTTGTGAGGGCCGGTCTACCCTGAGGCGACCATTCCTGCCTTTCTTGATCATCTCGGGGAACCACTCGTGAAGTACACGCGCATATCCGCGCTCGTCGCCTCCGCCGCCATCGCACCGGCCGTCCTGTTCGCCGCACCCGCCCAGGCCGCCGGCCTCGGGGCCGCGTTCGTCGCGGCGCCGCAGGCCGCCTCCCCGTCGGCGGAGGACGACCGCGTCGAGGTCGTCCGCATCTACGGGTCCAAGGACTCGGGTCCGGGCGTCAAGGAGGCCGCCCTCAAGGCCCTCGACGGCACCCCGGCCGACCTCCGGGAGTTCCTGGAGAAGGGCCGGTTCCAGGCTCGTGTCGTCGACAACCGGGTGCTGGCCACCCGGATCTACGGCAAGGGCGGGCCGGGCGTGAAGGAAGCCGCCCTGAAGGCGCTGAAGGGCACGCCCGAGGACGTGCAGGCGTTCCTCGACAAGGGCCAGCACGAAGCCCGCGCGACCGACAACCGGGTGCTGGTCGGCCAGGTCATGAGCACCGGCGGCCCCCGGGTGCGGGAAGCCGGGAAGAAGGCCCTCCAGGGCACGCCCGCCGACGTACAGGCGTTCCTCGACAAGGGCCAGCACGAGGCCCGCAAGCAGGACGAGGCCGACGCGGCCGGTTCGAAGGAGCCGGGCAAGGAGACGGGCAAGCCGTCCCCGAAGCCCTCCAAGGACGCCACCACGGGCGCCCCCGGCGACAAGGGCACCCCCGCGCCCGACGCCTCCAGGGGCACCGGCACGGCCGGCACCACCGGTACCCCGGGTACCTCGGGCACCGGCGGCGCCGGAGCGGGCGAGACCTCCGGCAAGCCGGCGGCCGAGGGTGACAAGAACACCCCGGCCCCCGCCACCGGCGGCTCCGACCTCGCCTCCACCGGCGCGGGCGACTCCCTGCCGTGGGCGGCCGGCGCCACCGCCGCCGCGCTGGCCGTGGGCGCGGGCCTGCTGGTGGCCTCGCGCCGCCGCCGCAACGCCCGGGGCTGAGCCAGGGGTCCGGTCGGACCGGCTCGCGGTCCTGGAGGGTGCGACCGCCCTCCAGGACGCGCGCCGGGGGCCGGGGCCGCGCACGGCCTCAGGGCGTCCTCGCGCTTGATGTGCGCGCCCGGGAGCCGGTCGGGACGCTTTTTGGCCGAACATCGCGTAGACCGGATAGATGCTTGGGGCATCTAGTGGAAGGTGATCGGTAGAGGTTCCTCCGCTTGCCCGTGAGTGAGGTTGTCCGTGACGCAGTCGCCCGCACCCGCATCGCCCGCACCCGCATCTCCCACGCCCGTATCGCCCACGACCACGCCGCCCGTCGTCTTTCCGCAGAGCCGCACCTGTCCGTACGACCCCCCGCCCGGCTACGACCCCGTGCGGGTCACCGGCCAACCCCTGAACCGGGTCGAACTCTTCGACGGCACCGAGGTGTGGATGGTGAGCGGCCTCGCCGAGGCCCGCGCGCTCCTCGCCGACCAGCGGCTCTCCTCCGACCGCGAACGGCCCGACTTCCCCGTCTTCGCCGAACGGCTCGTCGGCATCGAGCGCCGCCGCGTCGAACTGCTCGGCGTGGACGACCCCGAACACAACGCCCAGCGGCGCAAGTTGATCCCCGGCTTCACCCTGAAGCGCACGGCGGCGCTGCGCCCGGCCATCCAGGCCACGGTGGACCGCCTGCTGGACGACATGGTCGCGCAGGGCTCCCCCGCCGACCTGGTCGCCTCCTTCGCCCTGCCGGTCCCGTCCATCGTCATCTGCGCGCTGCTCGGGGTCCCGTACGCGGACCACGACTTCTTCGAAGGGGCTTCGCGGCGGCTGCTGCGCGGGCCCGGGAAGGAGGACGTGGAGGCGGCACGGGACGCGTTGGACGCGTACCTCAACGACTTGGTCGACCGCAAGCAGGCCGCCGAGCCGGGGCTCCCCGAGGGTCTGCTCGACGACATGACCGGCGTCTTCGACGACCGCGACGAACTGGTCAACCTGGCACTGATCCTGCTGCTCGCGGGGCACGAGACGACCGCGAACATGATCGCGCTCGGCACGTACACCCTGCTGGAGCACCCGGAGCAGCTCGCCCGCTTCAAGGCGGCGGACCCGGCCGGAGTGTCCCTGGCCTGCGAGGAGCTCCTCCGCTTCCTGTCCATCGCGGACGGGATGACCCGGCTGGCGATCGAGGACATCGACATCGCCGGGGAGACGATCCGGGCCGGGGAGGCGGTCGTCCTCGCCACCTCCCTGATCAACCGCGACCCGGCCGTCTACGCCGCCCCGGACACACTCGACCTGACCCGGCCCGACCGCCACCTGGCCTTCGGCTTCGGCATCCACCAGTGCCTGGGCCAGAACCTGGCCCGCGCGGAACTGGAGATCGCCCTGCCCGCCCTCTTCCGCCGCCTGCCGGGCCTGCGCCTGGGCGCCCCGGCGGACCGCATCCCGTGCAAACCGGGCGACCAGATCCAGGGGCTGGCGGAACTGCCGGTGGAGTGGTGAGGAGAGACGTGGACAGGCGTATCGCGATCGACACGGACGTGTGCATCGGGGCGGGCCAGTGCGTCCTCACCGCGCCGGAGACCTTCACCCAGGACGACGACGGCTTCTCGGAGGTACTGCCGGACGCCAACCCCCGGAGCCCCCGGGTGACCCTGGCGATCCAGGCGTGCCCGGTGGGGGCGATCTCGGTGCGGGAGGGATAGAGGGGGCGCTCCTCCAGGGGCGCGGGGAACTCCGCGCCCCACCCCAACGCTCCCGCACGGCTTCCACCCCGGGCGGTACGCCCCGTCCAGGGGCGCGGGGAACTGCGCGACCAGCCACGACGCTCCTGCACGGCTTCCACCCCGGGTGACGCCCCTTCAGGGGCGCGGGGAACTGCGCGCCCAGCCACGACGCTCCTGCACGGCTTCCACCCCGGGTGACACCCCGCCAGGGGCGCGGGGAACTGCGCGCCCAGCCACCCACTCACCTGCACGGGAACCCTGCGCCTGGCCGCGCGGCGAGCGCTTTAGGTGGAGGGGCGGGTCCGGGGCCTCTCTGCCCGAGCCGGGCGGGGCTGACGCGTCCGGTACGGGGCTGGGGTCTCGACCTTGGCGGGGTCGAGCGTCCGGCACAGGCGCTGACGCGAGGGGCGGCACCCGGGTGGGCCGGGAGCGGGAGGGGCCGCCCCCTTGCCCGCCCTCCCCCAAGCTCTCGGCTTCGCTCGAGCAGGGGGTACCCCCCTCGCCCCCTTGGGGCGGCCCCGTCGCCCAAGGGGGCGGGGGTGCAGGGCGGCTGCGAAAGCCCAAGGGAGCGGGGGCGGCGGGCGGCTGCGACGCCCGAGGGGACGGCGGCCCCGTTGGTCCGGGAAGGTGTCGCGTACGGGCCCCCGCAGCGGGCAAACGGGAGGCGAACGCCGCCGATCACCCCGCAGGGAGTAGGACCATGGCCGATCGCTATCTGCACTTCACGGGCACCGCACCCGGCCGCTTCCTCACCCGCAGACTCGGCCTCCCCCAACCGGCCCCCCTGCCCCGCTGGTCCCCCGAACGCCCCACCTTCGAGGGCGAGTTGCTGCACCTCACCGCGGGAACCTCTCCGCACACGGACGCCCTCGACGACCTCCTCCCCCGCACCGGCCTGCGCGTCGCACGCCCCGGCTCCGCCTCCGCCGCCGCGCCCCCCGCCGTGGTCCTGGACGCGACGGGCGTGGGCACCGTGGAGGACCTCGCCGGGGTCCACGCCGCCCTGCACCCGGTCGTACGGTCCATAGCCGCCGGCGGCCGCGTCCTCGTGCTCGGCGCGCACCTCTCCCCCGACGACCCCGAACAGGCCGCCGCCCAGCAGGCCCTGGAGGGCTTCACCCGCTCCCTCGCCAAGGAACTCGGGCAGGGCCGCACCGCCCAGCTCCTGCGGCTCGCCCCCGGCGGGCTCTCCGGTGCGGAGTCCACCCTGCGCTTCCTGCTGTCCCCGAGGTCGGCGTACGTGAGCGGGCAGGTCGTCCAACTCGCCGACGCCGGGGGCCCGCTGCCGTACGACATCGACTGGGACCGGCCGCTCGCCGGCCGGACGGCACTGGTGACCGGCGCCGCCAGGGGCATCGGCGCGGCCGTCGCGGCGACGCTGGCCAGGGACGGGGCGCACGTGGTGTGCCTGGACGTGCCCCAGGTGGCCGAGGACCTGGAGCGTACGGCGGTACGGGTCGGGGGCACGGCCCTGCCGCTGGACGTCACTGCACCGGACGCCGCCGAGCGCATGGTGGCGGCGGGCCCGCTGGACGTCCTGGTCCACAACGCGGGCATCACGCGCGACAGACGCCTCGCCGGCATGACGGCGGAGGCGTGGAGTTCGGTTCTCGACGTCAACCTCGGCGCGGTCATCCGCACCACCCAGTCGCTCGTGAAGTCGGGCGCGCTGGGCGAGGGCGCGCGGATCGTCGCCACCTCCTCGATCGCGGGGATCGCGGGCAACGCGGGGCAGACGAACTACGCGGCGAGCAAGGCGGGCGTCGCGGGCCTGGTGCGGGCCCTGGCGCCGGGCCTCGCCGCGTACGGCATCACGGTGAACGCGGTGGCCCCTGGCTTCATCGAGTCGCGGATGACGGCGGCCGTCCCGCTGATGATCCGCGAGGCGGGCCGCCGGTTGAACTCCCTGGGCCAGGGCGGCCTCCCGGAGGACGTGGCCGAGACGACGGCGTGGCTGGCGCATCCGGGGTCGGGCGCGGTCACGGGGCAGGTGGTCCGGGTGTGCGGGCAGAGCCTGCTGGGGGCCTGAACCCGGCCGAGGCCGACCACCGCTCCCCCTTCATCAGGTTCTCCAGCCCCGGCCAGGCGAAGTTCATCAGGGTGGCGGCGGCGTCCCGGGCGGTGACGCCGGGGGTGTCGTTCGCCCAGGCCGCGAGGGACTCGGCCGCGCCGACCAGGGCCTCGCCGAGCCCGGCGACCTCGCGGTCGGCGAGGTGGGGATCGCAGCGGGCCGCGCGGGCGGCGTCCCCGATGAGGTGGTTCACGAAGGCCGTGATCTCCGCGCGCATCGCGGCGACCTCGGCGGCGAACGGCTCGCCGTGGGTGCGGGCCTGGCTGTGCAGGACGGACCAGCCGTCGGGGTTCTCGGCGGTGTGGGTGAAGAAGGCGGTGAGCCCGTCCCACAACTGCCGGTCGGCGGGCAGACCGGGCTCGACCCCGGCCCGTACCGCCGCCACGAGCGCGCCCGCCTCCCGCCGGATGCAGGCGGTGAACAGCTCGTCCTTGGAGTGCAGGTACAGGTACACCAGCGGCTTCGACACCCCCGCCAGCTCGGCGATCCGGTCCATGGAGGCCGCCCGGTACCCGTGCCGCGCGAAGGTCCGCACGGCGGCGTCCAGCATCTGCCGCTCCCGCACGGCCCGGGGCATCCGCCGGGTCCTCGCGGGGGCGCTCCCCGCCTGCCGCCCGGCGCCCGGACCCGCCGCACCGTTCTCCTCGGACACCCCGTCCGCCCCCATCCGCTCGTCCCCTCCGCGCACCCGTCGTTGCCCCCCGGCAAGGGTACGCACGGAGCCCCCCGGCCCGGGGAGGGGCAGGGGGGCTCGGGTGCGTACGGGGAAGTACGGGAAAGCGGTCAGACCGTGACGGGCTGCTTGGCCGGGGCGGCGGCGTAGCTGTCGTCCAGCGGGGACGACGACGCCGAGTTGTACGCGTCGAGGTCGAGGATCTTCTCGCGGGCCGAGACCAGCACCGGGACCAGCGCCTGGCCCGCGACGTTGGTGGCCGTGCGGATCATGTCCAGGATCGGGTCGATGGCCAGCAGCAGGCCGACGCCCTCCAGGGGCAGCCCCAGCGTGGACAGGGTCAGGGTCAGCATGACCGTCGCACCGGTGAGACCGGCGGTGGCCGCCGAGCCGACGACCGACACGAACGCGATCAGCAGGTACTCCTTGACGCCGAGCTGCACGTCGAAGATCTGCGCGATGAAGATCGCGGCGAGCGCCGGGTAGATCGCGGCGCAGCCGTCCATCTTGGTGGTGGCGCCGAAGGGCACCGCGAAGGAGGCGTACTCCTTCGGAACGCCCAGGCGCTCGGTGACCCGCTGGGTGACCGGCATGGTGCCGACCGAGGAGCGGGAGACGAAGGCGAGCTGGATGGCCGGCCAGGCGCCCTTGAAGAACTGGATCGGGTTGACCTTGGCGACCGTCGCGAGGAGCAGCGGGTAGACGCCGAAGAGGACCAGGGCGCAACCGACGTAGATGTCGATGGTGAAGGTCGCGTACGGGCCGAGCAGGTCCCAGCCGTACTGCGAGACCGCCTTGCCGATGAGGCCGATGGTGCCGATCGGGGCGAGCAGGATGACCCACCACAGGGCCTTCTGGAGCAGCTCCAGGACCGAGGAGGACAGCGTCAGGATCGGCTGGGCCTTCTCGCCGAGGGCGAGGGCGGCGATGCCCGCGACGACCGCCATGAAGACGATCTGGAGGACTTCCAGCTCCTGGAACGGCGTGATGACGTCGGTCGGGATGATGCCGGTGAGGAAGTCGAGCCAGGAGCCCGAGCCCTCCGGCTTCTTGCCGTCCGCCGGGGTCAGGCCGGTGCCGGAGCCAGGGTTGGTGAAGAGGCCGAGCAGCAGGCCGATCGCGACCGCGATCAGCGAGGTGATCATGAACCAGAGCAGGGTGCGTCCGGCGAGCCGGGCGGCGTTGTTGACCTGGCGGAGGTTGGTGATCGAGACGAGGATCGCGAAGAAGACCAGCGGGGCGACGGCCAGCTTCAGCAGGCCGACGAAGGTCTTGCCGATGGTCTCCAGGGTGGTGGAGAGCCAGGCGATCTCGAACTGGCGGGCCAGGTAGCCGAAGACCACGCCCAGGACGAGACCGGCGACGATCTGCACCCAGAAGGGTATGCGGGAGAGCGGGTTCTTCTTCTTGGCCTGGACCTGTGGCTGGGCGGCGGGCTGCCGATCGGCCTGGGAGGCCTGCTGCGGCTCGTCGGGGGACGCGGACGCGGACACGGACACACTCCGGTGAAGGAAGCTGCGTAAAGGCAGGAGAGAGGGAAGAGAGGGGTCGCGCTGAAACTTCAGACGGAGCGGCGACAGGCGGCCGAGACGCGGCGGCAGAGATCGACATGCAGGCGCGCCACGAGCGGGACGCTCATGGGGTTCTGGGGCGCGGCGGATGTCGTCATGTCCGACACGTTAACACCGGTACTTTGAGAACATCAAAGGTCTTCTTTGGGCAGGAGCGGTGCGGAAGTGGCGCGGGTGCCGTGAAAAACGTGCAGCGCCCCGGGAGTTGAGCCAGTGGCTCACTCCCGGGGCGCCGTCGAGTGTGACGCAGCTTACCCGGCGCTCACGCCAGGTCCTCCTGGTTGCGGTTGGTCTCCAGGCGGGCCTTGGTCCGGTCGACCCTGGCCACGATGTGCTCCGACATCGCGTCCCGCTGCTTGCGCAGGAGCACGAAGCTCAGGGGCGCGGAGAGGACGATCGCGAGCAGCAGCACCCACAGCACGTTCGACATGCCGCCGAGGCCGGACGGCAGGACACGCAGGCTCACCAGGACCCAGACGACCGCGAAGCAGGCGGCGAAGACACCGAGGCGCAGGGCGGTGTAGCGGAGCGTGGCGTGCTTGGTGCTCACGGCGTGACCTTCTTCGTGGCGACGGAGACATACGGCTCCTCCAGTACAGCACAGGGGCCCGGCGGCGCTGCCGGGCCCCTGTGCTTCGCGGTACGGGCGGACCGCGCCCCCTGTCAGGCCCCCAGCTCCAGCAGCATGATCACGTCGTCCCGGTCGTCGCCCGGGGCCACCCGGATCGCGCCCGGCACCCGTCCGACCTCCTGGTATCCGCACGCCGTGTAGAAGGCGTCGGTGCCCGTGCCGCCCCGGCAGGTCAGGCGGATCGCCTCGACGCCGGGGAGCGTCCGGGCGGCGTCGGCGGCGGCGGCCATGAGGTCGCGGCCGCAGCCCTTGCCCTGGTGCCCGGGGTGGACCATCACGGTGTAGAGCCAGATCCAGTGGGTCATCAGGCGGTGGTCGTTCAGGGCCAGGAACGCCGCCGCGGCGACCGTGCCGTCCGCGTCGTACCCGACGAGCAGCCGGGTGCGGCCCCGCGCCATCGCGACGAGGTGGCGCACGAGCTCGGGCCGGATCTCCTCCGGGTCGGCGGGCGGCACGAAGCCGACCGACCCGCCCGCGTCGGTGACGTCGGCCCACAGGGCGAGGAGTCCGTCCCGGAGGGCCGCGTCGACGGGCGGGTCGAAGACGAAGCGGAGAGAGGTACGAGCTGTCATGCCCGGCACGCTAACGCCAGAAGCCGGGAGCCCCGGCCGTGGGGTCGGCCGGGACCCTCGTACGGAACGCGGGAGCCCCGGCCGTGGGGTCGGCCGGGGCTCCCGTGCGGAACGCGGAAGGGCAGGTCAGACGCGCATCGCCTGCGGGCTCTCGCGGCGCGCGGCGTCCGGGCCCTCGTACTCCTTGATGATCTCGTAGCGCGTGTTGCGCTCGACCGGGCGGAACCCGGCGTCGCGGATCAGCTCCAGCAGGTCGTCGCGGCCGAGCTTGTTCGGCGTGCCGTAGTCGTCCGCGTCGTGCGTGATCTTGTACTCGACCACCGAGCCGTCCATGTCGTCCGCGCCGTGCTGGAGCGCGAGCTGCGCGGTCTGGACGCCGTGCATCACCCAGAAGACCTTGACGTGCGGGACGTTGTCGAAGAGCAGCCGGGAGACCGCGAAGGTCTTCAGCGCCTCGGCGCCCGTCGCCATCGTCGTCCGCGCCTGGAGCTTGTTGCGGACCTTGCCGTCCTTCATGTCCACGAAGTCGTGCTGGTAGCGCAGCGGGATGAAGACCTGGAAGCCGTTCGTCTCGTCCTGCATCTCGCGCAGCCGCAGCACGTGGTCCACGCGGTGGCGGGGCTCCTCGATGTGGCCGTAGAGCATGGTGGCCGGGGTCTTGAGGCCCTTCTCGTGGGCGAGGCGGTGGATGCGCGACCAGTCCTCCCAGTGGGTGTTGTGGTCCACGATGTGCTGCCTCACCTCCCAGTCGAAGATCTCGGCGCCGCCGCCGGTCAGCGACTCCAGACCGGCCTCGATCAGCTCGTCCAGGATCTCGGAGGCGGAGAGCCCGGAGATCGTCTCGAAGTGGTGGATCTCGGTGGCGGTGAACGCCTTGAGGGAGACCTGCGGAAGGGCCTCCTTCAGGGCGGACAGCGAGCGCGGGTAGTAGCGCCACGGCAGGGTCGGGTGCAGGCCGTTGACGATGTGCAGCTCGGTGAGGTTCTCGTTCTCCATCGCCTTGGCGAGGCGGACGGCCTCCTCGATGCGCATCGTGTACGCGTCCTTCTCGCCCGGCTTGCGCTGGAAGGAGCAGTAGGCGCAGGAGGCGGTGCAGACGTTCGTCATGTTGAGGTGACGGTTGACGTTGAAGTGGACGACGTCGCCGTTCTTCCGCGTCCGCACCTCGTGGGCGAGGCCGCCCAGCCAGGCCAGGTCGTCCGACGCGTAGAGCGCGATGCCGTCCTCGCGGCTCAGCCGCTCCCCGGCCCGGACCTTCTGCTCCAGCTCGCGCTTGAGTCCCGCGTCCATACCCGGCCGCCTCCTATGTCTGTACGTGCCAACAAGCCTTGACCACGGTACTCCCCCGCCCTTCGGGCGGGAGATGCCCCCGATGCGGCGCCCGCGCGCCTAGCTCTCCTCGGGCAGTTCCCCGACCCGGTTCTCCCACTTGGTGGAGAGCACGATGGTGGTGCGGGTCCGGGAGACGCCCCGGGTCCCGCTCAGCCGGCGGATCGTGCGCTCCAGGCCGTCCACGTCCCCGGCACGGATCTTGAGCATGTACGAGTCGTCGCCCGCGATGAACCAGCAGTCCTCGATCTCCTCCAGGTCCTTCAGCCGGCGGGCCACGTCCTCGTGGTCGGCGGCGTCGGACAGCGAGATGCCGATCAGGGCGGTGACGCCGAGACCGAGCGACTTGGCGTCGACGGTGGCGCGGTAGCCGGTGATGACCCCCGCCGATTCGAGCCGGTTGATGCGGTCGGTGACGCTCGGGCCGGAGAGGCCGACGAGGCGTCCCAGCTCGGCGTACGAGGCCCTGCCGTTCTCCCGAAGGGCCTGGATGAGCTGCCTGTCCACGGCGTCCATATGCCTGAAGCCTTCCATTGTTCAGCGATACCGCGAGTTTACGAGTAGAACCTAAGGCACAGGGGCCGACTCCCCTGCGGATCTTCACCAACTGGCCGAGCGGGGGTGAGGCGGTCCCTGCTACGGGTTGCGGGCGGCGGGGCCGCCGGGCGCCGGGGCGCCGGACGCGGGGCCGCGGGGCGCCGGGTCGCGGGAGGCTCCGCCGAGCTCGCCCTCCCACCTGCGGTAGAGGCCGTGCGGCACACCGGCCGCGTCGAGCACCCGCCCCGCGACGAAGTCCACCAGGTCCTGGATGTGCGTCGCCCCGGCGTAGAACGCGGGAGAGGCGGGCAGCACCACGGCGCCCGCCTCGTCCAGCGCTACCAGGTGCTTGAGCGTCTGACCGTTCAGCGGGGTCTCCCGGACCGCCACCACCAGCCGCCGCCGCTCCTTGAGCGTGACGCTCGCGGCCCGCTGCAACAGGTCCTTCGACAGCCCCAGCGCGACCCCGGCGACACTCGCCGTGGAGGCCGGGACGATCAGCATCCCCTTGACGGCGTACGACCCGGACGACGGGCCCGCCGCGAGGTCCCCTGCGCTCCAGTGCCGCACGTCGGACAGGTCCAGGCCGGTGAAGGTGTCCGGCTTGCCGTCCGCGCCCCGGGCCAGCCAGGCCGCGAGGTCCTCGCGCCAGTGGCTGTCGCGATAGGAGATCCCCGTCTCGTCCAGGATGGTCAGCCGGGAGGCCCGGCTGACGACGAGGTCGACGGCCTCGCCCGCGGCGAGCAGACCACGCAGGACGGCGGCGGCGTACGGGGTTCCGGAGGCGCCGGAGACCCCTACCACCCAGGGGGTACGGGCGCGGTGCGCGGCGGGCTCAGTCATGGGCGGAGCTTATCGGGGGCCGGATCGGGGCCGGTTCCCGGGAACCGGGGAAGGCACGGGGACGTTCTAGGAACACCAGGGGGTGACGGACATGACGTATCTGCCGCAGGCACAGCCACGACCGCCGACCAGGGGTGCCCGGGTGAGGGCCGCCGCCGGACTGATGCTGCTCTGGGCCGCCCTGCTGTGGGTCCTCGAAGCGGTCGACTCCGCGACCGGCGCGCTCCACACCTTCGGCCTGTCCCCGCGCTCGCTCCCGGAGCTGCGGGACGTGATCCCGATGGCCTTCCTGCACCACGGCTTCGACCACCTCGCGTCGAACACCCTGCCGCTGCTGGTCCTGGGCTTCATCGCGGCGCTCGGCGGGATACGCAGGTTCGCCGCCGTGGTCCTGACGATCATGCTGGTCGGCGGCCTGGGCGTCTGGCTGACGGCCCCCGCGTACTCGGTCACGGCCGGGGCGTCGGGCGTGGTGTTCGGCCTCTTCGGCTACCTGGTGGTGCGGGGCTTCGTGGACCGCCGCCCGTGGGACGTGGTGACCGGCCTGGTCGTCGCCGTCGTGTACGGGTCGATCCTGTGGGGCGTCCTGCCGACGAACACGGCGGTGAGCTGGCAGGGCCACTTGTTCGGGCTGGTGGGAGGGGTGCTGGCGGCGTTCTGGTTCAGGCGGGGGCGGATACCCGCCTGAACCGCCGTGCGGTCAGGACGTGCCCGGATCGACCGGCAGCTTCGTCGTGTCGATGACGAGACGGCCCATGCTCGCCTCAACCACCAGTTGCTTGCCGTACGGGACGGTGTCGCGGCCCTGATAGCCGTCCGGGCCGGGGTGCCACAGCGTCACGCAGTGGCCCTTCCGAGGATCGAAGATCAAGTAGTTGGCGATGCCTCGCGCGGCGTACTCCCTGTTCTTGATCTCGTAGTCATTGCGCACGCTGCTGGGCGACACGACCTCGACAGCAAGCTCGATCAGGTCCGGGGAGCAGACGCTGGGATTCCGTGCCTCCTCAGCGGCGGGGATGACCGCCAGGTCGGGGCAGAACTCGAAATCGTCGCTGAACGGGAAGCTCACGTCGCTGACACATTCCCAATCCGGTTCGAGCTGCGGCTCCAGCAGGTTCCATACAAACCGGATCGTCTTGGCGTGGAACGCGCGCACCGGACTCATCACAATGTTGCCCTCGACAATCTCTGTCCGGTAACCGGGGAACTGGTCCTCGAACCGGCTGAGCTGCGAGTGCAGGCGGTCGATCTCCGAGATGGTCACGTCGGCTCTCCCTTCCCTGCTCTCGATGGTAGGCGGCAACGTACCTACACGGTCAGACCACGAACCAGGAGATCCAGCAGGGCGCACACGAACAGGGCAATGCCGATGAACCCGTTGACGGTGAAGAAGGCCCGGTTCAGGCGCGAGAGGTCGTGCGGGCGGACGATCGTGTGCTCGTACACGAAGGCCGCCGCCACGATCACCATGCCGATCCAGAAGAAGACACCGGCGTCGGTGCGCAGCCCGTACCAGACCAACAGCGCGGTGGTGACCACGTGGCAGGCGCGCGCCCCGTGCAGGGCCACCGGGATGCCGAAGCGCGCCGGGACCGACTTCACGCCGTGGGCGCGGTCCGCCTGGACGTCCTGCGAGCCGAAGATCAGGTCGAAGCCGCCGATCCAGACGCCGACCGCGAGGCCGAGCACGACCGCGTCCCAGGACCACTCCCCGGTGACCGCGATCCACGCGCCGACCGGGCCCATCGCCTGGGCCAGGCCCAGGATCGCGTGCGGGAAGTTCGTGAAGCGCTTGCCGTACGGATAGACGACCATCGGGACGACCGCGACGGGGGCCAGCGCCAGGCACAAAGGATTCAGCAGCGCCGCGGCGCCCAGGAAGAAGAGCAGCGCGATGCCCGCCCCCGTCCACGCGGACTTGACGCTGACGGCGCCCGTGACGATCTCGCGGTGCGCGGTGCGCGGGTTACGGGCGTCGATCTCGCGGTCGATGATGCGGTTGGCCGCCATGGCGAAGGTCCGCAGGCCGACCATCGCGACGGTCACCAGGAGCAGCCGGCCCCAGTGGATGTTCCCGTCGAGCCGGTACATGGCCGTCAGCGCGGCGATGTACGCGAAGGGCAGCGCGAAGACCGAGTGCTCGATGAGCACCAGGTTCAGGAACGCGCGGACCTTCCCGGGCGGGGGCCCCGGCTGCGGCTGCGGGATTGCTGCTGCGGCGCTGCTCACAGGCCGTATTCCTTCCAGCGGCGGTCGACCTTGGAGGCCGTCGCCGGGTCCGACTCGACCATGTTCGGCCAGCCACCGTCTCGGGTGTATCCCTCTTCGGGGAGCTTCTTCGTGGCGTCGACGCCCGCCTTGCCGCCCCAGTACTGCTGGTAGGAGGCGTGGTCGAGGTGGTCGACCGGGCCCTCCACGACGACCAGGTCGCGGGAGTAGTCGACGTTCCCGAAGGCCCGCCAGGACACCTCGTGGTAGTTGCGTACGTCGCAGTCGCTGTCCACGACCACGATCAGCTTCTCCAGGGACAGCATGTGCGCGCCCCAGATCGCCGACATCACCTTCTGCGCGTGCTTCGGGTACTTCTTGTCGATCGACACGATGATGCAGTTGTGGAAGCCGCCCGACTCGGGGAGGTGGTAGTCCACGATGTCCGGCACGATGATCTTCAGCAGCGGCAGGAAGAAGCTCTCGGTGGCCCGGCCCAGCGGCCCGTCCTCGGTCGGCGGCCGTCCCACCACGATCGACTGCAACAGGGGCCGCTTGCGCATCGTGATCGTGTCGATCGTCAGCGCGGGGAAGTCCTCCTGCGGCGTGTAGAACCCGGTGTGGTCGCCGAACGGCCCCTCGGGCAGCATCCGCCCCGGCTCCAGCCAGCCCTCCAGGACGACCTCGGCGTGCGCCGGCACCTGGAGCGGCACGGTCTTGCAGTCGACCATCTCCACCCGCTTCCCCTGGAGGAACCCGGCGAAGAGGTACTCGTCGATGTCCCCCGGCAGCGGCGCGGTGGAGGCGTACGTCACGGCGGGCGGCGCGCCGAAGGCGATCGCGACCGGCAGCTTCTCGCCCCGCTTGGCGGCCACCTGGTAGTGGTTGCGGCTGTCCTTGTGGATCTGCCAGTGCATACCGATGGTGCGCTTGTCGTGGCGCTGGAGGCGGTAGAGCCCGAGGTTGCGGATCCCGGTCTCCGGGTGCTTGGTGTGCGTCAGCCCGAGGTTGAAGAACGACCCGCCGTCCTCCGGCCAGGTGAACAGCGCCGGGAGCTTGTCGAGGTCGACCTCCTCCCCCCGCAGCACGACCTCCTGGACCGGGGCCTCCTTCACCTTCTTCGGCGGCACGTGGGCCATCGACCCCAGCTTGCCGAAGGCCTCCCGGACCCCCACGAAGCCCTGCGGCAGCTCGGGCTTCAGCAGCCCGCCGATCTGCTCGCTGATCTCGCCGTACGACTTCAGGCCGAGGGCCTTGAGCAGGCGCCGGTCGGTCCCGAAGACGTTCATGGCCAGCGGCATCGCCGAGCCCTTGACGTTCTCGAAGAGGAGGGCCGGGCCCCCGGCCTTGTTCACCCGGTCGACGATCTCCCCGACTTCCAGGTGGGGGTCGACTTCGGCGGTGATGCGCTTGAGGTCGCCCTCGCGGTCCAGGGCACGGAGGAACGAGCGAAGATCGTCGTAAGCCATGCCGTCCAGTATCGGACACCGACTACCCTGGGCCCCTCACCGGGGCCGCCCGTACGGCCCGTCTGACGTTCCCAGGGGGAAGCACTCCATGCTCAGGGCACTGATGTTCATCCTGCCGCTGGCGCTGACGATCTACGCGTTCATCGACTGCCTGAACACCCCCGAGGACGAGGCCAAGCACCTGCCGAAGGTCGCCTGGGTCTTCATCATCCTGCTCTTCTGGATCGTCGGCCCGATCGTCTGGCTCGCCGCGGGCAAGGACCGCCGCCCGCCGCGGGGCGGGCGCACCCCCTCCGAGTGGCACCGGGGCCACCGCTCGACCTGGGTGGCGCCGGACGACAACCCCGAGTTCCTGAAGTCCATCAAGGACGAGACCAAGAAGGACGAGTCCCTCCTCAAGGACTGGGAGGCCGACCTGCGCCGCCGCGAGGAGGAACTGAAGCGCCGCGACGGCAACGAGGACGGCCCCAAGGGCCCGGAGGACCCGGCGAAGTAGCCCGCGCCGCATATTCGCTGGCCGCCGTGCCCGCCGGTGCGTCACTGTGACGCGCATGGCATCCCTCGAAGCGCCCCAGCGGCAGATACGCGCCCTGCACACCGACGAGACCGTCACCGTGTACCAGGCCTACCGGCCCGAGATCGGGCTGGCGGCGGCGCGGGACGGCCGGTTTCCGGGAAGTTGGAAGCGGGACCGGATGACGTGGATCAAGCCGTCGTTCCTGTGGATGATGTACCGCTGCGGCTGGGCCCGGAAGGAGGGCCAGGAGGTCGTTCTCGCCGTGGAGATCCGGCGCGAGGGCTTCGACTGGGCGCTGCGCAACGCCGTGCTGTCGCACTACGCGCCCGGGGTGCACCCCGACCGGGCGGCCTGGCAACGGGAGCTGAAGCACTCGTCGGTACGGGTGCAGTGGGACCCGGAGCGGGACGTGCGGCTGCGTCCGCTGCCCTACCGCTCGCTCCAGCTCGGCCTCGCCGGGGAGGCGGCGCGGCGGTACGCGGACGAGTGGATCGTCGGCATCCGGGACGTGACCCCGCTGGCCAGGGCCATGGCCGGCAGCGCGGAGAGCGCGGCGTCGCTGATGCCGGCCGAGTCGCCGTATCCGGTGCCGGACGGCGTGCGGGTGGGGGTCAGCGGGACGTGTACGCCCTGAGCAGTTCCTCGTAGCGGGACGGGGACCAGGTGGACCAGTCGTGGGGGGCGCCCGCCAGGGACCGGGCCAGGAGTTCCAGGTGGAGGTGCCAGCCGACGAGGCGGCCGGCGCGTTCGGCGGCGGTGAGGTCGGGGACCTCGTTGGTGAGGCGCAGCACGGTCCCGGCGGGCCCGTTGGGCTCCAGGTGGAAGCGGAGGCGACCGTGGACGGCGAGGGTGTACTCGGCGACCCGGCCGGGGTCCCAGGCGGTGATCCGGCCCTCGTCGACCGTTGGCGGGTCGCCGTCCCGGCCGGTGTCCTGCCAGGTGAAGGCGGTGGCCGCGCCGGGTCTCGGGTCCCAGGGGTCGGGGACGGCCAGCCACTGGCCCAGCCCGGCCGGGGTGGCCACCGCGGCCCAGACGTGGTCCAGGGGATGGGGCAGCGGCAGCTCGTGGCGGAGGTACCAGACGTTTCCGGGGCGCGGTTCGGCCGTGCCGTACGGGACTTCGGTCATGGCAGACAGCGTGGCCCGGCCGCGTGCGGGACGCGACCGGGCCGGGCTGGATGGAGCAGCGGCGGCTACACGCCCGCGTAGGAGTGCTTGCCGGAGAGGAAGATGTTCACGCCGTAGTAGTTCCAGAGCCAGGTCGCGAAGGCGAAGAGGGCCAGGTAGGCGGCCTTGCGGCCCTTCCAGCCCGCGGTGGCGCGGGCGTGCAGGTAGGTGGCGTACACGATCCACGTGACGAAGGACCAGACCTCCTTGGGGTCCCAGCCCCAGAAGCGGCCCCAGGCGTCGCCCGCCCAGATGGCGCCCGCGACGATCGTGAACGTCCACAGCGGGAAGACGCCCGCGTTGATGCGGTACGAGAACTTGTCGAGCGAGGCCGCCGAGGGCAGCCGGGAGACCGCGCTGTCCATGACGCGGCGCAGCGGGACGCGGGCGGCGCGGACGGTCGTCACGAAGGGGTTGGCCTTCGGGAGGGCGGCCAGGTGCGCCTTGAGCGTGTCGGCGGTCTCGCCCAGCTCGGCGCGGACCTCGTAGCGGTCGCGGAGCAGGTAGCCGATGGTGCCGACGGCGCCGACGTAGAAGATCGCACCGCAGATGATCGCGGTGGAGACGTGGATCCACAGCCAGTAGGAGTCCAGCGCGGGGACGAGCTGGTCGCTGTCGGTGTAGAGCCACTTGGTGGCGATGCCGAGGTCCAGCAGGACCGTGGTGACCAGCGGCAGCCCCACCCAGCGCACGTTCATCTTCGTGAGGAGGAAGGCGAGGTAGACGCCGACCGCGACCGTGGAGAAGGTGATGGAGAACTCGTACATGTTGCCCCAGGGGGCCCGCTGCACGGAGAGCGCCCGGGTGGCGACGCCGCCCGCGGCGACCAGGAACGCCAGCACCGTGAGGGAGATCGCGATGCGGCCGTAGAGGTCGCCCTTCTCGGTGCCGCCCGCCGCGCCCGCGCCGTCCTCGGCGTCCCGCGCACCGGCGGCGGCCCGGGTGACGACCTGGGGCTTGTCGAGGACCGCGGTGCCGCCCCGGGAGCGGACGGTCACGGCGGGGGCCGCGGCCGGGCGGGTCAGCGCGGCGGCGGTGCGGCCGACCTTGCTGCGGCTGCCGAAGGTCCACTCGGCGATGTGCGCCAGGAAGGCCAGGGTGTAGACGGCCATCGCGGAGTAGATCAGGACGTTGCTGGTCTCCGCCAGGCTCTGATTGGTCTCGGTGACTGCGGCGGCTGCGAGGATCACGCGCGCGCTCCTTCGGCAGGGGGTTCTTCGGCGGGCGAGGCGGACGGGGCGGGAGGGGGCGTCGCGGTCGTCGGCGCCCGGGTGTGCAGGGTTTCGGCCAGGGCGGCCAGCTCCTCGGGGAGGCGGCCGGACTCGCTGCGCCCGAGGCCCGCCATCTCGACGAGGGTGGTGCCGTCGTCGGACCGTACGGCACGGACCCAGACGCGGCGGCGCTGGATGAAGAGCGAGCCCGCGAGTCCCAGGATGGCGGCGATCGCGCCCGCGAGGGCCCACATGTTGCCGGGCTGCTGGGAGACCTGGAAGGTCGCCCACTCCTTGATGTCCTTCTCGAAGGTGACCGAGCCCGCCCCGTCGGGCAGGGTCATGGTCTCGCCGGGCAGGAGCATCTTGGCGAAGGGGCTGCCGTCGGGCTTCTTGAACTGGGTCATCTTGCGGGTGTCGAGCTGGTACACGTTCTGCGGCAGGCCCGCGTCGACGCCGAGGCTGCCGTGGTAGCCGGTCAGGGCGAGCGCCGGGTAGTCCAGGCCCGGGTACTTGGAGAACATGCTGCCCTTGCCCGCACCGCCGAAGGTCGGCACGAAGACCGCGGTGAAGCCGAGCTGGGTCCGCTTGCCGTTCTTGTCCCGGTAGCCGTCCATCACCTTGATCGCGCCGGTGGAGGTGACGTTGGAGTCGGTGGGCAGGAGCGGCGCGGGGCCCCGGAAGACCGCCTTGCCGCGGCCGTCGCGGACGGTGATCGTGGGCGCGTAGCCGTGGCCGATGAGGTGGACCTTGGAGCCGCCGACCGTCAGCGGGGTGTTGACCTCGATGACGCCCTTCTTCTCCTTGCCGTCGGCGCCCTCGGAGTACGTGATGTGGGCCTTGTAGACGCGGGGGGTGCCGCGCTGCGGGCCGGAGCGCTCGTAGGTGCCGACGAAGTCGTCGAGGCGGAAGCCGAAGGGCTCCAGGTCGTGGTCGCGGTCGAAGAGCGAGCCCGACTTGAAGTCGTCGTACTGGGTGAGGGTGTTGGAGAAGCCGCTGCCCTCGGTGATCAGCTTGCCGCCCTCGGACTTGAAGAGCTGGCCGGTCGCGAAGGCCAGGAGCAGCACGATCAACGCGATGTGGAAGATCAGGTTCCCGGCTTCGCGCAGATAGCCCTTCTCGGCGGTGACGGCGGTGCCGTCCACGTGCGCGCGGAAGCGCTTCTTCTTCAGCATCGCCAGCGCGAGCGCGCGGACCTCGTCGGGGGTCTTGTCCGTGCGCCAGGTCGTGTACGCCGGCATGCGCGTCAGGCGGCCGGGCGCGCCCGGCGGACGGCTGCGGAGCTGGCCGACGAACTGCCAGCTCCGGGGCACGATGCAGCCGATGAGGGAGACGAACAGCAGGATGTAGATCGCGGAGAACCACACCGAGCTGTAGACGTCGAAGAGCTGCACCTTGTCGTAGAGCGGTGCGAGCGTCTCGTGCGCCTTGAAGAAGTCGTCGACCTTCGTCTGGTCCACGCTGCGCTGCGGGACCAGCGAGCCGGGGATCGAGGCGATCGACAGCATGAACAGCAGGATCAGCGCGACCCGCATCGAGGTGAGCTGCCGCCAGAACCAGCGGGCCCAGCCGACGACGCCGAAGGACGCGGGAGCGGGCCCGCCGCCCTGGGGGTCGCTCTCGCGGTCGTCCTTGGGGGCGGTGGAGAGCCGGTCTCCGGCCACCCGCTCGTCCGTCTCGGCGGCCTGCTCTTCGGTCTTGCTCATGGAACTAGATCCCCACCTGGAAGCTGTCGGTCCAGCTTTGCATGGACAGCAGGACCGTCTCCCAGAGGCCCGTGAGGAGCAGGAGGCCGGTCGCGATCATCATGACGCCGCCGATGCGCATGACCCAGACGTAGTGCTTCTTCACCCAGCCGAACGCGCCGAGCGCCTTGCGGAAGGCCACGGCCGCCACGATGAATGGCAGCCCGAGGCCCAGGCAGTACACCGCGGTGAGCAGCGCCCCGCGCCCCGCGCTGGCCTCGTGCCAGGCCAGACCCTGGATCACGCCGAGCGTGGGGCCCAGGCACGGCGTCCAGCCGATCCCGAAGAGCACGCCGAGCACCGGCGCCCCGATCCACCCGGCGACCGGTTTCCGGTGGAAGCGGAACTCACGCTGGGTCAGGAAGGGGAAGGCCCCCATGAAGAACAGACCCATCAGCACCATCAGGACGCCGAGGACGATGTTCGTGGTGCTCTTGTAGCCCTGGAGGACGGTGCCGAAGTAGCCGAAGAGCACACCGCCGGAGACGAACACGGCGCTGAAGCCGAGGACGAACAGCAACGCCCCGACCGCCATCCGGCCGCGCCGCTGCTCGGCGAGGTCGGTACCGCTCGTGCCCGTGACGTACGACAGATAACCGGGCACCAGCGGCAGCACGCACGGCGAGAAGAAGGAGACGAGACCGGCCAGCAGCGCGATGGGCAGGGCGAGCAGCAGCGCGCCCGACTGCACCGTGCCGGCGGCGTCGGCGAGGGAGACGGCGTTCACGTGCGTCACTTCTCGGCGATCAGGGGGTCGATCAGCTTGCGCAGCTTCTTCTCGCTGAGCGCGGCCAGCGAGCGGCCCGCGATCCTGCCGTCCTTGTCGAGGACGATCGTGGAGGGGATGGCCTGCGGGTTGAGGCTGCCCTTGGGGAAGCGCAGCATCAGCTTGCCGTCCGGGTCGTACAGGCTGGGGTACTCGATGCCCGCGTCCTTCTCGAAGGCGAGGGCCTGGTCCTTCTGCGGGTCACGGGCGTCGATGCCGAGGAACTCCACGCCCTTGCCCTTGAGTTCCTTGGAGACCTTCGCGAAGGTCGGCGCCTCGGCCCGGCAGGGCGGGCACCAGGAGCCCCAGACGTTGATGACGACGACCTTCCCCTTGAGGGAGGTGGAGTCGAAGTCCTCGCCCTGGAGGGTCTTGCCGTCGAGCTTCGGGGCGGCCGCCCGGTCCGCCGCGGGGACCGTGTCCAGGTTGTCCTTGCCCGCGACGAAGTTGGTGCCGCCGCCCCCGCCGGACGACGTGTCGCCGTCACCGCCGCAGGCCGACAGGGCGAGGGCGCCGGCGAGCGCCGCGGAGACCGCGAGCGCGGTGCGGGAGGCGCGGGCCGGGCGACGGCGGGGGGCACGGGCAGGACTCATGTGAAAAGTTTCGCATGGCAGTTCCTACGATCTTGCCCGCCCCCCTACGTGCCTGCAAAGCCCCTTGTCAAGGGCACATAAGGGGCCATGCGCCGTTCTCAGGACGCGGGCGGGGTGGGCGGCGCGGTCTTGGAGCCCGGCGTCAGGAAGCCCTGCCAGCCGCCCGCGGGCTTCTGGCCGACCTCCAGGGTGCGCAGCTTGGCGAGGACCTGCGGGTCCTGCACGTCGAGCCAGTCGACGTACTGCCGGAAGGAGACCAGCCGGGTGTCCTTCGTGCCGGCGATGTGCTTGATCGCCTCCTCGACGGCGTCCATGTAGATGCCGCCGTTCCACTGCTCGAAGTGGTTGCCGACGTAGAAGGGGGCGCGGTTGGTGGAGTGCGCGCGCTGGAAGCCCTTGATGTAGGCGCCGGTGGCCTGCTTCTTCCACTCGGGGTAGCGGGCGGTGGGGCCCTTGGTGGAGTTCTTGGACTGGTTGGCCAGCATGTTGTAGTCCATCGAGAGGACCTCGAAGCCGCGGCCGGGGAAGGGCACCTGCTGGAGCGGCAGGTCCCAGACGCCGCCCCGCTTGACCGGCCACATCTGGCGGCCGCCGGGCGAGGAGGCGTCGTAGCGCCAGCCCAGCTTCTTGGCGACCGGCAGCAGGTTGTCCTGGCCGAGCAGGCAGGGGGTGCGGCCGCCGACCAGTTCCTTCGAGTAGTCGAAGGGCAGCGGGTCCAGGTCGCTCCAGCCGGTGTTCGTCTTCCACTGGGTGACGAACTTCACGGCCTGGTCGATCTCGCTCTCCCACTGCGCGGGGGTCCACTTGGCGACCGAGCCGGAGCCCGTGCAGAAGTGGCCGTTGAAGTGGGTGCCTATCTCATGGCCCTCGAGCCAGGCCTGACGCACGTACTGGAGCGTCTGCTTGATGTGCTCGTCGGTGAGGTAGCCGATGTCGGAGGCGCCGACGCGGTTGTTCGGGGGCTTGTAGAGGTTCTTCTTGCTCTCCGGCAGGAGGTAGAGCCCGGAGAGGAAGAAGGTCATCGCCGCTTCGTGCTCCTCGGCGAGCTTCAGGAAGCGCGGGAAGAGTCCGTTGCCGACCTCGCCGGCGCCGTCCCAGGAGAAGATCACGAACTGCGGCGGGGCCTCGCCGGGCTGGAGCGGCACCGGCTTGTCGGGCTGGTTGGGCTGCTTGCCGGTGTCGGCGGTCGAGCCGTCGCCGATCGGCTTCGCCTCCGCGGTGGGCGCGGGAGTGCCGCCCTTGCCGGGCCGCTCCGTGCCCTGCCCCTTGCCCGCGGGTGCGGGGCCGTCGCCGTCGCCGCCCTTGCAGGCGGCGAGGCCTATCGCGGCCGCTGCTCCCGCACCGGCTCCGAGCAGTCCCCTTCGGGTGATGTCGCGCATAACTCCCCATCCGCATTCGTCGCGCCTTCGGCCCATCAGATGGACACGTACTGAGAGGGCCCGGCGAACGCTCAGGTTCCGGCAAATTGCACATAATTCGCTGAGTGTTCGTGAAGACACGAAGCGATCATGTGCGGTTCGCGTGTACGTGCGACTGCTACCCGACCGGCCGGACGCGGAACGTCCGCATCCGGCCGGTTTCGCGTGCTCCGGACTCAGGCGCCGAACGCCTTGTCCTTGCCCTTGACCGGCTTCGCCCCCGCCAGCAGGTGCGCCGGCACGAGGTCCCGGGCGGGCTCCGTGTAACCCACCGAGGCGATCTTGTCGCCCCGGTAGGTGAACGTGGTCAGCGAGGCCAGCGTGCACTGCCGCTTGCGCGGGTCGTGCCACAGCCGGCGGCGCTCCACGAAACTGCGCACGATCCAGATCGGCAGTTGGTGGCTGACGCACACCGCCTCGTGGCCGCGCGCGGCGTCGCGGGCCGCGTTCAGGGCGCCCATCATCCGTACGACCTGCTCGACGTACGGCTCGCCCCAGGACGGGCGGAACGGGTTGGTGAGGTGCCGCCAGTTCGCCGGGCGGCGCAGCGCGCCGTCGCCGACGCCGAAGGTCTTGCCCTCGAAGACGTTGCCCGCCTCGATCAGCGCGGCGTCGGTGACCAGGTCCAGGCCGTGCGCGGTCGCGATCGGCGCGGCCGTCTCCTGGGCGCGCTCCAGCGGGGAGGCCACGACGTGGGTGATGTCGCGGTCCGCGAGGTGCTCGGCGACCCGCTCGGCCATCTTGTTGCCCAGCTCGGAGAGGTGGTAGCCCGCGCGGCGGCCGTAGAGGACGCCGTCGGGGTTGTGGACCTCGCCGTGCCGCATCAGGTGGACGACGGTGAGATCGCTCTTGCTGCTGGTGGAGCTGCTCATGCGGTGGCCTCTGCTGCGGCTCGGGCGGCGGCGGGCAGGGCGGCGGCGACGCGCTCGATCGCCCGCTCGTCGTGGGCGGTGGAGACGAAGTACGACTCGAAGGCCGAGGGCGGCAGGTAGACGCCCTGCGACAGCATCGAGTGGAAGAACGCGGTGAAGCGGAAGGACTCCTGCCGGCGGGCGTCGTCGTAGTCGCGCACCTGGTCGGGGGTGAAGAAGACGGAGAACATGTTGGACGCCGTCTGGAGGCGGTGCGCCACGCCCTCCTTGGTCAGCGCCTCGGTGAACAGGCCCTGGAGCTCGGCGGAGACCGCGTCGACCTTCTCGTACGCCGCGTCGTCCAGCAGCCGCAGCTGCGCGAGACCGGCGGCGGTGGCGACCGGGTTGCCGGACAGGGTGCCCGCCTGGTAGACCGGGCCGACCGGGGCGAGGTGCTCCATGACGTCCTTGCGGCCGCCGAAGGCCGCGGCCGGGAAGCCGCCGCCCATGACCTTGCCGAAGGTCATCAGGTCGGGCGCGACGCCGTCGACGCCGTACCAGCCCGCCTTGCTCGTACGGAAGCCGGTCATCACCTCGTCGGAGATGTAGAGCGCGCCGTTCTCGGCGCAGGCGTCCTTCAGACCGGCATTGAAGCCCTCGTGCGGCGGGACGACGCCCATGTTGCCGGGCGAGGCCTCGGTGATCACGCAGGCGATCTCGCCGGGGTGCGCGGCGAAGGCGGCGCGGACCGCGTCCAGATCGTTGTACGGGAGCACGATCGTGTCGCCGGCCTGGGCGCCGGTGACCCCGGGGGTGTCCGGCAGCGCGAACGTGGCCAGGCCCGAACCGGCGGCGGCGAGCAGCGCGTCCACGTGCCCGTGGTAGCAGCCGGCGAACTTGATCACCTTCGCGCGCCCGGTGAATCCACGGGCGAGCCGGATGGCCGACATGGTCGCCTCGGTGCCGGAGGACACCAGGCGCACCTGCTCGACGGGGGCGATGCGGGCGACGATCTCCTCGGCGAGCGCGACCTCGCCCTCGCCGGGCGTGCCGAAGGAGGTGCCGCGGGCGACCGCTTCCTGGACGGCGGCGAGGACTTCCGGGTGCGCGTGCCCGAGGATCATCGGACCCCACGAGCACACGAGGTCGACGTACTCACGGCCGTCGGCGTCGGTGAGGTACGGACCCGTACCGGACACCATGAACCGGGGCGTACCGCCCACGGCCTTGAAGGCCCGTACCGGGGAGTTCACGCCGCCGGGCGTCACGAGGGACGCGCGGTCGAAAAGCGTCTGCGAAACTGGGGCGTCATAGGGGAGGCTCACACAGCAATGGTGTCAGAGGCCCGCCCGGTCTTGCGGACAGGTGTTTCACCGCACGGGTGCTGGGGAGGTCACTGGTCACCAAACCAAGACGATGATCGGGCCGCGCGGCCGGGGCTGAGCCCGTGGGCCGGACACGGCAACAAGCGCTGACACAGCACAGTCGGGTGAGAGATATGCATCGCGGTGGCGGACTGGGCGAGGGGACCGACGACCTGGGTCCCGAGCGGGCCCGGCGCGGACGGCACCGGCGACGGGAACGTGCGGCACGTGCGGAGGCGGGCGAGGCCCCGGACGCGGCCCCGGTCGCCGACGGCCGCAGCGCCGACGCCCTCGGCGGCGACGCCCGGAGCCTGGACGCACGCGGCGCGGAGCCCCGGGCCTTCGACGCCCTCAGCGGTGACGCCCGCGGCGCCGACGCTTTGGCGCACGGCTCTCCGGCGGGTCACGATTCCCTGGCAGGATGGAGCGCTGGGCCTCAGTCGTCGGGTACGGGAAGCAGGGTTGGCCGCGTGGGGGTGACCTACAAGTACTTCGGCGCCCCGAACGGCGCGACGGCCGCCCGCGTGCCGATCTCGATGCGCCCGGAGGAACTGGGCGGCGACGAGCTGGGCATGGGCGGCATGTTCACCAAGATCAAGCCGGAGACGATGGCCGCGATGGTCCTCACCGGCATCCAGGGCATACCCCTGCACAAGGTCCCGCCGCTGGAACTGGTCGTCCTGCATCCCGACTACGCCGTGGTGAAGCTCCCCATGACCGTGGTCGACCCGCTGCGCGGCGTCGGCGAGGAGTCGGTGGGCGCGGCGGCCTTCATCTGGTCGACGGTCCCCGACCGGGGCGGCCCGAGCGACGCGTTCAACGTGTACCGGCTCCTGCACGAGTGGCAGGACTTCTCGCACCGGCTGCACGAGGCGGGACACCAGGCGTACTGCCTGGTCTGGCCGTAGGAATCCCGCACCGCCGACCGCCCGTCACCCGCGCCCCCGACCGCCCTCCGCCCCCGCCCCGCCCGCATCCCACTCGCGTCCCGCCCCCCGGTTACGCACTCCGGCGTACGCCCGGCGGATTTTCAGGCCATTCTCAGCCGTCCGGAACGACGACTGTCAGTGGCAGCCCCTACGCTTGTACACATGTCCTCCACTTCTTCGAGCCCTGGTTCCGCGCGTTCCGTACGTTCCGCCGCCGCCGTCAACGCGGAGATCCGCGCGCTCTGGTCGCGCACGGACGGCGCGCTGTCCGCAGCCGACGAGGCGCGCTACCAGGAGCTGCTCGTGGAGTGGGCCGCCGCGGTGCGTGAGGCCCTGGTCAAGGCCGCGTAACCACGACTGCGCACCGCCAGGCCCTGGTCAAGGCTCGGCAAGGAACTGGCCTGGACGGCGGCGGGCGGGGCAGACTCCCCGGCATGCCGCTCATGCACCGCCTGCGCAGTGCCGCCCGCCGACGCCTCCGGGCGGTCCGCGCGACGGTGGATCTCAGCCATCCCGCCCGTTCCCCGCTGGGCAGCGCGGTCGAGAACTGCGTGGTCTTCGAGGAGGGGGTGCGCACCCCCCGCGACTGCTCGGCCGCCGAGGCGCTGGAGCGGGTCCGCAAGGGGGACGGCAGGGCCTTCGTCTGGCTCGGCCTGCACGAACCCGAACCCTCCGAACTCGACGCGCTGGGCGCCCTCTTCGGCCTGCACCCGCTCGCCCTCCAGGACGCCGCGGGACCGCACCGCCGGCCGCGCCTGATGCGGTACGACGACACGCTCTGCGCGGTCTTCAAGACCGTCCGCTACGTCGAGCACGAGCAACTCACCGCCACCAGCGAGGTCGTGGACACCGGCGAGCTGATCGCCTTCGCGGGCCCCGACTTCGTCATCACCGTCCGGCACGGCGGCTCCGGCTCGCTCGGACCCATCCGCGAGGCCCTCGAAGACGTGCCGGAACAGCTCAAGCTCGGCCCGGCGGCCGTCCTGCACGCCCTCGCGGACTTCGTCGTCGACGAGTACGAGCAGGTCACCGACGCCGTCCAGGACGACATCGACCTGGTCGAGTCCACCGTCTTCAGCCCCGGCTCGGGACGCGTCGACCCCGGCCACATCTACCAGCTCAAGCGCGAACTCCTGGAGCTGAAGCGGGCGGTGGCCCCCCTCGCCCGCCCGCTCCTCGCGCTCGCCGACCCCCTCAAGCCGCTGCCGCCCGTCGGACCCGGGCTCCAGCCGTACTTCCGCGACGTCGCCGACCACCTGGCCCGTACCGTCGACCAGCTCTCCTCGTACGACGCCCTGCTCGACTCGATACTCCAGGCGCACCTGGCCCAGGTGACCGTCGCCCAGAACGAGGACATGCGGAAGATCACCGCCTGGGCGGCGATCGTCGCCGTACCCACCATGGGCTGCGGTGTGTACGGCATGAACTTCGAGCACATGCCGGAACTGGAATGGACGTACGGCTATCCGCTCGCCCTGTCCGTGATGGCCGCGGCCTGCTTCACCGTGCACCGCGCCTTCCGCAGGAACGGCTGGCTGTGAGGCGGGACGCCGGGACCGGCGCGGTTCAGGCCCGGCAGAGGCAGAACGGATGGCCCGCCGGGTCGGCGTAGACCCGGAAGGCGCGGTCCCGGTCCTCGGTGTCCAGCGCCCGGGCGCCCAGGGCCAGGACCCGGGCCTCGGCCTCGTCCAGGTCGGGGACGTCGAAGTCCAGGTGGAGCTGCTGGGAGTTGCGGGTGGCGCTCGGCCACTCGGGGGGCGTCAGGTCGGCGGCCCGCTGGAAGGCGATGCGGTGGCCGCCGGGGGCGTACAGGTCCCACCAGTCGTCGTCGTTCTGCTTGACCTCGCCGCCCAGGACCTCGCGGTAGAAGTCCGCCAGCGCGCGCGGGTCCGGGCAGTCGATGGCGACGAGGGCGTAGGTGGCGATGGGCATCGGAACTCCTCACGGATCGGGTGTGCCGCGCACGTGCGTCAGAGGTGCGTCAGCGGTGCGTCGGGGATACGCGTTCCCGTTCCGGCGAGGGGTCACGCTGCCGGGCAGGTGATTCCGGATCGTCCGGCGGCGGGTCACGCTGCCGGGCAGGTGATTCCGGATCGTCCGGCGGCGGGTCACGCTGCCGAGCGGGTGATTCCGGGTCAACGGGACGCGATGTCCCGCCCGCAGGGGTGAACGGCCGCTTGGATCAGGGGCTGTCCCTTCCCCCTCGGCCGGCCCGGCCGCCCGTGGGGGCGGGCCCTGTCCCCCGCGCCTCACCCGGAAGGCGGCCCCGTGACCGTCCTCGACCTGCCGTCCGCCCCCCGGCGCAGCCCCGGAGACGAGCCGTCCGGCGTCGGCCCGCCCGGGGTGCGGCTGCCCCGCGTCCCCGTCCGGGCGGCCCGCGCCCTGTTCCTCGTCTCGCTGGCCGGTCTGACCGGACTCATGGG
Source organism: Streptomyces sp. NPDC039736 (assembly GCF_055596485.1). Taxonomy (NCBI): domain Bacteria; kingdom Bacillati; phylum Actinomycetota; class Actinomycetes; order Kitasatosporales; family Streptomycetaceae; genus Streptomyces; species Streptomyces sp. NPDC039736. Next base: position 61,988 of record NZ_JBVIUQ010000011.1, on the reverse strand, counting down.
CTGGCTGGCGTTCTGGCTCTGCCGCCTCACCGTCGACGACGCCTTCATCAGCTGGCGGTACGGCAAGTCCTTCGCCGGGAGCGGGGTGTGGGACTGGAACCCGGTCGTGGCGGGCTCCGGACTGCCGCGCGTGGAGGCGTACACCAACCCGCTGTACGCGGCACTCTCGATCGTCCCCGCCGTCGCCGGCTGGCCGGTGGAGGCGTTCTTCAAGGCGTTCGGCCTGCTGCTGCTGTGCGGCGGGATCGCGGTCGCGGCCGTGCTGCGGGACGTGCCGCGTCACCAGCGGGTCGTCCTGGTGGCGGTGATGGCCGCCAACCCGGTGTTCGTCTCGCACTTCTTCCACGGCCTGGAGAGCGGCAGCTTCGCCCTCTTCATCGCGCTGCTGTACGGCGTCCTGTACCGGCGCGGAAGGCTCGGCGCGCTCGGCCGGACCGCCGCCGTCCTGGTCGCGCTGTCCCGCCCCGAGGGCATGGCGTACGCGTTCGCGGCCGTCGCCTGGGCGGCGCTGGCCAACCGCGGGGACCGGCGCGAGGTGCGCGGCGCGCTCGCCGTCGCGGGCGGGCTGGCGGGCTACTGGGCGCTGCGCGCCTGGTGGTTCGGGCGCCTGCTGCCCCACACGTACCTGGTGACCTCCGGGTCCGTGGACGCGTCCGGCGTCGTGCGGCAGCTCGTCCACCCGGTCCTGCCGGTCCTCGGGACGCTGGCCGGCGGCGCGGTGCTGTGCGCGTTCCTGTGGCGGCGCGCGGACGCCCGCCGCTGCCGCGAGCAGGACGGCGGGGCGCGGGCCGCCCGCGGGCCGGGGCCGCGGCCGGGCGGGCGCGGCCCGCTGCCGCTCCAGGACCTGACGCCGGTCGTGCCGGCCGCGCTGACCTGCGGCATCGCGCTGGTCTACTATCCGCTGTCGGCCCTGCACATGGACGTCGGCAACCGCTTCTTCTGGCAGCTCACCGCCCCGGTCGCCCTCGTGCTGCTGTGCCGCCCGCTGAAGGGGCGCAGGCTGCCGGGCGGGGCCAGGGCCACCGACGGGGCCGCCCCGAAGTGGGCCGCGCCGGCGCTCGGGCTGACCGGGGTCGCGGTGCTGCACTTCCAGGGGATGCCGGGCGTCGACCCGACGGCGGTCGTCGTCGGCGGGTCCGCCGCGGTCGTGGCGGCCCTGGTGCTGTGGGGGCGGACGGCGACGCCGTTGCTGGCAGCCGGGTCGGCCGGGCTCATGCTCGCGGTGTCGGCGATTCCGCTGGAGTCGCTGGTCGGCGGCATGACGTACCGCTTCCACCTGCGCGAGGCGCACGAGGAGCTGGGGCGGCTCATGGCCCGGGACCCCACCGTCAGGGGCCTGGTGGGCACGGGCGACGCGGGCGTCCTCCCGTACGCGCTCAACGAGCACCAGCAGGCCGTCGACCTGGGCGGGCTCGCCGACCCGTACCGGGCGGACCCCGGGGGCATCCCGCGCGAGGTGTTCGCGCAGCACGGCGCGGCGGTCGTCGTGCCGGCCGGGGGGCCGGACGAGGACAGGAACTGGTTCGGGACGGCCTCCTCGCGCACGGTCGTCGACCACGTCAGGAAGGAGAGGTGGACGTACTCGGCAGGGCTGCCGTTCGGCGGGGCGTACTGGCTGAACGTGTTCGTGCGGCCGGGGACCGGCGAGCGGTTCCTCCGCGAGCTGAAGGCCCGGCGGCCGGCCGCCGAGCGGGCCAACCTGTCGCCGGAGCGGATCGGCTGGACATACGCGGAGGCGCACCGGTGGGACTTCCCGTTCCTGGACGATCCGGTGCGGTGAGGCGGGCGCATCGGGGGCGGGGACCCGCTCCCGGCGCGGACCCGGTGTCCCGGGCGGGAAAATTCCGGCAACTCCCGGCGCGGCCGGTGGCATTGTAGGGCGCGTGAATGGACCCCGGGTACACATCGCGTTCGCCCCCGAGCTGAACCTCTTCATCGCCGCCGACCGCCGCGCCGGACGCACCGAGACCGAGACCGACGGCGTCTCCAGCCTCGGGCACGTCGTCGAGTCGCTCGGCGTGCCCCTCACCGAGGCGGGGACGCTGTCCGTGGACGGGGCCGTCGTCACCGCGGGGCACGTGCCCCGGGAGGGCGAGCGGATCGAGGTGGCGGCGGTGGCCCGGCCGCAGCGGGTCCCCGGCGCGCCCCTGCGGTTCCTGCTGGACGTGCACCTGGGCACCCTGGCCCGGCGCATGCGCCTGCTGGGCGTCGACGCCGCGTACTTCAGCGAGGACATCGGGGACCCGGCGCTGGCCACCTGCTCCGCCCGCGAGCAGCGCGTCCTGCTGTCCCGGGACCGGGGCCTGCTGCGGCGGCGCGAGCTGTGGGCGGGCGCGTACGTCTACAGCGACCGGCCCGAGGAGCAACTGCGCGACGTGCTGGGCCGCTTCGCGCCGCCCCTCGCGCCGTGGACGCGCTGCACCGCCTGCAACGGCGAGCTGAAGGAGGCCACGAAGGAGTCGGTGGCGGGACTGCTGGAGGGCGGCACGGAGCGTTCGTACGACGTCTTCGCGCAGTGCACGGCGTGCGAGCGCCCGTACTGGCGCGGGGCGCACCACGCGCGCCTGGCCGAGGTCGTCGAAGCGGCCGTGGCCGAATTCGGCTGAGCCCCCCCTTTCGGGGGTGGGGGCCCGGGCGGCGCGAACAGGCCGCCGCCCGCGATGTGCGCGCCCCCGGTGTACGCCCCGCGTCCGGCGGGGAGGGTGCGGACATGCCGACCCCCAAGGACGCTCCGGACCCCGTTCCCTCCGCCCCCGGCCCGGCCGCCCGCCACGCGGCCCCCGACGTGATCGTCGTCGGCGCGGGCCCCGCCGGCCTCCTGCTCGCGGGCGACCTCGCCGCCGCGAACCTGAAGGTCACCCTGGTCGAACGCCGCGCGCACACCGCCGGGAACCTCACCCGCGCCTTCGCCGTGCACGCGCGCACGCTCGAAGTCCTCGACGCGCGGGGACTGGCCGACGACCTCCTGAAGACCGGCCGCCAGGTCACCGAGTTCAACCTCTTCGGCTCCCGGGCCCTGGACCTCTCGCGTCTCCGCTCGCGCTTCCCCTTCGTGCAGATCACTCCGCAGTACGAGGTGGAACGCGTCCTGGAACGGCGGGCGCTGGCCGCCGGGGTCGACTTCCGCTACGACACCGAACTGACCGCCGTCGAGACGCACACCACCGGCGTCACCGCCCGTCTGTGCACCGCCGAGGGCGCTGTCTCCGACCTCACCGCGCCCTACCTGGTGGGGGCGGACGGCGTGCGCAGCCGGGTACGGGAATCGCTGGGCCTGCCCTTCCCCGGCGAGTCGGTCATCGCCTCGATGATCCTCGCCGACGTGCGCCTCGACGAGGAGCCCGAGGCGGTCCTGACCGTGGGCGGCAAGGGCGACGCGTTCGCCTTCATGGTGCCGTTCGGGGACGGCTACCACCGGGTGATGGGCTGGTCCCGCAGCCGGGAGGCGGCGCGGACGGAGCCGGCGGACCCGTCGAGCCCGGTGGAGCTCTCCGAGATCCAGGAGATCGCCCGCACCGCCCTCGGCGTCGACCACGGCCTGCACGACCCCCGCTTCCTCACCCGTTTCCACAGCGACGAACGCCAGGTCCCCTCCTACCGGGTGGGCCGGGTCTTCCTCGTCGGCGACGCCGCGCACGTGCACTCCCCGGCGGGCGGCATGGGCATGAACACCGGCATCCAGGACGCCGCGAACCTCTCCTGGAAGCTGGCGGCGGTGCTGCGCGGCCGGGCCGAGGACGAGCTCCTCGACACCTACCACGAGGAACGCCACCCGGTGGGGGCCATGGTGCTGCGGGTCAGCGGGGCCATGGTGCGGGTCGCCCTGTCCGGCAACCCGCTGAGCCGGGCGGGCCGGACCCTCGCCACCCGGCTCGCGGGAAGCGTGCCGCCCCTGGCCGGCCGGGCGATGCGGCTCATCTCGGGCATCGGCATCTCGTACGGCTCGGGCCGCGGCGAACACCCCCTCGTCGGCCGCCGGGTCCCCGACCTGACCCTGGTCGAGGGCCGCCTGTACGAACTCCTGCGCAAGGGCGAACACGTCCTGGTCGCCTCCGCGGACGGTCCCCTTCCGCTCGCGGTGCCCCCGCACACGGTCCGCGCGCACTGGGCCCGGGGCTCGTCCCTGCTGGTGCGCCCGGACGGATACGCGGCGTGGGCGGCGTACGAGCCGAGCGCACGGCAGCGGCGGCGGGCGGCGGCCGAACGCCGGGCCTCCGGTGGGAACTCCCGCCCGGACTCCCCTCAGAAGTAGTACGGGTCGCCCGTGGCCAGGGCCAGCACGCGCTGGTGGTCGTTCGCCGGGTTCAGGTCCCGTGTCGTGGGAGCGGCGGACTGCCCCAGCCGGGTCGTCCGGACGTCGACCCAGACCTCGTCCGGCGCCCCCGGCACGCGCAGGGCCAGGTCCAGGCCCCGGGAGGCGGCCGCGCCCGCGCGCAGGGCCCCGGTCTCGCAGTGCAGCACCGCGGGGGCCTGCCGCGCGCAGGTGCCGGGGAGCTTCCCGGTGACCGGCGCCGAGAAGGACAGCCGGACGGTTGCCGAGTCGAGGCTCGACGGGCCGTGGTTCCACGTCCGCAGGTGCACGGTGAGCTGCCCGCGCTGGTACACGACCCGCCCGTGATGCGCGAGGTCCACCTCGTCGGCGTCGGCATCGGCACTGCCGTCGGCGTCGGCGGGGTGCTGAGGTGCCGGGTCGCCCGCGCGGGCGGGTCGGCCGTGGGCCGGGTCGCTTGCGCCCGTGGCCTGCGCGGGGGCAGGTTCCCTCGCGTGCGCGGCGGTCACCCCGCTGCCCGTCAGCACCCCGAGCCCCGCCAGCCCCCACACCAGTACCTTGCGCCACACAGTTGTCATGGCCCCCTACGTACCCCCTCCTCCCGGGAACCGCTCCCGCCCCGCGCCCATGCCACCCTTATGACCATGCTCGTCGCCCGCTCAGCAGCACTCTTCGCCGTCGCCGCGCTCTTCGAGATCGGAGGCGCCTGGCTGGTCTGGCAGGGCGTCCGCGAGCACAGGGGCTGGATCTGGATCGGCGCGGGCGTCGTGGCCCTCGGCCTGTACGGCTTCGTCGCGACCCTCCAGTCCGACGGCGACTTCGGCCGCATCCTCGCCGCGTACGGCGGCGTCTTCGTCGCCGGGTCGATCGCCTGGGGCATGGTCGCCGACGGCTACCGCCCCGACCGCTGGGACGTGGTCGGCGCGCTGGTCTGCCTGCTGGGCATGGCCTTGATCATGTACGCCCCGAGGGGCCGCTGACCCGGCCTATCCTCGTACGCGTACCCACCCGTCCGTACGCCCGAGGAGTCCCCGCATGCCCAGCGCCCCCATCGCCGTCGTCACCGGAGCGAGCAGCGGAATCGGCGCGGCCACGGCCCGGCAACTGGCCGAGGCCGGCTACCGGGTGGTCCTCACGGCCCGCCGCAAGGACCGCATCGAGGCCCTCGCGGAGGAGCTCACCGCAGCCGGCCACCAGGCGATGCCGTACGCCCTGGACGTCACCGACCGCGCGGCCGTGGACGAGTTCGCCACCGCCTTCAGGACGATCGCCGTACTCGTCAACAACGCGGGCGGCGCACTCGGCGCGGACCCGGTCGCCACCTCGGACCCGGCCGACTGGCGCCAGATGTACGAGACGAACGTCCTCGGCACCCTCAACCTCACGCAGGCCCTGCTGCCCGCCCTGACCGCGTCCGGCGACGGCACGGTCGTGATCCTCTCCTCGACGGCGGGCCACGGGACGTACGAAGGCGGCGGCGGTTACGTGGCCGCCAAGCACGGCGCGCACGTCCTGGCGGAGACGCTGCGCCTGGAGATCGTCGGCACGCCGGTCCGGGTCGTCGAGATCGCTCCCGGGATGGTCAAGACGGAGGAGTTCGCGCTGACGCGTTTCGAGGGGGACGCGGAGCGGGCGGCGAAGGTCTACGCGGGGGTGGCGGATCCGCTCACGGCGTCCGATGTCGCCGAGACCATCGCGTGGGCGGTGTCCCGCCCGAGCCACGTCAACATCGACCTGCTGGTGGTGCGTCCCCGGGCCCAGGCCTCCAACACAAAAATCCACCGCACCCTCTGATCCCCCTCGGGCAACGTGGTCGCCCTGCCCCCTCCGCCCCCTTGGCCGTCGGGGCCGCCCTGCCACCCCGCTCCCTTGGGCTTTCGCAGCCGCCCTGCACCCCCGCTCCCTTGGGCGACGGGGCCGCCCCAAGGGGGCGGAACGGGCGGGCAAGGGGGCGGCCCCTCCCGCTCCCGGCCCACCCGGGTGCCGCCCCTCGCGTCAGCGCCTGTACCGGGCACGCTCCTTCGGCGAGGCCGAGAGCTCAGCCCCGGTACCGGGCCAGGCAGCCCCGTTCTGCTCACGCAGGAGAGGCCCCGGACCCGCCCCTTTCCCTAAAGCGCTCGCCGCGCGGCCAGGCGCACGGTTCCGTGCAGGAGCGTCGTGGCTGGTCGCGCAGTTCCCCGCGCCCCTGAAGGGGCCCCTGGGAGAGGCCCCCCGCAAGCCACCGCCTACCCCCAGTGCTCCGGCCTCCGCAGCGCCCCCGGCAGCCCCGTCCCCCCGTCCCCCCTCCCCGCATTCACCTGCGTCTGCGTCAAGAAGAGCGCCTCGCTCAGATCCGCCCCCCGCACATCCGCGTCCCGGAAGTCCGCCCCGATCACGTCCGCCCCCCGCAGATCCGCCCCGCTCAGATCGGCCGCGATCAGATACGCCCCCCGGAAGTTCATCCCCCGCAGATCCGCCCCGGCCCGGCGCGCCCCCATCAGGTCCGCCCCCCGGAAATCCACCCGCCGCTTCTTCCCCTTCTTCCTCGCCGGCGGCACCCGCCCCGCCCACTCCCCCCGCACCAGCTCACTCACCTGCACCAGCACCGCGTTCACCTTCAGCCGATGCCCCTCCGCGTCGAGCGCGACCAGTTCCTCCGCGCTCCCCCGCGTCAGCGCCTCGGTCTCCTCCCGCAAGGCCCGCAGCTCCCCCCACACCGGCCGCGCCGCGTCCCGCCGCAGCCCGTCCCCCACGTACCAGAGCAGCTCGTGCAACTGCTTCATCACCGGCAGCAGCGGAAACATCAGCTCCGCGCTCCCGGGCTCCTCCCGCCACCCCACCCCGTCGAAGGTGACCTGCGACAGCTTCTGGCCCGCGCCGAAACAGTCGTAGACCGTGCACCCGGGGAACCCCTCACCCCGCAGCTTCGCGTGGATTCCGCACCCGAAGTCCTCCCCGAGATTCGGGCACGGCTTCCCGGCGGGCTTGTCGATCGCGAAGTCCGACGACTTCGTCAACGTCAACGCCACACAGCACAACCCGAAGCAGCTCCCGCAATCGGAACGCAGGTCGGACGTCATCTCGGACATGTGCGGAACTCCACGGGTGCGGCTACGGCGGTACGGACGAACCCCGGCACCATAGCCAGAACCCCCGCCCCACGCTCGTACGGGTGAACCCTTCCGATCTCCCACACGGCCGCCGAACCCTCTGCCTAGGCTCGCCACGCAAGCCCAAACAGAACGGCCCCCGCCCAGGACGGCAATCCCGGACGAGGACCTCACCACACGGAAGGTGCGACTTCCCCATGGCTGAACACGACCCTAACCCTCCCGCGCTCTTCGACCTCAGCGCCCTGACTCCCGAGTCACAGGTGTCCTTCATGGACCTGGAGGACCCCGACTACGCCTACATGTTCGGCTTCCTCCAGGCGGACGGGCACCTCGCCGCAGGCCCCGGCCTGAAGGGCAGGCTGACCGTAGAAATCAACGTCCGGGACATCGCCGTCCTGCGCGAGTTCCAACGCCTGACCCCGTACAACAGCAGCATCACCGAGCGCACCCGGACCACGAACTTCTCCGCGTCCCACCATTCCGCAACCTGGACCCTGTGCGCTCTCGAAGCCCGCACCCGCCTCAACGAACTCGGCATCCCGTACGGCAGGAAGTCCCGAAAGATCACGCCACCCAGGGTCGAGTTCTCGCGCCGCGACTACCTGCGCGGCGTAATCGACGCGGACGGCTCCGTGGGATTCACGTCAGCGGGGCTTCCGTTCATCTCGTTGACAACAGCCAGCACAGCAATCGGTGCCTACTTCTGCGTGTACGGAAGGAAGGTCACCGGCGTGCAGCGCTACATCGGTCGCAACAAGCGCGACAACATCTACAACGTGATGTTCCAGAAGGAAGCAGCGATGCAGTTGGCGGCCGACCTGTACTACCCGGACTGCCTTTCCCTCAAGCGCAAACAACTGGCTGCATCAGCGCTCGCGACATGGGAACGTCCGGCGGACATGAAGCGGGTAGTCGGTCGACGCGCCTGGAAGCCCTGGGAAGACACAGCGCTGCTGCAGATCGGGAACGCGGAGGCGGCCGCCGCCGAACTGAACCGCACGGAGAACAGCTGCGCTCTTCGGCTCTGGCGCCTGCGCACCGGCCAAGTGGCAGCTCCCAGCGAAGCCCCTCCCGGCCGCTGACGGGTTGGGCCCCGGCAACGCCCCGGGGCCCGTGCCCGTTCAGCCCTCTGTGGGGGCCGCCGTCCTCGACCGTCGGCGGATCCGTCACATCCGGATCGGGACCTTCGCCCCCGGTACTTCCACGTATGACATGAGTCCCGATCCCCCGAAACGACAAGAAAGGTATGCAGAGCGCAAAAAAGGGTGGGAACGGCCGCGAACGGGACAGCGGACCGGCGTCCACACCAGTGCGTGCGATACACATTGTGGTCATCGGCCACCGCAGGGCGGCAAACACTTTTCCTTCGAAGGGGGCCTGGACTGTGCCACGACAGGCGGGCGGGCAAGCGGGCGTCACGGCGGGCGGCAGGGCCGCCGGCAGGGCTCGCGCGAAGGTCTCCGTGCCCGGCATCGCGCTCCTCGCGGCCCTGGCCGCCGGGATCAGCGGATGTTCCGGCGCCGACCCGGGGACGGACACCGCGGGTGACGCCAAGTCCGGCGAGTCCGCCGCCCCGGCCGCACCCCCCGGCAAGTACCGCACGCTCCCCGAGCCCTGCCGGATCGTCGACCAGGGCGTACTGAGGGCGATGCTGCCCGGCGCGGAGAAGCTGCCCGAGGAGCAGCAGCGGAAGCTGTTCGCGGGCGAGCCGGCGGTGACGTACGACACGGACCGCAGGGTCGGCTGCCGCTGGAAGGCGGAGTCGCCGGAGGCCACCCACCTGCTGACGGTGGACTTCGAGCGGGTGGTGTCCTACGACGCCGCGGTGAGCGACGACGACCGCGCCCAGGCCGTGTACCGCGAGCAGTTGACGGCCGCCGATCTCCCCGCGCCGGTGGACCCGCCGCCCGCGTCGAGCGCCCCGCCGGCCTCGCCGACGGCGCCGGTGACGCCGCCCGCGGATTCCGCCGGGGCCTCCGGTTCGCCGGGCGCTCCCGATGCGGCGTCCCTCCAGCCACGTACCCTCGAAGGGCTCGGGGACGCCGCCTTCCTCGACGACGTGCGCGCGCCGGGCGGGTCGACGGCGGCCAAGGACCGTACGGTCTCGATCGTCTTCCGTACGTCCAACGTGCTCGTGAGCGTCACGTACGGCGAGCAGCCGGGCCGGCCCGACCAGCTTCCGGACGGCCGGGCGCTCCAGGACCGGGCGCAGGCCATGGCCCGTAAGCTCGCCGAGCAGTTCTCCGACAGCGGCGAATAAACGAACAGCGGTCCCTCACAGAGAACACATCAGTCACAGCAATCGGAACCCGCAGCGATCCGAAGTTAAGGAACTCCACGAACCATGTACCGAAAAGCTCCCCGTATCGCCCGCATACTGACCTGCGCGGTGGCCGTCCCGGCACTGCTCGTCGTGGCCGGCTGTTCGTCGGACTCCGGTTCTGGTTCCGGTTCGGACGGCGGGAAGAAGGACGCGGGCGCGCAGCAGCAGCAGAAGAAGCCGTCGGCGCCGCCGACCGTGGCCGCGGCGAAGTTCGCGGCGCTGCCGGACGCGTGCAAGGCGCTCAAGAAGGACACGGTCGAGGACCTGGTGCCGAAGGCCGACAAGGCGGAGGGCACGGCCGACGAGTCCTCGGACCCGCAGTCGCGGCGGGGCTGCTCGTGGGGCGGTCTGGACGACAAGGGCGTCAAGGGTTCGCAGTACCACTACCTGACGTACTCGCTCCAGCTCTTCGAGTCGAACCAGGCGCTGGGCAGCGGTGAGAAGCGTGCCACCGAGTACGTGACCAAGCAGGTCAACAAGGTGCAGGGCAAGGAGGGCGTGAAGGACGTGCGCGCCAATCCGGCCGAGGGCATCGGTGACCAGGCCTCGACGATCGGTTACGGCGCGCGCGAGGCCGGCACGGACTTCAACCACGCGGTGGTGGTCGCCCGCACCGGCAACGTGGTCGTGACGCTGGACTACAACGGCGCGGGTTACGCCGGCACGAAGGCGCCGGACCCGGCGGACCTGCTGAAGGGCGCGCAGACGGCGACGAAGGAGGTCGTGGCGTCGGTCGCCGCGGCGAACAAGTAGGGCCCGGGCGGGGAGGCCCCTCCCGAGCCCTTGCCGTCGGCGGGACCGCTCCGGCCGTGCCGGGCGTGCTCCGCGACGAGAACGAGAACGAGAAGGACGGTGGCGGCCAGGACGTGCCGTCCCGAGCGGACCCGCCCCATTCCTGACGGTGCGTCAAATGAATATGTTCCGCGGCGGGTGTCACACCGGTACTGAATACGGGCGCTCCGTGCCCGCTCGCCCCCCGGCGCCGAATGCGCCGGTGCGCGCGACCGCGTGAGCCCGGGTTTCCGGCGTGCCGGACGGCGGTCCGTCCACCGTCGTCCGCGCGCCGAGTGGCACCCCGCGAGCACGGGCCGGAGACTGGGAGGAGCCGGGTTCGGCCAGGAGCCACGGTCCCCGATGCCCGCCGGTCACGGTCCCTTCCCGCCGCCCCTCGCGCGCACCGCGAGGGGCGGCTCGGCACGGAAAGGCCAAGGCCCATGCTCATCCCCCACCCGGACACCCGCACGGCGGCCCGGCTCGCGTACGGCGAACGCCCCAGCGAGCGGGTTCCTCCTGCGCGGGACAGGCGCAGGGCCCGCCCATGACGGCCGGTCCGGGAGGGGAACACAGTTCCGCAGGAGGCGCGCGGGGCAGCGAGGGGTTTGACGGCGCGCGAGCGGGAGACTCGTCCCGCCGACGCGGTCCGCTCGCCTCCCGCCCCACCGCACGTGCCACGGACCCCGCGGAACGGATTCCGATGAGCCCCTCGTACCCCGAGCCCCTGCCCGAACCCACCGTGGTCGACCTGCTGCTGGCCACCGACACGTTGGAGGGGCTGCTGCACGGACTGGCGGAGGCGGCGCTGCGGCACGCCCCGGCCGCCGACGGCTGCGGAATCACCCTGGAGCGGCACGGCCACCCGCTGACCGTGACCAGCGCGGGCACCAGCGCCTGCGCCCTCGACGAGAAGCAGTACGGCCTGGACACCGGGCCCTGCCTGCAGGCCCTGCGCTCGGGCGAGGAGGTGCACGTACGCGACACGCTGGAGGAGACCCGCTGGGGCACGTACCCCGCCCACGCGGTCGCCGCGGGCACCCGGTCCTCCGCGTCCTTCCCCGTCGCCCCGCACAGCGACACCGCCGGGGCGCTGAACCTGTACTCGCCCGAGGCCGACGGCTTCGACACGGCCGACCTGACCGCCCTGCGGGAACTCGCCGGGCAGGCCACCGGAGCCATCGCCCTGGCCCGGCGGACGGCCCGTTCCCAGCAGTTCGCCGACGACCTGCGCAAGGCCGTCCAGCACCGCGCCGTCATCGACCAGGCGATCGGCATCCTCATGGCCCAGCAGCGCTGCACCAGCGCCGAGGCCTTCGCGATCCTGCGCTCCGCCTCCCAGAACCGCAACGTCAAGCTCCGGGACCTGTGCGCCGACCTCATCGTGAGAGTCACCGGCCGGCCCGCCCACGACCCGCCCGAACTCAAACCCCCCGGCCTGTGACGCCGGGACGTCGGCCCCCCTCGCACGACGAAACTCCGACACCCTCGATGGAGATCTCCGCGATGCCCTCGCCCGCTCAGCACGACCCGCGTCACCACGATGCGTCCGCGCGGCACGACCCGCACCGCCCCTCGTCCCCCACGCGCCGCGTCGGCGCGGCCCTGCGCCGGGTGAGCAGGGCCTACTCGCCGCACGAGGACCGCGCGCTGGGCGGACACCTCGGCGCCGTCGTCGCCTTCGGCGCGTACGCGGCCGCCTGGGGCGTGGCGGCCCACCTGCGCGGGGTGAAGCCCGCCGGCCGCCCCGGGCCCTGGGACGTACTGCTGACGGGGGCCGCCGCGTTCCGGCTGAGCCGGCTGATCGGCAAGGGGACCGTCACGAGCCCGCTGCGGGCGCCGTTCACGCGTTTCGAGGAGGCGACGGGTCCCGCCGAGGTGAACGAGAGCCCGCGCGGCGGCTCCGTCAGGTCGACGGTGGGCGAGCTGATCACGTGCCCGTTCTGCCTCGGCGTCTGGGTGACGACCACCTTCACCGGCGCCCAGTCGCTGTGGCCGCGGGCCACGCGGACCGTGACGGCGTCCCTGACCGCGCTGGCGGTGGCCGACACCTTGCAGCTCGGCTACGACTGCCTGCTGCAGAAGAACACCGAGTAGCGCCCGGGACGCCCCCGCCTGAGCGCCCCTTCCCGCAGCTCAGGCCGGGGGCTGTGCGCCCCGGCCCGCTCTCGATCCGGCGTAGGCGGCGGTGCGCAGCGCCCGCAGGCGCTCCCCCGGGCCGAAGCCGGGCAGCGCGTTCAGGTACGGGTCGTACGCCTGGTCCTGCGGCCGGTCGTCGGGGGCGGTCCCGTCCAGGGTCAGCCGGGCCAGCGGGCGCCAGGCCGTGCCCGCCCCGAAGCAGAGCACGAACTCGACGGTCCGCCGGGCGAGGACGTCGGCCACCGCGCCGGGCTCGGCGGGCACCGGCGGCGCTCCGGGCGCCGGGAACGCGGCCACGACCCCACGCTGCCCGCCGAGCTCGTACGACAGCAGCGTGCTGTACGGGCCCGCCGTGGCCGACGTGCGGGGCAGGGGCACGTGGCGCGTCCACCGGCCCCGGCCGCTGCCGGTGAGCAGCAGGTCCAGCGGGCGGCCCGGCCCGCCGGCGTCCCGCACGCGCAGCGCGAGCCCCGTTCCGTCCGGCAGCGGGCGCGGCAGCCCGGCCGCCCGGGACCAGCGCGCGGTCACCTCGTAGGAGCCCGGCGCGTCCAGCCACGGCACGCCCCAGGAGGGACCGCGGCCGGAAACCGCGACGCGGCCCGAGAGCAGCACCCCGCTGGGGTGCAGGGCGGGCCTGAGGCCCCGGCGGCGGGCGACGGTCCGCGCCGTACGGAAGGCGGCGCGCTCCAGTGCGGTCATCCGGCGGCCTTCCGCCCGTGGGCCTCCTCGCGCGGCAGAGGCCCCACGCCGCTGTGGCGGCCGGGGCGCAGCGCGGCGTGGCGCTGCCCGGGGCCGGGGCCGCCGCGTGCGGCGAGGGCGTCGGCGACGACGCCGGTCACGAAGGCGTAGACGCTCTTGTGCAGCAGGTCGACGGCGAGTTCCCGGCGGGGCCAGGTGGTCGGCGGGGCGCCCACACCGGTCGCGTTCTCCAGGATCTGGTCGTTGGTCAGGCGCACCACGGCGAACTTCGCGGAGGCCGCGGGGCCGCGCAGGCCCGACTGGGCCATGACCGAGCGCAGGACGCCCAGCAGGGCGGCCTGGCCGAAGTGCATGGCCCAGTTGACGGGCAGCGGCTGCTTCCCGGGGTGTTCGGGCAGGCCGGTGAGGCGCTGGAGGACCCGGGCGGGCACGTACGAGTCGGGCCGGCCGGTGACGGCCTGTTCGGCCTTCTCACCGAGGGTCATCGCGAGTCCTCCCACGGTTCCGGCGATCATTCCCTGCCACAGTGCACGCTTGATCATGCCCCGGCGGGTACCCGGTAGCGGCGTGTTGAGTCCTGGGCCTGCGCCCCCGGTCCGCCCTCCCCGTCCCGGGACGGGGTCCTTCGTCCGCGCCGCGCGTTCCCGTCAGGAAGGCAGTCCGATGAGCACCCCGTTCCTCCCGCAGTCGTCATCCCCCGCACGCAGGTCCCTGCTGGTGGGGGCGGTGATCGGGACGGGGGTGATGGCGGCGGTCGACGAGATCGTCTTCCACCAGCTCCTCGGCTGGCACCACTTCTACGACCGCTCCACCCCCGGCGTCGGCCTGCTGTCCGACGGTCTGCTGCACACCGCCGAACTGCTGGCGCTGGTCACCGGGTTCTTCCTGTACGCCGACCTGCGCCGCCGCCGCGCCCTGCACCCGGCGTCCTGCCTGGCCGGGTTCGTCCTCGGGCTGGGGGCCTTCCAGCTCTTCGACGGGATCGTGGACCACAAGCTGCTGCGCCTGCACCAGATCCGTTACGGCGTCGACGTCACCCCGTACGACTGGGCGTGGAACGCCGCCGGTGCGGTGCTGCTGCTGACCGGCACGGCCCTGGCCGTACGGGCGGGCCGGCGCGGACCGGCGTCGTGAACCCCGGGCACGGCCACGCCGGGCAGCTCCCACTGGCGGTCGCCCTGCTGCTCGCCGGGGCGGGGGTGCTCGCGTACCTGCTGGCGTCGGCCCGGCTGCGGCGGCGCGGGGACGCCTGGCCCCGGGTGCGGGACGCGTCGTTCGCCGCCGGGAGCGGGGCGGTGGCCTGGGCCGCGGCCGGGGGCCCGCCGGGCGGGCCGTTCACCGCGCACATGGCCCAGCACCTGGCCGTCGGCATGGTGGCTCCGCTGCTGCTGGTCCTGGCCCGCCCCCTGACGCTGGCCCTGCGCGTCCTGCCGCCCGGCGCGGCGCGCCGGGGGCTGCTGTCCGTACTGCACTCGCGTTTCGTGGGCGTGCCGGTCTTCCCGCCGGTCGCGGCCCTGCTGGACCTGGGCGGGCTGTGGCTGCTGTACCGCACGGGGCTGTTCGCCGCCGCGAGCCACCGGCCGTGGCTGCACGCCCTGCTGTACGCCCACGTGCTGGCGGCGGGGGTGCTGTTCACGGCGGCCGTCTGCCAGCTCGATCCGGTGCGCCGCCGGTGGCACCCGGTGCTGCGCGGGGTGACGCTGCTGGCGGCGGGCACCGCGCACGCCGTACTGGCCAAGACCCTGTACGCAGCGCCGCCGCCCGGCACCGCGTTCGCCCCGGCCGATCTGCACGCGGGCGCGCAGCTCATGTACTACGGGGGCGACGCGGTGGAGGCGGCGCTGGCCGTCGTGGTGGCCGCGTCCTGGTACGCGGCCGCGGGCCGCCGGGTGAGGGCGGGGGCCCGGCGCGCGGAGGCGGGGGGCCCGTCCGCCGGGGCGCTCACGCCGGCCGGGGGTCCGGGCCGTCCGAGGGCGTCCGGGTCCGCGTCCGCTCGCAGCGCCGCGCGCTGAGCCGGGAGGCCGAGGGCCCGGTGCCGTGCGGGACCGGGCGCCCGGCGGGGCGGTCGGGGCGCTCAGCGCTCCGAGCCGGGTTCCCCGGTGGTGTCCGCGTCGAGATCCGCGGGGGCGTCCACGGGAGGCAGGTCCGCCTCGTCGACCACGTGGACGGCGGCTTCCTCGGCCCCGGCGGCGCCGCCGTCGATGCCCGCGTCGGAGGCGACGAGGTCCTTGGTCACGTCCGGGTGGGCCCCTTCGTCCGGGGCGACCAGCCGCCCTGCCCGGTCGGCGCCCGTCTCCGGGTCGAGCGGTTCGCCCTCGCCGCCGGGCAGGTCGCCGATGCCGTCCCGGCCCTCGTCGGCCGGGCGCTCGCCCACGTCCGGCACCTCCTGGCTCAGCCGCTCGTCGAGGGACTCGCCCTCGTGCTGCTCGGCGGCGGTGGTGCCGGTCTTGTTCACGCCGAGGGGCTTCTCGGGGGGCGAGTACCCTTCGTCGAGCATGTCGTCGTACGTCCGCTCGCCGATCGCGTCCTGGAGGTCCAGCGGGGCCGCGTCCTCCTGCTCCTCGTTGCCGCCGTCGGGCTGGTAGACGTCGTCCCCGCGTGCCGTGTCGCTCATGCCCGGCCCTTCCCGTCCTCGTCGGCGCTCTTGCCGAACTCGCCGACCAGGGTTTCGCAGAACGCCTTGAGGTCGTCCGGCTTGCGGCTGGTGATCAGCGTGTTGGGGCCGCCGGTGCAGACCTTGACCTGCTCGTCCACCCAGGTGCCGCCCGCGTTGGTGATGTCGGTGCGCAGGCTGGGCCAGGAGGTGAGCGTGCGGCCGCGCAGCACGTCGGCCTCGATCAGGGACCACGGGGCGTGGCAGATGGCGGCGACCGGCTTGCCCGCGTCGAAGAACGCCTTCACGAAGGCGACGGCCTTCTCGTCCATCCGCAGCGCGTCGGGGTTGGCGACGCCGCCCGGCAGCACGAGTCCGTCGAAATCCTCCGCCTTCGCGTCCCCGACCACCTGGTCCACCGGGAAGGTGTCGCCCTTGTCGAGGTGGTGGAAGGCCTGCACCTCGCCCTGCTCGGTCGAGACGAGGACGGGGGTGCCGCCGGCGGCGCCCACCGCCGCCCAGGGCTCGGTCAGCTCGATCTGCTCGATGCCTTCGGTGGCCACGAGGAATGCGATGCGCATGGAGACTCCTTGTCCTTCACCGACGGGCGCGGGGGCCGCCCGCCTCTTAGAACGAACGTTTAACCGATTTGCACCCAAAGATGCGTGTTGACGCGGACGGGTTCGCGGAGCCGGAGGACCGCGCCGGCTCCGCGGCGGGACCAGGGCCGCCCCCGCACGGACGGCCGCCGACGCCGCCGTTCCCCGTCTCCGACACCGTGCCCAGCAGCCACAACTTGACTACAGATGAGCCCGAATAAGCGACTTTTGCCCGTACTTGCCCCTCCCTGAGGCTGCTGTGCCCCGGGGGCGTGTGCCAGGCTGTGGCCGCCAGGCACGGAAGGTACAGACCTCGCGGGAACGCACGGAAGGGGTTCGCAGGTGGCGGCGATGCAGCTGACACGCACGCACCGAATACTGATCGGTGTGGTGGTCGCCGGCGCGGTGATCATCGCGGGGATCGGTTTCGCCGGTTCGTACGCGGCGGTGCGCGAGCTCGCCGAGGAGAAGGGCTTCGGGAACTTCTCCCTGGTCTTCCCGATCGGGATCGACGCGGGCATCTGCGTGCTGCTCGCGCTGGACCTGCTGCTGACCTGGATGCGGATTCCGTTCCCGCTGCTGCGGCAGACCGCGTGGCTGCTGACGGCGGCGACGATCGCGTTCAACGGCGCGGCGTCGTGGCCGGACCCGCTGGGCGTCGGCATGCACGCGGTCATTCCGGTGCTGTTCGTGGTGTCGGTCGAGGCGGCCCGCCACGCGGTGGGCCGGATCGCGGACATCACCGCCGACAAGCACATGGAGGGCGTGCGGCTGACGCGCTGGCTGCTGTCGCCGTTGCCGACGTTCCGGCTGTGGCGGCGGATGAAGCTGTGGGAGCTGCGGAGTTACGAGCAGGTCATCAAGCTGGAGCAGGACCGGCTGATCTACCAGGCCCGCCTCCAGGCCCGGTTCGGGCGCTCCTGGAAGCGCAAGGCGCCGGTCGAGTCGCTGATGCCGCTGCGCCTGGCGAAGTACGGCGTCCCGCTGTCGGACACGGGCCCGGCGGGCCTGGCCGCGGCGGGCATCGAGCCGGTGCTGCTGCCGCCGGCCCCGGAGACGGCGGCCCAGACGCAGACCCCGGCGCTGCCCGCGGCGCGGGAGGCACGGAGCGAACCCGGCCCGATAGCCGAGGGGGACCGGGTGCGGCTGACGAAGGACGGGACTGACGTACGGGAGGACCCCACCGGCACCGGTCCCGCCCCGACGGCCGCCGCCCGGGCCGTCCCCGACCCGGCCGCCCCGACCGACCAGGCCGACCAGGCCGACCGGACCGCCCCGGCCGGCGAAACCGCCCCGGCCTCCCCCGCCCCCGATGAGCAGCCGCCGACCCACCCGAGCCCGTGGTTCGCGGCGCCGGTGCCCGCGCAGCAGGAGCACTACGCGGGTGAGTACGACCCCGCGGGAGCGACACCGGTGACGGTGCCCGCCGGACCGGGCCGCAGCCGGCCGCTCGGCGGGTACGACCCGGACTACGACGCCGAGTTCGGGCCGGACTTCGCGGCGAACGGCCCCGGCGCCGAGGAGGACTTCGTCCTGGACGACGACGCGTACTACGCGGCCTTCCGCAAGTGCGCGATCGAGAACGGGGCGTTCCCGACGCCGCTGCAGTTCGGCTCGTACCTCTTCGACCTGTACGGGCAGGAGCTGCCGGTCGAGGACCTGGAGATGTACGCGAAGCGGTACGTGGAGCAGTACCAGCTCGAACTGGACGAGCACACGCCCTAGGCGCGGTACCGGGCGGCCTTCTGCTTCTTGCGGGCGAGGTCGGCGGCGACGCCGAGGGGGATGCCGACGAGCGCCATCGCGAGGTAGAGGGCGCTGGGCGGGTTGAACCAGAGGTGCAGCAGGCCCCAGTCCCTGTCGAACCAGGTGCGGCCGATGAAGCCGAGTGCGCCTTGGATGCCGACGACCCAGCCGATGATGGCGAGCAGTTCGTTCTTCATGGGTCCAGCGTCGGCGGCGGGGACGGCCCGCGTCATCCTGCCCGGGGTGGAAACCCCGCGCCCGCCCTCCCCCGAAAGATGCAGCACACGCCCCGCCCTTCCCCGTTGGGCGGGGCGCCCCCCTTGGGGGACGGCCCCTCCCGCTCCCGGCGAGCTACGCCCCCAGCAGCTTCCGCACCCGCTCCGCCCCCACCGCCAGCAGCAGCGTGGGCAGCCGCGGCCCGGTGTCCCGCCCCACCAGCAACTGGTACAGCAGCGCGAAGAAGGTCCGCTGCGCCACCTTCAGCTCCGGCGTCGGCTTGGCGTCCGCCGCCAGCCCCGCCTGGATCTTCGGCACGCCGTAGACGAGCGTGGTCAGCCCGTCCAGCGACCAGTGCGAGTCCAGGCCCTCGACCAGCAGCCGCAGCGACTCCCGGTCCGCGTCGCCCAGCGCGCCCAGCGCGACCGTGTCCGGCTCGTCCCGCACCAGCGTCCGCTGGTCGGCGGGCACGTAGGCGGTGATCCACGACTCCGCCCGGTCCAGGCGCGGCCGCACCTCGTCCAGCGAGGCGATCGGGTCGGACGGGTCCAGCTCGCTCAGGATGCGCAGCGTCTGGTCCTGTGCCCCGGCCGTGATGTCCGCGACGGAGGCCAGCGTCCGGTACGGCAGCGGGCGCGGCGTGCGCGGCAGCTCACCGGCGGCCGTCCCGACCGCCCGGGAGTACGCGGCCGCGTCCGCCGGCAGCACGGAACCGTCCGCCACCTTCAGCGACAGCTTGTCCCACTCGTCGTACAGCCGCTGGATCTCCTGGTCGAAGGCGATCTTGAAGGACTGGTTCGGCCTGCGGCGCGCGTACAGCCAGCGCAGCAGCGGCGCCTCCATGATCTTCAGCGCGTCGCCGGGCGTGGGCACGCCGCCCTTGGAGGACGACATCTTGGCCATGCCCGAGATGCCGACGAAGGCGTACATCGGGCCGATCGGCTGCACGCCGTCGAAGACCTCGCGCACGATCTGCCCGCCGACCACGAAGGACGACCCCGGCGACGAGTGGTCGACGCCGCTGGGCTCGAAGATCACGCCCTCGTACGCCCACCGCATCGGCCAGTCGACCTTCCAGACCAGCTTGCCGCGGTTGAACTCCTTCAGGAAGACGGTCTCGGTGAAGCCGCACACGCAGGTGTACGTCAGCTCGGTCGACGCGTCGTCGTAGGAGGTGACGGTGGTCAGGTCGCGCTCGCACCGCCCGCAGTAGGGCTTGTACGGGTAGTAGGCGGAACCGCTCGTTCCGTCGTCCTCGCTCGCCGCACCCGACCCCTCGGCCGCCTCCAGCTCGGCCTCGTCCACCGGCTTCTGGGACTTCTTGGCGGCCGCCGGGTCCTTCTTCGTGCGGTAGCGGTCCAGCACGGCGTCGATGTCGGCGCGGTGCTTCATCGCGTGCAGGACCTGCTCGCGGTAGGTGCCCGCGGTGTACTGCTCGGTCTGGCTGATGCCGTCGAACTCCACGCCCAGCTCGGCCAGGGCCGCCACCATGGGCGCCTTGAAGTGCTCGGCCCAGTTCGGGTACGAGGAGCCGGCCGGGGCGGGGACCGAGGTCAGGGGCTTGCCGATGTGCTCGGCCCAGGACTCGTCGATGCCCGGGACGCCGTTGGGGACCTTGCGGTACCGGTCGTAGTCGTCCCAGGAGATGAGGTGGCGGACCGCGTGCCCGCGGCGGCGGATCTCGTCGGCGACCAGGTGCGGGGTCATGACCTCGCGGAGGTTGCCCAGGTGGATCGGACCGGAGGGGGACAGGCCGGAGGCGACGACGACCGGTTTGCCAGGCGCACGTCGCTCCGACTCGGCGATGACATCGTCCGCGAAACGGGAGACCCAGTCGGTCTCGGGGGTGCTGCTCTGGGACACGGTCGGCACGTCCTTGGTTCCCCGGAGGTTCTCCGGATTGAGTGAGGGCTGGCGGGGCCATTCTCCCAGACGGGCAGACGGCGGCCTCACGAATAAGGTTGCGCGGGCCGCCCGGGGCCTGCGTGAAATACTCGGAGCACACACCACGCACTCACCAACAGGAACGGCACCCCATGGCCTCGGTCCCCTCGCTCGCTTCGACCGTCAACCAGCGGCTCGCGGACGCGCTCTCGGCAGCCCTGCCGGACGCCGCCCCGGCCGACCCGCTGCTGCGCCGAAGCGACCGGGCCGACTTCCAGGCCAACGGCATCCTGGCCCTCGCCAAGAAGGCGAAGGCGAACCCGCGGGAGCTGGCGACGCAGGTCGTCGAGAAGCTCGCCACGGGGGACGTGCTGAAGGACATCGAGGTCTCGGGCCCCGGCTTCCTGAACATCACGGTCTCCGACCGGGCGATCATCGAGACGCTGGCCGCGCGGGCCGCCGACGCGCGCCTGGGCGTTCCGTACCACGAGAACGCCGGTACGACGGTCGTCGACTACGCCCAGCCGAACGTCGCCAAGGAGATGCACGTCGGCCACCTCCGCTCCGCCGTGATCGGCGCCGCGATGGTCGAGATCCTGGAGTTCACCGGCGAGAAGGTCGTCAGGCGCCACCACATCGGCGACTGGGGCACCCAGTTCGGCATGCTCATCCAGTACCTGGTGGAGCACCCGGGGGCCCTGGACCACCAGGGGGCCGACGGCGAAGAGGCGATGTCCGCCCTGAACCGGATCTACAAGGCCGCGCGGGTCCTGTTCGACTCCGACGAGGAGTTCAAGACGCGGGCCCGGGACCGGGTCGTACAGCTCCAGGCGGGCGACGAGGAGTCGCGCGCGCTGTGGCAGCGGTTCGTCGACGAGTCCAAGATCTACTTCTACTCGGTCTTCAACAAGCTCGACATGGACATCGCCGACGCGGACGTGGTCGGCGAGTCGGGCTACAACGACATGCTCGAAGAGACCTGCCGGATCCTGGAGGACTCGGGCGTCGCGGTCCGTTCCGAGGGGGCGCTCTGCGTCTTCTTCGACGACGTGAAGGGCCCGGACGGCAACCCGACCCCGCTGATCGTGAAGAAGTCGAACGGCGGCTACGGCTACGCGGCCACCGACCTCTCCGCGATCCGCAACCGGGTGGGCGACCTGAAGGCGAACACCCTGCTGTACGTCGTGGACGTGCGCCAGTCGCTGCACTTCAGGATGGTCTTCGAGACGGCGCGGCGGGCGGGCTGGCTGACGGACGACGTCACGGCCCACCAGCTGGGCTTCGGCACGGTGCTCGGCAAGGACGGCAAGCCGTTCAAGACCCGTGAGGGCGAGACCGTACGGCTGGTGGACCTCCTGGACGAGGCGATCGAGCGGGCGACGGCGGTCGTGCGGGAGAAGAACAACGAGAAGGTCGGCCTGACCGAGGCGGAGATCGTCGAGAACGGCGCGCAGATCGGCATCGGCGCGGTGAAGTACGCGGACCTCTCGACCTCCGCCGCCCGCGACTACAAGTTCGACCTGGACCAGATGGTGTCGCTGAACGGCGACACGTCGGTGTACTCGCAGTACGCGTACGCCCGGTCGAAGTCGATCAGCCGCAACGCGGCGGGCGCGGTCGTGCCGCAGGCGCACCCGGAGCTCGGACTCGCCCCGGCGGAGCGGGCGCTGGGCCTGCACCTGGACCAGTTCGGCGAGACGGTGGCCGATGCGGCGACCGCGTACGAGCCGCACAAGCTGGCCGCGTACATCTACCAGCTCTCGTCGCTGTTCACGACGTTCTACGACCAGTGCCCGATCCTCAAGGAGGACGTCCCGGCGGACGTGGCGGCCAACCGCCTCTTCCTCTCGGAGCTGACGGCGGCGACCCTGCACCGGGGCCTGGCGCTGCTGGGCATCCGCACCCCCGAGCGGCTCTGACCTTCCGCACACGCACACGGGAACGGCCCCGACGGAGACGCTCTCCGCCGGGGCCGTTCCCGTGCGCGCGGGACCCTCAGCCCTCCTGCGGGCCGCCGCCCTCGTCGAGCGGCTTCTCCCAGGCGGAGGACCCCAGCGGGTGCACGTACTCCGGCCGGCCCGCCGACCCGCTCGTACGGAACGGCTTCCCGTGGCTGTCGATCCGCTGCACCCCGTGCCGGTCACCGCTGGACCACTCCAGCTCCAGGTACCAACTGACGTCGTGCGTGCGGGCCTTCGCCTTCACGTAGAAGACCTCGGGGTCCGTCTCGCTGATCTTGTACGGGAAGTCCCGCTGACCGGCGTGCGGGACGGTGACCGGCCGCCCCGCGTCGAGGTCCACGGCGAACGACTTGGTGTCGACGTTGCCGCCGCAGCCGACCCCGGCCGCGTACCGGTTCCAGGGCAGCGGCGCCCCGCTGCGCACGACCCGCACGTGCAGAGCCTCCAGCACGACGGTCTCCTTCGTCCGCCCCTGAAGGGTGAGCGCGACGAGCTGTTCGTCCGCCGACACGGCCTTGAACGACGCGGCCCAGCCGGGTGCGTCCTGCTCGCTCGGCGGCGGGGAGACCTGCTCGGGCGGGCTGTCCACGAGGAAGAACTGGCTGCACGGGCTCTCGTACACGAAGGGCCGCACGGTGGCCGAGAAGGGGACGCCCGCACCGCTGCTCCCCTGTCCCTCCCGCTTTTCCTTGTCGCCGCCGACGCTCCCCTTCCGGCCGGGACCGCCGCCGGGCCCGGTGCTCGCCGGGGCCGGGGGCGGGGGCGGGGTGACGGTGGCGGGCGGGGACGTGACCGGCCCGCCACCGTCGGCGCCCGCGCCCGCGGTCGGCCCGGCGGGCGTACGGGCGCTCACCGGACGCCCGCCGGGGGCATCGTCGTGCCCCGGCCCGCCGCCAGTGAACTGGGTGACGAGCACGGTGGAAGCGGCGACCGCGAGGACGGCCGCCGCCGCGAGGAGGGTGTTGCGACGCCGCGTGGGCGTCCTGCCGGGCACGTCGGCGACGGAGGAGACGAGGGGCGCGGGGTCGGACACCGCCGGGGAGGAACGTGCCCGCCCGGACCCGTCGGGCGCGGCAGGTGCGGCAGGTGCGGCAGGCGGCGCAGTGGGTGCGGTGGACGGCGCGGACTCCTCGGAAGCGAGGCCGGGAGCGGACTCCTCGGAAGCACGGGCGGAAGCGAACTCCTCAGAAGCGCGGCCGGGCTCGCGCACCCCCGGAGCCGCCTCCTCCGGAACACGGACCGGACCAGCTCCCCCCGATCCCGGCCCCGCCCCCGCCCCGGACCCCGCCCTCCGCCCCCGCGTCGCATCCGCCAGGATCCACAGCCGGTGCACCCGCACCATCTCGTCCGGCGTCGCCCTGCACACCCGCGCCAGCCGCTCCACGGGAGCGAACTCCGTCGGCACGGCGTCCCCGTTGCAGTACCGGTGAAGCGTCGACGTACTCATGTGCAGCCGCTTGGCCAGCGCCCCGTAACTGAGGCCCGAACGATCCTTCAGTTCTCGCAGCGCGAGCGCGAATTCGGCCGCTCCCTCGGTCTCGGGCACCGCTCCCCATCCCATCCCGGCGTTCCAGGCACACCGCATCACCGCAGGTCAAAGCCGGTACGAGCGTTCCACCGTCCCCAACTGCCCGTCAGCTCTGGCCGCTGGGACGCCCCCTCGTACAAGCTCTGGGCATCAAAGCACGCCGCCCCCGGCAACGGGTCGAGCGGCCCGCTTCCTCCCGCTCGCCCCGCACAGAAACGAGACCGTCATGTCCGCACGCACCGCCCGCCGCACCCGCCTCCTGGCCGCCGCCTCGATCGCCCTCGCGGCCTCCCTCTCCCTGACGGCCTGCGAGAGCGGCGAAGGCACCAAGGACGCCGGCGCACCCCGCGCCTCCGCACCCGCCCGGCCCGTCGGCACCCCGTCCACCACCGACGGCACGTCCACCGGAGCCTCCAGCACGGGCACCGCCTCCAGCGGCACCCGGCACGCCCCCTCCGGCAGCACCGGCAAGAGCACCACGGGCAGCACCGGCGGCAAGAACAGCGCCGCCGGCAACGGCGACTCCGACCCGCACGCCCCCGCGAACCGCGCCCGCTGCGACGCCTCGAACATCAAGGTGACCGCCCAGGTGGTGGACCGCCCCCTCAACACGATGATCCTCACGGCCACCAACACCGGCTCGAAGCTCTGCGACCTCTTCTACGCCCCGGTGGTCCGCTTCGAGGGCGCGCAGTCCGTGCCCCCGTCGATGAAGGACACCCAGCCGCAGGCGATCGTCGGCCTCAAGCCGGGCCGCAGCGGTTACGCCGCCGTGAAGCTCTCCTCCCCCACAGGCACCCCGGACCCCGGCCACACGGCGAAGTCCCTGTCCATCGGCTTCTACGACAAGGACCACCGCAACCTCGACGCCTTCGCCCCGGTCCGCCTCCCCGCGAAGGGCGTCTACGTCGACAGCAGCATCCGGGTCTCCTTCTGGCAGTCCGACCTGGACGACGTCAGCAGCCTCTGAACCCTCTCCCCCACCTGCATCCACCCGCACCCATGGAACCCCTGGAACCCACCGGACCCACGGGACCGGCCCCGGCGGACAAGAAGTCCGCCGGGGCCACCCCTTTCGTCCGGGGCCTCTCAGGTGCAGCGCCTTCCCCTTCCGGGCGCGGGCGCGATGAACACGTCCAGGAAGGACTTGTCGTCCCGGGGCAGGGTGACGATCCGTGACTCGCTCCCGACGCCCGTCCCGCTGACAAGGCCTCCCGGTGGGCCTGATCGCTTCGGGCCCGGGGCCCCTTCCGGACCGCGCGAAACAGCAGTTTGAGAGATGCCGCGCGTCGTACGCGATGACAGCATTCAGACATCGGAACTCGGAAAACCGCACAGCGGCCCACCGGGAGCCGGTTATTCATTGCTCTTTATCAACCACTGGAAAGGGGTGCTGGCATGGCCACCGCACTCAGCACGGACATTCAGCAGCGCATCGTCTCCGAGACCGGTGCCGCCGCACCGAGCACCGACGACGCCGTCGCGTTCGAGGCCTGGGCCGAGGGACTCAA
The DNA here is from genome assembly GCF_055596485.1 of Streptomyces sp. NPDC039736. NCBI lineage: Bacteria > Bacillati > Actinomycetota > Actinomycetes > Kitasatosporales > Streptomycetaceae > Streptomyces > Streptomyces sp. NPDC039736. Next base: position 36,656 of record NZ_JBVIUQ010000011.1, on the reverse strand, counting down.
GGGCACCAATGAAGGCCTCTTCGAGGCGGTCGCCTCGGAGATCGAGGAGCTCATCATGGGCAAGGCCGCCTGACTCTCCGTATGTCAGCCGATCACCCGTCGCCCTGCCTCGCGGCACGGGCGGCGGGCGGTGGGCGGCACTGTCCCGATCCCCAGGGAAGGAGACGGCATGCGGTGGTCGACACTGCTGTTCGACAACTCTGATCTTGACCAGCTGTCCCGGCTCGACGCGGAGGACCTGCTGCGCGGCGCCTCCGACACCCTGGAGCGCCGGTTCGACTCGCGGGAGCTGTACCGCAGGTGGGAACGGCAGCAGTGGTCCGCGTCCGACATCGACCTCGAACGGGACCGTCAGCACTGGGACGTACTGCTCAGCAAACGCACCAAGGAAAGGCTGACATATTTCATCCAGAGTTTCCTCGTGGGTGAATACACCGGCCTTGATCTCATTACGCCGATCCTCGCAGCCTGTCCGGACGAGGATTCCCTCGTCTATCTCGGCACCCAGGCCGCAGACGAATCCCGGCACACCGTTTTCGTCAGCCGCCTCTCCGAAGAACTACTCGGAATGTCCGCGAGCACGCGCGAGCAGCTCATCGCGTCCTGGGCCCGGCTCAGTCCGGCACACCGCGCGGTGCACGACACGGAGAACGAGATCCTGCGGGACCTCTACCGTTCGCCCCGCGACTACGCGACCTGGTTGCGCGCCGTCGCCTTCTTCCATCTGATCACCGAGGGCGTGCTCGCCCTGCACGGGCAGCGTGGGCTGGTCCGCAGCCTGCAGCGCGTCCCACTGCTCCCCGGCACCCGGGCCGGATTCACCGCCATGACGCGCGACGAGTCCCGGCACGTCAGCTTTGGGCTGCACGCGCTGCGCCACGGCGTGAAGGAAGGGTTCGCCGAACCCATCCATGAGGTCATCGAGTCCGGCATGCCGCTGGCGTCGGTCGTCGGCATCGCGCCCGGCCGGACCCCCGGTCAGGCAGCGGCGTCCGCGCGCGCCGCCCAGGAGCTCCTGCAGACGATCTCCGTACGGATGCGCCAGCTCGACATGCCGCACGACTTCACCACGCACGTCCTCGGAAAGTGCAGGGCGGCCCAGGCCGCGGTGCTGAACGCACCGTTCACGGCCGCCGCGTAGGACAGCGTGCCCGGCCCCGCCCACCACGAAGAACGTCACGAAGGACACCGCATGGCAGAGGTAGACGTAGCTCCCGACGGGCAGCACGAAGCCGTCCGCGACGGCGGCGCGAGCGCCGGTTCCGGAAAGGGCCGGACCACCCGGAGCGGTTTCGCGGGAGTTCTGCGGACCCCGGGCGCGCTGCGCCTGATCGGCTCCCTGTTCGTCCTGGAGCTCGGCTCGGCCATGACGACGGTGGGCCTTCCGCTGCTCGTGATGCAGCGATACGGGCTGGGCATCGAAGCCGGCGCGACCCTGGCCGTGCGGTTCCTGCCCAATATCCTCCTCGGACCGCTCGCGGGCCAGGTGGTCGACCGTCACGACCCACGCAAGGTCGCCCTGCTGGCCGCCCTGGGCAGCGGAGCCGTCGCACTGCTCTTCCCGCTTGCCGGGGCGTTGTGGCAGATCCAACTCCTGGCTCTGGTCATAGGGTTCGGCTACATGTTCAGCTTCCCCGCGACCATGGCGCTGCGCCCCCGGGTCATTCCCGAAGGCAGCGAGCTGGAGGGCAACGGCCTCATCGTGTCGGCCGAGCGCATCCCCAAGCTGCTCGGCCCTGCCCTGGCCGGTGTCATCACGGCGGGACTCGGCCTGAACTGGCTGTTCTGCGTGGAAGCGGCCACCGCCGTCGTCGCCGCTCTGCTCCTGGTCCGCAGCCTGCCCGGCGCCTCCATGGCCGCCCCCGCGTCCTCGAAGCCCGCCGTCCGTGTCAACTGGGTACTCTCGTGGGCGCGTTCTCTGGGGCGGGGGGCGACCGAGCTGGTGCGCATGGTGCGCGGCGACTCCCGGCTGGCCTCGCTGACCATCACGGCGTTCACGTACATGGTCGCCCTGGGGCTCGGACGCACCTTCTTGGCCTCGTACGCGCTGGAGGACTTCGCCGGTGTCCCCGGGATGTTCGGGTACCTCCTCGCCGCGATGGGTCTGGGAGGCGCCGTCGGGGCGGTGGCGGCGGCCCGGTTCCGGAACTGGAACCAGGGCATCGTCTACATCCTCGGCAACGCGCTCGAAGGCGTGTGCTGGGCCGCCCTGTGCCTCACCGGTGACGTGGCGGTCGCCGTGGTGCTGCTGTTCGTGGCCGGAGTGTTCGAGTCCGTGGCCTCGGTGGTGTACTTCGCCGAGGTGCAGAAGCGCCTGCCGGTGGGTCTCACCGGGCGCTACTACGCCACCCTGGTGCCCCTGTCTGACGTGTTCCTCGTGGGCGGCGTGACCCTCGGCGGCGCGGCCGTGGTGCTCGGGGTGACCTGGAGTGCCGTGCTCGTCGGGCTGGCCATGGCCGTGCCCGTACTCGTCCTCGCCGTGCAACTCGCTTCCGGGCCCCGCGACGAGGACCTCGCCCCGCCGGCCGGCGCCGCCCGGTGAGCGCCGCCGCCCTGGCCGGTCAGGAACCGTTCCCCTTCCTCGGGCCGGAGCTGGACGCGGTGGAGGGCCTCCCCCACGCCCGGCTGTCGTGCTGGCTCCACTGCCTGCGCGACGCCCTGTACGCCACCGGCCGCCCGGAGACCGTACGAGAACTCGCCCAGGCCCTGAACTTCGTCGTGGAGCGCGACGCGGACGGGAGTGTGCTCACCCTGTACGGCGGCATCGACACCGACTACCACGCACCGGTCTTCCAGCGCGGCCTCATGGCTTCCTGGGTCACGACGCCGCTCGACGGGGACGCCGCCCTCGACCGGATCGCCGCGGAACTCGACCGCGGTCACGCCGTCCCCGTCTCCCCGGACCTGTCGGGCATGTGGCATTCGGAGTTCTACCGGGTGCCCTTCGTCGGCTACCCCCACACCTTCCTCGTCCACCGGCTCGACGGTGACACGGCGTGGATCGCGGACCGCAACGACCACCGGCGCGCCGCTTTCACGGACCACCGGGGCACCATGCCCGTCGAGGAGCTGCGGCGGGGAATGGCGGGAGCGGCCCTGCTCGTCTGGGAGCCGTCCGCCCCCGTACGGGAGGGGCCGCGGAAACTGGACGGCTGGGACGCCGAATTGGCCTCCCTGCTGGCACGCTCCGTACGCCAGATGCGGGAGCCGACCCAACAGGAGGCCGGGCTCGCGGGCCTCCAGGCCCTCCCTGGGGTCATCGAGGAGCTGGCGGACAGGCCACGCATGCTGCGACAGCGCGTGTCGGGCCCTCTGCAACGACAGGTCGCGGGCGATCGCCGCCTGCTGGCCGCAGTGCTCGACCGGGAGGCGGCGCGGGCGGATTCGTCGTACGCGGCCGACCGGGACCGCGAACTGGCGCGTCTCCTGCGGGATTCATCCGACGGGATCATGGCCCTCGCACGCACCGTCCACCTGCACAGCAGGTCCTGGTCCCACCAGGCTCTCGCCCAGTGCCGACAGCACGTCGCACGCGTCCACGCGCGGGACGAACAGGCCACGGACCTCATGGCCGCCCGCGCGGACGCCTCCCGGGGGCAGCGCGGGTGACCTCGCAGAAGGCCCGCTCAGAGCAGTCCCGCCTCGACAGCCCGTTGTCCCAGTTGGAAGCGGCTCTGGGCATTGAGGTGCTCGGAGACCCTGGTGAGCATCCGGCGTTCGGTCCGCAGGGAGACGCCCAGCTTGCGGGCGACGGCCTCATCGGTGTGCCCCTGGGCCAGCAACCGCAGCAGCTCGCGCTCCTGCGCCGAGACGCCGTCGGCGACCCCCGAGGCGGAGGACAGGGAGGCGGCGGCCGTCCAGACCATGTCGAAGAGGGCGCACAGGATCGACACGACCGAAGGTTCCTCGATCAGCAGCGCCCCCTGTGCGGAGTCCTCCAGGTGCAGCGGCACCAGCGCCGCCTCGCGGTCGACGATCTGCATCCGGAAGGGCAGATACGGAACGGTGCGCGTCTCTCCCCCGTTGTCGTCCAGCCACCGCGCATGCCGCAGGGTGTCCGCGTCGTTGCGGATGCTGTCGAGATACACGGTCTTCACGGAGACCGACCGCGCCAGGAGTTCTCTCAGCAGTGGGGTGCTCGACGACCTGTTGTCCGAGGTCTGCGGGCCGCCCGGGGCGAAGGACAGCGACTCCCGCTCGGTTCTGGCCGCGAGCTCCTCCAGACGCATCCGGACGGCGGACAGGCTGTGCAGCCGCTCCATCCCCATGCCTCGCGCCTCGGCGTACTCGGCGACGTAGTCGTCGATCAGCGACGACATCTTCAGCCGGGTCTCTTCCAGTTCCTGCTGCTGGCGGGCGATCTCCGCCTGTCTCCTGGCCAGGAGTGCCTGGAATCCCAGGCGCGGGCTCACCGGGCGCACGGCGTCCGACGGACCCGCCGTGTCCCAGGACGCCTGGATCAGCGCGGAGTCGGCCAACCGGTCCAAGGACCTCCGTACTTCGGCCTCCGACAGTCCGAGCCGGGCGCACAGGCCCGAAACGTCTATGCCGGGACACCGGATCATCTCCCGGTAGACGGCGTCGGTGGCGTCGCCCACCTCCCACGTGTACAGCACGTTCCCCCCTTGCACTGTCCCTCTCCGCGCCGGTTCCGGACCGGGCCGGAAACCTGCCCCGCGGGAGGGATTCGATGATTCTCGTCTCCGCCGTGTGGATCTTCACGCCCCCGCCCCGTCCCCCCGCCGAGGACGAGCTGCGATCACTGCTGCTGCGGCAGGACCAGCGGTGCTCCGGCCGGCTGGAGCACGTACGGGTGCACCTCGCCCGCGGCAGCGCCCGCGCGGTCCTGTTCCTGCGGGCGGGCGACGAGGCCTCCGCCCGGTCCTACGCGCACACGCTGTGGGCGGGCGTCCAACACGGCGGCCATCCCATGAGCGCCTGGAACATGGCCGATTGCTCTCCTCTGCGGCTCGCGCCGCCTCGGACATAAACGTGTCAGTGACAGTTTGTGTCACCGAGGACGCCTGGTTTCCCCCTCGGGGCTGATCGAAGATATTCGCACCGGCAGGGAATGGGGCCGGTGATTCCAATCAGCAAATGACTCCGGGGGAGATCCATGAAGCGCGCCAAACTACTCATGACCGGTCTTGTTGCGGCCTGCATCCTCCCGCTGCTGTCTTTCGCGGGCGGCACGGAAACGCACGCGCCGACCCATGTCGAATCGGCACGCGTGGAACCGTCGAGCGTCACTATCACCCCCTCGGACTTCGGCTGGCAATGATGTGGATCACTCACATCGGGACCGCACAGCACTGCCGAGGTCCTGCCGGTTCAGCCCAACGAGGGGGAGCGGTGCCCAGCACAGCCAGCACGAACGCCGTCCGCCGGGTGATACGCGACATGCGCGCCGACACCGGACGGGAGTGGACCGTCGACGAGATGGCCGCCGCGGCAATGTTCAGCAAGTTCCATTTCACCCGGCTCTTCCGTGACAGCACGGGGCTTTCCCCGGGCCGGTTCCTGTCCGCTCTGCGGTTGCAGGAGGCCAAGCGCCTGCTGCGCACCACGGGATTCAGCGTCGCGGAGATCAGCGCCCAGGTGGGGTACAGCAGCGTGGGAACATTCAGCACCCGCTTCAAGGAGTGCGTGGGACTCCCGCCGAGCGAGTTCCGCTCGACCGGTGGATTCGCCTCGTACACCTACGGAGACGTTGGCGCCCTCTCCTCCCCACGGCATTCCGCGAAACGGAATTCCGACCGACGGGTGGACTTCCGGCATTCCGCCGCGCGGGATCCGGTGGTGCACGGCCGCGTGCTGCCGCCCGCCCCGGACCACACCGTCGGCACGGCGGCCGCCGACGCGCTCGGCCCCTGCGTCGTGGGGCTCTTCCCGGCGCCGACGCACCAGGGGCTTCCCGTGCGGCGGATCGTCCTGGACCGGCCGGGTCCCTTCACCTTCACCGACGTGCCCGCCGGCTCGTGGTACGTCCTGGGCCACTCGTTGCCCGGCGCGGCGTGCCGTGTGCCCGTGGCGGACCCGGGCACGCCCGCGTACGTGGGCGGTTACGGGCCGGTCACCCCGGGCGGTACCGCCCTGCTGCCGGCCGTCGTCACACTGCGGCCGTCCGACGAGCTGGACCCCCCGGTGCTGACGGCGCCACCCGGGCCGGGCACGTACGGACGGGGCACCCACACAGAGATGTCTGCGGCCCTGCCCTGGGCCAACTGAACTCCGCCGGCTACGCGGGGCCCCGTGCGAAGCGGAGCACCGCCAGCTCGCGCGTCACCGCGAGCACACCGCACAGGGCCTTCTGCTCCACCGGGTCGGCCCCGGCCACGGCCAGCGTGGCGCGTCGGCAGCCCAGTCCGCGGAGCGCGTCCACCGCGGACAGCACCAGAGCGAGGCCCACGCCCTGGCCCCGGGCGGAGGGTGCGACGGCGGTGTCCAGGAACTGGGCACCGCCGTCCTGCGTGCGTACGAGAACGTATCCGACCGGCTGACCGGCCACTTCCAGGACCTGTGCGACGGCCGCGCCCCGTGCCGCCGCCACGCGTACCGCCTCGACGCGACGGCGGAAGGGTTCGTAGTCCGCCGTCTTGAACGCCCCGCCCCGGTTCCGCAGGTGCAGCGTGTGCAGCGCGGGCAGGTCGGCGGCGGCGAGCGGACGCACGAGACCGTTCCTGGGCAGCCGGACCGGTATCGGCTCCGCGGTCAGGTCCACGTCCCACGTGTACCTGCTGGCCCGGCGGTGGAAGCCCGCCCGCGCGAGGGCGTTGACGGCCGCTTCGTCCCCCTCGAACACTCCGCCGAGCGTCACGGCGAGCGGGGCACCCCGCTCGGCTTCGAGCTGCGCGATCCGCTCCTGCAGCTCGGCCAGCAGGCAATCGGCGGCGTCCTCGGCGTACCGCCCCGGCAGGACCGTCAGAGCGCAGTCGAGCGTGCTGCCGCCTCGCACGGTCAGGCCCGCCCAGGCGACGGCTTCGCCGTCGGGGTCGGTCAGGCACCAGCTGTTGTGGCGCGCGTCGTACCCAGGGTGGCCGGTCTCCGACTCCACCGCTTCGAGTGTGCAGCGGGACTCGCCGGTCAGCTGTTCCTCGTAGGAGCGCACGAGTCGTACCAGTGCCTCCGCAGGAACGTCCGCGGTGGGCCGCAGGGTGAGGTGGGAAGGGGTCACGGTCATCGGGCTGCCGCCATTTCGTGTCGGAGCCGGTACGGCTCGGGAGGGGACAGGCGTGCCGCCGGGGGGACCGGGTCCGTCAGGCGGAACCAGGCGACGGTCCTGCGCAGCCCCTCCGCCAGCTCCGTACGGGGACTCCAGCCGAGTTCGGCGGTCGCCCGCGCGATGTCGGGACGTCGCACCTGGGGGTCGTCCTCGGGGCGCGGAACGAACGACAGCGGGCTCGTCGATTCGCAGATCTCCTTCACCACGAGGGCGAGTCGCCGCATCGACACCTCGTGCGGGTTGCCGAGGTTCACCGGTCCGGGGTGGCTCTGCTCCAGGGCCGTGACGAGGCCCTCCACGAGGTCGTCGACGTAACACAGCGAGCGGGTCTGTCCGCCGTCGCCGGTGACCGTCATCGGGTCACCGGCGAGCGCCTGGGTGATGAAGGCGGGCACGGCCCGGCCGTCGTCGCGGCGCATCCTCGGCCCGTACGTGTTGAAAATCCGGACGATGGTGGTGGCCACGCCGTACGTCCGGCGGTACGCCATCGTGGCCGCCTCGCCGAAGCGCTTGGCCTCGTCGTAGACGGAGCGGGGGCCGATGGGGTTGACGTTCCCCCAGTACCCCTCGGGCTGCGGGTGGACCTCGGGGTCTCCGTAGACCTCGGACGTGGAGGAGATCAGGAAGCGCGCACCCTTGGCACGAGCGAGTTCGAGTGCGTTCAGGGTGCCCAGGGAGCCCACCTTCAACGTTTCCACGGGAAGGCGCAGGTAGTCGGCGGGCGAAGCCGGTGAAGCGAGGTGGAAGAGCGCGTCGATCTCCCCGTCCACCTCAAGGGCCTCGGACACGTCTTGCTCGATGAGGTGGAAGCGGGGACCGCGCAGCAGACGGGCTACGTTCTCCCGTCGGCCGGTGGCGAAGTTGTCCACGCACACCACGTCGTGACCGAGCGTCACGAGCCGCTCGCACAGGTGGGAGCCGACGAATCCTGCCCCGCCGGTGACAACTGCTCTCATGCCAGTTCCTCTTCTGCTACGGGTGGTTGGGACGGGCTGTGCCGGACGGCGACCGCGACGGCCGTGCCACGCGCGGCACGCAGCCGCCGCGGGTCGGCGAGTACGTAGTGGCGCATGGTCCGGGGGGCCGATTCGGGATCGGTATCGGTGTCGGGACCGGGGTCGGGGTCGAACCCCGCGTCGGGGTACAGGTCCTGCGCCGGAGTGTTCCGCGCGGTCACGACGACGCGGGCGCGTGTTCCGGCAGGGGACGTGCCCACCGCGGCGTCGTCGAGGGCCGCGGCCAGGAACGGCACGGCCACGTCGAGTCCGATGACCCGGCAGCTGAGGGCGAACGCGTCGATGACCAGTGCGCCGGAGACCTCGCGGCCTTCGGGGGCAGCACCGGGAGCACCGCCGCTCCCGACGCCCTCGATCAGGCACGCGCCGACCAGACCGTAGTCCGTGAACCGGTCGGACACCCGCGCCGTGTACAGCCGGGCGCCCGGCCTGGCGACGCGTCGCGCCAGCTCCTGGGATGTGGTGCGCCACGAGGTCGTCGTGAATTGGTTCGTTCTGTTGAACAGTTCCGTCACGCGGTCCAAGTCCGTCCCGGACCCCGCGTCGGCCGTCACGCTCAGGCTGATCCCCAGGGACGACAGGAACTCCTCGCGGTCCACGCCCGCCGCGAGTTCGTCGCGCGCCAGCATGGCCCGGGTCGTGCCCGCGCGCCGCCGCGCCGATTCCGTGGGTGCGCGCACTTCGAGCGCGGGGTCCGTCAGCAGCCGCTCCCGGAAGGCGTGCACGGGCGCGTCCACCACCCGTACGGACGGCAGGGCGTTGGCCACTTCCGCGCGTTCGACCGGATGGTCGTCCAGGAACATCACCTGGCCCGGGTCGAAGCCGAGACGCGCGCAGATCTCCGCGACGTTGGCCGACTTGGGACGCCAGTTGATGCGGTGCAGCACGAAGTCGTCGGGGCTCAGGAGCTGTCTGCTTCCTGCTGCGCGCCACATGTCCAGCGTGGCCTTCTCGTCGCCCTTGCTGCACGTGGCCAGGAGGATTCCGCGCGACTTGAGCACCGACAGGGCCTGGTGCAGCCCGAGGTGCACCCACCGGCTGGTGGCGTCCGTGTCGAGCCATCCGAACCCGTCGTCCGCCGCGATGCCCGGCCACAGCGTGTTGTCGAGGTCCACGACCACGCACTTGACGATGTTCTCGCCCCGGTGGACGGCGTGCAGGGCCAGGTACTCGTCCGCCAGCGCCTGCCCGAGGGCGGGCAGTTGGTGCACCTTGTCGCACTCGGGGTCCAGCGAGCCCCCGTGGTGCCCGAAGGGGTAGTACAGGTCGTCGAAGAGCGCGGGGGCGCCGTGCATCCGTACGAGCCGCTCCTCGTCCACGACCGCCAGGTGGGAGTGGCGCCGCACGCAGTGGTCGACGTGGGCGTTCAGCTCGGCGGTGAGCCGCCGCATGCCGTACTCCTCGGCGAAGTCGAACCGGCCGAAGGGCGACAGGGCGGGTGGCCCGAAGTTGTGCACGAGGCCGGGACGGCCGTCCAGCGCGTGGGCAAGCGCGGATATGTTCACCGACAGGGCACTCTTCATCAGGCCGAGCAGCCTCGCGCGTTCCTGCGCGTCGACGAGGTGCGCCTGGTCCCACAGTGCGGTGAGGAAGGGCTGGACACCGGCCTGGTACACCGTCAGTCCGGGGTCGACACGTGCGATGGTGCGTGCCGCCCGGGCGGCGGTCCCCGGCCACTCGTGCACGGTCCGTACGTCCTTGCCGTACGCGAGGCCGCGTTCGACGAGCGGCTCCTCGGCGAACTGCGTGACGCAGCCACCGAGGAGCAGCACCGTGAGCGGGGCGAGGCCGCCTCCCTCCCCATGCGCCGTGTGCAGACCCCCGGCGCTCAGCCGGGGGGCGTTGCCGTAGCGCGTCGTCGGCCATGTCGAGGCGTCGCGGGGGCGGGGTGCGCCGGGCCCGGGGGGCCGGATCTCCTCACGGATCTGCCGTGCCTCGTCGAAGCCCACGGGGACCACATGACCGCGCTCTCGCAACGAGGCGAACAAAGCCCGTCCCGTCACCGCTCCGTCGTACGCGCCGTAGAAGGCCTCAGGCGTGAAGGAGGCGTGCCGCAAACGGCGCACCGGGCCGGCCAGTTCCTCGTCGAGCACGATGCGCTGCATGAGCGGACCGTGCGCCAGCAGGATTCCCCGGCCGACCTCGACCAGGGAAATGAATTCGCTGAACCGGAATTCCAGGGTTTCCGAGTGTTCCACGCGATTCACGCTACTCGTCGCCCCTCCTTCCGCCATCTCCGAGAGTGCCCTGTTCCGGACTGCCGGGAACACTCGGCGTTTCGGAAGGTTCTCTTCGTCAACAGGGCACGTCAGAAGATGCGTTCGCCGCCGCACTTGTTGGAAAGTCGGTGAAAGGCCCATTCGCCGGGCAGAGGGAAGGCAACTCGGATGTTCAGTGGAGTCATCGACCGGAAGCCGGTCACGACCTCGACAGGCAGTGCTCCTGCGGCGGCCGAAGAGACCGTCGCGGCGCTGTCGCGCGTACTGTTGCGCAGGCAGGAAGAGCTGTTGTCCGTGCTGACCCGGGTGGCCACCCACCAGGCGGCACAGGACGAGTTCTTCCGGTCCTTGCGGGTGCTGGCGGGCGCGCCGTGGGAGCTGTCGCGCACCGTGCCCGGTCGCCTCGGCAGGCTGGCCACGTTCCTGCCGTCCAACAACCTTCTGTACTCCTACGTCCTGTTCGGTGTCGTCCCCTCGCTGTACACGGACCGCGTCCTGATCAGGCCGTCGGCCCGGGTCTCGGAGACCGCGATGGCGGTGCACGACATCCTGGGCCCGATGGTCCGCGAGTGGGGCGGGAACCTGGACATGCGCCGGGTGTCCCAGCGCGAGTTCCTCGACGACTGCGCGCTGTCGGATGCCGTGGTGTTCACGGGACAGCCCGACAACGCGGAGCACGTGGCACGGCGGCTGCCCCGGGAGTCCCTGCTGCTGTCCTTCGGGTCGGGCCCCAACCCCGTGGTGGTGGGTCCCGACAGCGATCCGGACACGGTGTGCCGGACCGTGCTCGACGCCCGGCTGTACAACTCGGGCCAGGACTGCCTCTCCACGGACATCGTTTTCCTCCACCGGTCCGTCGCGCGCGAGGTCACGGCGCGGCTCGCCGATGCCCTGCGCGCGGTCGAGGTCGGCGACCGGCGAGACCCCGCCACCAGGGTCTCCTCCCTGGTCTATCCGGACGCGGTGGCCGGTGCTGACCGCTTCCTCACCGAGAACCGGGAACTCGTCGTCGTTGGCGGCGGCACCGACGTCGAACGGAACATCGTCGAGCCGACTCTTCTCCACATGCCATGGAACGCCCGCTTCCATCCCCCGGAATTCTTCTCGCCCGTGCTGCTGACAATGGAATACGACGATCCCGCGCAGATCGTGGAATGGCTGAACACACCGATGGAGCGGGAACGTGGAATGTATGTGTCGAATTTCGGTGAGCCCGGCCTCGCCGGTCCCCGCATAGGTACCAGCACGGTGTGCGAGAACCAGATCACCTTTGACGTGGAGGACGGAAACCGCCCCTTCGGCGGCTACGGCCCCCGAGCCGGAAACGTACGGCGGTTCGGTGAGATCCAGGGACGCCCGCTCCTGCTGTCCGCCGAGGCCGCCCGCGCCGGTGGCGGCCCCGTGGCCACCGCCCGGCCCCGCCCGTGACCGTCGTCCTGGCTCCGTTGGCGGTCCATGGCGGCCCGCAAGGCGCCGGCCGTCCGCCCACCGCCGCGATGTCCCGTCGCCTGGTGGCGGATCCGGATGCCATGGAGGCGGTGCACCGGGCTCTGGCGGAGCACACCGAGGCGGACGAGTACCGCTCGGGGCGGCCGGGCCCCCCGGTGGTCCTGGAGGTCTTCGCGTACTGCCGCTTCGCGGCCCGCCAGTTCGTCGAGCGCTGCGACGACGCGGTACGGCGGCTGCGCCCCGCCGACTCCGTCGCGCTCGAACCCGTAGCCCTGCTCCAGCAGTTCACCGTGCGGACCGGCTGGACGGGTCCCTGCTACGCGACAAGCGCACCCGCGGCCGGCGGGGCCACCGCCCTCGGCCTGGGCCTGGGCCTGGTGGAGTCGGGCCGGGCCGCTTCGGCGTACGTGTGCGAGGTCCTGCGGGACGACGAGACCGGTGCCTTCTGGGCACTGGCCACCCGGCTGCGGCCACACCCCGTCGGCACGGACGAACTCGTGGACGCCTCCCCGGAGGCACCCGCCGGGGTGCCGCCCGACGTGTGGGCCCGCAGCGCCCTCGCAGGGGCGCGTCGCGAACAGCGGTCGGCCCGGGCCGACCGGCCCGAACGCCTCTCTGCCGCCCCACCGCTCCGCTGACACCCCTCCCCCTTGGCTCTCCCCCGACAGGTACGGACAGGAACTGTGACTCAGACCCACCCCTGGCACGTGGCCGCGACGGCCCTCGCGGACGCGGGATGCGACGTCGTCTTCGGACTCCCTTCGGACGAACCGGGGCTCATGGACGCGGCCGAAGCACAGCAGCGTCTACGTGTCGTCGGCGTGCGGGACCAGCGCGTCGGCGCCTGCGCCGCCATCGGCCACGCGGCCGGCACGGGCAGGCCTGCGGTGCTCGCGGTGGAGTCGGGACCGAGCTTCGCCAACACCCTGACGGGCTTGCTGGAGGCCTCCTCCCTGGGCGCGCCGGTCGTCGTGGTCACCACGCGCGTTCCCGTCGACGAGATCGGCAAGGGGGCCTTCCAGTACACCGACCAGGCGGGCATGGCCGCGTCCCTGACCAAGTGGCGGTTCCTGGTGGAACGGCCCCGGCAGTTGGTGTGGGCGCTGCGTCGCGCCGTGCACCTGGCGGTCAACGGCGCCCCCGGCGTCGTCCTCGTCGAGATCTCCCACGAGGTGCTGAACGGCGTGGTGGAACCCCCGGTCGCGCAGCACCCCGTACGCCGAATACGCGGTGGGGCCGACCCCGAAGACGTACGCCGGGCACGGAACCTGCTCGCTGCGGCACGGTTTCCCGTCCTGGTCGCCGGGGGTGGTTGCGCAACGCCCGACGCGCATGCGGGTCTGCGGCGGCTGGCCGAAGCGCTCGGCGCCCCCGTGTTCACCACCGCGGCCGGACGCGGCGCCTTCGACGAGCGCCACCCGCTCGCCTGCGGGCTGGTGGGGTTGTACACGACGCCCCCGGCCGACTCCCTGCTCGCCGAGGCCGACGTGGTCGTCGCGGTCGGTTCGCGGCTGGAGGAGACGGCGCGGATGGGCTGGGACAGCTTCGGCTCCAAGCAGCTGATCCACATCGACGCCTCGTCCCAGGCGTTCCTCGCCGCCCTGGAACCGGCCGCGGCGCTGCTCGGCGACGCCGGTGTCGTCCTGGAGCAACTCCTGGAGGGGCTCACGCCGTCCCACGAAGCAGCGCGGGAGCGTGCGGGACGCGTTCACGCCGTACGGGCGGAGATGTTCCGCAGGTACGGAAGCACCGGTCCCGACGAGGCCGCCGATGCCGCGCTGACGGTCCGCTCGGCGCTGGGCCTGCTCCAGGAGACGTTCGAGACGCCGACGACGGTGGTGCAGGAGAACGGGCTGCACGACATGTGGGGTTACCACTTCCCCGTACTGACCGTCGGCGAGGACACCCGGGTGATCGTCCCGGGGGAGCAGACCATGGTGGGCTTCGGGCTGCCGGCCGCCGTCGGCGCGGCCGTGGCCGACCCGACGCGCCGCACGGTCCTCGTCTGCGGGGACGGTGCCCTGGAGATGAGCACGGCGGCCCTGTCGACCGCCGCGGAACAGCGGTGCGGCATCACCGTGCTGGTGCTGGACAACCGGGGGTACGGGTGGCCCCGTCTGTTGCGGACGAGCGCCGGCGCGGACGACCGGGCGACCCGGTTCCGGGCGCCCTCGCTCGGCCCCGCTGCCGTCCTGGCATCGGGCGGCTGGACAGCGGTGGTCAGGACGCGGGCCGAACTGCGGGCCGCCCTCACCGAGGCCGCGAAGGTCACGGCGGACGGCAGGACCGCGGTCATCACCGTGCCGGTGGACGACGCGGACGTCCCGGTCGGCGTGCGCGGCCTGCTGGGAACGGAGGCGGAAGCCCCCACCGGCCCGGACAGGACCCCCACCCCCACCGCGCGGCCCTCCGACGTGTCCGAAGTGCGGCCCTCATGACGTACCACCCCCTGTCACGGGCACGTCTGACCATCGACGGGGAGCGGGTGGTCCCGCGCGAGCTGGCTGCCCTCGTCAACCGCACCGCCGCACAACTGCGCGACGCGGGCGTGGGCCGGGGACGGCTCTTCGCCCTCACCGGCGAACACCCCCTGACCACGGTGGTCTCGGCGTTGGCCGCCGAACGCCTGGGCGCTCCGCTCCTGTTCGCCGGCGCCCGCGCACCCCGCCGCGTCGCGGTGACGGCAACCGTGCACACCTCACGTACGGGCGGGCCCCTGGTCACCGCCTCAGCCGGTCGGCCGGTCGGGCTGCCCGACACGGCCGGGGCCGTGTTCTGGACCTCCGGCAGTTCGGGCGATCCCAAGGCCGTTGTCCTGTCGCAGTCCGCGCTGCGCTTCCAGGGGGCGGCCACCGCCGCCCGCCTGGCCGTCTCCGACGAGGACCGGCTCCTCCTGCCGCTGCCCCTCTCACACGCCTACGGCTTCAGCGTGCTGCGGGTGTGGCGGCACACGGGGGCGCACCTGTACGTCGAGTCCGCCTTCCGGCCCGCGCGCGTACTGGACCTGACGGCCCGCGAGGGCATCACCTCGCTGGACGGCGTACCCGCCATGTACCGCGTCCTGCTGACCGCCGCCTCGCGGGACGCTTCGGTAGCACGGGCCCTGCGCGGCCTGCGCGTGCGGGGGTGTGGCGGTGACGTGCTCGGCACGGCCCTCCACGACGAGTTCCGCTCCGTGGTCGGCGCCCCGCTCCATGACGGCTACGGCCTGTCGGAGGCGGGCCCGAACGTGGCGCTGAACGCTCCCGGCCTGCTGCGGTCATCGACGGTGGGCACGCTGCTGGACGGTGTCAGAGCCCGGCTCGACCCTGGAACCAAGGAGATCCAGGTCCTGAGCCCGAGCCAGATGCTCGGTTACCTGGACACCGGGGGCGACGGGCTGTCCCGGGCCGCCTTCACCGAGGACGGGTGGCTGCGCACGGGTGACAGCGGCGCCCTCGACGGCGACTGGCTGAGCGTGACCGGCCGTCTCAAGGAGGTCCTCGTGGTCAACGGCGAGACCGTCGCCCCCGCCGTGGTCGAGGAGGCCGTACGCACGGCGTCCGGTGTGCTGGACGCGGCAGTGGTCGGTGTGCGCGTCGGCGACCGGGGGGACACGATCTGTGCGTTCGCCGAGAGCACCCGGCCCGAAGCGGCGGCCACCCGCCGTCACGTCGCGGAGACGTGCCGGAAGCTGCTGCCACCCCACATGCGCCCCCGTACCGTACGGATCATGGCCGAGCTGCCGCGGACCGGAGCGGGCAAACCCGACCGGGTGCGCCTGCGTGCCCTCGCCGCGGAAGGCATGGCCTCATGACCGCGGTGGCACTGACGGGCCTCGGTCTGGTGACGGCCCTGGGCAGCGGGCCCGACGCCTTCTGGCGGGGACTGCTCGACGGTCGGCGCGCACTGGGGCGGCTCACACGTCTCGCCGGCGCGTACCGGAGTGACGTCGTCGCCGAAGTCCCCTTCGCCGCCTGCCCCGTTCCGGCCGGCGCGCGCAAGGCGCGCCTCGTCTCTGACGCGGCCCGCCAGGCACTCACCGACGCCGGTCTCAACCGCCTCCCGGCGGGGTCCCTGGTGGTGGTGGTCTCCCAGGCGCCGTACGACACCGACCCGTACGAGACCGATCAGCACGAAGCCGACCGGACCGGGACCGACTTCACCGGTCCCTCACCGACGGCGCTGCTCGACGCGATCGGCACCCCGCACACCGCCGTGACCGTGACGCACCTGTCCCACGCCTGCGCCTCCGCCGCGTTCGGCGCGGCCTTCGCCCGCGACTGGCTGCTCGCGGGCCTGGGCCCGTGCGCACTCGTGGTGGGGGCCAGCGCCCTCAACCGCTTCGAGTACGCCAGCATGGACGTCGTCAGGGCACTGAGCCCGACGGGCGCCAGGCCGTTGGACGGCGCGCGGAACGGGGTCACCGTCGGCGAGGGCGGTGGCGCGTTCGTCCTGGAGAGCGCCGGACACGCGGCGGCCCGGGGAAGGGCCCCGAAAGCGCTACTGAGCGGGGCCGCATGCTTGGTGGACGGGCAGGGGGCCGCGGCCTCGGAGGTCCGGGCCATCCGCACGTGCATGCGCACCGCCCTGCGGGAGGCGGGAGAACCCCCCGTCGACCACGTCCAGGCGCACGCCACGGGGACGCCGCAGGGCGACGGCGCCGAAGTGGCCGCGCTCGGCGACGTCGCGCGCGAACTCGGCTGGAACGGCGTGCCCGTCGGGTCCCACAAGGGTTCCGTGGGCCACCTGCTGCATGCCTCCGCCTTCGCGGGCGTCGCTGCGGCCGTCGGCTTCCTGCGCGAACGGACCGCACCGGGCACCCCCGGCCTCCGTACCCCGCTCGAACTGCCCGACCGCCTCCTGGTACCGGTCGGGCCGATCGCCGTGCCACGGGCCCGCCACGTGCTCGTCAACAGTTTCGGGTTCTCCGGGAACAACGCTTCCCTCGTCCTTTCCGCGCCCCGCCCCTGAAACGACCCCATGCCATGAGCCCAGCGAACCGCCACCCCAGGAGAGAACTCGTGCCTGCCCGCCGGACCACACCCCCGACCGTCACCGTCGTCACCCCCACCAAGGGGCGGCCGCAGCTACTGATGCGTGCGCTCGCCTCGGTCGCCCGACAGGAGGGCGTCTCGGTCCACCACGTGGTCATCGGCGACGACTGCCCCCACCTGGCCGACCCGGGAACGCTCCGTACCCTCCGAACGCACTTCCCGCACGCGGAGTTCGTCAACGTGACGCCCGCCGACCTCCCGGGCCCGCCGACGGACTACCTGCCCGCCCGGCTGTCCCGCCTGCGCAATCTCGGTATCGCCCGCGCGCACGGCGAGTTCGTCGCACACCTCGACGACGACAACGCCTACCGCCCAGCCCACCTGCGCACACTGGTGGACACGCTCGACGCCCACCCGGAGGCCGAAGTCGCCTACAGTTGGCGGCACTTGCACCAAGCCGACGGATCCGACTTCATCCCGTCGGGCGAAGACCCCTGGCACCCCGTCCCGGGCAGGCGAGCCGCTTCATACGACGCCCTGGTCAAGCAGGGCGTGTTCGTACCGGGGTCAGCGGTGGTGCGCGACGCCATGCGCGTGATGGACGGCAAGTCACTGAGCCGCGTGGACACGAACGAACTCCTGGTCCGCCGCGGGACCCACCGCCGCATTCCCTTTCCCACCGAATTCTCCGTGTGGCAGCGCCTCCTGGAGACCACCGAGGACATGGCCTTCTGCCAGTCCCTCCAGCGACACGGCACGGTGTCGGTGTGCAGCAAACGGGCCACGGTGGACTACTACATGGGCGGCTACTCCAACGCCGCCACCCTCACCTGAGCCCCGGGCACCGCACCCGCACCCGCGCGTCACCCGCGCCGACCGCACCCCCTCAGCGCAGCATCCCCGCCGCCTCCGTCGCCCAGTACGTCAGGATCATCTGCCCGCCGGCCCGCTTGATCCCCGTCAGGGTCTCCAGGATCGCCCGGTCCCGCTCGATCCACCCCTTCTCGGCGGCGGCCTCGACCATCGCGTACTCGCCGCTGATCTGGTACGCCGCCACCGGCACGTCCACGCTCTCGGCGACCTTCGCGAGGATGTCCAGGTACGGACCGGCGGGCTTCACCATCACCATGTCCGCCCCCTCCTCCAGGTCGAGCGCCAGCTCCCGCAGCGACTCCCGGGAGTTGGCCGGGTCCTGCTGGTACGTCTTGCGGTCACCCGTGAGCGAGGACCCGACGGCCTCCCGGAACGGCCCGTAGAACGCGCTCGAGTACTTCGCGGTGTACGCGAGGATCGACACGTCCTCCCGCCCGATCCCGTCCAACGCGTCGCGCACGACCCCGACCTGACCGTCCATCATGCCGCTCGGGCCGACCACGTGGGCGCCCGCGTCGGCCTGCACCTGCGCCATCTCGGCGTAGCGCTCCAGCGTCGCGTCGTTGTCGACCCGCCCCCGCGCGTCCAGCACGCCGCAGTGCCCGTGGTCGGTGAACTCGTCCAGGCACAGGTCGGACATCACCACGAGGTCGTCCCCGACCTCCTCGCGCACCGCGCGCAGCGCGACCTGGAGGATGCCGTCCGGGTCGGTGCCCGCCGTGCCCGCCGCGTCCTTCTTCGCGTCCTCGGGGACGCCGAACAGCATGATCCCGGAGACGCCCGCCGCCACGGCCTCCGCCGCCGCCTTCCGCAGGGTGTCCAGCGTGTGCTGGTACACCCCGGGCATCGCGCCGATGGCCACCGGCTCGGTGATCCCCTCGCGCACGAACGCGGGCAGGATCAGGTCCGCCGGGTCCAGCCGGGTCTGGGCGACCATGCGCCGCATCGCCGGAGTGGTGCGCAACCGCCGGGGCCGAGCCCCCGGAAAAGAGCCATACACAGTCATGCGTCCACGCTACGCCCGCCGCCCGGCGTCCTTTACCGACCGCCTGTCGGCCCCCGCGGCCCACCGCGCCCGGAAGCACCGGGGCGCCGCCCACCCCTCTCCCGCCCCGTCCCGCCGGTGTGGTCAGCTAGGGGGTCGCCCAGGCCCCCAGCCCCCGGACATGGCCGCCCCCGAAAGGACCCGCCCCGTGACGGACCCCCGCACCCCCGGCGCCTCCCGGGACCCCGAACTCGAACGCCTCCGCGGCGAGCTCCGCCACCTCCGGGCCCGCGCCCAGACCCACCCCCTCGTCTCCCAGGCCCAGGGCATCCTCCAGGAGCGCTACTCCCTGCCCGACGGCGAGTCCGCCTTCGCCCTCCTCCAGCGCGCCTCCCAGCAGCACAACGTCCGCCTGCGCCAGCTCGTCGAGGCCGTCGTCCGCACCCCCCGCCCCGATCCCCGCAGCCCCCTCTGGTTCCCGCGGCGCGCCCGGCTGCCCGCGCCGCCGCTGACCTTCCCCGCCGCCCGGGAGAACAACCGCCGCGAGGAGCCCCACCAGGCCGCCGTCCTGCGCTCCGTACTGAGCCAGGCCCTCGCCGTGCTCGACACCTCGATGGGCAACGTCCAGCTCCCCGACCGCGTCCGCGGCGGCCTGCGCCTGGAGCAGCACACCGGCCTCAGCGACGACTTCGTCGACTTCTTCGCGCACGTCGGCGACGACGGCACCGCCTGCTCCCTCGCCGCCCGCAACGTCGCCCAGGTCACCGTCCACGACGTCGAGGCCGACCCGGTCTTCGACGAGGCCTCCCGCCGGGCGGTCCTCGCCGCCGGCGCCCGCGCCGTGCACAGCCTGCCCCTCACCACCTCCGCGGGCGGCTGCGTCGGCATGGTCTCCGCACACCTCGGCCACACGATCAAGGGCGTCTCCGCCGGGCAGAGCGAGACCCTCGCCGCCCTCGGCGCCCAGGCCGGCCAGTGGCTCGCCTGGTACAACCGGACCGTTCTGCTGGACGCCCTGGAGTGCCTGCACTCCCTCGGCGCCCGCCACCGCGGCACGGCCGTCCACCGCCGCTGAGCCCCTTCCCGTACGCAGGAGATGCAGACGCCCGGGAGCAGACGCACACGAGCAGGCGTACGGAAAAGGGGCGGCCCGCGGGGATCTCCCCGCGCACCGCCCCTGCCCCAAGCACCCGACTACGTCGTGCGCCGCCTGCGCGAACCCGGCCGCCGCTCGCTCGGCCGCGCCACGTGCTCGCCGGCCTCCAGGGCCGCAGCCCGCCGGGCCGCCCCGAACTCGGCCAGCGCCTCCGCCAGCCGCAGCACCGACGGCTCCGGCGACAGCACGTCGACCCGCAGCCCGTGCTCCTCGGCGGTCTTGGCCGTGGCCGGGCCGATGCACGCGATGACGGTCACGTTGTGCGGCTTCCCCGCGATGCCGACCAGGTTGCGCACGGTGCTCGACGACGTGAAGAGGACCGCGTCGAAGCCACCGCCCTTGATCGCCTCCCGGGTGTCCGCCGGCGGCGGCGAGGCCCGCACGGTCCGGTAGGCCGTGACGTCGTCGACCTCCCACCCGAGCTCGATGAGCCCGGCGACCAGCGTCTCCGTCGCGATGTCGGCACGCGGCAGGAAGACCCGGTCGATCGGGTCGAAGACCGGGTCGTACGGCGGCCAGTCCTCCAGCAGGCCGGCGGCCGACTGCTCACCACTGGGCACGAGGTCGGGCTTGACCCCGAACTCCACCAGCGAGGCCGCCGTCTGCTCGCCGACGGCCGCGACCTTGATCCCCGCGAAGGCCCGGGCGTCGAGCCCGTACTCCTCGAACTTCTCCCGCACCGCCTTCACGGCGTTCACGGACGTGAAGGCGATCCACTCATACCGTCCGGTGACCAGGCCCTTCACCGCCCGCTCCATCTGCTGCGGGGTGCGGGGCGGCTCGACGGCGATCGTCGGGACCTCGTGCGGCACGGCGCCGTACGACCTGAGCTGGTCGGAGAGCGACGCCGCCTGCTCCTTCGTCCGCGGCACGAGCACCCGCCACCCGAAGAGCGGCTTCGACTCGAACCACGAGAGCTGCTCGCGCCGGTCGGCGGCACCGCGCTCGCCGACCACGGCTATGACGGGCTGGTGGCCCTCCGGGGAGGGCAGCACCTTGGCCTGCTTGAGCACCTGGGCGACGGTGCCGAGGGTGGCGTTCCAGGTCCGCTGACGCGTCGTGGTGCCCGCGACGGTGACCGTCATCGGGGTGTCGGGCTTGCGCCCGGCCGAGACCAGCTCACCCGCGGCGGCCGCGACCGAGTCGAGCGTCGTCGACACGACGGCGGTCGCGTCACTGGCGCCCACCTCGCTCCAGCACCGCTCGTCCGCCGTCCGCGCGTCCACGAAGCGCACGTCGACGCCCCCGGCGTCGCGCAGCGGCACCCCCGCGTAGGCGGGCACGCCGACCGCGGTGGCGACGCCGGGCACGACCTCGAAGGCGACGCCCTCGGCCGCGCACGCGAGCATCTCCTCGCCCGCGTTGCCGTCGAGCCCGGGGTCGCCGCAGACCGCACGGACCACCCGCTTGCCGCTGCGCGCAGCCTCCATGACAAGATTGACCACGACCTTGGACGACATGGGCGTCCGGATCGCAGGCGTGCCCGGAGTTACTGACGAGTCGTCAACCACGGCCAGTTGCGGCGTACTTACCCCTGCCTTGGCATGAGCGCGTACGACGTCGAGGACGGCCGGCTCGGCGATGAGCACGTCCGCGCTCGCGAGCGCCTCGACGGCGCGCAGCGTCAGCAGGCCCGGATCTCCGGGACCGGCGCCGAGGAAGGTGACGTGCCCGGGTGCAGAGAACACCGAGGACGCCGAGGATGCAGGTGTGGGGCTCAAAGTGCTCGCTCCCCCATAAGACCGGCCGCACCCTTGGCGAGCATCTCCGACGCGAGTTCGCGCCCGAGAGCCTCCGCGGCGTGGTGCGACGTGGGTACGGGACCGGTAGTGGACAGCTGCACCAGCTCGGCGCCGTCGGTCGAGCCGACGACGCCCCG
The DNA here is from genome assembly GCF_055596485.1 of Streptomyces sp. NPDC039736. NCBI lineage: Bacteria > Bacillati > Actinomycetota > Actinomycetes > Kitasatosporales > Streptomycetaceae > Streptomyces > Streptomyces sp. NPDC039736. Next base: position 14,881 of record NZ_JBVIUQ010000011.1, on the reverse strand, counting down.
CAGGCGCATTTCATTGACAATCTGCCCGTCAACCAAGAAGTCGGCCAGGGCTCCGACAGGAGCACTGCAACCGGCCTCCAGGGCGGCGAGCAGGGCACGCTCGGCCGTCACGGCGAACCGCGTGTGCGGGTCGTCGAGCTCGGCGAGCACGGCGGCGAGGCCGGCATTGGCTGCCGTGCACTCGACGGCCAGCGCCCCCTGGCCGGGGGCGGGCAGGACGATCGCGGTGTCCAGGAACTCGGACACCTCCTCGACCCTGCCGATGCGGCGCAGCCCGGCCGCGGCGAGAACCACCGCGTCCAGCTCGCCGTTCCGTACGTATCCGACCCGGGTGTCGATGTTCCCCCGGATCGGCACGGTCTCGATCCGCATCCCGTGGCTGCGGGCATACGCGTTCAGCTGAGCCATCCGGCGCGGCGAACCGGTGCCGATCCGCGCCCCGTCGGGGAGCTGCGCGAAGGTCAGCCCGTCCCGCGCCACGAGGACGTCACGGGGGTCCTCCCGCACCGGCACGGCGGCCAGCGCCAGCTCCGCGGGCTGCGCGGTCGGCAGGTCCTTGAGCGAGTGCACGGCGAAGTCGACCTCGCCCCGCAGCAGCGCGTCGCGCAGCGCGGTGACGAAGACGCCGGTGCCGCCGATCTGGGCGAGCTGCTCCTTCGACACGTCGCCGTAGGTGGTGATCTCCACCAGCTCCACGTCGCGGCCGGTGAGTTCCCGCACCCACGCGGCGACGTGGCCGGACTGGGCCATGGCGAGCCTGCTGCGCCGGGTCCCCAGCTTCAAGGCCGTACCGGCCTTCACGGCATCAGTCATGCCCGACCTCTCTTCGCGCTCTCGGCACCCATGGTGTCGTTCGTTTCGCCCAGCAGGGCGCTCTCGGGACTCTGCATCCCCGGCAGTTCCGGCAGACCCGGCAGGCCCTGCGGACCCTTCGGCCCGTCGGCCCGGCTGACGGCCGCGACCGTCTGCGGGTCGAGGTCGAACAGCTCGCGCAGCGCGTCCGCGTACCCGGCGCCGCCGGGCTCGCTGGCCAGCTGCTTGACCCGTACGGTCGGCGCGTGCAGCAGCTTGTCGACCACCCGCCGGACGGTCTGGGTGATCTCGGCCCGCTGCTTGGCGTCCAGCCCCGGCAGCCGGCCCTCCAGCCGCGCCACCTCGTTGGTCACCACGTCCGCGGCCATGCTGCGCAGCGCCACCACGGTCGGGGTGATCTGCGCGGCACGCTGGGCGGCGCCGAAGGCGGCCACCTCGTCGGCGACGATCTGGCGCACCCGGTCCACGTCGGCGGCCATGGGGGCGTCCGCCGAGGCGTCGGCGAGCGACTCGATGTCCACCAGGCGCACCCCGTCGAGGCGGTGCGCGGCGCCGTCGATGTCGCGCGGCATCGCCAGGTCGAGCAGCGCGAGCCGCACGGCCCGCCCGCTGTCGCCCAGCGGCCTGATCCGGGGCTGCGCCTGCGCGGCCGCCTCCCCGTTGTCGGCCCACGCGGCGTGCAGTTCGAGGGAGTTGGGGTCGGCCTCGTGCCGCATCTGCGGTACGTGACCGGGCTCGGCCCCGCCGGACGCGTCCGCGGCGTCCAGACCGAGGGCCGCGGCGACGTCCTCGACGGTGAGGACCAGACCCGTCGCCCCGGTGCAGGAGATCGCCACGTCGACTCGTGTCAGCTCCTGGGCCACCTCGTCCATCGGCACGGCCCTGGCGGACCCGCCCGACTGGTTGAGGATCTCGGCCAGCCGCTCCGCGCGCGCCGCGGTGCGGTTGGCGACGACGACCTCGGCGACCCCGACCCGTACCAGGGTGGCGGCGGCCAGCGAGGACATCGACCCGGCGCCGATCACCAGCGCCCGCTTCCCGGCGGCCCAGGCGTCGACCTGCGCGCCGGCGGCGAGCTGCTCCAGCCCGAAGGTGACCAGCGACTGTCCGGCCCGGTCGATCCCGGTCTCGGAGTGCGCGCGCTTGCCGACCCGCAGCGCCTGCTGGAACAGGTCGTTGATGAGCCGGCCCGCGGTGTGCAGTTCCTGGCCGAGCGCCAGCGCGTCCTTGATCTGCCCGAGGATCTGCCCCTCGCCGACGACCATCGAGTCGAGCCCGCACGCCACCGAGAACAGGTGGTGCACCGCCCTGTCCTCGTAGTGCACGTACAGATGAGGGGTCAGCTCCTCCAGCCCCACCCCGCTGTGCTGTGCCAGCAGCGTGGACAGTTCGGCGACACCCGCGTGGAACTTCTCCACGTCCGCGTACAGCTCGATGCGGTTGCACGTGGCGAGCACCGTCGCCTCGGCGGCGGGCTCCGACGCCAGCGCGTCCTGGAGCAGCTTCGCCTTCGCCTCCACCGACAGCGAGGCGCGCTCCAGCACACTGACGGGCGCGCTGCGGTGGCTCAGCCCGACGACCAGAAGACTCATGCCGGCATCACGGCGGGCACGTCGCCGTCGGGTCCCTTCCGGGGAGTGCCCTCGGCGGCCCGGGGCGGCAGCACGGACGCGGCAGCGGCGGCCGCGGCCTCCGCGTCACCGGCCTTGCGCTGCTCGTGGAACGCGAGGATCTGCAGCTCGATCGACAGGTCGACCTTGCGCACGTCGACGCCGTCCGGCACCTGGAGCACCGTCGGCGCGAAATTCAGGATCGAGGTGACCCCGGCCGCGATCAGCCGCTCGCTGACCTGCTGGGCGGCGCCCGCCGGGGTCGCGATGACGCCGATCGAGACGCCGTTGTCCTCGATGATCTTCTCCAGCTCGTCGGTGTGCTGGACGGGCATCCCGGCGACCGGCTTCCCGGCCATCGCGGGGTCCGCGTCGATCAGCGCGGCCACCCGGAAGCCGCGCGAGGCGAACCCTCCGTAGTTGGCCAGCGCCGCACCGAGATTGCCGATGCCGACGATGACGACGGGCCAGTCCTGGGTGAGCCCCAGCTCACGCGAGATCTGGTAGACGAGGTACTCGACGTCGTACCCCACGCCCCGCGTCCCGTAGGACCCGAGGTACGAGAAGTCCTTCCGCAGCTTCGCGGAGTTGACCCCCGCGGCCGCGGCCAGCTCCTCCGACGACACGGTCGGAACCGAGCGCTCGGAGAGCGCGGTGAGGGCGCGCAGATACAGCGGAAGTCGGGCGACGGTGGCCTCGGGAATGCCTCGGCTACGGGTCGCCGGTCGGTGAGTTCGGCCAGTTGCCACGGTGCTCCTGCGGGATGAGCGGGGCTGCAGGCGGCCGTATGTCCCAAGACCGCCCCGTCGGATGCAGGCTATGTCTTTGTGAACGCGTGCACAAAGATTGTGTCCGATTTGTCCAAGCAAAGTGACCGGGGTCACGCGTTCACGCCGCGTCACCCTGGAACCAGAACACGCACGGTGACGTCGCCATCGCTTCGGGGGCAAACCCGGACACTCTCCTCACAACCCAACCCCCAAGCCCACCCAAACCACCTCCGATGCTACGCCCCCTCCCCCTTCCCCCCAGCCCCCTCGGCGACGGGCCCGCCCGCTCCCGGCCCGCCCGGACGTCCTCCACGCCGGCACCCGCACCGGCCGCACATCCACAGGAGGCCGAGCCCCCTCACCCCCCGAGCGCCCGCCGCAGCCTCTCCCCGTCCACCTTCCAGAACGTGTGCTGCTCCCCGTCCACCAGCACCACCGGAATCTGCTCCCAGTACTCCCGGTGCAGCTCCGCGTCCACGGAGATGTCGAGCTCCTCCCACCGCACCCCCATCCCCCCGCACACCTCTTCCACCACCACCCGCGCGTCATCGCACAGATGACACCCGGGCTTACCGATCAACGTCACCACCCGCTCACCCGACGCGGGCTCCTTCTTCTTCCGCCGCAGCAAAGGACTCATCCCTCCATTCTGACCGCCCCCGCCGACACCCGCCCGGGCGCGCCGTAACGGACCGGACGCGGAGAGTTCACACCTCCGCAGCCCTCCCGCTCGGGAAGTTCCGAACAGAATCGCTATGCTCACGACATGGCCGCACTGGGATGGCTCACCCCCCGTAGGCGCTCCGCGACCGCACGGAGCGTGCTGGCGGGCGAGGCTGCAGCCGAAGCAGCACGCAAGACGTCACAGGAACTCGACCACCTGGAAGCGGCCCGCGCCGCCGACCCGGCAGCCACGGAATCCGCGCAGCCGACCGAGCCCGCGTTCCCGGTCCCCGGCGACACCCAGGCCGCCGCCTTCTTCGATCTCGACAACACGGTCATGCAGGGCGCCGCGATCTTCCACTTCGGCCGCGGCCTGTACAAGCGGAAGTTCTTCGAGCGCCAGGAGCTGGCCCGCTTCGCCTGGCAGCAGGCCTGGTTCCGGCTGGCCGGCGTCGAGGACCCCGAGCACATGCAGGACGCCCGCGAAAGCGCGCTGTCCATCGTGAAGGGCCACAAGGTCTCCGAGCTGATGACCATCGGCGAGGAGATCTACGACGAGTACATGGCCGAGCGCATCTGGCCCGGCACCCGCGCCCTCGCCCAGGCCCACCTGGACGCCGGGCAGAAGGTCTGGCTGGTGACCGCAGCCCCCGTCGAGACCGCGACGATCATCGCCCGCCGCCTCGGCCTGACCGGCGCGCTGGGCACGGTCGCCGAGTCCCACGACGGCGTCTACACCGGCCGTCTGGTCGGCGAACCCCTGCACGGCCCCGCGAAGGCGGAAGCCGTCCGCGCGCTCGCCGCCGCCGAGGGCCTGGACCTCACCCGCTGCGCCGCGTACAGCGACAGCCACAACGACATCCCGATGCTCTCGCTCGTCGGCCACCCCTACGCGATCAACCCCGACGCCAAGCTCCGCAAGTACGCCCGCGAGCGCGAGTGGCGACTGCGCGACTACCGCACCGGCCGCAAGGCCGCGAAGGTCGGCATCCCGGCCGCCGCCGGAGTCGGCGCCCTGGCCGGCGGCACCGCCGCCGCCCTCGCCCTGCACCGCCGCCGCCACTGACGGACCTCCGCCTCCGTCCCCTCCGTACCGCCTTCCCCTCCCTTCCGTACGGAGAAGGGCCGGGCCCGTCCCCCGCACAGGGGACGGGCCCGGCCCTTCTCCGTGCCACAGCCGTTCGGCGGCCAATCCCCGAGGCTTACCCCCGGATCGCCCGGCCAGTCGTCCTCCCGGCACTCGGGCACAACAGATCCCGCATTCGGCCAGATCGCGACGCGAAGCGATCAACAAGTGCTCACTATCTGCTGTCCGAACCGTCACTCAGACGTAACAGAAGCGACGGAAACGGTGATTTGAGCAACTGGGTGTAGTGCTGCCTGTACGAAGCGTTATTCTCCTCAGACGCATTCCGGAACCCATTCATCAGCATCACGAGTGAACAGTCCGGCACTGCACGTGATGGAAGCTCTGCCTCTGGGAGTCCCGTGTACCCACACGTCGGGGTTGACGCCTCGGGCCTGGCTACGCTGCGCGCAACGGTCATCGACCGACTGCGCGGCTTCGTCCCCACCGCGTACGCCGTCCCCGCCTTTGCCACCCCTCTACCCGCAGGACCCTGCTACGCCTTGGCCGACGGCGGTGCCGCCGTCGGCAGACGTAGCCGCGGCGCCGGCGGCGGGTCGGGCACCGGCACGTCCACCGTCCGTCGGCCCACCGCCGACAGCGACAGCGCGCGCATGATGGACCTCGTCGAGCGCGCACAGGGAGGCGAAGCCGATGCCTTCGGCCGCCTCTACGACCAGTACAGCGACACGGTCTACCGCTACATCTACTACCGCGTCGGCGGAAAGGCGACGGCAGAAGACCTGACCAGCGAGACGTTCCTGCGCGCCCTGCGGAGGATCTCCACCTTCACCTGGCAGGGCCGTGACTTCGGCGCCTGGCTGGTCACGATCGCCCGGAACCTGGTCGCGGACCACTTCAAGTCGAGCCGGTTCCGGCTCGAAGTGACCACGGGCGAAATGCTCGACGCCAACGAGGTCGAGCGCAGCCCCGAGGACTCCGTCCTGGAGTCCCTCTCCAACGCGGCGCTCCTCGAAGCCGTGCGCAAGCTCAACCCGCAGCAGCAGGAGTGCGTCACACTCCGCTTCCTGCAAGGGCTCTCGGTCGCCGAGACCGCCCGCGTCATGGGCAAGAACGAAGGCGCGATCAAGACCCTGCAGTACCGGGCGGTCCGCACTCTCGCCCGCCTGCTCCCCGACGACGCCAGGTGACCGTTCGATCACCGTCTGTCGAAACCTGAACCCTTCGGCAGTCGGATCATCTTTCGTCCGTAACCCAACTGCCCAACGGCTCGTTGTGCGGAATGCAGGCTCCCTGCGGTCACGCCATGCCCGCAGCCACTCATTCCATCGTGTGGATGCGCTCATGGCGTGCAACCTTCCGGACCACCCGGGGAGTCGATCGTCATGACGAGAGGAGGTGCCGCCAGTGATCGCTAACGTATCGGCGCACCGGCGGGCCAACGCCTTCGCCCAGGCCCTGGAGGACCAGGAACTCCAGGGCACGGCGGCCGAACAGCCCGAAGGTACGGCCGGAGCAGCCGAAGGGCCCGGTGACCAGGGAGCACTGCTCTCCCTTGTCGCGGGCCTTGGCGACCTGCCCGCACCGGAAATGGACCCCGAGGTCAAAGTGGTGCAACGAGCCCAGCTCGTCGCCGCCATGGAAGCCATGCTGCTGGAAGGCACCGCGGAAGGCCCCACGGGTCCTCAGGTGCCCGAGCAGCGCACCGGCCGGGGGGCCCACCGGGCCACCCTCCGGAAGCTGCGCCCCCGCTCCCGCTGGTCGAAGGGCCTCGCGGCGGGCGGCCTCACCGTCGGAGTGGCGGCCGGAGCCTTCGGCGGCGTCGCCGCCGCCAGCTCCAACGCCCTCCCCGGTGATTCGCTGTACGGGCTCAAGCGCGGCATGGAAGATCTGAAGCTGACCATGGCGGACGACGTGTCCGACCGCGGCCGGATCTACCTCGACCAGGCGTCCACCAGACTCCAGGAGGCCAGACGCCTCATGGAGCGGGGCAGAGCGGCTCAGCTCGACCACGAGCAACTGGGCGAAGTAAGACGCACGTTGAACGGGATGAAGCACGACGTCGACGAGGGCCACCGGCTCCTCTACGAGGCGTACGAACGCGACGGGAACATCGGCCCCATCCAGGCCCTCGACGCGTTCGCCAAGTCCCACCGCGAAAGCTGGAGCAGCCTGCGCGGCCTGCTGCCGGCCCAGCTGGGCGACGTCGGCTCGCAGGTGAGTTCCGTCTTCGACGCCATAGACCAGAAGGTCAACCCGCTCAGGCCACTGCTGCCCACGCTGCCGCAGACCGACCAGAAGCCGTCCGCCCCCGGCACCCACAAGGACCGCCCCGGCACCCCGCACCGCACCGACAGCACCCGTCCCGCCACCCCGGGCACCACCCCGGGCCGCCCCCACCAGGGCAAGCCCGGCAGCCCTCCGCCCGCCTCGTCGGACGGCAAGCCGTCCGAGAGCCTGATCGGCGGCGCCGGCGACCTGCTGGACCCCCCGTCCAACAAGCCCGCCCCGCCCGCCCCCGGCAAGCCGGGCAAACCCGCCAAGCCCGCCGTCCCCGACGTCACCATCCCGCCCATCCTCCCGGACGTGCTCCCGGGCCTGGGCATCGACGGCGAGGACCTCAACAAGCGGTAACCACACGGACATTGCCGGTGCAGCGGCGGTCGGCGCCTAGAAGAACACCGACCGCCGCTGCACGAGCAGCTTGTAGAGGGTGTGCTGGATCTGCTCGCGCACCTGGTCCGTCAGGTTGAACATCAGCATCGGGTCCTCGGCCGCGTCCGCCGGGTAGTCCTTCGTCTCGATCGGCTCGCCGAACTGGATCGTCCACTTCGTCGGCAGCGGCACCGCCCCCAGCGGCCCCAGCCACGGGAAGGTCGGCGTGATCGGGAAGTACGGCAGCCCCAGCACCCGCGCCAGCGTCCTGGAGTTCCCGACCATCGGGTAGATCTCCTCCGCGCCCACGATCGAGCACGGCACGATCGGCGCGCCCGCCCGCATCGCGGTCGACACGAAACCGCCCCGCCCGAAGCGCTGCAACTTGTACCGCTCGCTGAACGGCTTCCCTATCCCCTTGAACCCCTCGGGCATCACGCCCACCAGCTCGCCCCGCTCCAGCAGCGCCTGCGCGTCCTCCGCGCACGCCAGGGTGTGCCCGGCCTTGCGGGCCAGCTCGTTCACCACGGGCAGCACGAAGACCAGGTCGGCGGCGAGCAGCCGCAGATGCCGGCCCGCCGGGTGCTCGTCGTGCACGGCGGCCTGGAGCATCAGCCCGTCCAGCGGCAGCGTCCCGGAGTGGTTCGCGACGATCAGCGCCCCGCCCTCGGCGGGCACGTTCTCGATGCCCTTCACCTCGACCCGGAAGTACTTCTCGTACAGCGGCCGGAGCATCGACATCAGGACCTGATCGGTCAGCTCCTCGTCGTACCCGAACTCGTCGACCTCGTAGTCCCCGGTCAGCCGCCGCCGCAGGAAGGCGAGCCCGCCCGCGATCCGCCGCTCCCAGCCGTCGCCCTGCTCCTGCGGCTGCTCGGCGGGCTTCTGCGGGCCGTCCTCGGCCGATGCCGTCCGCTGCTGCGGTACGGGCGCGAGCGCACCCGCCGAGCCGCTCTTGCGGGCGCCGCCACGCTTGTGGGCCCCCGCCCGTGCGCTCCCCGCGCCGCGCCGCGACCGGGGCTCGTCACCGAAGGGGATGACCTTGGCGTCGGCCATGTCAGATGCGCTCCTTGGATTCCGTGGCGGGCGGGGCTTCGAAGGACGAGGGCCGGGCGGGCGAGGCCTCGCCTGCCGGTCGTACGACGCGGACGAGCCCGGAGACCCGTCCTGCCGCCCTGTCCACCGTACGGGCGAGCACCTCGGGCGGCAGCAGGCCCCGGCCCCGGCTGCGGGCGAAGTCCTCGAAGGTCCCGGCCGTCGTGTACGCGGGCTCGAAGCCGAGGGTCTCGCGCATCTGCCCGGTGCGCACCACCCGGCCGTGCGTCAGCAGCCGTATCTGCTCGGGCGAGAAGTCGCTCATCCCGACCGTCCGCAGCGCCGAGCCCACCCAGCGCACGGCAGGCAGCAGGAACGGCACGGTCGGCCGCCCCAGCCTGCGCGCGCACTGCGAGAGCAGCAGCACACCGTCGCCGGCGATGTTGAAGGTCCCGCTGTTGAGCGTCCCGCGCCGGGGCTCGTGCGCGGCGATCCGCAGGACCTCCACCACGTCGTCCTCGTGGACGAACTGAAGCCTCGGGTCGTACCCGAAGACGGTCGGCAGCGCGGGCAGCGAGAAGTACTCGGAGAGCGGCGAATCGGCGCAGGGCCCCAGGATGTTCGCGAACCGCAGCACGCACACCGCGACGTCCGGCCGCCGCCGCGCGAACCCCCGCACATACCCCTCGACCTCGACGGCGTCCTTCGCGAAGCCCCCGCTGGGCAGCGCCTTGGGCGGCGTGGACTCCCCGAAGGCGGCCGGATCGCGCGGCGCGGACCCGTACACGCTGGTCGTGGACTTCACCACCAGGCGCTGCACGGTCGGCGACTTCTGGCACGCGCCGAGGAGCTGCATCGTCCCGATGACGTTCGTCTCCTTCACGGTCGCCCTGCCCCCGCCCCCGCCCAGCGGGGTGCCGGTGACGTCCAGGTGGACCACCGTGTCGACGCCGTACTCGGCGAGGACCCGGGCGATCGCGGGCTGCCGGATGTCCGCCCGTACGAAGTCGGCTTCGCCCAGTTGGTGCTCGGGCACGACGGCGTCGACCCCGATCACCCGGTCCACCTCCGGATCCCGCTGCACGCGCCGCACGAAGCGGCCCCCCAGTTGCCGGGCCACTCCTGTGACGAGCACGACCTTTCCCAAGATCAGCGCCTTCCCCTCGGTCTCCCCGTCGGTCTCCCGGCCGGCCGGGCCGGGTCTCCTGGGTCTCCCCGGGCCACGTTAGCGCCTGGATGTCGCCCTGTGATGTCCTCGCGGCACTCTCGGCCACCCGGGGCCCGCCCGGGGCCGGGGGGCGTGCCGGGGCCGGAACGCGGAACGGCCCCCCTGCCGTTGCCGGCAGGGGGGCCGTTCCGAACTGCGTACTGCGTCAAGCCGTCGCTTACTTCTTGTTGCGACGCTGAACGCGCGTGCGCTTCAGCAGCTTGCGGTGCTTCTTCTTAGCCATCCGCTTACGCCGCTTCTTGATAACAGAGCCCACGACTACCCTCGCTTCTCTCTACTGGTGCGGGGCGTCTGGGCCCACACGACCTACAAGGGCCTAGCCTACCGCCCACCGGGTGAGGGACGTAATCCGAGGGCGGCCCAGGCCATGACTAGGCCGTCTCGACCCCCACGAACGACTCCCGGAGGTACTCGTGAACCGCTTGCTCCGGGACCCGGAAGGACCTGCCCACCCGGATCGCCGGCAGATGACCGCTGTGCACCAAGCGGTACACGGTCATCTTCGACACTCGCATCACCGAGGCGACTTCCGCCACGGTCAGAAACTTGACCTCGTTGAGAGGCCTCTCGCCTGAAGCAGTCATGACCCACCTGTACCTTCCGCACAAGACGCGCACCGGCTTCCCCTTCCGGTGACTCTTCGTCGCTGTGCGCTCACTCCCCAGACTAGGGGCGGGTGATGCGAGTGGGGAAGAGGAGATGCGTTCGGCCCGCTACCGTGACAGACACGCTCGATTGAGTACATAGCGAGTAAGCGGTCGGTAGTAATCAGACCGCACACCGTCATCAAGCGGAACGGCCACGGCAACCCGCCCCTCCGCCTCCCCGACGAACATCGCGGGGTCGTCCACGTCCGCCGGACCGATCGCCTCAAGCCCGAGCTGACCTGCGCCGACGACCCAACCGTGATCCCCGACGACCAGCCCGGGCAAGGGCCCGCCACCCTCCGCCGCGGCCCCCAGAACCACCCGAATCGGCAGGGGAGAATGGGAGTGCACGCCGGGGTCACTCGCGCCGCCCTGTGCGCCGGGTTCGCGCATCAGCGCGACTCCTCGTACGTAGTCAAGGTTGTACGTACGTACGCCGAACCGGGTCGTTATGTCGACACGCTTCCCCCGCGCCGGGGTGAGCACTTCACATCCCGCCGCCGACATGGCCCCCGCCAACTCGGCGTAGAAATCGAGCAACCGGTGCGGATGGCCGGTCCCGAACAACACCGGAACCCGCCGCGCGGCCGCCTCCCCGACCCTCTCGGCGAAGGCGTCCAGGGCCGCCAGGGTCCGTTCCGGATCAATCGCGTCGGGCCCCACCCGGTACCCCGGATCCCTCGACACACCACACTTCCGCGCCATCAGGTCGACCAACTCCCCCTCCCCCCACCGCCTTTGGGGCTCCAACCCGAGCAACACCCGCGGATCACCGGCCCCGAACAGCCGATAACTCCGCAGACTCACCTCCCTCGACGTCGCCACGGCCCCCGCCAACCGCGCCGCCAACAAGTGCGCCTTCACTGCCCCACGACTCAACACCCCACCATGCTCCTCGCCCGCCACCCCCCTGTCCCCCGAACCCCGTCCCTCCCCACCGATCAGCCCAATCCCCTGGCTCCCTGGCCCCCTTGGGGCGACGGGGCCGCCCCAAGGGTGCGAGGGGGTGCCCCCTGCTCAAGCGAAGCCGAGAGCTCGGGGGAGGGCGGGCAAGGGGCGGCCCCTCCCGCCCCCGGCCCACCCCGGCGCCGCCCCGGGCCCGAGCGCCCGCACCGGCCGCACGCCCCCGCCCCCGGCCCCGTACCCCCTACGCCAAAAGCCCCCGCAACGGAAACACCGCCCTCCTCGCCGCCACCACCGCCTGATCCACCCGGTCCCCCGGGTCATAACCCTCATCCCACCCCCGCCAAGCCACCGTCCTCCCATCCGTCATCCGCCCCGGCCCCGACTCCCCCCGCAACGAACGGACCCACTCCCGCCACACCTCCGGCACCTCCGCCTCCGGATCCACCGGCCGATGCCCCGCGATCCCCACCAGATGCGTCCACGCCCTCGGCACCACATCCATCACCGCATAACCCCCGCCCCCCAACGCCAGCCACCGCCCGCCCTCGACGTACTCATGGGCCAGCTCATGACACGCCGCCTGCACCGCCCGCTGCGCGTCCAGCGACACCGCCAGATCCGCCAACGGGTCGTCGACGTGCGTGTCCGCCCCGTGCTGCGAAACCAGCACCTGCGGCCGAAAATCGGCCAGCAGCTCCGGCACCACCGAGTGAAAGGCCCGCAGCCACCCCGCGTCCCCGGTCCCGGCCGGCAGCGCCACGTTCACCGCGCTGCCCTCCGCCGCGCCCTCCCCGCCGGTCTCCTCGGGCCACCCCGTCCCCGGAAACAGATGCCGCGGATGCTCGTGCAGCGAGATCGTCAGAACCCGCGGATCGTCCCAGAACGCCGCCTGCACCCCGTCCCCGTGATGCACGTCCACGTCCACGTACGCGACCCGCTCGGCCCCCATCTCCAGCAACCGCGCGATCGCCAGCGCCGCGTCGTTGTACACGCAGAACCCCGACGCCGAACCGGGCATGGCGTGGTGCAGCCCGCCCGCGAAGTTCACCGCGTGCGCCGCGTCCCCCCGCCACAGCGCCTCCGCGGCCCCCACGGACTGCCCGGCGATCAGCGCCGACGCCTCGTGCATCCCCGCGAACGCCGGGTCGTCGACGGTCCCCAGCCCGTACGACCCGTCCGCCTCCCCCGGCGCACCGGACGCCGCCCGCACCGCGGCGACGTAGTCCTCCCGGTGCACGAGGTGCAACGTCGAGTCCCCCGCCGCCGGCGCGGCCACCACCTCCACCGCCGCGTCCAGCCCGAGGGCCCGCACCAACCCCATGGTCAGCTCAAGCCTGACCGGATCCATCGGGTGGTGCGGGCCGAAGTCGTACGCCGTGACGGCGTCATCCCACATCAACAGTGCGCGGCCGCTCATGCCCGCCACCGTATCGGTCGCCCTCCGCCGCGAAGGAGCGGGCGTGCACCAGCGTCACCAACACCAGAACCATCGGTACGAGCATCGCCCCCCGGTAGTTCCACGCGTCCCCGATCGCCCCCACCAACGGCGACCCCACCAGGAACCCCACGTAGTTGAAGACGTTCAGCCGGGCCACGGCCCGGTCACTCGCCCCCGGGAACATCCGCCCCGCCGCCGCGAAGGTCTGCGGCACGATCACGCACAACCCGAGCCCCAGCAGCGTGAATCCGGCCATCCCGGCCCACGCCCCCGGAGCCGCCGCCACCACCCCGAACCCCACGGCAGCCACCACCGCCCCACCCCGCACCACGGCCGCCGCCCCGAACCGCCGCACCCCGAAGTCCCCGACGGCCCTCCCCAGCAACGTCGTCACCATGTAGAGGTTGTACGGAACGGTCGCCAGCGCCTCCGACGAACCCAGCACGTCCTGGAGGTACTTGGCACTCCAGTTGGAGACCGTCGAATCCCCGATGTACGCGAAAGCCATCACCATGCACAACGGCAACAACAGCTTGAACGAGAACGACGCCCCCTTCGCCGCCGCGGCCGCCTCCCCCTCCCCGCCGTCCACCGCGTCGACGTACCACCGGCTCCCCACCAGCACCACCGGCACCAGCACACCCGCAACCGGCAGGTAGAGGGCGAGCAGCGACAGCTCCCCGTGCGCCCCCGCCCACGCCAGCGAGGCCCCCACGATTCCCCCGAGGCTGTACGCCGCGTGGAACCCGGTCATGATGCTCCGCCCGTACGCCCGCTGAAGGCTGACGCCGAGCATGTTCATGGACGCGTCCAGCATGCCGACCGCCAGCCCGAACACCCCGAGCGCGACGGCGACATGCCACATCTCGCGCCCGGCCCCGACCCCCAGGAGGGCCAGCAGCACCATGGGCTGGGACCACCGCAGCACGGCCGCCGGCCCCGCCCGCTTCGCCACCGCCTCGGCGACGAAGCTGCCCGCGCCCGCCAGGATCGGCACCGCCGCCAGAAAGACCGGAAGCACCGCGTCCGACATCCCGTACTGCCTCTGCAACGCGGGGATGCGGGTCACGAGGATCGCAAAGGCGAGCCCCTGCGCGAAGAAGCTCAACGCCAAGGAAGCCCTGCCGTGCCGCAGGCGCGCATCTGTCATGAACGGTGAGAGTACGACTCGGGTCTACCCGTGGGTAGATGGATCACGCGCCCAATCTCGGCCCGACCCTAGCCGAGCAGCCCGAGCAACTCCTTCATGTCCGAGAAGAACCCCTTGGCCCCCGCCAGCCGCTCGGCGGGAGTCATCGCGGTGAACCCGTACACGTCCATCCCCGCGGCTTGCGCGGCCTGGACCCCGAGCGGGCTGTCCTCGACGACGACGCACCGCCCGGCCGCCACCCCCATCCGCTCCGCCGCGTACCGGAACAGGTCCGGCGCCGGCTTCCCCTTCCCGACGTCCTCGGAACTGAAGATCCACTCCTCCTCGAACCACTCGTCGAGCCCGGTCCTGCGGTGCCCGACCCGGATCCGCTCGTGACTCCCGGACGACGCCACGCAGTACGGCACGCCTTCGGCGACCAGGTCGGCGAGCACGTCCTCCACCCCGGGGACGGGCCGCAGCTCCTGCTCGAACGCGGCGAAGACGCGCTCGTGCAGCCGGTCCCCGAAGTCCACCGGCAGTTCCTGACCGGTCCGCTCCAGTACGAGGTCGTGCACCCGGTGCACGGCGGCCCCCATGTAGTCCCTGAGCGAGTCCTCGTACGTCGTGGGGTGCCCGAGCTCCGTCAGGTATCCGGAAAGAATCCTGTTCGAGAGCGGCTCGCTGTCCACGAGGACGCCGTCATTGTCGAAGATGACCAGTTCATAGCGCATGATCTGACCATAAACGCAAAAAAGCCGCTGCCCCCGAGTCAACAGACTCGGGGGCAGCGGCTTTTTAAAATTTGTTCGGCGGCGTCCTACTCTCCCACAGGGTCCCCCCTGCAGTACCATCGGCGCTGAAAGGCTTAGCTTCCGGGTTCGGAATGTAACCGGGCGT
>NZ_JBVIUQ010000010.1:0-303209 GCF_055596485.1 Streptomyces sp. NPDC039736 | reverse complement strand
TCCGAACCCGGAAGCTAAGCCTTTCAGCGCCGATGGTACTGCAGGGGGGACCCTGTGGGAGAGTAGGACGCCGCCGAACAAGTTTTGATACGGGAGAGCCCCGCACCATTCATGGTGCGGGGCTTTTCTGCGTTCACGGGGTATTGGGGATGTCCGGCTTCCCTCTCCAGGCCCGTCCGCCCGCGCGCCTCCAGCGCCGCCATCGCGTCCAGCGGCACCACGGAGCAGAATTTCTCGCCCCGCTCGACGTCGAAGATGACGTACACCGAAGAATCCGGTGCCTCCAGCTCCTTCACCGTGACGAAATGCTCCAGCTCGGAGTCCAAGAAGAACGAGGCCAGGCAGCTCATCTCCGACCACGCGACCCGGCTGTTCATCGAGAGGGGCTTCGAGGAGACCACCATCGCGGACATCGCGGCGGCGTCCAGGGTCGCCAAGAAGACGGCCACCAACTACTTCGCCCGCAAGGAGGACCTGGTGCTCGACCACCAGCTCGACCACCAGGAGGAGTTCGTCGCCGAGCTCGCCCGCACGGTCGCCGGCCGGGCGGCGGGGGAGTCGGCGCTGGGGGCGCTGCGGCGCGAGTTCCTGGCCGGTGTGGAGCGGCAGGACCCGGTGATCGGGTTTGCCGGGGAGCGGTTCTGTCGCATGATCGCCGAGAGTCCCACCCTCACCGCCCGCCTGCGGGATCTGCACGATCAGCGCGAGGAGGCGCTCGCCCGGCTCCTCGCGGAGGAAGCCGGCGTGGCGAACGACGACTTCGGGGTGTACGCGGTCGCCGCTCAACTGGGGGCCGCGCAGCGGGCCCTGTTCCAGCGCATCATGCGACTGACCCTGTCCGGCCTGCCCAACGCTGACATCGTCGCCACGGTCGCCGACGACGCCCGCCGGGTCTTCGGCCTGCTGGAGGCGTCGTTCGGTGACTACGCGGTGCGGGCGGGCGGCTGATCCCGCCCGGCCCGGTGTGCCGCGTCCGGGTGGGCGTGCTGCTCGGGGATCGTCCGAGAGTCAACGCGTCCAGGTTCTGGTCCAGTTGGGCGACACTGGGGGTCCCCGCAGGCGGGATCACCGGCGGGGGGCCGCCCGGCGGCCAGGCCGGTACGGACCTGGTTCGGGGTCACCTCCGGTCTCCTCGGTGACCTCGCGCAGTGCGGTGAGGCGGGCCGGGGCCCGGGTGGCCTTAGTCGTCCGGATCTCGTGCCGGGTGGTGTGGTTGCTCGTGCCGAGGGTGCCGGCCGGCCCTTCCCGTACCGCCAGGCGCAGGCCCCTCGCCGGGGCACCGCCGTCCGCGAACCCGGCGAGGTGTTTCGGAGGGCGGGGGCATGGGTGCGTTCTGCGGGGGATTAACTGCCGTATTCGTAAAGGCACTTGAAGGTACTTGGTGTCCTTGCGTGGCCGGGCGTGTTCCGATTTCGTTCGGTGAATCGGGTGCCCGGAGCAATCCGGTGGGCGGCCGGGCCGGTGAAATGTGATGTGCGCCCGGTGGATTACGGCGGTTCGCGTCCGTCGGTTAGGGTGCACGTGCATCATCACCAGGAACCGTGGGGGACGGAACCGGCCATGTCTGTCGTGACCGTAATGATCGTCGATGACGACAAACTTCTGCGTTATGGATTGCAGCGCATTCTGGAGACCGCGGCCGACCTCCGCGTCGTCGTGGTGTGCGACGGGCGTGACGCCGTGGCCATGGCGGAGCGGCACACCCCGGACGTGGCCCTGGTCGACATCCAGATGCCCGACGTCGACGGGTTCGGTGTTCTCGCGGAATTGCGCCGTCTCGCGGCACCGCCCGCCGTCGCCATGCTGACCGGGTTCGGGAGCGACGAGCACGTGGTGCGGGCGCTGTCCGAAGGCGCTGCCGGGTTTTTCCTCAAGGACGCCAACCCGCATGAACTCATTCCCGGCGTGCGGTTGCTCGCGGCCGGGGGAAGCGCAATGTCGTCCAGGGTTGTCCGTGCGCTGGCGAACAATCACGAGAATGGGTTTTCCGGGCCTGCGAGTCCGGCGGAATCCGTGCCGCCAGGGGCGGTTGACGAGATTCTCACCTCACGCGAACGGACCGTTCTGGAACTTCTGCCGACCGGAATGTCGAATACGGAGATCGCCCAACGGCTCTCCCTCAGCCGCTCGACCGTCAAGGACCATGTGAGCGCGATCCTCACCAAGCTCGGAGTGGCCAATCGCGTCCAGGCGGCCGTCGCCGCGCACCACCGGGTCTCCCGCCCTGTCGGTGCGGTGCCGGGCCGGGCGGGCGCGGAGCGGGGCTCCCGGGCATGAGGCGCAGGGTTCCGCCGTGGGCCGTCGACGCCTCGATCGTCCTGCTCTCGGCAGGCGAGTACCTCACGGTCCGCTCCCGGGTGGAGCCGCTGGTGGCCGCCACCTACGTCCTGGCCGTCGCGGCGCTGGTGTTCCGCCGGAAGTGGCCGGTCGCTGTCACGCTCGTCACCGTGCCGGCGGCGGCCAGCGGATATCTCTGGCTGGCGCCTCTCGCGGCGCTCGCCACCGCTGCCGCGACGGTGCCCGCCCGGCTGGCGGTCTACGGCTGTGCGGCGCTGATGTTCTTCGCCGCCGCCTCGCCCAAGTCCGTCGCGGAGGCCCGCGAGCGTACCGTCGACGAATGGGCGGCGACGCTGATCGGGCCGGCGCTCTTCAGCATCGGGCCCACGGCGTGGGGGCAACTGGTGCGCACGCGCCGGGAACTGGCCGCCCGGCTGCGCGAACTCCAGCACAGCAAGGAGCAGGAACGTCGGCTCAGCGTGGAGATGGCCGTCGTGGAGGAGCGGGCCCGGCTCGCCCGGGAGATGCACGACGGCGTCTCCCACCACGTCAGCCTGCTCTCCATGGAGGCCCATCTGCTTGCGCTGGAGGCGACGGACGCCGAGGCCCGCTCCCGCGCCGAGCGCATCGGGGAGCTCGGCGGCAGGGCCGTGGACGAACTCCGCGACGTGCTGGGAGTGCTGCGCGGTACCGGCACGCGGGAGAGGCTGCCCCGGCTCTCCGAGCTGCCCGGCCTCATCGAGGCCAGCGGGCTCCCCGTACAGGCGCGCTGCTCCGTGCCGGCCGAGCATCCGGGGCTCACGCCGGACCGCGAGCTGGCCGTGTACCGGACCGTGCAGGAGGCGCTGACCAACGCGGCGAAACACGCGCCCGGCAGCAGGATCACGGTCTCGGTGGCTGTGGCTGTGTCCGCGGCGGAGTCGGTTTCGGTGTCCTCCGGTGCGGCGGAGCTGTGCGTCGACGTCGTCAATTCGCCCCCGTCCAGGGAGGGGGGCCGGGGCGGCGGCAAGGAGCGGCAGGGGCACGGACTGGTCGGCCTGCGCGAGCGGGCGGTCCGACTGGGCGGAAGCATGACGGCGGGACAGGAACCGGACGGCGGCTTCGCCGTCCGCGTACGGCTTCCGCTCCCCGCCGGACACTCCGCTGACCACCCTCCCACCCTCCCGGCTCGCCGACCGCCCCGCCGCCCGACCGGGGTGCGCCCCGTCCGGTACCCGCCACCTGACCGGGAGGCCGCCCCACCCGGCCCCCGCTGACCGGCGGGGGCGGGCGTCGGCCAATCCTCCCTGGGCATGACAGGGACACCGCGACGGGCTGACAGGATTTTCCCCGTGAAGAGGGGCACTCGCCCGCACTGCCGGACCGGCGCCGTGCGCCGCACCCGGTGGGGGAACTCTTCGACAATTCCTCGGGGGACGAGGACACCCGGAAGACGGCCAAGTTTCCACGCCTCGCCGCGCTCCCGGGCGTCCTCTCCGCATGATGCTCAACGGAGTTCACGTGAACCGTCAGAAGATCCGCCTTGCCGCTGCCACCGCCCTGACCGCCGTCGCCTTCGGCGTCGCGGCCCCCGCGGCCCACGCTGCCGAGACCGCCCGTATCCCGGTCTCCGCGGTGAGCGTGCAGCAGGCCGACACGGCCCGGCTCGCCACCCTGATTGCCCAGAACCCGGCGGCGGCCGCGAACGGCGAGGCCGGCCTCAACGCCGCCGCCGTCGCCCAGCTCCAGGACGCGCAGGTCGTCCAGTACGGCAGCCCCAAGGCCGAGGCCGTCAAGGCCCTGCTGAAGAAGTCGGGCTCCCTGTTCAAGGCGGCCGTGAAGGCCGCGAAGAAGGGCGCCGACGCCTACCGCAAGTGGGTCGACAGCCTCTCCAACTTCAACCCGCTCAAGTGGACCCTGAAGGCGCTGCCGGGCGCCGTGCAGTACGAGATCATCGACTGGCTCGCCAAGCAGGTCGGCTGACCGCGCCCCTGACCCGCAACCGGTCCGGCCGCCCGCGCGGTGGCCGGACCGGACCCGGCCCGACGGGAAACCACGAGGTTGAGCATGGAAGAGACGAACGACCGGAAGCGGACCGACACCGTCTGGGGCCTGGTCACGCTGCCCCTGCTGGCGGGCTGGATCACCTTCCACCTGCTGCCCGGCAACACCGCGCCCGGCTGGCTCCTGTACGCCGCGGGCGTCGCCGCCACGGCTCTCGCGCACGGCTGGTTCGCCCTGCGCAAGGTGCCCCCGGGGGTGGGCGGCGTGGTCGTTCCGCTGCTCCATGTCCTGCTCGGCGCCGTGTTCTGGCTCACCCGAACCTGATGACCCGATGAGGACTCACCGCTTCATGAACATCTCGCACCTTCGCGTCGCCGCCGCCACCGTCGCGGCGGCGGTCGCCCTCGGGGTGGCCGCACCCGCCGCCACCGCCGCACAGGCACGTCCGGCGGCCGTCCCGGCGACGGCCGTGGCCCCCGCGCCGCTCACCGCCGACCAGGCGCGGTCCGTGCTGGACTCGCCGGAACTCCGTCCGCACCTGGGCGTTCGGGCACGGACCGACCTGCGGGCCGTCGCCGGGGGCGACGCCGCACCCCAGATCCAGCGCAGCGCCGCGTCGGCCGCCGCCAAGGCCGCGCTGGCAGCGCTGAAGAAGGCGGGCGGCAAGATCTGGTCCGGCGCCAAGTCGGCCGCCGCCAAGGGGTACACCGCCTTCAAGAAGTGGATGGACGACCTGCCCTGGTACCACCCGGTGCGGCTGGCCCTCGCGGCGCTGGGCACCGAGGGCATCAAGCAGCTGATCAACCTGATCAACAACAGTTGATCAACCTGATCGACAACAGCTGACCAGCCTGATCGACGACAGCTGATCGGCAACGCGCCACTCCGCTCGCACCCGCGGCGGACGACCGGGAGGCCGTCCGCCGCGCTGGTCGGATGTCCGCCACGGCCGGTCCGTCGGCATTGACCACGGCCGCGGCACATCGCGCATGCTGTCACCCATGACGACACCCGCAGAGCTTCTTCGTTCCTTCGCCCGCACCCGGGCCTCGCTCGACGGTGCGGAAGTGACGTACTGGTGGTCCGGCGACGTGTACTCCTGGGCCCCCGACGAGCCCTACCGGCGTCTCTTCGGCTTCGAGGGCCTCAACGTCGCCCGCCTGGTCGAGGACCCCGGGAGCGGGCCGGACGCCTACCAGCTCCTCACCCGCGAGGCCGCCTTCTACCTGGACCCGGCGACCCGGGAGATCCTGGAGACCTGGCAGGACCTGCCGGTGGTGCACATCTGGAACGACCCCGCGAACCAGAAGTGGCGGCCCTTCCCGATTCCGACGACCGACCTCGGCGACCAGGTCTGCTTCAGCCTGGAGATCCCGCTCGCCCACCCCTCACCGCTGCCGGTGGCCGACTACCCGCACGCCTCCGCCGGAGACACGTACAAGGCGCTGGAGCTGTTCCAGTTCTTCGCCGACCGCGCCGACCTGGCGGGGGACGCGCCCGGCGTTCCGGCGACCATGTCGTGGAGCCGGATGTCGCCGTGGCTGCCCTGGATGGGCCGGGGCCAACGGCCCGGCGGGCTCACCTACCACTGCCGGGGCCGCAAGCTCGGCTCGTACGCCGAGGTCCCGGAGCGCACCCGCGCGTACATCGCGGACCGCCACCCGGAGTTCGCCCACGCGCCGGAGCGGTGGAGCGAGCCGAACGAGACGAGCTGGACGTACTGGCGCAAGCTCCACCCGGCCCGGCGGTGACCTTCCTCAGCACTCGATGACGTTCACCGCGAGGCCGCCGCGGGCGGTCTCCTTGTACTTGACCTTCATGTCGGCGCCGGTCTCCTTCATGGTCTTGATGACCTTGTCGAGGGAGACCTTGTGGCTGCCGTCGCCGCGCATCGCCATCTTCGCGGCGGTGACCGCCTTGACGGCCGCCATGCCGTTGCGCTCGATGCAGGGGATCTGGACGAGGCCGCCGACCGGGTCGCAGGTCAGGCCCAGGTTGTGCTCCATGCCGATCTCGGCGGCGTTCTCGACCTGCTCGGGGGTGCCGCCCAGGACCTCGGCCAGCGCGCCCGCCGCCATCGAGCAGGCGGAGCCGACCTCGCCCTGGCAGCCGACCTCGGCGCCGGAGATGGAGGCGTTCTCCTTGAAGAGCATGCCGATCGCGCCGGCGGCGAGGAGGAAGCGGACGACGCCGTCCTCGTCGGCCCCGGGGACGAAGTTCATGTAGAAGTGCAGGACCGCCGGGATGATGCCCGCCGCGCCGTTGGTGGGCGCGGTGACGACCCGGCCGCCCGCGGCGTTCTCCTCGTTCACGGCCATGGCGTAGAGGGTGACCCACTCCATGGCGTGCGCCTTCGGGTCGCCGTCGGCGCGCAGCTGGCGGGCCGAGTTCGCGGCGCGGCGGCGGACCTTGAGGCCGCCGGGGAGGATGCCCTCGCGGGACATGCCGCGCGAGACGCAGGCCTGCATGACGCGCCAGATCTCCAGGAGGCCCTCACGGATCTCCTCCTCGGTGCGCCAGGCCTTCTCGTTCTCCAGCATCATCGCGGAGATGGAGAGGCCGGTCTCGCGGGCCATGCGCAGGAGCTCGTCGCCCGTGCGGAAGGGGTGCTTGAGGACCGTGTCGTCCGGGACGATCGGGTTCTCGCCCGCCACCGCGTCCTCGTCCACGACGAAACCGCCGCCGACGGAGTAGTAGGTCTTCTCCAGCAGGGGGGTGCCCTGCGCGTCGTACGCGAAGAGGGTCATGCCGTTCGCGTGGTACGGGAGGGAGCGGCGGCGGTGCAGGATCAGCTCGTTCGGCTCGTCGAAGTCTATTTCGTGGGCCGAGCCGATCTCCGTGCCGAGCAGCCGCAGCTTGCCGGTGGTGCGGATGCGCTCGACCTCGGCGTCGGTCGTCTCGACGTCGACGGTGCGCGGCGAGTGGCCCTCCAGGCCGAGCAGGACGGCCTTGGGGGTGCCGTGGCCGTGGCCGGTGGCGCCGAGGGAGCCGAACAGCTCGGCGCGGACGGAGGTGGTCTGGGCGAGCAGGCCGTCCTTCTTGAGTCGTCCCACGAACATGCGGGCGGCCCGCATGGGGCCGACCGTGTGGGAGCTGGACGGGCCGATGCCGATCGAGAACAGGTCGAAGACCGAGATGGCCACAGCGAAACTCCTCAGAAGGTGGCGGACGCCGTTGTCCGTCGGGCAGAACATGTGCGGGGCAGGGGACGGGGCACCGTGCTCACTGTCCAGTGTGCGCGGTGCCCCGTGTTCACGTATTGCTGGGAGTCGCCTACCACGCGACGCCCAGATGAAGCCTACGTAATCGGACTGAATTACTTCAGGCCGGGGTAAAGCGGGTGCTTGTCGGCGAGGGCCGAGACGCGGGCCGAGAGCGCCTCGACGTCGTACGACGGCTTGAGGGCCGCCGCGATGATGTCGGCGACCTCGGTGAAGTCCTCCGTCTGGAAACCGCGGGTGGCGAGGGCGGGGGTGCCGATGCGCAGGCCCGAGGTGACCATCGGGGGGCGGGGGTCGTTCGGGACGGCGTTGCGGTTGACCGTGATGCCGACCTCGTGGAGGCGGTCCTCGGCCTGCTGGCCGTCCAGCTCCGAGTCGCGCAGGTCGACCAGGACCAGGTGGACGTCCGTGCCGCCGGACAGGACGGAGACGCCGTGCTCGGTGACGTCGGACTGGACCAGGCGCTCGGCGAGGATGCGGGCGCCGTCCAGGGTGCGCTGCTGGCGCTCCTTGAACTCCGGCGAGGCCGCGACCTTGAAGGAGACCGCCTTGGCCGCGATCACGTGCTCCAGCGGGCCGCCCTGCTGACCGGGGAAGACCGCCGAGTTGATCTTCTTGGCGAGTTCCTGCGTGGAGAGGATCACACCGCCGCGGGGGCCGCCCAGGGTCTTGTGCGTGGTCGTGGTGACCACGTGGGCGTGCGGGACCGGGTTGGGGTGCAGCCCGGCCGCGACCAGGCCCGCGAAGTGCGCCATGTCGACCATGAGGTACGCGCCGACCTCGTCCGCGATCTCACGGAACTTGGCGAAGTCCAACTGGCGGGGGTAGGCGGACCAGCCCGCGACGATCAGCTTCGGCTGGGACTCCTTGGCGAGGCGGGCGACCTCGTCCATGTCGACCTGGCCGGACTCGTCGACGTGGTAGGGGACCACGTTGTAGAGCTTGCCGGAGAAGTTGATCTTCATGCCGTGGGTCAGGTGACCGCCGTGGGCCAGGTTCAGGCCCATGATCGTGTCGCCCGGCTTCAGGAGGGCGAACATCGCGGCGGCGTTGGCCTGGGCGCCCGAGTGCGGCTGGACGTTCGCGTGCTCGGCGCCGAAGAGCGCCTTGATGCGGTCGATCGCGATCTGCTCGACCACGTCGACGTGCTCGCAGCCGCCGTAGTAGCGGCGGCCCGGGTAGCCCTCGGCGTACTTGTTGGTCAGGACCGAGCCCTGGGCCTCCATGACGGCGACCGGAGCGAAGTTCTCCGAGGCGATCATTTCGAGGGTGGACTGCTGGCGGTGGAGCTCGGCGTCGACGGCGGCGGCGACGTCCGGGTCCAGCTCGTGGAGGGAGGAGTTGAGAAGCGACATCAGGCGAGTCCCTAGGGGTTTCAGTTGCCGGAGAGCGCGGTGTACTCGTCGGCGGAGAGCAGGTCGCCCGGCTCGTCCGTGACGCGCACCTTGAACAGCCAGCCGCCCTCGAAGGGGGCGGAGTTCACCAGCGAGGGGTCGTCCACGACGTCCTGGTTGGCCTCGACGACCTCACCGGTCACCGGGGAGTACAGGTCGCTGACGGACTTGGTCGACTCCAGCTCGCCACAGGTCTCGCCCGCGGTGACCGTGTCGCCGACGGAGGGGAGGTCGGCGTAGACGACGTCACCGAGCGCGTTGGCCGCGAACTCCGTGATGCCGACCGTCGCGACGCCGTCCTCGGCCGTCGCGAGCCACTCGTGCTCCTTGCTGTAACGCAGCTGCTGGGGGTTGCTCATGGCTGAATTCTCCTGGATGCGGGGGAGTGCTGAGGAACGGGGTCTTGCGGAATGAGACGGGCGTACGCCGCGAAGGGGACGTATCGGCCGCGGAGGGGCGGGCGGCGTACGTCACGTCCGGGGCGCCCCGCCCGGCGGGAGGCGCCCCGGAACGCTACTTCTGGCGCTTGTAGAAGGGGAGCGCGACGACCTCGTACGGCTCGTGCGTACCCCGGATGTCGACACCGACGCCCGCCGTGCCCGGCGCCGCGAAGGCCGCGTCGACGTACGCCATGGCGATCGGCCTGCCCAGGGTGGGGGACGGGGCGCCGGAGGTGACCTCGCCGATGACCTCGCCGTCCGCGACGACCTGGTAGCCGGAGCGCGGGACGCGGCGGCCCTCGGCGATCAGGCCGACCAGCTTGCGCGGCGGAGCGGTCTCGGCGCGCTCGGCGGCCGCCTCCAGGGACGTACGGCCGACGAAGTCGCCCTCCTTCTCGAACTTGACGACCCGGCCGAGGCCCGCGTCGAAGGGGGTGAGCCGCGTGGTCAGCTCGTTGCCGTACAGCGGCATGCCCGCCTCCAGGCGCAGCGTGTCGCGGCAGGACAGGCCGCACGGGACGAGGCCGACGCCCGCGCCCGCCTCGGTCAGCGCCCGCCACAGGGCCTCCGCGTGCCGCGGCTCGACGAACAGCTCGAAGCCGTCCTCGCCGGTGTAGCCGGTGCGGGCGATCAGCGCCGGGACCCCGGCGACGGTGCCGGGCAGGCCCGCGTAGTACTTCAGGCCGTCCAGGTCGGCGTCCGTGACGGACTTCAGGATGCCGGGGGACTCCGGGCCCTGGACCGCGATCAGGGCGTACGCCTCGCGGTCGTCGCGGACCTCCGCGTCGAAGCCCTCGGCGCGGGCGGTCAGGGCGTCCAGGACGACCTGGGCGTTTCCGGCGTTGGCGACGACCATGTACTCGGTCTCGCCCAGGCGGTAGACGATCAGGTCGTCGACGATGCCGCCGTCCTCCTGGCAGATCATCGTGTACCGGGCGCGGCCGAGGCCCACGGTGCCGATGTTGCCGACGAGGGCGAAGTCCAGGAGGTCCACGGCCTGCGGGCCGGTGACCGTGATCTCCCCCATGTGGGAGAGGTCGAAGAGGCCGGCCCGGGTGCGCACGGCGTTGTGCTCGTCGCGCTCGGAGGCGTACCGCAGCGGCATGTCCCAGCCCGCGAAGTCGGTCATCGTCGCGCCGAGCGAGCGATGCAGGGCATCGAGGGCGGTGTGGCGGGGGGCGGTGCTCATGACGGAAGGACTCCCAGGGCATGACGACGGGGACGGTCCTCCCCATCTGTCATCGGAACCTGAGAGGTTCGCCGTCGCGACACGCGCGTGCGGCTTGCACCTTGGGTGGGGCCGCCCGGTGGGGGGACCCGCTTTTCAGATCTGCCTCGCCCGCGCGGTACGGGGCCTGAGAGATTCAAGGGAGGAGCTTGCTCCTTCGGCGTCCCGCGGCACTGGTGCCGAGGACTCTCCCGCGCGGATTCATACGGCCTTTGTGAAGTTGGGGGTGCACAGGGGACGCCTGGCGCGCACATCATTGCACGGCCCTCCCGGTCAGCAAATCGCTTGTCCCGCATTACCTTTTCTTTACACTTCTTGGGCAAGGGTGAGGGCATACCCGAGGGGGAGCGGTGAGGACGTTGCAGCAGCCCAGTGCATGCGTTACGACGACAGGTCCGCGGATCGCGGCGGCCGTGGGGGCGGTGGGGCCCGTGCCCACCGTGGTCGTACGCGATCTGCGGGAACGCGAGGGGCGCAGTCCGCGGCGGCTGATGTTCGCCCGGGGGGACGTGGTCGTGGTGTCCGGGCTGCCCGGCAGCGGCAAGTCCACGCTGATGGGGCGGGCCGCCACGGGGGTGCGGACCATCGACTCCCAGGACGTGCGCGAGCGCTGGGACGCGAAGGCGCCGCGTCTGCTGCCCTACGCCCTCTACCGGCCCCTCGTCCGGGTGGCGCACTACGCCGGGCTGCGCCGTGCGCTGCGCTCCGGGGAGTCCGTCGTCGTGCACGACTGCGGTACGCAGGCGTGGGTGCGCCGGTGGCTGGCGCGCGAGGCCCGCAGGCGCGGGCGCGGGCTGCGGCTGATCCTGCTCGACGTGTCCCCCGAAGTGGCCAGGGACGGCCAGCGGGAGCGCGGACGCGGAGTCTCCGGTTACGCCTTCGCCCGGCACCGCAGGGCCGTCGGCGCCCTGGTCGGGGACGCGGAGCAGGGGCGGCTGCCGGCCGGGTGCGCCTCGGCGGTCCTGCTGGACCGGGACGCGGCGGGGGCGCTCAGGGAGATCGGCTTCGAGGTGGAGTAGGGGCCGGGGCCCCGGGTGCCCGCCGCCGGCGGGGTGCGCCGGCGGCGGGCGGCGGGACTACTCCGGGGAACGGGCGGCCGAGGTCTTGGACCACACCTTGGCCGCCAGGTCGATGGAAGCGTGCTGCACGGTTCCCAGGGCCTGGCGCGCCGCGCTCCAGTCGCCGGTCGCGACGGCCTTGGCGAACGCCTTGAGGCCGTCCTCCAGCGCGGTCGGGGCGGCGGCGGCCGACGGGCCCGGGTCGACGGCCGTGGACGGCGTGCGCGTGTCCTCCGGGGCCGGCGCGGTGGCGGAGCCCGCATCCGGGTCGGCCGGCCGGAGCAGGGACAGCCGGGCGCCGGCCGACGTCGGCTCCGGGTCGTGGGCCAGCACGGCGGACGCCGTGTCGGCCAGGGTGTCCGCCAGCTCGGCCTCGAACCGGGTGCGGGCCGCCGTCCGGTCCGCGGCGGAGGCGAAGGCCAGGTCGATGACGGCCTCGGTGAGGGCGTCCAGGTCCGGTTCGGCCTGCCGGACGGGCGCGGAGGCCGCCGGGAGCCGGCCGTCGGTGGCGGTGGTGGCGGCGGCCGCACCGGCGGTGCCGAGGATCAGCGCCCCGCAGAGCGAGGTGGAGAGGGCGAGGGCGGCAGTCCTGTTCGGTGCCATGACGGCGGGATTCCTTCCGGAGGGGAGAGCATGGGCGGGGCGACCTGTCCGGGGGCAGCCGGTGGAGCGGGGCGGCCGGTCGTCCCTGTCCGCCACCCTTGAACGGATCGGCACGCTCCGCAACACGAGAGGCACGGAACGTGGCCATTCGGGTGCACGCCGCGGACCCGGAGCGGCCCGGCGATAGGCTCGGGCCCAGCGCGGGGGCGGTCGGCAGGCGAGAAGGGGACGGTCCGTGGACATACCGGAGACGACGGGGCAGTACGGGGTGCCGGAGCAGCCGGGCCCGTACGGCGGCACTCCTTACGGCGCCCCGGGTGGGGCGGGTCTCCCCGGCGGTGACCCTTCCCCTGGCTTCCCCGGGGGCGGCGGCCTCCCCGGGAACGACCTGCCCGGCGGTGCTCTCCCCAGTGGTGGCCTGCCCGGCGGTGCTTTCCCCGGTGGTGACCTGCCCGGGAGCGGCGGCCTCCCCGGTGGCGGCTGGCCCGCCAACGAGCTGGAGGAAGTGCTCGCCGCCTCTCTCGGCGACCCCGGCGCCGGCCCCCGGCTCGTCGAGGTGTTCGCCCGCTCACAGGTCTGGATCCCGCTGCCCAACGGCGGCGGCCCCGACCAGGGCCCGCCCGACCTGCCGACCGTCGAGCTGGACGGGCAGGCGTACGTGCCGGTCTTCAGCTCCGAGCAGCAGTTCCTCGCCTGCGCCGGCGGCCACATGGACTGCGCGGTCGCCCCGGCCGTCGACTTCGCCCGCGGGCTGCCGCCCCAACTGGGCATCGTGGTGAACCCGGAAGGCGCGGTCGGCATGCCGCTGCCGCCCCCCGCCGTCGCCGAACTGTGCCGCACCGGCCGCTCCCCGCTGCACGGGCCCGCGACCGGCGGCCGGGTGCGGCTCTTCGAGCCCGACTGGCAGGACGAGCCCGTCGACTTCCTCGCCGCGGCGGCGGGGGAGTTCCAGCAGAGCGGCGTCGTCGTCACCGCCCGACGCGCCCTGGCGAGCGTGGAGGGCGACCCGCCGGTCCTGTTCGTCGGCGTACAGCTGTCGTCGTGGGAGGGGACGGACCGCAACGCGCCGATGGACGCGCTGGGGCGGGCGCTGGGCCGGGAGTCCGTGCCGTGGCCGGTGCACCTGCTGCTGCTCGACATGGCGCAGGACCCGGTGGTGGACTGGATGCTGGAGCGGGTCCGGCCGTTCTACACGCGCGAGCACTGAGATCCCGTACGACCGCGCGGCGGCCGGCGTCGTCGAAGGCGGGCCAAGTCTTCCCGCCCGGCACCGGCCCGGTGTCAGCGGTGCCGCTTAAGCTGTTCGATGACCACGCCACACGGGGGCGGTGTCGACACGGTGGATCGAAGAGGGGCGGGACCCAGGGTGAGCGCGTCAGGCTCCGCGGCGGCCGGACAGGTCGAGCACATGCTGCGCCAGGTGACCCCGGGGCGGTACGACGCGTACGAGGCGCTGCTGCACGCCCTCGCGGACGGCCAGGTGTGGATGCTGCTGTGGCACGGCACCGCCGGCTCCCCCGACGCCCAGTACGGGAACATGGAGGTCGAGGGCTGCGGCTACGCGCCCTGCGTGACCTCCGCCCAGGAGCTCGCCGCGAGCGGCTGGAACCGGGCGTACGAGGTGGCGCAGGGCCGTGACCTGGCCCGTGCCCTGTACCCCGACCGCTGGGGCATCTGGCTCAACCCGCACGCCCCCGGCGGCGGCGTCGGCATCCCCTGGCTCGACCTGCGGCGCATCGCCACCGGTCTGGACCGGATGCCGGCGGGGCCGCTGCGGATGAGCGAACCGGCCCTGGACATCCCGCAGTTCTACGCCCAGCTCTCCCAGAACGCGCACCGCACCCCGGCCGTCCGCGCGCTCAGCCGCGCCTGGGTGCAGCCGATGCTCGGAGCCCCGTACCTCGCCATCGGTCTGGACCTGTACGACACCAGCCGCCAGTCGGTGGAGGCGGTGCGGGCGATGATGCAGCAGTCCATCGGCGTCGTCCCGGACGGCCTGCCGGTGTCCACGGTCGCGATGACCGACGAGCACGACCCGGTCGGCATGTGGCTGCGGGCCAACGCCCGCCCGTTCTACGACCGCGACGCGCACGCCCCCGCCCCGACGGGCGCGCCGGGATACGGCTACCCGCCGTCGCGCGCCTACTGAGCCGCTCCGTCCTCTTTTCCACCCGAAGGTCCCCCCGGAAAGTCCTGCCAAAAGCCCCCTGAGGGGTCAATTGGCATGCCCGTGGGCAGAGTTGGGCACGTCTGCATGCTGAGACGGGGCTTGCGCACGCGACGGAAATGGGTCTGCCCCAATATGGCGGCTATGGGCGGCAGTTGGGGGTGAGTGCCGGGCGTTGCGCCCAATTGCCCACTGTTCGCCCGTCGTTCACCCGCGTTCGGATAGCGGAAAGCCGCAGTAAGCATCACGGTTGCGCATCCATTGGCCGGGGGGTCTGGCGGGGTTTGGCGTCCGCATTGAAGACTCCCCGAATCAAGGGGCGTTCCGCCCTGTGTTCGACAAGCTCCAAGCCGCCACAGCGGCGGGCAAGGGCCGACCACCGTCGGCCGAGAGGGGTCCCCACCACGATGACGGCACCATTGCACGACACCTCGCCGGACGCGGACAAGGCCGCTCCCGCCGACGTCGCGGCCGATGTTGCGAAGAAGTCGGTCGAGGGGCGGTCGCTGCGCCAGATCGCCTGGACCAGACTCAAGCGCGACAAGCTCGCGCTGACCGGCGGCGTGGTCGTCGTCCTCCTGGTGCTCGTGGCGCTCTTCGCCCCGCTGATCGTGAACCTGCTCGGCCACCCGCCGGACGAGTTCCACCAGGACAGGATCGACCCGCTGTTCGGCGTCGCCGAGGGCCTCGACGAGAGCATGTTCGCCGGTGTCAGCTCCGACTTCCTGCTCGGTGTCGAGCCCGGCAACGGCCGTGACGTGTTCAGCCGCATCGTCTACGGTGCCAGGATCTCCCTCCTGGTGGCCTTCCTCGCCGCGGTGGTCGCCGTCGTCCTCGGCACGATCCTGGGCATCGTCGCCGGTTACTTCGGCGGCTGGATCGACTCGGTCATCAGCCGGGTCATGGACATGCTGCTGGCCTTCCCGCAGCTCCTCTTCATCATCTCGCTGGTCTCGGTGCTGCCGGGCGACCTCCTCGGCATGACCGGCAGCTCGGTCCGCATCTTCATCCTGGTCATGGTCATCGGCTTCTTCGGCTGGCCCTACATCGGCCGCATCGTGCGCGGGCAAACGTTGTCGCTGCGCGAGAAGGAGTACGTCGAGGCCGCGCGCAGCCTGGGAGCGGGACGCGCGTACATCCTGTTCAAGGAGCTGCTGCCGAACCTGGTGGCGCCGATCACCGTCTACACGACGCTGATGATTCCCACCAACATCCTCACCGAGGCGGCGCTCTCCTTCCTGAACGCCGGCGTGAAGCCGCCGACCTCCTCCTGGGGCCAGATGCTCTCCAAGGCCATCAACACCTACGAGAGCGACCCGCTGTTCATGATCGTGCCCGGTCTGGCGATCTTCATCACGGTGCTCGCCTTCAACCTCTTCGGCGACGGAGTGCGCGACGCGCTCGACCCGAAGGGCACCCGTTGACCACCGGGCGCGCGGCCCGCGAGGACCGCGTCCCGTCTTTCCCGCCCCTGCCACAACGGCCAGGCGGCTCCTCGAAGGTTCCCGGGCCCTGTGCCGGTAACCGCACTCACCCGGAGGTTGCAGAACCCATGAATCCCCAGCGTTCGTCGGCGAGGATCAGGCAGGTCGCCGGAGCGGCGCTCGTCGTGGCCGCCCTCATGACCACCGCTGCGTGCGGTGGCGGCGGTGGCAAGAAGGACGAGGAGAAGGGCGGCGGCAAGGGCGCGGGCTTCAACGCCGCCACCGGAACGAAGATCGCGAACCCGTCCACCAAGGCGGGCGGCACGCTCAAGATGATCAGCAAGCAGGACCTGGACTCTGCCGACCCGCAGCGTCAGTACTACGGCATGGCCTGGGACTTCTCCCGCTTCTACGCGCGCCAGCTGGTCACCTACGCGGCCAAGCCGGGCGACGCCAGTGCCGAGCTGGTGCCGGACCTCGCGAAGAGCAACGGCAAGATCTCGAACGACGGCAAGACCTACACGTACGAGCTCAAGGACGGGCTCAAGTGGGAGGACGGCTCGCCGATCACCTCCAAGGACATCAAGTACGGCATCTCGCGCATCTGGGCCACGGAGGCCATCACCGGCGGCCCGAGCTACCTGAAGCAGGCCATCGACCCGAAGGCCGAGTACAAGGGTCCGTACAAGGACACGACGAGCGACGGCCCCAAGGGCATCGAGACGCCGAACGACAAGACCATCGTCTTCAACCTGGCGACGCCCAACGTCGACTTCGAGCAGATGCTGGCGATGCCGGCGGGCTCCCCGGTGAAGAAGGAAAAGGACACCGGCGCCAAGTACCAGCTCAAGCCGTTCTCCTCGGGCCCGTACAAGTTCGAGTCGTACGCGCCGAAGAAGAGCATCGTGCTGGTGCGCAACACCAACTGGAGCAAGGACACCGACACCGTCCGGGCCGCTCTGCCGGACAAGGTCACCGTCACGGTCAACCCCAACATGGAGGCTCTCGACAAGCTCCTGATCAAGGGTGACTACGACGTCGACATGAACGGCACCGGCCTCACCCAGTCCGGCCGC
Organism: Streptomyces sp. NPDC039736; assembly: GCF_055596485.1. NCBI lineage: Bacteria > Bacillati > Actinomycetota > Actinomycetes > Kitasatosporales > Streptomycetaceae > Streptomyces > Streptomyces sp. NPDC039736. The sequence goes on along the minus strand of NZ_JBVIUQ010000010.1, from coordinate 286,338 downwards.
ATCGAGGCGCTGAAGAAGCACAAGGCGAACGTCGACAACATCCAGACGTCGTTCACCCGCTACGTCGACATGACGCCGGTCCCGCCGCTGGACAAGGTCGAGTGCCGCAAGGCCGTCGTCTACGCGACCGACTTCAAGTCGCTCCAGGAGGTCCGCGGCGGCGAGGAGGCGGGCGGCCCCATCGCCACCAACATGCTGCCCACCACCATCAAGGGCTCGGACGACTACGACCCGTACGGCGTCAAGGCCCGCGGCGGCAAGCCGGACGTGGCCAAGGCCAAGGAGATGCTGAAGGCGTGCGGCCAGCCGAACGGCTTCACCACCAAGATCAGCGCCCGCAGCAACAACACCGGTGAGAAGGAGACCGCCGAGGCCCTCCAGCAGGCCCTCAAGGCGGTCAACATCAACGCCGAGGTCGAGACGATCGACGGCGCCGAGTCGCAGTCCATCACCGGTTCGCCGACCGTCGTCAAGCAGCGCAAGATCGGTCTCATCATGACCGGCTGGGGCCCCGACTTCCCGACCGGCCAGGGCTTCTCGCAGCCGCTGATCGACGGCCGCTTCATCGCGCCGACCGGCAACTACAACGGCTCGGAGACGAACGACCCGGAGATCAACAAGCTCTTCGACGACGCGCTGAAGGCTACCGACCCGGAGAAGGCCGCCGAGTTCTACAAGAAGGTCAACCACAAGACCGCGGACCTCGCCGTCCAGATGCCGTTCCTGTACGAGAAGAACTTCTCGTGGCGCAGCTCGCGGCTGACGAACGTCTACTCGTCCACCGCGTACAACGGCCGCTACGACTACGCGTCGCTCGGTGTCATGAAGTAGTCCTCACCCGAGGACCAGTCGATCCCCACCATCGCCAACCCGCCAAGCCCGAAGGGCAGGTGATGGCCGCAGGAGGCGGCCGGAGGAACCCGTGACCCGGGGTCCTCCGGCCGCCACCGGGCCGCGCACAGTGCTTGCTTACGTCATCCGGCGCCTGTTCGCCGTCGTCATGATGCTGTTGGTCGTCACGCTGACGACCTTCGTCATCTTCTTCGTCCTGCCCAAATGGGCCGGCCAGGATCCCGCGCTGCTGTTCGTCGGCAAGCAGACCGACGCGGCGGCCATCGAGGGCATCCGGGAGAAGCTGGGTCTCGCCGACCCCGTCCTCGTCCAGTTCTGGCACTTCGTCCAGGCATTGTTCGTCGGCCGGGAGTACTCCAGCGGGACTGACGTCACCCAGTGCGCGGCCCCCTGCTTCGGCTACTCCTTCCGTACCGAGCAGGAAGTCTGGCCGCAGCTCACCGAGGCCCTGCCGGTCACGCTGTCCCTCGCGGCCGGTGCGTGCCTGCTGTGGGTCGTCGGCGGTGTCTCCGCGGGCGTGATCTCGGCGCTGCGCCGGGGCTCGCTGTGGGACCGGGCGGCGATGACCATCGCCCTCGCCGGCGTCTCGCTCCCCATCTACTTCACCGGGCTGCTCTCGCTGGCCGTCTTCAGCTTCCAACTCGGCTGGATCGAGGGCGAGTTCGTCCCGTTCACAGACGACCCCGCCCAGTGGTTCCAGAGCCTGCTGCTGCCCTGGATCACCCTCGCCTTCCTGTACGCCGCCATGTACGCCCGGCTCACCCGGGCGAGCATGCTGGAGATCCTCGGCGAGGACTACATCCGTACCGCCCGGGCCAAGGGCCTGACCGAACGCGTCGTCATCAGCAAGCACGCGATGCGCTCCACCTGGACCCCGGTCCTCACCCTGCTCGGCCTGGACCTCGGCGCGCTCCTCGGCGGCGCGATCCTGACCGAGTCCACGTACAACCTCCCGGGTCTGGGCCGGCTCGCGGTCGACGCGATCGCCCAGAAGGACCTGCCCGTGATCCTCGGCGTCACGCTGATCGCGGCGATGTTCATCTGCGTCGCCAACCTCCTCGTGGACATGCTGTACGCCGTCATCGACCCGCGAGTGAGGCTCGGATGACCGACTTCGACAAGCCCGGCACGGACGAGGCCACCGCCGTGTCCGCCGCGGCGACCGTGCCCGAGACCACCGTGGGCGTCCCCCAGGCGGTGGGCTCCGCGCCCTCGACCTCCTTCCTGGAGGTCCGGGACCTGCGGGTGCACTTCCCGACCGACGACGGCCTGGTCAAGTCCGTCGACGGCCTCAGCTTCAAGCTGGAGAAGGGCCAGACCCTCGGCATCGTCGGCGAGTCCGGCTCCGGGAAGTCGGTCACCTCGCTCGGCATCATGGGCCTGCACACCACCGGTCAGTACGGCCGCAGCAAGGCCCGCGTCACCGGCGAGATCTGGTTCGACGGACAGGAACTGCTCGGCGCCGACCCGGACGAGGTGCGCAAGCTCCGCGGCCGCGAGATGGCGATGATCTTCCAGGACCCGCTGTCGGCCATGCACCCGTACTACACGGTCGGCAAGCAGATCGTGGAGGCCTACCGGGTCCACCACAACGTGGACAAGAAGACCGCGCGCAAGCGGGCGGTCGAGATGCTCGACCTGGTCGGCATCCCGCAGCCGGACAAGCGCGTGGACTCCTACCCGCACGAGTTCTCCGGCGGGATGCGCCAGCGCGCGATGATCGCGATGTCGCTGGTCAACAACCCCAACCTGCTGATCGCCGACGAGCCGACGACCGCCCTGGACGTCACCGTCCAGGCGCAGATCCTCGACCTGATCCGCGACCTCCAGAAGGAGTTCGGGTCCGCGGTCATCATGATCACGCACGACCTGGGCGTCGTCGCGGAGATGGCCGACCAGCTCCTGGTCATGTACGGCGGCCGCTGCGTCGAGCGGGGCAGCGCGGAAGAGGTCTTCTACCAGCCGCAGCACCCGTACACCTGGGGCCTGCTGGGCTCGATGCCGCGCATTGACCGCGAGCAGACGGAGCGGCTCATCCCGGTCAAGGGCTCCCCGCCGTCGCTGATCAACATCCCCGACGGCTGCGCCTTCAATCCGCGCTGCCCGTACGCCGACGTGCCCAAGGACAACGTCACCAGGACCGTGCGGCCCGAGCTGCAACAGGTCAGCAGCGGTCACTTCTCGGCCTGCCACCTCTCGGCCGAGCAGCGGACCCGGATCTGGACCGAAGAGATTGCGCCGAAGCTGTGAGCGATGAAGCCGTGAGCGAGAACGAGACGAAGACGCAGGAGAAGGACCAGGAGCAGACGCGGGCGCCGGGTGCCGCCGCGCCCGGCCGTGAGCCGCTGCTGCGGGTCCAGAACCTGGTCAAGCACTTCCCGATCAAGTCCGGGCTGATGCAGCGCCAGACCGGCGCGGTCAAGGCCGTCGACGGGCTGTCCTTCGAGGTGTACCCGGGGGAGACCCTGGGCGTCGTCGGCGAGTCCGGCTGCGGCAAGTCGACCATGGGCCGGCTGATCACCCGCCTGCTCGAACCGACCGGCGGCACGGTCGAGTTCGAGGGGCACGACATCACCCACATGTCCACGGCGAAGATGCGCCCGCACCGCCGCGACGTGCAGATGATCTTCCAGGACCCGTACTCCTCGCTGAACCCGCGGCACACGATCGGCACGATCGTCAGCGCGCCGTTCAAGCTCCAGGGCGTCACGCCCGAGGGCGGGGTCAAGAAGGAGGTGCAGCGGCTGATGGCGCTCGTGGGTCTCAACCCCGAGCACTACAACCGCTATCCGCACGAGTTCTCCGGCGGCCAGCGCCAGCGCATCGGCATCGCCCGCGCGCTCGCGCTCAACCCGAAGCTGGTGGTCGCGGACGAGCCGGTCTCGGCCCTCGACGTGTCGATCCAGGCGCAGGTGGTCAACCTGCTGGACGACCTCCAGCAGGAGCTGGGCCTCACCTACGTGATCATCGCGCACGACCTGTCGGTCATCCGGCACGTCTCCGACCGGATCGCGGTGATGTACCTCGGCAAGATCGTCGAGCTGGCGGACCGCACGTCGCTGTACAAGGCGCCGATGCACCCGTACACCAAGGCGCTGATGTCGGCGGTGCCGGTCCCCGATCCGAAGCGGCGCGGCGTCAAGAGCGAGCGCATCCTGCTCAAGGGCGACGTCCCCTCGCCGATCAAGCCGCCGAGCGGCTGCCGCTTCCACACCCGGTGCTGGAAGGCGACGGAGATCTGCACCACGCAGGAGCCGCCGCTCCTCGAACTCAAGCCCGGTCAGCAGGTGGCCTGCCACCACCCGGAGAACGCTCCGGACCAGGTCCCCGGTGAGGAGATCGTGGCGGAGGCGAAGGACGCGGTGAAGGTCGTGGACGTCGCCAAGGAGGCGTGAGCCGGAGACGGCTCAATCCGGACGTACGGCTTCCAACCGGTCGGCAGGGCACGACTTCGTAAAGTCATGTACATGTCGGTCGCATCCCGGAACGGGAGAGTGCAGAGTCGGCGCGTCCGCCCCACACACCGAGGGGCGGGACAACGCGTTCGAAGGGAAGACTCATGGCACTCTCCCGTTCGGCACGTCTGGCGGCGGTCGTCCTCGCCGCCTCCTCCTTCTGCCTGGTCGCGGCCGCCCCGGGCGCGAAACCCGGGTCCCCGGGCGTCGGCGACCCGTACTTCCCCCACCTCGGCAACGGCGGCTTCGACGTCCGCCACTACGACCTGGGGCTCGACTACGACCCCGCCACCGACCGCCTCGACGCCCGCGCCACCCTCACCGCCAAGGCGCTGAAGAACCTTTCCTCCTTCCACCTGGACCTCCAGAAGCTCACCGTGGAGTCCGTCGAGGTGAACGGCAGACGCGCGGACTTCGGCCGCCGGGGCGACGACCTCCGCATCACGCCCCGCCACCGGCTGGAGAAGGGCGACCGGTTCACCGTCGAGGTGGTCTACGGGGGAGTGCCCGAGCCGCTGTCCGGGCCGATCGTCTTCGGCTCCGACTACGGCTGGATGAAGACCGGCGACGGCGTCTTCGTCGCCTGCGAGCCGAACGCGGCCTCCACCTGGTTCCCCGGCAGCGACCACCCCTCCGACAAGGCCACCTTCGACATCCGCATCAAGGCCCCCAAGGGCCTCACGGGCGTCTCCAACGGCCGGCTGGTCTCCACCACGACCCGGGGCGACAGGACCACCCACCACTGGCGCACCGACAAGCCGATGGCGACCTACCTGGCCACCGCCACCATCGGCAGGTTCGACGTCCAGCGGGGCGTCACCCCCGGCGGCACCCCGATCTACGTCGCCGTCGACCCGGTGCTGAAGGACAGCAACAGCGTCGATGTCTACGGCCTCACCGCGGAGATCACCGACCACTGGTCCACGCTCTTCGGCCCGTACCCCTTCGAGGAGACCGGCGCGATCGTCGACGACATGCCGCAGGCCGGGTTCTCACTGGAGACCCAGACCAAGCCGGTCTACTCCGCGGTCCGCAGCGAGAGCACCATCGCCCACGAGCTGGCCCACCAGTGGTTCGGCGACTCGGTCTCGCCGGAGGAGTGGGACGACATCTGGCTGAACGAGGGCTTCGCCACCTACAGCCAGTGGCTGTGGGAGGAGCACAAGGGACGCGGCACCGCCCACGACCTCATGCGCGCTTCCTACCATGCGCGTCCCGCCGAGTCGGCGTTCTGGCAGACGGTGGTCGGCGACCCGCAGCGCGACACGATGTTCGCCTCCGCCGTCTACAACCGCGGCGCCATGACGCTCCAGGTGCTGCGCGAGAAGATCGGCGACAGGGCCTTCTTCAAGCTGCTGCGCACCTGGGCCTCCGACTACCGGTACGCCAACGCGGAGACCGGCGAGTTCATCGCGTACGCGGAGCGGATCTCCGGGCAGCAGCTCGACGGGTTCTTCCGCACCTGGCTGTTCACGAAGGGCAGGCCCAAGCTGTAGGCCGGACCCGCGCGGTGGGCCGCCCGGCTGTCACCCCGGGGTTCGCGACCCGTGGGCAGGTAAGAATGTCGCGTGCTCCAGGAACTCTTCAGCCCCTCCGTCCAACATGTGCTCGACCTCGTCGGGATCTTCGTCTTCGCGATCTCCGGCGCGCTGCTCGCCGTCCGCAAGAACTTCGACGTCTTCGGCATGGCGGTCCTCGCGGAGGTCACGGCACTGGGCGGGGGGCTGTTCCGCGACCTGATCATCGGCGCGGTGCCGCCGGCCGCCTTCAGCGACCTGGGCTACTTCGTCACCCCGCTGCTCGCCACCGTCCTGGTCTTCTTCCTGCACCCCCAGGTGGAACGCATCCAGCTCGGGGTGAACGTCTTCGACGCGGCCGGGCTCGGCCTGTTCGCCGTCACCGGCACGGCGAAGGCGTACGACTACGGGCTCGGCCTCACCGCGTCGGCGACGCTGGGCCTGGCCACCGCGGTCGGCGGCGGCGTCCTGCGCGACGTCCTCGCCAACGAGGTGCCCTCGCTGCTGCGCTGGGACCGGGACCTGTACGCGGTGCCGGCGATCGTGGGGGCGGCGATGGTCGCCCTGTGCATCCGCTTCGACGTGCTGAACCCGTACACGAGCGGGCTCGCGGCGGTCACGGCCTTCGGGCTGCGGCTGGCCGCGCTGAGGTTCCACTGGCGGGCGCCGCGGGCGTGGCACAGGTCGTCGGTGTCGGTGGAGGCGCCGGACCAGGCGGGCTAGCCGGGCGGGCGGTCGCGCGAGGAGGTCCTCGTACGGGAAAGCTCGGGCGCACAGGAAAAGCTACCGCTCAGTAATCGGCCGGTGTAGCGTGCCGGGCATGGCACAGACACCCATCGGAACCCTCGGGGACAGCGAGTTCGACCGCGACACCGCCGTGGTGCGGCGCGAGCCGGGCGTGTACGACGTGGAGCTCTCCGCGGGCTGGACGATCATGAACGCCGTCAACGGCGGCTACCTCCTCGCCGTCATCGGCCGCGCGCTCGCCGACGCGCTTCCGCACCCGGACCCCTTCACGGTCTCCGCGCACTACTTCACGCCGTCGACGCCGGGACCCGCCGTCGTCCGCACGGAGGCCGTCCGCAGCGGGCGCACGCTCTCCTCCGGGCAGGCGTCCCTCCTCCAGCGCGACGCGGAGGGCAACGAGGTCGAACGCATCCGCGTCCTCGCCTCCTACGGCGACCTCGACGCGCTGAGCGAGGACGTCCGTACGACCGCGAAGCCGCCCGCGATCCCGCCGCAGGAGCACTGCTTCGGCACGTCCGACGGGCCCGCCCCCGAGATCCCCGGCTCCAACGCCATCACCGAACGCCTCGACCTGCGGCTCGACCCCGCGACGGTCGGCTGGGCGGTCGGCGCGCCCTCCGGCAAGGGCGAGATGCGGGCCTGGTTCGGACTCGCGGACGGCCGGGACGCGGACCCGCTGTCGCTGCTGCTCGCCGTCGACGCCCTGCCCCCGACCAGCTTCGAGCTGGGCCTGAAGGGCTGGACGCCGACCGTGGAGCTGACCTGTCACGTACGCAGCCGGCCCGCGCCCGGTCCCCTGCGGGTCTCCGTCGTCACCCGCAACCTGGCGGGCGGTTTCCTGGAGGAGGACGCGGAGGTCTGGGACAGCGCGGACCGGCTGGTGGCGCAGTCGCGGCAGTTGGCGCGGGCGCCGCGGCAGTAGGCGCGGTGCTCCGGGCCGGTCGCGGGGTCGGGGTCGTACCGTCCGCCGCCGCGTCAGCGGTGGTTGCGGCCCCGGCCGCCCCAGCCGGATCCGATGCCCGCCACGTGCAGGGCCAGGAAGGCCAGGCCGAGCAGCATCAGGCTGGTCGGCATGAAGATCTCGTTCGCCGTGATGTCGGCCGCGTTGATGATGAACGCGATGACGAAGAGCACGGCTCCCACGATTGCCAGCATCTGAAGTCTCCTTGTGTACTTGCCAGTTGACTGGCCCTGCGACCCCTTACGGAATCCTTATGCGCCGGGTGCCCCCGGTCGCGACGGACATGCGGTGGGAGGGTGGGCGTTGTGAAATCCGACCGGCTGCTGTCGATCCTGCTGCTGCTCCAGACGCGTGGGCTGGTGTCCGCCGCCGAGCTGGCCGAACGGCTGGAGGTGTCGGTGCGGACCGTCCACCGCGACATGGAGGCTTTGTCGGCGGCGGGCGTGCCCGTGTACGCGGAGCGCGGGAGGCGGGGCGGGTTCGCGCTGCTGCCCGGCTACCGGACGGACGTCACCGGGCTCACCGGCGACGAGGCGCGGGCCCTGTTCGTGCTGGCCGCGCGGAGCACGCACGCCGACCTCGGGCTCGACCGGGCGCTGGGGAGCGCGCTGCGGAAGGTGATGGCGGCGCTTCCCGAGCCGCACCGGCCCGCGGCCGAGCTGACCAGTCGGCGGATCGTCGTCGACCCGGTGCGGTGGCGGCGGCCCTCGGGGGACGCCGACCTGGGGGTGCTGCACGAGGCCGTCTTCGCCGACCGGCGGGTACGGCTGCGCTACCGGCACGCGGACGCCGCCGGACCGCGCACGTACACGGTCGATCCGTACGGGCTCGTGTCCAAGGCGGGGACCTGGTACCTGGTCGCCGACCACCGGTCCCGGCCGCGGCTCTACCGGGCCGACCGGGTGCGCTCGGCGACCCTGCTGGACGACCCGGTGCGGCGGCGGCCGGGGGTGGAGCTGGCGCAGGTCTGGGAGCTGCTGCGGGAGGAGGTGGAGTCGCGGCAGGCGGGGGTGGTGGTGCGGGCGAGGGTGCGCACGGAGCGGCTGGACATGTTCCTGCGGATGCACGGGGCGGACGTGACGGGCCCGGCGGAGGAGGCCGCCGCCGGCTGGACCGGCCTCTGCCTCGCCTATCCCGACCTGCGGTGGGTGCGGGGACTGCTGGACTTCGGGGCGAGCCTGGAGGTGCTGGCGCCGGCGGCGGCACGGGCGGAACTCCTGCGGGCGGCCCGCGAGGTGGTCGACCTGTACGAGGGCTAGTTCCGGCCCCGCGCCCCCGGCCCCGCCGGGACCCCGCCGCCGTCCGGCCCCCGGCCTCGTACAATCGCCCTCACCATGGTTTACCTCGACCACGCCGCGACCACGCCCATGCTGCCCGAGGCGGTCGAGGCGATGACCGCCCAGCTGACCGTCACCGGCAACGCCTCCTCCCTGCACGCCGCCGGGCGCCGAGCCCGCCGTACCGTCGAAGAGGGGCGCGAGGCCTTCGCCGCGTCCCTCGGGGCCCGCCCCAGCGAGGTGGTCTTCACCGCCGGCGGCACCGAGGCCGACAACCTCGCCGTTAAGGGGCTCTACTGGGCCCGGCGGGCCGAGGACCCCCGCCGCACCCGCGTCCTGGCCAGCCCCGTCGAGCACCACGCCGTCCTGGACGCCGTCGACTGGCTCGCCGCCCACGAGGGGGCGGACGTCGAGTACCTGGCCGTCGACGCGTACGGCCGGGTGCACCCCGACACCCTCCGCGACGCCATCGCCCGCGACCCCGGCGACGTCGCCCTCGCCACCGTCATGTGGGCCAACAACGAGATCGGCACCGTCCAGCCGGTCCGCGAACTCGCCGACGCGGCAGCGGAGTTCGGGGTGCCGCTGCACGCCGACGCGGTCCAGGCGTACGGCCAGCTCGACGTCGACTTCGCGGCCTCGGGGCTCGCCGCCATGACCGTCTCCGGCCACAAGATCGGCGGCCCGTACGGCATCGGCGCCCTGCTGCTCGGCCGCCAGTACACCCCCGTGCCCGTCCTGCACGGCGGCGGCCAGGAGCGGCACGTCCGCTCCGGCACCCTCGACGTCCCCGCGGTCGCCGCCTTCGCCGTCGCGGGCGTCCTGGCCGCCGAGCGGCGCGCGGACTTCGCCCGTACGGTCGGGGCGCTGCGCGACGACCTGGTGCGGGCCGTCCGGGCCGCCGCCCCCGACGCGATCCTCGGCGGCGACCCGGCCCCGGGCGGGCGGCTGCCCGCCAACGCCCACTTCACCTTCCCCGGCTGCGAGGGGGACTCGCTGCTGCTGCTGCTCGACGCCCAGGGCATCGAGTGCTCCACGGGGTCGGCCTGCACCGCGGGCGTCGCCCAGCCCTCGCACGTGCTCCTCGCCACGGGCACCGACCCCGACCTGGCGCGCGGCACCCTGCGCTTCAGCCTCGGGCACACCTCCACGGCGGCCGACGTGGCGGCGGTCGCCGCGGCGATCGGCCCCGCCGTGGAACGGGCCCGCACCGCCGGCCTGAGCTGATCCGGGGCCGCCCGCCCCGGCCTGCGGGGCGGGGCGGAACCGGAAGCGGAGGCCGACTCTGTTTTATGTAACCCTCATCACGCTCAACCCTGACGGCCCGCAATCGCTCTTTATACTTGAGCCCTCTGATGTCCCTCAGAAGTCGCAGAAGTCACGCGCCGCGCGTGGGGGCCGCACGACGACCCATGGAGTTCACGTTGAAGGCGACCCTCCGTTCCCGCATCACCGCGCGGATCGGGCGCATGTACCTGGCCAGGATCCAGAAGCACGGAATCAGCTCCTCGCTGCTCAACCGGCTTCCCCAGGACCTGCTCCTGCCCATGCGCCGCGACGGTCTCGACCCGGTGGCGAAGCTGTCCGCCAGGGCCGCCCAGTCCCCGGTCTACCAGGTGCCGCTGCCCTTCGGCATGGACGCCTGGGTGGTGACCGGGTACGAGGAGACGAAGGAGGTCCTCGGCTCCACCGACGGCTTCAGCAGTGACTTCACCAACCTCGCGGGCAACGCCGGCGTCGTCGCCGAGCACAACCCCGGCGGCCTCGGCTTCAGCGACCCGCCGGTCCACACGCACCTGCGCCGCATCCTGACCCCCGAGTTCACGATGCGCCGCCTGCGCCGGCTCACCCCGCGCATCGAGACCCTCATCGAGGAGCAGCTCGACGCGATGGAGGCCGCGGGCGCCGCGGGCGGCCCGGTCGACCTGGTGCAGAACTTCGCGCTGCCGATCCCCTCCCTGACCATCTGCGAGCTGCTCGGCGTCCCCTACGAGGACCGCCACGACTTCCAGCAGCTCGCCATGGAGCGCTTCGACCTGTTCAGCGGCGCGACGGCGCCCTTCGGCGCGATGTCCGAGTCCCTGTCGTACTTCCGCGACGTGGTCAAGAAGCAGCGCGAGAACCCGGGCGACGGCCTCATCGGCATGATCATCCGCGACCACGGCGACACCGTCGGCGACGAGGAGCTGGCCGGCCTCGCCGACGGCGTCCTCACCGGCGGCTTCGAGACCACCGCGAGCATGCTCGCCCTCGGCTCCCTGCTGCTGCTCCAGAACCCGCGGGCCTTCGAGCGGCTGCGCGACGACGACGCGGCTGCCGCCCCCTTCGTGGAGGAAGCGCTGCGCTACCTCACCGTCGTGCAGGTCGCCTTCCCGCGCTTCGCCCGGCAGGACATCGAGATAGCCGGTGTGCACATCCCCAAGGGCGACCTCGTGCTCTGCTCCCTGGCCGGCGGCAACCGGGACGCCTCGTACACCCCCGACGGCGGCGGCTTCGACCCCGACCGCAAGGCCTCCGGCCACCTCGCCTTCGGCTACGGCATCCACCGCTGCATCGGCGCCGAGCTCGCCCGCATGGAGCTGCGGGCCGCCTACCCGGCGCTGGTCCGCCGCTTCCCGCAGCTGAGGCTCGCGGTGCGCCCGGAGGACCTGGACTTCCGCAAGCTCTCCATCGTGTACGGCGTCGACTCGCTGCCGGTGCACCTGCGCTAGGTGCTCCGCGCGGGGAGGGGGGCCAGGCGGCGGGTCTCCTGCCGGACCAGCCCCAGGTAGTGGTCCCAGTCCCAGTAGGGGCCCGGGTCCGTGTGGTCCGTGCCCGGGACCTCCACGTGGCCGACGATGTGCTCGCGGTCGACCGGGATGCCGTACCGGGCGCAGATGCCGGCGGCCAGCCGGGCCGAGGACCGGTACATCACCTCCGTCAGCGTGCCCTTCCGGTGCGCGAACGCCTCGTGCTCGATGCCGACGCTGCGTTCGTTGTAGCCGCGGTCGCCCGCGTGGTACGCCACGTCCAGCTCGCGGGCCATCTGCGTGATGTGCCCGTCCTCGGCGCGGATCACGTAGTGCGCGGCGGCCGCGTGCAGCGGGTCGCGGAAGACCCGGATCGCCGAGTCGTAGCTGCCCTCCGTGGTGTGGATCACGATCCGGTCGATGCGGTAGTCGTCCGGGCGGTCCGCCGTGCGCAGGTTGCGCGCCGACGCCGGCACCCACCGCGCGCCCGGCTGGTCCACGTCGCCGTCCGTGCGCTGCTTGTCCACGCCCGGCACCTTCCACCACAGCCGGGACGCCTCGTCGCCCCACAGCACCGCCGCGCCGGTCACCACCAGACCCGCGCCGATGAGGAAGCCGCGTCTGCTCGGCCTCCCGCCCGCCGACGGCTGCGGTTTCGCTCTGCCGGCCACCGCGCCCCCCTCTCCGTCTGCCTGCCCCTGCCCCTGATCCTGTAACGCTTGGGAGGTCGGTGAAGGTTCCGACTACTCTGGACGAGCTATGACCGATACCCCGCGCCCCGCTGCCCCGCGCCCCCTCCGCGTCCTCGCCGCCATGTCCGGCGGCGTCGACTCCGCCGTCGCCGCCGCCCGTGCCGTGGAGGCCGGACACGACGTGACCGGAGTCCACCTCGCGCTCTCCGCCAACCCGCAGTCCTTCCGGACCGGCGCGCGCGGCTGCTGCACCATCGAGGACTCCCGGGACGCCCGCCGGGCCGCCGACGTCATCGGCATCCCGTTCTACGTGTGGGACCTCGCCGAGCGCTTCCGCGAGGACGTCGTCGAGGACTTCGTCGCCGAGTACGAGGCCGGGCGCACCCCGAACCCGTGCCTGCGCTGCAACGAGAAGATCAAGTTCGCCGCCCTGCTCGACAAGGCCCTCGCGCTCGGCTTCGACGCCGTGTGCACCGGGCACTACGCGACGGTGGTGGTCAGGGAGGACGGCTCGCGGGAGCTCCACCGCGCCTCCGACATGGCCAAGGACCAGTCGTACGTCCTCGGGGTCCTGGACGAGAAGCAGCTCGCGCACGCCATGTTCCCGCTCGGCGACACCCTCACCACCAAGGACGAGATCCGCGCCGAGGCCGAGCGCCGTGACCTCGCGGTGGCCAAGAAGCCCGACAGCCACGACATCTGCTTCATCGCCGACGGCGACACCCAGGGCTTCCTGGCGAGCCGCCTCGGCGGCCGGGCCGAGGGCGACATCCTCGACGAGTCGGGCGCGAAGCTGGGCACCCACGACGGCGCGTTCGGCTTCACCATCGGCCAGCGCAAGGGCCTGCGCATCGGCCACCCCGCCGCCGACGGCAAGCCGCGCTACGTGCTGGACATCTCGCCGGTGAACAACACCGTCACCGTCGGCCCCGCCGAGGCCCTCGACGTCACCGCGCTGACCGCGATCCGCCCCCGCTGGTGCGGCACCGAGCCGGCCGCCCCGGGCACGTACACCGCCCAGCTCCGCGCCCACGGCGGCGAGACCGAGGTGCACGCCGAGGTCGTCGACGGCGAACTGCGCGTCACCTTCACCGGGGAGCCGGTGCGCGGGGTCGCGCCCGGCCAGGCGATCGTGCTGTACGACGGCACGCGCGTGGTCGGCTCGGCGACGATCGCGACGACGTCGCGGCGCACGCAGGCGGCCGTCTGAGCGGACCGCTCGCAGGCGGCCGTTGGAGCCGGACGCCCGCGCCGTGGCTCACCCGGCGAGGACACCCTGCTTCGCCAGCGCCCTGCGCAGCGCCCGCACGGCGTAGAAGGAGCGGCTCTTCACGGTGCCGGGCGGGATGTCGAGCTGTTCGGCCGCCTGGCTCACGCTGTACTCCAGGCAGTACATGAGACGGATGACGGTTCGCTGCTGCTCGGTCAGTTCGCGCAGCGCGTTCAGGACCGCATGGGTGGTGATCGCGGAATCCGTGCTGTCCCAGGAGGCGTCCAGGTCCTCGGCCGGCATGAGCTCCAGCGGCCGGTTCCGCCGGGCCCGATGGTGGTCGACGACCAGGTTCCGCGTCACGGTGAACAGCCACGGCCGGACGTGTTCGCCGCGGGTGCTCAGGAACCGGCCGTGCTTCCAGGCGCGGGCCGCGGTCTCCTGGAGGATGTCCTGCGCCTTGTGCCAGTCGCCGTCGAGCAGCCGCGCGGCGTACCGCAGGAGCAGCGGCCCGTACCGGTCGTAGACGTCGCGCACGAAGGCGTCGCAGTCGGCGTCCGGGGCGAGGCGCCGCGGGTGCGCCCGAGGCGGGGCGAGGGTGCCGGCCCCCGCTTCCGTGATTGCGTCCATGGGTGGTGCCCGTTCCTGTTCGAGTGCTCTGTGAGCTGCTCTCCCGCGGTTGCGGAGGAGTGGTTCACACACTCGTCGGGGCCCCTTTGCCGAACCTTGTCGTCTCCTTGTCGCGCTTTCCGGTCTTCCCGGTTCTCCGGCCTCTCGCTCCTTGCGGTCCTGTGGCTCTCGTGGACTGGGCCGTTTCCTTCGGACCGCCGTCCGGATCCCGTGCCGGCGGGGGTGAGTGCGGATCGCGCGGGACGAACACGCCTGTCAGCCAGGACCACGTCCGGTGTGGTCCTGGGGCGGCCGATCGGCCGAGGGCATGATGGCCGGGCTCGTCGGCCAGGGCCCCTTGGCGGGCGCCGGCTGCATGCTGGTGAGCGCGGACGGCGGTGGAGCCGACCGCGATGACCCGGTCGAGGCCCCCTGCGACGTCGGCCTGGGTGAGCAGAGCGGTGAAGACCTTCTCCCGGGTGCCCTCGGCGACTTACCTCCGCAGTCGTTCGCGGACGTCTTTCACGGCCCGAAGTGCTCAGACGGGTCCGTCCACGGCGTACCGGTGCGGTATGTGAACGCGAACGCGCCGATCACCTGCCGATGATCCCGCCACCGCCCTCCCCGCTTCGGGTGCCGGCCCGGCAGCAACGGCTCGATCCTCACCCACTGGGCGTCAGCCAGCACCACACGTCAACCAACGATCAGACGATCCGAAGAGAACTCCCCGGCGGCCGCTCGGGGCTCCGCGCGCCGGCCCGCGGAACTTTTTTCCAAGACGGGGCGGCCCGGGCCCGCCAGGGTGGGGGCATGCACAGCGACGAAGTGGATGCCGTGGGCCGTGGCTCCGACGGCGATCATGCGGCCGACAGCGGGTGGGAGACGGTGCGGCCCAGTGGCACGCCTGCCGTTCCCGGTGTCCGGATGACAGGCTTCCGGGACCGCGTCGGCCAGGCACTGGACCTGCGGGTGCTGCCCCAGCCTGCCGTGGTCGTCGTCATCGGCCTGGGAAACGACCCGTTCACGGTCGAAGGCGGCACCGCGCAACGACCTTCGACGGGCTCGAACTCCCATCCCAGCCTGGTCGCGTCGTTGTCGCCCGGTCCCACGCGGATCCACGGCCGGGACGTCGAGTGCATCGAGATGTGCCTGTCGCCCGGCACCGCTTACGCCCTGCTGGGCGTGTCGCCGCACGAACTGGAGGGGGCGGTCGTCGGCCTGGAGGACCTGTGGGGGTGGCAGGGACGGCAGCTCCGTGAACGGGTGGCCGCCGCCACCGCGTGGCAGGAACGTTTCACACTGGTCAGCGAGTTCCTCGCCCACCGGGCCGCCCGGGGCCGGACGATGGCACCCGAGGTCGCCGGTGTGTGGGACACCATCGTGGCGCACGGGGGCCGGGTCCGGGTCGACGACCTCGCCGCGTCCTGCGGGTGGAGCCGCAAGCGGCTGTGGTCCCGATTCAGTGCCCAGGTCGGCCTCACACCCAAGCGCGCCGCCATGCTCGTCCGCTTCGACCGGGCCGCCCGGGCCCTCCGCGCGGGTGGCAGCGCCGCGGACATCGCCCTGGCGCACGGATACGCCGACCAGTCCCACCTCCACCGCGACGTCCTCGCCTTCGCCGGGTGCACGCCCGCCGCCCTGGCCGGCCTCTGACCCGCCCCCTGAACACCACAGCCACCCACCCCGACGAGGAAGGAAGTCATCCGTGAGCACCATGGACACAGCCGCTGCCGAAGAGGCCATGGCCGACCGAGGTCTGATCGTCCGGCTCGCCTTCGGCAGCATGGCCTCGCAGACCTTGCGCGCCGCATTGCGGCTCGGAGTCTTCGAACTGATCGGCGACGGCCGACGGTCGGCCGGCGAGGCGGCGGCCGACGCAGGAGCCGAGCACCAACCCATGACGAGGCTGTTGCGCGCCCTCGCCGGTCTGGGCCTGCTGGAGGAGCACGAACCCGACACGTTCTCGGTGACCGCCGCCGGCGCCCTTCTGGATTCCAGCCGCCCCGGCTCGCTCGTCTCGTTCGTCCGGATGTTCACCGACCCGGCGATCGTGCGGGCCTGGGACGGTCTGGAAAGCAGCGTCCGCACCGGCGGCATCGCGTTCGACGCCGTCTTCGGCACCGACTTCTTCGGCTTTCTCGGGCAACACCCCGAGCTGTCCGCCGACTTCAACGCGGCGATGAGCCAGGCCTCCCAGGAGACCGCCGCCGTGCTGCCGCACGCCTACGACTTCAGCCGCTTCACCTCGGTCACCGACATCGGCGGCGGCGACGGAAGCGTCCTCACCGGCATACTCGCCGCGCACCCGGCGCTCACCGGCGTCCTCCACGACACCAAGGACGGCCTGGCCCAGGCACCGAAGACGCTTGACCGGCACGGGATGGCGGACCGCTGCTCCCTGGCCGCGGGCGACTTCTTCCGCTCCGTGCCCGGCGGCTCGGACCTGTACCTGATCAAGAGCGTCCTGCACGACTGGTCGGACGACCAAGCGGTCACGATCCTCGGCCACTGCCGCGAGGTGCTACCGCCCGGCGGCCGCGTCCTGATCGTGGAGCCGGTGCTTCCCGAAGTCGTGGGTACCGACGCTGCCGCGCACGCCGCAGACGGCGGGATCACTTACCTCAGCGACCTCAACATGCTGGTGAACCTGGGCGGGAGGGAACGGACCCACAAGGACTTCGAAGAGGTGTGCCGCCGCGCGGGACTGTCCGTCGTGTCGGCGACCCCGCTGTTGGGCGCGTCCCCCTTCTACCTGATCGAGACCATGGCGTGCTGACCACGAGCACGCACCGGGCAGGGGCCGACTGACCCGCGGGAACACCGTTCCCGGGCACCCGCTGGGCCGGTGGCGGTGGTGCCGCAGACGGCCGTGGCCGTCTGCGGGGCTGCGGGCCACCGTTCCGGGTGTCTGCGGTGGCCCGTTCGTCGGCGCTGCGGCGCTGCGGCACACGGCGGGCGGTATGCGACCCGGACACATGTGCTCCGCTGGGGCCGGTGGCCGTGCCGACAGTCGTTCAGGACGAAAGGAGCCCGCGGCCGGTACGCCGGACGGCCGTGCCCTGGGCCTGTTCCGTCGTTCGCCCGCCCCGGCCGGCGGGCTCCCGTGCGGCGGCGTCCCGGTGCGGGGTCGGGAGCCGGTGGTTTCCGACCACCCGCTCCGGCACGGCGGGCACCGGATCCGCGTCCGTGTCCAGGGCCGTGAGCCGGTCGCGGACCTGCTGGGCGCTGTGCCGCATGGCCCGTTCCTCGGCGTTGCCCAGGGCCTTGACCCAGTCCGCCCGGGCGCCGTCCCGGTCGCCCTGGGCCAGCCGGGTGTCCCCGAGACGCATCAGGGTGCCGATGGCGTTCCGGTGGTCGCCCAGTTCCTCGAACGCCAGGGACGCCCGCCGGTAGGTGGCCGCCGACTCCTCGTACCGGCCGAGCGCACGGAGGGTGTGGCCCACGATGTCCCACCCCTGGGCCAGTTGCCACGGCGCGTCCAGGCGCTGGAACAGGGCGATGCCCTCCTCGCTGTACCGCAGGCTCTTCTCCAAGTGCCCCAGGTTGGAGTGGAACCAGGCGAGTTCGAGCAGGCACTCGGCCAGCCACAGCTCCTCACCGGTCGCCCGGGACAGCTCCAGTCCCCGCTCGGAGAACGTCACGGCCTCCTCGGTGCGGCCGAACAGGAACAGCGCGCACGCCATCACGTAGTGGGCCCGCGCCTGTTCGCCGGTCGCGTCGAGCTGTTCGAAGATCGCGGTGGCGCGTCGCAGGTGGCGCAGGGCTTCGTCCTGATGGCCGAGGTAGCCGTGGATGCTGCCGAGGTGGCGCAGACAGCGGCCCTCTTCGAGCAGGTCGCCCCGGCGCCGGGCCACGGTCAGGGCGGGGGTCAGCGCGGCGACGGCCTCGGGCCAGAACTCCTGGCGCTGGAGGTGCTCCTTGAGCGACCAGGCGAGCCCGGTGGTGTGGCGGTCGAGATCCTGCGTGACGGCGCAGTGGAGCAGGTCGGCCAGGACCCGCTGTTCGGCGGCGAACCACCCGCTCGCCTGCTGGACGCCGGTGAACTCCTCCGGGACCACGCCCGGCTGCGGCGCTCCGAGGTCGAGTTCGGCCGTCGTGTCCTGCTTGAGGAGCTGGTTGGCCCGGTGGGCGGTGAACAGGTAGTGGTCCAGCACCCGCAGGGTGGCCTGCCGGCGGTCCTGGGCGGTGTCGTGGAGCCGGGTGAGCTCGCCCGCGTAACTGCGGAGCAGGTCGTGCAGGCCGTAGCGGCCGGGCAGCGGCTGTTCCACGAGGCAGGAACCGACCAGGGCGGCGAGCGCGCGGCGGGTCCCGGCCACGGGGAGGCCGAGCAGACTGGCGGCGGCGGGGGCCGTGATGTGGGGCCCGGGGTGCAGGGCCAGGAGGCGGAACAGCCGGGCGGCGTGGTCGTCCAGGGCCCGGTAGGACCAGGAGAAGACGGCGCGCACATCGGTGCTGCTGTCGAAGCCGGTGAACGCGTCGAGGTCGCCGGGCGTGTGCCGCAGGTCGTCGACGACGGCGTGCAGGGGGAAGGCCGGGTCGAGTTCGGCGCGGGCGGCGACCACGGCCAGGGCCAGCGGAAGCCGTCCGCACAGTTCGATGAGCTCGGCGGTGGCGGTGGGCTCGGCGGCCAGCCGTTCGCTTCCCAGGCGTCGTTCGAGGGCCTGGCGGGCCTCGGCCGGCGAGGGCAGCGGGAGGGTGAGGGGCCTGGCGCCGTCGGCGGCGATCAGTCCGGGCAGCCGGTTGCGGCTCGTGACCAGGGTCAGGCAGCCCGCTCCCGCCGGGAGCAGGGGGCGCACCTGCTGCTCGTCGCGGGCGTTGTCCAGGACCAGCAGCACGCGCCGGTCGGCGAGCAGGGAGCGGAAGAGCGTGCTGCGGGCCGGGGTGTCCTCCGGGATGCGCTGTGCGGGAACACCGAGGGCGGTGAGGAAGCCGTGCAGGACGGCACCGGGGTCCACGGCGGGCGCGTGGGGGTGGAAGCCGCACAGGTTGGCGAAGAGCTGCCCGTCCGGGAAGGACGAGGCGACGCGGTGGGCGTGGTGGACGGCGAAGGTGGTCTTGCCGACACCGGGCGTGCCGCTGATGACGACGACGGGGGCGGCGGGCGCACCGGACCGGCCCGGCGCACCGCTCACGGCCGACAGCCACGCGCCCTCGGTGTCCCGTCCCGCGAACACCGGGAGGCTGCGCGGCAGTTGGGCGGGGCGCGCGGGGGGCGGGGGTGCCGTCTCCTCTTCCGGGGCGGGGGTGCGAGGTGCTTCCGGCGGGGCGGCCGGGACGCCGGTGGCCGGGTCGGTGACGGTCGGGCCGGTGGCGGTCGGGCTGGAGGGCGCGGCTGCCTCGGTCGTGCCCCGCACTCCGATCCCGGGCCCGGTACCCGTCCGCTCGATCGGGTCGCGGCGGCGCTCAGTGCCCGCGCCGGGGGCGCAGAGCGTGCCGGGGGCGGTGGACGTGCCAGGGGCGGCGGTCGTGCCGCATCCGGTCGGCTCACCGGCCGGGAGGAGCGGCGGCAGGTCGTGGTGGAGGATGCCCTGGTGCAGGGCGCGCAGGGCCGGGCCGGGTTCGAGGCCGAGTTCGTCGGCGAGGTGCCGGCGCAGTTCGGTGTAGCGCTGAAGCGCTTCGGGGTGCCGTCCGGCGCGGTACAGGGCGCGCAGCAGCAGGGCCCAGCCGGTTTCCCGCAGGGGGTGCTCGGTGGTCAACTCCCGTGCCGCGTCCAGGGCTTCGGCGTTCCGGCCCAGCAGGAGCAGTGCGGTGGCGCGGAGCTCGCGGGCGGCCTGCCGCAGCTCCTCCAGCCGGGCGGTCTCCTGGGCGACGAACAGGTGGTGCGCCGCGTCGGCGAACGCGGTGCCGCGCCACAGTCCCAGCGCGGTCTCCGCCTCTTCGGCGGCGCGTTCGGGCTCGCCCCGGTCCATGTGCCGGCGCGCCTGCGCCAGCGTCCGTTCGAAGCGTACGGAGTCACGGCTCTCGGGCGGGACCCGCAGGGCGTAGCCGAGCGGCTCGGTGACCAGCAGCTCGAAGGGGCCGCTCCCGCGCAGGTGCGGGGGTTCCAGGACCGCGCGCAGCTTGCTGACGTGCGCGTGCAGGGAGTTCACCGCTCCGCCCGCCGACCGTGCCGGCTGCTGCGGCCACAGTTCCTCGCACAGCACCTGGGGCGCCACCGCCCGGCCGTCGGCGAGCAGCAGGCGTATCAGCAGCAGCCGCTGTCTGCGTCGCCCTGGATCAAGGACCGCGCCCGCCCGCCGCACCACCAGCGGACCCAGCAGCCCGAAGTCGAGCCCCTGCCCTGCACCTGTCATCGCATCCACCCGGAATCCCGCTCGACGGCGCCACCGCCGGGGCAGGTCCCCGGCCATGGCCCGCGGACCTGCGTGCGTCCGTCCCGCGGTGACGTGAGCCGGGCGGACGGGCCACCCCGACGTCCGTGCGGCCCTCGTCGCGGTGCGCGGTCCGCCGAGGCGGGGAGGGGGAGGCCGGTGCGGGTGTCCGGAGCGGCAAGGACCGCGTCGTCCGCTGCCCGCACAGCAGGCACGATGCTAACAGGGCCCTCGCGCACGGCGACGGCGGCGGTGGCTGCTCCCCGGACGCCGCCCCGCGCGCCTTCCGGTCCTGCGACGCCCCGCGACACGAGGTGAACCGGCGGGCGGTCCGTGCCGTTGTGTGACCGAACGGACGTCGTCAAGAGTGAGGAAAAGCCATGGTCACCGTCGAGGGAACGAGCACCGCGCGGTTCGAGCCGGTCCGGGAGGCGCTGGCAGCGAACCTGCAGTCCGGCGAGGAGCTGGGGGCGTCGATCGCCGTCGACGTCGACGGCGTCATGGAGGTCGACCTGTGGGGCGGGCACGCCGACGCGGCCCGCAGCGTGCCCTGGAGTCAGGACACCCTGGTCGGTCTGTGGTCGACCACCAAGACGCTGAGCAGCCTGGCGGCCCTCGTCCTCGTCGACCGGGGCGCACTCGATCTGGACCGCCCGGTCGCGCACTACTGGCCGGAATTCGCCGCCCGGGGCAAACAGGACATCGAGGTGCGGCACGTCCTCGCCCACACCTCGGGGCTCTCGGGCTGGGAGCAGCCCTTCACCATGGACGACCTGTACGACCGGCCGACCGCGAGCGCCCGGCTGGCCGCGCAGGCCCCCTGGTGGGAGCCGGGCAGTGCCTCGGGCTACCACGTGCAGACCCAGGGGCAGCTGATCGGAGAGCTGGTCCGGCGGGTCAGCGGCCGGTCCCTGACCGACTTCGTCCACACCGAGATCGCGAAGCCGGCCCGGGCGGACGTCCAGATCGGTGCGCGGGAGGCCGACTGGCCGCGCATCGCCGACCTGGTGGCCCCGCGGCAGGCCGCCGGACTGCCCGCCGACTTGGACCCCGAGGGGATCTTCGCCAGGACGCTGTTCGGCAGTCCCGCCCGGGACGAACACGTCGACACCCCCCGGTGGCGCCGTGCCGAACTCGGAGCCGTCAACGGACACGGCAACGCGCGGGGCATGGCCCGCGCCCTCTCCGCGATCTCCCGGCACGGCCTGGTCAACGGCACCCGGCTGCTCTCCGCGGACACGGTGGACCGGATCTTCGACGTGCAGGCCGACGGGATCGACCTGTTCCTGGGTGTTCCGGTGCGCTGGGGCGTCGGTTTCGCACTCGCCGACGCCCGGACGATGCCCCACCTGCCGGCCGCCGGGCGGGTCTGCTTCTGGGTCGGCCGGGGCGGATCGATCGTGCTGATGGACCTCGACCGGCGCGTCACGTTCTCGTACACGATGAACCGGCTGGGCGACGGCCTCCTCGGCTCGGAGCGCACGCACACCTACCTGAAGCGGGTCTACGACGTCCTGGACGCCTCGGACCGAGCCTGACCCGACCTGACCCGACCCGATCCGACCCGGTCCGATCCGACCCGGGCCTGCCGGGAGCGGGCCCGCCCGGACCCGGCGCCGACAGTTCCGACCTCCCGGTGAACCGAAGCGGGTCCGCCGTCGTAGAGCAGGACGCAGGGCCCCGCCCCCGCCGTACACACCGCCCCACGTCGCCGCGCCCGCACCGGGCCGACGGCCGAGGAAGAAGGACGTTCACCGCATGCGCACCACCCCCCTCACCCGCAGGTCCGCCCTGCTCGGCGTCACAGCCGCCGTCGGCCTGTCCGCCGCCGCCCTCACCCTGCCCGCCGGGGCCAGTGCGGCGCCCCTGCGCCCGGAGCGGCCGACGATCGTGCTGGAGCACGGCGCGTTCGCCGACGCCGGGAGCTGGGACGGCGTCGTCGCGCGGCTCCAGCGAGCCGGCTACGCCGTGGTGTCCGCCGCCAACCCGCTGCGCGGCCCGGCGGCCGACGCCGCCCACCTGCGCGGCGTCGTCGACCGCATCGCCGGGCCCGTGGTGCTGGTCGGCCACTCCTACGGCGGCACGGTCATCAGCCAGGCCGCGGCGGGCCTGGAGGGCAAGGTGAAGGCGCTGGTCTACATCGCCGCGTTCCTGCCCGACACCGGGGAGAGCTCGCTCGGGCTGACGGACAAGTTCCCCGGCAGCACCCTCGGCCGGGCCGTCGAGTCCGTCCACTACACGCTGCCCGACGGCACCCGGGGCGAGGACGTGTACATCGAGGCCGGGAAGTTCCGGGGCCAGTTCGCCGCGGACGTGCCGGCGGACAAGGCCCGGCTCATGGCGGCCGGACAGCGTCCCGTCGCCGCGGCCGCGCTGGCGGAGAAGTCGACGAAGGCCGCCTGGAAGACGATCCCCTCCTGGGCCCTGGTGACCACCCAGGACCTCAACATCCCGGAGGCCGCGCAGCGTTACATGGCGCGTCGCGCCGGAGCACGCACCACGGTCGTCGACGCGTCGCACGCCGTGTCGGTGTCCCGCCCCGACGCCGTCGCCCGCGTCGTCGAGCGCGCGGCCCGCGCGGTCCGCTGAACGGCGGGACCGCCCGCACCGAGGCCGGACGGGGCCCCAGAGCCGCGCCCGGCCGTTCCACCCTCCACCGCATCCCGCACCGAAGGACATTTCCACCATGGCGTTCATCACCGTCGGCCAGGAGAACTCGACCGGCATCGAGCTGTACTACGAGGACCACGGCACCGGTCAGCCGGTCGTACTGATCCACGGCTACCCGCTCGACGGCCACTCCTGGGAGAAGCAGACCGCCGCGCTGCTGTCGGCCGGCTACCGCGTGATCACGTACGACCGGCGCGGTTTCGGCCGCTCCAGCCACCCCACCACCGGTTACGACTACGACACCTTCGCCGCCGACCTGAACACGGTCCTGGAGACTCTCGACCTCACCGGCGCCGTCCTGGTCGGCTTC
Organism: Streptomyces sp. NPDC039736; assembly: GCF_055596485.1. Classification (NCBI taxonomy): domain Bacteria; kingdom Bacillati; phylum Actinomycetota; class Actinomycetes; order Kitasatosporales; family Streptomycetaceae; genus Streptomyces; species Streptomyces sp. NPDC039736. The sequence continues at coordinate 262,998 of NZ_JBVIUQ010000010.1, read as the reverse complement.
TCCATGGGCACCGGCGAGGTCGGCCGCTACCTGGGTACGTACGGATCGGCCCGCATCGCCAAGGCCGCCTTCCTCGCCTCCCTGGAACCCTTCCTCCTGAAGACCGACGACAACCCCGGCGGTGTCGACGGCGCCGTCTTCGCGGAGATCGAAGCGGCCGTCACCGCCGACCGCTACGCCTACTTCACCGCGTTCTACGAGGACTTCTACAACCTCGACGAGAACCTCGGCTCCCGCATCAGCGAGGAGGCCGTCCGCAACAGCTGGAACGTCGCGGCAGGAGCCTCCGCGCACGCCTCCCGGGCCTGCGTGGCGACGTGGTCCACCGACTTCCGCGCCGACCTGCCGAAGATCGACGTCCCGGCGCTGATCCTGCACGGCACCGCCGACCGCATCCTGCCCATCGAGTCCACCGGCACCCCCTTCCACCAGGCCCTCCCGCAGGCCGACTACGTCGTCATCGACGGCGCGCCGCACGGCCTGCTGTGGACCCACGCCGAGGAGGTCACCGAGGCCCTCCTGGAGTTCCTGGCCAAGTGACCGACGTCCGGCGCCCGCCCGGTCCGGAGCGCGCGCCGGGCGGGTGAGGCCGAAGCCGTTCCCCCCTGCGCGGGCCGTCAGCCGACGGGCCCCCGGGCCGTGCCCCGCCGCCGACCCCACGGCGGCGGAGCACGGACGCCCGGCAGCCCCCCGAGAGGCGGCCCGCACCGCCCACCGCCCGGCCCGCGCCCGGTTCGGACGGCGGCGGAGAGCACCCGGCTCAGACGGCGGCGAAGAACTCCTCCAGCACCGGCGCCAGTTCCCGCGGGTCCACGTCGTGCGTCTGTTGCGGCAGGGCGACATGGCGGCCGTCGGGCACCGCGTCCGCCGTCAGGCGGGCCGCGTCGCGCATGACACCGGGGCCGGCGTCCCCCGACACCACCAGCACCGGCTGCGTGAGCGCCGCCAGCCGGTCCACCGGCACCGTCCCGTCGCCCATCACCGCGTCGTCGTACGCCAGCGTCGGCGCCAGGGACTCGAACGAGCGCCACACCGGAGCCCGTCTCATCCGGGCGACGAACTCCGCCGGCATGCCCACGACGGACAGGAACAGTTCCACCGCAGCGCCCCGCTCGCCCGCGTCGAGCAGGGCGTTCAGCCGCCGGGTGTACGCGGTCTTCTCGGCCCGCGTCTCCTCCAGCACCGTGAACGGCGGCTCGTACACGGCGACGCGCGGCACGCTCAGCCCGGCCGCGGCCGCCCGCAGCACCAGCGCGCCGCCCGACGACATTCCGTACAGGCAGGCGCTGCCGCCGACCTCCTCGATCAGCGCCGCCAGGTCCTCCACCTCCCGGGCCACCGCGTAGGGGGCCGTGTCGCCGCTGCCGCCGCGGCCTCTGCGGTCGTACGTGACGACGCTGAAGCGCCCGGCGAGCAGGCCCGCGAGGGGGCCCTCCGCCGTACCCGTGCTGAAGGCGCCGCCCACCAGGATCACCGGCGCGCCCCCGCCCGTGCGCTCGTACGCGAGGGGGGTGCCGTCCCGCGAAATCACTTTGCTCATACCGACTTGGACTGCGGGCGCGCGCGGAACTCATCGCTCGTGGGAAAAAGTTCTTCCCGGGCGCTGCCCCGCCGCCGGACGCCGCGTTCCGCGCCCCCGGGCCCGGCGTTAGGTTGGAGGCCATGAACATCTGTGTCTTCCTCTCCGCGGCCGACCTCGACGAGCGCTACACCCGGCCCGCCCGGGAGTTCGCCGAACTCCTCGGCAAGGGCGGTCACACCCTGGTCTGGGGCGGTTCCGACGTCGGCCTGATGAAGGTCGTCGCCGACGGTGTGGAGCGGGCGGGCGGCAGGCTCGTGGGCGTGTCCGTGGAGTTCCTCCAGGCGAAGGCCCGCCCGCGGGCCGACGAGATGGTCGTCGCCAAGGACCTCGCCGAGCGCAAGGCGCTGCTCCTCGGCAAGTCGGACGCGATCGTGATCATGGTCGGCGGCACCGGAACCCTGGACGAGGCGACCGAGATCCTGGAGCTGAAGAAGCACGGCATGACCGACAAGCCGGTGGTGCTGCTCAACACCGAGGGCTTCTACGACGGGCTCAAGCAGCAGTTCCAGCGCATGGACGAGGAGGGCTTCCTGCCCGTGCCCCTCACTGACCTGGTGTTCTTCGCCGAGGACGGGGTGGCGGCGCTCGCGTACCTGGAGGAGTCCGCCGGGGTCCGGTAGGCGTCCCGCAGGTGCGAGCATGGGGCACATGGCTACTCATGTGATCACCGGGGCGGGATCGGGCATCGGCGCCGCCGTCGCCCGCCGCCTGCACGAGCGCGGCGACGACGTCGTCCTCCTGGCACGCGACGCCGGTCGCGCCAAGCAACTGGCGGCCGGGCTCCCCGGCGCGCGCACCCTCGTCGGCGACCTGTCCAACCCCGACCGGCTGTCCTGGGCGTTCTCGCACCAGCCGATGCCCGAGCGGGTCGACACCCTGCTGCACATCGCGGGCGTCGTCGACCTCGGCCCGGTCGGCGACCTGGGCGTACGCGCCTGGCACAGCCAGCTCAACACCAACCTCATCGCCCCCGCCGAACTGACCCGGCTCTTCCTGCCGCAACTGCGCCTGGACAAGGGGCACGTGGTCTTCGTGAACTCCGGCGCCGGGCTGAACGCGAGCCCCGAGTGGAGCGCGTACGCGGCCAGCAAGCACGGCCTGAAGGCCCTGGCCGACTCGCTGCGCCACGAGGAGCACGCCAACGGGGTCCGCGTCACCTCCATCTACCCCGGGCGCACCGCGAGCCCCATGCAGGAGAAGGTGCACTCGCAGGAGGGCAAGGCGTACGACCCGGCGAAGTTCATCGACCCCGAGTCGGTGGCCACGACGATCCTGATGGCCCTGGACCTGCCGCGCGACGCCGAGGTCAACGACCTGACGGTACGGCCCGGACGATGAGCGCCCAGGAGACCCCCGAGAAGTGGTGGGGCCCCGCCACCGGCGTCGGCTCCATGCCCGGCGGCGACGCCCGCGAGACCGCCAGAACCGTCACCGGCAGCTTCGAGGACTTCCCGTACCTCGCGGAGCTGCCCGGCCGCGGGCCCGGCGCGGACATGATCGGCCGCACCGCCGGAATGCTCGCCGAGATGTACGTCCACCTGGAGCCCAGCGGCTGGCGCTTCAGCGACCGGCCGGGCCGCGACACCCGGCGGGCCCGCTCCTGGCTGGGCGAGGACCTGGACGCCCTGGAGGAGTTCACCCAGGGGTACACGGGCCCGGTCAAGGTGCAGGCCGTCGGGCCGTGGACGCTCGCCGCCGCCCTGGAGCTGCGCGGCGGCGAGGCGTCGCTGGGCGACGCGGGCGCCTGCCGCGACCTGGCGTCCTCGCTCGCCGAGGGGCTGCGCGGGCACCTCGCGGAGGTGCGGCGGCGCATTCCCGGCGGGCGGATCGTCCTTCAGCTCGACGAGCCGTCGCTGATCGCCGTGCTGCGCGGGCAGGTGAGGACCGCCAGCGGCTACCGAACCCACCGGGCGCCCGACCGGCAGGTCGTGGAGAGCGCGCTGCGCGACGTGCTGGGCGTCCACGACGGGCCGGCCGTGGTGCACTCCTGCGCCCCCGACGTGCCGTTCGCGCTGCTGCGCCGGGCGGGGGCGGACGGGATCTCGTTCGACTTCACCCTGCTCACTGAGCGTGACGACGACGCGATCGGCGAAGCGGTCGAGGGCGGCACGAAACTCTTCGCGGGCGTCGTGCCGAGCGTGGAAGGACCATTGTCAGACCCGGGCGGTAGCGTCATGGGTGTCAGGCAGTTGTGGCGCAGGCTGGGGCTGAATCCCGGACTCCTGTACGAGTCCGTGGTCGTCACCCCCACGTGCGGTCTCGCCGGGGCCGCCCCGGCGTACGCCCGTGCGGCGCTCGCCCACAGCAGCCGGGCGGCACGGTCGCTCGCGGACAACCCAGAGTGACGAACAGTCCCCGCACGGGACCAACGGGAGGATGAGACGGTGGCTGGCGAACAGCACGCAGCGGTACCCGCAGAGGCACGGGAGAAGCACGCGCGGCTCGCTGAGCAGATCGAGGAGCACCGCTTCCGGTACTACGTGAACGACCAGCCGGTCGTCAGCGACGCCGAGTTCGACAAGCTGCTGCGCTCCCTGGAGGCACTGGAGGAGGAGTACTCCGAGCTGCGCACGCCCGACTCGCCGACCCAGAAGGTCGCCGGGGCGTACGAGACCGACTTCACCTCCGTCCGGCACCGCGAGCGGATGCTCTCCCTGGACAACGCCTTCGACGACGAGGAGCTCGCCGCCTGGGCCGAGCGGCTCGCGGGCGAGCTCGGCGGCATCGAGTACCACCTGCTGTGCGAACTCAAGGTCGACGGCCTCGCCGTCAACCTGACGTACGAGAAGGGCCGGCTGACCCGCGCCGCCACCCGCGGCGACGGGCGCACGGGCGAGGACATCACGCCCAACGTGCGCACCATCGCCCAGATCCCGCAGCGCCTGCGGGGCGAGCGCGTCCCCGACCTGGTGGAGATCCGCGGCGAGGTCTACTTCCCGATGGCGGCCTTCGGCGAGCTCAACGCCCGCCTGGTGGAGGCCGGCGACAAGCCCTTCGCCAACCCTCGCAACGCGGCGGCCGGTTCGCTGCGCCAGAAGGACCCGAGGGTCACCGCGAGCCGCCCGCTGCGGATGGTCGTGCACGGCATCGGCGCCCGCGAGGGCTTCGACATCGCCCGGCTGTCGGAGGCGTACGGACTGCTCAGGGAGTGGGGCCTGCCCACCGCCCAGCAGAACCGGGTGGTCGAATCCCTCGACGAAGTGCGGGAGTTCATCGCGTACATCGGCAAGAACCGGCACTCCGTCGTCGAGCACGAGATCGACGGCGTCGTCGTCAAGCTCGACGAGATCCCGCTCCAGGGACGCCTCGGCTCCACCTCGCGCGCCCCGCGCTGGGCGATCGCCTGGAAGTTCCCCCCGGAAGAGGTCAACTCCAAGCTCGTCAACATCCGCGTCGGCGTCGGCCGCACCGGCCGCGTCACCCCGTACGCCCAGGTCGAGCCGGTGACGGTGGCCGGCTCCGAGGTCGAGTTCGCCACCCTGCACAACCAGGAGGTCGTCAAGAAGAAGGGCGTCCTGATCGGCGACACGGTCGTGCTGCGCAAGGCGGGCGACGTCATCCCGGAGATCCTCGGCCCGGTCGTGGACCTGCGGGACGGCACCGAGCGCGAGTTCGTGATGCCCGCCGAGTGCCCCGAGTGCGGGACGGCGCTGCGCCCCATGAAGGAGGGCGACATCGACCTGCGCTGCCCCAACGCGCAGACCTGCCCCGCCCAGTTGCGCGAACGCCTCTTCTACCTCGCGGGCCGCAAGAGCCTCGACATCGAGAACTTCGGCTACGTCGCGGCCACCGCCCTCACCAAGCCGCTGGAGCCCGCCGAGCCGCCGCTGCTCGACGAGGGCGACCTCTTCGACCTCACCATCGAGCAACTGCTGCCGATCAGGTCGTATGTCCTGGACTCGGACTCCGGACTGCCCAAGAAGGACCCGAAGACCGGCGAGGACAAGGTCGCCCTGATCTTCGCGAACCAGGACGGCGAGCCCCGCAAGAACGCCCTGGCGATGCTGGAGAACATCAGGGCCGCCAAGGAGAAGCCGCTCGCCCGCGTCCTCACCGGCCTCTCCATCCGGCACGTCGGCCCGGTCGCGGCCGAGGCGCTGGCCCGCGAGTTCCGCTCCATCGACCGCATCGAGCAGGCGAGCGAGGAGGAACTGGCCGGGGTCGACGGCGTCGGCGGGATCATCGCGGCCTCGCTCAAGGAGTGGTTCGCGGTCGACTGGCACCAGGAGATCCTCCGCAAGTGGCGGGCCGCCGGAGTGCGGATGGAGGAGGAGGGCGCGGACGAGGACCGGGGCCCCCGCCCGCTGGAGGGACTGACGGTCGTCGTCACCGGAACGCTGGAGAACCACACCAGGGATGGCGCAAAAGAATCGCTCCAGAACCTCGGAGCGAAGGTGACCGGTTCCGTTTCGAAGAAGACCTCCTTCGTCGTGGTCGGTGACAGTCCCGGTTCGAAGTACGACAAGGCCATGCAGCTGAAGGTGCCGGTGCTCAATGAGGAGGGCTTCGGGGTGCTGCTCGCCCAAGGGCCGGAAGCCGCACGTGAAGCGGCGGTTCCGGCGGAGCAGTAGCGGGAAGAACAGCGGCCTGGGGGCCACCCGTTCGGCGCATAGCAGACGCCGTCGGGCGGCCGGGTCGCATTCGGGCAACAGCGGGCTACGGCTGCCCGGGAGAGCCTGCCGCGGCCTACTGTGGGGACGTGCGCCTGTCGTGCACGGCTGTGGAACCGCTTGCCGCCTCCGGGGTGTCTGCGACCCCGGAAGGAACACCCGCCGGGCGGCGGGAAGCGGGAGAGTGGCCGTGGTGGCATGACTACGGGGCCACCTCGCGTGACACGGGCACCGCCGGCTGTGAGAGGGACGGGAATGAAACCGACCGAGAGTGCCGATTCGGCCTCCCGGCTGCGCGGTCTGGCCGCGCTGGCCGCACTGTTCGGCCGTCGGACCGCGGGCCCCCGGCACCGGCCGCGTGCCCCGCACCCGCCGAGCCGCCCCGCACCGCCGCCGCACGCCGGGCCGCCGCCCCGCACCGGGCGACCGCAGCAATCCGGTCAACTTCGGCCCACCGGGCAACCCCAACCGGCCGGAACGCCTCTCCCGCCCCTTCCCCCCCTCCCGGCCCTCCCGGCCCTGCCGGTCGGCCAGGTCCCGCCGGGGTCGCCGCAGCCCGGTCTGCCCCAGCGCAACGGCCGTACCCACGGGACGCAGGCCGGATACCCCCAGCAGCCCCCGGCGGCCCGGACGCAGACCCGGCCCCAGGACCGGCCCCCGCCGCCCGCGGCCGGACAGGGCGGGCCCCCCGAAGAGACCAGGGGACGCCGGCTCGGCCGGCTGTGGGGGCCGCTGCTCCCCGCCCTGCCCGCCGCACTCGCCGCCCTCGTCCTCGGCGCGGGCGTCGTGGGCACCCTCGGCGCGGGCCGCGCCGTGTTCCCCTCCGGTGCGACGGGCTGGTCGCTGGCCGTCCTCACCGGCGTCATCGTCGGCCACCTCGTCGCGCTCGGCCGGGACCGGTGGTGGGGCGGCACGGGATCGGGGGCGGCGCTCACCCTCGCCGTCCTGCTGCTGTACGGATGGGTTCCGGCCGGGCTGGTCAGCCTGGCCGTCGTCGTGCTGGTCGGCACCGCGCGCCGGCGCCGCTGGCGGCAGGGACTGCTGCACGGCGCCGTCGACATCCTCGGCATCGTCGCCGCCGCCCTCACCCTGAGCCTGTTCGGCGACGTACCGACCGTGGAGGAGCCCTGGCAGCCGCTCGGCTGGGACTGGAGCGCCCTGCCCGAAGTCGTCCTCACGGCCGGCGCCTACGTGGTGGTCACCCGGCTGCTGCTGTGGCTCGCCCGGGCCCCGCAGCACGGCCGGCTGCCGGCCGTCGCCCGGACCTCCCTGGTCCGCCAGGGACTCGTCGCCGGGGCGCTGCTGGGCATCGCCCCGCTGATCTGCGTGGTCGCGGTCGCCCTGCCCGTACTGCTGCCGCTGTTCGCCGTGCCCCTGATCGCCCTGGACTCCACGCTGTGGATAGCCAGGGCGCGGGCCGAGGAGCAGCTGCGCGACCCCCTCACCGGGCTGCCCAACCGGCAGTGGCTGCTGGAACGCGCCTGGCCCGCGCTGGAGGAGGCGGAATCGCTCGGCTCCCGGGCGGCACTGGTCCTCATCGACATGGACCGCTTCCGCTCCGTCAACGACACGCTCGGCCACCTCGCCGGGGACCGGCTGCTGCTCCAGATAGCCGCCCGGCTGCGCACGGCGCTTCCCAAGGGGGCGGAGGCGGCCCGGCTCGGCGGCGACGAGTTCGCCGTACTGCTGCCGCGCACGGAGTCGGCGACGAGCGCCCAGCGCATCGCCCGGCACCTGGTCGCGGAACTGGGCTCCCCCCTCGACCTGGACGGCCTGACCCTCGTCCTGGAGGCCAGCGCCGGGGTCGCCGTCTTCCCCGACCACGCGCTGGACGCGGAAGGGCTGCTGCGGCGGGCGGACGTGGCGATGTACCAGGCGAAGCGGGACCGCAGCGGGGTCGAGGTGTACGAGTCCAAGCGGGACTCCAACACCCCCGACCGGCTCGGCCTGTTGGGGGACCTGCGCCGGGCGCTGGACGCGGGCGACGTCGAACTCCACTACCAGCCCAAGGTGCGCTTCGACGGGCAGGTCGCCGGTCTGGAGGCACTGGTGCGGTGGGTGCACCCGGAGCGCGGGCGGGTCCCTCCGGACGAGTTCATCGCCATCGCGGAGTCGTCGGGGCTGATGCCGCACCTGACGGAGTACGTACTGGAGACCGCCCTCGCGCAGGTCGCCCGGTGGCGCGCCCAGGGCCTCTTCGTGCCGGTCGCGGTGAACGTCTCCCCGCGCGACGTGCACACGCCGGGCTTCGCGGGGGCGGTCGCGGCGCGGCTGGCGCGGCACGGGGTCCCGGCGGGGTCCCTGCAACTGGAGATAACCGAGCACGTGCTGCTGGAGGACCCGCAGCGGGCCGCCGACACCCTGGCCGGGCTGACCGGGCACGGGGTGAAGATGTCCCTGGACGACTTCGGGACGGGGTACTCCTCCCTGGTCCACCTGCGGCGGCTGCCGGTGAGCGAGCTGAAGATCGACCGCTCGTTCGTGGCGCGGCTGGCCGTCGACACCGAGGACGCCGAGATCGTACGGTGCACGGTCGACCTGGCCCACTCGCTCGGGCTGCTGGTGGTCGCGGAGGGCGTCGAGGACGACGAGACGTGGGAGCGGCTGCGGGACCTGCGGTGCGACGCGGTGCAGGGGTGGCTGGTGGCGGCGGCGATGCCGCCGGAGGAGGCCACGGCGTGGCTCCTCGCGCGGGGCTCCCGGGGCTGGCAACGCCCGGCGGAACTGGCGGCGGCGGCAGCGGACTCCCTGCGGGCGGAGCCGGAGTAGCCCCGGGCCGCGCGGGGAACCGCGCGGGCGCCCCCGCGGGGCCCACCGGGTGAGTGGGCCCCGGCGGTGTTTTCCGCCGGGGCCCACTCGCGGCGGGCGCGGGCAGGAGAGGGGCGGCATCGGGGCGGGCCGGGACAGGGGGAGCGGCCGCGCCGGGGGCGGTGGCGGCTGTTTCGCGGGCACGCGGCGCGGACCCATAGGATTGGGCGCACCAACCACACCGCACACCAACCCCTGAGGATCGCTGCATGCCTGGCATCACGCGCGAGGAGGTCGCACACCTCGCACGGCTGGCGCGTCTGGAGCTGAAGCCCGAAGAGCTTGAGCACTTCGCCGGTCAGCTCGACGACATCATCGGCGCGGTCGCCCGCGTCTCCGAGGTCGCCGACCAAGACGTACCGCCTACCTCCCACCCCCTGCCCCTGACCAACGTCATGCGCAAGGACGAGGTACGCCCGTCGCTCACCCCCGAGCAGGCGCTCTCCGGCGCCCCGGCCCAGGAGCAGCAGCGTTTCAAGGTGCCGCAGATCCTGGGGGAGGACTAAAACAGCATGACTGAGATCATCAAGCTCACCGCGGCCCGGACGGCCGAGAAGATCGCCTCCGGCGAGCTGACGGCCGTCGAGGTCACCGAGGCCCACCTGGCGCGCATCGACGCCGTCGACGAGAAGGTCCACGCCTTCCTGCACGTCGACCGCGAGGGCGCGCTCGCGCAGGCCCGCGCCGTCGACGCCAAGCGCGCGGCAGGCGAGAAGCTGGGCCCGCTGGCCGGCGTCCCGCTCGCGCTGAAGGACATCTTCACCACCGAGGGCATCCCGACCACCGTCGGCTCCAAGATCCTCGAAGGCTGGATCCCGCCGTACGACGCGACGCTCACCAAGCGGCTGAAGGCCGCCGACATCGTCATCCTCGGCAAGACCAACATGGACGAGTTCGCCATGGGGTCCTCCACCGAGAACAGCGCGTACGGCCCGACCGGCAACCCCTGGGACCTCACCAGGATCCCCGGCGGCTCCGGCGGCGGCTCCTCGGCCGCCCTCGCCTCCTACGAGGCCCCGCTCGCCATCGGCACGGACACCGGCGGCTCCATCCGCCAGCCCGCCGCCGTCACCGGCACCGTCGGCGTCAAGCCCACCTACGGCGCGGTCTCCCGCTACGGCATGGTGGCGTTCTCCTCCTCCCTCGACCAGGGCGGCCCCTGCGCCCGCACGGTCCTGGACGCGGCCCTGCTGCACGAGGTCATCGCCGGGCACGACCCGCTCGACTCGACCTCCATCGACGCCCCGGTCCCGCCGGTCGTCGAGGCCGCCCGCAACGGCAGCGTCGAGGGCATGCGCGTCGGCGTCGTCCAGCAGTTCCGCGGCGAGGGCTACCAGGCCGGCGTCCTCCAGCGCTTCGACGAGTCGGTCGAGCTGCTGAAGAAGCTCGGCGCCGAGATCGTCGAGCTGGACTGCCCGTCCTTCGACCTGGCGCTCTCCGCGTACTACCTGATCGCCCCCTCGGAGTGCTCCTCCAACCTGGCCCGCTTCGACGCCATGCGCTACGGCCTGCGGGTCGGCGACGACGGCACGAAGTCCGCCGAGGACGTCACCGCCCTCACCCGCGAGGCCGGATTCGGCGACGAGGTCAAGCGCCGCATCATCCTGGGCACGTACGCACTGAGCTCCGGCTACTACGACGCGTACTACGGCAGCGCCCAGAAGGTCCGCACGCTCATCACGCGGGACTTCGAGAAGGCCTTCGAGCAGGTCGACGTGATCGTCTCGCCGACCACGCCCACCACCGCCTTCCCGATCGGCGAGCGCGCCGACGACCCGATGGCGATGTACCTCGCCGACCTGTGCACCATCCCGACGAACATGGCCGGCAACGCCGCCATGTCGCTGCCCTGCGGCCTCGCGCCGGAGGACGGCATGCCGGTCGGGCTCCAGATCATCGCCCCCGCCCTGAAGGACGACCGCCTCTACAAGGTGGGAGCCGCCGTCGAGGCCGCCTTCGTGGAAAAGTGGGGGCACCACCTCCTCGAGGAGGCACCGTCGCTGTGAGCGACGCACGCGCGGCCTCCGGGCCGCACCTGACCGTGAAAGCCGCGCCGCTGTGCCGTGCGGGCGGAGAAGCGAACGGAGAGACGCAGTGAGCGCACTGACCAAGGCCAAGGGCTTCAAGAAGTCCCGCACCGGTACGTACCTGTCCATCGGCACCACCGCGTTCGGCGCGCTGAGCGTGATCAAGCAGGCCCGCAGGGCCCGCACGGACAACGACACGCTCCAGCTCATCGACGCCGTCGTCTCCGCCGCCGCCATCGCCACCGGCGTCGCCATCCTCCTGCGGGAGCTGAAGCGCCTGGGCGACGACGACGTCCTGCTGGGCTGAGAGGGAAAGTTTCACCGTGACTGTCACCACCGACCTCGTGCCGTACGAGGACGCCCTCGCGACGTACGACCCCGTGATGGGTCTTGAGGTCCACGTCGAGCTCGGCACCGCGACCAAGATGTTCTGCGGCTGCTCCACCGAGCTCGGCCAGGACGCGAACACCCAGACGTGCCCGACCTGTCTCGGCCTGCCCGGCGCCCTGCCGGTCGTCAACGAGATCGGCGTCGAGTCCGCCATCAAGATCGGCCTCGCGCTCAACTGCGAGATCGCCGAATGGTGCCGCTTCGCCCGGAAGAACTACTTCTATCCGGACATGCCGAAGAACTTCCAGACCTCCCAGTACGACGAGCCCATCGCCTTCAACGGCTACCTCGACGTACAGCTGGAGGACGGCGAGATCTTCCGCGTGGAGATCGAGCGTGCCCACATGGAGGAGGACACCGGCAAGTCGACGCACGTCGGCGGTGCCACCGGCCGCATCCACGGCGCCTCGCACTCGCTGCTCGACTACAACCGCGCCGGCATCCCGCTCATCGAGATCGTCACCAAGCCGATCGAGGGGGCCGGCGTGCGCGCCCCCGAGGTCGCCAAGGCGTACGTCGCCGAGCTGCGCGAGGTCATCAAGGCGCTCGGCGTCTCCGAGGCCCGCATGGACAAGGGCCAGATGCGCTGCGACGTGAACCTGTCGCTGCGCCCGCACGGCCGCGAGCAGTTCGGCACCCGCAGCGAGACGAAGAACGTCAACTCGCTGCGCTCCGTCGAGCGCGCCGCCCGCTTCGAGATCCAGCGGCACGCCGCGGTCCTCAACGGCGGCGGCACGATCGTCCAGGAGACCCGCCACTTCCACGAGGAGGACGGCTCCACGACGTCCGGCCGCATCAAGGACAACGCCGAGGACTACCGGTACTTCCCGGAGCCCGACCTGGTCCCCGTCGCCCCGGCCCGCGAGTGGGTCGAGGAACTGCGCGCCGGTCTCCCCGAGATGCCGCGCGTGCGGCGCAACCGGCTCCGTGAGGAGTGGGGCGTCAACGAGCACGACATGCAGTCGATCCTCAACGCCGGCGCGGTCGACCCGATCGTCGCCACCATCGAGGCCGGCGCGGACTCCGCGTCCGCCCGCAAGTGGTGGATGGGCGAGCTGGCCCGCAACGCCAACGAGACCGGCCGCGCGCTCGACGAGCTGCCGATCACCCCGGCGCAGGTCGCCCGCGTCGCCGCCCTGGTCGCCGCCGGTGACCTGAACGACAAGCTGGCCCGCCAGGTCATCGAGGGCGTCCTCGCGGGTGAGGGCGACCCGGACCAGGTGGTCGAGAAGCGCGGCCTGAAGGTCGTCTCCGACGACGGCGCGCTGGGCGCCGCCGTGGACGAGGCCATCGCGGCCAACGCGGCCGTCGCGGACAAGATCCGCGGCGGCAAGATCGCGGCGGCGGGTGCTCTCGTCGGCGCGGTCATGAAGACGACCCGGGGCCAGGCGGACGCCGCGCGGGTGCGCGAGCTGATCCTGGAGAAGCTGGGCGTCGAGGGCTGACGTCCCGTTCGTACGTGCCGAAGGGGCCCCGGTCGCGATCCTGCGACCGGGGCCCCTTCGGCGTGAACCGGCGCTCCGGGTGCTGCGTCCTCGCCAGGACGGCCCGTGCGTACGAGGACGGCCTGCGGGAACTCCCGGCGCCCGGCCCGGCGGCCGCCCCTGGGGCGAGGACGCGTGCGGGCGCACCGCCGGGCGGCGTGGCCGGCTGACCGGAGCGGCGGACGGACACCGGGAGCGGCCAGGTGCCGATGGCGGCATGGCTGCGCGGTTCCGGGGCCGCGGGAGGGCCGGACCCGGGCCGGCCCCCTGCGACCGGAGTCCCGGACTCCGGTCCGACGGGCAGGTCCGGTTCACCGGTGATCTTGCTCAGGTACTTCTGCGTGTCACCCGCGGCCCGTAGTTTCCCGGGCAGCACACCACTCACCCGGGAGGACCCATGCCCACCGACCTCAGCCGTCGCCGACTCCTCGCCGTGGGCGGAGGCGCCCTCGGAGCCGCCGCCGCGGGCTCGGCGCTGCCGCCCTCGCTGCAAGCCGCCATCGCCGCCGAGCGGCCGCCGGCCGGTGGGCTGCGGGCGGTGAAGCACGTCGTCGTGCTCATGCAGGAGAACCGTTCCTTCGACCACTACTTCGGCACCCTCCGCGGGGTGAGAGGCTTCGGCGACCGCAACGCCGTCGAACTCCCGGGCGGCAAACCGGTGTTCGAGCAGCCGGGCCCGCTCACCAGCGTGCTGCCCTTCCCGGTGCGCGACGCCGCCGCGGCGCAGAAGAAGGACCTCCAGTACATCGGCGACCTGGACCACTCCTGGGAGGGCGGGGCCAAGGCCTGGAACCAGGGCTGGATGAACGGGTGGGTGACCGCCAAGACCGGCGCCACCATGGCGTACTACGACCGCCGCGACCTGCCCCTGCACTACGAGCTCGCCGACACCTTCACCGTCTGCGACGCCTACCACTCGTCCATCCACACCTCGACCAGCCCGAACCGCAACCACCTGTGGAGCGGCTGGACGGGGTACGAGGCCAACGGCAGCCGGGCCGTCACCAACGCCGCCTACTCCGAGGGCACCCACCCCGGCTACCCCTGGCCGACGTACGCCGAGCGCCTGGAGAAGGCCGGGCACACCTGGCAGACGTACACCGAGTGGGAGAACTTCACCGACAACAACATCGAGTTCTTCACCTCCTTCAAGAACATCGCGCGCAAGGCGCTCGCCAGGACCGGCGGGCACACGTTCATGGAGTCCTTCTACGCCGAGGTGCGCGAGACGAAGGACGCCGCCGCGCGGGCGAAGCTGCTCGCGCTGCTGGAGGAGGGCGTCGCGACGCTCGACAAGCGGGAGCGGTCGCTGTTCGAGCGGGGGCTGCGGCGCGGCGAGACCGGCAGCCTGGCGAAGAACTTCCGGGCCGACGTGGCGGCGGGCAAGCTGCCCGAGGTGTCGTACCTGGTGCCCTCCGCGATCGACTCCGAGCACCCGGGGTCCTCGTCGCCGGTGGCCAGCGCGTCGCTGGTCTACCAGGTGCTGGACGCGCTCGGCTCGCATCCGGAGGTGTGGCGGCACACCGTCCTGCTGATCAACTACGACGAGAACGACGGCTTCTTCGACCACGTCCCGCCGCCCGTCCCGCCCACCGACAACACCGACGAGCGCTGGAAGGGCCGGCCGACCGGGCTCGGCATCCGGGTGCCGATGCTCGTCGTGTCCCCGTGGTCGGTCGGCGGGTACGTGTGCTCCGAGACCTTCGACCACACCTCCGTGGTCCGCTTCCTGGAGCAGTGGACGGGCGTGCGGGAGCCCAACATCACCCCGTGGCGGCGTCAGGTCACCGGCGACCTGACCTCGGCGTTCGACTTCAAGCGGACGCACCGGCAGCCGTCCGTCGACCAGCCGGGAGCCGTTCCGCCGTTCACCGGGCGGTGGCGGCCCGTGCCGCCGGCCGTGCAGCGGATGCCGAAGCAGGAGCCGGGCGTGCGCCGGGCGCGCCCGCTGCCGTACCAGCCGGACGCGTACGGACGGGTGGCCGCCGGAGGCGCGAACTTCCGGCTGACCGTCGGCAACGAGGGGCGCAGCAGCGCGCACTTCGCGCTGTACCCGTACGCCGGGGAGTTCGCGGTGCCGCAGCACCTGGACGTCGCCGCGCGCGGACGGGCCGAGTGGACCGTGCCGCTCGCCGGGGACGCGTACCGCTTCACCGTGACCGGACCGAACGGCTTCCGGCGCGAGTTCGAGGGGACGCGGGCCGGGACGGCCGACGTGTCGAGCCGGATCGAGGCACGCGACCGGGACCTGCACCTGACGCTGACCAACCGGGGCCGCCGGGCGGTCACCTTCCTGGTGCAGCCGCTGGCGTACGCGGACGAGGACGACCTCGACGAGCGGCGGCCGCGCCGGGTCGTGGTCAAGCCGGGGCGCAGCCGCAGCATCGTGCACTCGGCGGACGACGCCCACGGCTGGTACGACCTCGCGGTCACCGTGCAGGGGGAGGCGGGCTTCCGGCGGCGGCTGATGGGCCACATCGAGAACGGCCGGGCGAGCGTCTCCGGCTGAGGCGGGGGAGCGGGCGGGGGCCGCACGGGCCGCTGCCCGCTCCCCTTCCCGGCGGCGGACCCGGCCCGCCCTGAGGCCGGGTAAGGCGGTCCGGGGGAGGTCTAAGGCCCCCCGGGCCCCGGCTGAGGCCCCCCGCCGCGCACAAGATCGGGCACACTCCCGATGTCCCGCACCCCCCTGGCGGGCGAGAGTTGAGGCATCGCAACGAGCGGTGAGCGCCAACCCACCAGGGAGCAGCAGATGTACGAGTACGAGTACCAGGTCCGCCGCGACGAGCTCGTCCGGATCGCCGCCAGGTCCCGCCTCCTGCGCGAGGCCCGCCAGGTCCGCAAGGAGGCCCGCCGTGCCCGGCGGGCGGGCAGGAACGAGGAGGGCGCGCCGGGCGGACTGCGGGCCCTGCGCGACCATTTCACCCGCGCCGCCTGAACCGGCGACCGCGATGCGGACAGCGGGTGCCGGCCCCTCGAAGCCCTGTGCGATGCTCGGCGGCGTGGAGACCAGGTCAGTCAGCCCCGTGTTCGTCGGCCGTACCGGCGAACTGAGCACCCTCACCGATGCGCTCGCCCGCGCCACCGCGGGCGAGCCGCAGGCGTTGCTGCTCGGCGGCGAGGCGGGCGTCGGCAAGACGCGGCTGGTGGAGGAGTTCCTCCTGCGGGCGACCACCGGCACCCGGAGCCGTGCGGACGCCGGGGCCGGTGCCGCGGCCGGTCCCGTCGTCGCCGTCGGGGGCTGCGTCGAGATCGGCGCGGAAGGTCTCCCCTTCGCCCCCTTCTCCGCCGCCCTGCGCGCCCTCCACCGCCGCCTCCCCGACGCGCTGGCCGCGGCCACCGCCGGGCACGAGGACGAACTGGGGCGGCTGCTCCCCGAGCTGAGCCAGGTGCCGTACGCCCACCAGCCGGGCCCCGTCGGCAGCGAGGACGCCACCGCGCGGCTCTTCGAACTGACCGCCCGCCTCCTGGAGCGCATCGCCGCCGACCACACCGTCGTCCTCGTCCTGGAGGACCTGCACTGGGCCGACGCCTCCACCCGCCACCTGCTGTCGTACCTGTTCCGCACGCTGCGCAGCGGGCGGCTGCTGGTACTGGGCACCTACCGCGCCGACGACATCCACCGGCGGCATCCGCTGCGGCCCCTGCTCGCCGAACTCGACCGGCTGCGGACCGTGCAACGCGTCGATCTGCCCCGCTTCACCCGCGAGGAGGTGCGGTTCCAGCTCACCGGCATCCTGGACGGCGTGCCCGAACCCGCCCTGCTCGACGAGGTGTTCGGCCGGTCCGACGGGAACGCCTTCTTCGTCGAGGAACTGGCCGTCTCGATCGGGGGCGGCTGCCGGACCGGGCTGACCGACTCGCTCCGCGACCTGCTCCTGGTACGCGTGGAGGCCTTGCCCGAGGACGCGCAGCGGGTGGTGCGGATCGTCGCCGAGGGCGGCTCGACCGTCGAGTACCCCCTGCTGTCGGCCGTCGCCCGGCTCGCCGAGGACGACCTGATCGAGGCGCTGCGGGCCGCCGTGGGGGCCAATCTGCTCCAGGTCGCCCCGGACGGCGAGGGCTACCGCTTCCGGCACTCCCTCGTGCGCGAGGCGGTCAGCGACGACCTGCTGCCCGGCGAGCGCTCACGGATCAACCGCCGCTACGCGGAAGCCCTGGAGGCCGACCCCGCGCTCGTCCGCCAGGAGGCCCGCGCCACCCGCCTCGCCAGCTACTGGTACGCCGCCCACGACGCCGCGAAGGCCCTGCCCGCCGTGCTGTCCGCCGCCGTCGAGGCGCGCAAGCGGCACGCCCGCGCCGAACAGCTCCAACTGCTGGAGCGGGCCCTGGAACTCTGGGACGACGCCCCCGAGGACGTACGGGCGAAGCTGCGACCCATCGACTACGCCGAGGTCTACCCGCCCTGCGGCTGCGACCCCGCCGCGGCCCCGCTGCGCTACCTCGACCTCATGGCCGAGGCCACCGTCGCCGCCCGCCTCGCCGGGGAGCGCGAACGCGCCCTCAAGCTCGCCAAGCGCGCCCTGCGCCTCCTGGAGGAGGACACCGGGGACGGGCGGGAGGCCGACGCCCTGCGCGCCGCCTGGTTCTGGGTGCAGCGCGGCAAGGCGATCACCGGGCTCTCGCGCGGCGACGGGTGGCAGGAGCTGTCCACCGCGCAGGAGCTGATGCGCGGGCTGCCGCCGTCGGCCGTGCACGCCGACATCCTCACCATGGTGGCGAGCTGGGCCATGCTCCACGAGCCGGGACCCGAGGCCGTCGCCACCGCCGAACGGGCCGTCGAGTACGCCCGCATAGTCGGCGCCGAGGACACCGAACTCCGCTCCCGGCTCACCCTCGGCGGCCTGATGATCGACTCGGGCGACATCGAGCAGGGCCTCGCCGAGATGACCGCGGCACGCGAACTCGCCCTGGCCCGGGGCATCGTGCACGTGGTCAACCACGCCCACACCAACCTGCCCTCCCACCTCGAAGGCATCGGCCGCTCCCGGCAGTCCGCCGACCTGTGCGCCGAGGGCCTCGCCTACGCCCGCGACCACAACCTCGTCGACGGCGAGCACTGGATCCTCGGCAACCAGGCCGAGTCCTACTTCTCGCTGGGCCGCTGGGAGGACGCCGCCGCCAACTTCCGGCGCACCGAGCTCGCCGCCTCGCCCAGCGTCCGCCCGCGCGGCACCGCCGCCCGCTGGCGCGCCGAGATCGCCCTGCACCGGGGCGAGATCGAGGAGGCCAAGGCGCAACTGGGCGTCTCCGCACGGTACTTCGGGCCGCACGACCGGATGCCGCAGCACGAACTGCCCCGCCACCGGCTCACCGTCGCCGTCGCCGCCCGCGAGGGACGGCTCCTGGACGCCCGTGCCCAGGTCGTCGAGGCCGTCGGCGACGGCTTCCCCCTCGGCACCCACCGCTACGCCTGGCCGCTCCTCCAGGAGGCCGCCGCGCTGGAGGCCGACGCCCGCACCCTCCCCGTGGCGGCCCCCGGCCGCGCGGAGGCCCTCGCCCTGCTGCGCACCCACGCCCGGCGGCTCGCCACCGGAGCGCCCGTGTGGGACGCGTACGCCCAGTGGACGGGAGCCGAACTGCGGCGCGCCGAGGGCCTGGACCTGCCCGAGGAGTGGGACGCGGTCGTCGACGCCTTCGAACGGCTGGAGCGGCCCTACGACCTGGCCCGGGTCAGACTGCGGCTGGCCGTGTCGCTGCTGGACCCGGACCCCGACGGCACCGCGAGGAGCGGCGGCCGGGAGCGGGCCGCGGAGCTGCTGCGGCTGGCCGGGGCGACCGCCGACCGCCTGGGCGCCCGGCCGCTCGCCGAACAGGTCGCCGCCGTCACCCGGCGGGCCCGCCTCGCCCCGTCCGCCGCGCCGGTCCCGGCCGCCGCGGCGGGCCAGGACTTCCACCTCACCCCGCGCGAGCGCGACGTGCTGCGGCTGGTCGCCGCCGGGCGCAGCAACCGGCAGATCGCCGAGGAGCTCTACATCTCGCCCAAGACCGCCAGCGTCCACGTCTCCAACATCCTGGCCAAGCTGGAGGTCGCCGGGCGGGGCGAGGCGGCGGCGGTGGCGCACCGGCTGGGGCTCTTCCGGGAGGACGCGGCGGTGTGAGGGGCGCGGGCGGACGGGCTACTTCACGGTCACCTTCAGGATGCGGTCGTCGCCGGGCTCCGGGGTGCCGCGGGTGTCCGTCTCGTTGGTCACGAGGAGCAACTGGTCGCCGCCGGTGGCCAGTACGGTCCGCAGCCTGCCGTACTCCTCCGGGAAGAACGCCTGCGGTTCCGCCACCGGCCTGGCGCCGTTCAGCGGGACGCGCCACAGGCGTTCGCCGCGCAGGCCCGCCATCCACACCGAGCCCTGCGCGATCGCGATGCCGCTGGGGGAGGCCTCGGAGGTCTTCCACTGGGCGACCGGGGGGACGAAGCCCGCCTTCTCCTCCTTGCCCTCGACCTCGGGCCAGCCGTAGTTCTTGCCCGGCTCGATCAGATTGAGCTCGTCCCAGGTGTTCTGGCCGAACTCCGCCGCCCACAGCCGGCCCGCCGCGTCCCAGGCCAGGCCCTGGACGTTGCGGTGGCCGAGGGAGTAGACGACCGAGTCCGCCTCCGGGTTGCCGTGCACCGGCTCGCCGTCCTTGGTCATCCGCAGGATCTTGCCGCCGAGCGACTTCGGGTCCTGGGCGAGGCTCGTGTCCCCGGTCTCGCCCGTGCCCGCGTACAGCATCTTGTCCGGGCCGAACGCGATCCGGCCGCCGTTGTGGTTGGAGCCCTTGGGGATGCCCCGGAACACCGTGTCGGGCGCGCCCAGTTGCTGCCCGGCGGGGCGCTTCTCGTCGTACGTCATACGGGCGATGCGGTTGTCGGACGCGGTGGTGAAGTAGGCGTAGACCTGGTGGTCCTTGGCGTACGAGGGGGACAGGGCCAGGCCCATCAGGCCGCCCTCGCCGCCGGGGGACGCGCCGGCCACCCGGCCGACCGGGGTGAGCCTGCCGGTTTCGGCGTCGACGCGGGTGACGGTGCCCTCGTCGCGGGAGGAGACCAGGACGTCGCCGTCGGGGAGGGCGGCCAGGCCCCAGGGGGACTTCAGGCCCTTCGCCAGCGTGCCGGTCACGGTGGCGGCACCCTTGGCGGGGGCGCCCTGAGCGGTGGGGGAGGGGCTCACGTCAGGCCCCGGCCGGGTGGCGGAGCCGCCCTGCGGGGAGGGGGGCCGGGGGGACTCGCCGGAGCAGCCCGTCGCCAGCAGGAGGGCCGCGCCGGCGAGAGCGGTGGTGGTCACTGCGGGGCGTCGCACGATCGGGTGTCCCTCCGTCGGTGAAGACTGCTACTCGTTCATACACCGCCCGCCCCCCTTCCGGATCCCGTCCGCCCCCCTTCCACGACCCGGCAGCCGCTCCGTACGCCCGGCTCAGTCCCAGGAGCCCAGGGCCGCCGGCAGGGCCGAGATCTCGGCCAGGTCCGCCGCCGAGAGGGTGAGGGCGGCGGCGGCCGCGTTCTCCTCCACCCAGCGGGCCCGCTTCGCACCCGGCACCGGGATCACGTGGCGGCCCTGGGCGAGCGTCCAGGCCAGGGCCGTCTGGGCCGGGGTCGCCGCCGGGCCGTGGCGGGCCGCCACCCGGCGCAGGCCCGCCACCACCGGCTGGTTCGCGGCCATCATCTCCGCCGTGAAGCGGGGGTGCCGGGCGCGGACGTCGTCCGGTTCGAAGCCCGAGCCGGGCGTGAGCGTGCCCGTGAGGAAGCCGTTGCCCAGCGGCATCGCGGCCAGGAAGCCCACGCCGCGCGCCTCGCACCAGGGCAGCAGGTCCGCCAGCGCCTCGGGGGACCAGACGGACAGCTCCGCCTGGACCGCCGCGACCGGGAACACCTGCTGCACGCGCTCCAGTTGGCGGACCGTCCCCTCGTGCAGGCCCCCGGCGACCGGACGCCCCACCCCGGTGCCCGAGCGGCGCGACGCCCGGGCGCCCACCGCGCACAGCCCCAGGGCCCGCACCTTTCCGGCCCGTACCAGGTCCGCCATCGCCCCCCAGGTCTCCTCGATCGGTATCTCCGGGTCGGCGCGGTGCAGTTGGTAGAGGTCGATGACGTCCGTCTGCAGGCGGCGCAGCGAGGCGTCGCACGCCCTGCGGATGTACGAGGGACGGCCGTTGGCGACGATGTGCTGGTCGCCGACGAGCAGTCCTGCCTTGGTGGAGACGAAGGCCTCCGCCCGGCGCTCCCGCAGGACGCGGCCGATGAGGAGCTCATTGGTGAAGGGACCGTACATGTCGGCCGTGTCCAGCAGGTTGGCGCCCAGGTCCAGCGCCCGGTGCAGGGCCCGGACCGACTCCTCGCCGCGCTGGCGCGAACTCGTGTAGGCCCAGCTCATCGGCATGCATCCGAGCCCGACGGCCCCCGTTTCGAGCGCTGTCGCCCCGATTGTCCTGCGCTCCACCGTGCCGCACCCCTCCGTCTTGCCGCGCCCCCAAACTAACCGTTGCAGGTCAGGCGAGTTCGCATAGCCTCCAGGGCATGAATGCGTACGACATCCCCCACCGCCCCGCCGACGTCTGGCTGCCGTTCGACCCGGCCGGGATCGACGGACTTCCCGACCCTTCGGCGCACGGCCTCGCCTACCGCGTGTGGGACGGGGAGGAGGAGTTCCCCGCCGATCCCGCCGACTGCGCGTTCTACGTCGTGCCGTACATGAAGGGGACCGCGGTCTCCCTGCGGCCGGTCGGGCAGATGACCTCCCTGCGGGTCATGCAGACCCTCACCGCCGGCGTCGACGACGTCCGCGCCGGGGTGCCGCGGGGGGTGCGGCTGTGCAACGCCCGAGGGGTGCACGAGGCGAGCACCGCCGAGCTGGCGCTCACCCTCGTCCTCGCCTCGCTGCGCGGAATTCCCGGATTCGTCGAGGGGCAGCGGCGCCAGGAGTGGCGGTCGGGGTTCTATCCCGCGCTCGCCGACAAGTCGGTGCTCATCGTCGGGCACGGGTCGGTGGGCGCCGCCGTCGAGGACCGGCTCGCCCCCTTCGAGTGCGCGCGGGTGGTGCGCGTCGCGCGCTCCGCCCGCACCACGGAGCGCGGCGACGTGCACGCGTTCACCGAACTTCCCCGGCTCCTGCCGCAGGCGGACGTGGTGATCCTGTCCGTGCCGCTCACCGAGGACACCGCCGGCCTGGTGGACGCCGCGTTCCTGGGGCGGATGCGGGACGGGGCGCTCCTGGTGAACGTGGCGCGCGGGCCCGTCGTCGACACCGGGGCCCTCCTCGCCGAGCTCGCCTCCGGGCGGCTGCGCGCCGCGCTCGACGTCACGGACCCGGAGCCGCTGCCCGCCGGGCACCCCCTGTGGGACGCCCCGAACACCTTGATCAGCCCGCACGTCGGAGGCAGCTCCTCCGCCTTCCTGCCCCGCGCCAAGCGGTTGATCGCACGGCAGCTCGGCCGGTTCGCGGCCGGGGAGGCGCTCGACAACGTGGTCGCGGGCCCGCGCTGACGCCCTGCCCCGGCCGCCCGAAAAGTCCGCCGGTGAACACGCTCCGGAGCCGGGTAGGCGCACCCAGTTCCCGTAACACCGCTGATAGTTACGGAGCGTAGAGGAACTATGTCCCTGAGTGACGGGACTGGTGTATCGTCCCGACCTAGGGGCTGCGCCACGCACCACACCCACGGCGCTGGGGAGCACGACGGACACGGCAAGGGGGGCGACGGGCCATGCACTGCCAATGGAGAGACGATCCGACGCGGTGGAGTCGGCCGGGCCACCGGCAGCGGACCGGCAGGCCCGGCCGCCACGGGGTGTCCGGCAGGCCCGGCCGCCCGAAGCCGCCCGCCCGCCGCACGGGGGCGAGGACGCCGGGCGGGACCGGCCGCCCGAGGTCCCCCCGCCACCCGGAACCGCCGTGCCGGGAGGCCCGATGAGCGCCCCGGGGGCCGTACTGGCCCAGCATCCGACCTCCGGCCGCGGCGGGACGGGGCTGCTGCCCCAGCTCCTGCTGGCACTCGTCTGCGGCGGCTACGCGGCGGGCTCCGCGCTCGGCTGGGGGTCCCGGCAGCTCGCGCTGTTCATGGGCGACTTCGGACTCGCCGTCGCCGCGTTCATCGCCGCCGTCTCCTGTTACTTCTACGCGCGGACGCGGGAGAGCGGCTTCCGGCCCGCCTGGCTGCTGTTCTCCCTCTCCTCGCTGATGGCGGCGGGCGGGAACGCGGTCTGGGGCTGGTACGAGGTGGTGCTGCGGCGCCCGGTGCCGGCCCCTTCGCTTGCCGACTTCTTCTTCCTCTGCTTCGGGCCGCCCGCCATCATCGGCCTGCTGGTCCTCGCCAAACGGCCCGTCACCCGGGCCGGCTGGGTGTGCCTGGTGCTCGACGCGTGGCTGATCGCCGGCTCGCTGCTCACCCTCTCCTGGAGCCTGGCGCTCGCCCACACCACGGAACTCAAGGGCACGAGCACGGCGCACGCCGCGCTCTCGCTCGCCTACCCGCTGCTCGACATCGCGCTCGTCAGCATGGTCCTGGCCCTGCACTTCCGCCGCTCGTCGGCCAATCGGGCCGCGATCAACACCGCGATCGCGGCCCTCGCCATGACCGTCCTGTGCGACGCGCTGTTCACCTCGCCGCTGCTGCGGGACAGCTACCACTCCGGGCAGATCCTCGACGCGGGCTGGTTCGCCGGCTCGCTGCTCCTCGCGTACGCGCCCTGGGGGGTGAGCCGGGCCTCGCAACGGGCGCCGCACGGACTGCCGCAGGGGGCCCCGCCCCAGCCCCCCGGGCGCAGCGGGCCGCAGGCGCGCGCCCTCCGGGCGGGCTCCAGCCGGCCGATCGCCGGCTCGCTGGCCGCCCTCACCCCGTACCTCGCGGCCGCCGTCTGCGTGCTCGGCATCCTCTACAACGTCATGGACGGCCACACGCTGGACCGGGTGGTCCTCACCACCGGCTGCACGGTCGTGCTGGCCCTGGTCGTGCGCCAGGGCATCATGCTCGTCGACAACATCTCCCTCACCCAGGAACTGGCCCAGAAGGAGAACCACTTCCGCTCCCTGGTGCAGGGCTCCAGCGACGTCATCATGATCGCCGCCCCCACCGGGATACTGCGCTACGTCAGTCCCGCCGCGTCCGGCGTCTACGGGCGCGACGCGGAGGAACTGGTCGGCTCCGAGCTGGCCTCGATCATCCACCCCGCCGACCTCGGTGCGGTCGTCCACGAGGTGCGGCGCTTCCTCGCCGCGTCCCCGCAGGAGGAGCCGACCACCCGCATCGAGTGCCGTTTCAAATCCGGGACGGGGGACTGGCTCAACGTCGAGTCCACCGTCAACCGCCATCAGGGCGGCCTGATCTTCAACAGCCGCGACGTCACCGAACGGGTCCGGCTCCAGGCCCAGTTGCAGCACAACGCCGAACACGACCCGCTCACCGAACTGCCCAACCGCGCCCTGTTCACCAAGCGGGTGCGCCAGGCCCTCGCCGGACGCCGGACCACCGACCTCGGCACCGCCGTCCTCTTCATCGACCTGGACGGCTTCAAGGCGGTCAACGACCGCCTCGGCCACCAGGCGGGCGACGAACTGCTCGTCCAGGCCGCCCGCCGCCTCCAGGACTCCGTCCGGGTCGGCGACACCGCCGCCCGCCTCGGCGGCGACGAGTTCGCCGCCCTCATCCTCGGCGACGGCACCCGCGACCGGGCCGCCCGCGAGTACCAGGTCCGCGAGATCGCCGACCGGCTCCGCCTCACCCTCTCCCAGCCGTACACCGTGGACGGCAACGATGTCCGTGTCGCCGCCTCCATCGGCGTCGCCTTCGCCGAGCCCGGCATCACCCCCACCGACCTCATGCGCAACGCCGACCTCGCCATGTACCGGGCCAAGGCCGCCGGCAAGGACCGCGTCGAGCTGTACGCCCCGCAGATGCAGGCCGAGGTCGTCCGCCGCACCGAACTGGCCACCCGGCTGCGCACCGCCCTGCACGACGGCGAGTTCGCCCTGCTGCACCAGCCGGTGGTCGACCTCACCACCGGCCGGGTCGCCGCCGTCGCCGCCCAGGCCCGCTGGCGCTCCGCGCAGGGCATCCTCTTCACCCCGGCCGAGTTCCTGCGGGTCGCCGACGACAGCGACCGCACCGCCGAACTGGGCCGCTGGCTCCTGCAGGAGGCCGTCGAGCAGGCCGCCGAACGCGGCAGGGCCGGGCACGCCGTCCCCGTCACCGTCCGCCTCACCGCCCGCCGCCTCCTCGACCGGTCCCTGCCGCTCGGCTCCGTGGAGGCCCTCCTGACCCGGCACGGGCTGCCGTCCGGCGCGCTCGTCATCGAGATGGCCGACAGCGACCCCCGGGTCTCCTACGACGACCTGGAGCAGCGCCTGACCGCGCTGCGCCGGCTCGGCGTACGGATCGCCCTCGACGGCTTCGGCAGCGGCCACGCGGCGATCAACGCGCTGCGCCGGCTCCCCGTGGACGTGCTGAAGCTGGACCGCGGACTCGTCGAGGGCGTCGTCGAGTCCCCCCGGCTGTACAAGATCACCAGCGGGCTGCTCAGGATCGCCACCGACCTCGGCATGGAGTCCGTGGCCGACGGCGTCGACCTGCCCGAGCAGGTGCAGGCCCTGCGCGCGATGGGCTGCACGCACGGACTCGGCATGGCCTTCTCCGGGCCGCTGGACGAGTACCGGCTGCGCCGCGCGCTGGTGCGCGGGGACTACCCGGTGCCCGGTGGAACGGGCGGCGCGCTGCCCGTCCTGGCCGGGGGCCCGCCGGGCGGGCCCCTTCCCGTACGGCACCCGAACTCACCTGCGACGGACTCGTTCACGCATCCACCGCTGCGCTCACATACTGAGACGTCCATCCCACCCACTTGACACACCCAGTGGGCCGGAGGGAGGGTCAGTGCCATGCGCACCCGAATTCTCGTACTTGGAAAGCGCGTCGGCTGAAGCACGGTTCACCGCTGAACCTGCTTGTCTCCCCCCGACGCGCTCCCCTCGCTTGCCTGACGGCACGGGGGGTTTTTTGTTGCACCGGCACGTTGCAGAACCACACGAAACCCTCAGCTCACACCCTCAGCTCCGAGAAGAGAACGCCGATGACCGAGCAGGCCACCGGGGCCCACCATCCGCAGCCCCGGCCCCGTCACCACGGATCCCCGTCCAGCGCGATCGAGCACGTCACGGGCGCGCAGTCGCTCATCCGGGCGCTCGAAGAGGTCGGGGCCGACACGGTGTTCGGCATTCCCGGTGGCACGATCCTGCCGGCGTACGACCCGATGATGGACTCCACCCGGGTGCGCCACGTCCTGGTCCGCCACGAGCAGGGCGCGGGCCACGCGGCCACCGGTTACGCCCAGGCCACCGGCAAGGTCGGGGTGTGCATGGCGACCAGCGGCCCCGGTGCGACGAACCTGGTCACCCCGATCGCGGACGCGATGATGGACTCGGTGCCGCTGGTGGCGATCACCGGCCAGGTCGTCTCCAAGGCGATCGGCACGGACGCCTTCCAGGAGGCGGACATCTGCGGCATCACGATGCCGATCACCAAGCACAACTTCCTGGTCACCGACCCGGCCGACATCCCGCGCGCCATCGCCGAGGCCTTCCACATCGCCTCCACCGGCCGCCCGGGCCCCGTCCTCGTCGACATCCCCAAGGACCTGCTCCAGGCGCAGACCACCTTCTCCTGGCCGCCCACCAACGACCTGCCCGGCTACCGGCCCGTCACCAAGCCGCACGCCAAGCAGATCCGCGAGGCCGCCAAGCTGATCACCGCCGCCAGGCGGCCCGTCCTGTACGTCGGCGGCGGCGTCCTCAAGGCACGCGCCACCGCCGAGCTGAAGGTCCTCGCGGAACTCACCGGAGCGCCCGTCACCACCACCCTGATGGCGCTCGGCGCATTCCCCGACAGCCACCCGCTGCACGTCGGAATGCCGGGCATGCACGGTGCGGTCACCGCCGTCACCGCGCTCCAGAAGGCCGACCTGATCGTCGCCCTCGGCGCCCGCTTCGACGACCGCGTCACCGGCAAGCTGGACAGCTTCGCCCCCTTCGCGAAGATCGTCCACGCCGACATCGACCCCGCCGAGATCGGCAAGAACCGCGCCGCCGACGTGCCCATCGTCGGGGACGCCCGCGAGGTCATCGCCGACCTGGTGCAGGCCGTCCAGGCCGAGCACACCGAGGGCAACAAGGGCGACTACAGCGCCTGGTGGAAGGACCTCAGCCGCTGGCGCGAGACCTACCCGCTGGGCTACGACCTCCCCGACGACGGCTCGCTCTCCCCCCAGCAGGTCATCCAGCGCATCGGCGAACTCGCCCCCGAGGACACCATCTACGCGGCGGGCGTCGGCCAGCACCAGATGTGGGCCTCGCACTTCATCCAGTACGAGAAGCCCGCCACCTGGCTCAACTCCGGCGGCGCCGGGACGATGGGCTACGCGGTCCCCGCCGCGATGGGCGCCAAGGCCGGCATGCCGGACCGCACCGTCTGGGCGATCGACGGCGACGGCTGCTTCCAGATGACCAACCAGGAACTCACCACCTGCGCCCTGAACAACATCCCGATCAAGGTCGCCATCATCAACAACGGCGCCCTCGGCATGGTCCGCCAGTGGCAGACGCTGTTCTACAACCAGCGCTACTCCAACACCGTCCTGCACAGCGGCCAGGACTGCGAGGGCAACGAGGCCAAGGGCACCCGCGTCCCCGACTTCGTGAAGCTCTCCGAGGCGATGGGCTGCCACGCGATCCGCTGCGAGCGCCCCGAGGACCTCGACAAGTGCATCGAGGAGGCCAACGCCGTCAACGACCGCCCGGTCGTCGTCGACTTCATCGTCCACGAGGACGCCATGGTGTGGCCGATGGTGGCCGCCGGCACCTCCAACGACGAGGTCATGGCCGCCCGGGGCGTCCGCCCCGACTTCGGCGACAACGAAGACGACTAGAGCCAGACAAGAGCAGAGAGAGAATCATGTCCAAGCACACGCTCTCCGTCCTGGTGGAGAACAAGCCCGGCGTCCTCGCCCGCATCACCGCCCTCTTCTCCCGGCGCGGCTTCAACATCGACTCGCTCGCCGTGGGGACCACCGAGCACCCCGAGATCTCGCGCATCACCATCGTGGTGAACGTGATCGAGGCCCTGCCGCTGGAGCAGGTGACGAAACAGCTCAACAAGCTGGTCAACGTCCTGAAGATCGTCGAACTGGAGCCCGCCGCCGCGATCGCGCGCGAGCTGGTGCTGGTGAAGGTCCGCGCCGACAACGAGACCCGCTCCCAGATCGTCGAGATCGTCCAGCTGTTCCGCGCCAAGACCGTGGACGTCTCGCCGGACGCCGTGACCATCGAGGCCACCGGCGGCGCGGACAAGCTCGAAGCGATGCTCAAGATGCTGGAGCAGTTCGGCATCAAGGAGCTCGTGCAGTCCGGCACGATCGCCATAGGGCGGGGCGCGCGGTCCATCACGGACCGTTCGCTGCGGGCCCTGGACCGCAGCGCGTAGCACGCCGTCCGCAGAGCAAGACCCGAGAACGCATCCCTTCACGCCCGCCGTACGGTGGGTCGCACAACCCGCACACATAGGAGAAACCCAGTGGCCGAGCTGTTCTACGACGCCGACGCAGACCTTTCCGTCATCCAGGGCCGCAAGGTCGCGGTTCTCGGTTACGGCAGCCAGGGCCACGCCCACGCGCTGTCGCTCCGTGACTCGGGCGTCGACGTGCGCGTCGGTCTGCACGAGGGTTCGAAGTCCAAGGCCAAGGCCGAGGAGCAGGGCCTGCGCGTCGTCACCCCCGCCGAGGCGGCGGCCGAGGCCGACGTCATCATGATCCTCGTCCCGGACCCGATCCAGGCGAAGGTCTACGAGGAGTCCGTCAAGGACAACCTCAAGGACGGCGACGCCCTCTTCTTCGGCCACGGCCTGAACATCCGCTACGGCTTCATCAAGCCGCCGGCCGGTGTCGACGTCGCCATGGTCGCCCCCAAGGGCCCGGGCCACCTGGTCCGCCGTCAGTACGAAGAGGGACGCGGCGTCCCCTGCATCGCGGCCGTCGAGCAGGACGCCACGGGCAAGGGCTTCGAGCTGGCCCTGTCGTACGCCAAGGCCATCGGCGGCACCCGGGCCGGCGTCATCAAGACGACCTTCACCGAGGAGACCGAGACCGACCTGTTCGGTGAGCAGGCCGTCCTCTGCGGTGGCACCGCCGCCCTGGTCAAGGCCGGTTTCGAGACGCTGACCGAGGCCGGCTACCAGCCGGAGATCGCCTACTTCGAGTGCCTCCACGAGCTGAAGCTCATCGTCGACCTGATGTACGAGGGCGGCCTGGAGAAGATGCGCTGGTCGGTCTCCGAGACCGCCGAGTGGGGCGACTACATCACCGGCCCCCGCATCATCACCGACGCCACCAAGGCCGAGATGAAGAAGGTCCTGGCCGAGATCCAGGACGGCACCTTCGCCCAGCAGTGGATGGACGAGTACCACGGCGGCCTGAAGAAGTACAACGAGTACAAGAAGGCCGACGAGAACCACCTGCTGGAGACCACCGGCAAGGAGCTCCGCAAGCTCATGAGCTGGGTGAACGACGACGAGGCGTAAGCCGCGAGGAGTGAGGGGCCGCAGCCGCGGGCTGCGGCCCCTCACTTGCACACTCCGGGACTCGACACAACGTCCAGCCACGGACGGGTGATCCTGCCGAACGGGCGAAGAATCACCCGGTCGGCACCACTACACTTCAGAACCACATCTACGCGTCAGGCCCACAGCGTCGTGCGTCTTCCACGCGGCAAGCCCCTCCACCGCCTGCGGCCGTCGGGACGGCCGTCCGCAAAGGACCAGTGAGGACTCACGTGAGCACTGCCAAGCCTGTCGTACTCATCGCTGAAGAGCTGTCGCCCGCCACCGTCGACGCCCTGGGGCCGGACTTCGAGATCCGGCACTGCAACGGAGCCGACCGCGCGGAACTCCTGCCCGCCATTGCCGACGTGGACGCGATCCTCGTGCGCTCGGCGACCAAGGTCGACGCGGAGGCCATCGCCGCCGCGAAGAAACTGCGGGTCGTCGCCCGCGCCGGCGTCGGTCTCGACAACGTCGACGTCTCCGCCGCCACCAAGTCGGGCGTGATGGTCGTCAACGCGCCGACCTCCAACATCGTGACCGCCGCCGAGCTCGCCTGCGGCCTCATCCTCGCCACCGCCCGCAACATCCCGCAGGCCAACTCCGCCCTGAAGAACGGCGAGTGGAAGCGCTCCAAGTACAGCGGCGTCGAGCTGGCCGAGAAGACCCTCGGCGTCGTCGGCCTCGGCCGCATCGGCGCGCTGGTCGCCCAGCGGATGTCGGCCTTCGGCATGAAGGTCGTCGCGTACGACCCGTACGTGCAGCCCGCGCGGGCCGCCCAGATGGGCGTGAAGGTCCTCACCCTGGACGAACTGCTCGAGGTCTCGGACTTCATCACCGTCCACCTCCCCAAGACCCCGGAGACGCTCGGCCTGATCGGCGACGAGGCCCTGCACAAGGTCAAGCCCGCCGTGCGGATCGTCAACGCGGCCCGCGGCGGCATCGTCGACGAGGCCGCGCTGTACTCGGCGCTCAAGGAGGGCCGCGTCGCGGGCGCCGGCCTGGACGTCTACGCCAAGGAGCCGTGCACGGACTCCCCGCTCTTCGAGCTCGACCAGGTCGTCTGCACCCCGCACCTGGGCGCCTCGACCGACGAGGCCCAGGAGAAGGCCGGCATCGCCGTCGCCAAGTCGGTGCGGCTCGCGCTCGCCGGTGAGCTGGTCCCCGACGCGGTCAACGTCCAGGGCGGCGTCATCGCCGAGGACGTCCGTCCGGGCCTGCCGCTCGCCGAGAAGCTCGGCCGGATCTTCACCGCGCTCGCGGGCGAGGTCGCTGCCCGGCTCGACGTCGAGGTGTACGGCGAGATCACCCAGCACGACGTGAAGGTGCTCGAACTGTCCGCGCTCAAGGGCGTGTTCGAGGACGTCGTGGACGAGACCGTCAGTTACGTCAACGCCCCGCTGTTCGCGCAGGAGCGCGGCGTCGAGGTCCGGCTCACCACCTCGTCCGAGTCGCCCGAGCACCGCAACGTGGTGACCGTGCGCGGCACCCTCACCGGCGGCGAGGAGGTCTCGGTCTCCGGCACGCTGGCCGGCCCGAAGAACCTCAAGAAGATCGTCGCCATCGGCGAGTACGACGTGGACCTCGCGCTCGCCGACCACATGGTCGTCCTGCGCTACCAGGACCGTCCGGGCGTCGTCGGCACGGTGGGCCGCGTGCTGGGCGAGGCCGGGCTGAACATCGCGGGCATGCAGGTCGCCCGCGCCGACGCCGGCGGCGAGGCCCTCGCGGTCCTCACCGTCGACGACACGGTTCCGCAGTCGGTGCTGACCGAGCTGGCGGAGGAGATCGGCGCGGCGTCGGCCCGGTCGGTCAACCTGGCCGACTAGCAGGCCCGTCGGGTCTCACGCACCCCCGTTCCCGGCGTTCGTCCTCCACGAGCGCCGGGGGCGGGGGTCCGTCGTGTCCGGGGCCGGTCCGGGTGCCGGCCGGGTACGGCGGGGTGGGCCCGGAGTGGGGCCCTGGGGCCCATGACGGGCCGGGCGGGCCCACCTAGCGTGGGCCACCCGTCCCGCGCCGCGTTCCGCTTGCGGGGCAAGGCAGTCGGGGTGACGCATGACGGCGCACGGAGGCATACCCGCGGAGCCGGTTCCGGTACGCCCCGGGCCGGCCCCTTCCCCGCCTCCGCTGCCGTTTTCCGTGGCGGCGGTGCGGGCGCTGGCACACCTCCTCTTCGCGTGCGGTCTGCTCGGCGGGCTCGGGCTGCTCGGGTCCGGGCTCGCGGTGGACGGGCCGTTGGCCGCGCTCTTCGGACTGGTGCTGTACGGGGCCGCGCCCGGGGTGGCGGGGATGCTGCTGGCGCGCCGGGTGCGCACCGGCGGGCGGCGGGTGCGGGGCGGGCTGGTCGCCGTACAGCTGTGGCTGGTCGTGGGGGCCGTCGGCAATGCGGGGGGCGGGTCGGGGCGCGGGTTCGCGCAGTTGGTGCTGCCGCTGTTGACGCTGTGGTTCCTGACGCGGGCGGAGAGCCGGGAGTGGTTCCGGCGGCCGGGGCGCGGGGAGGTACGGCGGCCTCGGGGGTGGCGGTTCTCGCTGCCCCGGATGATCCGGTGGCGGCGGGACCGGGGGCAGTCGACCGTCGAGTACGCCGGGCTGGTCGTCGTCATCGCGGGCATTGTGCTCGCCCTCACCCTGACCGGCTTCGGCGGCCGGATCGTGGATGGGCTCCGTACGGCCGTCTGCTCGATCACGAGCGGCGCCGACTGCGGGGGCGGCGGGGGCGGCGATGTGCCGCAGGCCCGGCCGCCCCGGGGCGGCGCGGCCGGCGGCTCGGGCGGGGCGGACGCGTGGGGTGCGGTGGGCGGGGCCGGGGGCGGTGGTCCCGGGGGCGGTGCGGGTGGCACCGGGGGCACGGGTGGTGCCGGGGAGACCGGGGGTGCGGGCGGCGTCGATGAGGACGTGGCGCCCGTCGACGGTCTCGGACCGGAGAGCGGGGAGGGCGCTCCGGGCGAGGAGCAGGAGCCCGAGGCCCGGTACGACGTGCCCGAGGCCGATCCGGACGACCCCCAGCAGCAGGTCGACGACAAGCAGCCGCAGGAGGAACCAGAGAAGGAACAGAAGGAAGAGGAGGAGGACTGCTCCGGGTGGGGCGTGCTCGGGTGCGCCGCCGACAAGGTCGGGCAGGTCTTCCAGGGCGTCGTCGTCGACGGGATCGGCGGTGACATCAGCGGCTTCTTCGGACTGTTCAGCGCCGACACCTGGACGGGCATCGGCGAGTGGGGCGAGCAGGTCGGCGGCGAATGGGCCGAGAACGCCAAGGACGCGCCGGGGAAGTGGGCGGACGGCGACTACCTGGGAGCCGTGGGGGACTGGGCCGGGGCCACCGGTGAGTCCGCCCTGGGGATCGCCGACGACCTCTTCGTCGGCGACGAGGTCCGCGAGCGCTGGAACAACGGCCAAAAGACGCGCGCCGTCGCCAACGTCGCCTGGAACATCGGCTCGCTCTTCATCCCCGGTTACGACGTCGCCAAGGTCGCCGGGAAGTTCACCCACCTGGGCAGGGCCGCCAAGGGCGCCGCCGAGGCGGCGGAGGCGGCCGGGGACGCCGGCGCCGCCGCCCAACGGGCCCGCAGGGCGGCCGAGGCGGGTGACGTGGAGGGGGCGCGGAAGGCCGCCAGGGAGGCCGACCAGGCAGCCGACAGGGCGGAGGACCGGGCACGGCGGACGGGCTGCCCGATCGCCCTGCCGTACGCCCCCGGCGTGTCCGGCATGTCCGGCGTGCCTGGCTCCGGTACGGGCCTCGTCGCGGCCGCAGCCGCGCCCCGCGTCCGCCACCTCGCCGACGAGGGCTGCGACACGGCCGCCAGGAAGCAGGCGGAGGAGGCCCGCAAGCAGGAGCGGGCCGCCTACCTGGCGCAGAAGCGCGCGGAGGAGCCGGCCCGTGCGGCCCAGGCGGTGAAGGACGCGAAGAAGTGGCCCGAGCCGAAGCACGGGGACAAGAAGGACCCCCGCAACTATCAGCCGGGCGCCTTCGCCAAGAACCTGAAGACGCCTGCCTTCGGTGATGCCGACCTCGGCGACGGCTACTGGGCCGGCCGGGACCGCAACCCCGCGCCCACCTTCAAGAACGAGTCCTGGCTCCGCTATCAGGAGCAGATCACGGGCACCGTGCGGGGCCGGGAGTACGTCGTACCGCATCCGGAGAAGGGCAAGAGGGCGGTGGAGTTCGACGGCTGGGACTCCGGGCGTCAGGTGTTCCTGGAGGCCAAGAACGGATACGACAGCTACCTCTCCCGGCCCGGCAAGAAGAAGCTCACCACATCCGGCGCGGACAAGTTCGTGGCCGAGGCGCAGGGGCAGCTCGCCGCCGCGAACGGCAAGACCGTCGAGTGGCACTTCTCCAACAAGGAAGTGGCCGCCGCCGCCCGGAAGTTGTTCGCGAGCAAGGACATGCCGATCGTGGTGAAGACCACCAAGCGGGAGCCCGGAGGTCCCAGGAAGCCGGACGCCTTTGACTAACCTTCCCCGAAGACGGGTGACGTGGGGCGGCGCACGGCGTGCGCGGGAGCTGATGGAGGCCGGAGATGGAATGCACGGTGCGGGGTCTGTGGGGGCCTCGGAAGGAATCGGCGGAAGCCCTGGCGTCCCGCTGGAAGGCGACGCTGGACAGACTTGCCGAACTGCTTCCCGAGGCCGTGCCGGGCGGCGGGGAGGGCTGGCACCGCATCCGTGCGAACGGGCCCGCGCTGCCCGTGCGCCCCGATGTGTCCTCACTCCTGGCCGTCCTCGAGGAAGAGCTGGCGGAGGACGACTGGTCGGACCAGACCGGTGTCGCGCCCCACCTCGTGTGCGAAGGGGCGCCTGGCCGGGAGGTCTCGGTGTCCGGCCGGACCGGCGGTGTCTCCGGGCACCTGACGCAAGCGGTCTTCGTCACCGTCGAGTGGCCGGACGGAAGTGAACTCCCGGAAGCCGGGCTCCTCGCAGCGCTCGCCGAGCTGTGGGACCCGGACTACGGGAACGTGGTCGACCACGACCTTCTGGACGCGCTGGGCGAGGCAGGGGCCCGGGTCGGTGAACCGGGTGTCGGCCGCCTGAGCTACCTCTCCCCGGCCCGCGCCGCCCTCGTCCCCGACGACCTGGAGGCCGTCCGCACCCCGCTCTCCACCGGCGGCGTCCTCCTGGACATCGCCCCGCCCGGCGAACACGAAGCCGTACTCGCCGCCTATCTGCGCCTGCGCGAGTCCGGCGCGCTCCAGCCGCTGCCCAAGCCGATGGACCGGAGCAAGCTGTGAACGCGCGCGGCGGCGAGACCTTCGAGGCCGCGCGGGCCCGGGCCGAGATCGAGGCGCTCCTCGCTGGAGAGGTCCCGGCGTCCGGGCCGACCACGGACGAGCGGCAGAAGTACACCGGGAACTGGCTGTCCTCCCGGGGCGAGGGCTTCGTGATCGCCGAACTCTGGGCGGGGGAGGACCTGCACGGGGTGCACGGCCGGGAATGGGACGCCGCCGAGGAGCAGGCGTCCGGCCATCTCGACGCGCTGGCGGCGGAGTTGGACGCCCGCTGGGGCGGGCACGAGGAGGTCGGCATGGCGGTCGCCGTCTTCCGGGCGACGGCCGGCGAGCCCGTGCCGCCGCTGTACACCGAGCTGCGCCGCCTCGACGCCTTCGGGGACCTGCGGGTCTGGGGCCCGGTGCGGGCGCCCGACGGCGACGCCGACCGCTGGGTCGGGATCTCCGCCAACCAGATCGACGGCGACACCGCGCACTTCCTGATCGCCGTGGTGACGGACCGGCCGATCAGGGAACTGGAGGAGTAGGCGCCCGCAGCGCGCTCCGAGCGGGGCCCGTTCAGAGCCTGGCGGCCTTCAGGGACATGTGCAGCAGGAGGCGGTCCTCGCCCTCGTGCAGGTCCAGGCCGGTGAGCTGCTCGACCCGGGAGAGCCGGTAGTAGAGGGTCTGGCGGTGGATGTTGAGGGCGGTCGCGGTGCGGCCCGCCTGGCCCGCGCAGTCGAGGAACACCTCGGCGGTGCGGGCGAGTTCGGCGTGCGCGGGGGCGAGGAGGGGGCTCACCGCGGGGTCCACCGGGTGGCCGGGGCCGCTGTCCGGGAGCGCGGCGAGCAGGCGGTAGGGGCCGATCGCCGACCACTCCGCCACCGGGCCCAGGTGCGGGCGGGCCAGTGCCGCCCGCGCGGCGGCGGACGCCTCGCGCCAGGCGGCGGGCAGGTCGGCCAGGCTGCGCACCGGAGTGCTGAGGCCCGCGGCCCGGAGCGGGGCCGCGCCCGCCCCGCCGCCCGGCCCCGTGCCCAGCAGCGCCCGCGCCGCCCCGTGCGCCGGGCCGAGCTCGCCGCCCGCGCTCAGCCGGACCAGGACCGCCAGCCGCGGCCCGGACGCGCCCGGCACCGGCACCAGGGTCAGCACGGACGCGCCCGGCACCGTACGCACGCCCGGGACCGGGGCCTGCCACGGGGCGACGCACACCAGCCCGTACGGGCCGCCCCCGCCCAGCGGGGCGGAGAGCGTGGCCAGGGCCGAGGCGCGGCGTTCGTCGGAGTCGGAGGTCAGGAGCGTGTTGAGGCGGGGGCCGAGGTCGGCGCGGGCCCGCGCCTCGTCGGCGAGCTGGGTGCCGATCCGGCCGCACACCGCCATCGCCGCGTCGAGCGCCGGCTCGGGGAGAGCGGGCACCGAGTCGTCGGCGGCCAGCAGCCAGACGTACCCGTAGACGGTGCCCCTGTGGCGTACGGGAAGGCAGAGGCGGCCGCGCAGGACGCCCGCCGCCGGGTCCGCCGGGATGCGGACCGGGCCCGCGGCGGTCGTGATGCCGAAGCGTTCGAACCAGGCGCGGACCTCGGTGGTGGAGCGCCGGGTCAGGATCGAGCGGGTGCGGACCGGGTCCATCGCCCCGGCGTCCTCGCTGTCGTGCGCGCCGAAGGCGATCAGCCGGAAATCCCGGTCCTCGAGGGTGGCGGGGGCGCCCAGCAGGGCGGAGATCTCATCGACCAGGTCCTGGTAATCGGCATTCACGCCCCCATTCTCGCACCGGCGTACGGCATCTTCAGACATCTGTATGAGGTGGCGGCCCGGGATGCGTGACAGCTGTCGATAGTCCAGGCTCGGCGCGCTCCCTAGATTTCACCGTGGTTATCCGTGCCGTCCCAGTTCTGTCACAAAAGACCTGGTAGGCGGCCCCTTCGACACTTACTCGTGGAGGTGCCCCGTGCTGGGTCCCGTGATCCTCGCCGCATCGCGCAGCGACCAGATGCGCCGTTTCGTCTCGGCTGCCCCGGGCACCAAACAGGTCGTGAGCCGCTTCATCGCGGGCGAGACCGTCGACCAGGTGGTCCCGATCGTCAAGGACGCCGCCACCAAGGGCCTCGAAGTGACCCTGGACGTCGTCGGCGAGGACATCACGACCCGCGAGCAGTCGTACGCCGCCCGTGACGCGTACCTCGACCTGATCGCGCACCTCGAGGACCTGGGCCTGGGCGAGCGCGCCGAGATGTCCGTGAAGCTGTCCATGTTCGGCCAGGCGCTGGAGGGCGGCCACGAGCTGGCCCTCGCGAACGTCCGTCCCGTCGTCGAGGCCGCCGCCGCGATCGGCACCACGGTCACCCTGGACGCCGAGGACCACACCACGCTCGACTCGATGTTCGCCATCCACGAGGAGCTGCGGAAGGACTTCCCGCAGACCGGCTGCGTCATCCAGGCCTACCTCTTCCGCACCGAGGACGACGCCCGCCGGCTGGCCGCCGCCGGCAGCCGCGTGCGCATCGTGAAGGGCGCCTACAAGGAGCCCTCCTCCGTCGCGTACCAGGACAAGGCCGAGATCGACAAGGCGTACGTCCGGATCACGAAGATCCTGATGGAGGGCGACGGCTACCCGATGATCGGGTCCCACGACCCGCGCCTGATCGCCATCTCCCAGGAGCTGGCCCGGCGCGCCGGGCGCAAGCTGGACGAGTACGAGTTCCAGATGCTGTACGGCATCCGCAGCGAGGAGCACGTCCGGCTCGCCGCCGAGGGCCACCGGATGCGCGTCTACACGGCGTACGGCACCGACTGGTACGGCTACTTCATGCGCCGCCTCGCCGAGAAGCCCGCGAACCTGCTCTTCTTCGGCCGCTCCGTCATCACCAAGAACTGACCTCCGGCAGCCCCCGGACACCCCTCACCGACGACACCCCGACGCAAGGAGCCACGGAACACATGGACGCAGTGACCCAGGTCCCCGCCCCGGTCAACGAGCCGGTGCACTCCTACGCCCCCGGCTCGCCGGAGCGCGCCCGCCTGGAGGCCAAGCTCAAGGAGCTGGCCGAGAACCCGATCGACCTGCCGTGCACCATCGGCGGCGTCAAGCGGATGGGCGGCGGCGAGCGCTTCGACGTCCGTCAGCCGCACAACCACAAGTCGGTCATCGGCACCTACGCCAACGCCACCACGCAGGACGCCCAGGACGCGATCGACGCCGCCCTGGCCGCCGCCCCGGCGTGGCGCGCGATGTCCTTCGACGACCGCGCCGCGATCATCCTGCGCGCCGCCGAGCTGCTGAGCGGCCCGTGGCGCGAGACCCTGGCCGCCTCCACCATGCTCGGCCAGTCCAAGACCGCCCAGCAGGCCGAGATCGACACCCCGTGCGAGCTCATCGACTTCTGGCGCTTCAACGTCAAGTACGCCCGCGACATCCTCTCCGAGCAGCCCCCGGCGAACGCGCCCGGCGTGTGGAACCGCATGGACCACCGCCCGCTCGAGGGCTTCGTCTACGCGATCACGCCGTTCAACTTCACGGCCATCGCGGGCAACCTGCCCACCGCCCCGGCCCTGATGGGCAACGTCGTCGTGTGGAAGCCGTCCCCGACGCAGACCCACGCCGCCGTGCTGCTCATGCAGCTCCTGGAGGAGGCCGGGCTGCCCAAGGGCGTCATCAACCTGGTCACCGGCGACGGCATCGCCGTCTCCGAGGTCGCCCTCAACCACCGCGACCTGGCCGGCATCCACTTCACCGGCTCCACCCCGACCTTCCAGTACCTGTGGAAGACGGTCGGCGAGAACATCGCGAAGTACCGCACGTACCCGCGTCTCGTCGGCGAGACCGGCGGCAAGGACTTCGTCGTCGCGCACCCCAGCGCCGACCGCGCCGTCCTGAAGACCGCGCTGACCCGCGGCTCCTTCGAGTACCAGGGCCAGAAGTGCTCGGCCTCCTCGCGCGCCTACGTTCCGGCCTCCATCTGGAACGACGGCTTCAAGGAGGAGTTCGCGGCCGAGGTCGACGGCATCACCATGGGTGACGTCACCGACCTGGACAACTTCATCGGCGCCGTCATCGACGAGCGTTCCTTCGCGAAGAACAAGGCCGCGATCGACCGGGCCAAGGAGGACTCCTCCTGCACGATCGTCGCGGGCGGCACCTACGACGACTCGGTCGGCTACTTCGTGCGCCCGACCGTCATCGAGTGCTCGGACCCGGCCAACGAGGTCTTCACGACCGAGTACTTCGGCCCGATCCTGGCCGTCCACGTCTACGAGGACGACCAGTACGACGCGATGCTGGAGCAGATGGAGTCGGTCTCCGACTACGCCCTGACCGGCGCCGTCATCGCCAACGACCGCGCCGCGGCCGCCCACACGATGGAGAAGCTGCGCTACGCCGCGGGCAACTTCTACATCAACGACAAGTCGACGGGCGCCGTCGTCGGCCAGCAGCCGTTCGGAGGAGGCCGCGCCTCCGGTACGAACGACAAGGCCGGCGCCCCCCAGAACCTCCAGCGCTGGACCCTGACCCGGGCCATCAAGGAGACCCTGGTCCCGCCGACCGACTACCGCTACCCGCACCAGGGCTGAGCCCCTGGGCCGCGTCGGCAGCCCCTGATCCCCGCCCCCGTCCGACCCCACATCGGACGGGGGCGGTGTCGTGTCCGTCCCCCGTCCGGTGCGGGCGGGCGTCAGAGCTTGCGCCAGCGGGCCATCGCGAAGGAGAACATGCCGAACAGCATCAGGCCGACCGCCAGCAGCACCAGCAGCCAGGGGCCCACCGGGGTCTCCCGGAAGCTGCGGATCGTGTCGTCCATGCCCTTGGCCTTGTTCGGGTCGAACGCCACCGCCGCCGCCACCGCGAAGCCGCCCGCGACCACGAAGACCAGGCCGCGCGCCACCCCGCCGCCGACCCCGGTGACGTCCACGAACTGCCGGGTCCGGCGGGACATCTCGCCCCTCTTCATTTCCTTGTGGTACTTGCGCCGGATCGCCTGGACGGCGATGCCCACGCCGATCCCGACGACCACCAGCGCCGCCACGCCGACCAGCCACCGTCCGGCCGGAAGCTCCATCGCCTTCGCGGTGACGTCCTGCGACTCCTTGTCGCTGGCGCCGTCGCCGCTGCCCTTGCTGCCGACCGCGAAGGCCAGCACCGAGTACGAGACGAAGCCGTAGAAGACGAACATACCGGCGGCCAGCAGCCGCTTCTTCGGCTTGTCGCCGTCCGGGCCCACCGAGCCGAACAGTGCTTCCGTGAGCTGCCACAGGGACATTGCGAGCAAGCCGATGCCCAGGGCCCACAGCAGCACCTTCCCGAACGGCTTCTCGGCTATCTCCGCCAGCGCCCCGCCCTGGTCGGCGGACTTTCCGCCGCCGCCCAGGGC
Source organism: Streptomyces sp. NPDC039736 (assembly GCF_055596485.1). Taxonomy (NCBI): domain Bacteria; kingdom Bacillati; phylum Actinomycetota; class Actinomycetes; order Kitasatosporales; family Streptomycetaceae; genus Streptomyces; species Streptomyces sp. NPDC039736. The sequence continues at coordinate 222,988 of NZ_JBVIUQ010000010.1, read as the reverse complement.
GATCTGCAGGGCGAGCGCCCCGATGAGCAGGTGGATCACTCCGCGCGCGGCGAATCCCGCACGGGCCGCGTACTTCATGGTGTCGCTGCGGGCCGCCCGCCTCGCCGTTCCGGTCGCACTCGTGGCGTTCATACGGGTTCGCCTCCAGCCTTTCTCGTCGGCTGGCGTGTGCCCCGGGCGGGGATAGGGAAACGAACGCGCGCACGGGGCGGGCGCCGGTCGCCGACCTGCGAGAGTGCTGGGCATGACCGAGTACACCGCGCCGCGCCTCGCCCATACCGCCCACCTCGACCCCGCCGACCTCGCCGGCGTCCGCACCCTCCTCGACGCCGCGTTCGACGGCGACTTCACGGACGAGGACTGGGACCACGCGCTGGGCGGCATGCACGCCCTGGTCACCGACCCGCGTGACGGGGCGGTCCTCGCGCACGGGAGCCTTGTCCCGCGCCGCGTCCTGCACCGCGGCCGCTCGCTGCGCGTCGGTTACGTCGAAGCCGTGGCCGTACGGGCCGACCGCCGCCGGGAGGGGCTGGCCGGGCGGATCATGGCCGCCCTGGAGGAGATCGCCGACCGCGCGTACGTCCTCGGCGCCCTGTCCGCGTCCGACGCGGGGGCCGCGCTCTACGCGGGCCGGGGCTGGCAGGTGTGGCCCGGCGGCCTGGCCGCGCTGGGCCCGAGCGGCGTCGTACCCCTGCCGGACGAGGAGGGCACGACGTACGTACGGCCCGCCCCGGGGCAGCCCCTCCCCGACCCGGAGGCGACGCTCTTCTTCGACTGGCGGGACGGCGACGTGCTGTGACGGCGGCTCCATTCCGCCGTGGCCCGCCTCCCCGGGCCCGCCACGCCCCCGCGGGCGTCCCGCTTCGGCGCCGGGGCGGCCGAGCCCCCGCCCACGGCCGGATGCGACCGGCAGGACGTATCGGACAGGCGTCCGTCCGATGGGGCGGGGCCGTGCGTCCGTCCATGATCGCGTCTCAGATAGTAGGAAGTCCGACTAATTGTGGAGACAGTCGCGCGGACCTGTCCTAGCTTTGTAGGAGCCGAACGTCTCGCTCCATCAGCGACTGGCGGCCGCGGGCCGGTGCCCCGAAGCAGGCAACCCCTGCCGCACCCGCCCCCCGCCGCATTCCGGCGCCTCACAGATGCAGCAGTCCCCTCATGCACGTCCATGCCTCTGAAGGAGTCGATCCCCCGTGTCCGAGACCTCGATCACCCTGCACTCCGCCACCGCCCGCCGCGTCCGCCACGCCTCCCGCTCCGTCGAGGCCGCCGACCGCAAGCAGGCGGCCGCCGCCCTCCAGCGCGCCCTGGACCGCCGTGACAACGGCGGCGAGACGGGGCACTGAGCCGCCGCCCGCCGCGGGGTGACCGTCGCGTCCACATGGCGGACGCGACGTGTCATCCCCTGGGACGCGGAGTAGGGTCCGAGCATGTCTCGCAGCATCAATCTCGCAGTGATCCCCGGTGACGGCATCGGCCGGGAGGTCGTGGCCCAGGGCCTGAAGGTCCTCAACTCCGTCCTTCCGCAGGACGTGAAGCTGGAGACCAAGGAGTACGACCTCGGCGCCCGGCGCTGGCACCGCACGGGAGAGACCCTCCCCGACGCGGAGATGGCCGCCCTGCGGCAGCACGACGCGATCCTCCTCGGCGCGATCGGCGACCCCTCGGTCCCGTCCGGCGTCCTGGAGCGCGGACTGCTCCTCAAGCTGCGCTTCGCCTTCGACCACTACATCAACCTGCGTCCGTCGAAGCTGTTCCCGAACACCTCGACGCCGCTCGCGGGCCGCCCCGAGATCGACTTCGTCGTCGTACGCGAAGGCACCGAGGGCCCCTACACCGGCAACGGCGGCAGCCTGCGCACCGGCACGCCCGCCGAGGTGGCCACCGAGGTCAGCCTCAACACGGCGTACGGCGTGGAGCGCGTGGTCCGCGACGCCTTCGAGCGCGCGGCGGCCCGCCCCCGCAAGAAGCTGACGCTGGTGCACAAGAACAATGTGCTCGTCTACGCCGGCCACCTGTGGAAGAACACCTTCGACCGCGTCGCCGCCGAGTACCCGTCCGTCACCACGGACTACCTGCACGTCGACGCCGCGACGATCTTCTTCGTCACGCAGCCGGAGCGCTTCGACGTCATCGTCACCGACAACCTCTTCGGCGACATCCTCACCGACCTGGCCGCCGCCGTCTCCGGCGGAATCGGCCTGGCCGCCTCCGGCAACATCAACCCGACGGGCGAGTTCCCGTCGATGTTCGAGCCCGTGCACGGCTCCGCGCCCGACATCGCGGGCCAGGGCAAGGCCGACCCGACGGCCACGGTCCTCTCCGTCGCGCTCCTGCTCCGCCACCTCGGGCACGAGTCCGAGGCCGCCCGCATCGAAGCGGCGGTCTCCGCCGACCTCGCCGAGCGCACCGCCTCCGCCGTCCGCACCACGGACGAGATCGGCGACGCGCTCGCGGCCCGAGTAGCGGGCTGACCCGCCTGTCGTTCCGCAGTGACAGCCGCCGGGTCCCGACACCCGGCGGCTGTTCCTTTTCCGGCCCCGGGTGCGACCATCGATCCCTGGGCCGCACCCCACGTCAAAGACCCCGTTTCGTACCGGTCCCTACGCGCGCGATAATCGAACGCAGGGTCGCGGTACGAGAGGAAGCTCGGACGTCCTCCATGTGACTGACATGTGGCGGAAGGCGTGACGCGGCCCTCTCCCAACACACCGGTGAAGGACACGCACTCATGACGACGCCCACGACGATCGAGCTCAAGCCCTCTTCCACGCCGCTGTCCGAAGCGGAGCGCGAGGCGATCCTCGCCAACCCCGGGTTCGGCCGCCACTTCACCGACCACATGGTCACCATCCGCTGGACGGAGGGCCGCGGCTGGCACGACGCGCAGCTCGTGCCGTACGCTCCGCTCTCCATCGACCCGGCGAACATGACCCTGCACTACGCGCAGGAGATCTTCGAGGGCCTGAAGGCCTACCGCCGCCCCGACGGCTCGGTCGCCACCTTCCGGCCGGAGGCCAACGCCAAGCGCTTCCAGTCCTCCGCGCACCGCCTGGCCATGCCGGAGCTGCCGGTCGAGACCTTCATCGCGGCGTGCGACGCGCTGGTCAAGCAGGACGCGGCCTGGGTCCCGCCGCACGGCGGCGAGGAGTCCCTCTACCTGCGCCCCTTCATGATCGCCACGGAGGTCGGGCTGGGCGTGCGCCCGGCCAACGAGTACCTCTTCATCGTGATCGCCTCCCCGGCGGGCGCCTACTTCCCGGGCGGCGTGAAGCCGGTCTCGGTCTGGCTCTCGGAGAACTACGTCCGCGCCGTGCCGGGCGGCATGGGGTACGCCAAGACCGGCGGCAACTACGCGGCGTCGCTGCTGGCCCAGGCCGAGGCCGCCGAGAAGGGCTGCGACCAGGTGGTCTGGCTGGACGCGCTCGACCACAAGTGGGTCGAGGAGATGGGCGGCATGAACCTGTACTTCGTGTACGGCGACAGGATCGTCACCCCGGAGCTGACGGGCTCCCTCCTCGCGGGCGTGACCCGCGACACGCTCCTCCAGCTCGCGGGCGACCTGGGCTACACCTCGGAGGAGGGCCGCGTCTCCACCGACCAGTGGCGTGCGGACGCCGAGTCCGGGGCGCTCACCGAGGTCTTCGCGTGCGGTACGGCGGCGGTGATCACACCGGTCGGCCACGTGAAGTCCGCCGCGGCGGAGTGGACGACGGCGGACGGCGAGCCGGGCCGGGTGACGATGGCTCTGCGCAAGGCGCTGCTGGAGATCCAGACGGGGAAGGCGCGGGATGCGCACGGCTGGATGCACGAGCTGGCGTAACGGGCCCGGGCCCCGGCGCTGTGCCCCGTCCGGGGGCGCGGGGAACTGCGCGCCCCGCCACGACGCATCCGCGGTGGACCGGGGGCAGCCGCGCGGCGAGCGCTTTAGGTGGAGGGGCGGGTCCGGGGCCTCTCCTGCCCGAGCGGACGGGGCTGGGTGTCCCGGTGCCGGGGCTCAGCTCTCGGCCTTGGCGGAGGAGCCTGCCCGGCACAGGCGCTTGCGCGAAGGGCGGCACCCGGGTGGGCCGGGAGCGGGAGGGGCCGCCCCCTTGCCCGCCCTCCCCCAAGCTCTCGGCTTCGCTCGAGCAGGGGGTGCCCCCCTCGCCCCCTTGGGGCGGCCCCGTCGCCCAAGGGGGCGGGGGGAGCGGGGAGGAGGGAGCCCGGCAGGGGTGCAGGGGCTGGGTGACCAGCCGCGGTGGGGTGGAGCGCTCCACCCCACCCCGGGGCGGCAGCGTGGAGGGTGGTCTAGAGGTTCCGCAGGACTTCCGCCAAGCCCGCCGACCAGGCGAGGAGCGCCTCGTCCCGGCCCGCCCCCGCCACGCACTGCACCCCCAGCGGCAGCCCGTTCCCCGCCCGGCCCGCCGGGAGGCACACCGACGGCAGCCCCGCGTGGCTCCACGGCAGGGACATCACCGAGCTCCCGGTCGTGGACAGCGACGCCGGCGCCGGGCCGGTGGCCGCCGGGGTCACCCACACGTCGACCCCCGCCGCGTGCGCCGCCCCCGCCAGCCGCTCCCGGAAGACCTCCCGGGCGGCGCGGGCCGCCCCGTACGCCGCGTCCGTGATCCCCTCGCCCTCGCGCAGGACCGCCACGGTCTCCTCCCGGTACAGGTGCCCGTACTTCCCGAACCACGGCGCGTGCGAGCGCACCGCCTCGTACCGGTTCATGGTGAACAGTTGCCGCCGCACCTCCTCGAAGTCCGCCATCACCCGCACCCGCCGCACCTCGTACCCGGCGTCCCGCAGTGCCCGTACGTGACCCGCGAAGGCCTCCCGCGCCTCCGCCGACGCCTGCTCCAGGTACGGCCCTTCGGGTACGCCGAGGACCGGCGGGGCCGGCGGGCCGGGGTTTGTCCAGCCGTCGCACACCACGCCCGCCGCGACCGCGACCCCGGCCACGTCGGCCGCGTACAGGCCCAGCGTGTCGAACGAGGGCGCGTTCGGAAGGACCCCGTCCACCGGAATCCGCCCGAACGTCGGCTTGAAGCCGACCACCCCGCAGTACGCCGCCGGGCGGATCATCGAGCCGACCGTCTGCGTGCCCACGGCCAGCGGCACCAGGCCCGCCGCGACCGCCGCCGCCGAGCCGCTGCTCGAACCCCCGGGCGTGTGCGCCGGGTTGTGCGGGTTGCGGGTCGGGCCCGGCGCCAGGATCGCGAACTCCGCGGTCACCGTCTTGCCCGCCACGTACGCCCCCGCCGCCAGCAGCCTGCTGACCACGGTCGCCTGCGGTCCGGCAAGGGCCTCGGGCGGGAGCGCGGAGCCGCCGCCGGTCGGCATCCCGTCCACCCGGACGATGTCCTTCACACCGACCGCGACCCCGCTCAGCGGCCCCGCCGAGAACTCCGGCGGCGGGTCGGCGTACGTCACGAACGCCTGTGTCCCCGCGTCCCGTCCGGCCAGCTCGGCCGCCCTCATCGCGGCTCTCCCGTCGCCAGGTCCACCCGTACACCCGCATGGTCGGACGGCCACACCCCGTCCACCGCCCCGTGCCCGAAGCGGGCCACCGACTCCACCGCGCCCAGCCCGCCGGGGCCCGGCACGCCCAGGAACACGTAGTCGATCCGGGTGCTCGGGCCGGGGGAGTGGTATCCGTTCCCGGCGTCCCAGGTGGCGTACGGAGCGCCGGGCTCCGCGTACTCCCACGCGTCCACGAAGACCTGCCCGGCCACCGGCGGCGCGGTCTTGTACCCGCCCATGAGCCGGATCTCGTCCGCGTCCGGCCAGGCGTTGAAGTCCCCGGCGATCACGGGCGGGAACGGCCCGTCGCCCCGGTGCTCCGCCACGAACCGGTGCAGGGCGCCCACCTGCGCACAGCGCGCGGCGGAGTCGTGCACGGCCGAGTTCAGGTGGGTGGTGAACACCGGTACCGGCCCGAAGGGCGCGTCCACCCGCGCGTACAGCGCCATCCGCCCGTTGTCGACGGCCCCGCCGGCGGGCAGCCGCACCGCGGCCTCCTCGCCGATCGGCCACCGGCTGAGGACCGCCACCCCGATGTCGGAGGTGTCCTGGTCGGTCCGCCGCCGCCAGTGGTGCGGCTCCGCGAACCGCACCCACGTCCAGTGCCCGAGCCCCAGCTCCCCGGCGAGCCAACCGGCAAGGTTCTCCCGCTCGTCGGCCCAGACCTCCTGAAGCACCAGGACGTCCGCCCGCTGGTCCCGCAACACGTCGAGGATCGCTCTTCGGCGGGTGTCCCACGGACCGAACCGCCACCACAGGTTCCACGTCACTACGCGCATGCGCCGAACCTATAGCCCGGCGCACGCCCGGCGGGCGCCTCGGGAGGGCGCTGAACCGGCGCGCGGGGCGGGGCGGCACCGGCCCGACGTCCTTCACATCCGTGCCCGTCCCGGTGAACCAAGCCGTCGCGGACGTCGTCCCTTCTACTGCCGGGCCGTCCCACCAGGCCCGTCAACCACCTTGCCAACACGGGGAGTTACACCATGCACGCAGCAACACGCACCGCACTGGGCGCGGCCGTCGTCGCCGCCCTGACGGCCCTGACCCTGCCGTCCGCCACCGCCGCCCCGGCCCCCGCGCCCCGCACCGAGAAGGCCAGCGTCTCCTCCGGCGGGGCCGAGGCGGCCAAGGGGGCCTCGGACGCGGAGATCAGCCGCGACGGCCGGTACGTCGTCTTCCGGTCCGAGGCCGCCAACCTCGTCCCGGGCGACACGAACAACGCGTCGGACGTCTTCCTGCGCGACCTGGCCGAGGGCACCACGGTCCGGGTCTCCACCGCCGCGAACGGCGCCCAGGCCGACGGCCCGGCCGACGGTCCGACGATCAGCGCCGACGGCACCCACGTCGCCTTCGTCTCGGCCGCGACCAACCTCGCCCCCGGCGACACCGGCGGACAGGTCCACGCGTACGTCAAGAACCTCCGTACCGGAGCCGTCGAACGCGTCGAGGACGCCGTCGCGCCGGGCTACGACACCTCGGGCGGCGTGCGGCTGAGCGCCGACGGCCGGTACGTGGCCTTCACGGCGTCGCGCTCGGAGCACTCCTTCGAGCCCGACCAGCACACCCGCGCCTACCGGCTCGACCGCGGCACCGGCCGGACGGTACGGATCAGCGAGCCCTCGACCACCGAGCGGCCCGGCTCGGCCACGTCCCTGTCCATCAGCGGTGACGGACAGCGGGTGGCGTACCAGTTCTTCTCCCCGCAGCCCTCGCGCGGCGACTGGAGCGACATCCACGTCCGCGACGTGCGCACCGGAAAGCTGTACGAGGCGGACAAGCCGCCCGCCGGGGCCGTCTCCGACGGGCAGTCCGAGCAGACGCGGCTCAGCGCCGACGGCCGGTACGTGGCGTTCAGCTCGCTGGACTCCCGGCTCACCCCGGGCGACACCAACGGCGCGCACAACGTGCACGTCCGGGACCTGGAGACCGGTTCGGTACGGCGCGTCGACGGCGTGCGCAAGGCCGACCACACGAGCTTCGGCGCGCTGAGCGCGGACGGCCGCCACCTGGCGTTCGTCAGCGCGGACGCGAACGACCCGAACCGCACGGACCGGGTGTACCTGCGCGACCTGCGAACCGGCGCCACCCGACTGGTCAGCGCCGACACCGCGGGCAGGCCGAGCAAGGACGGCGCGCACGACCCGGCCGTCGACGGCGGGGGCTCCCGCGTCGTCTTCGGCTCCTCCTCCCCGGACCTGGTGCCGGGCGACACGCAGGACGACCACCACGTCTACGTCCGCCACCTGAAGTAGCAGCCCCCCCGGGCCGGGCCGGGGGACCGCATCCTGAGACGCCGTGAGACACGGGGGCAGCCGTGTGCCAGACTGCCCCCGTGTCCTCGTTCGCCATGATTATCGGCAGCAGGCGCGCCGGTCCGCAGTGACCGTCCCGTACGCCCACCGGCCCGTACGGCGCGGCCACCGAGCTCCAGACCCGCGCGCAGACCTCTCGCACCCGCGAGGGGTTTTTTCGTTTTCCGGCCCCACAAGGGCCCGGGGCGAGGCGCACGCGAAGATGGGGGCAAGTGGAGCAAGCCATTCCGCAGCCTGGGAGCCCCTCCCAGGACCCGACAGGAGTCAGACAGCATGACGACCGCAGGCAGTGCAGACAGCACGGGCACCACAGAGAGTCCCGACGGCGGCGTGGGTCCCGGCGACGGCTTCCACGTCTTCGACACCACGCTGCGCGACGGCGCCCAGCGTGAGGGGATCAACCTGACCGTCGCGGACAAGCTGGCCATCGCCCGTCATCTGGACGACTTCGGGGTGGGCTTCATCGAGGGCGGCTGGCCGGGCGCCAACCCCCGCGACACCGAGTTCTTCGCCCGCGCGCGCCAGGAGATCACCTTCCGCAACGCCCGACTGGTCGCCTTCGGCGCGACTCGCCGCCCGGGGGCCAGGGCCTGCGACGACCCGCAGGTCAGGGCGCTGGTCGAGTCCGGCGCGCCCGTGGTCACCCTGGTCGCCAAGTCCCACGACCGGCACGTCGAACTGGCGCTGCGCACCACGCTCGACGAGAACGTGGCGATGGTCCGGGACACCGTGTCCTACCTGCGGGAGCAGGGGTTGCGCGTCTTCGTCGACTGCGAGCACTTCTTCGACGGCTACCGGGCCAACCCCGAGTACGCGAAGGCCGTCGTACGGGCCGCCGCCGAGGCCGGCGCCGACGTCGTGGTCCTCTGCGACACCAACGGCGGCATGCTCCCCGCCCAGATCCAGGCCGTCACGGCGACCGTCCTGGCCGACACCGGAGCGCGCCTGGGCATCCACGCCCAGGACGACACCGGCTGCGCCGTGGCCAACACCCTGGCCGCCGTCGACGCGGGCGCCACCCACGTCCAGTGCACCGCCAACGGCTACGGCGAGCGCGTCGGCAACGCCAACCTCTTCCCGGTGGTCGCCGCCCTGGAGCTCAAGTACGGCAAGAAGGTCCTGCCCGAGGGCTCCCTGCGCGAGATGACCCGGATCTCGCACGCCATCGCCGAGGTCGTCAACCTCACGCCCAGCACGCACCAGCCGTACGTGGGCGTCTCGGCCTTCGCGCACAAGGCGGGCCTGCACGCCTCCGCGATCAAGGTCGACCCCGACCTGTACCAGCACATCGACCCCGACCTCGTCGGCAACCGCATCCGGATGCTGGTCTCCGACATGGCCGGCCGCGCCTCCATCGAGCTCAAGGGCAAGGAGCTCGGCGTCGAGCTCGGCGGCGACCGCGAGCTGGTCGGCCGGGTCGTGGACCGGGTCAAGGAGCGCGAGCTCAAGGGCTACACCTACGAGGCCGCCGACGCCTCCTTCGAGCTGCTGCTGCGCGAGGAGGCGGAGGGGCGGGCCCGCAGGTACTTCCGCGTCGAGTCCTGGCGGGCCATCGTCGAGGACCGCCCGGACGGCACGCACGCCAACGAGGCGACCGTGAAGCTGTGGGCCAAGGGTGAGCGGATCGTCGCCACGGCCGAGGGGAACGGCCCGGTCAACGCCCTGGACCGGGCGCTGCGGGTGGGCCTGGAGCGGATCTACCCCCAGCTCGCCAAGCTGGAGCTGGTGGACTACAAGGTGCGCATCCTGGAGGGCACCCACGGCACCGAGTCCACCACCCGCGTCCTCATCACCACCGGCGACGGCGGCGGCTCGGGCGACGACTGGTCGACGGTCGGCGTCGCCGAGAACGTCATCGCGGCGTCCTGGCAGGCGCTGGAGGACGCGTACACGTACGGACTGCTGCGGGCGGGCGTCGAACCGACCGAATGAGACGTCCGGCACGCCCTCCCGTTCAATGAGCAACTAGTAAGCGCTCGTTCACCCTGCGTCAAGAGGGGTGAACCCGTCACGTGTGCAGGTGATCAAGCCACTTCCGGAGTCCGGGGGTGCACAGGAGTACGAGTAGCGGATCAACTGTCCCCGGCCGTCACGGAGTCCACACGGTTCCCACCGTGCACATCCGCAACAGTCGCTTTCTTACTCGGTGCACCCCTACTTAACGGAGAGGACGTGACGACGATGAAGAAGACCTACGTCAAGCCGTCGCTGTTCAACCAGGGCGACTTCAGCAAGAAGACCGCGGGCATGTTCTATGCCTCGTGCAAGGAGTTCTGGTCCCGTCGGCTCTGTATCTGAGCTGCGGAAACCGGTAACTGAGTGATGGAGATGCCCGGCCGCGAGAGCCTGCGTGACTTCTTTGTCGTCCTTCCGGACACCGACGAAGGCGAGGCGGCGGCCGGGCATCTGCGCTCGGCGGCCCCCGAGGGCGCCTTCGAGACCGTCGCCCATCCGTCGGGCCGTCCGTGGGTCCTCGCACGGCTGCTCGTACGGAACCTGGTCCAGGTCACCCGGGGCGCCGACGCCCTGGTGCTGATCGGCCCGAACACGACCCCCGCCGCGCGCCTGGACGCCGTGCTCGGCCCGGCCCGCGACACCCTCGACCTGCACCGCCGGCTCACCGAACTGCCGGGTCTCGGCCACGTGGTGAGCCGGATCGGCGACGAGACCTGCGTGCGCGGCACCGCGTCCGGCCACCGCCGCGTCTACCACGCCGCCCACCCGGGGGGCCGGATCGCCTCCGACCGCCCCGCGCCCCTCGCCCGCCTGACCGGCGCGGCCCTCGACGACGGCGCGCTCGCCCTGCGGCTGCTGGACTTCGTGCCGCACCCGCTGCGGGAGCGGCCGGTCTGGCAGGGCGTGGAGGAGATCGACCCGGCGTACGCGCTGGTGCTTCCCGGCCCGGGTCCGCGCTACTCGGTGCGACGCTGGTGGCGGCCCCCGGTGCCCCGCCTCTCCCTGGCGGAGGGCGCCCCGCTGGTCGCCGCCGCGCTGGCCGCCTCCGTCGCCGCGCACCTCCAGGGGCGCACCCGCGTCAGCGGTGAACTCTCCGGCGGCATGGACTCCACCTCGGTGACCTTCCTGGCCCAGCGGGCGGGAGCGCGGGACACCACGCTGCTCACCGTCGCCGCCCGCGACGACCGCTCGGAGGACCAGTTCTGGGCGGAGAAGGGAGTCGCGGCGGCGCGCGGGGCCGCGGCCCGGTCGGGCGGCGGGCGGAAGATCGAGCACACCCTGGTGCCCGCCGACGACGCCCCCCTCTTCTACGCCGACCTGCGCGCCACCGCCGGGGAACTCCTCGACGAGCCCTTCCCGGTGGCCCCCGCGCGCGCCCGCGCCGCGATGCTGCTGGGACGGGCCGCGGCCACCGGCTCCGAGTACCACCTCACCGGCTACGGCGGCGACGAACTCTTCAACGGCCTGGCCTCCGCCTGCCAGGACCTCCTGCCCGGCAAGCCCCTCAAGGCGTGGAACCGCATCAGCGCCCTGCGCCACCAGTCCGGCTGGCCGCTGCTGCCGACCCTGCGCGGCATGCTCTTCCCGCCGTCCTTCGGCGCCTGGCTGGCCGGCTCCCTCATCGACACCGCGACCGCCGACTCCCGTACCCCGCAGGTGAGCTGGGGGATGCGGCAGGCGATGCGGCCCTGGTTCACGGACAAGGCCCGCGGGCTGATCCGGGAGGAGTTCCGGGCGGCCGCGCGACGGGCGCAGCCCATCGCACCGCGCCCCGGCCGGCACATGGACCTGGACACCGTCCGGCTCGGCGCGCGCTGCTTCCAGGCCATGGAGGACCTCGGCGCGGGCCTCGGCCTGCCGGTCGCCGCGCCCTTCTTCGACGACCGGGTCGTCGAAGCGGTCCTGTCGGTACGGGTGGAGGACCGCGTCGTCCCCTGGCGGTACAAGCCGCTCCTGGTGGAGGCGATGCGCGGGGTGGTCCCGGACGAGCTCCTGGCCCGCACCACCAAGGACCACATGTCCGCCGACGACATCCAGGGCCTGCGGGAACACGCCGCCTCCCTGCGGGAGCTGTGGACGGACTCCGTCCTCGCCGAGCGCGGCCTGATCGACGCCGGCCAGCTCCGCCGCCTCGCCGACGACCCCTACTCACCGCTCCTCCAGCAGCACCCCATCGACTCCACGGTGTCCTGCGAGACCTGGCTGCGCACGGCGCAGGACGCCTGGGCCCCCACCACGAACAGCGAGGCACGCACATGAGCGAGTGGCAGCTCCGCAAGGGCATCGCCGTCACCACCACCGAGTACGGCGGCGTCCTGCTGGACGAGAAGGACGGCACGTACTGGCAGCTCAACGAGTGCGGCACGCTCGTGGTGACCGCCATCTCCGAGGGCCGCTCGCCGTCCGACGCCGTCGAGCAGCTCCTCGCGGAGTACGAGGTGGAGCGGGCGGAGGCCGAGGCGGACGTCGCGGAGCTGACCGACCAGCTCCTCAGGGCGAAGATCGTCACCCGGACCGGGGCCGCCCGATGACCACCGAGATGACGATGCCCCGCCGGGGCGCGGGCCCGGGCGGGGTGCGCCTGCGCGCGGCCGTGGCCGCGGCGCTGCTGCTCGCCAGGCTCAAGCCCGGCCGCCTGCGCGGGGTCCTGACGGTGCTGAGCCGCGGGGCGCGCCCGGCCACCTACGACGACACCCTCGAAACGTACGAGCGGGTGGTGGCGACGAGCCGCAAGTGCGCGGGCTGGTACGGGTGCCTGCCGCGCTCGATCGCGATCTCCCTGCTCTGCCGGATGTCCGGCACCTTCCCCGACTGGCACGCGGGCGTCCGCAACGCGCCGCCCTTCCAGCCGCACGCGTGGGTCGAGGCGGAGGGCCGCACGGTAGGCGAACAGAACGTCACGGACTTCCGCCCGCTGCTGAAGGTCACCCCGCGTGGCCGCTGAGGTCTCCGGCGGGGGCGCCGGTCCGGCGGGGCAGGGGGCGGGTCCTGTTCCCCAGGGTCCTGTTCCCCAGGGAGCTGCGCCCCCCGCCCCCGGCACGGGCTCCGCCCGCGCGTCCTCGAACGCCGGGCGGGCCGAAAACGCCCCCGCCCCCCTCGCCCTCCTCCTCGCCCACGCCCGACCCCACCGCCGCCTCCTCGTCACCGGCGTCCTGCTCTCCCTCCTCGGCTCCGGGGCCGGCCTCGCCATGCCCCTGGCCGCCAAGTACGCCGTCGAAGCGTTCGGGGGTGGGGGCGGGGCCTCCCCCCGGGGCCCCCTGCTCGCCCTGCTCGGCGTCGTCGTCACCGGGGCCCTCCTCGCCGCCACCGGCCACTACCTCCTCGCGCGCACCGGTGAAGCCGTCGTCCTGCGGGCCCGCCGCCGCCTCGTCACCCACCTGCTGCGCCTCCGGGTCGCCGCCGCCGACCGCCTCACCCCCGGCGACCTCCTCTCCCGCGCCACCAGCGACACGACCCTCCTGCACACCGTCCTCTCCCGCAGCGTCGTCGAGGCCGCGTCCGGCGCGCTCACCCTGGTCGGCACGATCGTCCTGATGGCCGTGGTGGACGCCCTCCTGCTGTCCGTCACCGCCCTCGTCCTTCTTCTCTCCGGCGCCGTCCTGGCCCTCCTCATGCCGCGCATCCAGCGCGCCCAGCTCCAGGCCCAGCAGGCCGTCGGCGAGATGGGCTCGCTGCTCGACCGCTCCCTCCAGGCGTTCCGCACGGTCAAGGCCAGCGGCATCGAGGACCGCGAGGCCGCCGCCGTCGCGGGGGCCGCCAGGACCGCGCACGACCGGGGCGTCACCGTCGCCCGCTGGACCTCCGCCTCCGAGGTCGCGATGTTCCTGGCCACCCAGCTCGCCTTCCTCGCCGTGCTCGGCGCCGGCGGCGCACGGGTGGCAGCCGGCACGATGGAGGTCTCCTCCCTCGTCGCGTTCCTCCTGTACGTCTTCGGGCTGCTCGCCCCGCTCAGCCAGCTCACCGAGGGCTGGACCGGCCTGAACACGGGCCTGGCCGCCGTCCGCCGGATCGACGAGATCGAGTCCCTGCCGGGCGAGAGCGCCGTGCGCGCGACGAGGACGGAACGCCGGACCGCCCCCCTCGGCGTCGAGTTCCGGGACGTCGCCTTCGCCTACGCCGGCACCCGCGCCCCCGCCCACCACGGCATCACCTTCACCGTGCCCCCCGGCGGCCTCACCGCCCTCGTGGGCCCCTCCGGCGCGGGCAAGACCACCGTCTTCGCCCTCCTGGAACGCTTCTACGACCACGACGCGGGCACCCTCACCGTCGGCGGCCGCGACATCCGCGACTGGCCGCTGGCCGAACTCCGCGCCGCCCTCGCCTACGTCGAACAGGACGCGCCCGTCCTCGCGGGCACCCTCCGCGACAACCTCCTGCTCGCCGCCCCGGACGCCACCGGAGCCGAACTCGCCGGCGTCCTCACCCGCACCCGCCTCGACGGCCTGGTCGCCCGCCTCCCCGAAGGACTCGACACCCAGGTCGGCCACCGCGGCACCACCCTCTCCGGCGGCGAACGCCAGCGCGTCGCCCTGGCCCGCGCGCTGCTCCGCAAGCCGGCCCTGCTCCTCCTCGACGAGGTGACCTCGCAGCTCGACGCCGTCAACGAGGAACACCTGCGCGAGCTCGTCCTCGAACTCGCCGCCGACACCACGGTCCTGGTCATCGCCCACCGGCTGTCCACCGTCGTACGGGCCGACCGCATCGTCGTCATGGAGGCGGGCCGGGTCCGCGCGGTCGGGACGCACACCGAGCTGGTGGAGTCGGACGCGCTGTACGGGGAGTTGGCGGCGACGCAGTTCGCCACGGAGCACGCGCTGCCCCGGGGCTGACCGCCCGCCGCCCGCCGTGTTCGACCCGCATCGGGTAAGTTCGAACATATGAGGAACCGGCCGCTTTCCGTCATATCCGCCCTCTGCGCCCTGGTGGGAGCGCTGCTCCTGCTGCTCCCGTTCGCGTCGGCCGCCGCTGCCGCGACCGGTACGACGGAGGCGGGCGAAGCCCTGAAGCAGGGCCCGGTGTACGTCGCCCCGGGGGCCAGGGCCCAGCTCTCCCGGGCCGACCAGGATGCGCTCGCGCAGAAGATAAAGTCGGCGGACAAGCCGCTGTTCGTGGCGGTCCTGCCCCGCACCCCCGAGTTCCCGCCCGACACGGTCCGCGCCAACCTCCGCACCGCCACCGGAGTGACGGGCGTGTACGCGGTCCGGCTGGGCGACGGTTTCGAAGCGGGCGCGGACCGGCGCGCCCTGCCGTACGCCTCGGTCCGCAACCTGGTCACGGCGGCGAAGACCCCCGCGGGACTGGACGCGGCCACCCAGCTCAACACCTTCGTCGACCAGGCCCTCCCGCAGATCCGGGGGCACGCCCCGGCCTCCTGGGACGGCGGCTCGGACGACGGCGTGAGCACGGGCGCCCTGGTGGGGGTGGGCGCGGTGGTCGTCGTGGCGGGCGCGGGCGCGGTCGCCCTGGCCCGCCGCAGCAGCAAACGCAAGGAGGAGGAACGCCTCGCGGCCCTGCGCAGGCTGACGGTCGTCGTGGACGAGGACATCACGGCGTACGGCGAGGAACTCGACCGGCTGGACTTCCACCCCGCCGAGCCCGGCGCCACGGACGCGATGCGCGCGGACTACCAGCGTGCCCTCGACCTCTACGAGACGGCCAAGTCCCGCATGGCGGCGGTCCGCGAACCCAACGACGTGCGCGGGGTGACCGAGGCCCTCGACGACGGCCGCCACTGCCTCGCGGTCCTGGACGCGCGCCGCACGGGCCGGCCGCTCCCCGAACGCCGCTCGCCCTGCTTCTTCGACCCCCGCCACGGCCCCTCCGTCACGGACGCCGTCTGGTCGCCCGCGGGCGGTGCGCCCCGCGAGGTCCCGGTCTGCGCGGCCGACGCGGCCCGCCTCGCGGACGGCCTGGACCCGGCGGTCCGCACGGTCGACACCCCGGACGGCCGCCGCCCCTACTACGACGCGGGCCCGGCGTACGGCCCGTGGGCGGGCGGCTACTTCGGCGGCGGCATCCTGCCCGGCCTGCTGATGGGCACCATGCTCGGCTCGATGCTCGCCACCCCGGCCTACGCGTCCGCCTACGGCGCGGGCACCGGGTTCGACGACCCGGGCGCGGGCTTCGAGGGCGGCGACGTCTCGGGCTCCGACTTCGACCCCACGTCCTTCGGCGGCGGCGACTTCGGGGGCGGCGGCGACTTCGGCGGGGGAGGGGACTTCGGGGGCGGCGGCGACTTCGGCGGCGGCAACTTCTGACCCCGTCAGGCGGTGGGCCGGGAAAGGACGACCGGCCGGCCGCCGGGGTGCGGGTCCGGGGTCAGGCGGGGTGCGGGTCCGGGGTCAGGCCGTCTGCTTGATCGCCGAGATGTCGAAGTTCAGCTTGATCTTGTCGCTGACCAGCACGCCGCCGGCCTCCAGCGCCGCGTTCCAGGTCAGGCCCCAGTCGGAGCGCTTGATGGTCGCCGAGCCCTCGAAGCCCACCCGCTCGTTGCCGAACGGGTCGGTGGCCGAGCCGTTGAACTCCAGGTCGATGGAGAGCGGGCGGGTGATGTCCTTGATGGTCAGATCGCCCGTGATCCGGTAGTCCGAGCCGCCGAGCTGCTCCGCCCCGGTGGAGTGGAAGGTCATCTCCGGGTAGGTCTCCACGTCGAAGAAGTCGGCGCTGCGGAGGTGGTTGTCACGGTCCGGGGCGCCGGTGTCGATGCTGGCCATGCGGACGGTGATGGAGGCCCCGGAGGCCGCCGGGTTCGAGCCGTCCAGCGTGAGGGTGCCCTCGTGGTCGGTGAAGGCGCCGCGGACGTTCGTCACCATCGCGTGGCGGGCGGTGAAGCCGATGCTGCTGTGGCTGGCGTCGACCGTGTACGTGCCGGTCAGGGCGGCCAGCGACGGGTCCACGGCGGTGGCGGTGGCGGGGGTGCTGCTGTTGTTGCGGCCGAAGATGCCCATGACGTTCCTCCTGGGAAAAGGTTTGTTGAACCTTCAACGTGTTTCGATGTACCCGACCATAGGGCAATGAAGTTCGGTTTTCAACCTTTATGCGCGAGGAGCCGGACGGATTCAGCCGTTCGGCCCAGCCGCGGCCCGCTTGGACTTCCGGAGCGGGGTTGTTGGACTGCCGGGACCCAGGGGGTCCGTTTCCGTTGACGGGGCCCCTGGGTCCGGGCTTACTCAGGCCCCATGTCGCTGAGATTCCGTGCGTCGTGCGCCGTCGCCGCCGCCTCGTCCGTCGTGTTCACGCTGGCAGGACCGGCGCTGCCCACGGCGGGCGCGGTACCGGCCGCCCCGGCCCCCGCCGCCGACACCGCCGTCATCCAGTCCCCGCAGCTCACCGTCACCGTGGCCGAGGACTTCCCCCGGGTCCTGTCGTACACCGAGCGCGCGGGCGGGGCCCGGCTGCTCGGCAGCACGCGGCCGGTCACCGAGATCGTCCTGAACGGCACCGCCCGCCCGGTGCGGGTCGCCGCCGCTCCCCGGGTGCGGGGCGACTCGGCCTCGTACACCCTGCTGGTGCCCTCCCTCCCGGGAGTGGAGATCGACGCCGTGCTGTCCGTGCGCGGCCGCGCCACCACCTTCCGGGTGACGGCGATCCGCGACACGGCGGCCTTCCGGGTCGGGACGCTCGACATACCCGGGCACGACCTGGTGTCCGTCGGCAGCGGCGAGGACGGGGCCGAGACCGCGTTCACCCGGCTCGACCCCGACTCCACCCGCACCGCCGACGTCTTCGGGAAGGTGACCGCGGCGACCCCCGTGGACGCCGCCCCGGTCGGCGCCTCGTACGGGATCGTGAACACCGGCGCCCTCGCCGCGGCCGTCGAGTCCAACTCCTCGTACGACAAACCCGCAGGCGCCAGCGCGCGCGACGGAGCCCGGCTGTGGCACCGGGCGACCCGGGGCGAGGACGGCGGCGTCCGCGTCGGCCTCTGGTCGGGCCAGTGGACGTACCGCGGGGAGGGAGCGCCCCGCCCGGAGAGCGGCGAGGACCTGCCCTGGGCGAAGGTCGTCGTGACGCCCGACGCCAACGCGGACGGGAAGGTCGACTGGCAGGACGGCGCGATCGCCTTCCGCTCCGTCGGGATCGAGGCCCCGGGCTCGAAGGAGACCCCCGACCGGGTCGTCACCCACATCCCGTTCAACTTCGCCAGCCAGGCCACCCACCCCTTCCTGCGCACCCTCGACGACGTCAAGAGGATCAGCCGGGCCACCGACGGGCTCGGACAGCTCGCCGTCCTCAAGGGGTACGGGTCCGAGGGCCACGACTCCGCCCACCCCGACTACGGGGGCAACTACAACAAGCGGGCCGGCGGCCTCACCGACCTCAACAAGCTGCTGAAGGCGGGCAGGAAATGGGGCGCCGCCTTCGGCGTCCACGTCAACGCCACCGAGTCCTACCCCGAGGCCAGGAACTTCAGCGAGACCCTCGTCGACAAGACCCGGCCCGGCTGGAACTGGCTCAACCAGAGCTACTACATCGACCAGCGCCGCGACGTGAACAGCGGCGACCTCGCCAGACGCTTCCAGCAGCTCCGCGACGAGACCGACCGGAACCTGAACTTCCTCTACATCGACGTCTACTACACCCACGGCTGGATCGCCGACAAGACCCTCCGGGCCGTCCAGAAGCAGGGCTGGACCGTCGGCACCGAGTGGTCGGAGAAGTTCGAGCACGCCTCCCTCTGGTCGCACTGGGCGAACGACCTCGACTACGGCGGCAAGACCAACAAGGGCCTCAACTCCCAGATCATCCGCTTCATCCGCAACGGCGAGAAGGACGTCTGGAACGACCACCCGATCCTCGGCCAGACCGCCGTCGAGGAGTTCGAGGGCTGGACCGGCGAGAGCGACTGGAACGCCTTCTACCGCAACATCTGGGAGCGCAACCTGCCCGCGAAGTTCCTCCAGCAGGAGAAGATCCAGCGTTGGGGCAAGGACCGCATCGACTTCACCGGCGGCGTGCGCGGCGCCGTCGAGAACGGCAAGCGCGCCTACTACGTCGGCGACGCCAAGGTCCTCGACGGGTCGGACTACCTCCTCCCGTGGGACGACGGGAAGAAGCTCTACCACTACAACAAGACCGGCGGCACGACCACCTGGACCGTCCCCGCCGCTCTGCGGGGGGCCGCCTCCCTCACCGTCAGCAAGCTCACCGACAACGGCCGCGTGAAGACCGCCGTCGTCCCCGTCGAGGACGGCCGGGTCACCCTCCGGGCCGAAGCCGGCCAGCCGTACGTCCTGTACCCGGCCGGCCGCACCCCCGCCGCCCGCGACGCGAACTGGGGCGAGGGCGGCAAGGTCGCCGACCCCGGCTTCAACGACGCCGAGCTCGGTGACTGGCGCACCACGGGCACGGTCGCCCGCGACACCGACGACCGGGGCCGCAACAGCGCCGTCCTCTCCGGGACCGCCCCCGCCGCCCTCTCCCAGCGCATCACCGGCCTGACGGCGGGCCGGCGCTACACCGCCTCCGCGTGGATCGAGGTCCAGCCCGGGGCCACCCGGCGCACGACCCTGGGCATCGGCGGCAAGGAGGTCGTCGTCGAACGCTCCACCGCCGAGGAGCGGACCGCCGCCAACGACTGGCACGGCACCTACTTCCAGCGCGCCAAGGTCAACTTCACCGCGCCGCCCGGCGGTTCGGCGACGCTCGGCATCCGTGCGGACAGGGCCGCGTCGGACGTACGGGTCCGGATCGACGACGTGCGCCTCGTCGCCAACGCCCCCACGACCAAGCAGGGCGCCCTCGTCCACGAGGACTTCGAGGACGTCGACCAGGGCTGGGGCCCCTTCCTCAAGGGGGACGCGGGCGGCGACACCGACCCGCGCACCCACATCGCCCAGAAGCACGCCCCGTACACCCAGGCCGGCTGGAACGGCAAGCGCGTCGACGACGTCCTCGGCGGGGCCGAATCCCTGAAGTCGCACGAGGAGAACGACGGGCTCGTCTACCGCACCGCCCCCTGGACCGTCCCGCTGAAGGACGGCCGCCGTTACCAAGTCGCGTTCGACCGGCAGACCAGCCACGCCGACTCCTACGAGTGGGTGACCGGCTACGACCGCGTCGGCGCCGACGGCGAACCCGCCTCCGTGGAGACCCGCCGCACCCCGCTGCCCGAACAGCGCACCACCGCCCGCTTCTCCGAGACCGTCACCGCGGGCTGCGGCGACACCTGGGTGGGCCTGCGCAAGAAGGCGGGCGCACCCGACGGGGCCGACTTCGTCCTCGACGGCTTCACCGTCACCGACCTGGGTCCGGCCCCCGAGCGCGCCGCCTGCGGCACCCTCGCCCTGACCCCGGCGCCGGGCGCCTTCGAGCCCGGCCGCCAGCACCGGGTCGCGGCGGCCTTCACCAACAACGAGGCCTCCGCCGCCACCGGCGTCGAGCTCACCCTCGGCCTCCCCGACGGCTGGACCGCCGAGCCCGCCGGACCGGTCGCGTTCCCGTCCGTCGCGGCGGGCGCGAAGGTCACGGGAACCTGGCAGGTCACCCCGCCGGCGGACGCCGCGTACCGGCCGTACGAGCTGACGTCGGCCGCCTCCTACACGGTCGGCGGCACGCCCCGCACCCTCGCCGCCACCGCGCCCGTGCGCACCCTTCCGCCGCCGCCGGTCCGGGACGCGTACGCCAGTGACCTGGACTGGACGGCGATGGACAACGGCTGGGGCCCCGCGGAGAAGGACATGTCCAACGGCGAGACCGCCCCCGGCGACGGCAAGCCGATCACCCTCGGCGGCGTGGTCCACGCCAAGGGCCTCGGCACCGCGTCGCCCGGCACGGTCCGCTACTACCTGGGCGGCGCGTGCACCTCCTTCACCGCCTCGGTCGGACTCGACGACGTGCAGAGCGCGCGGGGCAGCGTGCAGTTCACCGTCCTCGCCGACGGTGCGCGCAGGGCGCAGTCCCCGGTGCTGCGCGGGGCCGACCCCGGGTGGGCGCTCACCGCCGACGTCACCGGCGCGAAGTACGTCGACCTGGTGACCGGGGACGGTGGCGACGGGCCGGGGAACGATCACGCGGACTGGGGGAGTGCGCGTTTTCTGTGCGGTAAATGACCTTTCGTGAGCGGTAGTTGACACAAAAGCGATACGAAGCCCCCTGTGGTCGGCGCAACCGCTGGGGGCTTCCCCCCGCCCGGCGTATCCTCCCCGTGCATGGGGGAGTTGAGCGGGGAGAGCCGCAGACATCGCTTCTACGCGGACTGGAGACTCCGGCTCCGGCGCGAGGACGCGCACGGGGACGTGTGCGGCGCGGGCATCCTGATCACCATGCGCCACGTGCTCACCTGTGCGCACGTCGTCGGCGGCCCGGACGAGAAGATCTGGGTCGAGTTCCTGGAGAGCCCGCTGATCGAAGGGGTCGGGGCCACCGTCGTACCGGGGCCCGGGAGCTGGCATCCGCCGGGACGCGAGGAACACGGGCTCGACGTGGCACTGCTGGTGCTGGAGACCCCGCGGCCGCGCGCCAGGCCCGCCCTGCTCAGCACCGACCTGCACGCCGGTGAGGAGGTGATGAGCACCGGCTACCCCGACTACCACGAGTCCGGGCTGACCCTGAAGGCCCGCCTGGTGGGGCCGCACGCCAACTGGGCCCAGTTGGACTCCGCCAACGACGCCGTCCGGCGCGGCTTCAGCGGCGGCGCCGTCTTCACCGTCCCGCGCGACGACCGGCCCACCCGCGTGGTCGGCATGACCGTCGGGCGGCGCGAGGACGATCCCGCCCTGCCCAACGGCGAGCAGCACTCCCGGTCGTACATGATCCCCATCGGCAAGATCGCCGAACAGGTGCCCCTGGTACGGGAACTGAGCCAGCCCGGCGCCTGGGACCCGGGCTTCCGCAAACGCCTGACCGCCTGGTTCACCGGGCGCTGGCAGCCCGGGGTGAAGATCTGCGCCGTCGCCGAGGGCGGCGGCCGGGACCGGACGCTGCGGCACGAGCTGTACCGGGCGCACGTGCACTACGCCGGAGGGCGCACCGACCGGGGGGAGTTCGCGGAACAGCTCGCGGCCCTGATCGTGCCGGAGAGCGGGCGGCTGGAGGCCCTGCAGCGATGGCTGACGACCGGCGAGGACCCGCCCGCCGTCGCTCGGATGCGGCCGGTGCGCGGCATGACCGTGGCCGTCACCGCCCTCGACCGCGACCGGGACCCCGACGGCCTGATCCAACTGCTCGGCCGGCTGCGCGGACTGGGCTTCCGCCTCCTGCTGACCTTCCGCGAGGGCGGCGGCGAGGCGTGGCACCGGGCCCGCTGCGGGCTGCTGGACGAGGCGCTCGACGACTGCGCCCGGGCCGGGGCGGACCGGCTGGCCGAGCTGGCCGAGCGGCAGCGGCTGACCACCTCCGAGCCCGGCGCCGAGCACGGCCCCGGCGAGCGCACCGCCCGGCGGCACGCCGAGATCCTGCGGCGCATCCGGCGCGAGACGCCGCCGGGGGACCACACGTGCTGCGACCGCAGGATCGCCCGGCTGCTGAAACTGGTCGCGGACCTCCAGCGGGACCTGGACCTGTGGGAGAAGTGGTGGCGATGACGACGACCGTGACGGCCCCCTGCCCGCACCGGCGGGTCACCGGCGCCCCCTGCCCCGGGCGCGTCCTGTTCACCGGCTACTGCGGCACCTGCGGGCGGCACGAAGAGGCGCAGCCGCTGCCGCCGCTCGCCCCGCACCCCGCCGGAAACGGTCCGGCGGGCTTCCTGGAACTGCCCCTCCAGCGGCCCAGCAGCCCGGCCGACCGCAAGAAGGACCCCGGGCTGCCCGCCGTCATGCGGTGCTCGTCGCAGAAGTGCGGCATCCGCTTCTTCCCGCCGTACGTCTCCGGACCCGTGCCACCCAAGGGGCACTGCCCGCGCTGCAACACCCCGTACTTCTACGAGCCCGACGAGTTCGACGAGAACACCCCGCCCCTCGACGGGCAGTACCGCTTCCAGTTCGTCATCGCCCGCGGCGGCCAGGGCTGGGTCTACCTCGCCCACGACCTGCACCTCGACGAGACCGTCGCGATCAAGGGACTGCTCAACCGGTACGAGGAGAACGGCCCCGCCCAGGCCGACAAGGAGCGCCGCAACCTCACCGCCATCCGCCACCAGCGCATCGTGCGCATCCGCAACTTCATCCGCCGCTTCGACCCCGCCGACCCCGCCAAGCTCACCGGGGCGTACATCGTGATGGACGACGTCGGCGACCGCACCCTGGAGGCGATGATCGACGCCACCCGGCGCGGCGAGTTCGTCCTCGACGTCGAGCACGTCATCACGTACGGCGTGCGCATCCTCGACGCCCTGCAGCACCTGCACGACATGGGCTCCGCCTACCTGGACATGAAGCCCTCCAACGTCGTCCACCACGAACGGGACATCAAGGTCATCGACCTCGGCGCGCTGCGCGACCTGGGCGTGCCGCAGAAGGAGATCACCCGCACCGACCGCTACACCTCGCCGGAGATCGACACCACCCTCGTGCCGACCGCCGCGCACGACATCCACACCGTCGGCGTCACCCTCCGGGAACTGGCCGAGTGGGCCGTCGGCGACGACGTGCCGGGCCTCGGCACCGCCTCCTTCGCGGCCATCGTGCGCCGGGCCACCGACCCCGACCCGGACGCCAGGTTCGCCACCGCCAAGGAGATGGAGGACCAACTGCTCGGCGCCCTGCGGGAGATCAGGGCACTGCGCGGCAAACGCGACCAGCCGCGGCCCTCGCCCTGCTTCACCCCGGCCACCCGGCTGCTCGGGGCCCGGCTCGGGTCCGTGCCGCCGCCGGAGCACTGGACCGCCCGGCCCCTGCACGAGCGCGCCCGCGTCGCGCAGGCCCCGCCGCTGGACCTCGGGACGCCGACGCCGGTGGAGATCGCGCGCGGTCTGCCGGTGCCGATACCGCACGAGGACGACCCGCAGAAGGAGTGGTTCTCCACCACGCTGTACGACCCGGCGCGCTACCGCGCCGAGCAGCCCGACCCCGCCGACCCCTCCGGCGAGATCCACCTGCACAACGTGCGCGTACGGGTCGCCGAGGCCACCCCCGCCGCGCTCGCCGACGCGCGCGAGCAGCTCGACCTGGCGGCCGGCATCCCGGGCAGGCGGGCCGGGCTGCGCTGGCGGCTGGAGTGGCACCGCGGGCTCGTGGAGCTGGCCGCCGGGCAGGTGGGCCGGGCCCTGGACCACTTCGCCGAGGTGCACCGGGCACTGCCCGGCGAGTACGCCACCAAGCTCGCCCTCGCGCACTGCGCCGAACTCCTCGGCCCCCACGCGCCGACCTCGCCGCCCACCCCCGCGGAGCCCGCCGCGCCGCTCGCGTACCGGCACTACCAGGCGGTGCACCTGCGCAACCCCTCGCACGGCGGTTCCGCCCTGGGCCTGGCCCGGCTGGCGCTCGCCGAGGGGGACCGGCGGGGGGCGCTGGAGGTGCTGGGCAGGGTGCCGCCGTCGTCCCGGGACTGGCCGGTCGTCCAGATCGCCGTCTGGCGGATCACCGCGGGACGGCTGGCGGGGGACCGGGAGGGGCTGCCCACCCCCGAGCGGTCGGCGGAGGTCCTGGCCGAGATCGAGCACACCGCGCCCGACGCGCTGCCCCGGCTGTCGGACGACGACGTACTGCGGCTGCGCACCGAACTGCTGGAGTGGCGGCTGGACACCCTGCGCGCCTGGAACGACGCGTCCGACGGCCCGTGGTGGAAGCGGATGTCCGCCGAGGAGCGGACCGTCCGCGAACAACTGGAGGGGAACTACCGGATGTTGGCCCAGCAGCGACCGGACCGGGCGGAGTTCGAGCACCTGATCGACCTGTCCCACACCGTCCGGCCGGGGAGCCGGTTCTGATGGCCGCGCCGGCCGGCGGGTTCGCGTCCCCGCGGGGCACCGCCTTCGACCTCGGCGTCCAGGTCTGGCGGGAGCAGAGCCCGCGGGCCAACGTCACCCTGGAGGTGAGCGCCCGGATCACGGTGCGGGAGGACGGCGCCCGGACCGGGAACGCGGCCGGGGCCCGCCACGGCGACCTGGCCGTCGCCGTCGCCGTGGACCTCGACGCCGACCGGGACGCCGCCGCCCGGGAGGCCCTGGCCGAGACCCTGGGCGCCCTGCCGCCGGGCTGCGCCTACGCGCTCATCGGCGCGGACGGCCGCACCGTCTACCCCTTCGACGGGGGGTGGGCCACCGCCTCCGCCGCCTCGCTGCGCGACGCCGGGTTCACCACGGGCACCCGGCAGGTGTACGTCGACCGCAAGGCGTGGGGCCCCGGTACGGGCGGCGCGGGGGTGGCGGGGCTGCTGGCCGCCGCTCGCGCGCAGTTCGACCGGGGCGGGGACCGGGTGCCGCCCGTACGGCATCTGCTGCTGGTCACGGACGGCAGCGGCGGCCTGGGGCACGGACCGGTGCCGGGCCCGGCGGGCGGGGCGGGCAGGGGCGGGCAGGAGGCCGGCCTCGCCGCCGTCGACGCCGAACTCGACCGCTGCGCGGGCCGGTTCACCTGTGACGTGCTCGCCCTCGACGGCCCCTGGGAGCCCGCCGCGCTGCTCGCGGTCGCCGAGCGGCTGCACGGGCGGGCGACACCGGTGGCCGACCGGTTCGCCGCGGCGGCGGAGGAGGCGGTCGCGGCCCGGCACGGCAGCGCCCCCGAACTGCCGCTGGAGATCGTGCTGCGCCACGGCGTGCGCCTGGTCGGCCTCGAGGAGACCTCCCCGGGCAGCCACCCGCTGCCCGCCCGCGAGGTCCAGGGCCGGCCCGGAGTGCTGCGCACCCAGGCGCTCCCGTGGCGGCCCGGCACCTCCACGTACCGGCTGAAGCTGGGCCTGGACGCCACCGGCGACCCGCTGGCCACCGATCTGCAGCTCGCGGCGCTGTCCGTCGGCGACAGCCACGCCCCTGTCGTGGTCCGCTGGGAGACCCGGCCCAGGCCCCGGCCGACCCCGCCCCGGGCGCGGCCCCACGGCGGCCTGGGGGCACGGGAGCCGGAGGCCGCGTCCGCCACGCCGGCGGAAGGGGGCCTCGCCTACGGCGCGGAGGAGAACACGGTCGTGGTCGCCGGCGCCGTCGAGCTGATGCGCAAGGAGCTCAAGCGGGGAAAGATCGCCCTGCACGACCGCAGGCACGAGGAGGCCGAACGCCGACTGGGCGCCGCCGCCCAGCTCGCCCACCAACTGGGCGTCGAGTGGGCGCTGGAGGAGGTCGGCCGGGTCGCCGAGGTCGTGGACGCGCGGCTGGGCGTGGTCCGGGTGCACGAGGCGGTCGACCGGGAGGAGCTGAAGCGGTCCATCCTGCACCGCGAGGGCGGCACGAGCGCGGCGCCGGAGGCGATGGCGGTGGAGCCGACCGCCTTCATCACCTTCGACTGCCACCGCTGCGGCCGGACGGCGGGCGCGACGGCCCAGTACTGCATCGTCTGCGGTACGGCCCTGACGGGAGCCCGACGATGAGCGCGGCGGGGACGGGAGCGGGGACGGGAACCGGAGCGGGCGGAGGACCGGGGCCGGGGCCGGGGACGTCGGGCGTGCCGTCGGCGGCCCGGGGCACGGAAGCAGTCCCGGGCCCCCGCACCGGTGCGGCAGCGCCCCCGCGCACCGGTGCGGCAGCACCCCCGCGCACCGCCGTCCGGAGGCCGGTCGCCCCCGCCGCCGTGAGCACCCTGCGCCTCATCCTGCGCACCTGGTGGCGGCACCGGCGCACCGGCTCCGCCACCCGCCGTCTGCTGGAGCGGCACCTCGCGGTCGCCCTGCTGCTGGGCGTCCTCGGCGCGGCCTCGATGCTGCTCTCGTACGAGAGGGCCGACCAGTCGTCCGCGCAGCTCCGCACCGCCTCCGTGTCCGCCGTACGGCAGCTCGCCGCGATCCGGCTGTCGCTGCTGCGCGCCCACGAGGAGGTGCGGTACACCAAGGAGAAGGGCCTCAGCGGCGTGGTCGGCACCGGTGAGCCGCACCGCACCGCCTTCTCCTCCGCCGACCAGACCCTCACCGAGCTGCGTTCGGTGCAGGTCGACGGCGAGCGGGGCCGCGCCCTGCTGTCCATCGTCAACGGGCTGATGACGGTCTACCGGGAGTCCGTCACCGACGCCGCGGTCCGGTACGAGGGCGCCTCGCCGATGTGGGAGCAGAAGTTCGGCGAGGCGAGTTCCGTCCTGTGGCGTGCCAGGGTCGGCCTGGTCCCCCGGCTCGACGCGCTCCAGCGCGACCAGTTGGACCGGATCAGGACCGGCACCGAACTGGGCCCGCTCCAGATCGCCGGCTGGACCGTCGCCGAAGTCGCCCTGACCGGACTCGCGTTGACGATCCTGTCCGCGTTGCGGGTGCTGCGCCGCCGCTGCGGCCGGCGTTACGACGGCTGGCTGGTCGCCGCCCTGCTGCTCGCCGTGGCGCTGGCCGTGCTGCCGCTCTGGGCGACGGCGGTCACCCAGAACCGGGTGGACGGCTCCCGCGCCGAACTCGCCCGGCACGTCACCCGCGCGGGGGACGACACCCGCCCGGTGGCGGTGCGGCAGCAGGAGCAGGCCCAGCCCGCCCCGGACATGGACCTCGCCTCGGGGCACTGGCGGCCCGAGGTCTTCCCCGCCTTCGTCATGGGCGGAATCCTGGTGTGCGTGCTGCCCGTGGTGGGGTGCGCGCGACGGCTCAACGCCGACTACTGGAGGGCGAGTTCATGATCCCCCACCCGCGCGGGACCCGCGTCCGCCCCCGCTTGCACGCCCGCCTCCGCGTCCGGGCCGCCGCTCTCCTGCTGGGGCTGGGCCTGCTCACGACCGCCGCGTGCACCCTCACCGTCCCCGACGGGGCGTCGGACGAGGAACCCGTCACCGTCCTCGGCCCGTGGACGGAGGGCCAGGAGGCACGCTTCACGAAGCTGCTGGACGGCTTCGGCATCCCGTACACCTACCAGGGCACCGCCGCCCAGCGCGAGGTCCTGCTCGCCCAGGTGCAGGCCGGCACGGCGCCGGACGTGGCGATCATGCCGGGGGTGGGGGAGCTGGCCGACTACGCCAAGCAGAAGCAGCTCAAGCCCCTGAACTGGCTCGCCGACCGGGACCTGGAGAAGTACGACGACCTGTGGCTGTCCCGCGACGGCAACCGGCCCTTCCACTGGGTCCCCGTCAAGGCCGACCTCAAGAGCATCGTCTGGCACCGCGCGGACCGCCGCCCGCCCGCCGGCCCCCCGCCGGCCGCCGCCTGGTGCGTGGGGATGGGCGACGACGGGGCGTCCGGCTGGCCCGGCAGCGACTGGATCGAGGACCTCGTCCTCCAGTCGCAGGGGCCCCGGGTGTACGAGGACTGGGCGACCGGCGACGTGGCGTGGACCGACCCGCGGATCGCCGGGGCCTGGCGGGCGTGGGGCGCGCTGATGGCCAAGGACGCGAAGGCCGCGCGGAAGGCACTGCTCACCGACCACCGGGGCCCCGCCAAGAAGGGCGGCGGGCTGCTGTTCGGCGGCGGCTGCACCCTGGAGCACCAGGGTTCCTTCGCCCCTCTCTTCTACCGGCGGGACCAGGACCCGGCCGCGTTCGTCGACTCCGCGGCGCTGCTGCCCGGCGGCCCCTACCCGCAGCGGGGCCACGAGGTGTCGGCGGACTTCGCGGTGCTGTTCAACGACACCCCCGAGGCCCGTCGGCTGCTGGCCGCCCTGGTGTCGTACGAGGGCCAGAAGCGCTGGACGCAGGACGGCGAGGTGTTCTCCGCCCGTTCCGACATCCTCACCGGGGGAGCGCGGCCGGGGGACGCCGTGAACAGCGGCATCGCCCGGCGGCTCACCGGCCGCCCGCCGGGAGCCGTCGGGGCGGCGTCCCCCCGCTGCCTGGACGCGTCCGACGTGATGTCCCCCGCCGTCCGGGACGCCTTCTACGAGGCGGTGCTCCTCCAGCTCGCCGAGCCCGGCAGCGATCCGATGCCCCGGCTCCGGGGCATCCAGAAGGTGCAGAAGGCCCAGGGCGCGCCCGCCGCGGTCAGGCGGGTGTGCAGCACGCCACACTGAGCCTCTTTGTGACCTCTTTACAAACGCCCCCCGCGCCCAGCAGGGATTTCCTCCGTATCCGGACATGGTTCTGTCCGGCCCCCACAGGGATCGGGCCCGGAGACTGTGCAGAGTCGACGGACCGTTTTCTTGGCGTTCTTCGTAGGGTCGACACATGACCGTTTTGGATACTCCGGGCGCCCCGGGCGAGCCCACCGACTCCCGCGGCCGGGTGGCCGAGCTGCACGCGCTGCGTGAGCAGGCCGTACAGGGCCCGAGCGAGCGGGCCACCCAGGCACAGCACGCCAAGGGCAAGCTGACCGCGCGCGAGCGCATCGAGCTGCTGCTGGACCCGGGCTCCTTCCAGGAGGTCGAGCAGCTCCGCCGGCACCGGGCGACCGGTTTCGGCCTGGAGAACAAGAAGCCCTACACCGACGGCGTCATCACCGGCTGGGGCACGGTCGAGGGCCGCACGGTCTTCGTGTACGCGCACGACTTCCGCATCTTCGGCGGCGCGCTGGGCGAGGCCCACGCCACGAAGATCCACAAGATCATGGACATGGCCATCTCGGCCGGCGCGCCCCTGGTCTCCCTGAACGACGGCGCGGGCGCCCGCATCCAGGAGGGCGTCTCCGCGCTCGCCGGATACGGCGGCATCTTCCAGCGCAACACCCGGGCCTCGGGCGTCATCCCGCAGATCTCCGTGATGCTCGGCCCGTGCGCGGGCGGCGCGGCCTACAGCCCCGCCCTCACGGACTTCGTGTTCATGGTCCGCGAGACCTCGCAGATGTTCATCACCGGTCCGGACGTGGTCCGCGCGGTGACCGGCGAGGAGATCACCCAGAACGGTCTCGGCGGGGCCGACGTCCACGCCGAGACCTCGGGCGTCGCGCACTTCGCGTACGACGACGAGGAGACCTGCATCGCCGAGGTCCGCTACCTGATCTCGCTGCTGCCCTCCAACAACCGCGAGAACCCGCCGACCGTGGTCTCCGAGGACCCGGCCGACCGGCGCGGCGACGTGCTGCTCGACCTGGTCCCGGCCGACGGCAACCGGCCCTACGACATGCGCAAGGTCATCGAGGAGCTCGTCGACGACGGCGACTACCTGGAGATCCACGAGCGCTGGGCCACCAACATCCTGTGCGCCCTGGCCCGGCTCGACGGCCAGGTCGTGGGCATCGTCGCCAACCAGCCCCAGTCCCTGGCCGGGGTCCTGGACATCGAGGCCAGCGAGAAGGCTGCGCGCTTCGTCCAGATGTGCGACGCTTTCAACATCCCCATCGTGACGCTGCTCGACGTGCCCGGCTTCCTGCCGGGCGTCGACCAGGAGCACGGCGGCATCATCCGCCACGGCGCGAAGCTCCTGTACGCGTACTGCAACGCCACGGTGCCCCGGATCTCCCTGATCCTGCGCAAGGCGTACGGCGGCGCGTACATCGTCATGGACTCCCAGTCCATCGGCGCCGACCTCACCTACGCCTGGCCGACGAACGAGATCGCCGTGATGGGCGCCGAGGGCGCCGCCAACGTGATCTTCCGCAAGCAGATCGCGGAGGCCGAGGACCCCGAGGCGATGCGCGCGCGCATGGTCAAGGAGTACAAGGCCGAGCTGATGCACCCGTACTACGCGGCCGAGCGCGGCCTCGTGGACGACGTGATCGACCCGGCCGAGACCCGCCAGGTCCTCATCTCCTCCCTCGCGATGCTGCGCAACAAGCACGCGGACCTGCCGTCGCGCAAGCACGGCAACCCGCCCCAGTGAATTCCCGCACCCGCTGTGCGTACGACGACGAGACGACGGAGACGACACCACACATGACCACCCCCGCCGACACGAAGAACCTCCTGCGCGTCGAGAAGGGCGAGGCCGCCCCCGAGGAACTGGCCGCCATCACCGCGGTCCTCCTGGCCCGCGCCGCCGCCCGCCCCGCCGAGGTCTCGGCCCCCCACCCGCGCAGCTCCTCCGCGGGCTGGCGCCGCCTGGAGCGCACCCCCGGCTTCCGCGCGCCGCACAGCTGGCAGGGCTGAGCCCTCCCGCCCCGAAGGCCCGGCCCCCGTTCTCGCGGGGCCGGGCCTTCGCCGTGCGCGGACGGCCGGCCCCCGGCCCGCCGCCCCTCCCGAAGACGCCGAAGGGCCCGTGCCCCCCGGACAGGCCGAGAAGGGGGCACGGGCCCGAACCCGTGTGGCACGGGAGCGCTTAGCGCAGCCGCGCCATCAGCGCGTGCTCGACCAGGGTGATCAGGGCGCTCTTGGCGTCCGCGCGGTGCCGGGCGTCGGTGGTGATGATCGGGGTGTCGGGCCCGATCTGGAGCGCCTCGCGGACCTCCTCCGGGTTGTACGGCTGGTGGCCGTCGAAGCCGTTGAGGGCGATGACGAACGGCAGGCCGCTGTTCTCGAAGTAGTCGACCGCCGGGAAGCAGTCGGCCAGGCGCCGGGTGTCGACCAGCACGACGGCGCCGATCGCGCCGCGCACCAGGTCGTCCCACATGAACCAGAAGCGGTCCTGGCCCGGCGTACCGAAGAGGTACAGGATCAGGTCCTGGTCCAGGGTGATGCGCCCGAAGTCCATGGCGACCGTCGTGGTCGTCTTGTCACCGGTGTGGGTGAGGTCGTCGATCCCCGCGGAGGCGGAGGTCATGACGGCCTCGGTGCGCAGCGGGTTGATCTCCGACACGGCTCCGACGAACGTCGTCTTGCCGACGCCGAAGCCGCCCGCCACCACGATCTTCGCGGAGGTTGTGGAGCGGGCTGCTCCGCTGCTAGAGCTTGCGAAGTCCACTGAGCACCCTTTCGAGCAGTGTCACATCTGGCTGACCGCCCGCGGCTTCGTCGCCGCCGGGCTGGTGAATGGCGACGAGTCCGGCCTCTGCCAGGTCGGCGACGAGGATCCGGGCTACGCCGAGGGGGATGGAGAGGAGTGCCGAGATCTCGGCGACCGACTTGATCTCACGGCACAGCTGGCAGATCCGCTGGTGCTCGGGCAACTGCCCGTGCAGCCTGCTGGGATCCGCCGTGGTGTGCACCAGCGCCTCGATGGCGAGCTGGTAGCGGGGCCTGGTACGGCCGCCCGTCATGGCGTACGGACGCACCAGGGGGTTGTGACCGCCGCTTCCGGAGGACCCGGAATAACCCGAGGAACCCGGGGAAGGGACGGACGGGGACCCCGCGCGGCCCGGCTGCTGGCGGGCCGACGCCGGCGGGATGCCGGAGGGCTGCCCGTGGCGCGGGGGCTGCGGGGGCTGCTGCTGGTAGGGGCGCTGCTCGTAGGACTGCTGGTACCCGGCGGACGGCTCGCCCTGCGGACGACCCGCGGAGTGCTGTCCGCCCCGCGGGGAACGGCTGGGCGCAGAGGGGAAGTTGAACCGGTTCTGCGAGGGGTCGCTTTGACCACCCTGGCCCTGACCCGGGCCGCGGCCATAAGGCCAGTCGGCCGACGAACCGTTTGGGGGCGTTGCCACGTTCTCCTCCTCCGACTGCACTGCGGGCACCATCACCTGTGGAGCCACATCCCCGAACCCTAAAGCCCGGGGATGCCACTGCGCACGGGGTGTCTGCCAGTTGAACAGACTTCGTCAAGAACCCTCAGCGGAGGAACACGCCCTCCGCCGGGGGATTCAGTTCAGCAGACTCCCCTGGAGCTCGGCCCGCAGATCCGGGGTCAGCACCGTGCCGGCCCGGTCCACCAGCAGTGCCATCTCGTACCCCACGAGGCCGATGTCGGCGTCGGGGTGCGCGAGGACGGCGAGGGAGGAACCGTCGGAGATGGACATGATGAAAAGGAATCCTCGCTCCATCTCCACCACGGTCTGGTTGACGGCGCCGCCCTCGAAGATCCGAGAGGCGCCCGCCGTCAGCGACGTCAGACCGGAGGCCACGGCCGCCAGTTGATCGGCGCGGTCACGGGGGAATCCTTCGGACATCGCCAGCAGGAGTCCGTCGGCGGAGACCACCACCGTGTGGGAAACACCGGGGGTGTTGTCCACGAAGTTGGTGATCAACCAGTTCAGATTCTGCGCCGCCTGGCTCATCGGGCTCACACTAACGCTCCTGGTTGTAGGTACTACCCGGTCCACTGTGCTGATCGTAAGTGGCCGCTTGGTTCTGGTCGGTCCCCGCGCTGCGCCCCCGCTGGACGCCCCGGCGCAGGTTGCTCAGCCTGCCCCGCACGTCCTCGGGTGCGCGAGAGACCTGGGGGCCGCTCGACGGGCTCTGCTCCGCGGTTCCCTCGACCAGGTTGGCCTTGGGCACCCGCTTGGGGAGGCCGGAGGGAGTGATCCCGCCCGCCTTGGGGTCCTTGAGCTTCTCGGCCCGCTGCCAGCGCTCGTCGTTCGACGTGCGCCAGTTGCTGTCGGCCGGGGGCTCCTGCCGCGCCGGGGCGGACCGCTGCGGCTGCTCGGGAACCGAAGTCACCGAACTCACCGGCGGCTGCTGCGGCTTGCGGGTCGGCAGGGCCGCCTGCGGCCGCTGCTCCTCCCGGGGGGAGGACTGCTGCCCGTCGCGGCCCGACTTGCTGTGCCGGCTGAGCATGCTCTCCTGGCCGGGCTGGCTGCCGCGGCGCGGAAGACCCGCGTCCGTCAGTGCGTGACCTTCGCGCGGTGCGTCCGGAGCAGTGCCCGGACCCTCGAAGCCTACGGGTTCGTCGGCCGCCGGGGGAGCCTCCTGCGAAGACTGTCCGGAAGATGCGGTTCCGGATTCCGTTGCGGCCGGGTGCGCGGGGTCGTAGCCGGACGGCAGTCCGTTCGGGTCCTGCCAGGATGTCTGCTGCGGCTGCTCCCCGTACCCCTGGTACCCGGGTTCCGCATAGCCCTGCTGCTGCGGGGCCTGCTGGGCCGGGAAGGGCTCCGTGGAGCCGAAGGAGTCGCGCGGGCCGAAGCCGTCGAACCCGCCGGGGGCGGGCTGCTCCTGGTAGCCGTTCGGGTCGTAGGCCTGCTGCTCTCCGTAGGCGGGCTGCTGGAAGCCCTGCTGCTGCGGGTCGTAGGCGTTCGGGTCGTACCCCTGCGGGGCCGGCTGCTGGTTCTCGTAACCCTGGGGGGCCGTCTGCTGGTTCTCGTAGCCCTGCTCGTACGAGGTCTGCTGCGGCTCCTGGACCTCGTCGCGGAAGAGCGGGCGGTCGTCGCCCTGCGCGGCACGGCCCTCCAGGGCCGCCCGGCGCTCCTCGCGGAGCAGCGAGCGGTTCACCGGATCGAGCGGCGTGCGCTCGCCCGGCCGGCCGTGTCCCGCCTCGTAGCGCGAGTCGTCGAAGCCGAGCTCGGCGGCGGTGCGCAGCGGGGCGGCCTCGAACGAGGGCTGCTCCGGCGTCTGCTGCTCCGCCATGATCGAGGAGACGGTGAAGTCGCCCTGCGGCTGGTTCTCGCCACCGCCACCGTGGGTGATCGCGTCCGGGAGCATGACCAGCGAGGTCGTGCCCGCCTGCTCGCCCGAGGGGCGGAGCTGGACCCGGATGCCGTGCCGGTCGGCGAGGCGGCCGACCACGAACAGGCCCATGCGCTGCGAGACGGCGGCGTCCACCGTCGGCGGGTTGGCCAGCTTGTGGTTGATGTCCGCGAAGTCCTCGGGGGTGAGCCCGATGCCCTTGTCGTGGATCTCGACCATCACCCGGCCGTCGGGCAGCCGGGTGGCGTTGACGCGGACCTTGGTCTGGGGGGAGGAGAAGGTGGTGGCGTTCTCCAGGAGCTCCGCCAGCAGGTGCACGAGGTCGGTCACGGCCTGGCCGTGGATCTCCGACTCCGGCACGCCGGTCAGCTCGATGCGCTCGTAGCTCTCCACCTCGGAGGAGGCGGCGCGCAGGACGTCGACGAGCGGCACCGGCTGGTTCCAGCGGCGGCCCGGCTCCTCGCCCGCGAGGACCAGGAGGTTCTCGCCGTTGCGGCGCATGCGGGTGGCCAGGTGGTCCAGCCGGAAGAGGCTTTCGAGCTGGTCCGGGTCGGCCTCGTTGTTCTCCAGGTCGGTGATGAGGGTCAGCTGGCCCTCGATCAGGGACTGGTTGCGGCGCGAGAGGTTGGTGAAGATCGCGTTGACGTTGCCCCGGAGCATGGCCTGCTCGGCGGCGAGGCGCACCGCCTCGCGGTGCACCTGGTCGAAGGCGCGGGCGACTTCGCCGATCTCGTCGTGCGAGGTGATCGGGATCGGCTGCACCCGGGTGTCCACGCGGCCGGGCTCCGTACGGGAGAGCTGGTCGACCAGCATCGGCAGCCGCTGCTCGGCGATGCCGAAGGCGGCGGTGCGCAGGCGCTTCATCGAGCGGCTCATCTGGCGGGCGACCGCACCGGCCAGCACGAAGGCGGCGAGCACGGCGACGACCACGATGGCGCCGTTGATGAGGGCGTCGTTGCGGGAGTCGGCGGAGATCTGCGCGGCGTCCGTCACGGCCTTGGTGACGAGCTCGTTCTCGATCTCGGTGTAGCCGTCGAACTTGGCGGTCGCCGCGGCCTGCCAGGTCAGCGGGACGATGCCCTTGGCGGCGAGCGTGCTCTGCTTCTGGCCCTTGCAGATCTCGGCGGCCATCCCGTCGAAGACCGAGCCGTTCCTGGCCGGCGGCGTGGGAAGGGGCTTGCCCTGGGCCTTGGCCGCCGCCTGCGCCTCGGCGAGCTTCCGGCCGCCCTCCTCGGCCTTGCCCTTCATCACGTCGCTGAGCCGGTCCACGTCCTGCTGGGTGCCGCCGGAGACGTACTCGCCGAGCGCGATGGTCTCCAGGTAGTTGTACGAGCAGAACGCCTTGACCTGGCCCTCGAAGATCGCGTCCTCGCCGTTGGGCCGGATCAGCAGGTGCAGGCCGATGGAGCGCTGCAGGGATTCCGCGGCCTTCGCCAGCTCGACGGCGTACACGGTGCGGCCGTAGGAGGTGATGTTGCCGGAACCCAGGCTCAGTTCGTTCGACACCTCCATCAGGAAGTGCTGGACGTCGCGGTAGCCCTCCTCGGTGGCGACCGGGTTCTTGCTCTCGACGCCCGCGGTGTACGCGGTCCCGCGCAGGGCGGGCAGCTTCGGCTCGGCCTGCCGGATGCGGTTGAGGCGGTTCTTCAGGCCCTGGTTGTCGGGGGCGCCCGCGACGGCGGCGTCGAACTTCTTCTTCGCGTCGTCGGTCGCCTTCCTGGCGTCCCCGACGGCCGGCGCGGTGCGCCTGCCGGTGAGCAGCGGCTGCGCCGTGAGGTCGCGTTCGTTGAGCAGCGCGTGCCCGTACTCGGCGGCGGCGCGCACGATGAGTGCGGTCTTCTCCGCGTCCTGCGCGTCGCGCCAGGCCTTGACGGAGCCGTTGACCTGGAAGCCGCCCATGACGAGGGCGACCAGGACGGGTATGAGGAGAATGGCGTTCAGCCGGGTGGCCACGCGCCAGTTGCGCGGAGACATCCGGCTGGAACTGCCGCCCGCTGCGTCGCCCGCCGGGGGCGCCTCGGCGGCAGGCGGCGCCGCAGTGCGCGACGGCGGGGTGAAGTTGCCCCGTGTCTGCTGCTCTGCGGAGCTCTTCTTGCTTCGCCTCACTCGACCAACAACCTCTCGGCGTCGGCACCTGTGCTGTGCCGTGTTTCGTTCGGGGCCGTACTGCTGTGCTTCTGTGCACTCACGCTCGGAGCCCACGTACTTACTCAGGAGTTTCGCCGAATTCCAGCACGGCCGACGGTTCTGGACCAAACAGCCGGAAGAAGTCCTTCCTAGTGGCCCATCCCTCAGATAAAACGGGCATAAAGAACGAGCCCCGCCAAAAGGCGGGGCCCGTGTGAGCACAGCGGCACCGGATGAACGCGCCGGGTTGCCGCGCTCGGCGAATTCTCCTTCGAAACGTTATGAACTCCACCGCGGAGCCGGGGCGGAGAGTGTCGTACGACACAGCCCGCCCCTGTGGGACTACGACAACTTCCGTATCCCCGCCCCTACTTGCGGATGGCGTACGACCTACTTCAACCGGGCCATCAACGCGTGCTCGACCAGCGTGATCAGGCCGCTCTTGGCGTCCGCGCGGTGCCGGGCGTCGGTGGTGATGATCGGGGTGTCCGGCCCGATCTGGAGCGCCTCGCGCACCTCCTCCGGCGTGTACGGCTGGTGGCCGTCGAAGCCGTTGAGGGCGATGACGAACGGCAGGCCGCTGTTCTCGAAGTAGTCGACCGCCGGGAAGCAGTCGGCCAGGCGCCGGGTGTCCACGAGCACGACCGCCCCGATCGCGCCGCGCACCAGGTCGTCCCACATGAACCAGAAGCGGTCCTGACCAGGCGTGCCGAAGAGGTACAGGATCAGGTCCTGGTCCAGCGTGATGCGGCCGAAGTCCATCGCCACCGTGGTGGTCGTCTTGCCCCCGGTGTGGGTCAGGTCGTCGATCCCCGCCGAGGCGGAGGTCATGACGGCCTCCGTGCGCAGCGGGTTGATCTCCGAGACGGCGCCCACGAACGTGGTCTTGCCGACGCCGAAGCCGCCCGCCACGACGATCTTGGCGGAGGTGGTGGAACGGGCCGCGCCCGTCGCGCCGTCAGAGCTTGCGAAGTCCACTGAGCACCCTTTCCAGCAGCGTCACGGCCGGCGTTCCGTCGGCCTCCGCGCCCTCGCCCGGCTGGTGGATGGCCACCATCCCGGCCTCGGCCAGGTCGGCGACCAGGATGCGCGCGACACCCAGCGGCATCGCGAGCAGCGCCGAGACCTCGGCCACCGACTTGACCTCGCGGCACAGGTGGCAGATCCGCTGGTGCTCGGGGAGCAGCGTGGACAGGTGAGCCGGGTCGGCCGTGGTGGAGACCAGCGCCTCGATGGCGAGCTGGTAGCGCGGCCTGGTCCGGCCACCGGTCATCGCGTAGGGACGCACCAGCGGCTGATCGCCCTCGTGCGCGTCGTACGGCGCGTCGAGATGCGCGCCGCCGTACGGATCGTGAGAGGCGGGGGGCGGGGTCATGGGTCCTCCGGGCATGACAGCAAGGGGTCGGCGTGCCGTCTGACGGGGCCGGTGGGGGAATCGGACTTCGGCCGGACGGTTGTGGGGCTGGGTGGTGCGAACTACCTGAGGGGCGTGGGGTCGTACGAGCCGGCGTGCCGCCTAGTGAAGCAGGCTGCCCTGCAGTTCCGCGCGGAGGTCCGGGGTGAGGACCGTGCCCGCCCGGTCGACCAGCAGTGCCATCTCGTATCCGACCAGACCGATGTCGGCGTCGGGGTGCGCGAGCACCGCCAGCGACGAGCCGTCCGAGATCGACATGAGGAAGAGGAAGCCGCGCTCCATCTCCACCACGGTCTGGCTGACCGGGCCGCCCTCGAAGATCCGGGACGCGCCCGCCGTCAGCGAGGTGAGCCCGGAGGCCACCGCCGCCAACTGGTCGGCACGGTCACGGGGGAAACCTTCGGACATCGCCAGAAGGAGTCCGTCGGCGGAGACCACCACCGTGTGGGACACCCCAGGGGTGTTGTCCACGAAATTGGTGATCAACCAGTTCAGATTCTGCGCCGCCTGGCTCATCGGACTCAACTAACGCTCCTGCTGGTGAGTGGGGTCAACGGTGCGGAACGTGCCAGTGGTGCCGTTGCTTCCGGCCTGGCGGCCCTGCTGAATGCCCCGACGAAGATTGGTCAGCCGGCCGCGTACGTCATCGGGCGCACGGGAGACCTGCGGACCTGTCTGGTGGTTCTGTTCCTGCGCCGTGCCCGGGACCAGGTTGGCCTTCGGGACGCGACGCGGAAGTCCTGAGGTGGTGACGCCGCCCGCGGCGGGCTTGCGCACCCGCTCGGCCTGCCGGACGAGTTCGTCGTTCGGCGAGGGCCGCCAGGCGGCCTCGGCGGACTCGCGCTCGGCGGCGGGGGCCGCCGGCCGGGCGGACACGGAGGCGGCCGCGGCGGGCTGGGGGGCGCCGCCCTGGTCCTGGTGGAACCAGTTCGACTCCAGCGTGTCGAAGAGCGGCGTACGGCCGTCCCCGGGACCCGCGGCCGGCGGCAGCGACTCCTGCTGCCGCACCTGCGGGACCTGCTGGGTCTCGTCGGGCTGCTGGTTCTGCGGGACCTGCGGGTACATGTCCTGCGCACCCTGGCCCGGCAGGCTCGCCACCGGACGCGGCGGCCGGAAGGCGGCGTCGTCCTGGCCGCCGCGCGGACGCGGAGCACCGGACGCCGGGGCCGGCGCCGGACGGTCGTAGGAACCGTTCCGGTGCGCGCCGGTGTCGTACGGGTCCGGCCGCTGCTGCTGCTCGCGCCCGTCGGGGCGCTCGAACTGCCCGGTGGCGGCCGCGAAGTCCGACGGCGCGAACTGGCCCGTGGAACCCGGCTCCGGGAAGGCGCCGTCCCGGCGCCCGGCCTGCGGGAACTGGCCGGTCGAACCGGGGCCCTGCGGCCCGCGCACGTCCGGGCGCTCGAACGGACCGGGGGAGTCCTGGCGTACGTCGGGACGCTCGAACTGCTCCCGGGCCGGGGGCGTGTCCTGGCGGCCCGGGAAAGCGGGCTGCGGGAACTGGCCGGTGGCGGCCGGGTCCGGGAAACCGCCGTGCTGGGCCTGCGGGAACTGGCCCGTGCTCGCGGGGTCCTGGAAGCCGGCCTGCGGGAACTGCCCGGTGGCCGCGGGGTCCTGCGGCCCGCGGGCCTGCGGGAACTGGCCCGTGCCCGCGGGGTCCTGGAAGCCGGCCTGGGGGAACTGCCCGGTGGCCGCGGGGTCCTGGAAGTCCGGCTGCGGGAACTGTCCCGTGGCCGCGGGGTCCTGGCGTACGTCGGGGCGCTCGAACCGGCCGGCGGACGCCGGGTCCTGCCGGACGTCCGGGCGCTCGAACTGGCCCGTCGCGGAACCGGGCGGCGGCCCGTTGAAGTCGGGACGGTCGAACTCGGCCGTGGCGCCGGGGCCCTGACGGTCCTCGGTCTCCTCGTGGCCGCGCGGCTGGTCGGCCGGGTTCGGCCGGGCGCCCCAACTGGTGGGCCGGCCGCCCTGCGGAGCCGCCGGGCCGCCGGGCAGCTCGGCACGCGGGCCGCCCGCCCGGGGCAGACCGCGGTCCGGCTCGGGGGCGTGCGCCTGGCGCACGTCCTCACGGCCGCCGCGACCGCCGCCGAAGGCGCCGGCGAGACCGCCGCGCTTGGGCGGACCGGCCGGGGGCGCACCGGTGAGGCCGGCGCCCGGAGTGCGTCCCGGCAGCGCCGTCCGCGGGCCCGAACCGGCCGGGACCTGACGCCGCGAGGGCTCGGCGCCCAGCATGCCGCCGCCCTGCGGGGCGCCGGGACGGCCACCGGGGCCGCCGCCCGCACCGGGGCCGCCGGGCAGACCCGGACGCTGGCCCTCGCCCGCGGGCATCTGCGGCGCGCCGCCGGGCGCGCCGGGCCCACCGGGCTTGCCGGGGAGCTTGCGGCCGCCCTGGGCCACGTCCACGGGCAGCATGACCAGCGCCGTCGTGCCGCCGGAGTCCGACGGGCGGAGCTGGATGCGGATGCCGTGCCGCAGGGACAGGCGGCCGACCACGAACAGGCCCATGCGGCGGGACACCGAGACGTCCACGGTCGGGGGCGCGGCGAGCCGCTCGTTGATCGCGGAGAGGTCCTCGGGGGACAGGCCGATGCCGGTGTCGTGGATCTCGACGAGCACCCGGCCGTCGGGCAGCGCGTGACCGGTCACCCGCACCTTGGTCTGCGGCGAGGAGAACGAGGTGGCGTTCTCCAGCAGCTCGGCGAGCAGGTGCACGAGGTCGTTGACGACCCGGCCGGCGACCTCGGTCGAGGGCACCGACGCCAGTTCGATGCGCTCGTACTGCTCCACCTCGGAGGCGGCGGCACGGAGCACGTCGACCAGCGGCACCGGACGCGTCCAGCGGCGGCCCGGCTCCTCACCGGCGAGGACGAGGAGGTTCTCGCCGTTGCGGCGCATACGGGTGGCGAGGTGGTCGAGCTTGAAGAGCGAGGAGAGCTGGTCCGGGTCGGCCTCGCGGGCCTCCAGCTCGGAGATGAGCGAGAGCTGACGCTGGATGAGGCCCTGCGAGCGACGCGAGAGGTTGGTGAACATCGCGTTGACGTTGCCTCGCAGCAGGGCCTGCTCGGCGGCCAGTCGCACCGCCTCGCGGTGCACGTCGTCGAACGCGGTGGCCACCCGGCCGATCTCGTCCTTGCTGTGCACGCCGACGGACTCCACGGAGGTGTCCACGTCCTGCGGGTCCGACTCCGAGAGCGCCTTGACGAGCTCCGGCAGCCGTTCCTGGGCGACCCGGGTCGCGGTGTCCTGCAGGCGGCGCAGCGAGCGGATCATCGAGCGGGCCATGATGAACGCGCCGACGAGCGAGACGCCGAGCACGAGCAGGATGACCGCACCGGAGATGTACGTGGAGCGCTCGGAGTCCGCCTTCAGCTCGCGGGCCTTCTGCTCCATCTGGGTGAGCAGCGTGGCCTCGATGCGCTTCATCGCGTCGATCTCGTTGCTCGCCTGGTCCTCCCAGTCCTTGTAGGACCGGACCTTGAGCTGCTTGATGCCGCCCTCGGTGTTGAGGACCTTCTCCGCGTAGTCGTCGGCGCGCTTTGAGTCCGGGTTGTTGTTGGTCAGGACGCTCAGCAGCGGGATGGCGGACTGCGGGCCGTAGATGGTGGTGAAGGTGCCCAGCGAGGTCTTCTCGTTGGACCGGGCGGTCTGGCCGAACAGCCGGTCGCTCTCGGTGAGGTTGACCTTCTGCTTCGGGTCGTCCGGGTTCGCCGGCAGCGCGGCGGCGATGATCGCGCGCTGCACCGAGGCGAACTCCTTGGCGTTCGAGAACGCCGCCAGCGCACGGGTGCGCTTGATCATCTCCGGGCTGGAGGTCGCCTGCGCCATGTCCTGGGAGAGGCTCAGCAGCGAGGTGATCAGACCGCTGTACGCGCTGACCGTCTGCGAGTGGCCCGCTTCGCCGCGGTCCTGGAAGGCGGTGTCGCGGATCTGCGTCAGGGTCTGCAGCCGCATGCTGATGTCGCGGAGGCTGTCACGGATACTCGTGAGCGCCTCGTCGCCCTCTTCCCCGACCTCGACGCCCCGGGTGCCGGCGATGAACGCTTCCTTGAAGCGGTCGCTCTTGTCCTGCTCCGCCTTGACCGTCGGGTCGTCCTGCCGGGTGCCGTTGGCCAGCGGGCCGGCGGTCTTGTCGCGCTCGTTCTGCAGCGCCGCCGCGAGGTCGGTGGCCTTGCGGGTCATGTCGGTCAGCAGCTGCATGTGCTCGAGCTGCTGCACATCGCTCAGCGACTCGTTGATGCGCAGTGCGCCGAGCGCGGTCGCCGCGACCACGGGGAGGGCCAGCAGCGACACCAGTCGGGTGCTGATGCTCCAGTTGCGCAGGGATATTCGGGTGCCCTCGGTGATGGGCTTGGGGGCCTTGGGCTTCTTCTCCTTGGCCTCGCCGGGCGCCTTCGAGGGCTCCGGCGAACCGCCGCCGAAGGCTCCGGCGCCTCCGCCGAAGGCGCCACCGGGTCCACCGGGACCGCCCTGGCCGGGCCGGCCGGGGCCGCCGCCGGGCTGCGCCGGGCCGTCGCCCTGGGGGTTCCGGGCGTGCGGGGGCTGGGGCGACGAGCCCGGGGCGGCCTGGCCGCGCGGCTCCTGCTCGGCCGGGGTGTCCCCACGGCCCTGGCGGGCCTGGGGAGACCCCATGCCATCCCTCTTGAAACGTCCCTGCACTAGCGTCGCAACCTCTGGACCAGGCGTGCCACCGCAGAGCGGCGGAACGGTGTCGAGTCGTGGGGTACCGGATCATCCCCATTGGGTGGTCGTGAGTGACCGCGGTCCGGGGAATTCCAGCACAGTGCCGGATCTCCAACAAGGCCCGAGCGACCCGACGGACCTGGGGTGACGCTTTGTGCCTGGTGTGTCACCAGTCGTAGACTCACTTCCCCTACGTAAGGGACATTTGCGTACGAGTCGCTTACGGGTGGGGGGTGCCCCAGTCGGGACGATCAGGAGCGGAATCAATCCTTCAGATAGGTAATGTCCGTTTCTGACCACAAGATCAACAGTCCGAATTGCGGGAATTGCCCCCAAGTTCGTGAGCAAACTCACACGAAGATCCCGGCACATTCCCGGCTTTGGCTGGGAAGCGGATGTTTAGCCTGACGCTTTACAGGGATTGCGAATCCGACCACCGGCGCCGTCCGGCGCCCTCATCGACAAGGCGCGAGCACTCTCATGCAGAACTCCACGACAACGAAGCAGAGCGCGAAGAAGACGGCTTCCGCGATCCGCAATCTGGCCAACCCGCGCCGCACCACCCTCGCCCACCTGGACAAGCAGACCGGCACCCCCCGGCCCGCCGCCCTCCCGGAGTACGCGCAGGAGCTGCCCGCCGCCACCGCCAACACCCGCCGCACCGTCCTCATGGTCGCCCCGGAGATCCAGCACCTCCCCGAGGCCGCCCCCGCCGCCTGACCGGCCCCCTCGCCGACCCCTCCCCGCAAGGACGGGCGGAGCCGACCTCACCTCCCGCGTTAGCCTGGAGCGTCAGACTTCGGCCAGCTCAGGTAAGGGGCGCAGGCATCCCGTGCGCATCGCCAGATTCTCCATCGACGGCAATGTCGCCTTCGGCGCGGTCGAGGGCGAGGGAACACCCGAGTCGGGTGACCTCGTCCTCGACATCATCAAGGGCATTCCGTACGCCGACTTCGAGCTCTCCGGCGTCAAAGTCCCCCTGAGCAAGGTGCGGCTGCTGCCCCCCGTGCTCCCCAGCAAGGTCGTGGCCATCGGCCGCAACTACGCGGAGCACGCGGCGGAGCTCGGCAACGAGGTCCCGGAGATCCCGGTCGCCTTCTTCAAGCCGTCCACCTCGGTCATCGGCCCGGGCGACTCGATCGCCTACCCCTCCTTCTCCTCCGAACTGCACCACGAGGCGGAACTCGCCGTGGTCATCGGCCGCATGTGCCGCGAGGTCCCCCCGGAGCGCGTCAAGGACGTGGTCTTCGGCTACACCGCGGCCAACGACGTCACCGCCCGGGACGTCCAGCAGCGCGAGAAGCAGTGGGCCCGCGCCAAGGGCTTCGACACCTCCTGCCCCCTGGGCCCGTGGGTCGAGACCGACCTGGACCCCGCCGACCTCACGATCCAGTGCACGGTCAACGGACAGCAGCGCCAGCTCGGCCGCACCAGCGACATGGTCCGCTCGGTCGCCGACCTGGTGGCGCACGTCTCCGAGGCGATGACCCTCCTGCCCGGGGACGTCATCCTCACCGGCACCCCCGCGGGTGTCGGACCCCTGAACGTCGGCGACGAGGTCGCCGTCACCATCGAAGGCATCGGCACTCTCACCAACAAGGTGATCAAGCGTGGCTAACACCCCCTCGTCCCCCGTCCGCGTCCGGTTCTGCCCCTCCCCGACGGGCAACCCGCACGTGGGCCTCGTCCGTACCGCCCTCTTCAACTGGGCGTACGCCCGCCACACCGGCGGCACCATGGTCTTCCGCATCGAGGACACCGACGCCGCGCGCGACTCCGAGGAGAGCTACCAGCAGCTCCTCGACTCGATGCGCTGGCTCGGCCTCGACTGGGACGAGGGCCCGGAGGTCGGCGGCCCGCACGCGCCGTACCGCCAGTCCCAGCGCATGGACCTCTACAAGGACGTCGCCGAGAAGCTCCTGAGCGGTGGGTTCGCCTACCACTGCTACTGCACCACCGAGGAGCTGGACGCCCGCCGCGACGCCGCCCGCGCCGCCGGCAAGCCGTCCGGCTACGACGGCCACTGCCGCGCGCTGACCGACGAGCAGGCCGCCGCGTACGAGACCGAGGGCCGCCCGGCCATCGTCCGCTTCCGGATGCCCGACGAGGCGATCACCTTCACGGACCTGGTCCGCGGCGAGATCACCGTCCAGCCCGAGAACGTCCCGGACTACGGCATCGTCCGCGCCAACGGCGCCCCGCTCTACACCCTCGTCAACCCGGTCGACGACGCGCTGATGGAGATCACCCACGTCCTGCGCGGCGAGGACCTGCTCTCCTCCACCCCCCGCCAGATCGCCCTCTACCGGGCCCTGATCGAGCTGGGCGTCGCCAAGGAGATCCCCCTCTTCGGCCACCTCCCCTACGTCATGGGCGAGGGCAACAAGAAGCTCTCCAAGCGCGACCCGCAGGCGTCCCTCAACGTCTACCGCGAGCGCGGCTTCCTCCCGGAGGGCCTGCTCAACTACCTCTCCCTCCTCGGCTGGTCCTTCTCCGCCGACCAGGACATCTTCACGGT
This sequence comes from Streptomyces sp. NPDC039736, assembly GCF_055596485.1. Lineage (NCBI taxonomy): Bacteria > Bacillati > Actinomycetota > Actinomycetes > Kitasatosporales > Streptomycetaceae > Streptomyces > Streptomyces sp. NPDC039736. The sequence goes on along the minus strand of NZ_JBVIUQ010000010.1, from coordinate 178,190 downwards.
CCCCGAGCTGATCGAGAAGTTCGACGTCGCCGACGTCAACGCCAACCCGGCCCGCTTCGACCTGAAGAAGGCCGAGTCGATCAACGCCGACCACATCCGGCTGCTCGACCCCAAGGCCTTCGCCGAGGCCTGCGAGCCGTGGCTGACGGCCCCGCACGCCAACTGGGCCCCCGAGGACTTCGACCGCGCCGCCTGGGAGGCCATCGCGCCGCACGCCCAGACCCGGGTGACGGTCCTCTCCGACATCACGGCCAACGTCGACTTCCTCTTCCGGAAGGAGCCGGTGGAGGACGAGGCGTCCTGGGCCAAGGCCATGAAGGGCGAGCCCGCCGCCCTCCTGACCACGGCCCGCGCGCACCTCGAAGCCGCCGACTGGTCGGACCCCGAGTCCCTCAAGAACGCGGTCCTCACCGCGGGCGAGGCCCACGGTCTCAAGCTCGGCAAGGCCCAGGCCCCGGTCCGGGTCGCCGTCACCGGCCGCACGGTCGGCCTGCCCCTCTTCGAGTCCCTCGAGATCCTGGGCAAGGACAGGACCCTGGCCCGCATTGACGCCGCGCTGGCCAAGCTCGCCGGATAAGCGTCCTGCGCGCGCCCGGGAAGGGGCGGCGGCCGGTTGTCCCCGGCCGCCGCCCCTTCCCGCGTCCCGGGACGCACGTCTGCGCCCTACGTCTGCGCCCTACGCCGGCCGCCGCCGCGCGCCTAGCCTGGCCCGTATGCCGATCCGAGCCGTCCTGTGGGACATCGACGACACCCTCTTCGACTACACCTCCGCCGACCTCGCCGGGATGCGCGCCCAGTTCGCCGCCGAGGGGCTGCCCGCCGGGTACGGGAGCGCCGAGCAGGCCCTGGACCGCTGGCGGGAGCTGATGAAGCTGCACTGGGAGCGGTTCGCCGCGGGGGAGTGCACCTTCGAGGAACAGCGCAGGGCCCGGGTGGAGGGCTTCCTGGGCGGCCCGCTGAGCGACCGGGAGGCCGATGACTGGTTCAACCGCCACCGCGTGCACTACGAGCAGGCCTGGGCCCTGTTCCCCGACGCCGTGCCGGTCCTGGACGCCCTCGGCGACGGCTACCGGCACGCGGTGCTCTCGAACTCCAGCCTGACCGTCCAGGAGCGGAAGCTGAAGGCCCTGGGCCTGTGGGACCGCTTCGAGACCGTGCTGTGCGCCGCCGAGCTCGGGGTCTCCAAGCCCGCCCCGGAGGCCTTCCACGCCGCCTGTGACGCGCTCGGGCTGCCGCCCGGAGACGTGGCGTACATCGGGGACGAGCCGGACATCGACGCCCGCGGAGCCGTCGCCGCCGGCCTGACCGGCATCTGGCTGGACCGCACGGGCGCGGGCGGACGGCCCGAGCTGGTGAGCGTCACGGGGCTCGATCAGCTCCCTGACCTGCTGGCGGGCAATACCCGTTTTGGAGCCCCGGGAACCTTCGGGTAATGTTCTTTCTGCGCCGCCCGAGCGGGCCGAGAGGCCCGGCCGGACAGCGCAAACCGAACAAAGACCCCCACTCGGGGGTTGAGTTTTGGTGGGCTATGGTGTAATTGGCAACACTACGGTTTCTGGTACCGTCATTCTAGGTTCGAGTCCTGGTAGCCCAGCTTGCGAGAGCTGTTGAAGTTCGTAGATCAAGACGCAGCTCTGCTAGGGCCCCCGTTGTGTAGCGGCCTAGCACGCCGCCCTCTCAAGGCGGTAGCGCCGGTTCGAATCCGGTCGGGGGTACAGATCCTTTCTTTCCGACACCTTCAGGTCGCTCCTGGATGTATCGACGCGAGGATCGCTAGGGCCCCCGTTGTGTAGCGGCCTAGCACGCCGCCCTCTCAAGGCGGTAGCGCCGGTTCGAATCCGGTCGGGGGTACTGGTTGCACACCAATTCAAAATGGTCTCAACCACCATGGGCTATGGTGTAATTGGCAACACTACGGTTTCTGGTACCGTCATTCTAGGTTCGAGTCCTGGTAGCCCAGCGCAGATCACAACTGCACATAAAGCAAGCCCCCGTTGTGTAGCGGCCTAGCACGCCGCCCTCTCAAGGCGGTAGCGCCGGTTCGAATCCGGTCGGGGGTACGCACCGAAAAGGTCCCGCATCAATGATGCGGGACCTTTTCGCATGTCCGGGCCTGCCGTGGAATTCCCTGGCTCGCCTGCCCGGCGCCGGTCGGGTTCCACGGCGGGCCCGGCACGGCCGATGCCCCGAACTCCGGTGCGGTGCGCGGGAGTTCGGGGCCTCGGGTGAAGTGGCGTACGGAAACGGGCGGTTGCGGGGGAGTGGAGGTCAACTGCCCGAGCGGCGCAGGGACTCCGAGAGGCGGGCCGCCGCGTCGATGACCGCCTGGGCGTGCATCCGGCCCGGGTGGCGGGTCAGGCGCTCGATCGGCCCGGAGACCGACACGGCCGCCACCACGCGGTTGGAGGGTCCGCGCACCGGCGCGGAGACCGAGGCCACGCCCGGCTCGCGCTCGCCGATCGACTGGGCCCAGCCCCGGCGGCGTACCCCGGACAGGGCCGTGGCCGTGAAGCGGGCGCCCTGGAGACCCCGGTGCAGGCGCTCCGGCTCCTCCCAGGCCATCAGGATCTGCGCGGAGGAGCCGGCCTTCATGGTGAGCGTGGAACCCACCGGGACGGTGTCCCGCAGTCCGGACAGCCGTTCCGCCGCGGCGACGCAGATGCGCATGTCGCCCTGGCGGCGGTAGAGCTGCGCGCTCTCGCCCGTCACATCGCGCAGGTGGGTCAGCACCGGTCCCGCGGTGGCCAGGAGGCGGTCCTCGCCGGCCGCGGCGGCCAGTTCGGAGAGCCGGGGGCCGAGAATGAAACGGCCCTGCATGTCCCGGGCCACCAGTCGGTGGTGCTCCAGTGCCACGGCGAGCCGGTGTGCCGTGGGTCGTGCGAGTCCGGTGGCCGCGACCAACCCGGCGAGGGTGGCCGGACCGGACTCCAGGGCGCTCAGCACGAGCGCCGCCTTGTCGAGAACGCCGACGCCGCTAGAGTTGTCCATGCGTCGATACTCGCGTCTCACTCTGTGAAACGCAAGTTCAATTTTCCAACGAACTTGTCACGCTGTACCGGCGGCCACACGAAGGCCCGCGGTCACCGCCCCGTACGGGGGTTCGGGCGGGGTGCACCGACATCTCTAGTTGAGCCGGCAAAGCCGCCGGCCGGAGGGAAAGCGATGGGTAGGACACTCGCGGAGAAGGTCTGGGACGACCACGTCGTCCGGCGTGCCGAAGGGGAGCCCGACCTCCTCTTCATCGACCTTCACCTGCTGCACGAGGTCACCAGCCCGCAGGCCTTCGACGGGCTGCGCAAGAACGGGCGGCGGGTACGGCGCCTGGACCTCACCATCGCCACCGAGGACCACAACACCCCGACCCTCGACATCGACAAGCCGATCGCGGACCCGGTCTCCCGGATCCAGCTGGAGACGCTGCGCAGGAACTGCGCCGAGTTCGGGGTGCGGCTGCACCCGCTGGGCGACGTCGAGCAGGGCGTCGTCCACGTGGTGGGACCGCAGCTCGGACTGACCCAGCCGGGCACCACCGTGGTCTGCGGCGACTCGCACACCTCCACGCACGGCGCGTTCGGCGCGCTGGCCTTCGGCATCGGCACCTCACAGGTGGAGCACGTCCTGGCCACCCAGACGCTGCCGATGGCCCGCCCCAGGACGATGGCCATCACCGTCGACGGCGAGCTGCCCGCCGAGGTCACCGCCAAGGACCTGATCCTGGCGATCATCGCGAAGATCGGCACCGGCGGCGGCCAGGGCTACGTCCTGGAGTACCGGGGCCCGGCCATCGAGAAGCTGTCGATGGAAGCCCGCATGACCATCTGCAACATGTCGATCGAGGCCGGGGCGCGGGCGGGCATGATCGCCCCCGACGCCACCACCTTCGACTACCTCAAGGGCCGCGACCACGCCCCGGAGGGCGAGGACTGGGACGCCGCCGTGGCGTACTGGAAGACGCTGAGGACGGACGACGACGCGGTCTTCGACGCGGAGGTCGTCATCGACGCCGCCTCGCTGGCCCCGTTCGTCACCTGGGGCACCAACCCCGGCCAGGGCGCCCCGCTGTCGGCCGACGTCCCCGACCCGGCTTCGTACGATGACCCTTCGGAGCGCAACGCCGCCGAAAAGGCCCTGGAGTACATGGGGTTGACGGCAGGGCAGGCGCTGCGCGACATCCGGGTCGACACCGTCTTCGTGGGGTCCTGCACCAATGGCCGTATCGAGGACCTGCGGGCGGCCGCCTCCGTCGTCGAGGGCCGCTCCGTGGCCGACGGCGTGCGGATGCTGGTCGTCCCCGGCTCGGTGCGGGTCGCGCTCCAGGCCATGGACGAGGGCCTGGACAAGGTGTTCACCGCCGCCGGGGCCGAATGGCGGCACGCGGGCTGCTCGATGTGCCTGGGCATGAACCCCGACCAGCTCGCCCCCGGTGAGCGCTCCGCGTCCACCTCCAACCGCAACTTCGAGGGCCGGCAGGGCAAGGGCGGCCGCACCCACCTCGTGTCGCCGCAGGTGGCGGCGGCCACGGCCGTACTGGGCCATTTGGCGTCGCCCGCCGATCTGTCCGACGCAGTCGCAACCGCCCTCGTGGAGGCCTGAGAACCATGGAAGCTTTCACCGCGCACACCGGCCGGGCCGTGCCCCTGCGCCGCTCCAACGTGGACACCGACCAGATCATCCCCGCCCACTGGCTCAAGAAGGTGACCAGGGACGGCTTCGAGGACGGGCTGTTCGAGGCCTGGCGCAAGGACCCGGAGTTCGTGCTCAACAAGCCCGAGCGCCAGGGTGCCTCCGTGCTGGTCGCCGGACCCGACTTCGGCACCGGATCCAGCCGTGAGCACGCCGTCTGGGCCCTGCAGAACTACGGTTTCAAGACAGTTGTCTCCTCCCGTTTCGCGGACATCTTCCGGGGCAATTCGCTCAAGAACGGCCTGCTCACGGTGGTTCTGCCGCAGGAGACCGTGGACCGGCTGTGGTCGCTCACCGAGGCCGACCCGAACGCCGAAATCACGGTTGACCTGCAGGACCGGCAGGTGCGGGCCCAGGGCGTCACGGCCGACTTCGAGTTGGACGAGAACGCCCGCTGGCGGCTGCTCAACGGGCTGGACGACATCTCCATCACCCTCCAGAACGAGGACGCGATCGAGGCGTACGAATCCGGCCGCCCGGCCCACAAGCCGAGTACGATCCGCGCCTGATCCCCCGCCGGACGTCGTTCGAGGGTCGGTTTTCGGCCCCTCCGTAGCCCGTTCGGCCTGAGATCCACGCCTCACTTTCGGCGCCCCCCGCCATTCGTGGCAGGGGGCGCCGAACTGTGTTCCGGGTCTCAACTGCGCTTGTGAGTACATGAGTTGGGCAGTGAGTCGGAAGTGACTTGTGGGGCTGATGGAGCCTGGAATTCCGTTAGTTGCCCCCGGCGGAGGCGACAACTCGCCCCAGATGGCACAATCGGTGCATGGAACGAGACAGCCAACTCAAGCTCCACGAGGCGGTCGCGGACCAACTGAAAGAAGCACACACACGGTTGCGTGCACTGCAAGTCCCGGAGGGCGTACGGATGGCGCTGTCCCGGCAGCTGCTGGCCATATCGGCCGTGGCGAAACACGATCTCGCGACCGCCGACAGGCGTCTGAGCAGGTTGATGAAGGACCTCGACGAAGGCAGATTCCCCGAAGGCGAGTAGCAACTGGGGCTGCGGAACTCCCCTGCGGGCTCCCGTAAGACCTACGACGTTGCGGCACTAGGGTGATTAGCCCGTTTCGTGTTTGATTTGCGGTATATATCTGCCTAACGTGCGAATAAGCCGGACATTTCGTTCCGGCAATGTCTCCGAAGGGGAAGACGTGAACAAGGCCCAGCTCGTAGAAGCGATTGCCGACAAGGTCGGCGGCCGTCAGCAGGCCGCTGACGCCGTGGACGCCGTCCTGGACGCGATCGTCCGCGCCGTCGTCGCCGGCGACCGCGTCTCGGTCACCGGTTTCGGCTCGTTCGAGAAGGTGGACCGTCCGGCCCGCTACGCCCGTAACCCGCAGACGGGTGAGCGCGTCCGGGTCAAGAAGACCTCCGTGCCGCGCTTCCGCGCCGGTCAGGGCTTCAAGGACCTCGTCGCGGGCTCGAAGAAGCTCCCGAAGAACGACGTGGCCGTGAAGAAGGCGCCCAAGGGCAGCCTGTCGGGCGGTTCTTCCACCCGTACGACCGCCAAGGCCGCGGCCAAGAAGGCCACCGCCAAGAAGGCGACCGCGACGAAGAAGGCCACCGCCGCGAAGAAGACCACGCCGGCGGCAGCCAAGAAGACCACGGCGACGGCGAAGAAGACCACGGCCAAGAAGGCCACGCCGGCGGCGGCCAAGAAGACCACGGCGACGGCGAAGAAGGCCACCCCGGCCAAGAAGGCCACGGCGACCACCGCCAAGAAGACCACCGCGAAGAACACCGCCCCGGCGAAGAAGGCCACCGCCACCAAGGCCCCGGCCAAGAAGACCACGGCGCGCAAGACCACCGCGAAGAAGACCACCGCCAAGAAGAAGTAGTTCTGGCGACGCGGTACTCACACGCCGGGCCGGGCTCCCTCCGGGGAGCCCGGCCCGCGGTGTTCTCCGGCTGTCGTGCGTCCGGGGGGTGCGGCCCCGGCGTTCACAGGGGCTCAGCGGCCCCACGGGTCCCGCTCGGAAGGTCTTCAGAAGGTCTGGAGGGTCACCAGGGTGATCCGGGGGACCGGAGCCGCGCCCGCTGTCCCGCGGGCCGTGCCGTCCGCCGTCGCGTCCGCCGTTTCGACGCGTACGCGCTGGCCGGCGCGCAGCAGCCGCAGCCCGCCCGCGTCGAAGGCCGCCGCGTCGAAGGGCACCGGGGTGCCGTCGTCGAGCAGCACGCTGCCGCTGCGGGTCTCGGGGTCGTACGTGTAAGCGGTCGCCTGCATGCCGGAAAGCCTAGGCCCTGCCGGGCGGGGACAGCGGCCGGTCCGGGGAGAGCGGGGCCGAAGTCCGGGCGAAGGCGGGGGAGAGGGCGGCGGTGTGCGGGCCCACGCCCAGCGCGAACGCGGCGCGCAGATCGTCGCCGGTGTCCACGTCCTGCCGTACGGAATCCACCAATTCGAGCAGCAGCTCCTCGGCGCCCGAAATCATGTGCCGGATGCGGGAAGGTCCCCCGAACGAGGGCAGGAATTCCACTTCTGGCGCAGTGGAAAGGAATGTGGTTCCGATTCCGGCGGCGTCGGCCAGAAATGCGCGCGGAAATTCCGCCGCCCGGTCGAGCACCCGCCGCAATTCGGCGGGCCGCAGTGCGGGCAGGTCCGCGTTGAGCGCCGCGACGGAAGCGGCGGGGCGGCGGGACCGCACCGTGCGCACACCGTGTGCCAGCGCGGCGTTGAGGCCGGCGGCCGGGGTGTCGGCGAGGACGCGGGCGCCCAACTCCGTGAGCGCGGCGGCGGCCGTGGCGTCGTCCGTGACGACCACCACATCGCGGACCGCGTCGCAGGCCAGCGCGGCGGCCACGGTGTCCTGCGCGAACGCCAGCGCCAGGCCCGGCCGCAGCGCCTCTCCGGCGGCGGGCGCGAGCCTGCTTTTCGCCCGTGCCAAGGGCTTCAGCGGCACCACCAGGGACCAGCGGGGGGTCCGGAACGCGTTCAGGGGACGGACCTTTCTTGCCGGACGCCCGGCCGGGCGGCGCGAGGGGTCAGGGGGGCGGACGGGCCCATTGTCGCCCCGGGCCCGACCGGCCAGGAGGCCCGGCCCCCGGACCGGGGCGTACGGTGTTCTCGACAGACGAGGGACCCGGGGCGACACTTGTCCGCCTGAACCAGGCGCACAAGTGCACACGGGGTGCAGTGGCCAGGGTCCCGAAGGAAGGTGTCCCGAGTGTCCCGCCGCAGAATCGGCTTCTGGTACCGCCTGGCCGCGGTCATCGCCAAACCCCCGCTGCTTGTGCTCTTCAAGCGGGACTGGCGCGGAATGGAGCACATTCCGGCGGACGGCGGCTTCATCACCGCCGTGAACCACAACTCCTACGCGGACCCCCTGTCGTACGCGCACTGGCAGTACAACACCGGCCGCGTGCCGCGCTTCCTGGCCAAGGCGGGCCTGTTCAAGACGCCCTTCGTCGGCATGATGCTGCGCGGCACCGGCCAGATCCCGGTCTACCGCGAGACCACCGACGCGATGAACGCCTTCCGGGCCGCCATCGCGGCCGTCGAGCGCGGCGAGTGCGTCGCCTTCTACCCGGAGGGCACCCTCACCCGCGACCCCGACATGTGGCCGATGGCCGGCAAGACCGGCGCCGCCCGCGTGGCCCTGCAGACCAAGGCGCCCGTGATCCCGGTCGCCCAGTGGGGCGCGAACCTCGCCATGCCGCCGTACGCCAAGGGCAAGAAGACGCACTTCTTCCCGCGCAAGACCCTCCAGGTGCAGGCCGGGCCGCCGGTCGACCTGGAGCGGTTCTACGACAAGGAACCCACGCCGGACGTGCTCCGCGAGGCGACCGAGGTCATCATGGCCGCCATCACCGAACTCCTCGCGGAGGTCCGGCAGGAGCCGGTGCCCGCCGAGGTGTACGACCACCGCAAGGCCCGGGCCGAGCAGCGACGCAGGGCCCTGGAGAAGAAGAAACAGCAGCAGCAGTCGGGGGAGAACGCCAAGTGACACGGGTCGCCGTCTTCGGCAACGGCTCCTGGGGGACCGCCTTCGCCATGGTGCTCGCCGACGCGGGCTGCGAGGTGTCCCTGTGGGGCCGCAACGCCGCCCGCGCGGAGGTCGTCAACGCCACGCGGAGCAACCCCGACTACCTGCCCGGGGTGCGGCTCCCCGACGGCATCACCGCCACCGCGGACGCCGCGGAGGCCGCCGCGGGCGCGGACTTCGCCGTGCTGTGCATCCCCTCGCAGACGCTGCGGGAGAACCTGAGCGGCTGGAAGGACCTCCTGCCGGCCGACTCGGTCCTCGTGTCGCTGATGAAGGGCGTCGAACTCGGCACCGCCAAGCGCATGAGCGAGGTCATCGCCGAGGTCGCCAAGGTCCCCGAGGAACGGGTCGCCGTGCTCTCCGGGCCCAACCTGTCCAAGGAGATCGCCGCCCGGCACCCCGCCGCCGCCGTGGTCGCCTGCCGCGACGAGGAGGCCGCCGTACGGTTCCAGGCGGCCTGCCACACCCCGTACTTCCGCCCGTACACCACCACCGACGTGGTCGGCGTGGAGCTGGGCGGCGCGGTCAAGAACGTCATCGCGCTGGCCGTCGGCATCACCAACGGCATGGGCATGGGCGACAACACCAAGGCCTCCCTCATCACCCGCGGCCTCGCCGAGACCACCCGGCTGGGCCTGGCGATGGGCGCCGACGCGCACACCTTCGCCGGGCTCGCGGGCATGGGCGACCTGGTCGCCACCTGCTCGTCGCCGCTGTCGCGCAACAACACCTTCGGCACGAACCTGGGGCGCGGCATGACCCTCCAGGAGGCCGTCGCCGCCACCAAGCAGACCGCCGAGGGCGTCAAGTCCTGCGAGTCCGTACTGGATCTGGCGCGGCGGCACGGCGTCGAGATGCCGATCACCGAGACGGTGGTGAGCATCGTCCACGAGGGCAAGCCGCCGCTGGTCGCGGTGAAGGAGCTGATGTCGCGCAGCGCCAAGCCGGAACGCTGAATTCCGCAGTGCGTCCACGACGGATGCGCCGGGGCTCCTCGGGTACCCTCAAGCCGATATGAGCAGCCAGAACCTTCCCCAGAGCCCTGACCAGGAGCCCCGCAAGCCGCGTGTGGCCGTCGTCTTCGGCGGCCGCAGCTCCGAGCACGGCATCTCGGTCGTCACGGCCGGCGCCGTCATGCGGGCCATCGACCGCGAGAAGTACGACGTGCTGCCGATCGGCATCACGCTGGACGGGCGGTGGGTGCTGGCCGCCGACGAACCCGACCGGATGGCGATCACCGACCGCCGGGTCCCCAACGTCGAGCAGCTCACCGACGCCTCCGAGGCCTCCGTCGTGCTGTCCGTGGACCCCGGCAACCGCGAGGTCGTGTACAGCGAGCCGGGTTCCGTGCCCAAGGCGCTCGGCGAGGTCGACGTCGTCTTCCCGGTCCTGCACGGTCCGTACGGAGAGGACGGCACCCTCCAGGGACTCCTTGAGCTGTCCGGCGTTCCGTACGTCGGCGCGGGCGTGCTCTCCTCGGCCGTCGGCCAGGACAAGGAGTACATGAAGCGGGTCTTCGCCTCCTTCGGGCTGCCGGTCGGCCCGTACCTGGTCGTCCGGCCCCGCGAGTGGGCCGCCGATCCCTCGGCCGCGCGCAAGCGGATCGTGGACTTCGCCGGGGAGCACGGCTGGCCGCTGTTCGTGAAGCCCGCGCGGGGCGGCTCCTCGATGGGCATCACCAAGGTGAACGACCTCTCGGGGCTGGACGAGGCGATCGAGGAGGCCCAGCGCCACGACCCGAAGGTGCTGGTCGAGTCGCTGCTCACCGGGCGCGAGATCGAGTGCGGGGTGCTGGAGTTCGAGGACGGGCCGCGGGCGAGCGTGCCCGCCGAGATCCCGCCGGTCTCCGCACACGACTTCTACGACTTCGAGGCCAAGTACATCGATTCGGCGGCCGGCATCGTCCCCGCGCCGCTGACGGCGGAGCAGACCGCCGAACTCCAGCGGCTCGCGGTCGCGGCCTTCGACGCGGCGTCCTGCGAGGGCCTGGTGAGGGCGGACTTCTTCCTCCAGGACAACGGCGAGTTCGTGATCAACGAGATCAACACGATGCCGGGCTTCACGCCGATCTCGATGTACCCGCGCATGTGGCAGGAGTCCGGCGTCTCCTATCCGGAGCTGGTGGACCTGCTGGTCCAGGCGGCCCTGCGCCGCTCCACCGGCCTGCGCTGAGCCTCCGGCGACCGGGGCCGGGCCGCCGCCGCGCGGACCGGCCCGGTCGTCGGCGGTTTTGCCGGGCCGGGCCGCCCGGCGGATCAGCCGTCCGGTCCTGCTGGGACGGGCCGCTCGGCCGGGCCGGGCGGATCAGTCGTCGATGGTCTTGGGGATCGACTTCTCGACGGGCTTCGCGAAGTCGACCAGGATGCTCGCGTCCGGGTGGTACGAGGCGGGGACCAGCAGTTCCACGTACGCCTCGCGGTAGCGGGAGATGAACCGGATCCCGTCGTCGCCCCGGTCGTCGACGACCCAGCCGACCCCGTCGACCTCCGCCGCGTTGTTCTCCGGATCCATCGCTTCGGCGGGCCGTTCGATCCCGCAGCGCAGTACGATCGCGGGGTCGCCCCAGGCCGCCGTGTACGGGGAATCGGGCGACACGTCGCGGCGCGCCACGTCGTCCATGACCTTGGCCGGCAGCTCCTCGTGGAGCGCCTCGCAGTACCCCGCGACCTCGGTGTCCGGCGAAGGAACCGCCACGACGGCCGCACCGCCCGCGGGGGAGCAGGCGACGGCCGCCGACAGCAGAAGCGCTGCGGCGGCCGAGGCACGGCGGAGCCGGTGGGTCGAGGAAGCCATGCGGCCAAGCGTAGACGGGGCTACAAGTGGACGACCGGGCAGGTCAGAGTGCGTGTGATGCCGTCCACCTGCTGGATCTTGGCGACGACCATACGGCCGAGCTCGTCCACGGTGTCCGACTGGGCCCGCACGATCACGTCGTAGGGTCCTGTCACGTCCTCGGCCTGGATGACTCCCGTTATCTTGCCGATCATGTCGGCGACCGTCGAAGCCTTGCCGACTTCGGTCTGGATGAGGATGTACGCCTGTACCACGGAACCTCCAAGGCGGCCACGAGGATCATGTGGGGTGGGGAAAGAGACGCCACCGTACCGTGTCGTCGCGGGCGGTGGGGAGACCTGCGCGGCCGGTCGCGCCCGTACGCCCGAGGCGCTCGCGGCGTGCGGCGAACAGAAGTTGACGTACGTGTTGACGGTACCTAGAGCAGTGCTGGCTCGCGACCGCAAGCGCACTGGGGCAGAAGGGGCACATTCATGAAGGGCACCGTGGGAGAGCTGGGAGAGTTCGGCCTCATCAGAGAGCTGACCTCCCGCCTCACCTCCACCCCGGCCGTGCGGCTCGGGCCCGGCGACGACGCGGCGGTCGTCGCGGCGCCGGACCGGCGGGTCGTCGCGAGCACCGACATCCTCCTGGAGGGGCGGCACTTCCGGCGCGACTGGTCGACGGCGTACGACGTGGGCCGCAAGGCCGCCGCCCAGAACCTCGCCGACATCGCCGCCATGGGCGCCGTGCCGACCGCCCTGCTGCTGGGGCTGGTCGTCCCCGCCGAGCTTCCGGCGACCTGGCCGACCGAACTGATGGACGGGCTGCGCGACGAGTGCCAGGTCGCGGGCGCGGCGGTGGTCGGCGGGGACGTGGTGCGCGGTGACACCATCACCGTCGCGATCACCGCGCTCGGCGACCTGCGCAACCACGAGCCGGTCGTACGCTCCGGGGCCCGCCCCGGTGACGTCGTCGCGGTGACCGGGTGGCTCGGCTGGTCGGCGGCGGGGCACGCGGTCCTCTCCCGCGGCTTCCGCTCGCCGCGCGCCTTCGTCGAGGCGCACCGCAGGCCCGAGCCGCCGTACCACGCGGGCCCCGCGGCCGCCGGGCTCGGCGCGACCGCGATGACCGACGTCAGCGACGGCCTGGTCGCCGACCTCGGGCACATCGCGGAGGCGTCGAAGGTCCGCATCGACCTGCGCTCGGGCCTCATCGACATCCCGACCCAGATGTCGGACATCGGGCAGGCGGTCGGCGTGGACCCCATCCAGTGGGTGCTGACCGGGGGGGAGGACCACGCGATCGTGGCCACCTTCCCGCCGGACGTGAAGCTCCCCGCCCGCTGGAAGGTCATCGGCGAGGTCCTGAACCCCTCCGCGCTGCCGCAGGTGACGGTCGACGGGGCGCCCTGGACCAACAAGGGCGGCTGGGACCACTTCGGCGACATCGAGGGCTGATCCGCTCCCCGGGGGGCGCGTTACATTCGCAGGTATGCGAATAACTCCTGCCGCACGTCACGGCGTGCTCCCCTGCGTGCTGACCGTCGCCGGCTCCGACTCCGGCGGCGGTGCGGGCATCCAGGCGGACCTGAAGACGATGCTGGCCCTGGGCGTGCACGGGATGAGCGTGCTGACCGCCGTCACCGCCCAGAACTCCCTGGGCGTGCAGGGGGTTTGGGACCTGCCGGTGGAAGCGGTGCGCGCCCAGTACCGCAGCGTCGTCGACGACATCGGGGTGCAGGCCGTGAAGACCGGCATGCTGTCGTCCGCCGAACTGGTGGAGGAGGTGGCGGGCCTGCTGGCCACCACCGACGCGCCGGTCGTCGTGGACCCGGTGGGCGTCTCCAAGCACGGGGACTCCCTGCTCGCCCCCTCGGCGGTGGAGTCCGTGCGCAAGCACCTCCTGCCGACGGCCACCGTCACCACCCCGAACCTCGACGAGGTGGCCCAACTCACCGGCGTACGGGTGGAGTCGGAGGAGGGGATGCGGGAGGCGGCGGACGCGCTGCTGGCCTGCGGGCCGCGCTGGGTGCTGATCAAGGGCGGCCATCTCCCGGGCGACGCCGTCGACTTGCTCACCGACGGCGCCGAGGAGCACTGGCTGCGCGCCCCGCGGTACGACAACCGCCATACGCACGGCACCGGTTGCACGCTCGCCTCCGCGATCGCCTCGGGTCTGGCCAAGGGACTGGACGTGCCGCAGGCGGTCTCCGCCGCGAAGGAGTACGTCACGGAGGCCATCGCGGCGGGCTTCGCGCTCGGCGCGGGCATCGGCCCGGTCGACCACGGGTGGCGGCTGCGGAACCCGGCGGAGGGCGCGGGGCGGGAGTAGTTCGGGGGAGCCGGTCAGGGATAGTCCCGCAGCACGATGTCGGTGGCCGCCCGCTGGGTCAGCCGCTGGAAGAACCCGGCCAGGGGGCGCGCGGCGAGCACGCGGTACATGAGGTCCCGCTGCCGGATTCCGCGGGCGGTGGGCGGCGCGAGGAAGGGGCCCGCGTTGCCGGCGATCTTCTGGCAGCCCTTGGCGAAGTCGCGGAACTCCGCCTCGTACGCGGCGAAGGCGGTGCGGTGGTCGCCGCCCGCCGCGGCGAGCTCCCCGGCCAGGACGTACGCGGCGACGATCGCCGCGCCCGTGCCCATGCCGCCCATGGTCGCTCCGTATCCGGCGTCCCCCACCAGCACCACCCGCCCGACGGACAGCCGGTCCACGTGGATCTGCGCGATGGCGTCGAAGTAGAGCTCGTCGGGGGAGGTGAGCCGGGCCAGCGCTTCGAGGACGTGCGCGGTCTCCCACCCCATCCCCCGGAACCTCTCCGTCAGGATCTTCTGCTGCTGGGCGAGGTCGCGGCGGTCGACGTCGAGCCGCTCGGCGCAGGAGAAGACGAGGGATGCCCTGGCGCGGGCGGGGTCGCCGTCGGCGTTGCCGATGCCCACCATGCGGCCGGGATCGCTGTGGAGCCGGGCGGTGCGGTCGAGCCCGAGGTGGTTGGGCACGTCGAACCCGGCGACGTAGTAGCCGAGGTACGTCAGGTACCGGGACTCGTCGCCGAAGGCGAGGGCACGGGTGCGCGAGTGCAGGCCGTCGGCGCCGACCACGAGGTCGAAGGTGCGGGGAGCGCCCCTCTCGAAGGTGACGTCGACGCCGGTCGGGGTCTCGTGGAGGGTGGCGACGGAGTCCGCGAAGATGTAACGGACGTTGTCCAGGTCCTTGGTCCGCTCGTACATGATCGCGGCCAGGCTGCCGCGGGCGATCTCGACGTCGCCGCTCATCATGGCGGCGGGCAGGTCGACGCGGGGGCTGCCGTCGGCGTCGACGACGGTCTGCACGCCCATGTGCGTCTGCCGGGCGTGCACCTCGTCCCAGATCCCCATGTCCTGGAGGACCGTGCGGTGCACATGCCCCCGGAAGTCGACGGCGAAGCCGCCGGGGCGCAGGGCGGGGGCCTTCTCGACGACGGTGACGCGGGCTCCGCGCCGGGCGAGCTGGAGGGCGAGGGCGGGGCCGGCGATGCTGGCGCCGGAGATGAGGACGTGGAGGTGGGCGAGGGCCTGGGACTGCGGTCGCGGTGTCATGCCCCGGAGCGTGCCGCCCGGCCCTTACCACCGGCTGACCGGCGCCTGACGGCACGGCTGAGCCCTGCCCGCCGCCCTTTCAGGAGGGCGGGGGTGAAGGCGAGGTTGCGGAGCTCAAAGGGGGCGGCCCCCCAGCGGGCTACTCGATGCCGATCAGGAGGGGGGAGACCTGGTCACCGCCGTGGTAGAGCAGGGTGTCCACCGCCAGGTGCCGCCCCCGCACATGCGCCTCCAGCCCCTCCCCGAGCCCCTCCGGCGCCCCGTCCCCCAGCACCAGCGTCACCAGCTCGCCGCCCGCCGACAGCATCCGGTCCAGCACCGTCCGCGCCGTGGCGGCGACCTCCGTGCCGATCACCGCGACGTCCCCGTCGATCAGCCCGAGCACGTCGCCCGCCTGGCACACGCCCACCGTCGTCCACGACTGCCGTTCCGCGACGGCCAGTTCCGCGTACCGGGTGGCCCCCGCCGCCGACGTCATCGCGACGACGTCCTCGTCGAAGCGCCATTCCGGCTCGTGCACCGCGAGGGCCGCGATGCCCTGAACCGCGGCCCGGGTCGGGATCAACGCGACTCGCACGCCCTCGCTCCGTACCTGCTGGGCGGCCGCCGCGGCCGTGTGCCGCAGATCCGCGTCGTTGGGCAGCAGCACGACCTCCCGCGCGTGCGCCCGCCGGATCGCGTCGACCAGTTCCCCGCTGGCCGGCGGCTCCCCGGGCCGGGCCAGGACGGTCGTCGCGCCGGCCTCCGCGCACAGCTCCACGAGCCCCTCGCCCGGCACCACCGCGACGACGGCCCGCTGCGCCCGTTCCCGGGGCGGGGCCGTCCGGTCGGCCCCGAAGTGCGTGATGCGGATCCGGTACGGCCGCCCCGCCTCGACCCCCGCCTCGACGGCGGCCCCCGCGTCGTCCACGTGCACATGCACGTTCCACAGCCCGTCCCCACCCACGACGACCAGCGAGTCCCCGAGACCGTCCAGCCGATGCCGCAGCCGGTCCACGGCCGCGTCCTCCGCCTCCAACAGGTAGATCACCTCGAACGCGGGCCCGCCCTCGTCGGAATGGTCGGCCGCACAGTCCTCGTCGGCCGGAGGCACGGCGGGCGGTACGGCAGGCGCCTTCGCCCGTACGGCCACCGCCTCCCCCGTGACCGCCTCGACCAGCACCCCGAGCACCGCCACCAGCCCCCGGCCGCCCGCGTCGACGACCCCGGCCCTGCCGAGCGCGGCGAGCTGCGCGGTGGTCCGCGGCAGAGCGGCCCGGGCGCCCTCGTACGCGGCCCGGGCGACACCGGCCACGCCGTCGCCCCCGAAAGCGGCAGCCTCCCGCGCCGCCGCCGTGGCGACCGTGAGCACCGTCCCCTCCACGGGGTGCGCCACCGCTTCGTACGCCAGCGCCGCCGCCCGCTGCAACGCCCTGCGCAGGGCCGCCCCGTCCGCCCGCTCCACCGTGGCCAGCTCCTCGGACATGCCCCGCAGGAGCTGGGAGAGGATCGTGCCGGAGTTCCCCCGGGCGCCTATCAGCGCACCGTGCGCCATGGCCCGTACCGCGTCGGAGAGGAGGGGGAGAGAGGCGGCGGGGCCCGGCACCGTCTCGTGGGCGGCGAAGACGGCCTCCACGGCCTGGGCGGCGGACTCCATCGTCAGATACAGATTCGTCCCCGTGTCCCCGTCGGCGACCGGATAGACGTTGATCGCGTCGATCTCCTCGCGTTCGGCGCCCAGGACCGCGAGGGCCAGCGAGCACCAGGTGCGTACCGCGACGGCGTCGAGGTCGTCGGGGGACTGCGGCACCTGGGCCTCCTCCTTGAGCAGCGGGAACTCTCGCAGATTAGTCCCCGGGGCGGGGACGGCGGCAGAAGGGCCCGGGGCGGGGGCCCCGGCAGCCGTGGTAGTTTCGTTGTACGAGAGCAGTCGTTGTATGCTGCTCCGGTTGCCCGATGAAAATCGGGACATTCCCCCGGCTACGCCACAGGATCCTCGGATCTCCCGGCATGCCGGAATTCACTGTAAGTGCATCTGAAGTCTTTGGAGTGACCGTGGCTGCCAACTGCGACGTCTGCGGCAAGGGGCCGGGCTTCGGCAACAACATTTCGCACTCGCACCGCCGTACCTCGCGTCGTTGGAACCCCAACATCCAGCGCGTGCGTGCAGTGGTCGGTCGGACGCCGAAGCGGCTTAACGTCTGCACCTCGTGCATCAAGGCCGGCAAGGTCTCGCGCTGACGTCTCGATAGCGCGGCCACCTCGCTGGTTGCTTGAAGAACCGGTCCACCCTCGGGTGGGCCGGTTTTTTCTTGCCCGCTTCCGGCTCTCCGCCGCCCGCCCAGCACAATCGGCGCATGCGCTTCGGACTGCTGGGCCCCGTGGAGATACGCACCGACGCGGGCGGGAGCGTCGATCCCGGCGGCGAACGCCAGCGCACTCTCCTCGCCCTGCTGCTCCTGCACACCGGGCGCGGTGTCGGCACCGGGCGCCTCATCGAGGGCCTGTACGGCGACGAGCCGCCGGCCGGAGCCGCGAACGCCCTCCAGGCACAGGTGTCCCGGCTGCGCAGACGCGTCGAAGCCCTCGGCGCACGCGTCGAGTCGGTTCCCTTCGGATACCGGCTCGACACGGGTCCCGCCACCGTCGACGTGCACCTCTTCGAGGACGCGGCGCGCGCCGGACGCACCGCACTGGCCGCGGGGGAGTACGGACGGGCCGCGGAACTGCTGCGCGAGGGCTT
Organism: Streptomyces sp. NPDC039736; assembly: GCF_055596485.1. Classification (NCBI taxonomy): domain Bacteria; kingdom Bacillati; phylum Actinomycetota; class Actinomycetes; order Kitasatosporales; family Streptomycetaceae; genus Streptomyces; species Streptomyces sp. NPDC039736. The sequence continues at coordinate 160,455 of NZ_JBVIUQ010000010.1, read as the reverse complement.
GGCCCTGTGGCGCGGGAACGCCTTCGAAGACCTCGCTCCCGCGGCCTTCGCCGCCGGTGAGGCCCGCCGTCTGGAGGAGGCACGGCTGAACGCCCGGGAGGACCTCGCGGCGGCGGAGCTGGAACTGGGGGGAGGCGCCGCCCTGGTACCGGAACTGCGCGGGCTGATCGCCGCACATCCGCTGCGGGAGCGGCCGTACGGACTGTTGATGCGGGCCCTGCGGGCGGCCGGGCGGACCGCCGAGGCGCTCACCGTCCACGAGGACGCCCGGCGCACCCTCGCCGAGCGGCTCGGCACCGACCCCTCGCCCGAACTGGCCGCCCTCCACCTGGAACTCCTGCGCCCGGAAGGCGCCGCCGCCCCCAGGCCGCTGCCCGCCCGGCTCACCAGCTTCGTCGGACGCGAGAACGACCTGAAGCAGCTTGACGGACTGCTGCGCACGGCCCGCCTGGTGACCCTCACCGGCCCCGGCGGCGCGGGCAAGACGCGCCTCGCCCAGGAGGCGGCGGAGCGCCGGCGAGGCCAGGTCTGTTACGTGGAGCTGGCACCCGTGCGGGACGCGGCGGGCCTGCCGTACGCCGTACTGGCGGCGCTCGGGGTGCGCGAGAGCGGCTTCCCGGACCGGGCGGGCGGCGCCGACGCCCTGGAGCGGCTGCTGTCGGCGCTGGCCGCCTGCCCCGGCCTCCTCGTCGTGCTGGACAACTGCGAGCACCTGGTGGAAGGGGCGGCGGCCCTGACCGTACGGCTCCTCGGCGCCCACCCCGACCTGCGCGTACTGGCCACCAGCAGGGAGGCCCTGTCGATCATGGGGGAGACGCTGGTCACGGTGGAACCGCTGGGGCGGGCGGCGGCGGTACGCCTCTTCACGGACCGTGCGACCGCCGTGCGCCCGGGAGTCGACCTGCGCCCCGGCGGCGAGGGGCACGCCCGCGCGGAGCGCCTCTGCGCGGCCCTGGACGGCCTTCCGCTCGCCCTGGAGCTCGCGGCGGCCAGGCTGCGCACCCTCACCGTCGGCGAGCTCGCGGACCGCCTCGGCGACCGGCTGGGCGGGCCGGGCGACGACCGTTTCCGGCTGCTGTCGCGCGGCGACCGCACCAAGGAGCCCCGGCACCGCACCCTGCGCGCGGTGGTGGAGTGGAGCTGGGAACTGCTCGACGCGGCGGAACAGCGGCTGGCGCGCAGGTTCACCGTGTTCGCCGGCGCCGTGACGGCGGACGCCGTGCGGCAGGTGTGCGCGGCCGACGACGCGGAGGACGTCCTCGCGTCCCTCGTCGAGAAGTCCTTCGTGACGGCCGCCGACGGGCGCTACCGGATGCTGGAGACGATCCGGGCCTTCTGCGCGGAGCGACTGGGCGCGGAGGAGGAGACGTTCCGCACCGCCCACACGGCGTACTTCCTGGACCTCGCGGAACGGGCCGAGCCGCACCTGCGCGGGGCCGCCCAACTGCGCTGGCTGGACCGCCTGGAGGCCGAGCACACCGACCTCCTGGCCGCCGTGCGGCACGGCGACGCCGCCACCTCCCTGCGGCTGCTCGCCTGCCTGTCCTGGTACGCACCGCTGCGCGGCCGCGCCGGGGAACTGGCGCAGGCGGCCCGTGCGGTGCTGGAGACGGTCGGGCCGCGGCCTCCCGAGGGGCTGGCGGAGGAGTACGTACTGTGCCTGCTGGCGGCCGTCGACCACCGGGCGGGACCGCACGGCACCGCCGACGACGACGAACTGACCGCGCGCGCCGACCGGCTCGTCGCGGGCCTGATCGGCACCCTGCGCCGCCCGCACACACTCACCCTGTGGTCCCTGGCGGCGGGCCCGCGCACGAGCACGGGGGCGCCGCCGGAGGCGGAGGCGGCGTACGGCGACAGCAGCCCCTGGGCGGCGGCGCTGCTGCGGATGGGCCGCGCCTACCAGCAGCTCTTCGCGGGGCGGCCCGGGGCCGCGGAGGAGGACTTCACGGCGGCGCTGACCGGCTTCCGGGCGACCGGGGACCGCTGGGGCATCGCCAACTCCCTCGACCCGCTCGCCACCTTCGCGCACTGGCGCGGCGACCACGCCCGGGCGCTGGCCCTCCTGGACGAGGCACTGGTCCTCGTCACCGAACTCCGGGCCCCCGAGGAGACCGCCGACATGCTGATGCGGCGCGGCCACGTCCTGCTGCACGCGGGCCGGCCCCGCGAGGCAGTCGCCCTCTTCACCCGCTCCGCCGAACTGTCCCGGAGCGTCGGCGTCCCCGACAAGGCGGCCGGCGCGCTGCGCGGCCTCGGCGACGCGGCCCGTCTGGCCGGCGACACGGCACGCGCGCGCCTGCACTACGAGGCGGCCGTCGCCGTCGGCACGGACAGTTGGTTCGGTACGGGCGAGACCCTGCGCGTGCTGCTCGGCCTCGGCCGCACCGCCCTGGCGGAGGGTGACCGGGCGGGGGCCGAGGAGTGCTTCGGCCAGGCCGCGGTCCTGGCCGCCGGCCAGCCCGGCCGGCTGATCCCGGCCGAGCTCGCCGAAGCCCGGGCGGAGGCGTGTGCTCCGGAGTGGGCGGCGGAACTGCTCGGCGAGGCGGAGGCCCTGCGCGGCGCCCTCGTGCTGGGCGACCTGGACGTCGTGCGGACCAGGGAGGCGGCCCGCTCCGGGCTGACGGAGGAGTCGTACCGGGCGGCGTACGAGCGGGGCCGCCGGGCCCGCGCGTGAGGCGGGGTTCTCCACAGGGGACGGGCCTTGTCAGAGGGATGGTGTCCAATGGATCTCGTGCCCTCGCTCGACGAACCACTCAAGAAGACACTCGGCGGCACCACCGCGAAGGTGATGGCCGAGCACCTCGACCTGCACACGGTCGGTGACCTGCTGCACCACTACCCGCGGCGGTACGCCGAGCGCGGCGAGCTCACCCAGCTCGCGGACCTCCCGCTCGACGAGCACGCCACCGTCGTCGCCCAGGTCGCGGACGCCCGCGTGCTGCGCTTCAACAACGGCAAGGGCCAACGCCTCGAAGTCACCCTCACCGACGGCAGCGGACGCCTCCAGCTCGTCTTCTTCGGCAAGGCGATCTACCACCACCAGAAAGAACTCCTGCCGGGCCGCAAGGGCATGTTCTCCGGCAAGGTCGGCGTGTTCCGCAACATCCGCCAGCTCTCCCACCCGGCGTACGAGATGCTCGGCAAGGACGCGGGCTCCGACGCCGTCGAGGCCTGGGCGAACCAACTGATCCCCCTCTACCCGGCCTGCGCCCAGATGGAGAGCTGGAAGATCGCCAAGACCGTCGACGTGGTCCTGGCCTCCATGGAGGCCGCCGACTGGGCGGAGCTGGTCGATCCCCTCCCGGCCGCCCTGCGCGAGGGCCGGGGCCTGGTCCCGCTCCCCGACGCCTTCCGCCAGATCCACCGCCCGCGCACCAAGGCGGAGATCGCCGACGCCCGCGACCGCCTCAAGTGGGACGAGGCCTTCGTCCTGCAAGTCGCCCTGGCCCGCCGCCGCCACGCAGAGACGCAACTGCCCGCCGTCGCCCGCAGGCCCGCCCCGGACGGCCTCCTGGACGCCTTCGACGCGAAGCTCCCCTTCACCCTCACCGAGGGCCAGCGGAAGGTCTCGAAGGAGATCTTCGACGACCTCGCCACCGAACACCCGATGCACCGCCTGCTGCAGGGAGAGGTCGGAAGCGGGAAGACGATGGTGGCGCTGCGCGCCATGCTGGCCGTCGTCGACGCGGGCGGGCAGGCCGCGATGCTCGCGCCCACCGAGGTGCTCGCGCAGCAGCACCACCGGTCGATCGTGGAGATGATGGGCGAGCTGGCCGAGGGCGGGATGCTCGGCGGATCGGCCATCGGGACGAAGGCCGTGCTGCTCACCGGGTCGATGGGGATGCCCGCCCGGCGGCAGGCGCTGCTCGACCTGGTCACGGGGGAGGCGGGACTCGTCATCGGCACGCACGCGCTGATCGAGGACAAGGTGCAGTTCCACGACCTGGGGCTGGTGGTCGTCGACGAGCAGCACCGGTTCGGGGTCGAGCAGCGGGACGCGCTCCGGTCCAAGGGCAAGCAGCCGCCGCACCTGCTGGTCATGACGGCCACCCCCATCCCCCGCACGGTCGCCATGACCGTCTTCGGCGACCTGGAGACGTCCGTGCTGGACCAGCTCCCCGCCGGGCGCTCGCCGATCGCCACCCACGTCGTACCGGCCAAGGACAAGCCGCACTTCCTGGCCCGCGCCTGGGAACGCGTACGGGAGGAAGTGGAGAACGGCCATCAGGCGTACGTCGTCTGCCCGCGCATCGGGGACGGCGAGGACGAGCCGAAGAAGAAGTCCAAGAAGGCCGCCGAGGAGGCCGAGGACCCGGAGAAGCGGCCCCCGCTCGCCGTCCTGGAGATCGCCGAGCAGCTCCGCGCCGGCGCGCTCGCGGGGCTGCGGGTGGAGGTGCTGCACGGGCGGATGCAGCCCGACGACAAGGACGACGTGATGCGCCGGTTCACGGCCGGGGACGTGGACGTCCTCGTCGCGACCACGGTCATCGAGGTCGGGGTGAACGTGCCGAACGCCACCGCGATGGTGATCATGGACGCCGACCGCTTCGGCGTCTCCCAGCTCCACCAGTTGCGCGGCCGGGTCGGGCGGGGGTCGGCCCCCGGGCTGTGCCTGCTGGTCAGCGAGATGCCCGAGGCCAGTCCCGCCAGGGCCAGGCTGGCCGCCGTCGCGGCCACCCTCGACGGCTTCGAGCTGTCCCGCATCGACCTCGAACAGCGCCGGGAGGGCGACGTCCTCGGGCAGGCCCAGTCCGGCGTCCGGTCCTCGCTGCGCGTGCTCGCCGTCATCGAGGACGAGGAGGTCATCGCGGCCGCCCGCGAGGAGGCCGTCCAGATCGTCGCCGCCGACCCCGAACTGGAACGCCTCCCGGAGCTGCGGACGGCGCTGGACGCGCTGCTGGACAAGGACCGGGAGGAGTACCTGGACAAGGGGTGACCACGGCGGCGCCGGCCCGGCCGCCGCTCGTCTCGCGGAACGTCACGCGGACGCGCGCGAGGCGCGCGGTGCCGTCGCGGCCTCTTCGACGGCCCAGGGACACGGGCTCCTTCGCCTTCTCGGGCGACGCGGACGGCTCCATCGGCCAGGACCGGCCGTACGCGTACTCCGCCGCGAGCCGCGTACTCCACCGCGAACAAGGGCACCCCGTTCCGGCGGGGCCCACGCCTGCCGGAAGGGCGTGGGGCTGAGAGACTGGCCGGGTAGCCCGACCCCGTACCGACCAAGGACCTCACCACATGACCCGCGTGATCGCAGGCACCGCCGGCGGACGCCGCCTGGCCGTACCGCCGGGCAACGGCACCCGCCCCACCTCCGACCGCGCGCGCGAGGGCCTCTTCTCGACCTGGGAGGCGCTGCTCGGGACGCTGGAGGGGGTGCGGATCGCCGACCTCTACGCGGGCTCCGGTGCCGTCGGGCTCGAAGCGCTGTCCCGGGGCGGCGTGCACGCCCTGCTCGTCGAGGCCGACCCCAAGGCGGTGCGGACGATCCGGGACAACGTGCGCACGCTGGGCCTGCCCGGCGCCGAGGTCCGCGCGGGCAAGGCCGAGCAGGTCGTGACCGCGCAGCCGCCCGCCGACCCGTACAACATCGTCTTCCTGGACCCCCCGTACGCCGTCACGGACGACGATCTTCGGGAGATCCTCCTCACACTCCACGCCCAGGGGTGGCTCGCGGAGGACGCGCTCGCCACCGTGGAACGCGGCACCAGGGGCGGAGAATTCACGTGGCCCAAGGGATTCGAGCCGCTGCGGGCCCGTCGCTACGGCGAGGGAACGCTCTGGTACGGTCGCGCCGCCTCACCGTGCGACGACGCACGACCGTGCGACGACGCCCCCGAAGGCGCGGACGCACGATGACCGGACCGGAGAGCGAGGGACCACAGATGCGCCGGGCAGTCTGTCCCGGGTCGTTCGACCCCATCACCAACGGACATCTCGACATCATCGGCCGGGCCTCCAGCCTTTACGACGTGGTGCACGTCGCGGTGATGATCAACCAGTCGAAGAAAGGTCTCTTCTCCGTCGAGGAGCGGATCGAGCTGATCCGGGAGGCCACCGCCGACTACGGCAACATCGTGGTCGAGTCCCACCACGGGCTGCTCGTCGACTTCTGCAAGGAGCGCGACATCCCCGCGATCGTCAAGGGCCTGCGGGCCGTCAGCGACTTCGACTACGAACTCCAGATGGCGCAGATGAACAACGGGCTCTCCGGTGTCGAGACCCTCTTCATACCCACCAACCCCACCTACAGCTTCCTCTCCTCCAGCCTGGTCAAGGAGGTCGCGGCCTGGGGCGGCGACGTCGCGCACCTGCTGCCGGAACACGTGCACGCGGCGCTGACGAAGCGCCTCGCGGAGAAGCGCGCGCAGGCGCCGGACAACTGACAGACCGTCAGCAGGTGTCGGGCGGGACACGACTGGCCTTACAGTCGTCCCGTCCGTCTCCACACCAGGCCGAGAGAGTGGCGAGAACACGGTGGACGTGCAGAACAAGCTGGACCGGATCGTCGAGGCGATCGGCAACGCCCGGTCCATGCCCATGTCGGCCTCGTGCGTGGTCAACCGCGCCGACCTGCTGGACATGCTCGAAGAGGTGCGGCAGGCCCTGCCGAACTCCCTCGCCCACGCCCAGGAGCTGATCGGCGGCCGCGAGCAGTTGGTCGAGCAGGCCCGCGAGGAGGCCGCGCGGATCATCGAGACCGCCCAGGCCCAGCGCGGCGACCTGATCTCCGACACCGAGGTCGCCCGCCGCTCCCAGGCCGAGGCCGACCGCATCCTCGCCGAGGCCCGCCAGGAGGCCGAGGAGATCCGCGCCGAGGCCGACGAGTACGTCGACTCCAAGCTCGCCAACTTCGAGGTCGTCCTCACCAAGACCATCGGCTCGGTGGGCCGCGGCCGCGAGAAGCTGCTCGGCCGGGGCCCGGGCCTCGGCGGACAGGGCTACGGCGACCCCGAGGACGACGACGCCCCGGACTACAGCCCCGACCCGGCGACCCTGCTCAGCCGCGCCGACGAGTACGTCGACACCAAGCTCGGCGCCTTCGAGGCCGTCCTCGCCAAGACGCTGGAGGCGGTCGGCAAGGGCCGCCAGAAGCTGCACGGCCGCGTCGCCTCCGACGACCTGGGCCTGCACATGGCCGAGCAGGACGGCCTGGACCACTCGCAGCTCCGCGGTTCCGACGCCGACTTCCTCGCCGACCTGGCCGAGCCGCAGCCCGCCCCGGTCCAGGCCCCCGCCCCGCCGCGCGCCCCCGAGCCCCCGCAGCTCCAGCCCCAGGTGCCCGCCCAGCAGCCGTACGACCCGTACGCGGCCCAGTACGGCCGGCAGCCCCAGCAGCAGGACGCCTACGCGGCCCCCTACGGCCAGCAGGACCCGTACGGCTACCAGCAGGACCCGTATGCGGCCTCCTACGCCCAGCAGGGGTACGACCAGTACGGCCAGCCCCTGCCGCAGCAACCGCAGTCCCAGCAGTCCCACCAGCAGCAGGGCGCTCTTGACGAGACCAGCATGTTCGACACGAGCATGATCGATCTCGACCGGTTGCGGGAGTACGAGCAGGGCCGCTGACGCCCGTCGCGGGGGCCCCGGGACCGGATTGGGCACTGGGCGACGCGTCAAGTATCCTGGCCATTCGTCGCGGACCACGTCTGCGATCTCGGCTGCCCGATTCGCCATGGATTTCCGTCCTGCGACGCTACGGCAGCCCCTCCGAAAGCAATCCGAAAGCAGGAAATCCCCTGAACGCGCGCCTCGACCACCGCAACCCCCTCGTGTTCGACACACACGAGCTGGGCCGGCGTCCCGGTGCGCTCCAGCGGCTGACCCGCTCCGCGGAGGCCCCCAAGGACTTCGGTGTCGAAGGGGTCGTCGGCGTACCGGAAGGTGCGCCCTTGGAGATCAGGCTCCGCCTCGAATCCGTCATGGAAGGGGTGCTTGTCACAGGCACCGTCCGTGCGGAGGCCGAGGGGGAGTGCGTAAGGTGTCTGGAGCCGGTGCGACTGAAGGTCGCGGCCGACTTCCAGGAGATGTTCTCGTACCCTGACGCCGACGACCGGGGCCGCGCACAAGCGGAACCGGGCGACGACGCCGAGGACGACGAGGACACACTCTTCCTCGAGGACGGCTTGTTCGACCTCGAACCGGTGCTGCGCGATGCGGTGGTGCTCGCACTGCCGATGCAGCCGGTGTGCCGGGAGGACTGTGCAGGTCTGTGCTCGCAGTGCGGGACCAGCCTGAACGAGAACCCGGACCACCATCATGACGCCGTCGACATCCGTTGGGCGGCGTTGCAGGGACTCGTCGAGACCGGCCAGGTCGACGAGAAGGACAACGTGCACGACGCTGATTCCGGCGTCGACGAGAAGCAGGAGAAGTAGCCGTGGCTGTTCCGAAGCGGAAGATGTCGCGCAGCAACACGCGCCACCGCCGGTCGCAGTGGAAGGCTGCGGTCCCCACCCTGGTGTCGTGCGAGCGCTGCCAGGAGCCGAAGCTCCAGCACATTGCGTGCCCGAGCTGCGGCACGTACAACAAGCGCCAGGTCCTCGAGGTCTGAGCGGCTGGTGAGAGGCACCATGTCTGAGTCACACAAGACGGACAATGCCTCGTCTCACACGCTTCTGGAAGGGCGGCTCGGGTATCACCTCGAGTCCGCCCTTCTGGTGCGTGCGCTGACCCATCGTTCGTACGCGTACGAGAACGGCGGCCTGCCGACGAACGAGCGTCTGGAGTTCCTCGGGGACTCCGTGCTCGGCCTCGTCGTCACGGACACGCTGTACCGCACCCACCCCGACCTCCCGGAAGGCCAGTTGGCCAAGCTCCGGGCCGCGGTGGTCAATTCTCGTGCGCTGGCGGAGGTGGGCCGCGGCCTCGAACTCGGCTCCTTCATCCGGCTCGGCCGGGGCGAAGAGGGCACGGGAGGCCGGGACAAGGCATCCATCCTCGCCGACACCCTGGAAGCGGTGATCGGCGCGGTCTATCTCGACCAGGGTCTGGACGCCGCTTCCGAGCTGGTGCACCGGCTCTTCGATCCGCTGATCGAGAAGTCGTCCAGTCTCGGCGCCGGTCTGGACTGGAAGACCAGTCTCCAGGAGCTCACCGCGGCCGAGGGGCTCGGGGTTCCCGAGTACCTGGTCACGGAGACGGGCCCGGACCACGAGAAGACCTTCACTGCTGCCGCCCGCGTCGGTGGTGTCTCGTACGGCACCGGCACCGGCCGCAGCAAGAAGGAAGCGGAACAGCAGGCGGCGGAGTCCGCATGGCGCGCGATCAGCGCGGCGGCGGCGGAGCGCGAGGCAGCGGCGAAGGCCGAGGCCGAGGCGGTTCCGGCTCCCCAGCCGGACGACGAGAACTCGTCGCAGGTCGCCTGACCCCGTTTGACCAGCAGCAGTACGTCCGGCCCCGGTGGCGCCCCTCGCAGGGCGGCGCCGGGGCCGGACGTGTACCCGAACACCGTGACAGGAGTACCGCCGTGCCCGAGCTGCCCGAAGTGGAAGTCGTACGCCGAGGTCTGGAGCGGTGGGTCGCCGACCGCACGGTGGCCGAGGTCGAGGTGCTGCATCCGCGTGCGGTGCGCCGCCACCTCGCCGGCGGCGAGGACTTCGCGCAGCGGCTGCGCGGGCACCGGATGGGAGCCGCGCGGCGCCGCGGCAAGTACCTGTGGCTGCCGCTGGACGACGCGCCGCTCGCGGTCCTCGGGCACCTCGGAATGAGCGGCCAGTTGCTGGTCCGGCCCGAGGAGGCCGCCGACGAGAAGCACCTGCGGGTGCGCGTGCGCTTCGCCGACGGGCTCGGTACGGAGCTGCGCTTCGTCGACCAGCGCACCTTCGGCGGACTCTCGCTGCACGACACCACCGCCGACGGCCTCCCCGACGTCATCGGGCACATCGCCCGCGACCCCCTCGACGAGGCCTTCGACGACGACGCCTTCCACACGGCGCTGCGGCTGCGGCGAACGACGATCAAGCGGGCGCTGCTCGACCAGTCGCTGATCAGCGGTGTCGGGAACATCTACGCGGACGAGGCGCTGTGGCGCTCGCGCCTGCACTACGACCGCCCCACCGCGTCCATGACCCGCCCGCGCTCGGCGGAACTCCTCGGCCACGTCCGGGACGTGATGACCGCGGCGCTCGCCGTCGGCGGCACCAGCTTCGACAGTCTGTACGTCAACGTGAACGGCGAATCGGGTTACTTCGACCGCTCGCTCGACGCGTACGGGCGCGAGGGCCTGCCGTGCGGCCGGTGCGGCACTCCGATGCGGCGCCGGCCGTGGATGAACCGGTCGAGCTACTTCTGCCCCAAGTGCCAGCGTCCGCCGAGGGTGGTCACCGCGCGGTAGCGGGACGGGGCTTGCCGGTGGTGCGGACCAGTGTGCGGTCGATGCTCCGTTGATCCGCCGTGTCCGCACAGGGAGTCACGATGTCCGAGGCCTGCACGACGCCCGGACTCTTCGCGCGGGAGGCCGTCGTCCTCCATGCCAAGCCCGGTTCGCCCGGCCCGCCACTGACAGCGACCGGCGGAACGGTCCGCGAATTCCGGCGGCCGGAATCCCCGGCGGCCGGAGTCCCCGGGGTCACGGGCCCCGATGGTCACCAGCCCGGTGGGGGTCGGTCAGAAACCGAAGTCCTGGGTCCACCACGGGCCGCCGTCGGCCATGTGCACGCCGACGCCCAGGGTCGTGTACTCGCAGTTCAGGATGTTCTTGCGGTGGCCTTCGCTCTTCATCCAGGCGTCCATCACGGCCTGGGCGTCGGCCTGGCCGCGGGCGATGTTCTCGCCGCCGAGGTCCTTGATGCCCGCCTTCGCGGCGCGGTCCCACGGAGTCGCGCCGTCCGGGTCGGTGTGGTCGAAGAAGCCGCGGGCCGCCATGTCGCGGCTGAAGCCGGCGGCGAGCGTGGCCAGGCCGGTGTCCGGGCGCAGCGGGCGGCAGCCCGCCTTCGCGCGTTCCTGGTTGACCAGGGAGAGCACGGCCGCCGCCGCGTCGTTCGCGGAGGAGGGGGCCTTGCGCGGTTGCGGGGCGGCCGGGGTGGCGGCGGGTGTGTGCGTCTGTGGACGCTGCGCCGCCGCGGACCGGGCAGCCTTCGCGGTGTCCGTCTTCGCGGTGTCCGGCTTCGTCTGCTGCTGCGAATCGGCGTCCGGCTCCGGCGTCGCGCCGACCGGGTTCGAGCGCTGCGGGGAGGGGGTCTGCGAGGGGGCCTGCGGCCGGTCCGCCCCGGGCGTCGCAGCCGGGGCCGGGGCCCGGTCCGCCGGGGTCGCGGTGGCACCGCCCTGCGCCTTGAGGTCCACCGCGCCGCCCGCGGTCACCCGGTCGCCGGAGCCGTTGCCGCCGCCGCCGAGGGTGTAGTTGTCACTGCCGGGGAGGATGCCGGACGCCACGGCCACGGCGCCGAAGGCCAAGGCCGCGGAGACACCGAGAAGGCCGGTGCGCACCGGTGCGGGGCGCTTCTTCCGGTGGCCGCCGTGGTTGCCGCCGGCCGTTCCGTCCGCGAACTCAGCGGCGTCGGACCCGGCGGCAGTGCGTCGATGGCGTCCCATCTGCTGTGCCTTCCTCAGAAACTCGACGGTCCATGTGTTCACCCATAAGGATGAGGCTCATTGCGTCGGGACTGTACGGCATGACGGGTGGGGGCGAAGTGCCGCTTGGGCAATTGGCCGGTTAGCGTGCAGTCATGAACGAAGACGCACGGCCCGACGCACGGCTCACCGCATGGGTGCGCGGTCGGGTACAGGGAGTGGGCTTTCGCTGGTTCACCAGGGCAAACGCTTTGCAGATCGGCGACCTCGAAGGCTTCGCGCTCAATCTCGACGACGGCCGCGTGCAGGTGGTCGCCGAGGGTCCCCGTGAGCAGTGCCACCGCCTGCTGGAGTGGCTGCGCTCGGACGACACTCCCGGCCGGGTCGACGGTGTCACTGAGATATGGAGCACACCTCGTGGGGGGTACACCGGCTTCGCCATCCGCTGATCCGCCGCGCCCCGGACCCGTCGGGCCGGGGCGCGAAGACGTGCCCCTGGCATGTGCGTTCGGCAGAAAGGCCCTGGTGGTTGCCAGAAACGGGTAGTCATGGAAGGCTGCCCGTACAAGGATGATCTCCGCGCCCTCAGGGCCCCGCAGAGAGTGCGTCGCCGTCGGTCCCCGTGCCGCAGACGGCCGAACGCCCCCGGGTCGCCCATCGATACGGGCTGTGATCGTGTTGACCGTCAAACTTTTTGGTGAGACTCTGGAATCCCCGCGCACCTTAGCTGTTTGGCAGCGAGAACCGCAGTGAAACAACAGCACTGCCAAGCACCGCGGGTGCGATTCCCTCACGACCCAACCGCTCCCGGTCGGTCACTCAGTGTGGAGGACCACTCATCATGGCAAAGGCGCTTCTCGGTTACGTCGGCGGCTCCGACCCGCGACTCCTCGCCGAGATGCGACGGCTTCAGCAGCGTGTCCAGGATCTCGAGTCCGAGCTCAACCGGATTCAGAACGAGAACGACACGCTCACCGCCGCCGCTCAGCACCGCGGAGACTCTTCCGTGCTCGACGAGGACTTCGAAAGGGACGTCCCGCGCGCGGAGCCCGCACTCACCTGATTCCGCAGTCGCCGTCGCAGGCCGACACCTGCGCGGTTTCCCGGTTTCTGCGAGGGACGTCTTTTCCGGCGTCCCTTCTGCCTTTCGTCGACCTCTGTCGATCTTTCGTCGCCTTCGGTCGACCTCCCGGCCACACCCCGTTTTCCTCACGTCTGATGTGCCCTGCACATTCATCGGTGAAACCGGGACGGCCCGGCGAGTCCGGTGGATGATCGCGACATCCCGGTAAAGTCCGGCTGCGTGCACCTCAAGGCCATGACCCTCCGGGGTTTCAAGTCGTTCGCGTCGGCCACGACGCTCCGTTTCGAGCCCGGCATCACCTGTGTCGTCGGCCCCAACGGTTCGGGCAAGTCCAATGTGGTGGACGCGCTCTCGTGGGTCATGGGCGAGCAGGGCGCCAAGTCCCTGCGCGGCGGCAAGATGGAGGACGTCATCTTCGCCGGCACGACCGGGCGGCCTCCGCTCGGGCGCGCCGAGGTGTCGCTCACCATCGACAACTCCGACGGCGCGCTGCCCATCGAGTACGCCGAGGTCACCATCACGCGGATCATGTTCCGCAACGGCGGCAGCGAGTACCAGATCAACGGCGACACCTGCCGGCTGCTCGACATCCAGGACCTCCTCTCCGACTCCGGCATCGGCCGCGAGATGCACGTCATCGTCGGTCAGGGGCAGCTCGACTCCGTCCTGCACGCCGACCCGACGGGCCGCCGCGCCTTCATCGAGGAGGCGGCCGGCGTCCTCAAGCACCGCAAGCGCAAGGAGAAGGCGCTGCGGAAGCTGGAGGCGATGAAGGCCAACCTGGCCCGCGTCGAGGACCTCACCGGCGAGCTCCGCCGCCAGCTCAAGCCGCTCGGCCGTCAGGCCGCCGTCGCCCGGCGGGCCGCCGTGATCCAGGCCGACCTCCGTGACGTACGACTGCGGCTCCTCGCCGACGACCTGGTACGGATGCAGGAGGCGCTCGGCGCCGAGATCGCCGACGAGACAGCGCTCAAGGCCCGCAAGGAGGCCGCCGGGGCCCAGCTCGAGGCCGCGCTCCAGCGGGAGGCCGAGCTGGAGGAGGAGGTGCGCAGGCTCGCGCCCCGGCTCCAGCGGGCGCAGCAGGCCTGGTACGAGCTGTCCCGGTTCGCCGAGCGGGTGCGCGGCACGGTCTCGCTCGCCGACGCCCGCGTGACCAGCGCGAACGCCGCTCCCGTCGAGGAGCGCCGGGGCCGCGACCCCGAGGACATGGAGCGCGAGGCCGCCCGCGTCCGCGAGCAGGAGGCCGAGTTGACGGCCGCTCTGGAGACGGCGCGGCACGCCCTGGACAACACCGTCGAGCACCGCGCCGAGCTGGAGCGCGGCCTCGCGGCGGAGGAACGCAGGCTGAAGGACCTCGCCCGGGCCGTCGCCGACCGGCGGGAGGGGCTGGCCCGGCTGCGCGGGCAGGTCGACGCGGCCCGCAGCCGGGCCGGCTCCGCGCGGGCCGAGATCGACCGGCTCGCCGAGGCCCGCGACGCGGCGCAGCAGCGGGCGGACGCGGCCCAGGAGGAGTACGAGCAGCTCAGGGCGGAGGTCGAAGGACTGGACGCGGGTGACGCGGAGCTGGCCGTGCGGCACGACGCCGCCCGGCGCGAACTGGCCGGGGCGGAAGCCGAGTTGGGTGACGTGCGGGAGGAGCTGACGGCGGCCGAGCGCGAGCGGGCCGCCACCTCCGCCCGCCGGGAGGCCCTGGCGCTCGGGCTGCGCCGCAAGGACGGCACGGGCGCGCTGCTCGGCGCGGGGGAGTCCCTGACCGGGCTGCTGGGGCCTGCGGCGGAGCTGCTGACGGTCGTCCCGGGGTACGAGGTGCAGGTCGCCGCGGCGCTCGGGGCGGCGGCCGACGCGGTCGCGGTGCGCGGCCCCGGGGCCGCCGCCGAGGCGATCCGGCTGCTGCGCAAGCAGGACGCGGGACGGGCGGCGCTGCTGCTGGCCGGTGAGCCGGGGGAGGCCGCCGAGGGCGAGGCCCCCGCGCCGTACGCCGTGGAATTCGTACGGGGGCCCGAGGAGCTCATGGGAGCCGTGCGGCGGCTGCTGCGCGGGACGGTGGTCGTCGGAACGCTGGAGGACGCCGAGGACCTGCTCTGCGCGCAACCGGGGCTGACCGCCGTCACCGCAGAGGGCGACGTGCTCGGGGCGCACTTCGCGCAGGGCGGTTCGGCGGGCGCGCCGAGCCTGCTGGAGGTGCAGGCGTCCGTGGACGAGGCGGACGCGGAGCTGGCGGAGCTGGCCGTGCGGTGCGCGGAGCTGGCCGGCCGGCAGACGGCGGCCAAGGAGCGCAGGGCCCGGTGCGCGGCCCTGGCGGAGGAGCTGGGGGAGGCGCGGCGGGCCGGGGACCGGGAGCGGTCGGCGGTGGCGCAGCGGCTGGGGCGGCTCGCCGGGCAGGCGCGCGGCGCTTCGGGGGAGGCCGAGCGGTCGGCCGCCGCGGCGGCCGGGGCGCAGGAGGCGCTGGAGCGGGCCGTCGGGGAGGCCGAGGAACTGGCGGAGCGGCTCGCGGTGGCCGAGGAGGCGCCGGTGGAGGAGGAGCCGGACACCGCGACGCGGGACCGGCTCGCGGCGGACGGGGCGAACGCCCGGCAGACCGAGATGGAGGCCAGGCTTCAGGTCCGTACGCACGAGGAGCGCGTGCAGGGCCTGGCAGGGCGGGCCGACGCGCTCGACCGGGGCGCCCGCGCCGAGCGCGAGGCCAGGGCGCGGGCCGAGCGGCGCAGGGCCCGGATGCGCTACGAGGCGCGGGTGGCGGCGGCGGTCGCGGCCGGCGCCCGGCAGTTGCTGGCGCACGCCGAGGTCTCCCTCGTACGGGCGGACGAGGAGCGGTCGGTCGCGGAAGCGGCGAAGGCGGAGTGGGAGAAGGAGCTCGCGGCGGAGCGGGTGCGCGGGCGGGAGCTGAAGCAGGAACTCGACAAGCTCACCGATTCGGTTCACCGCGGCGAGGTACTCGGAGCGGAGAAGCGGCTGCGGATCGAGCAGCTCGAGACGAGGGCCCTGGAGGAGTTGGGCGTGGAGCCGGCGGCGCTGGTGGGCGAGTACGGGCCGGAGCAGCCCGTGCCGCCGTCGCCCGCGGTCGACGGCGAGGAGCTGCCCGAGGACCCGGAGCACCCGCGCAACCTGCCCAGGCCCTTCGTCAGGGCGGAGCAGGAGAAGCGGCTGAAGGCCGCCGAACGGGCGTATCAGCAGCTCGGAAAGGTGAACCCGCTCGCTCTTGAGGAGTTCGCGGCGCTGGAGGAGCGGCACCAGTTCCTCTCCGAGCAGTTGGAGGACCTCAAGCGGACCCGGGCCGACCTCCTCCAGGTGGTCAAGGAGGTGGACGAGCGGGTGGAGCAGGTCTTCACCGAGGCGTACCGGGACACGGCGCGCGAGTTCGAGGGCGTCTTCGCCCGGCTGTTCCCGGGCGGCGAGGGACGGCTGGTCCTGACCGATCCCGACAACATGCTGACCTCGGGGGTCGACGTGGAGGCGCGGCCGCCGGGGAAGAAGGTGAAGCGATTGTCGCTCCTGTCCGGCGGCGAGCGCTCGCTCACCGCGGTCGCGCTGCTGGTGTCGATCTTCAAGGCGAGGCCCAGCCCCTTCTACGTGATGGACGAGGTGGAGGCGGCGCTCGACGACACGAACCTCCAGCGATTGATTCGGATCATGAAGGAGCTCCAGGAGAGTTCCCAGCTCATCGTCATCACCCACCAGAAGCGGACCATGGAGGTGGCGGACGCGCTCTACGGCGTCTCGATGCAGGGCGACGGGGTGTCGAAGGTGATCAGCCAGCGGCTGCGCTGAGCTCGCGCGGCTCCGTGTTCCCCGGGGACACACCCCGCCACTTGCTTCAAAGGGTGAAGGAATACGATCTCCTTTGTTCCTTTTGGATTCAAGTAGCGACAACCGGCTACAAGAAGCTTCGAGTGGTGGACAGCGTGCAGGTGTGCGCCACTGGAAGTCCCCTTGACGAGCCTGCCCCCACGGACACGCCCGGCGACGAGGCCGGGCCCAGGAGTTCACGTGACCAGCACAGCGAAGACCCCATCGGCGTCCTCCGCCGGCCAGCCGGCCCCGGACCACCTCGGGCACGTCATCTTCATCACCGCCGCCGCCGCGATGGGCGGCTTCCTCTTCGGTTACGACAGCTCGGTGATCAACGGCGCCACCAAGGCCATCGGCGCCAAGTACGACATCGGGGCGGGCACCCTCGGGCAGGTCATCGCCGTCGCCCTGATCGGCTGTGCGATCGGCGCCGCGATCGCCGGCCGCATCGCCGACCGGATCGGCCGCATCCGGGTCATGCAGATCGCCGCCGTGCTCTTCACCATCAGCGCCGTGGGCTCCGCCCTGCCCTTCGCGCTGTGGGACCTCACCATGTGGCGCTTCCTCGGCGGCATCGCGATCGGCATGGCCTCGGTGATCGGCCCGGCGTACATCGCGGAGGTCGCCCCGCCCGCCTACCGCGGCCGGCTCGGCTCCTTCCAGCAGGGCGCGATCGTGCTGGGCATCGCGATCTCCCAGCTCGTCAACTGGGGCATCCTCAACTGGGCGGGCGGCGACGACCGGCACAAGGTCTTCGCCGGGCTCGAGGCCTGGCAGGTGATGCTCGGCGTCATGGTGGTCCCCGCCGTGATCTACGGCCTGCTGTCCTTCGCCATCCCCGAGTCCCCGCGCTTCCTGATCTCCGTCGGCAAGGTCGACCGGGCAAAGAAGATCCTGACCGAGGTCGAGGGCGAGGGCATCGACCTGGACGCCCGCGTCGCCGAGATCAAGCACGGCATGCGCAGCGAGCACAAGTCGTCCTTCAAGGACCTGCTGGGCAGCAGGTTCGGCTTCCTGCCGATCGTCTGGGTCGGCATCGGCCTCTCGGTCTTCCAGCAGCTCGTCGGCATCAACGTCGCCTTCTACTACTCGGCGACGCTGTGGCAGTCCGTGGGCATCGACCCGAGCCAGTCGTTCTTCTACTCGTTCACCACGTCGATCATCAACATCATCGGCACCGTGATCGCGATGATCTTCGTCGACCGGATCGGCCGCAAGCCGCTCGCGCTGATCGGTTCGGCCGGCATGACGATCGCCCTCGCCTTCGAGGCCTGGGCCTTCTCGGCCGACATGGTGAACGGCAAGCTGCCCGACACCCAGGGCATGGTGGCCCTGATCGCCGCCCACGTCTTCGTGCTCTTCTTCGCCCTGTCGTGGGGCGTCGTGGTCTGGGTCTTCCTCGGCGAGATGTTCCCCAACCGGCTGCGCGCCGCCGCCCTCGGCGTGGCCGCGGCCGCCCAGTGGATCGCCAACTGGGCGATCACCGCGAGCTTCCCCAGCCTGTCGGAGTGGAACCTCTCCGGGACGTACGTCATCTACACGGTCTTCGCGGCCCTCTCCATCCCCTTCGTGCTCAAGTTCGTGAAGGAGACCAAGGGCAAGAAGCTGGAGGACATGGGCTGAGGCTCAGTCCCCCGCCGCTGCCCCGCTCCGCTCCGCGAGCCGGGGCAGCACCCGTTCGCAGAACAGCCGCAGGCTCTCCCGCCCCTCCTCCACCGGCATCCCCCCGCACAGCGGATGCAGCACCAGGCTCCGGGCGTCCAGTGCCGCGCACTGCTCCGGCGTCAGGATCCGGTACACCCCCTCGGCGCGCAGCTCCTCGACGGTGCTCGCGGTGGAACGCACCGCCGAACGGACGTCCTGGGACCGCTGCCAGGAGGCGTACGTCCGGGCCTCGTGCAGGAAGTGCCCGCCGTACGTCGCCCAGGCGCGCTCCGGGTCCTCGCTGAGGTGCAGCAGCGGTGTCTCGGCCTCCGGCATCAGGCAGAAGCCCTGCGTGCCGTGCTCGGCGCACTGCTGCTCGTAGTACGCCTGGAGCTCCGGCAGGTGCGCGCTCGGAAAGAACGGCAGCCCCAGCCGGGCCGCCCGCCGGGCCGCCGCCCGGGAGCTGCCGCCGACCAGCAGCGTCGGACGGGGCCGGGTGTACGGACGCGGGGTGACCCGCACGGTCCGGCCCCGGAAGACGAACGGCTCGCCCGACCAGGCCTTCAGCAGGGTCTCCAGCAGCTCGTCCTGGAGCTTGCCGCGCCTGCCCCACTCGGCGCCCAGTTGCTCGTACTCCTCGGGCCGGTAGCCGATCCCCGCGACGGTGACCAGGCGGCCGCCGCTGAGCAGGTCCAGGACGGCGATGTCCTCGGCCAGGCGCAGCGGATCGTACAGCGGGCCGATGATCGCGGAGACGGTGACCGCGATGCGCCGCGTCGCGCCGAAGACCGCGCCCGCGAAGGCCAGGGGCGAGGGCAGCCAGCCGTTGGCGGCGCCGTGGTGCTCCTCCGTCTGGACCGTGTCGACGCCGTGCTCGTCGGCGTACGCGGCCATCTCCAGCGCGGCGCGGTAGCGCGCGGACAGCGACGCCGGGGACGCGTCGGGATCGACCAGGTTGAACCGGACCACTGAGAACGCCATGACGCGAGAATCCCCCTCCACCGGTGGAGGGGGACCTTAACTGACGGGATGTCAGATGGACAGGGTCTCGCGGGTTTCCACCGGCGTGTCGGACGCGGGCCTCTGCCGCGGCAGCACCGCGTACAGAGCGGCGGCGACCAGGATCGTGACGACCCAGCCGAGGCCGTTCGCGCCGAGCCAGGTGGTGGCCAGCGGGCCGGTGAACCAGTCGACCTTGGTGAAGAGCAGGCCCACCACCAGGGCCACGCCCCAGGCCGCCATCGCGGTCCAGGCGAAGCCGCCCCGGTACCAGTAGGCGCTGGTGCGCGTGGTGTCCATCAGGGCCTCGCCGTCGTACGACGTACGCGTGAACATGTCCACGCCGAAGACGCCGATCCACGCCGAGAACGCCACCGCGAGCAGCGTCAGGAAGGAGATGAACGAGCCGATGAAGCTGGTCGCCACCACCATCAGCAGGAAGCCGAAGATCAGGCTGATGATCGCGTTGACGCTGACCGCCCAGGCGCGCGGCACCTTGATGCCGAGGGTCTGCGCGGTGAAACCGGCCGAGTACATCGACATCGAGTTGATCAGCAGCATCCCGATCAGCGCGATGACCAGGTACGGGACCGAGATCCAGGCCGGCAGCAGCTCACCGATGAAGGACACCGGGTCCTGCGCCTTCGCCAGGTCCGGGGTGGAGACCGCCATGACCGCGCCCATCAGGACCATCGGCAGCACCACGATGCCCGCGCCGCCGATCGACGCGCCGACCATGCCCTTGGGGGAGGCGGTGCGCGGCAGGTAGCGGGTGAAGTCGGGGCCCGAGGGGACCCAGCTGATGCCGCCCGCGGCGATCGTGCCGATACCGGCGATCAGCATCGCGGTGGAGCCGGCGGGCTTGGCGAAGACGGAGGCCCAGTCGGTGTTGGCGATCAGGTAGACCAGCACCAGGACGCTGAAGACGCCGAAGAGGTACGTCGACCACTTCTGGCACACGCGCAGCGCGTTGATGCCCAGGCCCGACACGACGAAGGTGCACGTCACGAAGAGCAGCAGGGTGATGACGACCAGCGTGGTGCTGCTCTGCACGCCGAAGAGCAGATCGAGCACCGTCAGCACGGCGTACGCGCCGGTCACCGCGTTGATGGTCTCCCAGCCCCAGCGGGCCACCCAGATCAGCGAACCGGGGAAGAGGTTGCCGCGCTGGCCGAAGACCGCGCGGGAGAGCGCCATGCCGGGGGAGCCGCCGCGCTTGCCCGCGATCGAGATCAGCCCGACCAGACCGTACGAGACGACCGGCGCGGTGACCGAGACGACCAGCACCTGCCAGAAGTTCAGGCCGTTGAAGACGATCAGGCCCGCGCCCATGGTGAGCAGCAGCACGCTGATGTTGGCGGCGACCCAGGTCGGGAAGAGCTCGCCGACCCGGCCGGTGCGCTCGTTGTCGGGGACGGGTTCCAGACCGCGGGTCTCGACCGTGCCCTCGTTGCCCTCGGCAGGAGGATTTTCTGCGGTGGTGCTCATGGTGGGGGGTCCATGCCTCTCGCTCGGCACGCCACGTTGCGGGCCGGTGGGGGAGTGATCGTGAGGACTCTACGCGCGTTGACACGAGTGAGGCCATCGTACTTTGACCCGACTGCGCCCCTGAAATGGGGTATGTCGCTTGGAGGAAGCCACGACGCGGCCCTCGGGCGGACGCGTGGCCGATACTGGTGGGGTTATGGACATCCTCATCCTTGCCGTAGTCATCGCCCTGGTCGCGGTCGGCGCGATCAGCGGGCTCGTGGTCGGCAGCCGCAAGAAGAAGCAGCTGCCGCCCTCGGCGCCGCCGAGCACGCCGACCATCACTGCCCCGCCCGCCGAACCTCAGGTCGGTGAGGACGCCGCTCCGCCGAAGGACGAAGCGCGCCGCACCATCGAGGAGGTCGACCTCCCCGACGCGCCCGTCGTCGAGGAGCCGGTCGTCGTGCCGGAGCCCGAGGCTCCCGCGCTCGACGTCCCCGAGCCCACCGCCGGCCGCCTGGTCCGCCTGCGCGCCCGGCTCGCCCGCTCCCAGAACTCCCTGGGCAAGGGCCTGCTGACCCTGCTCTCCCGGGACAACCTCGACGAGGACACCTGGGAGGAGATCGAGGACACCCTCCTCACCGCCGACGTCGGCGTCGCCCCCACCCAGGAGCTCGTCGAGCGCCTGCGCGAGCGCGTCCGCGTGCTCGGCACCCGCACCCCCGACGAACTGCGCACCCTGCTCCGCGAGGAGCTGCTCCACCTCGTCGGCACCGACTTCGACCGCGCCGTCAAGACCGAGAGCGGCGTCGACACCCCCGGCGTCGTCATGGTCGTCGGCGTCAACGGCACCGGCAAGACCACCACCACCGGCAAGCTCGCCCGCGTCCTGGTGGCCGACGGCCGCTCGGTCGTGCTCGGCGCCGCCGACACCTTCCGCGCCGCCGCCGCCGACCAGCTCCAGACCTGGGGCGACCGCGTCGGCGCCCGTACGGTCCGCGGCCCCGAGGGCGGCGACCCGGCGTCGATCGCCTTCGACGCCGTCAAGGAGGGCATCGCCGAGGGCGCGGACGTCGTGCTCATCGACACCGCGGGCCGCCTGCACACCAAGACCGGCCTCATGGACGAGCTCGGCAAGGTCAAGCGCGTCGTGGAGAAGCACGGCCCGCTGGACGAGGTGCTGCTGGTCCTGGACGCCACCACCGGGCAGAACGGCCTGGTGCAGGCGCGGGTGTTCGCCGAGGTCGTGGACATCACCGGCATCGTCCTCACCAAGCTCGACGGCACCGCCAAGGGCGGCATCGTCGTCGCCGTCCAGCGCGAGCTGGGCGTGCCCGTGAAGCTCGTGGGCCTCGGCGAGGGCGCGGACGACCTGGCTCCGTTCGAGCCCGAGGCCTTCGTGGACGCGCTCATCGGGGACTGACGCGGGCGCGCACCGGGGAGCGTTCCCCGGTGCGCACGGAGAAGGGCCCCACCGCATGGTGCAGATGCGGTGGGGCCCTTCGGCTCCGGTGCGTACGGCCCCCGGGCCGTCCGCGGTACGGCCCTCAGGCCAGATGCCGGTGGCAGATGTACGCCAGCGTGCCCAGCAGGAGGCGCGCCTGCGGCGGCTTGGTCGCGGTGTCCAGGGACGGCGGACGCAGCCACTGGACGTGCCCCAGGCCCGCGTGGTCCGAGGGGGGCGCGGTCAGGTACGAGCCCGGGCCCAGACAGCGCAGGTCCAGCTCCGCGTCGTCCCAGCCCATCCGGTACAGCAGTTCCGGCAGCGCCGCCGCGGCGCCCGGCGCCACGAAGAAGTGCGCCCGCCCGTCCGGCGTCACGCTCACCGGGCCCAGCGGCACGCCCATCCGCTCCAGCCGGATCAGCGCCCGGCGGCCCGCCGCCTCCGCCACCTCCAGCACGTCGAAGGTCCGGCCGACCGGGAGCAGCACCGACGCCCCCGGGAACTGCGCCCAGGCCGCCGTGACCTCGTCCAGCGTCGCGCCGGCCGGGACGACCTGCGCGAAGTCGAAGGGGTGGGCGCCGGGCGCCCGGCACAGCGGGTCGCCGCAGGAGCAGACTCCCGCGGCGGCCCTCGGTCCCGGGACCACGTCCCAGCCCCACAGCCCGGTGTACTCCGCCACCGCTGTGCCCTCTGAGGTACGGCTGCGGCGCCGTGTGCCGGAGCGCATGTCCCGGATGCCGCCGATCGTGAAGCCCATGCCCCCTCCAACGGGTCGAGCGCGCCGGTGGTTACGAGGTGGAGCGGAGCGATGACGCTCCGTCGCGTCGGGGGTGCCGTCGATCCGGCCTCGGCGGCGCTCCGGGGCGGCCGGGGTGGTGCGGGGTGATGCGCGCGCTGGGGTGTGCGACGCTCCGCCCTTTCCTGATCGTCCCGCGTCAAGTGAAGCGCGCCTCGCGCGACGGGAGTTCACTCGGAGGGGTGGCGAATGGTGGCGTTTCTGTAAGTGCCCTCGCTAGAGGGGTGATCGTAGGATTACTTTCAGTGCATGAACCCCGACGGTGCGCGCACTCATGGGTATGCCGGGGGCAAGCCGGATTCCCGTTCGAAGGGGCGCATTGCGGGGACACGGGACGTCAACCCAGGGCATTGTGCAAGGGGTTGCGTTCCGGCGGTCGTGGTGGATACGGAGCCGATGCAGGGCATGGATGCGGCAGGAATCCCGGAGTGCGGTGTGCGGCCCGCTCCGGACGACGGACGACGGATGGGGGGCGTTCCCGTGGGCGGCAGCAGCGCCGGTGCAGGAAACGCTGGAAAGCGCCCGAACGAGCAGCTCGGCTCGTGGTTCGCACGCAGCGGCTGGTCCAAGGGCGAACTGGCGCGCCAGGTCAACCGCCGCGCACGGCAGATGGGCGCCCACCACATCAGCACCGACACCTCCCGGGTGCGCCGCTGGCTGGACGGGGAGAACCCGCGCGAACCCATCCCGCGCATCCTCTCCGAGCTGTTCTCCGAGCGCTTCGGCGCCGTCGTCGCCATCGAGGACCTCGGGCTGCGCGCCGCACACCGGTCGCCGTCCGTGTCCGGAGTGGACCTGCCGTGGGCCGGGCCGCAGACCGTGTCGCTGCTCAGCGAGTTCTCCCGCAGCGACCTGATGCTCGCCCGGCGCGGCTTCCTCGGCTCCTCGCTCGCCCTGTCCGCGGGGCCCGCGCTGATCGAGCCGATGCAGCGCTGGCTGGTGCCCTCGCCGGCCGGCGACCCGGGACCCGCCGAGACCGCGGGAGCGTCCCGGCGGCCGTCCCGGCTGTCTGAGCCCGAGCTCAGGCTGCTGGAGGAGACCACCAAGATGTTCCGCCAGTGGGACGCCCAGTGCGGCGGCGGACTGCGCCGCAAGGCCGTCGTCGGCCAGCTCCACGAGGTCACCGACCTGCTCCAGGAGCCGCAGCCCGGCATCACCTCCAAGCGGCTCTTCCGCTGCGCCGCCGAACTGGCCGAGCTGGCCGGCTGGATGAGCTACGACATCGGGCTCCAGCCCACCGCCCAGAAGTACTTCGTGCTGGCCCTGCACGCCGCCAAGGAGGCGGGCGACAAGCCGCTGGGTTCGTACGTGCTCTCCAGCATGAGCCGCCAGATGATCCACCTCGGCCGCCCCGACGACGCGCTGGAACTCATCCACCTCGCCCAGTACGGCAGCCGCGAATGCGCCACCGCCCGCACCCAGGCCATGCTGTACGCGATGGAGGCGCGGGCGTACGCCAACATGGGCCAGCCCAGCAAGTGCAAGCGGGCCGTCCGGATGGCCGAGGACACCTTCGCCGACGCGGGCCTGGACGACGAGCAGGACCCCGACTGGATCACCTTCTTCTCCGAGGCCGAACTCAACGGCGAGAACTCGCACTCCTACCGCGACCTCGCCTACGTCGCCGGACGCAGTCCCACCTACGCCTCGCTCGCCGAACCGGTCATGGAGCGGGCCGTGCAGCTCTTCGAGAAGGACGCCGAGCACCAGCGTTCGTACGCCCTCAACCTGGTCGGCATGGCCACCGTGCACCTGCTCAAGCGGGAGCCCGAGCAGGCCGTCTCGTACTCCGAGCGGGCGCTGGAGGTCGCCGGGAGGATCCGTTCCGAACGGGTCAACAACCGGCTGCGCAAGACCGTCGAGGGCGCGGTGCGCGAATTCGGCGACGTGGCCGAAGTCCACGACCTGACCGATCAGTTGGGGGCGAAGCTCCCCGAAGCCCTGGAGGCGGTCTAGGCCCCTTCGAGGGCCCCCGGAACCCGGCCGCGACAGCCACCCCGTGAAGCCCGACTCGGCTCCCCCACGCCAGGTCAACCGGGTCGCTGTCGCGGTCGGCCCCTGTCCGGGCGGCTGATCGCCGCGTTCATTTCCGCGTAACACGTACGACGTCTTCGTCACCCCGGCGAAACACCCGGCGGCATCCGCCGAAACCGCGCTCCGCCACTCTCAGGGCCCATAACCGGCCACCCCGCACCGGCCGGCCCCGAGACGAGGAGACGCCGATGCCCCCAGGCATCCCGACAGACGCTGTGACTTCAGGGCTTCCCGGGGCGTCACCGGCGGTGACGCTCGCCGCCGAGGCTCCGACGCTGTCCGCAGCCAACACCGGCTTCCTGCTGATCTGTTCCGCCCTGGTGATGCTGATGACGCCGGGCCTCGCCTTCTTCTACGGAGGCATGGTCCGCGTCAAGTCCACCCTCAACATGCTGATGATGAGCTTCATCAGCCTCGGGATCGTCACGATCCTGTGGGTGCTCTTCGGGTTCAGCCTCGCCTTCGGCGACGACATCGGCTCCGTGATCGGCTGGAGCCCGGACTTCGTCGGGCTGAGCGGCATCGGGCTCACCGAACTCTGGGACGGCTACACGATTCCCGTGTACGTCTTCGCCGTCTTCCAGCTCATGTTCGCCGTCCTCACGCCCGCCCTGATCTCCGGTGCGCTGGCGGACCGGGTGAAGTTCACCGCCTGGGCGCTGTTCATCACCCTGTGGGCGGTCGTCGTGTACTTCCCCGTCGCGCACTGGGTGTGGGGCGCCGGCGGCTGGCTCTTCGAGATGGGCGTCATCGACTTCGCGGGCGGCACGGCCGTCCACGTCAACGCGGGTGCGGCGGCCCTCGGCGTGATCCTGGTCATCGGCAGGCGGATCGGCTTCCGGAAGGACCCGATGCGGCCGCACAGCCTGCCGCTGGTGATGCTCGGCGCGGGGCTGCTGTGGTTCGGCTGGTTCGGCTTCAACGCCGGCTCCTGGCTGGGCAACGACGACGGCGTGGGCGCGGTCATGTTCGTCAACACCCAGGTCGCCACGGCGGCGGCGATGCTGGCCTGGCTGGCGTACGAGAAGATCCGGCACGGCGCGTTCACCACGCTGGGCGCGGCCTCGGGCGCGGTGGCCGGTCTGGTCGCGATCACCCCCTCCGGCGGCTCCGTCTCCCCGCTCGGCGCGATCGCCGTCGGTGCCGTCGCCGGGGTGGTCTGCGCGATGGCCGTGGGGCTGAAGTACAAGCTGGGGTACGACGACTCCCTGGACGTCATCGGCGTCCACCTGGTCGGCGGGGTGCTCGGCTCGCTGCTGGTCGGCCTCTTCGCCACCGGCGGGGTCCAGTCCGAGGCCAAGGGCCTCTTCTACGGCGGCGGCCTCGAACAGCTCGGCAAGCAGGCCGTGGGCGTCTTCGCCGTCCTCGCCTACTCCCTGCTGGTCTCGGCGCTCCTCGCGTTCCTCGTCGACAAGGCGATGGGCATGCGGGTCGAGGAGGACGTCGAGATCTCCGGCATCGACCAGACCGAACACGCCGAGACGGCGTACGACTTCACGGGAGCGGGCGGCGGCACGGCGCCCCGCACTCCGGTCCCGGGCCCGATCGCAGGAGCGAGCAAGAAGGTGGACGCATGAAGCTGATCACGGCGGTCGTCAAGCCGCACCGGCTGGACGAGATCAAGGAAGCCCTCCAGGCCTTCGGGGTCCAGGGCCTCACCGTCACCGAGGCCAGCGGCTATGGCCGCCAGCGCGGCCACACCGAGGTCTACCGGGGCGCGGAGTACACCGTCGACCTGGTCCCCAAGATCCGCATCGAGGTGCTGGTCGAGGACGAGGACGCCGAACAGCTGATCGAGGTGGTCGTGAAGGCCGCCCGTACGGGGAAGATCGGCGACGGCAAGGTCTGGAGCGTGCCGGTCGAGACGGCGGTCCGGGTGCGCACGGGCGAGCGGGGGCCGGACGCGCTGTAGGGCCGCAGTGCCGGGCGGGGAGGCCGGCCGGCCTCATGGGCGCGGGCCCGGCGGGGGCACGGCGGCGGCGGGAGCCGTCGCGGGGGCGGCCTTCCCGGCCGCCCCGGACCCCTTCCCACCCCGATTCCCCGACGACGAGACCCTGGTGGCGAGCGTGGCAGACATCGACCCGGCCGAACCCTCGGGACCCGGCGGCTACGCGGCGGCCCGGCTGCGGCTCCTCGGCGCGGATTCGCCGTCCGGACCGCCGCGCCGGTCCGGGCTCTCCCGGATCACCGACGCGTGGCTCAGCGCCCTCTTCGACACCGCGGCCCGCGAGTCCGGGGTGCGCGGGGCCGCGCTCGTCGCCGTGGGCGGGTACGGCAGGGGCGAGCTCTCGCCGCGCAGCGACCTCGACCTGCTGCTGTTGCACGACGGCCGCGACAGCGGGGCCGTCGCCGCCCTCGCCGACCGCGTCTGGTACCCGGTCTGGGACCTCGGCATCGCCCTCGACCACTCGGTGCGCACACCGGGCGAGGCACGCAAGGTCGCCGGCGACGACCTCAAGGTCCACCTCGGACTCCTCGACGCCCGTCACGTGGCGGGCGACCCCGGCCTCACCGCGGGCCTGCGCACCGCCGTCCTCACCGACTGGCGCAACCGGGCCGCCGGACGCCTCCCGGAGCTGCGCGCCCTGTGCCGCGAACGGGCGCAGCGCGCGGGGGAGTTGCAGTACCTCCTGGAGCCCGACCTCAAGGAGGCGCACGGCGGCCTCCGCGACGCCACCGCCCTGCGCGCCGTCGCCGCCTCCTGGGTGGCCGACGCCCCGCGCGAGGGCCTGGCGACGGCCCGCCGCACCCTCCTCGACGTACGCGACGCGCTGCACCTCACCACCGGGCGCGCCACCGACCGCCTCGCCCTCCAGGAGCAGGACCAGGTCGCGGAGGCACTGGGCCTGCTGGACGCGGACGTGCTGCTGCGGCAGGTG
Organism: Streptomyces sp. NPDC039736; assembly: GCF_055596485.1. Lineage (NCBI taxonomy): Bacteria > Bacillati > Actinomycetota > Actinomycetes > Kitasatosporales > Streptomycetaceae > Streptomyces > Streptomyces sp. NPDC039736. Next base: position 132,808 of record NZ_JBVIUQ010000010.1, on the reverse strand, counting down.
TACGAGGCCGCGCGCACCCTCGCGTACGCGAGCGAGGTGACCTGGCGGGAGGCCGAACGCGTGCTCGCGTCCCGTTCCGTGCGCCCGCGGCTGAAGGCCCTGCTCGGCGGGCGCCCGGCGCCGGAGCGCACGCCGCTCGCCGACGGGGTGGTCGAGCAGGACGGCGAGGCGGTGCTCGCGCGCACCGCCCGGCCCGAGAAGGACGCGGTGCTCGTGCTGCGGACGGCGGCCGCAGCCGCGCAGGCGGGGGTGCCGGTCAACCCCCATGTCGTACGGCAGTTGGCGAAGGCGGCTCCACCGCTGCCGGTGCCCTGGCCCGCGGCGGCCCGGGAGGAGCTGGTGACGCTGCTCGGGGCGGCGGAGGCGGCGGTTCCGGTGTGGGCGGCGCTGGAGGCGGAGGGGCTGGTCACCAGGCTCCTGCCGGACTGGGAACGGGTGCGGTGCAGGCCCCAGCGCAATCCCGTGCACACCTGGACCGTGGACCGCCACCTGGTGGAGACGGCGGTGCGGGCGGCCGGGATGACCCGGCGGGTGGGCCGTCCCGACCTGCTCCTGGTGGCGGCGCTGCTGCACGACATCGGCAAGGGGTGGCCCGGCGACCACGCGGTGGTGGGGGAGACCATCGCCCGCGACCTGGCGGAGCGGATCGGGTTCGGCGCGGTGGACGTCGATGTGATCGCCACGCTCGTACGCCATCATCTGCTGCTCGTCGACACGGCGACCCGGCGCGACCTGGACGATCCGGCGACGGTGCGCGCGGTGGCGGAAACGGTCGGGTCCTCCGCCACGCTGGAGCTGCTGCACGCCCTGACCGAGGCGGACGCGCTGGCGACGGGGCCTGCGGCGTGGTCGGCGTGGCGGGCGTCGCTGGTGGCGGACCTGGTGCAGCGGGTCGCCGCCGTGCTGGCGGGGCAGCCGCAGGCGGAGCCGGGACCGGCGGCACTGAGCGCGGAGCAGGAGCGCCTCACGGTGGAGGCGCACCGCACGGGCGGCCCGGTCGTGGCGCTGCGGGCACGGGAGGAGGGGGACGCCGCGCTCGGGGTGGAGCTGTCGGTCGCCGTGCCGGACCAGCCCGGGGTGCTTCCGGCGGTGGCGGGGGTGCTGGCGATGCACCGGCTGACGGTGCGCACGGCGGAGATCCGGCCGGCGGACGTGCCGGTGGAGGGGGCGGAACCGGTGCTGCTGCTGGTGTGGCGGGTGGCGGCGGCGTACGGACGCCTGCCGGAGGCCGCGCGGCTGCGGGCCGACCTGGTGCGGGTGCTGGACGGGTCACTGGACCTGTCCTCGCGGCTGGCCGAGCGGGAGAAGGCGTACGCGGCGGGCGTCCGGCGCCGGTCGGTGCAGCCACCGCCGCCCCGGGTCACGGTGGCGGCCTCGGCGTCCCGGCACGCGACGGTGCTGGAGGTACGGGCGCAGGACGCACCGGGGCTGCTGCACCGGATCGGGCGGGCGCTGGAGGAGGCGGGGGTACGGGTGCGCAGCGCGCATGTGTCGACCCTGGGGGCGAGTGCGGTCGACGCCTTCTACGTGACGGGGGGCGCGGGAGAGCCGCTGACCGCGCGGGAGGCGGCGGGGGTCGCGCGGGAGGTGGGGGCGGCGCTGGGGGGATAGACGCCCCGTCCCGGTGGCGGGCGGCTGTCCCCAGGGGGCCCTGGCCCGTCGCGTCCGCGTGGCGGAGCCGGGAGCAGGACGCCCGTACCGGCGGAATCCGACCTGGCAGGTCTCGCCCGCCCGCACGCCCGATACGCTGGGAGCCAAACTCACCCGCCCCCGACACCCGAGGACCAACGAGCGCCGTGTTCGATACCCTCTCCGACCGCCTCAGCGCGACTTTCAAAAACCTCCGCGGAAAAGGCAGGCTCTCCGAGGCGGACATCGACGCCACCGCCCGCGAGATCCGCATCGCCCTGCTGGAAGCGGACGTGGCGCTGCCCGTCGTCCGCGCCTTCATCAAGCAGGTCAAGGAGCGCGCCTCCGGCTCCGAAGTCTCCAAGGCGCTGAACCCGGCCCAGCAGATCATCAAGATCGTCAACGAAGAGCTGGTCGGCATCCTCGGCGGCGAGACCCGCCGGCTGCGGTTCGCCAAGTCCGGCCCGACCGTGATCATGCTCGCGGGTCTCCAGGGTGCCGGTAAGACGACCCTCGCCGGAAAGCTCGGCCTGTGGCTGAAGGGCCAGGGCCACTCGCCGCTGCTCGTCGCCTGCGACCTCCAGCGTCCCAACGCCGTCAACCAGTTGAGCGTCGTCGCCGACCGCGCGGGCGTCGCGGTCTACGCCCCGCAGCCGGGCAACGGCGTCGGCGATCCGGTCACGGTCGCCAAGGACTCCATCGAGTACGCGAAGACCAAGCAGTACGACGTGGTCATCGTCGACACCGCCGGCCGCCTCGGCATCGACCAGGAGCTGATGCAGCAGGCCGCGGACATCCGCGACGCCGTCAGCCCGGACGAGATCCTCTTCGTCGTCGACGCGATGATCGGCCAGGACGCGGTCAACACCGCCGAGGCCTTCCGCGACGGCGTCGGCTTCGACGGCGTGGTGCTCTCCAAGCTCGACGGCGACGCCCGCGGCGGTGCCGCGCTCTCCATCGCGCACGTCACCGGCCGCCAGATCATGTTCGCCTCCAACGGCGAGAAGCTGGACGAGTTCGACGCGTTCCACCCGGACCGCATGGCCTCGCGCATCCTCGACATGGGTGACCTGCTCACCCTGATCGAGCAGGCGGAGAAGACCTTCAGCCAGGAAGAGGCCGCCAAAATGGCCTCCAAGCTGCAGTCCTCCAAGGGCGGCAAGGACTTCACGCTCGACGACTTCCTGGCCCAGATGGAGCAGGTCCGCAAGATGGGCTCGATCTCCAAGCTGCTCGGCATGCTGCCGGGCATGGGGCAGATCAAGGACCAGATCGCCAACCTGGACGAGAAGGACGTCGACCGCACCGCGGCCATCATCAAGTCGATGACGCCCAAGGAGCGCGCCGAGCCGACCATCATCAACGGCTCGCGCCGCGCCCGTATCGCCAAGGGCTCCGGCGTCGAGGTCAGCGCCGTGAAGAACCTGGTGGACCGGTTCTTCGACGCCCGCAAGATGATGTCGAAGATGGCCCAGGGCGGCGGCATGCCGGGCATGCCGGGCATCCCCGGGATGGGCGGCGGCCCCGGGAAGCAGAAGAAGCAGATCAAGCAGGCCAAGGGCAAGCGCAAGTCCGGCAACCCGATGAAGCGCAAGGCCGAGGAGCAGGCCGCCGCCGAGCGGCGTGAGCAGGCCGCCGCGCAGGGCGGTGGCGCGTTCGGTCTTCCCGCAGGCCAGGGCGGCAAGGACTTCGAGCTCCCGGACGAGTTCAAGAAGTTCATGGGCTAGCGGTCGCAGCAGCTCGTACGACGCCGTGGGCGCCCTCCTCGGAGGGCGCCCACGGCGTTTTCCGTGGGGGCGCCCCCCCGCATGCCCGGGCGGAGTATGTGTCGTAACGTCCCCCTATGAGCAACCCCGTGCCGCCGCGCCAGACCCCCGACCAGCCGTGGCGGTCCGAGGGCGCCCCACCGCCGCCGCCCGAGAGGACGAAGATGCCCGGCGGCTGGGGCCGGCTCGCGCTGACGGCGCTGGTCGTCTACCTGCTCACCAACATCGTGCTGGGCTTCTTCAACGAGGGCGACGAGCCGACGGTCGCCTACACCGAGTTCAGCAAGCAGGTGACCTCGAACAACGTCTCCAAGATCTATTCCAAGGGAGATGCGATCCAGGGCGAGCTGAAGAAGGAACAGCCCGTTCCGGACGGCGAGAAGGACCAGAAGTACACCAAGTTCCTCACCCAGCGCCCGGCCTTCGCCGACGACAAGCTGTGGGACGAACTGACCGAGGACGGCGTGACCGTCACCGCGAAGCCGGTCGTGGAGGAACGCTCCTTCCTCGCGAATCTGCTCCTCTCGCTCGCCCCGATGCTGCTCCTCGTCGCGCTGTGGGTGGTCATCGCCCGGCGCATGAGCCGCGGGCTCGGCGGAGGCGGCATGGGCGGTCTCGGGCGCAAGGCGCCGCCGAAGCCCGTCGAGGTGACCGCCGACAAGCGGACCACCTTCGAGGACGTCGCGGGCATCGACGAGGTCGAGGGTGAGCTGGAGGAGGTCGTCGGCTTCCTGAAGAACCCCGACGCCTACCGCAGGCTCGGCGCCCGGATGCCCGGCGGAGTGCTCCTCGCGGGCCCGCCCGGCACCGGGAAGACGCTCCTGGCGCGCGCCGTCGCCGGTGAGGCGGGCGTCCCCTTCTTCTCGGCGTCGGCCTCGGAGTTCATCGAGATGATCGTCGGCGTCGGCGCGGGCCGGGTCCGCGAACTCTTCGCGGAGGCCCGCAAGGTGGCCCCCGCGATCATCTTCATCGACGAGATCGACACCATCGGCCGGGCCCGCGGCGGCGGCGCCGGCATGGGCGGCCACGACGAGCGGGAGCAGACGCTCAACCAGATCCTCACCGAGATGGACGGCTTCTCCGGCTCCGAGGGCGTCGTCGTCATCGCCGCCACCAACCGCGTCGACGTCCTGGACCCCGCCCTCACCCGCCCCGGCCGCTTCGACCGCGTGGTCACCGTCAGCCCGCCCGACCGGGGCGGCCGCGAGGCCATCCTGCGGATCCACACCCGGTCCATCCCGCTCGCCGCCGACGTCGACCTCGCCCAGGTCGCGCGGACGACACCGGGCATGACCGGCGCGGACCTGGCCAACCTCGCCAACGAGGCGGCCCTCCTCGCGGTCAAGCGCAAGCAGGACGCCGTCACCCAGACCGACCTGTCCGACGCACTGGAGAAGGTGCAGCTCGGAGCGGAACGCCCGCTGGTCATGCCGGAGGAGGAGCGCCGCAGGACCGCATACCACGAGAGCGGGCACGCGCTGCTCGGCATGCTCCAGCCGGGCGCGGACCCGGTACGCAAGATCACCATCGTGCCGCGCGGCCGCGCGCTGGGCGTCACGCTGTCCACGCCGGACGCCGACAAGTACGCCTACACGGAGGCATATCTGCGCGGCAGGATCATCGGCGCGCTCGGCGGGATGGCCGCCGAGCAGGTCGTCTTCGACGTGGTGACGACGGGTGCCGAGAACGACTTGGAGCAGGTCACCAACCTGGCCAGGGGCATGGTGGGCCGCTGGGGGATGAGCGAGCGGGTCGGCCGTCTCACCGCCATCCCGTCCGATGCGCAGCAGGCGTACGGACTGTCCGCCGCGCCCGCGACGCTGGACGCGGTCGACAGCGAGATGCGCCGGATCGTCGACGAGTGCTACGCGGAGGCGATCCGGCTGCTGGAGGCGAACCGGCCCAGGCTGGACGCCCTGTCCCGGGCCCTCCTGGAGAACGAGACCCTGGAGGAGGCGGCCGCGTACCGGGCGGCGGGCATCCCCCGCCTGTCGAAGCCGGACGCCTGAGCGCTGCGCCCGAGGTGTACGCCGGACGTACACGTTCGACGCACACGTCCGAGGAGCGCGCGCGAGGAGTACGGCCGAGAGGTGCCCGGAGCCGTCAACTCCGCTCCGAGCACACAGCCCCAGTGCGCGGAAGCGTCAATTCCCCTCCGCGCACGGAGGCGTACGGGTGAGAGGGGCCCGTACCCCCGTCACGGCTTCCGGGCGATCAGGTACCGGAACACGTTCGACATCCAGACCGTCCCGTCCGGACGCAGATGCGGATGCAGCGCCTCCACCAGTTCCTTCTCCACCTGCGCCGGGTCCGTCGCCCGTGCCGCCGCGTCGAAGAGACCGGTCGACATCAGGCCCCGTACCGCACTGTCCATGTCGCCGTACCCGAACGGGCAGGCCACCCGGCCCGAGCCGTCCGGCTTGAGACCGGACCGCGACGCCACGTCCTCCAGGTCGTCGCGCAGCGCCGGACGCCAGCCGCCGGGCCCGGACGACCGCGGCGCGTCCGTCAGCCGGGCCGCCACCCGCAGCACCGCCGAGGTGGCGCACCGTTCCGGCGGGCCCCAGCCGGTCAGCACCACGGGGGCGCCGCGGCCGACGAGCGGCACGGCCTCCGCCAGCGCGGGGGACAGCCCGTCGGCGTCGCCCGCCGCGCAGCCGATCGGCGCGAAGGCGGTGACCAGGTTGTACGGCGCCCCGTCGGCCGCGTCGGCGGGACCGCCGCACACCACCGAACCCGGGGCGCCCCCGGGAGCGCCGTCGAGCCGCTCCCGTGCGTGGGCGGCGAACTGCGGGTCGGCGTCGACGCCGGTGACGTGCGCGCCCCGGGAGGCCGCGACGAGCAGGGCCAGGCCCGCGCCGCAGCCGAGGCCGAGCAGCCGGGTGGCAGCACCCACCTCCAGCCGCTCGTACACCGCTTCGTAGAGCGGAACCAGCATCCGTTCCTGGATCTCGGCCCAGTCACGCGCACGCGTGCCGGTACGGGCCGAAGCCGCGCTCGGGTGGTGCCGGACGAGCGTGGGTGTCATCACAAAGCGCCCCAATCCGCCGTGAGGTCGGTCGTTCCCCGTCTATGGCAACCCCCGTGTGGTGTGCGCTGCGGCACTCCCCTGTATGTCAGGGAACTCCGCATCCGTCCCCAAGTCCAGGGGGCATTGGGCAATGCTTGCGCCTTTTGCGGGGCCGGGCCACCGGTGTCGCCGCGGCCCGCTGCCGGAAGCGCGGGCGACCGTACGGCGTCTGTCCGACCGCCGGAGCCGGTGCGGGCGCCGCCCCGGTACCGTCCCGCCGCGGTGACGGCGACGGCGCGACGCCCCGGCGACGGCCCTGCTCCTCCCGTCGCCACACGTGGCACCCGAACCAACGCACGCCCCCCGACCGGCGGCGGAGCCGGCCGCGCGGACGTAGCCGGGGATACGCACCCCCTTGGCGCGCGCTGCGCGGGTCCTCCGCAGATCGGCGCACCCGCCCTCGTCGGGAGGCATCAGCGGGAACTGACTGGTACGTGCAAATTATTTGGGATGCCCCGGAATAGGAACACGGGGGCACTCCCGGTCGTTGTCACGTCGTGAGCACGACACCACCTGTCCTCGCCGCAGAACTGGCGCAGGCGTGGGCCGACATTCAGCGGTACCACCCCGAGCTGCCCGATCTTGCCGCGCCCGAGTCCCTGATCGGAGAGTCCTCGTCCGCCTGCGGCGCGGCCCTCTCCTTCGAACGACTGCTGCACGAGGCAGTCCACGGCATCGCCGCCGCCCGCGGCATCCGTGACACCTCGCGTGCCGGTCGCTACCACAACCGCCGATTCCTGGCGATCGCCGAGGAGTTGGGCCTGGACCATCCGGAGGAGCCGCACCCCAGCAGCGGTTTCTCCCTGGTCTCGCTCAACCTCGAGGCGAAGCGCCGCTACCGGCCCACGATCGAGCGGCTGTCGCGCGCGCTGAAGGCGCACACGGTCGCGACGGCGGCGGACACCAAGCGGTCCTTCCGGGGCCCCGCCGCCCGGCACGGATCGTCCGGGGGAGGGGTGCGGGTCAAGGCGGTCTGCGACTGCGGGCGCAACGTCCGCGTGGTGCCGTCGGTGCTGGCCCAGGCCCCGATCGTGTGCGGCGGCTGCGGCAAGCCGTTCCGCATTCCGGACGCGGTGGGCGCCGCGAGCTGAGGCCGCCGGGCGGGGCCCCGGGCGGGGGGCGGCGTGCGCCGTGGCTGTGGCACAATGGGCAGCTGTACTCGACAGCCGCACAGGACCCCTCTCTCCTCCGGCTGACGCGTCCATCGGGCACTAACGAGTACCGCAACCCCACGTGGCATCCCGTGGTGCCCAACCACGTCAATTCCAGGAGAGAACACTCCAGTGCTCAAGATCAAGCTGAAGCGCCTCGGTAAGATCCGTTCGCCTCACTACCGCATCGTCGTCGCCGACGCGCGCACCCGCCGTGACGGCCGCGCCATCGAGGAGATCGGTCTGTACCACCCGGTGCAGAACCCCTCGCGCATCGAGGTCAACGCCGAGCGCGCCCAGTACTGGCTGTCCGTCGGCGCCCAGCCGACCGAGGCCGTCATGGCCATCCTGAAGCTCACCGGCGACTGGCAGGCGCACAAGGGCCTCCCGGCCCCCGCGCCGCTGCTGCAGCCGGCGACCAAGGAAGACAAGCGCGCTTCCTTCGACGCCTTCGCGAAGGCCCTCGAGGGTGGCGACGCCAAGGGCGAGGCCATCACCCCGAAGGCGAAGAAGGCCGACAAGAAGGCGGACGAGGCTCCGGCCGACGCCGCTGAGTCGACCGAGTCCTGATCATGCTCGAGGAGGCTCTTGAGCACCTCGTGAAGGGCATCGTGGACAACCCCGACGACGTGCAGGTCGCCTCGCGCACCCTGCGTCGCGGACGCGTCCTTGAGGTCCGGGTGCACCCCGACGACCTCGGCAAGGTGATCGGCCGCAACGGCCGTACCGCCCGCGCCCTGCGCACCGTCGTGGGGGCCATCGGTGGCCGTGGCATCCGCGTCGACCTCGTCGACGTAGACCAGGTCCACTGAGCATCAGGCAGTAGAGCATGTCCGGCAGGGGCCGGGGAGGGCTGAGGCCCGCCCCGGCCCGTTGTCGTTTCCGCCCGTCGTCCCCGGCGGACCGCAGTCGTACGAACAGGAGAGAACGAGAGTGCAGCTGGTAGTCGCGCGGATCGGCCGCGCCCACGGAATCAAGGGCGAGGTCACCGTCGAGGTGCGCACGGACGAGCCGGAGCTGCGGCTGGGCCCCGGCGCCGTACTGACCACGGACCCCGCAGGCGTGGGCCCGCTGACCGTCGAGACCGGCCGGGTGCACAGCGGCCGGCTGCTGCTGCGCTTCGAGGGCGTCAAGGACCGCACCGCGGCCGAGGCCCTGCGCAACACCCTCCTGATCTCGGACGTCGACCCCGAGGAGCGTCCCGAGGACCCCGAGGAGTTCTACGACCACCAGCTGATCGACCTGGACGTGGTGCTCGCGGACGGCACGGAGATCGGGCGGATCACCGAGATCACCCACCTGCCCTCGCAGGACCTGTTCATCGTGGAGCGCGAGGACGGCAGCGAGGTGATGATCCCCTTCGTCGAGGAGATCGTCACCTCGATCGACCTGGAGGAGCAGCGCGCGGTCATCGACCCGCCGCCGGGCCTGATCGACGACAGCGAGGCCGTCGTGGCCTCCACGCGCGGGGCCGAGCCGGACGCCGAAGAGGACGCAGCCGCCGAGGACGCCGGGAAGGACGCGAACTGATGCGGCTCGACGTCGTCTCGATCTTCCCCGAGTACCTGGAGCCGCTGAACGTCTCCCTGGTCGGCAAGGCCCGTGCCCGCGGCGTCCTCGACGTCCACGCGCACGACCTCAGGCAGTGGACGTACGACCGTCACCACACGGTCGACGACACCCCCTACGGCGGCGGCCCCGGCATGGTCATGAAGCCCGACCCGTGGGGCGCCTGCCTCGACGAGGCGCTCGCCGACGGCTACGAGACGGGCGCGCACGGCCCCGTGCTGGTCGTCCCCACCCCCAGCGGCCGCCCCTTCACCCAGGAGCTGGCCGTCGAGCTCTCCGCGCGGCCGTGGCTGATCTTCGCGCCCGCCCGGTACGAGGGCATCGACCGCCGCGTCATGGACGAGTACGCGACCCGGATGCCGGTGTACGAGGTGTCCATCGGCGACTACGTCCTCGCGGGCGGCGAGGCCGCCGTCCTGGTGATCACCGAGGCGGTGGCCCGCCTGCTCCCCGGGGTCCTCGGCAACGCGGAGTCGCACCGGGACGACTCCTTCGCCCCCGGCGCGATGGCCGACCTCCTGGAGGGACCCGTCTACACGAAGCCGCCCGAGTGGCGCGGCCGCGGCATCCCCGACGTCCTCATGAGCGGCCACCACGGGAAGATCGCCCGCTGGCGCCGCGACGAGGCCTTCCGCCGTACGACCGTGAACCGGCCGGACCTGATCGAGCGCACCGATCCCGCCGTCTTCGACAAGAAGGACCGGGAGATGCTCTCGATCCTGGGCTGGCGGCCCGGTCCCGACGGGCGATTTGGGCGCAACCCCGAGGCCGTGGAAGAATGAGCAGCTGTTGTCCGTCCACGTGCGCCCCTGCCACAGGGGGAACGACGCCCGTGACGACGTGAACAGCACTCCCTTTCGTCTCGACACATGCCGCTGATGACCTGTGGCATCAGCGAAGAAAGCAGACTCACATGTCTCACCTGCTCGACTCCCTCGACGCCGCGTCGCTGCGCAGCGACGTCCCCGCCTTCCGTCCGGGCGACACGGTCAACGTGCACGTCCGCGTCATCGAGGGCAACCGCTCCCGTGTGCAGCAGTTCAAGGGCGTCGTCATCCGCCGCCAGGGCGCGGGCGTCCGCGAGACCTTCACGGTCCGCAAGGTCTCCTTCTCCGTCGGCGTCGAGCGCACCTTCCCGGTGAACTCCCCGATCTTCGAGAAGATCGAGGTCGTCACCCGCGGTGACGTGCGTCGCGCCAAGCTGTACTACCTGCGCGAGCTGCGCGGCAAGGCCGCCAAGATCAAGGAGAAGCGCGACAACTGATCGCGCCTCCGGCGTCCGGAACCGGCCGGATAGGCTCGGGTTCCGATGGACACCGAAGCAGCACAACACACGGAGCGCGACCGCTCCTCCGACTCCCCTCCGGGGGACGAGGAGCGGTCGCGCTCCGTGCGTTCCTCCCGCCCGCCGAGCCGTCCACTGATCCGCCCGCTGACGTACGCCGTCGCCTGTCTCGCCTTCCTCCTGCTGCTCAGCGGCCTGGTGATGCAGCCCTTCCTGATCCCCAGCACCTCGATGCAGCCCACCCTCCAGGTCGGCGACCGAGTGCTGGTGAACAAGCTGGCGTACCGTTTCGGGGCCGAGCCGCACCGCGGTGACGTGGTGGTCTTCGACGGGGAGGGCTCGTTCGTACGGGAACGGCCCGAAGGCGATCCCGTCACGGGCGCCCTGCACTGGGCCGCCGCCTCGCTGGGCCTGGCGGAGCCGGACGAGAGCGACTTCGTGAAGCGGGTGGTGGGGGTGGGCGGTGACCGCGTCGTCGTGGACGGCCGGGGGAGGCTCTCGGTGAACGGGCGCCGCGTCGAGGAGGGGTACCTCCATCCCGGCGACAGCGCGTCCCGGGTGCCCTTCGACGCCGTGGTGCCCGAGGGGAAGCTGTGGGTGATGGGCGACCACCGCTCGCGCTCCAGCGACTCCCGCGACCACCTGGGCAGCCCCGGCGGCGGCATGGTGCCGGTGGAGCGGGTGATCGGCCGGGCCGACTGGATCGCCTGGCCGCTGGGCCGCTGGGGGGCTCCGCAGCGTACCGACGCGTTCGACGGCGTACGGGACGCGACGGGCGCCCATGGGTAGCCGCGGCCGGGACCGGGCGCGGCCACAGGAACCGCTGCCGACCGGCAGCCGTTCCACGCGGCCCGTGGACGCCGGGGAACGGCCGGGCCCCGGCCGGGCCGAGCGGCGCAGGCTGGCGCGGAAGGTGAAGCGGCGGCGGCGCAGGTCCGCGGTCAAGGAGATACCCGTCCTCGTCGTCGTGGCGCTGTTCATCGCGCTGGTGCTGAAGACGTTCCTGGTGCAGGCCTTCGTGATTCCGTCGGGCTCGATGGAGCAGACGATCCGGATCGGTGACCGGGTGCTGGTCGACAAACTGACCCCGTGGTTCGGGTCGCGTCCCGAGCGGGGCGAGGTCGTGGTCTTCAAGGATCCGGGCGGCTGGCTGGAACAGGAGAAGAAGCCGGCGCAGGAGGACCCGGTCGGCGTCAGACAGGTCAAGGAGGGGCTGACCTGGATAGGGCTGCTGCCGTCCGCGGACGAGCAGGACCTCATCAAACGGGTGGTCGCGGTCGGCGGCGACACCGTGAAGTGCTGTGACAGCAATGGTCAGGTCACCGTCAACGGCATGCCGCTCAGTGAACCCTATGTGTTTCCGAACGACCGGCCCTCGACGACCGCCTTCGAGGTCGAGGTGCCCCGGGGACGGGTCTTCGTGCTCGGCGACCACCGGTCGAACTCGGCCGATTCGCGTTTCCACCTGAACGAGAAGTACCAGGGAACGGTCTCGGAGGAGGACGTTCTGGGCCGGGCCTTCGTGATCGGCTGGCCGGTCGGGCACTGGCGGAAGCTGGAGATCCCCGACACCTACTCCCGCGTGCCCGATCCGCGCGCCGGGACGGCGGCTGCGGGACGAGGGTCGAATAGGGTGGCGTCCCAGGATCGTCAGGTCCTACTCCCGAGCCCAGGGGAACTCCCGCTCGTTATGGGAGTGGTGGGCCTGCGCCTCATCGGGCGCGGGCGGTGGCACGGAGTGAGGAGTGGTTGTGGGGGATGTGGCGGTCGGTGCCAGGTCCGGACACGAGGGACCCGAGGAGCGGCCCGAGCCCGAGCGGCGTGCCGATGCGTCCCCGCCCGTGACCGGCCCTCCGGCGACGGAGCAGCGGAGCGGTGGAACGGTGAGTGACGCGCAGGACGGCCGGAACGACGGCGGCAGCAGCGAGAACGAGGGTGCGAAGAAGCAGCGTTCCTTCTGGAAGGAGCTGCCGCTCCTCATCGGCATCGCGCTGCTTCTGGCGCTGTTGATCAAGACCTTCCTGGTGCAGGCCTTCTCGATTCCCTCGGAGTCGATGCAGGAGACCCTCCAGAAGGGCGACCGGGTGCTGGTCGACAAACTGACCCCGTGGTTCGGCGCGGAGCCGGAGCGCGGCGAGGTCGTGGTCTTCCACGACCCGGGCGGCTGGCTCAACGACACCGCGGTGGTCGAGCCCAACGCCGTGCAGAAGGTGCTCAGCTTCATCGGACTGATGCCGTCCGCCGAGGACAAGGACCTGATCAAGCGGGTCGTCGCGGTCGGCGGCGACACCGTGGAGTGCAAGACCGGCGGTTCGGTCCACGTCAACGGCAAGGCGCTCGACGACAGGTCGTACATCTCGCCGCAGGGCACCCCGTGCGACGACCAGCCCTTCGGCCCGCTGAAGGTGCCGGAGGGCAAGATCTGGGTGATGGGCGACAACCGGAAGAACTCGCTCGACTCGCGCTACCACCGCAACCTCCCCACCAAGGGCTTCGTGGACACCGACGAGGTCGTCGGGCGGGCCGTCGTGGTGGCCTGGCCGATCAGCCGCTGGGCGACGCTGCCGGTGCCGGACACCTTCGAGACGTCGGGTCTGGCGAGCGCGACCACCGCGGCGGTCTCGGTGGCGCCCGGCGCGCTGGGCCTGGCGGGTGCCCTCCCGCTGGTGCTCTGGCGACGGAAGAGGCTGTCCGGGACTCGTACCGGCCGGTAGGGTGCCGTCCCGGATCGTTGGTCTCCGAAAGCAGGGGGAGCGCTGGGATGGGCGGAACAGGACGCAAGGAAGACGGCCGCGGCCGCCTCGGCAATGTGCTGTCGGGGCTGGCCGTGGCCGTCGGCTGTGTGCTCTTCCTCGGCGGGTTCGCCTGGGGGGCGCTGGTCTACAAGCCCTACACCGTGCCGTCGGACTCGATGACCCCGACGATCAACACCGGGGACCGGGTGCTCGCGCAGCGTCTGGCGGGCGAGGAGGTGCGGCGCGGGGACGTGGTGGTCTTCACCGACGAGGTGTGGGGCGCGATGCCGATGGTGAAGCGGGTGGTCGGCGTCGGCGGCGACAAGGTCGTCTGCTGCGACAAGCAGAACCGGCTCCAGCTCAACGGCAAGGCGCTCGACGAAACGTATCTGCCGGCCGCGTCCCGACAGGGGGACGCCGTCACCTCGTTCAGTGCGACGGTGCCCGAGGGGGAGCTGTTCCTCCTCGGCGACGAGCGGAGGACCTCGGTGGACTCCCGCGGCCACCTCGGGGACTCCACCCGGGGCACGGTCCCGCTGGCCAAGGTCGACGCCCGGGTGGACGCCGTCGCCTGGCCCGTCGGCGGCGTGGTGGAGCGGCCGCGCGCCTTCGCGGAGCTGCCGGGCGGGGTGTCCGCGCCGGGGCCGGTCAGGCTCCTGGTGGCGGCGGTCGTCGCCGGCGCGGTGCTGATCCTCGGCGGGGCGGCGTACGGACCGCTCGCCGCCGCGGCCCGACGACGGAAGGCGCGTACATGACGACCGGGGCGACCGGCACGGACAACGTGCTGGGCAGGCCGCTGCGGAAGGTCGCGCGGGTCGTCCTGCTCGACCCCGAGGACCGGGTGCTGCTGATGCACGGCTTCGAACCCGCGGAGCCGGACCGCAGGTGGTGGTTCACCCCGGGCGGCGGCCTGGAGGGCGAGGAGACCCCCGCCGAGGCGGCGCTGCGCGAGGTCGCGGAGGAGACGGGGATCACCGACGTGGAGCTGGGGCCCGTGCTGTGGCGGCGGGTCTGCTCCTTCGTGTTCGACGGGCGGCGCTGGGACCAGGAGGAATGGTTCTTCCTCGCCCGTACCCGGCAGACCCGGACGGTTCTGACCGGCCTCACCGAGCTGGAACGGCGCAGCACGGCGGGGCTGCGGTGGTGGTCCTCCGCCGCGCTGTCGGCGACGCGTGAGACGGTGTACCCGACCAGGCTCGCCGAGCTGCTGCGCACGCTGCTCGACGAGGGTCCTCCGAGTACGCCGATCGTCCTGGCCCCGGAAATCGCATAGGGGCGTACGGGGCTGGCGCACAATAGGGGGACGCACGGCTGAAGGGGAACATGCCATGAGCGCCGAGGACCTCGAGAAGTACGAGACCGAGATGGAGCTGAAGCTCTACCGGGAGTACCGCGATGTCGTCGGTCTGTTCAAATATGTGATCGAGACCGAACGGCGCTTCTACCTCACCAACGACTATGAGATGCAGGTGCACTCGGTCCAGGGCGAGGTGTTTTTCGAAGTATCCATGGCGGACGCCTGGGTCTGGGACATGTACCGGCCCGCCCGGTTCGTCAAGCAGGTGCGGGTGCTCACGTTCAAGGACGTGAACGTGGAGGAGCTCAACAAGAGCGATCTGGAGCTGCCGGGCGGCTGAATGCCCAGCGGTCCCTCGGACGGGTGACGGAGTTTTCCACATCCGTCCGGTTGTCCACCAAGATCCACAGGTTTGCGGTGCATGCGTCACATTCGGTTCCGGAGGTGGAACCGAATGAACGCACAGAACGCACACGCCCCGAAGACCGCGCGCGGAGCCCTCGGCCGGTACGGCGAGGACCTCGCCGCCCGCCGGCTCGCCGAAGCCGGCATGACCGTCCTGGAGCGCAACTGGCGCTGCCGGGCCGGTGAGATCGACATCGTGGCCCGCGACGGCGACGCGCTCGTCGTCTGCGAGGTCAAGACCCGGCGGGCCGGCGCCTTCCAGCAACCCGCGGAAGGCGTCACCGCCGAGAAGGCCCGACGCCTGCACACCCTCGCCGAGCTCTATCTGCACGAGTACGGCGCCGTCCCGCCCGGCGGGGCCCGGATCGACCTCGTGGGCGTCACCCTGCCCCGGCGCGGGGCCCCCGTCGTGGAACACGTGCGGGGGGTGGCCTGATGGGGTTCGCGCGTACGTGTTCGGTGGCGCTGGTCGGCGTCGAGGGCGTGGTCGTCGAGGTACAGGCCGACCTGGAGCCGGGGGTGGCGGCCTTCGCCCTGGTGGGGCTCCCCGACAAGAGCCTGGTGGAGAGCAAGGACCGGGTGCGGGCGGCCGTCGTCAACTCCGGGGTCCAGTGGCCGCAGAAGAAGCTGACGGTGGGGCTGAGCCCCGCCTCGGTGCCCAAGTCCGGCAGCGGCTTCGACCTGGCCGTGGCGGTGGCCGTGCTGAGCGCCGCCGAACGGATCGACCCCCGGGAGATCGCCGACCTGGTGGTCATCGGCGAGCTGGGGCTCGACGGCCGGGTCAGACCGGTGCGGGGCATCCTCCCGGCGGTGCTCGCCGCGGCGGAGGCCGGCTACCGGCAGGTGGTGGTGCCCGAACAGTGCGCGGCGGAGGCCGCCCTGGTGCCGGGCGTCTCCGTCCTCGGCGTACGCAGCCTGCGCCAGCTCATCGCGGTCCTCGCCGGGGAGGAGGTGCCCGACGAGGAGCCCGCCGACGAGGGGCGGCCCGACGCCATGCTGGCCGGGCTGATGGTGCCCGGCGCGGGGGCGGGCACCGGACTGACCGCCGGCGGGGACGAGGTGGCCGACCTCGCGGACGTCGGGGGCCAGGAGACCGCCCGCTTCGCCCTGGAGATCGCCGCGGCCGGCGGGCACCACCTGCTGCTCCACGGGCCGCCGGGCGCGGGCAAGACCATGCTCGCGGAGCGGCTGCGCGGCCTGCTGCCCCCGCTCACCCGGCGGGAGTCCCTCGAAGTCACCGCCGTGCACTCGGTGGCGGGCATCCTGCCGCCCGGCGAGCCTCTGGTGACCCGGGCTCCGTACTGCGCGCCCCACCACTCGGCGACCATGCAGTCGCTGATCGGCGGCGGCAACGGACTGCCCCGCCCGGGGGCGGTCTCCCTCGCCCACCGGGGAATCCTCTTCATGGACGAGGCCCCGGAGTTCACGGCCAAGGCGCTCGATTCGCTGCGGCAGCCGCTGGAGTCCGGGCACGTGGTGGTGGCCCGCAGCGCCGGAGTGGTGCGCCTGCCCGCCCGTTTCCAGATGGTGCTGGCCGCGAATCCGTGCCCCTGCGGACGGTTCGGGCAGAAGGAAGCGGTGTGCGACTGCGGTTCGGCGGTGGTCCGGCGCTATCAGGGGCGGCTGTCCGGCCCGCTCATCGACCGGGTCGACCTGCGGGTCGGGGTCGCGGCCGTGACCCGGGCCGACCTGATGGACGCCGGCGGCCGCGGGGAGTCGACCGAGGCCGTCGCCGGGCGGGTGCGGGCCGCCAGGCAGCGGGCCGCGGCCCGCCTGGAGGGCACGCCCTGGACGAACAACAGCGAAGTGCCCGGGCACGAACTGCGCACCCGCTGGGCGTCGGCCCCCGAGGCGCTGGGCGCCGCCGAACGGGACATGGAGCGGGGCCTGCTCACCGCTCGCGGCTTCGACCGGGTGCTGCGCGTCGCCTGGACCGTCGCCGACCTGCACGGCCACGACCGGCCCGACCGCAACGACCTGGAGCTCGCCCTCCAGATGCGCACCGGTGTCGACCGCGGAGCCGTCCGCCCCTCCCGCCCGGAACCGGCGGTCCTGGTGGGCGGGGGAGTGTCATGACACCGGACGACGGGCCGGCCGCGGCGGCGCGGGCGGCCCGGGCCGCCCTCACCGGGATCATCGAGCCGGGCGACGAGACGGGCGGCCGCTGGCTGCGCGAGCACGGGCCCGTCGAGGTGCTGCGACGCCTGACCGTTCCCGCGCCCGGACCCGACGACACGCTCACCGGCGCCAGTGCGAAACGGCTCGACGGCTACCGCAGCCGGGCCGCCGCGGCCGATGCGGACCGGTACCGGGCGGCGGCGGCCTCCGTCGGCGCGCGGCTGGTCTGCCCCGGCGAGGAGGAGTGGCCCGGACAGCTCGACGACCTCGGGGACGCCCGGCCGGTCGCCCTGTGGGTCAGGGGGCGGGCGAACCTGCGGTTGTGGGCCCTGCGCTCCGTCGCCGTGGTCGGGGCCCGCGCCTGCACCCCGTACGGGGCGCACATGGCGACCACCCTCGCCGCCGGCCTCGCCGAGCGCGGCTGGGTGGTGGTCTCCGGAGCCGCCTTCGGCATCGACGGCGCGGCGCACCGCGGGGCGCTGGGCACGGACGGGGCCACCGTGGCGGTGCTGGCCTGCGGGACCGACGTCGTCTACCCGCGCGGGCACGCCGAGTTGATCGGGCGCGTCGCCGGCCAGGGACTCGTCGTGAGCGAGTTGCCGCCCGGCAGCCATCCGACCCCCAGCCGTTTCGTGCTGCGCAACCGGGTCATCGCGGCCCTCACCCGCGGCACCGTCGTCGTGGAGGCCGAGTACCGCAGCGGTTCGCTCGCCACCGCCCGCTGCGCCCAGCGCCTGGGCCGCTTCACCATGGGCGTGCCGGGGCCCGCCACCAGCGGACTCTCGGCCGGAGTCCACGAACTGCTGCGCGGCGAGGGCGTACTGGTGACCGACGCCGACGAAGTCGCCGAACTCGTCGGCGAGATCGGCGACCTCGCCCCCGCCCGGCGCGGACCCGTCCTGCCCAAGGACCTCCTGGACCCCGTCACCGCCCGGGTGCTGGAGGCGCTGCCCGCCCGGCGCGCCGTCGACGCGCGCGACGTCGCCCGCGGAGCGGTGACCACCCGGGACGAGGCGCTCGCCCGGCTGTACGAACTGCACTCCCTGGGGTTCGTCGAACGCCGGGGCGACGGCTGGCAGTTGGCGTCAAGCGCGGTACGCGCCGCGTGTGACCGGCGAGGCGGTGCTTGACCAGGGGCTCCGGAGTGAAAAGGTAACGAGATGACCGTGGCACCAGGCGTCCGACCTCGTCGGGAGCAGCCGCGCGCGACGGCGGTTCCGGTGGCCGGACGCGGTCCGCGGCCGTCAACCGGACGATCCGGCTCCATGTCCTTCGCGCACCGCGACGCCTCTGTCACGCTACGCTCGCAAAGATTTCGCCCCGCTCAGGCACCACACACGGCACCAAGTCCCCCTCACGTCACACCAGAACGGCTCAAGGCAACGCATGCCCCAGCACACCTCCGGGTCTGACCGCGCGGCAGCGCCCCCGGCTGCCCGCGGTGCCGTACGGCCCCCGGCGCCCTCGACCGTGGACGAGTTGTGGCGGTCGTACAAGACCACGGGCGACGAGCGGCTCCGGGAGCAGCTGATCCTGCACTACTCGCCGCTGGTGAAGTACGTCGCGGGCCGGGTCAGCGTGGGCCTGCCCGCCAACGTCGAGCAGGCCGACTTCGTGTCCTCCGGCGTCTTCGGGCTGATCGACGCCATCGAGAAGTTCGACATCGAGCGCTCCATCAAGTTCGAGACGTACGCCATCACCCGCATCCGCGGCGCGATGATCGACGAACTGCGTGCCCTGGACTGGATCCCGCGCTCCGTGCGGCAGAAGGCCAAGGCCGTCGAGCGGGCCTACGCCACCCTGGAGGCCAAGCTCCGGCGCACCCCCTCCGAGGGCGAGGTCGCCGGCGAGATGGGCATCGCGGTCGAGGAACTGCACACGGTCTTCAGCCAGCTGTCGCTCGCCAACGTGGTCGCCCTCGAAGAGCTGCTGCACGCGGGCGGCGAGGGCGGCGACCGCCTCAGCCTGATGGAGACGCTGGAGGACACCAGCGCCGACAACCCCGTCGAGGTCGCCGAGGACCGTGAGCTGCGCAGACTCCTGGCCCGGTCCATCAACACCCTGCCCGACCGGGAGAAGACCGTGATCACCCTCTACTACTACGAGGGCCTCACCCTGGCCGAGATCGGCAATGTGCTCGGCGTCACGGAGAGCCGGGTCAGCCAGATCCACACCAAGTCGGTCCTGCAGCTCAGGGCCAAGCTTGCCGACGCCGGACGCTGACCGGGCGAACACCGCACATCGCGCTGAATCGTCCCTGCCGGGTGTACCCCGTCGTCATCTCGACCCGGCATCCGTAGAGTGGAGGCGTGCCAAGGATTCGAGCGGCCTCCGTGGCCGAGCACCGGACGATGCAGCGCAGCGCCCTTCTGGACGCTGCCCGCTCCCTCCTGTCCGAAGGCGGTACGGAGGCTCTGACCTTCCCCGCCCTCGCCGAGCGCACGGGCCTGGCCCGCTCCTCGGTCTACGAGTACTTCCGCTCCCGGGGAGCGGTCGTCGAGGAGCTGTGCGCCGTCGACTTCCCCGTCTGGGCGGCCGAGGTCGAGGACGCCATGGCGGCGGCCGGCACCGCCGAGGGCAAGGTCGAGGCCTACGTGCGGCAGCAACTGACGCTGGTCGGCGACCGCCGTCACCGGGCCGTCGTCGCGATCTCCGCGAGCGAGCTGGACGCCGGCGCGCGGGAGAAGATCCGCGCCGCGCACGGCGGACTCGTCACGATGATCGGCGACGCCCTGCGCGACCTGGGCCACGAGCAGCCCCGGCTGGCGGCCATGATGCTCCAGGGCGTCGTGGACGCCGCAGTCCGCCGCCTGGAGCTGGGCGGCGCCGCCGAGGACCCGGCCGTCATCACCGAGGCCGCCGTCTCGATGGCCCTGCGCGGCGTCCGGGGCTGACGCCCCAGCCACCACACCGGGCACACGAGCACCGCCCCGGGCGGCACCCCGTCCCGTCCCACCGCCAGCCGGGCCCGGCCCCGTAGCCCTGCGGGAAGCGCCCGGGGCCCTGCCTCCGCCGGAAGCGCCCGGCTCCGTACGCCTGCGGGAAGTGCCCGGGCCTGTGCGGCGGCGGGAAGCGGAACCCCGAAGACCGGCAGCAGCCGGGGCGGGCCGCGGTGCAGCAGGGCGGGCGGGAGCAGGGAGAGCGGGTCCAGGTAGTCCGGGCCCCGCAGCAGGCCCCAGTGCAGACAGTCGTCCACCGGGCAGTGGTGCGCACCGGCCTCCAGCACCGCCACCACCTGGCCCGCCGCCACCTCGTCGCCCTCCGCGACCAGCGCGCGCACCGGCTCGTACGTCGTGCGCAGGGGCGGGTCGCCGGTGCCGGGCAGCGTGACCGACAGCACTCCGCGCCCCGCCACCCGGCCCGCGAACGACACCTCCCCCGCGGCCGCCGCCCGCACCGGTGCGCCCGGCGGGGCCGCCAGGTCCACGCCGCGGTGCCCGGCCGCGTACCGCGAGGGGGGCGGCTCCCAGCCCCGTACGACATCGGGACGTACGCCCACCGGCCAGAAACGGTCCGGGTCCGGGGCGGCGTGCGCCGGTGCGGCCTGCCAGAGGAGGACGGCGAGGGTCAGCGTCATCAGTCGGTGCATGCCGAGAACGCTCCCGCAACGGGCGATTTCGCGGGGATCATGGACCGTTCCTGTGGACAGCCGGGCGGTTGTGGACAACGCCGTCACCCGGCACGGTGCGGGTCCCGTACACTTCTTGTGGCGATCCGGGTCACCGGATCGACTTCGCACGTCCCGCCATCACCCTCGTCGCAGCGGTCAGTGGCAGCGCTGCTCGGTCCTCGGAGTCTCCGACCGCACGGTCCGGACCCTCATGGGCACAGCGCGTGGGGCGTCAGGCGCGACCGCCGTCCGGCGGAAGCGGTAACCGAGTACCTCAAGGAGTACGGCCATGGCCGTCGTCACGATGCGGGAGCTGCTGGAAAGCGGCGTCCACTTCGGTCACCAGACCCGTCGTTGGAACCCGAAGATGAAGCGTTTCATCTTCACGGAGCGCAACGGCATCTACATCATCGACCTCCTGCAGTCGCTGTCGTACATCGACCGCGCCTACGAGTTCGTGAAGGAGACCGTCGCCCACGGCGGTTCCATCATGTTCGTCGGTACGAAGAAGCAGGCCCAGGAGGCCATCGCGGAGCAGGCGACCCGCGTGGGCATGCCCTACGTGAACCAGCGCTGGCTCGGCGGCATGCTGACCAACTTCTCCACCGTCTACAAGCGCCTCCAGCGCCTGAAGGAGCTGGAGCTCATCGACTTCGAGGACGTGGCCGCGTCGGGCCTCACCAAGAAGGAGCTCCTGGTCCTCTCGCGTGAGAAGGCCAAGCTGGAGAAGACCCTCGGCGGTATCCGCGAGATGTCGAAGGTTCCCTCCGCGGTGTGGATCGTCGACACCAAGAAGGAGCACATCGCCGTCGGCGAGGCGCGCAAGCTGCGCATCCCGGTCGTCGCGATCCTCGACACCAACTGCGACCCCGACGAGGTCGACTACAAGATCCCCGGCAACGACGACGCGATCCGCTCCGTCACGCTGCTCACCCGCGTGATCGCCGACGCCGTCGCCGAGGGCCTCATCGCCCGTTCCGGTGCCGCCACGGGCGACTCCAAGCCGGGCGAGAAGGCCGCCGGCGAGCCCCTCGCCGAGTGGGAGCGCGACCTGCTCGAGGGTGACAAGAAGGCCGACGAGGCTCCGGCCGCCGACGCCGCTGCCGCCGAGGCTGCTCCGGCCGCCGACGCCGAGGCCGCCCCGGCCGCCGAGGCCGAGAAGCCGGCCGAGGCCGCTGCCGAGGCTCCGGCCGCGGACGCCGACAAGGCCTGAACCAGCCCGTAACGGCTGACTGACGGCGGGGGAGGGAGCGCACCGCGTGCGCTCCGCCCCCGCCGTCCACCCGTAGATCGCGTCGATCCGGGACGCCCGTGAACCGGGCAGCCCGTGGATCACGTCGATCTGGCGGATCACGACTCGTAGATCACGACTTCCGAGAAGAGATTCACAGACTCATGGCGAACTACACCGCCGCTGACGTCAAGAAGCTCCGCGAGCTCACCGGCGCCGGCATGATGGACTGCAAGAAGGCCCTCGACGAGGCCGACGGCAACGTCGACAAGGCCGTCGAAGCCCTGCGCATCAAGGGCCAGAAGGGCGTCGCCAAGCGCGAGGGCCGTTCGGCCGAGAACGGCGCCGTCGTCTCCCTGATCGCCGACGACAACACCTCCGGTGTCATCGTCGAGCTCAAGTGCGAGACGGACTTCGTCGCCAAGGGCGAGAAGTTCCAGGCCGTCGCCAACCAGCTCGCCGCGCACGTCGCCGCCACCAAGCCGGCCGACATCGCCGCGCTGCTCGCCTCCGAGATCGAGGCCGGCAAGACGGTCCAGGCGTTCGTCGACGAGGCCAACGCCAACCTCGGCGAGAAGATCGTCCTGGAGCGCTTCGCCCAGTACGAGGGCGCCTACGTCACCGCGTACATGCACCGCACCATGCCCGACCTGCCCCCGCAGATCGGTGTTCTGGTCGAGCTGGACAAGGCCGACGCCGAGCTGGCCCGTGGCATCGCCCAGCACATCGCCGCCTTCGCGCCGAAGTACCTCGACAAGGGCGACGTCCCGGCCGAGGTCGTCGAGGCCGAGCGCCGCGTCGCCGAGGAGACCACGCGCGCCGAGGGCAAGCCCGAGGCCGCCCTCCCGAAGATCGTCGAGGGTCGCGTGAACGGCTTCTTCAAGGAGGCCACCCTCCTGGGCCAGCCGTACGCGCTGGACAACAAGAAGTCCGTCCAGAAGGTCCTGGACGAGGCCGGCGTCACCCTGAAGCGCTTCGCGCGCATCAAGGTCGGCATCTGAGTCCGTACGTCCGACCCTGTCGACGTAACGCGAACATCGCCAGGCCCGACTAGGGTCTGAGGCAGCCGCCCGGAGTACGCGCCGGACGGCCGCGGATCTGACGAGGAGGCCATTGCCGCAGAGGGAACCGCAAGGATCCACCGGCAATGGCCTTCTTCGTATGTGCACGAGGAGAATTCCCCCATGAATCAGGCGAATCAGGACAGCGGCAAGAGGACCGGGCGCTTCATGCTGAAGCTCTCGGGCGAGGCGTTCGCCGGTGGCGGTGCTCTCGGTGTCGACCCCGACGTCGTCCACGCCATCGCGCGTGAGATCGCCGCGGTCGTACGCGACGGCGCGGAGATCGCGGTCGTCATCGGCGGCGGCAACTTCTTCCGCGGCGCCGAACTCCAGCAGCGCGGCATGGACCGGGCCCGCTCGGACTACATGGGCATGCTCGGCACCGTCATGAACTGCCTCGCGCTCCAGGACTTCCTGGAGAAGGAGGGCATCGACTCCCGCGTCCAGACCGCCATCACCATGGGCCAGGTCGCGGAGCCGTACATTCCGCTGCGCGCCGTGCGTCACCTGGAGAAGGGGCGCGTCGTGATCTTCGGCGCGGGCATGGGCATGCCGTACTTCTCCACCGACACCACCGCTGCCCAGCGCGCGCTGGAGATCGACGCGGAAGCCCTGCTGATGGGCAAGAACGGGGTCGACGGCGTCTACGACTCCGACCCCAAGAAGAACCCCGAAGCGGTCAAGTTCGACGCGCTGGAGTACAGCGAGGTGCTGGCCCGCGACCTCAAGGTCGCCGACGCCACCGCCATCACGCTGTGCCGCGACAACGACCTGCCGATCCTGGTCTTCGAGCTGCTGGCCGAGGGCAATATCGCCCGCGCGGTCAAGGGTGAGAAGATCGGCACGCTCGTCAACGCCCGGGGCACTCGGGGCTGACAGGTGGGTGGTCCGTACCCCCGGCCCCGCCGGGGGATGGACAATGTCCTGCCGGTCGGACACCGTGCAGGAGACGACGCACGCAGCAGCAGATGTACGCAGCGGCAGGTGCGGGCGGCGACAGCAGCAGTGGTACGCAACAGGTGTACGCAGCAGGTGTACGCAGCAGTCCAAGTCATGCAGCGCAGTTCA
Organism: Streptomyces sp. NPDC039736; assembly: GCF_055596485.1. Classification (NCBI taxonomy): domain Bacteria; kingdom Bacillati; phylum Actinomycetota; class Actinomycetes; order Kitasatosporales; family Streptomycetaceae; genus Streptomyces; species Streptomyces sp. NPDC039736. The sequence goes on along the minus strand of NZ_JBVIUQ010000010.1, from coordinate 108,813 downwards.
AGACATGCAGGAGTACGTGGTGATTGAAGAAATTCTTCTTGAGGCCGAGGAGAAAATGGAGAAGGCCGTCGTGGTCGCCAAGGAGGACTTCGCCGCGATCCGCACCGGCCGTGCGCACCCGGCGATGTTCAACAAGATCGTGGCCGACTACTACGGCGCTCTGACCCCCATCAACCAGCTGGCGTCGTTCTCGGTCCCCGAGCCCCGCATGGCCGTGGTGACCCCCTTCGACGCGAGCGCCCTGCGCAACATCGAGCAGGCCATCCGCGACTCCGACCTCGGCGTCAACCCGAGCAACGACGGCCGCATCATCCGAGTGACGTTCCCCCAGCTGACGGAGGAGCGCCGCAAGGACTACATCAAGGTCGCGCGCAACAAGGCCGAGGACTCCCGGATCTCGATCCGCTCCGTGCGCCGCAAGGCCAAGGACACCCTCGACAAGCTGGTCAAGGACAAGGAAGCCGGCGAGGACGAGGTCCGCCGTGCCGAGAAGGAGCTCGACGACACCACCGCGAAGTACGTGGCGCAGGTGGACGAGCTGCTGAAGCACAAGGAAGCCGAGCTGCTCGAGGTCTGATGAACGACTCTTCCTGGGGAGCCCGGCCGAGGGCGGGCTATGCCGGTGAATGGACCGCCCCCGACCAGGGGCCCCTCCCGGCGGGTCCCGCGTACGATGCGTATGACGCCCAGCACACTCGGCCCATGCCCATCGTGCCCGAGACAGGCAGAGACGCCGACGACCGCGACGACCGGAACCGGGGGACCGCTCCTGCGAGGCGGAGCGGTCCCCCGTTCGGCGACGACATGCCGCAGGGCGGTTCTCCGTTCCGCGAAGAGATGCCGCAGGAGCTCATGTCCACCCCGCCCCCGGCGCCGCAGCAGCCTCAGGCGCAGCAGCCGCCCCCGCCCCCTCAGGCTGCTCAGCCTCTGGCGCCCGAGCCGCCTCCGGCTTCCCAGGGTCCGCACGCTCCTCAGGTCTCCCAGGCTCCACAGGTCCCTCAGGTTCCTCAGAAGAAGCGGGCGGGCCGTGATCTGCGGGCCGCCATAGGGGTGGGTCTCGGTCTCGGCGCCGTGATCTTCGCCTCCCTGTTCATCTGGCCGCCCGCCTTCATCGGCGTCATAGTGGTCGCCGTGGTCGTCGGGCTGTGGGAACTGACCTCCCGCCTCGAGGAGCGCAAGGGGATCAAGGCGCCGCTGGTGCCGCTCGCGGTCGGCGGTGCGGCGATGGTCGTCGCCGGTTACGTGCGCGGGCCCGAGGGCGCGTGGGTCGCGATGGCCCTCACCGCGCTGGCGGTGCTGGTCTGGCGGATGACCGAACCCCCCGAGGGGTACCTCAAGGATGTCACCGCGGGGGTCTTCGCCGCGTTCTACGTCCCGTTCCTGGCCACCTTCGTCGCGCTGATGCTCACCGCCGACGACGGGCCGCAGCGGGTGCTCACCTTCCTGCTGCTGACCGTGGTCAGCGACACCGGTGCGTACGCGGTGGGCTGGCGCTTCGGCAGGCACAAGCTGGCGCCGAGCATCAGCCCGGGCAAGACCCGGGAAGGGCTGCTCGGGGCGATCGCCTTCGCGATGGCGGCGGGCGTGCTGTGCATGACGCTGCTGGTCGACGGCGGCACGTGGTGGCAGGGCATGCTGCTGGGCCTCGCGGTCGCGGCGAGTGCCACCTTGGGCGACCTGGGCGAGTCCATGATCAAGAGGGATCTCGGGATCAAGGACATGGGCACGCTGCTGCCCGGCCACGGCGGCATCATGGACCGGCTGGACTCGCTGCTGCCGACGGCTCCGGTGGTGTGGCTGATGCTGGTGATCTTCGTGGGGTCCGCGTGATCCCGGGTCCCGCGGTCGCCTGACCGGCGCTCGACCTGCTGCTGTACGGATGAGGGGCCCGCTGTCCACAGGACGGCGGGCCCCTCATCCGCTTCTCGCGGCTGAGCCGCCGCCGCTCTCACGGTGGCGGCCGGCCGCGGTCCTGGGCGCGCAATGGCCGCTTTCGGTGGGTGCTCGCGATGTCTGCGACACTGGAGAGACCATGCCTGTACCCGGAGAACTCACTTTCGTCGCGCCCCGCGGAGCCAAGAAGCCCCCGCGGCACCTCGCCGACCTCACGCCCGCCGAGCGCAAGGAAGCGGTTGCCGAGATCGGCGAGAAGCCGTTCCGCGCCAAGCAGCTGTCCCAGCACTACTTCGCCCGGTACGCCCACGACCCGGCGGAGTGGACCGACATCCCCGCCGGTTCGCGCGACAAGCTGCGGGACGCGCTGCTGCCCGAACTGATGACCGTCGTACGGCACCTGTCGACCGACCAGGACACCACGCGCAAGACGCTGTGGAAGATGCACGACGGGACGCTGGTGGAGTCCGTGCTCATGCGGTACCCGGACCGGGTGACCATGTGCATCTCCTCACAGGCGGGCTGCGGCATGAACTGCCCGTTCTGCGCCACCGGGCAGGCCGGTCTCGACCGGAACCTGTCGACGGCGGAGATCGTGCACCAGATCGTCGACGGCATGCGCGCGCTGCGCGACGGCGAGGTCCCGGGCGGACCGGCGCGGCTGTCGAACATCGTCTTCATGGGCATGGGCGAGCCGCTGGCCAACTACAAGCGCGTCGTCGGCGCCATCCGCCGGCTGACCGACCCCGAGCCGGACGGGCTCGGGCTCTCGCAGCGTGGCATCACGGTCTCCACCGTGGGTCTGGTGCCCGCGATGCTGCGGTTCGCGGACGAGGGCTTCAAGTGCCGTCTCGCCGTGTCGCTGCACGCGCCGGACGACGAGCTGCGCGACACCCTGGTGCCGGTGAACACGCGCTGGAAGGTGCGGGAGGTGCTGGACGCCGCGTGGGAGTACGCGGAGAAGTCCGGCCGCCGCATCTCGATCGAGTACGCGCTGATCCGGGACATCAACGACCAGGCCTGGCGGGGCGACCTGCTGGGCCGGCTGCTGAAGAACAAGCGGGTGCACGTCAACCTCATCCCGCTGAACCCGACGCCGGGCTCCAAGTGGACCGCTTCGCGGCCCGAGGACGAGAAGGCCTTCGTCGAGGCCATCGCGTCGCACGGGGTGCCGGTGACCGTGCGGGACACCCGGGGCCAGGAGATCGACGGGGCCTGCGGGCAGCTGGCGGCGTCCGAGCGCTAGTTCGATGGAGCCCCTGTAGGCTGGGCTGCACATTTACATATTTCCGACAGGGGAGCGCCACAGCGCTGAGAGTGCGGCACCGTTCGTTGCGTACGGACAAGGCCGCAGACCCTCTGAACCTTGCCCAGGTCATTCTGGGTAGGAAGTTCGGTCGTTACTCAAGCTGTTGCGCCCTGCCCGCACCCCTTCTTCGGGGGCGGGCAGGGCCGCGTCTCTTCCTGGTCATGCCCAGGAGGATGTTTTGAGCACCATCAAGAGGTACGCCGCCACGGCACTGGCCGCAGCCGTCGGCGTCAGCGCGCTCGCCGCCTGCGGGGGCTCCGACAGTGACTCCGCCCGGAGCGGCGGGGCCGCCTCGAAGACCGTCACGCTGGTCAGCCACGACTCGTTCGACGTGTCGCCCGCCGTGCTGAAGGCGTTCACACAGCAGACCGGTTTCACGGTGAAGGTCCTCAAGAGCGGGGACGCCGGCGCCGCGCTCAACCAGGAGATCCTCACCAAGGGCTCGCCGCGCGGCGACGTCTTCTTCGGCGTCGACAACACCCTCCTCTCGCGCGCGCTCGACAACGGGCTGTTCCAGTCGTACGAGGCCAAGGGCCTGGAGCGAATACCGGCGGACCTCCAGCTGGACAGGGCCGAGCACCGGGTGACCCCCGTCGACATCGGCGACATCTGCGTCAACTACGACAAGAAGTACTTCGCCGACAAGAAGCTGGCACCGCCGAAGACCCTCGACGACCTGGTCAAGCCCGCGTACAAGGACCTGCTCGTCGTGGAGGACGCCGCGAACTCCTCGCCGGGCCTCGGCTTCCTCCTCGCCACCGCCGGTCAGTACGGCGACGACGGCTGGCAGGGCTACTGGCAGAAGCTCAAGGACAACGGCGTCAAGGTCGTCGACGGCTGGGAGCAGGCGTACAACGAGGAGTTCTCCGGGTCCGCCGGCGGCAAGAAGGCCAAGGCGGACCGGCCGCTGGTGGTCTCCTACGCCTCCAGCCCGCCGGTGGAGGTGCTCTACGCCGAGCCGCGTCCGGCCGAGGCCCCGACCGGTGTCGCCACCGGGACCTGCTTCCGGCAGATCGAGTTCGCCGGGCTGCTGGACGGCGCGAAGAACGAAGCGGGCGGCAAGGCGCTTCTCGACTTCCTCATCGGCAAGCAGTTCCAGGAGGACCTGCCGCTGAAGATGTTCGTGAACCCGGCGGTCAAGGGCACCGCACTGCCCGAGGTCTACACGAAGTTCGGTGAGACCGTCGACAAGCCGCTGACCGTCGAGCCCAAGAAGATCACCGACAACCGTGAGCAGTGGGTCAAGACGTGGTCCTCGCTGGTGAAGAAGTAGCCGAGACCCGGCCGGGCGGCCGTCGAGGGCCCGACAGGGGCTCCCGTGGCGGCGCCGGGCCGGCCGGGCGGCGGGGCGCGTGGCGCGGGAGCGCGGTGCGCTGCGGGCTGATGGCCGTGCCGCTCGCCTTCTTCGCGCTGTTCTTCGCCTACCCGGTCGTCGCGATCGTGGGGCGGGGGCTGAGGTCCGGCGGTACCTGGCAGTTCGGGCGGATCGGAGAGGTGCTCGGCGACCCCGACATCGGTGGAGTGCTGTGGTTCACGACCTGGCAGGCGCTCGCCTCCACCGCGCTCACTCTGGTGCTGGCCCTGCCGGCGGCCTATGTCTTCGCCCGGTTCGACTTCCCCGGCAAGCAGTTGCTGCGGGCCGTGGTCACCGTGCCGTTCGTCCTGCCCACGGTCGTGGTGGGCACTGCCTTCCTGGCCGTGCTGGGACGGGGAGGGCTGCTGGCCGAGCTGTGGGGGGTGCGGCTGGACACCAGTGTGTGGGCGATTCTGCTGGCGCACGTCTTCTTCAACTACGCGGTGGTCGTACGGACCGTGGGCGGCCTGTGGTCGCAGCTCGACCCCCGTCAGGAAGAGGCGGCGCGCGTCCTGGGCGCGGGGCGCTTCGCCGCCTGGCGGCGGGTGACCCTGCCCGCGCTGGCGCCGGCGGTGGCGGCGGCCGCGCTGATGGTCTTCCTCTTCACCTTCACCTCCTTCGGAGTGGTGCAGATCCTGGGCGGGCCGTCCTTCTCCACCCTGGAGGTGGAGATCTACCGCCAGACAGCGCAGTTCCTCGACCTCTCGACGGCGGCCGTGCTCACCCTCGTCCAGTTCGCGGCGGTGGGGGTGATCCTCGCCGTCCACGCCTGGACCGTGCGGCGCAGGGAGAGCGCGCTGAGGCTCGTCGACCCGTCCCGTACGGCGCGACGGCCGCGCGGGGTGGGGCAGTGGGCGCTGCTCGGCGGGGTGCTGGCCACCGTGCTCGTGCTGGTCCTGCTGCCGCTCGCGGTGCTGGTCGAACGCTCCTTCGACGGCCCGGACGGATACGGCTTCCGCTACTACCGGGCACTGCAGTCGGCCGACGGAGGCGGTGGAACCTTCCTCGTCCCCCCGCTGGAAGCGGTCGGCAACTCCCTTCAGTACGCCGTCGTGGCGACGCTCATCGCCCTGGTGGTGGGGGGCCTGGCCGCTGCCGCGCTCACCCGGCGTGCGGGACGGCTCGTGCGGGGCTTCGACGCGCTGTTGATGCTGCCGCTGGGAGTGTCCGCGGTGACGGTCGGCTTCGGCTTCCTGATCACCCTCCACCAGCCGCCGCTGGACCTGCGGACCTCGTGGATCCTGGTGCCGTTGGCGCAGGCGCTGGTAGGAGTGCCGTTCGTCGTACGGACCATGCTTCCGGTGCTCCGTGCGGTGGACGGGCGGCTGCGTGAGGCCGCCGCCGTCCTCGGGGCGTCGCCGCTGCGGGCGTGGCGGGAGGTCGACCTGCCGATGGTGCGGCGGGCACTGCTCGTCGCGGCCGGGTTCGCCTTCGCCGTCTCGCTGGGAGAGTTCGGCGCGACCGTCTTCATCGCCCGGCCGGACAACCCGACGCTTCCGGTGGCCGTGGCCCGGCTGCTCGGGCGGGCCGGGGACCTCAACTACGGGCAGGCGATGGCCCTCAGCACGATCCTGATGGTCGTGTGCGCGGTGTCGCTGCTGGTGCTGGAACGCATCCGGCCCGACCGATCCACATCCGGGGAGTTCTGAATGACCGGGGAGTCCCGCATGATCGAGACCGCTGCGCCCCTGCTGGATCTGGAGGCCGCGACGGTGCGCTTCGGTGCGCGGCCGGCGCTCGACGCGGTCGATCTGCGGGTGGCCGCGCGCGAGATCGTGTGCGTGCTCGGGCCGAGCGGCAGCGGCAAGTCGACGCTGCTGCGCGCGGTGGCCGGGCTCCAGCCGCTGGACTCCGGACGGGTGCTCCTGGAGGGGGCCGACCGGACCGGCACCCCTGTGCACCGGCGCGGGGTGGGCCTGATGTTCCAGGACCATCAGCTCTTTCCGCAGCGTGACGTCGGCGGCAACGTCGCGTTCGGACTGCGGATGCGCGGTGCACGGCGGGCCGAACAGACAGCCCGCGTCGAGGAACTCCTCGAACTCGTCGGCCTGCCCGGCGCCCAGGGCCGGTCCGTCGCCACCCTCTCCGGCGGGGAACAGCAACGCGTCGCTCTCGCCCGCGCGCTGGCGCCCCGGCCCGCGCTGCTGATGCTCGACGAACCGCTGGGGCAGCTCGACCGCAGCCTGCGCGAACGCCTCGTCGTGGAGCTGCGCCAGCTCTTCGGACAACTGGGCACCACGGTCCTCGCCGTGACCCACGACCAGGGCGAGGCCTTCGCTCTCGCCGACCGGGTCGTCGTGATGCGGGACGGCCGGATCGCGCAGTCCGGCACCCCGCTGGAGGTGTGGCAGCGGCCCGCCTCGGAGTTCGTCGCCCGTTTCCTCGGCTTCGACAACGTGGTCGAGGCGACGATCACCGGTGAGGCCGCGGACACGGTCTGGGGCAAGGTCCCCGTTGCTCCGGGGGCCCGGCAGGGCCCAGCGCGGCTGCTCGTACGCCCGGCCGGTGTGCGGCTGGTGCCGGCCGCTGAGGGGCTGCCCTGCACCGTGGTCTCCCGCACCTTCCGCGGCCACCACGTCGCGGTACGGCTCCGCCCGGCGGAGGGCCCGTTGCTGGAGGCCGAGTGCCCACTGCGCGAAGCGCCGGAGGTGGGCACGGAGGCCGGGGCGGTGTTCGCGGCGGACGAGGTCGTACTGCTGGAGGGATGAGGGGGCGCCTCCCGGCAGGGGCACCGGGTGGGGCCCCTGCGGGGTGCGTGCGGTCCGCGGGGCCATGTCAGCCGCCTCCTCGGGCCGGCTGCGGGCTGTCCGTGTGGGCGGCGCCCGCCACGACCAGACCCAGCTCGTAGGCCAGGATCACCGCCTGCGCCCTGCCGGTCAGGCCCATCTTGGCGAAGAGCCGGTTGATGTGGGTCTTCACGGTGTGGTCGCTGATGCACAGCCGGGTGGCGATGTCGGCGTTGGAGAGGCCCTGTCCGATGAGGACCAGCACGTCCACCTCGCGGCCCGTCAGCCCCTCGACCTCGTGGACGCCGGCCTGCGGGCGGGCCCCTCGACGGCCAAACTCCGCGATCAGCCGCTTGGTGACCGACGGGGCCAAGAGCGCCTCTCCTGCCGCCACCACCCGTACGGCCTGGAGCAGTTCGGGGAAGGTGGCGTCCTTGAGGAGGAAACCGCTGGCTCCCGCTTCCAACGCGGCGTAGACGTATTCGTCGAGGCTGAAGGTGGTCAGCATCAGCGCTTTCGTGGCTCCCTTGGACGCGGAGACGATCTCCCGGGCGGCCTCGATGCCGTTCTTGTGCGGCATGCGGATGTCGAGCAGGGCCACATCCGGGCGGTACCGGGTGGCCAACTGCACCGCCTGGGCGCCGTCCTCCGCCTCTCCGACCACCTCGATGTCGTCCTGGGTGTTGAGGAGGTTGCTGAACGCGGTCCGCAGGATCGCCTGGTCGTCGGCCACGATTGCTTTGATCACCACGGGAGTTCCGCCTCTACGAGAAAGCCGCCGGCCGGGCCCCGGCCTGCGGTGAGCGTTCCGCCGAGCAGTGCCGCCCGTTCGTGCATGCCGACCAGTCCGTGCCCGGTCCCGTTCGCCGGCTCGGAGACGGGGCCGGGGCCGTCGTCGCTGATCTGGATGGCCAGCGCGTCCGGTTGGTAGTGGAGTTGCACATGGGCGAGCGCGCCGGGCGCGTGCCTGCGTGCGTTGGTCAGAGCTTCCTGCACGATGCGGTAGGCCGAGAGCTCCAGGGAGGTCGGCATCGGCACCTCGTCGCCGCTGACCCGCAGTTCAGCACGCCCCCCCACGGCCCGGTGCTGCTCCAGGAGTTCACCGAGACGAGCGAGCGTGGGCTGCGGTGCGGTGGCCGCCGCGGCGTCCCGGTCCGTGCGCAGCACGCCCAGGAGACGACGCAGCTCGGCCAGCGACGAGCGGGCCGTTTCGGCGATCTGCTGGAAACCCTCGCGGGCCTGGGGCGACAGGTCGGGGGTGGTGTAGAGCGAGCTTTCCGCCTGCACGGCGATCACCGAGACGGAGTGGGACACGAGGTCGTGCAACTCCCTGGCGATCGCGGCCCGTTCCGATTCTGCGGCCTGGCGGCGTTCCATCGCGAAGAGCCGGGCTTGGGAGGCGGCGCGGTCCGCCCGGGCCTCCGCACGTGCTCGGACGGCGTCGCCGGTGGCGAGTGCCCCGAAGACGGCGAGACCCAGGACGAGCGTCTCGGCATAGAGTCCCGGACTCCACCAGTCGGCCGCCCGCAGGGAGAGGGCGGCCGACGGGTCGGCCTGTGCCCACTGAGCGATGTGGAGGAGATTCACCGCAAGGGCCGCCGACAGAATCGCGCCCATCGTCACCGCCGGGTGCAGGACGCGTCGACGCCCGAGGAAGTAGCAGCTCAAAAGGCCGGTGACGGCGCCGGTGGCCGGAATGTCGGCCCCCAGCGCGAAGCTGAGCAGCACCGCGAGGACGCTCACTGCTGCGAGTTCCGGCCGTCGTCGCCGGCCCATGAACGCGGTCGTGGCCAGCAGCGTCGCCGCCGTCACCTGCACGGGCGCAGACGCGAGGGTCTGTTCGGTGAGAGCGAGGAGAGTCAACGCACCGCCGGTGAGCCAGGGTTGGGCGGGGCTTTCGGCCCAGAGGGTCGCCCGCCGTCGCACGGAAGATCGCATACGAGGATTCTTCGCCCCGGTCGGGGTGGTGCGCATCGGAGCACGGGTTGAATCCGAGGAGCCCTCTCATGCCACGGGTTGACGTGGAGATTGGCCCCGTGGTGTGACGCAGTGCGGGCGTCCCGTCCCGCACCGTGAACGCATGACCAGGACAACGGCGGTTCACGACTTCGTACGGCACGAGCGGGTGCAGGGCAGGAGCGGCGCGGACGCGCCCCGGGTTCGGCGCGAGACGGCCCTGTGGATGGTGTGCGCCGCGGGCTCGTTCCTCTTCGGGCTTGTCTCTGAGCTGGGGCCGCATCGGGCCTGGGCGCTGACGGCCGCGTGCGGGTACGGGGCAGCGGCGTGGGCGGCGGCGCGTCCACGGGCCCTTGGACGGGTGCGGTTGCGGCCGGTGGGCGTCGCCGTGGTGGGGGCTGTGCTGTTACCCCTGGCCGCTCTCGTGCTGACCGGACAGGGGCAGTTGGAGGTACGGGTGGTGGAGCGGTCGGCCGAGCTGCTGGCCGCCACCGGGAGCCCGTATGTCACGGAGCCGGCAGTGCTGGCCGACTTCAACCCGTACCTGCCGGGCATGGCGGTCTTCGGCTTGCCGTACGCGCTGTTCGGGGACGGGCTGTGGGCGGACGCGCGGTGGTGGTTCGGGGCGGGATTCCTGCTCGCGACGCTCCACGCGGCCCGGCGGGGGCGGGCGTGGTGGCTCGCCGCGTGCCCGCTGGTGGCGTTGCCGTTGGCGGTCGGCGGGATAGACCTTCCGGTCGTGGGGCTGATGTGCCTGGGCCTCGCATGGGCCGGGCAGGGGAAGGCGGGACTTGCCGGAATGGCGCTCGGGGTTGCGGCCGCTCTCAAGTGGACGGCGTGGCCGGCACTTCCGGTGGCGGTCGCGCTCACGGCCGTCGGCGGTGGGCGCCGGGCGGCGGCGCGGTGCGCGAGTGTCGCCGCAGTGGTCGCGGGGGCGCTGGTCCTGCCGGTGGCGGTGGCCGATCCGGAAGCCTTCTACCGCAATGCGATCGCGTTCCCGCTGGGGCTGGCCGGGGTGCAGTCCCCGGCGGCCAGCCCGCTGCCCGGGTGGCTGCTCGCGATGTACGTGCCCGGCGGCCGGGGCATCGCGCTGGCTCTGCTGGGAGCCGGTGCCCTGCTGATCGGAGCTTCACTGGTGGTGCGGCCGCCGCGCACCGTGCGGGCGGCGGCCGTCCGGCTGGCGTACGGGCTGGCGCTCGCGATGACGCTGATGCCGGCCAGCCGGTTCGGTTACGTCGTCTACCCGTTGGTCCTGCTCGGCGTGTTCGGGCGGCCCGACCGGCTAGTGGGAAGCCTCCACCAAGTGCCGTGGCTCGTCCGGCTCCGTGCTCGCCTCGCCCTCGTGCTTGCCGTACCAGGCGACCGCGACCGCACCCGCCACGGCCATCATGAAACCGATGATCGCGACCCATCCGAACCCCGGGCGGGAGGCGTCGCCCAGCCAGACCACGCCGATCAGACCGGGCAGGACGGTCTCACCCACCACGAGGGCGGCGGTGGCACCGTTGACCGAGCCGATCTGGAGGGCCACCGTGTGCAGGTACATGCCGCCGATTCCAGCGACCAGGATGGCGTACAGGGCCGGGTCGGCGAGGAAGGTCCCGAGGTCGAAGGGGTCCACGCCGTCGAGGATGCGCACGCCGACGCCCAGGGCGCCGAAGCCCAGGCCGGAGAGCAGGCCGGCGAGGATCGCGGCGCCCCCGCCCATCAGACGCACGGCCACCGTGCCCAGCACCATGAGCGCCACGGACACCACGAGCAGCCACCAGTGGGTCGCCCGGTCCGTGTGCCCGCCGCCCTCGTGGCCGGCCGCCGTCGCGAGCAGCACCAGGGATCCGCAGACGACGGCGATCGACGTCCATTCCTTGCGGCTCAGCCGGATGCCGAGCATCCGCACGCTCAGCACCGCCGTGATCACCAGGTTGGCACTGATCACGGTCTGGGAAAGGAACAGCGGCAGCATGCGCGCCGCCAGCGCACCGAGCCCGAAGCCGACGAAGTCGAGAATGGTCCCGACGATGAACTCCCAGGTCATCGCCGCCTTGGCGGTGGAAGACAGGCTGGGGCCGCCGTGCTGCGTGACACCGGCCGCAGCGGTGGCCGACGCGGCCTCCCGGCGGGCGGACTTCCGCGAGCCGACGGCTTGCAGGACGGAGCCTGTGCCGTAGCAGACCGAGGCCGCAATGGCGGTGATGAGGCCGATGAGCACCTGAAGCTCCGTTCACGGAAGTGCGAGTCGTACGTGTCGTCCGGGGAGGACGTGGGACGCCCTCCGACTACGAGACGTGAGTTTTCCCGTGAACGTTGCTTCTGGATCGGCCGTATGTGCCGGAGGCGGTCAGCCGGCCCGCTCGGCGGCGCTGCGCTCGACGCAGAATTCGTTGCCCTCGGGGTCGGCGAGCGTCGCCCAGCCGGTGCCGTCGGGCTTGCGGTGGTCGCCCACCAGGGTGGCTCCGAGCGCGAGGATGCGCTCGACCTCCTCGTCGCGGGTGCGGTCCTGGGGCTGGATGTCGAGGTGGACGCGGTTCTTGACCGTCTTGGAGTCGGGGACCTGGACGAACAGAACCCCGACGCCCGGCGTCTGGAGCAGGGCCTCGGGGTCACCGGGGAAGTCGTCGTCCGCGAGCGGGCATTCGAGCACCGCCGCCCAGAAGGAGCCCAGCTTGTGGGCGTCGGCGCAGTCGATGGTCACATGTCGCACGAGAGATGCCATGCGCGCCACTATGACCGCACGGTCATGCGACGGCCACCGGTTTTGTACGACGGATCAGGTCCGGGGAATCGCCGTGGACCGAAGGCGCTCCAGGGCGGCGGGGGCCTCGGCGACCGAGTCGACCAGGGCGATGCGGTGTTCCATCGGGCGCTCCTCGGCGAGGGCCTGGAGGAGGGGCCACGCCGGGAGCCGTTCCGTCCAGTGGGACCGGTCCACCAGGACCATGGGGGTGGGTTCGCCGCGCGACTCGTAGTAGTTCGGGGTCGCGTTGTCGAAGATCTCCTGGACCGTGCCGGCCGCGCCCGGCAGGAAGACCACACCGGCGGTGGAGCGGGCCAACAGGCCGTCCTCGCGGGTGGCGTTGGCGAAGTACTTCGCGATGTGGGAGGCGAAGGCGTTCGGCGGCTCGTGCCCGTAGAACCAGGTGGGGATACCGACCGAATCGCCGCCCGCCGGCCAGCGGGACCGTACGGCGAAGGCGGCGGCGGCCCAGTCGGTGACGGACGGGGTGAACGACGGGGCCTTGCCGAGGATCAGGAGGGCCTCGTCCAGCATTCCGTCCGCGAGCGGGGCGGCGTAGGCACCGAGGTTGGCCGCTTCCATCGCTCCCGGCCCACCGCCGGTCGCCACCGTCAGTCCCGCGCGGGCGAGGCTGCGGCCGAGCCGGGCGGCCCCGGCGTAGGCGTCGGTGCCGCGGGCCATGGCGTGCCCGCCCATGACGCCCACCACGGGGGAGCCCAGGACGTGCTCGTCGAGGCTGTCGGAGATCGCGTCGTCGTGGACCGAGCGCAGCATGGAGGCGAATATGTCGCCGTCGGCCTTGGTCTGCTGGAACCAGGCGTAGGCCAGGGCGTCGGGTGTCGCCTCGTAGCCGCCGTCGGTGAGGCCCTCGAAGAGCGAGTCGGGGGTGTAGAGCAGCCCCCGGTAGGGATTGAACGGGAGGTTCGGCACCGGTGGGAAGACGAGCGCACCGTCCGCGCGGACCTTGGCTTCCGCTTCCTCGCTCATCGGGCAGCCGAGGAAGACCGCCTCGGTCGCATCGGTGGCCAGCAGAGCTTCCGTACGGTCCGTCAGGTCGACGGACTGGACGCGGTAGCCGGTGAGGGGGCCGCCGACGACGACCTGGTCGAACGCGGCCAGGGTCTCGATCTCGTGGTGATGATCCGGTTGTGGGCGCACGGGGCCATCGTAGGCGGCGGGTGTCCGCGCACGGGAGGGGGCCCGGAGGGGGCTGCCCGGAACGGGAGTTCAGCCGGCAGGGTGCGTGCGAGGTCGGGGCCGGAGGTGGGCGCCGCGGCGGAATCCGCGGCGCCCACGGAGGGCGGGGGTCACGGGGTCAGGGGACCGGCCGCGAGAGTGGCGAGGACCCAGGTGAGCGGGACGAACAGGGTGATGAGGGCGATCAGGCAGGTGACGGCCGCCGCGCGCAGGGTCTGGGCGGCCGCACCCTGGCGGATCAGGGCCTGGGTGGTGGCGGCGCGCGCCTGCCTGGTCTCCAGAGCCACGAGGACGAGGGTCCCTGTCGTGCAGGCCACGACCAGGGCGGCGCCGAGCCCCGTGAGCGGTCCGAAGGAGGGGCCCGGGGCCCGGGAGTACAGGGCGGCGGCTGCGATGAGCCCCGATGCGGTCGCACAGACCACCCCGAGTGGACGGCCGATGCGCCGGGACTCTCCTTGGAGCATGCGCCCGGCCAGGAGGCGTACCGCGCCGGGACGTACGGCCTGGAGCAGGAAGCCGCACAGATGGACCAGCCCGGGGCCGGCCAGTACCAGACCCAGCGCGGTCAGCGACCAGCCGGCCAGGACGCCGGCCGGAGCGATGTCCGCGTGGCCCGGCAGCGGCAGCGTCCGGCCGGGTGCGCCGCCCCGGCTCGCATACGCCTCGACGGCGAGCCCGGCGGCGCTCAGCGCGATCCCCCACGGCAGACCGGTCGGCGGTGAGGTGACGGCGGAAGCGGCGGAGAGGGGGATGGACGACGAGGGCGGCGCGAGAGCCGCGGTGGCCACGCCACGGCCCCTGTCGGCGGTGTACGGAGCACGGGCGGGGTTGTGCGGAGCATTGCCCTTGAGCGGAGCGTTCCCCCCGGCCGGAGCGGGCCCGGCCGGAGCGGGCCCGGCCGGAGCGGGCCCGGCCGGAGCGGGCCCGGCCGGAGCGGGCCCGGCCGGAGCGGGCCTGTCCGGCGAGGTGCCCTCGGCGAGTGGAGTGCCCCCGAGTGGAGCCGTCCTGCCCGTCGGGGCGCCCTCGGCCGGGGGAGCGTCGGTGCCGGGGGTACCCCCGAGCCGAGCAGCCCTCCCCTGCGGAGTGCCCTCGGCGCGCGAGGAGTCGGTGAAGGGTGTGTCCCCCTCCAGTGGCATGTCGGTAGCGGGGATGCCCTCATCCGTGGTGGCGGGCGCCGCGCTCGGGGCGGCAGCGAACCCCGTGGGAGCGGACCGCGTGGGCATGGCCCCCGTGGGAGCGGACTCCGTGGGAGCGGACTCCATGGGAGCGGACTCCGTGGGCGTGGACCCTGTGGGCGCGGACTCCGCGAGCGATGACTCCATGGGCGCGGACCCCGTGGACGCCGACCCCGTGGAGGCGGACCGCGTGGGTGCGGGTCCGGTGGGAGCGAACAGCATGGGGGCGGACCGCGTGAGGGCGGGCCGGGGGCCCGCCGAGACGGGGGTGCCGGGCCGGGGTGCCGGGCCCAGGGGGCGGGGGCCGCCCGTGCGGTCCCGTGTTCCGGTGCGGGGACGCAGGGCCCAGGCGCTGGCCGCGGAGGCGGCGAGCGGCGACAGAGCGAGGAGGACGAGGACGGCGGCCAGGGGCAACGGCCGGTCCGCAGCGAGGAGTTCCGTGCCGGCGTCGTCGAAGGGCAGGCTGGTCAGGTCGCCCCGGAGGTGGAGGAAGACGAAGAGGGCGACCACGCTGCCGAGGGTGCAGGACAGAGCCGTCGAGGCGGCCGCGGTGGCCGCCAGCCGGGCCGGGCCCAGACCCACCGAGGACAGGCCGGGGCGGGGCCGGGTGCTCGGGTCCGTACGGGCCACCGCCACCGCGAACTGCACGGTCGCGGCCAGCGGGGCGAGGCACCACAGGAGGCGCAGCAGGGAGGAGGCCGACTGGCCGGGGTGGGTGAGGGCGTAGCCGAGGGTGCACAGGAGGAGGAAGCCGACGCCCGCCGAGGCCGCGGCGACGAACAGGCGGCGCAGCAGGACCAGCGGGTGGGCGCCCCGGGTCAGGCGGAGAGCGAGCACGCGGGCCGCCCTTCCGGTCCGGCGGCGCCCGAGAGCGTCGCGGTGGCGGCGTGGCGGCCGTCCAGGAGCGGCACGGCGCGGTCCGCGAGGGCGGCGACCTCGGGGTCGTGTGTGGCCAGGACCACGGTGAGGGAGTGCGAGCGGGCCGCGGTCATGAGGGTGCGCAGCACCTGGGCGGCGTCCGCGCGGTGCAGGGGGGCGGTGGGTTCGTCGGCGAAGAGGACGGAGGGGGTGGTGGCCAGGGCGCGGGCGATGGCGACGCGCTGGCGCTCGGCCTGGAGGAGGGCGGTCGGGCGTCTGCGGGCGACGGCGCCGACGTCGAGGCGGTCCAGCCACTCCATGGCGGTGGCCTTGGCGGTGCGGTGGCTCTCGCCGCGCAGCAGGAGGGGGAGCGCCGTGTTCTCCCAGGCCGTCAGTTCGGGGACGAGGTCGGGGGAGGAGGAGATCCAGGCGAAGCGGTCCCGGCGCAGCCGTTCGCGGGCGAGGGTTCCCAGGGTGTGCACGGGAACGCTGTTGAACCAGACCTCGCCGTCGTCCGGGAGGAGGTGCCCGCAGAGGCAGTTGAGGAGCGTGGTCTTGCCGCTGCCGCGCGGGCCGGTGACGGCGAGGATCTCGCCCTCGCGGACGGCCAGCGACACGTCGACGAGGGCGGGGGACCCCTCGTGGGAGTGGTGCAGGGAGCGGGCCCAGAGGGCGTCGTTGTCCGGTGGGGCAGTGTCCGGCGGGACCACCATGGCGTACACCTCAAGTCAGGTCGGATCGATTTTTCCGTCCCCCTTCCGGGGGAACGAAGCGCGGAGCCGATCGGTCACTGCGCACCGTAGGGACTTGTGGTGCGGAGGTGGGGGTGGCACGGCAGACGTACGGCCCGGACGCCCCGCGTTCTCACTGGAACGGGTGCATCCGGGCCGTACGGACAGACGGATCCTCGGTGGGGCCGGGGACTACAGCTTGGTCCACGCCTCGGTGAGGACCGCGCGCAGGATGCCCTCGATCTCGTCGAAGGTCTCCTGGGTGGAGATCAGCGGCGGGGCGAGCTGGACGACCGGGTCGCCGCGGTCGTCGGCCCGGCAGTACAGGCCGTTCTCGTACAGCGCCTTGGAGAGGAAGCCGTACAGGACGCGCTCGGTCTCCTCGTCGGTGAAGGACTCCTTGGTGTCCTTGTCCTTCACCAGCTCGATGCCGTAGAAGAAGCCGTTGCCGCGGACGTCGCCGACGATCGGCAGGTCCAGGAGCTTGCGGAGCGTCTGGTGGAACGCGTCCTCGTTGTCCAGGACGTGCTGGTTGAGGCCCTCGCGCTCGAAGATGTCGAGGTTGGCGAGGCCGACCGCCGCGGAGACCGGGTGGCCGCCGAAGGTGTAGCCGTGCAGGAAGGTGTTGTCGCCCTGGTAGAACGGCTCGGCGATCTTGTCCGAGACGATGCAGGCGCCGATCGGGGAGTAGCCCGAGGTCATGCCCTTGGCGCAGGTGATCATGTCGGGGACGTAGTCGAACTTGTCGCAGGCGAACATCGTGCCCAGGCGGCCGAAGGCGCAGATGACCTCGTCCGAGACCAGCAGCACGTCGTACTTGTCGCAGATCTCGCGGACCCGCTGGAAGTAGCCGGGCGGCGGCGGGAAGCAGCCGCCGGCGTTCTGCACCGGCTCCAGGAAGACGGCGGCGACGGTCTCCGGGCCCTCGAAGAGGATCTCCTGCTCGATCTGGTCGGCGGCCCAGCGGCCGAAGGCCTCCGGGTCGTCGCCGTGGATCGGGGCGCGGTAGATGTTGGTGTTCGGCACCTTGTGCGCGCCGGGGACCAGCGGCTCGAAGGGGGCCTTCAGGGCCGGCAGGCCGGTGATCGACAGGGCGCCCTGCGGGGTGCCGTGGTAGGCGACCGCACGCGAGATGACCTTGTACTTGGTGTGGTGGCCGCGCAGCTTCCAGTACTGCTTGGCCAGCTTCCACGCGGTCTCGACGGCCTCGCCGCCGCCGGTGGTGAAGAAGACCTTGTTCAGGTCGCCCGGCGCGTAGTGCGCGAGGCGCTCGGCGAGCTCGACGGCCTTCGGGTGGGCGTAGGACCACACGGGGAAGAAGGCCAGCTCCTGGGCCTGCTTGTACGCGGTCTCCGCGAGCTCGTGGCGGCCGTGACCGGCGTTGACCACGAACAGGCCGGAGAGGCCGTCGATGTAGCGCTTGCCCTTGTCGTCGAAGATGTACGTTCCCTCGCCGCGCACGATGGTCGGCACGGGGGCGTTCTCGTAGGACGACATGCGGGTGAAGTGCATCCACAGGTGGTCGTACGCGGTCTTCGAGAGGTCCTTGCCGGCGGCAGGGTTGCTTGTGGCACTCACGGCTATCGGGTTCCCCACATGTAGGTCTGCTTCTTGAGCTTGAGGTAGACGAAGCTCTCGGTGGAGCGCACTCCGGGGAGGGTCCGGATGCGTTTGTTGATCATCTCCAGGAGGTGGTCGTCGTCCTCGCAGACGATCTCCGCGAGGAGGTCGAAGGAGCCCGCCGTCACGACGACGTACTCGACCTCCGGCATCCCGGTGAGGGCGTCCGCGACCGGATCGAGGTCGCCCTCCACGTTGATGCCGACCATCGCCTGCCGGCGGAAGCCCACGGTGAGCGGGTCCGTGACGGCGACGATCTGCATGACGCCCTGGTCGAGCAGCTTCTGCACGCGCTGGCGCACGGCGGCCTCGGAGAGGCCGACCGCCTTGCCTATGGCGGCGTACGGACGGCGGCCGTCCTCCTGGAGCTGCTCGATGATCGCCAACGAGACGGCATCGATCGCCGGGGAGCTTCCGCTGCCGGGCCTGGGTTCTGCGCTACGACTGACCACGGCATCCACTCTGCACGAGGTCTCGGCCGTCTCGCAAGAGCAAACCGATGAAATTCGTTGTCAGTGGGTCAAGATTTGACTGAATCCGAAGTTCTTGGTGGGTGGGTATGTCGAAAGCGACACCCCACTGGCTAGGGTGGGTGTCTCATCCACCGGACATCTGAGAGGGAGAGTGGCCGTGACCACCGAGCTGCGCCGTCTGCGCAACTACATCGCAGGAGAGTTCCGCGACGCCGCCGACGGGCGGACCACGGACGTGATCAATCCGGTGACGGGCGAGGCGTACGCGACCGCGCCGCTCTCCGGCCAGGCGGACGTCGACGCCGCGATGGCCGCCGCCGCCGAGGCGTTCCCCGCCTGGCGCGACCTGACGCCCGCCGACCGGCAGAAGGCCCTGCTGAAGATCGCGGACGCCTTCGAGGAGCGCGCGGAGGAGCTGATCGCCGCCGAGTCGGAGAACTGCGGCAAGCCCCTCGGGATCACCCGCACCGAGGAGATCCCGCCGATGGTCGACCAGATCCGCTTCTTCGCGGGCGCGGCACGGATGCTGGAGGGCCGCAGCGCGGGCGAGTACATGGAGGGTCTGACCTCCATCGTCCGCCGTGAGCCGGTCGGCGTCTGCGCGCAGGTCGCACCGTGGAACTACCCGATGATGATGGCGGTGTGGAAGTTCGCCCCGGCGCTCGCCGCGGGCAACACCGTCGTGCTGAAGCCGTCGGACACCACCCCCGCCTCGACCGTCCTGATCGCCGAGATCATCGGCGGCATCGTGCCCAAGGGCGTCTTCAACGTCG
Organism: Streptomyces sp. NPDC039736; assembly: GCF_055596485.1. Classification (NCBI taxonomy): domain Bacteria; kingdom Bacillati; phylum Actinomycetota; class Actinomycetes; order Kitasatosporales; family Streptomycetaceae; genus Streptomyces; species Streptomyces sp. NPDC039736. The sequence continues at coordinate 90,014 of NZ_JBVIUQ010000010.1, read as the reverse complement.
TCTGCGGCGACCGCGACACCGGCCGCGCGATGGTCGAGCACAAGACCCCGGCGATGGCCTCCATCACCGGTTCCGTACGCGCCGGCATGCAGGTCGCCGAGTCCGCGTCCAAGGACCTCAAGCGGGTCCACCTGGAGCTGGGCGGCAAGGCCCCCGTCGTGGTCTTCGAGGACACCGACATCGCCAAGGCCGTCGAGGACATCTCGACGGCGGGCTTCTTCAACGCCGGCCAGGACTGTACGGCCGCCACCCGCGTCCTCGTCCAGGAGTCCATCCACGACGAGTTCGTGACCGCCCTCGCCAAGGCCGCGGCCGACACCAAGACCGGTCTGCCGGACGACGAGGACGTGCTCTACGGGCCGCTCAACAATGCCAACCAGCTCCAGCAGGTCTCCGGCTTCATCGAGCGCCTCCCCGCGCACGCCAAGGTCGAGGCCGGCGGTCAGCGGGTCGGCGACAAGGGCTACTTCTACGCCCCGACCGTCGTCTCCGGCCTCAAGCAGGACGACGAGATCATCCAGAACGAGGTGTTCGGACCGGTCATCACCGTCCAGTCCTTCACCGACGAGGCCCAGGCGCTGGAGTGGGCGAACGGCGTCGAGTACGCCCTCGCGTCCTCCGTGTGGACCAAGGACCACGCGCGCGCCATGCGGATGTCCAAGAACCTCGACTTCGGCTGTGTGTGGATCAACACCCACATTCCGCTCGTCGCCGAGATGCCGCACGGCGGCTTCAAGAAGTCCGGCTACGGCAAGGACCTCTCCGGATACGGCTTCGAGGACTACACCCGCATCAAGCACGTCATGACGTCCATCGAGGGCTGAGACGGACCGCGCGGCCCGAGACGGGCTGACGGATTGCGGGGCGGGCGGTAGGCACAGTGTCTATTGCCCGCCCCTCGTCCGTCGGGAAAGGGTGGGCAGCATGGGTGATCTTGGTCGCGTTTCGCGTCGTCTCTCGCGCCGTACGGTGCTCCGCGGTATCGGGTACGGAATCGGCACGTCGGGGGCGCTCGCCGCGCTCACCGGGTGCGGGGTTCCGGCCGCGTACGTGAAGCCGGGCGACCGTGCCGGTACGGACGCCTCCGACCGGGACAGGAACCTCCAGTTCGCCAACTGGCCCCTCTACATCGACACCGATGAGGAGGAGAAGTCGAAGCGGCCGACGCTGGAGGAGTTCACCCGGCGGACCGGGATCTCGGTGCGGTACACCGAGGAGATCAACGACAACGACGAGTTCTTCGGCAAGGTCAGCCCGGCGCTGATGAACCACCAGGAGACCGGCCGCGACCTCATCGTCATCAGCGACTGGATGGCGGCCCGTTTCGTACGGCTGGGCTGGGTCCAGGAGATGGACCGCGCCAAGCAGCCCAACGTGGCCAAGTACCTGGACCCGCAACTGCGCGACCCCGCCTTCGACAAGGGCCGCCGGCACGCCGTGCCGTGGCAGTCGGGGATCACAGGGATCGCGTACAACCGCAAGAAGCTCGGCCGCGAGATCAAGCACACCTCGGACCTGTGGCGACCCGAACTCAAGGGCAGGGTCACGCTCTTCTCCGGGCTGGACGAGAGCTTCTCGCTGCTCATGCAGGGACTCGGCGCCGACGTCACCCAGTGGGTCGCGGACGACTTCCACCGGATGTGCGAGCAGGTCGAGAAACTGGTCAGGACCAAGCACATCCGCCGCTTCACCGGCAACGACTACGTCAAGGACCTGGCCGGCGGCGACGTGCTCGCCTGCCAGGCGTACTCGGGCGACGTGATTCAGCTCCAGGCCGACAACCCGGACATCGAGTTCGTGGTGCCGGAGGAGGGGGCGGAACTGTGGGCGGAGTCGCTGATGATCCCGAACCTGGCGAAGCACAAGCGGAACGCCGAGCGGCTGGTCGACTACTACTACGAGCCCGAGGTGGCCGCCGAGTTGGCCACCTGGGTGAACTACGTCTGCCCGGTGCCCGCCGCCCGCGACATCATCGCCTCCTCGAAGGACGAGGAGACGGCCGCCCTGGCCGAGGACCCGCTGATCTTCCCCGACGGGGAGGTCCGCAAACGGCTCACCATCGCCCGGGACATCACGGCGGAGGAGCGGCTGGAGTTCGCGAAGAGGTGGAACTCGATCGTGGGGCTGTAGGGGCTGTACGGCGCCGTCACCTGCTCGGCCTGCGCCGGGAGCCAAGGGCTGTGCCGGAAGGGGCGCGTAACGGCTCAGTCTGCCGTACGGGCTGTCCGCGGTGCGTGCGGGGGACCTGTGAAGCTCCGGTAAAGGGCCTCGTACGCTGCGGACATGAACGAGCCAGCCGTCCTTCTGCGGCGCATCCGGGTGTGGTTGATCTTCTTCATCGTGTGCCTCGTGCTGAGCGGGCTCACCGCCTTCCCGCTCGTCACCGAGCTCAACCGGCTCGCCGACGTGCTGAAGTCGTCACCGCTGTCCGACGCGATGCCCGGGTTCACGGAGTGGATCGAGCGGTGCCGGGAGGGGCTCGTCGCCACCGAGGCGAAGTACCCGTTCATCCTGTACGGGACGGACTGGCTGGCCTACGCCCACCTGGTGATCGCGGTGGCGTTCCACGGGCCCTACCGCGATCCGGTGCGGAACATCTGGGTGATCGAGTTCGGGATGATCGCCTGCGCCGGGATCATCCCGCTCGCCCTGGTCTGCGGACCGATCCGGGGAATCCCCTTCGGCTGGTCGCTGATCGACATGGCCTTCGGGGTGTTCGGGGTGATCCCGCTGGCGGTCGTGCGCCGGAAGATCAAGCAGTTGGAGGCGCTGACGGCACCGGTCACGGTCGCGGGGCGGGCGCTCGCCCCGCGCTGAGGCGGGAGCGGCGACCGAAGCCGGCGCGGAGGCCGCTGCCCCGCCGGGTGCTCAGCCGCGCTTGACCGCCACCGCGCCGAACTGGGCCACCGAGGGGTCCGTACCGCGCCACCGGGCACAGGACACGATGCCGGGGTCAAGGATCTCCAACCCGTCGAGGAACGCGGCGAATTCGGCTCCCGTGCGGGTGCGGATCGGCGGGGTGGCGTTCTCGTTCCAGAAGGCCATCGCGGCCTCGTTGCCCTCGCCGCCCAGCTCCAGGGTGGGGTGGGTAAGCGCGAGGTGGCTGCCCGGCGGGAGGGCGTCGAGCAGGGTGCGTACGATCGACCGCGCCTCGGCCGTGTCCGCCACGAAGTTGAGGATGCCCAGCATCATCACGGCGACCGGGCGGTCCAGGTCCAGGGTCTCGGCGGCCGCTTCGAGGAGCTTCTCCGGGTCGCGGACGTCCGCGTCGACGTAGGCGGTGGCGCCCTCGGGCGTGCTCGTCAGGAGGGCACGGGCGTGGGCGAGGACCACCGGGTCGTTGTCCGCGTACACGATGCGGGAGGCGGGGGCGACGCGCTGGGCGACCTCGTGGGTGTTGTCGGCGGTGGGCAGGCCCGTACCGATGTCGAGGAACTGGCGCAGGCCCGCGGTCCCGGCCAGGTGCTCGACCGCGCGGCCCAGGAAGCGGCGGTCGGCGCGGGCGACGTCGCGGATGGAGGGGTAGAGGAAGGTCACCTGGTCGCCCACGGTGGCGTCGACCGGGTAGTGGTCCTTGCCGCCCAGCCAGTAGTTCCAGACGCGGGCGCTGTGGGCGATGTCGGTGCGTATGTCGGCGGGCATGCGGCGCGTTCTCCTCCGGCGCGGGGGTGGTGGGACGCCATCATGCCGGACGCGTCAACCGAGGTGCCCGGTGCGGTACTTGGTGATGGTGCGGGAGAGGAGGTCGAGGCGGTTGGTGATGATCGCGTCGGCGCCCGCGGCCAGCACGCGGCGCATGCTGCCCGCCGTGTCCGGGGTCCAGGCGGAGACCAGCAGGCCGCCTTGGTGGGCCCGGTCCACCAGTGCCCGGTCGATCAGCGGGAAGCGGTAGTTCAGCCAGCGGGGGGTGAGCGCGGCGATCACCTCGGGGCGGGGCGGGGCGCTGCTCGCCCAGGACAGGGCGAGCTCCGCGTGCGGGTCGGCGGCGCGGACCCGGAGCATGGCCGCCGGACCGCCGCAGTAGTACGTGCGCTCGCCCGCGCCCGCCTCGTGGACGACGCCCACCACCTTCCGTACGGCATCGGTGTACGCACCCGGCAGGTCGAGCAGAAGGCGCCGGGCACCGACCGCGAGGATCGCCTCGCGCAGGGTCGGCACCCCGTGACCGGTCAGCTCGTCGAGCTCGGCCTTCGTCAGGTCGACGAGCCAGCGGTCGTGGCCCCAGAGCCGCTCCAGCTTCTCGTCGTGGAGGAGGACGGGGACGCCGTCACGGGTCAGGCGCACGTCCACCTCCACCGCGTCCGCGCCCAGCTCCAGGGCGGAACGGATCGAGGCGAGGGTGTTCTCGCGGAAGCGGTACGGGTCGCCGCGGTGGCCCACGGAGAGGACGGTGTCGCGGTCGGTGCTCATGGGGCCATTGTTGGGGAAGGGGCGGCCGCGCGCTCGCTCAGCGGGCGGCCGCCCGTTCGCGGTCAGCGGCGGGCGAGCCAGTCGCTGGTGTACGCGTCGATCTCGGCACTGAGCCTCGCCTTGCCGGACTCGTCCAGGAAGGACGCCCGCACCGCGTTCTTCGCCAGCTCCGCCACGCCCCGCTCGTCCAGGTCCAGCAGACGGGCGGCGACGACGTACTCGTTGTTCAGGTCCGAGCCGAACATCGGCGGGTCGTCGCTGTTGATCGTGACCAGGCAGCCCGCGGCGACCATCTCCTTGATCGGGTGCTCGTCGAGGGTGGCGACGGCGCGGGTCGCGATGTTGGACGTCGGGCAGACCTCCAGCGGGATCTGCCGCTCGGCCAGGTGCGCGAGCAGCTTCGGGTCCTGGGTGGCGCTGGTGCCGTGGCCGATGCGCTCGGCGCGCAGGTCGGTCAGGGCGTCCCAGATGGTCTCGGGGCCGGTGGTCTCGCCCGCGTGCGGGACGGAGTGCAGGCCGGCCTCGATCGCCCTGTCGAAGTACGGCTTGAACTGGGGGCGGGGCACGCCGATCTCCGGACCGCCGAGGCCGAAGGAGACCAGGCCCTCGGGGCGGTGCTCCAGGGCGAGCCGTACGGTCTCCTCCGCCGATTCCAGGCCCGCCTCGCCGGGGATGTCGAAGCACCAGCGCAGCACGACGCCGAGTTCGGACTCGGCGGCCTTGCGGGCGTCCTCGATGGCCTCCATGAAGGCCGCCTCGGGGATGCCGCGGCGGGTCGAGCTGAAGGGGGTCACCGTCAGTTCGGCGTACCGGATGTTCTGGCGGGCCATGTCGCGGGCCACCTCGTAGGTGAGGTGGCGCACGTCCTCGGGGGTGCGGATCACGTCGACGACGGCGAGGTAGACCTCGATGAAGTGCGCGAAGTCGGTGAAGGTGAAGAACTCGCGGAGCGCCTCGGGGTCGGCGGGGACCTTGGAGTCCGGGTGCCGGGCTGCCAGGTCGGCGACGATCCGGGGGGAGGCGGAACCGACGTGATGGACGTGCAGCTCTGCCTTGGGCAGGCCCGCGACGAAGGGGCGCAGGTCTGACATCGGTTCCTCCTGGTGCGATGCGGTGCGGTGCGGTGCGGTGCGGGTGCCCGGACCGGGCGCGTTCCGGCAGGTACGGGCGGGTGGCGGGCGGACACGGGGTGGTTCGGGATCATCGTAGGCGGGGCACTGGGCCATGTGAGGTACGCCGTAGCATGACCGGGAACCGCCGATGGGGGAGAGCCATGTCAGACAGCACGCCGCAGCCGAACGGGACGGGACCGTCGGGTGCGCCGGACCCGTGGGCGCCGCCGGAGGAATCCGCGAACCGGGTGCCGCTGGAGAAGCCGGGGGCGGGCGGTGCGTACGCGAACCCCGTGCACGATCAGCCGACCGTGACGTCGATGCCGGGGGCCGGGGCGGACGGGATGCCGGGGGCGCCGGGGGCGCCGACGGTCCCGGGCGTTCCCGGGGCTCCCAGCACTCCTGGTGCTCCCGGTGCTCCGGCGGCGTACGGGTATCCGCCGGCTCCGGGGGCGTCTCCGGGGGAGTACGGGTACCCGCCCGCCTATCCGTCGGGGAGCGCGCCCGGCGGGGCGGGGCCGGGGTACCCCGGTTATCCCGGATACCCGGGGTACCCCGGGCCCGGCGGGTGGACGGGTGCCGCCCAGCCTCAGAACGGGTTCGGGATCGCGGCGATGGTGCTCGGGATCCTGTCCCTCTGCCTCTTCTGCGTGCACCTCGGGGTGGTCCTGGGCCCGCTCGCGCTGATCTTCGGGATCCTGGGGCGCAAGAAGGCGGCGCGGGGCGAGGCGACGAACCCGGGGATGGCGCTGGCGGGGATCATCACGGGGTCGATAGGGATCGCCGTCGCGGCGGCGTTCCTCGGGTTCGTCGTCTGGAGCATCGTCGCGCAGCGGTAGTGGTGATGGGCCGGGGGCTCGCTGCGTTGAGCGGCCGGTACGGGGGCTTGGGCGGGGCGGTGTCGGGGTGGGCCGGGAGCGGGAGGGGCCGCCCCCTTGCCCGCCCGTTCCGCCCTCGGGGGCGGCCCCGCCGCCCAAGGGGGCTGGAGCGACGGGCGCGGGGACGGCTGCCCGGAGGGCATGCCGTCGGGGGCGCGGGGAACTGCGCGACCAGCCATGACGCGTCCGCACGGAACAACGGCTGAGCCGCCGCGCACCCGAGCACAATGGGACCCGCACCACCCCGCACGGGACCCGGCCCACCCCGTACGGAACTCGCACCGCCCCGCACGGGACCCGGCCCACCCCGCCCCGGACCTGCGCGCCCCACCCGGAACTCGCACCCCCCTATGGCGCCCGGCCCGAGGCCGTCCTCAGCCTGCCAGTGCGCTGCGCACGTCCATCAGGGCGAAGCCCAGGAGGTTCTGGCCGGGCCAGGCGGCCGGGGTGTCGGCGCGGGGGTCGTCCGCGGCCAGTCCGATGCCCCAGACGCGGTCGAGGGGGCTGGCCTCCACCAGTACCCGCGAGCCCGTGCCGAGCAAGTACGCGCCCAGTTCCGGATGCCGGGTGAACTTGTGGAGGTTGCCCGCGACGACGATGTCGTAGCGCGCGGCGGCCCAGGCCGGTTCGGAGAAGCCGCGGACCAGTCGGCCCGCGTTCTTCGCCTCGGCGGGAGAGGCCGCCGAGAGCACCGCCCGCTCCGCCTCCGCGTCGCCGAAGAGCTCCGCCTTGCGGGCCATCATCCAGTGCTCGGCCGTGGCGTAGAGCGTCCCGTCCACCGTGAACGGCGACGGCCACCACTGGCTGAATATGCTCGGCCCCAGCGTCCCGTCCGGTCGCGGGCGGTGACCCCAGAAGTGCAGGAACTTCACCCGCTCGCCCCCGCTGACCTGCGCCGCAAGCTCCTCGATCTTCCCCATGCATGCGAGTCTGGCATCCGCCACTGACACTCCGTACGGAATTTCCGCGCCAACTCGACACACGGTCGACCGAATCCGTCGCGTAACCAAAAGGCAACAACGGAATCACTTGTTGGTGGCGAACTGCTCTGTCAGGATCGGCAATCAAATCAAGCTGGAGCTACGCCGACCTCCGTATGACGGGGTGAACGGCGGAGGAGAGCGTCATGGGCAACCGCTTCCAGGTGCAGGACCGCTTCGCAGGCGGCGCACAGTACATCGGCGGGCAGTTGCGTCCCGGTACCTCGGGTCGTACTCACACGGTCGTGAACCCCGCCACGGGCGAGGGGGTCCTCACCTACGAACTGGCCGGAAGAGACGACGTGGACGCGGCGGTGGCAGCCGCCAAGGCGGCCTTCCCCGGCTGGTCGGGGGCCACCCCGGGCGAGCGTTCCGACGCCCTGCACAGGTTCGCCGCCGTGCTCGCCGAGCAGGCCGAGGACTTCGCGTACGCCGAGTCGCTCCAGTGCGGCAAGCCGATCAAGCTGTCGCGGGAGTTCGACGTACCGGGAACCGTCGACAACGTCGCGTTCTTCGCGGGCGCCGCCCGTCATCTGGAGGGCAGGTCCGCCGGTGAGTACGACGGCGACCACACCTCCTACGTCCGGCGCGAGGCGATCGGCGTCGTCGGGTCCATCGCGCCCTGGAACTACCCGCTCCAGATGGCCGCCTGGAAGATCCTCCCGGCCGTCGCCGCGGGCAACACCGTCGTGCTGAAGCCCGCCGAGCTGACCCCGTTCACCTCGATCATGTTCGCGCAGGCCGCCACGGAGGCCGGGCTGCCGGACGGTGTCATCAACATCGTCACCGGTGCGGGCAAGGACGCCGGCGAACACCTCGTCGGTCACCCCGATGTCGCCATGACCTCCTTCACCGGCTCCACTCCCGTCGGCAAGCGCGTCGCGGAGATCGCCACCTCGACGGTCAAGCGGCTGCACCTGGAGCTGGGCGGCAAGGCCCCGTTCCTCGTGTTCGACGACGCCGACCTCGAAGCGGCGGTCAACGGCGCGGTCGCCGGCGCGCTCATCAACACCGGGCAGGACTGCACCGCCGCCACCCGGGCGTACGTACAGCGTCCGCTGTACGACGCGTTCGTGGCCGGTGTCGCGGAGCTCATGGAGTCCGTACGGCTCGGGGACCCGTTCGAGGAGAGCACCGACCTCGGCCCGCTCATCAGCTTCGCCCAGCGGGACAGGGTCGCCGCCGTCGTCGACCGGGCACGTTCGTACGCCCGCGTCGTGACCGGCGGCGAGGCCCCGCGGGGCGGCCTCGAGGACGGCGCGTACTACCGCCCGACCCTGATCGCCGACGCCGCCCAGGACAGCGAGGTCGTCCAGGACGAGATCTTCGGACCGGTGCTCGTGGTGCTGCCGTTCGACAGCGACGACGAGGGCGTCGCGCTGGCGAACGACACCCCGTACGGGCTGGCCGCGTCGGCCTGGACCCGGGACGTCTTCCGGGCGAACCGCGCCACCCGCGAGATCAAGGCGGGCTGTGTGTGGGTCAACGACCACATTCCGATCCTCAGCGAGATGCCGCACGGCGGATACAAGGCCAGCGGCTTCGGCAAGGACATGTCGGCGTACTCCTTCGAGGAGTACACGCAGGTCAAGCACGTCATGTTCGACAACACCGCGGTCGCCCGCAAGGACTGGCACCGCACGATCTTCGGGGACCGATAAAGAGTCCGCTCGACCAGCGGCAACCCACCCGAAAGGGCAATTGCGCATGGAGCAGTTCCAGCACGGGTCACCCTCCGCGGCAAGCGGCACCGGCGGCAGCGGCCGCGGCAGTCACCGCGGCGACGCGGTGGAGAGGGCCATGCGGCGCAGCATCACGAGCGGCCGCGGCGCACTCACCCGCCGTTCGCTGCTGCGCGCCGCGGGCGGCGGCGCCCTCGCCCTCGGCGGCATCGGGGCGCTCGGCGCCTGCGGCATTCCGGCCGCGGGCGGCAAGGACAGGACGGCCGGGGTCTCGGACGACTTCTCGGCCGGGGAGAAGCGGGTCGTCTTCTCCAACTGGACCGAGTACATGGACGTCGGCGAGGACGACAAGGGATATCCGTCCCTCGCGGCCTTCACGCAGCGCACCGGGATATCCGTCAAGTACACGGCGGACATCAACGACAACAACGAGTTCTTCGGCAAGATCCAGCAGCAACTGCACAACGGCCAGGACATCGGCCGCGACCTCATCTGCGTCACCGACTGGCTCGCCGCCCGGCTGATCCGGCTGGGCTGGGTGCAGAAGCTCGACCCCACGCACCTGCCGCACGCCTACGCCAACCTCGCCGCCCAGTTCCGCAACCCCTCCTGGGACCCGGGCCGCGCCCACTCGTACCCCTGGACCGGCATCGCCACGGTCATCGCGTACAACGAGAAGGCCACCGACGGGCGCAAGGTCGAGTCGATCTCGCAACTGCTCGACGATCCCCGGCTCAAGGGGAAGGTCGGCTTCCTGTCCGAGATGCGCGACACCATGGGGATGACGCTGCTGGACATGGGCAAGGACCCCGCGAAGTTCACGGACGACGACTACGACGCGGCCGTCGCCCGGCTCCAGAAGGGCGTCGACAGCAAGCAGATCCGCCGCTTCACCGGCAACGACTACACCTCCGACCTGGAGAAGGGCGACCTGGCGGCCTGTGTCGCCTGGGCCGGTGACGTCGTACAGCTCCAGGCGGACAACCCGTCGGTGAAGTTCGCGATCCCGCGGGCCGGCTACATCTCCTCCTCGGACAACCTGCTGGTCCCGGCGAAGGCCCGGCACAAGACCAACGCCGAGAAGCTGATCGACTACTACTACGAGCCTGGCCCCGCGGCCCGGCTCGCCGCGTACATCAACTACGTCTGCCCCGTCGAGGGCGTCCGCGAGGAACTCGCCAAGCTGGACGAGGCGCTGGCGGACTCCACGCTGATCCTCCCCGACAAGGAGATGGCGGCCAAGGCGCACCCCTTCCGCACGCTCAGCGAGGCGGAGGAGAAGACGTACGAGGAGAAGTTCGCCAAGCTCATCGGCGCGTAACCGCGTCGAAGAGGCCCGCGCCACCCGGTGCCCGCACGTGTCACCACGTGCGGGCGGCCCCCCCACGCCCCCCTGCCGCACCCCGACTCCCCCCTGGGACCGCAACCGATGACTCAGAAGACCGAAGGCGGCGACGTCCGCCTCGCCGGGATCAGCAAGACCTACGGCTCCTTCACCGCCGTGCACCCGCTCGACCTGACCGTCCCGCAGGGCTCCTTCTTCGCCCTGCTCGGCGCGTCCGGCTGCGGCAAGACGACGACGCTGCGCATGATCGCCGGCCTGGAGGACCCCTCCACCGGCACCGTCCGCCTCGGCGACCGGGACGTCACGCACCTGCCGCCGTACAAGCGCCCGGTGAACACCGTCTTCCAGAGCTACGCGCTCTTCCCGCACCTCGACATCAGCGAGAACGTCGCCTTCGGGCTGCGCCGGCGCGGCATCAAGTCCGTGAAGAAGCAGGTCGACGAGATGCTGGAGCTGGTCCAGCTCGGCCAGTTCGCCAAGCGCAAGCCGCACCAGCTCTCCGGCGGCCAGCAGCAGCGCGTCGCCGTCGCCCGCGCCCTGATCAACCACCCGCAGGTGCTGCTCCTCGACGAGCCGCTGGGTGCCCTGGACCTCAAGCTGCGCCGTCAGATGCAGCTGGAGCTCAAGCGCATCCAGACCGAGGTCGGCATCACCTTCGTGCACGTCACCCACGACCAGGAGGAGGCCATGACGATGGCCGACCAGGTCGCGGTGATGAACGGCGGCCGGGTCGAGCAGCTCGGCGCCCCCGCCGACCTGTACGAGAACCCGCGGACCACCTTCGTCGCCAACTTCCTCGGCACCTCCAACCTCATCGCGGCCCAGGTCGCCGCCGCGAGCGCCGACGTCATCACCGTGACCTGCGGCGATGCCAAGATCAAGATCCCGGCCGCGCGATGTCGGGCCCAGACCTCCACCGGCGACAAGCTGCTGGTGGGCGTGCGCCCCGAGAAGGTGTCGATCACCCACGCCGACGCCGCGGCCTCGATCCCCGCCGGGCGCAACCGCATCACCGGACGGATCGCCGCCTCCAGCTTCATCGGCGTCTCCACCCAGTACATCGTGGACAGCCCCTCCTGCGCCGACTTCGACGTGTACGTCCAGAACGTCGAGCGCGACTCCCGCCTCGCCCCCGGCGCCGAGGTCGTCCTGCACTGGAACCCGGACCACACCTTCGGCCTCGACGGGGACCAGGCCATCGACGCGGGCGTGCAGTCGGTGGAGGACGCCTCGTGACCGTCACCGAAGCGCCCCCCGCCGCGACGGAGCCCCCCGTCCACAAGCCCTCGACGCGCAAGCGCCTCGTCCCGTACTGGCTGCTGCTCCCCGGCATCCTGTGGCTGCTGGTCTTCTTCGCGCTGCCGCTGGTCTACCAGGGCTCCACCTCCGTCCAGGAGGGCTCGCTGGAGGCCGGGTTCAAGGTCACCTGGCACTTCCGGACGTATCTGGACGCGGCTGCCGAGTACTGGCCGCAGTTCGTCCGCTCGCTGCTCTACGCGGGCACCGCGACCGTCCTGTGCCTGCTGCTCGGGTACCCGCTCGCGTACCTCATCGCCTTCAAGGCGGGGCGCTGGCGCAACCTGGTCCTGGTGCTGGTCATCGCGCCGTTCTTCACCAGCTTCCTGATCCGCACGCTGGCCTGGAAGACGATCCTCGCCGACGGCGGTCCGGTCGTCGACGTGCTCAACACCCTGCACGTCCTGGACGTGACGAGCTGGCTGGGCTGGACCGAGGGAGGGCGCCTGCTGGCCACGCCGCTGGCGGTCGTCTGCGGTCTGACGTACAACTTCCTGCCCTTCATGATCCTGCCGCTCTACACCTCGCTGGAGCGCATCGACGGCAGGCTGCACGAGGCGGCGGGCGACCTGTACGCGACCCCGGCGACGACCTTCCGGAAGGTGACCTTCCCGCTGTCCATGCCGGGTGTCGTCTCCGGGACGCTGCTCACCTTCATCCCGGCGGCCGGCGACTACGTCAACGCCGAGCTGCTCGGCTCGACCGACACCAAGATGGTCGGCTCGGTCATCCAGTCGCAGTTCCTGCGGGTCCTGGACTATCCGACGGCCGCCGCGCTGTCCTTCATCCTCATGGCGATCGTGCTGGTCATGGTCACCGTCTACATGCGCAAGTCCGGGACGGAGGACCTCGTCTGATGCAGGCTCTCAAGTGGCTCCGCCGCAACCTCGTGGTCATCGCGGGTCTGCTGACCCTCGCGTACATGATCCTGCCGAACGTCGTCGTGATGGTGTTCTCGTTCAACAAGCCGAACGGGCGCTTCAACTACGCCTGGCAGCAGTTCTCCACGGACGCCTGGCAGGACCCGTGCGGCGTCGCCGACCTGTGCGGATCGCTCGCGCTGTCGCTCCAGCTCGGCTTCTGGGCGATGCTCGGCGCGACCGTCCTCGGCACGATGATCGCCTTCGCGCTGGTCCGCTACCGCTTCCGGGCGCGCGGCGCGATCAACTCGCTGATCTTCCTGCCGATGGCGATGCCCGAGGTCGTCATGGCCGCCTCGCTGCTGACCCTCTTCCTCAACATGGGCGCGCCGCTGGGCTTCTGGACCGTGCTCATCGCGCACGTCATGTTCTGCCTCAGCTTCGTCGTGACCGCCGTCAAGGCCCGTGTCATGTCGATGGACCCGAGGCTGGAGGAAGCCGCCCGCGACCTGTACGCGGGCCCCGTCCAGACCTTCCTGCGGGTCACCCTGCCGATCGCCGCCCCCGGCATCGCGGCGGGCGCGCTGCTGGCCTTCTCGCTGTCGTTCGACGACTTCATCATCACGAACTTCAACGCGGGCTCGACGGTCACCTTCCCGATGTTCGTCTGGGGCTCCGCGCAGCGCGGCACACCCGTACAAATTAACGTCATTGGTACAGCCATGTTCGTCATCGCTGTGCTGGTGGTCCTCGGCGGCCAGTTCCTCGCGAGCCGCCGGAAGAACAGCGCATCACCCAAGTAGTTCCTCTTCAGGAGCTTGAAGGAGTTGGAAACCATGGCCCCGGTCGCCATGCGTAGTGCCGCACGATCCCTTTCCGGCGCGAAGCCGCTGTCGTTCTGGCTGGACGACCCGGCCAGGCCCGCCCCCGAACCGTCCCTCACCGGGGACGAGCGCTGCGACCTGCTGGTCGTCGGCGGCGGCTACAGCGGACTGTGGACCGCGCTGATCGCCAAGGAGCGCGACCCGCAGCGCGACGTCGTCCTCATCGAGGCGAACGAGGTGGGCTGGGCCGCCTCCGGGCGCAACGGCGGATTCTGCGCCGCCTCCCTCACCCACGGTCTCGGCAACGGCATCGCCCGCTGGCCCGAGGAGATCAAGAAGCTCGAAGAGCTCGGTGAGAAGAACCTCGACGCCATCGAGGAGGCCGTGCGGAAGTACGGCATCGACTGCGCCTTCGAGCGCACCGGCGAGATCGACGTCGCCACCGAGCCGCACCAGCTCCAGGAGCTCCACGAGATGTACGAGGAGGCCGACGGGCTCGGTCTCGCCGAGCACATGGAACTCCTCGACGCCGACGCGATGCGCGCCGAAGTCGACTCGCCGACCTTCCTCGGCGGCCTGTGGGACAAGCGCGGCGTGGCCATGCTCAACCCGGCGAAGCTGGCGTGGGGCCTCAAGCGGGCGTGCCTGGACCTGGGCGTCCGCGTCTACGAGAACACCAAGGCCACCCAGCTCGCCTCGGACGGCAACGGCACCGCCGTGCGCACCCCGTACGGCCGGATCTTCGCCCGCCGGGTGGCGCTGGGCACCAACGTCTTCCCCTCGCTGGTGAAGCGGCTGCGCCACTTCACGGTCCCGGTCTACGACTACGCCCTGATGACCGAGCCGCTCACCGAGGAGCAGCTCGCCGCTGTCGGCTGGCGGAACCGGGCGGGTCTCGGCGACAGCGCCAACCAGTTCCACTACTTCCGCATTTCCGAGGACAACCGCATCCTGTGGGGCGGCTACGACGCCGTCTACCACTTCGGCGGCAGGCTCAGCGGCGAACTGGACTCCCGCCCGGAGACCTTCCTCAAGCTCGCCGAGCACTTCTTCACCTGCTTCCCGCAGTTGGAGGGCCTGCGCTTCACGCACGCCTGGGGCGGCGCGATCGACACCTGCACCCGCTTCTCGGCGTTCTTCGGCACGGCGCACGCGGGCAAGGTCGCTTACGCGGCCGGGTACACCGGCCTCGGCGTCGGCGCGACCCGCTTCGGCGCGGAGGTCATGCTCGACCTGCTCGACGGGAGGAAGACCGAGCGCACCGAACTGGAGATGGTCCGCAGCAAGCCGTTGCCGTTCCCGCCGGAGCCGATCGCCTGGGCCGGCATCGAGATCACCAAGCGTTCGATGGCGCGCTCCGACGACAACGGCGGCAGGCGCAACCTGTGGCTGAAGGCCATGGACAAGGTGGGCCTGGGCTTCGACAGCTGAGCCGTGCGCCCGCGGGGTGTGCGCCCCCGGCCGGCCCGGGGGCGCACATCTGTTCCCAGCGGTGAGCCGGCTCACTGCCGACAACCGGTGAAACCCGCGTAATGATCCGGCTCCCGCCCCTTCTCTCCTGTGTACGCACCGATCCGTGCACAGTGAAGCGAGAAGGAGGCCCACCCGCGATGGTTGGCTCGGAAGCGAAGACCGCGGTGGACTGGCTGGTCTCGGTGGCCCCGGACCCCGACGCCTGCCGGTGGGAGTGGGAGCGCAACCCCCACGGGGTCGCCCTGCTGCCGGCCGGAAGGCGCTGGGACGTCCTGATCCTCCCCGGCGAACTCGGCCACCCCACCCTGGACGTCCTGACCCGGTTGGTCGACCGCCCGGGTCCGGTGCTCGCCGACTTCGGGGACGCCCGCACCGGCTTCTTCGTCCCCGCGGGCACGGCCGCCCGCTGGCTGGGCACCGGAGTACGGGGCGCGGGCCGCGGCACCTGGATCGTCGTCCCGTACCCCGGCCGGGTCACCGCCGCCGGGGTGCGCTGGCTGGTCGTCCCGGACGGCCGGGGCACCCTGACGGACCCGGCGGTCCTGGAACTGGCCATGCACGAGGCGGCCGGCCGCATGGTGCGGGCCCCGCGCCCCCCGGCGGACCTCAGCCCCGAGAGCCCGGGGGACGGCGACTGAGCCACGCGAGCGGCCCGAGCAGCAGCACGGCCAGACAGCCGCTGCCCACCACGTCCAGCGGCCAGTGGTGGCCGCGCAGCACCAGCCCGATGCCGGTCGCCGCCGTCAGCCCCACCGCGACGGGCACCGGCCATCGGGCGTGCCCGCACGCCCGCAGCAGCAGCGCCGCCCCGCCGTACGCGACGGCCGCGGTCGCCGCGTGCCCCGAGGGGAAGTACCCGGACAGCGCCGCGTCCAGGGGCGCGGGCCGGTCGATCCACGCCTTCAGCGGTACGACGACGAGCGGCACCGCCGCCATCGCCGGGAGCGCCGCCGCCGGCGCGGCACGCAGCCGCCGCCACAGCGCGTACGCCACGGCCGCCGCCAGCACCGGGAGCGCGACCTGGACGTTGCCCAGGTCCGCGAGGAACTCGGTGAGCCACCGGGGCCCGGCCCCGGCCACCGCGCGGTCGACGCGCACGTCCGCGCGCCACAGCGGGCCACGGACCACGACCTGCCAGGTGACCAGCGCGAACAGCAGCGCGGCGGAAGCGAGCGTGCGCACGAACGCCGACTGCCCCGGAGCAGGGGGGGAAGCTCCGGGGCAGTCGACCGGACCGGAGGGGCGGCCGCCCCGGGGGGTGTGGGGCGTACCGTCGTCCGATCGGTGAGGAGATCCGGAGCCAGAGGCTCCGGGGGTGTGCGCGAAGGCACGACCAGGGAGGTGCTGGGGAAGCCCTGCCCCGGACTCGCCCGCAGTCCCCTGCGGGCGGGGTGTTTCTCTCATCTGCCAGGAACCGTACGACAGGAGAGGGGGGACCGACAGCGGGAACCCGATCCCGCCATCGGCCCCCCACACGTTCTTCACAGAGGCAGTGTGCCGCAGGGGCGGATCAGATGCCCGCGAAGGCGTTCTCGATGATGTCCAGGCCCTCGTTCAGCAGGTCCTCGCCGATCACCAGCGGCGGCAGGAAGCGCAGCACGTTGCCGTAGGTGCCGCAGGTCAGGACCAGCAGGCCCTCCTGGTGGCAGGCCTTGGCGAGGGCGGCGGCAGCGGCGGCGTCCGGGGTCTTCGCGCCGTCCCGGGTGCCGGACTCGACCAGCTCGACGGCGATCATCGCGCCGCGGCCGCGGATGTCGCCGATGACGTCGTGCTTCTCGGCCATCGCGGCGAGGCGGCCCTTCATGACCTCCTCGATGCGCTTGGCCTTTCCGTTGAGGTCCAGCTCCTTCATCGTCTCGATGGCGCCCAGCGCGGCGGCGCAGGCGACCGGGTTGCCGCCGTAGGTGCCGCCGAGGCCGCCCGCGTGCGGGGCGTCCATGATCTCGGCGCGGCCCGTCACGGCGGCCAGCGGCAGGCCGCCCGCGATGCCCTTGGCGGTGGTGATGAGGTCCGGGACGACGCCCTCGTCCTCACAGGCGAACCACTGGCCGGTGCGGCAGAAGCCGGACTGGATCTCGTCGGCGACGAAGACGATGCCGTTGTCCGTGGCGAACTGCGAGATCGCCGGGAGGAAGCCCTTGGCCGGCTCGATGAAGCCGCCCTCGCCGAGGACCGGCTCGATGATGATCGCGGCGACGTTCTCCGCGCCGATCTGCTTGTTGATCATGTCGATGGCCTGGGCGGAGGCCTCGGCGCCGGCGTTCTCGGCGCCCGTCGGCCAGCGGTAGCCGTAGGCGACCGGGACGCGGTAGATCTCCGGGGCGAACGGACCGAAGCCGTGCTTGTACGGCATGTTCTTGGCGGTCAGCGCCATCGTCAGGTTGGTGCGGCCGTGGTAGCCGTGGTCGAAGACGACGACGGCCTGGCGCCTGGTGTACGCGCGGGCGATCTTCACCGCGTTCTCGACGGCCTCGGCGCCCGAGTTGAACAGCGCGGACTTCTTCGCGTGGTCGCCCGGCGTCAGCTCGGCGAGCTGCTCGCAGACCTCGACGTAGCCCTCGTACGGCGTGACCATGAAACAGGTGTGGGTGAAGTCCTGGAGCTGCGCGGACGCGCGGCGCACCACGGCCTCGGCGGACGCGCCGACCGAGGTCACGGCGATGCCGGAGCCGAAGTCGATCAGACGGTTGCCGTCGACGTCCTCGACGATGCCGCCGCCGGCCCGGGTCGTGAAGACGGGAAGCACGGAGCCCACCCCACCGGCGACCGTGGCCGTGCGGCGGGCCTGGAGCTCCTGCGACTTCGGGCCGGGAATCGCGGTGACGAGGCGGCGCTCCTGCGGGACTGCGCTCATGAGGGGCTCCTGGTGGGGGTGGGGTGAATCGGACGCTTTCGGTTACTCCGCAGGCTAGGGGCGGTGCGGGGCGGAGGGCATGTTCCGTCTCGGAGAAGTACGGGGGGTGTGTTGTCCGGTACGGACATAGCGGGACCGGGGGTGCGGGAGCCCGGACGCGGGGGAACGGGCCACTAGATTGGGCCGTTGACGCACAGGCGAGCTGGTTCGTGGGGACGAGGGGCAGCACATGAACACCGGTGACAGGCACGACGCGCGCCATGCCCACGGGGGACGCGGCGTCCGGTCGAGTGCGGGGGTGCCGCGACCCGCCGGTCCGCGACCCGCCGGTCCGCGGTCCGCCGGTCCGCGACCCGCCGATCCGCCGACGGCGCCGGGTGGCGCGGTGCCGCCGTCGTCCCCCACGGAGGACTGGCTGGCGCAGGAGCGGCCGGAGGCGGGGCCGGGGATCTGGCGGTACGGGTACGAGGAGCGGGGCGAGCGGGCGGAGGAGCAGGTCAGCGACCGGTCGCTGCTCGCCGGGGCGGTCATCACCCTGCTGTCCGGAGCACTGCTCTGGTCCTTGCTCCACAATAATTACCTGCCGTACTGGAGGGTCCCGCTCCAGCTCTTCACCCCCTCCGACTGGTGGGAGTTCGGGGCGTACGGCGGATACCGGACCAAGCAGGCGTACGACGCGCAGAACGTCTACCTGGCCGTGCTGTGCGCGGGAATCATCTACTGGTTCGCCCAGCTGGGGAACTGGGCCGAGTTCCTTCGTCGCTTCGTGATGGCGCGGGAGCAGCCCGTGCGCGCCGTGCTGGCGGGTGCCGGCGCGCTCGTGGTGCAGGCCCTCGTCATCACCGGCACCCTGCCCTTCGAGCCGGCCGTGCTGGGTCTGCTGCCCACGACGTGGCACGAGGGGGGCGGCAGTCACGCGCTGGCCCGCTTCGTCTCGTACAGCGTCCACGGTGTGCTCGCGGTGGTCTTCCTCCTCCCCTTCATCCGGCTGAGCGGACTGACGGGACGCCTGCGCGGCAGGTCTCGGCAGAACACCGCCCCCGCCGCCCCGCCCCCGCCCGCCGAAACCCCCGCCCGCTGGCCCGAGCTGCGGGCAGCCGGGCTCGGGGAGGTCGCCGACCTGCTCACCGCCGAGATGCGGCAGGGGCGGATGAACGACCTCGACGTCGTACGGGTGCGGGCCGCCTGGGACGCCGCGGCCGACGACCCCGCCCGCCGCGAGCACTTCGCCGCCACCGTCCTGCGCGACGGCGCCGCCGCCTTCGTCCACCCCTCCGGCGCCCGCGACCTCCCGCGCCGCACGGCCCGCCACGACCTCCTGGCCGGGCAGGTGCGGATCGGCCGGTACGCCGACGGCGAGCCCAACCCGTACCGGACGTGGGGAGCGGGCGTCGCCCTGGAGCCCGCCGTGCTCGGCACCTCGCTGCTGGCCGTCGGGCCGCCCGGCGCGGGCAAGACCCGCAGGCTCACCGCCCCCGTGGTGGAGTCCCTCGCCCTCCAGGCGCTCGCCGGGAAGTGCGCCGTCCTCGCCGTCTGCGCCGCCGGGACCCCGCTGGCCGACGACGAGGCGTACGACGTCGTGGTGCGCGTCGGCGACCCCGCCTCGGTGCACGACCTCGACCTCTACGGCGGCACCACCGACCCCGAGGCCGCCTCCGCCGTGCTCGCCGAGGCACTCGTCGGCGACCTCGACACCGTCGACACCGGGCGGGCGGCGACCGCGCTGGCCCAGCTCATCGGGCCGTACCACGCGGTGCGGGGCCGCTTCCCGGCCGTGCCCGAGCTGTACGAGCTGCTGCGGGCCGACCCCGCCGCGCTCCAGCGGCTCGCGGCCGACCTCGACGCGGCGGGGCAGAGCGGCATGCTGCGCGACCTGTCCTCGCGGGTACGCCAGATGGGCACCGCCGCCGATCCGTGCCCGGCGCTGGCCGACCGGCTGGCGCTGCTGGACCGGCCCGCGTTCGCGGACTTCTTCACCACCGACCCGGCGGCCAGGCCCTTCTCGCTGCGGGCGCTCCAGCGCCACCCGATGCGGGTGCGGGTGGAACTGCCCGAGCAGCGGTACGCGGAGGCCTCACGGCTGCTGGCGCGGCTGGTCCTGGCGCAGTTCCTGACCGCGGTGACCGCGCGCGCGGACCGTTCGCTCTTCGCCTGCCTGGTGCTGGACGACGCGACGGCCACCCTCACGCCCGACACCGTGCGCGGGATCGGGCGGCTGCGGTCGGCGAACGCGGGGGTGGTGCTCAGTCTGCGTACCGTCGACGACGTGCCCGAGGCGCTGCACGTCCCGCTGCTGGGGGCGGTCGGCTGCCACATGGCGTTCTCCGGGGTCACCACCTGGGACGGGCGTCGCTTCACCGAGGCGTGGGGGACCGAGTGGGTGGAGACCACCGAGGTCGCCCAGCACACCGTGTTCGCCAACCAGCCCTTCACCCGGGCCGTGCACGCCCTGCGCAAGCTGGTCACCGGGAAGGCCGTGGTGACCAAGGCGGTCACCGTGAAGAAGGTCGAACGCGAGCGCTGGTCCGCGTCGGAGCTGGCCCGCGGGGTGCCGGCGGGGCATGCGGTGCTGTCGCTGACGACGGTGGCCGGGGAGCACGCCCCGCCGTTGCTGGTGGACCTGGGGGACTGACGGCCGGTCCGCCGAAGGGGCGACGCGCGCCTTACGTACGCCCTGGCAGAATTGGCAGTGCCGTTCATACGGGACGGCACATTTCCCGTGAGAAGGTCCCGCCCTCCGATGCCGCCCACGCTCGCCTCCCTCGTCCACCACTCCGCGCTCAAACTCGTCGTGCGCGCCGGGGAGGACCGGCTGGAGACCCCGGTGCGCTGGGCGCACGTCAGCGAACTCGCCGATCCCGTCCCGTACATGGAGGGCGGCGAGCTCCTGCTGATCACCGCCATGAAGCTCGACGCCGAGAACCCCGAGGCGATGCGCCAGTACGTGCGCAGGCTGGTCGGCGCGGGCGTCGTCGGGCTCGGCTTCGCGGTCGGCGTGTCGTACGACGACATTCCGCGGGCCCTGCTGGCGGCGGCCGAGGAGGAGGGGCTCCCGCTGCTGGAGGTGCCGCGGCGCACCCCCTTCCTCGCCATCTCCAAGGCGGTCTCGGCGGCCATCGCGGCCGACCAGTACCGTGCGGTCACCGCCGGCTTCGAGGCCCAGCGGGAGCTGACCCGGGCGGCGCTGACCGGGCCCGGCGAGCTGGTGGCCCGGCTCGCCGCGCACGTCTCCGGCTGGGCCGCCGTGTACGACGCGTCCGGGGCCCTCGTCGCCGCCGCACCGGAGTGGGCGGCCAGGCGGGCCGCCCGGCTCGTCCCGGACGTCGAGCGGCTGCGGGACCGGCCGGCGCCGGCCAGCACGGTGGTCGCCGGGGCGGGCGACGGCGGCCCCGGCGAGGACCGGGTCGAACTCCAGACGCTGGGCGCCGGACGACGGGCGCGCGGCACGCTCGCCGTCGGGACGGGCGCGCCGCTCGGCACGGCCGAGCGGTACGCGGTGCACTCGGCGATCGCCCTGCTGACGCTGACGACGGAACGGACCCGGGCGCTCCAGGCCGCCGAGACGCGGCTGGGAGCGGCGGTGCTGCGGATGCTGCTGGCGGGCGAGCCGGATCACGCGCGGGCCGTGGCGGGCGATCTGTACGGCGGCCTGCTCGACGCCCCGTTCCGCCTGCTGATCGCGGAGGCGGCGGCCGAGGGGGCGGACGCGGGCGACTCACTCCAGGTCCTCGTCGACGCGCTGGAGGGAGCGGCGGCGCGGGCGGGCGAGGTCGTCCTTGTGGTGCCCGACGGGGAGCGCGTCGTGGTCCTGGCGGCCGACGGCGGCGAGGCGGTCGCGGCGTGTGCGGCGCACATGGCGGCGCGGCGCGGGGAGGCGGCCCGCCCGATGGAGCCCGCGGAGCAGGACGACGTGGTGGTCGGCCTGTCGGCCCCCGCCGGGCCGATCGCGGCGGCGACGGCCTTCAAGCAGGCCGAGCAGGCGCTGTCGGTGGCCCGGCGGCGGGGGCGTTCCCTCGTCGAGCACGAGGAGCTGGCGACGGGGTCGGTCCTGCCCCTGCTCGCGGACGACGCGGTACGGGCCTTCGCCGACGGGATGCTGCGGGCGCTGCGCGAGCACGACGCCACGGGCCGGGGCGACCTGGTCGCCTCGCTGCGGGCGTGGCTCTCCCGGCACGGGCAGTGGGACGCGGCGGCGGCCCAGCTCGGGGTGCACCGGCACACGCTGCGGTACCGGATGCGGCGGGTCGAGGAGATCCTCGGCCGCTCCCTGGACGATCCGGACGTCCGGATGGAGCTGTGGCTCGCCCTGAAGGCGACGTCGGGTTCGTAGGGCTCGGGAGGCACGGCGCGGGCCGCTGTTCGTGCCGGGGCCGCGCCCCGCGCCCCCGCACGGGTCGCGCCGGACGGGCTGACCTGCTCGTTTCCGGCACGGGAGGTGCCGTCAGCGGTGCGGGGAACCGTGCGACCAGCCGCCGCGCACCCGCACGGAACCGTCGGCCCGCCCCCGGGCGCCGTCCCGGCCCACCCGGCCCACACCATTCCGGCACCCATCCCCTCCCCAACACTCCACCCCGGACAAACGACGCCATCCGCCCCCGCCCCTACGGTGGACCCGTAATCCACCCACTGACCCCACCCCCTCGGAAGGGCCGGACCTCGCTATGACTTCCACCCACGCCTTCTGGCTCGCCGGCCGCCAGGCCACCGGCGACGACACCTTCGACGTCACCTCCCCCTGGGACGGCCGCACCGTCGGCACCGTCAGCGTTCCGACCGACGCCCAGGTCGAGGAAGCCGTCGCCGCCGCCCACGCCGTGCGCGACAGCTTCTCCGCCACCCCCGCCCACGTCCGCGCCGCCGCCCTCACCCACGTCGCCGACCGTCTCGCCGAGCGCACCGAGGAGATCGGCCAACTGATCTCCGCCGAGAACGGCAAGCCCATCAAGTGGGCCCGCGGCGAGGTCGGCCGCGCGGTGTCCGTGTTCCGGTTCGCCGCCGAGGAGGCCCGCCGCTTCAACGGCGGCGAGGCCCAGCGCCTCGACACCGACGCCGGCGGCGTGGGGCGGCTCGCCCTCACCCGGCGCTTCAACCGCGGCGTGGTCCTCGGCATCGCCCCGTTCAACTTCCCGCTGAACCTGTGCGCCCACAAGGTCGCCCCGGCCATCGCCGTCGGCGCGCCGATCATCCTCAAGCCCGCCCCGGCCACCCCGCTGTCCGCCCTGATCCTGGGCGAGCTGCTCGCCGAGACCGACCTGCCCGAGGGCTCCTGGTCGGTCCTGCCGGTCGCGAACGAGAAGATGCCTGCCCTGGTCCAGGACGAGCGGCTGCCCGTCGTGTCCTTCACGGGCTCCGAGAAGGTCGGCTACGCGATCCTCGACTCCGTCCCGCGCAAGCACTGCACCCTGGAGCTGGGCGGCAACGGCGCGGCCGTCGTCCTCGGCGACTTCTCCTCCGACGAGGACCTGGACTGGGCCGCGACCCGCATCGCGACCTTCTCCAACTACCAGGGCGGCCAGTCCTGCATCTCCGTGCAGCGCGTCATCGCGGACGCCTCCGTGTACGACCGGCTCGTTCCGAAGATCGTCGCCGCCGTCGAGGCCCAGGTCACCGGTGACCCCTCCGACGCCGCCACCGACGTCGGCCCGCTGGTCAGCGAGGACGCCGCCAAGCGCGTCGAGTCCTGGGTCGACGAGGCCGTCAAGGCCGGCGCCGAGCTGCTGACCGGCGGCACGCGCGACGGCGCCGCCTACGCGCCGACCGTCCTGGCCGCCCTCCCGGCCGACACGACCCTCTCCTGCGAGGAGGTCTTCGGCCCGGTCCTGTCGGTGCAGAAGGTCGACGGCGAGGCCGAGGCCTTCGCCGCGGTCAACTCCTCCAAGTACGGCCTCCAGGCGGGTCTGTTCACGCACGACATCCAGGCGGCCTTCCGCGGCCACCGCGCCCTGGAGGTCGGCGGCGTGATCGTCGGCGACGTGCCCTCCTACCGCGCCGACCAGATGCCGTACGGCGGCGTCAAGCAGTCCGGCGTCGGCCGCGAGGGCGTCCGGTACGCGATGGACGACTACACCTACGAGCGGGTCCTGGTCCTGACGGGCATCGACCTGTAAGGAACCCGCGGCACCACGCGAGGGAGGCCGGTGGGCAGGACGTCGACCCCGGCGCCCGGCCCGCCGGCCTCCCTCGCCCTGTGCGCGGACACGGGAAGCGGCGGCCACCGGCAACCGGCCCCGGGCTCCCGCCCCGAACATGACACGTCCGTGCCATTCCGGACGCCCCCCGTCCCCGGAACAATGCCGGCCACGGACACGCGCCGGCCCGGCCGGTCCGGGGACCGAGTGGAGGGGGCCGGGGTGTTCCACGTCGTCGACACGATGTCGCTCGCGCGCGAGGACCGGTTCGAGTGGTGGTGCCAGGAGGTCGCCCGCTCGGCCGCTCCCACCCGGATCAGCAGCGAGCACGCCGCCGACTTCGCGGGGCACGTCGGCATGCTCTCCGCCGGCCCTCTGCGGGCGACCCTGATGGCCTTTCCCACGCTGCACTCGGAGCGCACGGCGCGCCTGGTCAGGGAGTCCGACCCGGAGACGTACGAACTGGCGCTGGTCCTGAACGGAACGATGAGCGTCTCGCAGGAGCGCCGAGAGGTCCGCATGTCGGACGGCGACTTCGTCATGTGGAGCTCCTCGCTGCCCTACACCGGACTCGTCTCCGGGCAGGGGGACGGCGCCCGAGTCGCGCGGGCCGTGGTGCTGCACCTGCCCCGGACGTCCCTGCCCTTCCCCGACCACCGGGCCGCCGCGCTCCTCGCCACCGGCCTCACCGCCCGCTCCGGCGTCGGCGCCGTCCTCGACCGGCACCTGCGCGCCGTCCTCGACGAAGCCCCCCGGCTGGAGGAGGCGGCCGCCGCCGCGGTCGGCGAGACCACGCTGCACCTGGTGCGCGCCCTCCTGGCGACGCGCCTGGACCGGCAGGACCTCCTGGAACCGGAGACCCGCAGCGCGGCACTCCTGGCCCGGCTGGAGGCGTTCGTCGAGCAGAACCTCGCCGACCCCGGGCTCACCCCGCAGGCCGTCGCCGCGCACCACCACATCTCCGTGCGCCAGGTGCACCAGCTCTTCCGCGCTCGCGCCGAGACCGTGTCCGCGTTCATCCGCCGCCGGCGCCTCGAACGCTGCCGCGCGGACCTCGCCGACCGGCGGCTGGACCACCTGCCGGTGCACGCCGTCGCCGCCCGCAACGGGCTCGCCGACCCCGCGGGCTTCAACCGCCTCTTCAAGCGGGAGTACGGAATGCCGCCCGCCGCGTACCGCAGGAGCCTGCCCCGCCCGCCCCGCGCGCAGCGACAAGAAAGCGTGCGCCGAAGCGCAATGACGGGGTGACGCCCGCGCGGGAGGATCGGGCACGGGGCGGAGCAGACGCGCCGGGCACCGCGGTCCGGGCGGTCCGGGACACCGGAGCGCGTGGGGGCCGGACCTTGCGGGCCCGAGCGCGACCCCCTCGGAGAACGGCACCGGAAGGCCGCACCCCGGCCTTCCGGTGCCGAGCGGTCCCCCCGGCCGCCGCACGCACCGCCGGCGGCTCCCGTACGTCCCGCGGCGCAGGGCGCGCCGTGCGCCCGGCACGGCGGGAGACCGGCCGCGGACCCGCCGGGGAGCACGCGCCCGCGCCGGGTCCGCCGCCGTGCGCGCCACCCCGGCCGGGGCACGGAACACCTTCCGGCCGCGCCGAAGGAAACCGGGGGCGGCCGGACGCCCTCCCGCGAGGGCTGGTGGCACGGAGCGCGATGCGGTAGATACGAGTGGGTAGCACCGGTCGGTAGCCGTACGCGGCAACGCGCGGCGGTACGGCGCCCCCCGGGTCCCTGACCCCGACGCGCGGCGAGGTGAGCCTCATGTCCGCACCACACGCACCCCGGCCCCCCAAGGTCACCGAACGCGAGGCCCGGCAGGTCGCCGAGGCCGCCCGCGAGCAGGACTGGCGCAAACCCAGCTTCGCCAAGGAGCTCTTCCTCGGCCGCTTCCGCCTGGACCTCATCCACCCGCACCCGATGCCCCCGGCCGAGGACGCCGCCCGCGGCGAGGCGTTCCTCGCGAAGCTGCGCGCCTTCTGCGAGAACGGGATCGACGGCGCCCGCATCGAGCGCGAGGCCCGCATCCCCGACGAGACGATTCACGGGCTGAAGGAACTCGGCGCGCTCGGCATGAAGATCGACCGGAAGTACGGGGGCCTGGGGCTCACCCAGGTGTACTACAACAAGGCGCTCGCGCTGGCCGGCTCCGCCAGCCCCGCCGTCGGCGCACTCCTCTCCGCCCACCAGTCCATCGGCGTACCGCAGCCGCTGAAGCTGTTCGGCACCCAGGAGCAGAAGGACGCGTTCCTGCCGCGCCTGGCCCGTACCGACATCTCCGCCTTCCTCCTCACCGAACCCGACGTCGGCTCCGACCCCGCCCGGCTCGCCACCACCGCCGTCCCGGACGGCGACGACGCGTACGTCCTGGACGGCGTGAAGCTGTGGACGACCAACGGCGTCGTCGCCGACCTGCTCGTCGTCATGGCGCGGGTGCCCAGGACCGAGACCGGCCGGGGCGGCATCACCGCCTTCGTCGTCGAGGCCGACTCGCCCGGCGTCACCGTCGAGCACCGCAACGCCTTCATGGGGCTGCGCGGGCTGGAGAACGGGGTGACCCGCTTCCATCAGGTGCGGGTGCCCGCGGCGAACCGGATCGGGCCCGAGGGGGCGGGTCTGAAGATCGCCCTCACCACCCTCAACACCGGGCGGCTGTCCCTGCCCGCGATGTGCGTCGGCGCCGGCAAGTGGTGCCTGAAGATCGCCCGCGAGTGGTCGGCGGTGCGCGAGCAGTGGGGCAAGCCGGTCGCCCGCCACGAGGCCGTCGGCGGCAAGATCTCCTTCATCGCCGCCACCACCTTCGCCCTCGAAGCCGTCCTGGACCTGTCCTCGCAGATGGCCGACGAGGACCGCAACGACATCCGGATCGAGGCGGCCCTGGCGAAGCTGTACGGGTCCGAGATGGCGTGGCTGATGGCCGACGAACTCGTCCAGATCCGCGGCGGGCGCGGCTTCGAGACCGCCGACTCCCTCGCCGCCCGCGGCGAACGCGCCGTCCCCGCCGAGCAGATCCTGCGCGACCTGCGGATCAACCGCATCTTCGAGGGTTCGACGGAGATCATGCACCTGCTGATCGCCCGCGAGGCGGTCGACGCCCACCTGAAGGTCGCGGGCGACCTCATCGACCCCGACAAGACCCTCTCCGACAAGGCGAAGGCGGGCGCGCAGGCCACCGGCTTCTACGCGCGCTGGCTGCCCAGGCTCGTCACCGGGCCCGGCCAGCTCCCGCGCAGCTTCGGCGAGTTCCATCCGGCCGGCCACCCCGACCTCTCCGGCCACCTCCGTTACGTCGAGCGCACCTCCCGCAAGCTCGCCCGCTCCACCTTCTACGCCATGTCCCGCTGGCAGGGACGGCTGGAGACCAAGCAGGGCTTCCTCGGGCGGATCGTCGACATCGGCGCCGAGCTGTTCGCCATGAGCGCCGCCTGCGTGCGCGCCGAACTCCTGCGCACCACCGAGGACCACGGCCGCGAGGCCTACCAGCTCGCCGACGTCTTCTGCCGCCAGTCCCGCATCCGCACCGAGGAACTCCTGGGCCGCCTCTGGACCAACACCGACGACCTCGACCGCACGGTCGTCGAAGGCGTCCTCACCGGCACCTACGGCTGGCTGGAGGAGGGCATCGTCGACCCCAGCGGCGAAGGTCCCTGGATCGCCGACGCCACCCCCGGACCCGCGAAGGGGGACAACGTCCACCGCCCCGTCCGCTGACCGCCGGACAAGCGGAACGGGTGACACCGCCGCTTCCCGTGCCCCACGATGTCCCCATGAACCAGGGGTACGGGAAGCACGCTTCGACACGGACGATCCTGGCGGTGCTCACCTGCGCCGCCGCCCTCACGGCCTGCGCGGGCCCCGCCGCCCCCGCCGGCGCCGGGCCCTCCGCCGCCCCGCGGCCCCTGAGCCAGCCCGCGCTCGCCGCCCGCGCCCTGAGCCCCGGCACGCAGGCAGGTCCCTACCGTACGGGCGAATACACCGTCTCGGGCGGCCCGTTGAGCGACGCCTACGGTGCGCGGCCGTCCGCCTGCGGGCCGCTGGTCTCGCTGCGGGCCGTCCGCGGCGGCCCCGTCACCCAGGTGCACCGCAGGCTGACCGACCCGGAGAACCTCCGGGGCGCCGACGTCGCCGTGCAACTGCGGTCGTACGACAAGGGACGGGCCGCCGCGGTGCTGGACGACCTGCGCGCCGCCGGGAAGAAGTGCGCCGGCGGGTTCACCGAGCTGCGGGGGGACCGCTCGGGCACGTACACCTCCGTCACGGCGGCCGCCGCCCCCGCCGGGACCGGCGACGAGGCCCTGGCGTACCGGCTGGGCCTGCGCGACGGAAGGAACGGGAGCGCGTCGTACGAGTACCTGACCGTGGTCCGGTACGGGGCGACCCTGGTCTCCTTCCGGGCCGAGAGCCTCGACGACAAGGACCCCGGCGGCGTGCCGAAGGAGATCGTGGACGCCCAGACGGAGAACCTCACCGGCCCCGGGGGGTGAGTTCCGGGTCCGCCGGCCGACGAGGGGCTGCGCTTTGGTGACCCGCGCCGGACACCGCGGACGCCCGGCGCCGCGACCGCCGGGCGGCACTCCGCGGACCGATCGGGGGCGCGCTGTCCACCGCCCCCCGCGCGCGGGCCACAATGGGGGGATGACCGACAGTCCAGCCCCCCTCGCCGACCCGCACCTCCGCCACGGAGCCGTGACCGAAGGGCCGCGCGACGTCGTGGTCCTCGGCTCCACCGGGTCGATCGGCACGCAGGCGATCGACCTCGTGCTGCGCAACCCCGACCGCTTCCGGATCACCGCGCTCTCCGCGGCCGGATCGCAGGTCGACCTGCTCGCCGACCAGGCGCGGCAGCTCCAGGTACGCACCGTGGCGGTCGCCCGCGAGGAGGCCGTCCCCGCCCTGCGCGAGGCGCTGCGCACCCGGTACGGGACGGACCCGCTGCCCGAGATCCTCGCCGGACCCGACGCCGCCACCCAGCTCGCGGCCTCCGACTGCCACACCGTCCTCAACGGCATCACCGGCTCCATCGGTCTCGCGCCCACCCTGGCCGCGCTGGAGGCGGGCCGCACCCTGGCCCTCGCCAACAAGGAATCCCTCATCGTCGGCGGCCCCCTGGTCAAGGCCCTCGCCGCGCCCGGCCAGATCGTCCCGGTCGACTCCGAGCACGCCGCGCTCTTCCAGGCGCTCGCCGGCGGCGAGCGCTCCGACGTGCGCAAGCTCGTCGTCACCGCGTCCGGCGGCCCCTTCCGCGGCCGTACGCGGGCGGAGCTGGCCGGTGTCACCCGCGAGGACGCGCTCGCCCACCCCACCTGGGCGATGGGCCCGGTCATCACCGTCAACTCCGCGACCCTGGTCAACAAGGGCCTGGAGGTCATCGAGGCGCACCTCCTCTACGACATCCCCTTCGACCGCATCGAGGTGGTCGTCCACCCCCAGTCGTACGTGCACTCCATGGTGGAGTTCACCGACGGCTCCACCCTCGCCCAGGCCACCCCGCCCGACATGCGCGGCCCCATCGCGATCGGCATCGGCTGGCCCGAACGGGTGCCGGACGCCGCCCCCGCCTTCGACTGGTCCAAGGCCTCCACCTGGGAGTTCTTCCCCCTGGACACCGAGGCCTTCCCCGCGGTGGGACTCGCCCGTCACGTCGGAACGCTGGGGGGCACGGCCCCGGCGGTGTTCAATGCCGCCAACGAGGAATGCGTGGACGCGTTCCTCGCCGGACGGCTGCCGTTCACAGGAATCGTGGATACGGTCGCAGAGGTGGTCGCGGAACACGGCACCCCGGCGTCGGGAACCTCCCTGACGGTCGCGGACGTCCTGGAAGCGGAATCCTGGGCCCGGACCCGCGCCCGTGAACTGGCCCGGCAGAAGGCACCACACCAGAAGGCAACGGCGGAGGCTCGCGCATGACCGGAATCCTGATGAACGTCCTCGGGATAGTCATCTTCTTCGTCGGGCTGCTCGTCTCGATCGCCCTGCACGAACTCGGCCACCTCTCCTTCGCCAAGCTCTTCCGCATCCGCGTCCCCCAGTACATGGTCGGCTTCGGCCCCACCGTCTGGTCGCGGCACAGGGGCGAGACCGAGTACGGCATCAAGGCCATCCCGCTCGGCGGCTACATCCGGATGATCGGCATGTTCCCGCCCGGCCCCGACGGCCGGATCGAGGCCCGGTCCACCTCGCCGTGGCGCGGCATGATCGAGGACGCCCGCTCGGCCGCGTACGAGGAACTGAAGCCCGGCGACGAGACGCGGCTGTTCTACACCCGCACACCGTGGAAGCGGTTCGTGGTGATGTTCGCGGGCCCCTTCATGAACCTCGTCATCGCCTTCGTGCTGTTCCTCGGCGTGTTCATGGTCATCGGCCAGAACAAGCAGACCACCACCGTCGCCAACGTCGTCCCCTGCGTGCTCGCGCAGAGCGTCGAACGCGACTGCCGGGCCTCCGACCCGCCGTCGCCCGCCAAGGCCGCCGGACTCCAGAAGGACGACAGGATCGTCGCCTACCAGGGGCAGCCGATCAGCGACTGGGCGGCGCTCTCCGACCGCATCCGCGCCTCGCGCGGCGAGGTCAGCATCACCGTCGAGCGCGCCGGGCAGCAGAAGGTCCTCACCACCACGGTGAAGACCAACAAGGTCCTGAAGAAGGACGCCGACGGCAACCCCGTCAAGGACGAGTACGTCGAGGCCGGATACCTCGGCTTCGGGCCCGGCGCGGCCGTCACCCCGCTCACCTTCGGCGAGTCCATCGACCAGATGGGCGCCATGTTCCAGTCCGGCGTGGACTCCCTGATCGCCCTGCCCTCCAAGGTCCCCGACCTGTGGAACGCCACGTTCAACGGCGAGAAGCGCAAGGCCGACTCCCCGATGGGCGTCGTCGGAGCGGCCCGCGTCGGCGGCGAGATCATGGGCCTGGGCCTGCCCACCAACACCACCATCGGCTTCATGCTGACCCTGGTCGCGGGCTTCAACCTGTCCCTGTTCCTCTTCAACATGCTGCCGCTGCTCCCGCTCGACGGCGGCCACATGGTCGGCGCCCTGTGGGAGTCCCTGCGCCGCAACCTGGCGAAGGTCTTCCGGCGGCCCGACCCCGGCCCCTTCGACGTGGCACGGCTCATGCCGGTCGCCTACGTCGTCGCGGGCCTCTTCATCTGCTTCACCGTGCTGGTCCTGATCGCCGACGTGGTCAACCCCGTCCGCATCTCCTGACCCGCACAGCACCGCCAGTCACCGGCGCCCCCGCGGGGGTGCCGGTTTCTGCGCTCCATTGAGTGGATTTGTCGACGTGGTGTATTCCGGCCTTTCCCGGTGACGTACGCTCGAAGGCCGGAGCCCGCCGATTGCCCGGGACCTAGATCCACACTTGGGGTTGCACAGCAGATGACTGCAATTTCTCTCGGAATGCCCGCCGTTCCGACGAAGCTCGCCGACCGGAGGATCAGCCGCAAGATCCAGGTCGGCAGCGTGGCGGTCGGCGGAGACGCACCCGTTTCGGTGCAGTCCATGACCACCACCCGTACGTCCGACATCGGTGCGACGCTCCAGCAGATCGCCGAACTCACCGCGTCCGGCTGCCAGATCGTCCGCGTCGCCTGCCCGACCCAGGACGACGCCGACGCGCTCGCCACGATCGCGAAGAAGTCGCAGATCCCGGTGATCGCCGACATCCACTTCCAGCCGAAGTACGTCTTCGCCGCGATCGACGCGGGCTGCGCGGCCGTCCGCGTCAACCCGGGCAACATCAAGCAGTTCGACGACAAGGTGAAGGAGATCGCGCACGCCGCGCGCGACGCCGGAACGCCGATCCGCATCGGCGTCAACGCCGGCTCCCTGGACGCCCGCCTCCTGAAGAAGTACGGCAAGGCCACCCCGGAGGCCCTCGTCGAGTCCGCCCTCTGGGAGGCCTCCCTCTTCGAGGAGCACGGCTTCGGCGACATCAAGATCTCGGTCAAGCACAACGACCCCGTCGTGATGGTCAACGCCTACCGCCAGCTCGCCGCCCAGTGCGACTACCCCCTGCACCTCGGCGTCACCGAGGCGGGCCCCGCCTTCCAGGGCACCATCAAGTCGGCCGTCGCCTTCGGCGCCCTGCTCTCCGAGGGCATCGGCGACACCATCCGGGTCTCCCTCTCCGCCCCGCCGGTCGAGGAGATCAAGGTCGGCATCCAGATCCTGGAGTCCCTCAACCTCAAGCCCCGCCGCCTGGAGATCGTCTCCTGCCCCTCCTGCGGCCGCGCCCAGGTCGACGTCTACAAGCTCGCCGAGGAGGTCACCGCCGGCCTCGAAGGCATGGAGGTCCCGCTGCGCGTCGCCGTCATGGGCTGCGTCGTCAACGGCCCCGGCGAGGCCCGCGAGGCCGACCTCGGCGTCGCCTCCGGCAACGGCAAGGGCCAGATCTTCGTCAAGGGCGAGGTCATCAAGACCGTCCCGGAGTCCAAGATCGTGGAAACCCTCATCGAGGAAGCCATGAAGATCGCCGAGCAGATGGAGGCCGACGGCATCCCCTCCGGCGAGCCCTCCGTCTCCGTCAGCTGACGCCCCCCGCCCTCGAAAAGCCCCGGCCCCGCCACCCCCGCGGGCCGGGGCTTTTCGCTCCGGGTGGGTGCTTTCGAACGTCCCGGGTACAGTGCGGAGATCAGCGATCCGTACGGTGAGGCCCCCACGTGTTGACGACGACCACCTGCCGCGTCCTCGCACCCGGCGACCTGGGCGAGGCGCTCGCCCTGCTGGAGAGCGAGCCCGTCAACAACGCCTTCGTGACCTCCCGGGTCCAGGTCGCCGGCCTCGACCCCTGGCGGCTCGGCGGCGAGATGTGGGGCTTCTACGAGGGCGGCCGGCTGCGCAGCCTCTGCTACTCCGGCGCCAACCTCGTCCCGATCTGTGCCACCCGGGAAGCCGTCCGCGCCTTCGCCGAACGGGCCCGCAGGGCCGGCCGCCGCTGCTCCTCCATCGTCGGGCCCGCCGAGCCCGCCGGCCTCCTCTGGCGGCTCCTGGAACCCCACTGGGGCCCCGCCCGCGAGGTCCGCGCCCACCAGCCGCTGATGGTCGCCGAACAGCTCCCGCCCGGCATCGAGCCCGACCCCCTGGTCCGCCGCGTCCGCAAGGACGAGATGGAGACGATCATGCCCGCCTGCGTGGCCATGTTCACCGAGGAGGTCGGCGTCTCCCCGATGGCGGGCGACGGCGGCCTCCTCTACCAGGCCCGGGTCGCCGAACTGGTCGGCGCGGGCCGCTCCTTCGCCCGCCTCGACGACGACGGCAAGGTCGTCTTCAAGGCCGAGATCGGCGCCGCGACCCCGGCCGCCTGCCAGATCCAGGGCGTCTGGGTCGCCCCCGAGCACCGCGGCAAGGGCCTGTCCGTCACCGGCATGGCCGCCGTCCTGCGCTACGCCCTCGCGGACGTGGCCCCGGTCGTGTCCCTGTACGTCAACGACTTCAACACCCCCGCCCGCGCCTCGTACCGCCGCGTCGGCTTCCGCGAGGTCGGCGCCTTCACGAGCGTTCTCTTCTGACGCCCCCGCGACGCGCGACGGCTAGGGTTCGGCCATGACGGACGAAGCAGCCATCGGCCCCCTGGACCTCGCGGAGCACGTGGACGAGGCGCTCGCCGTGCAGGCGCTCGCCTTCGGTCTCAGCGCCGACGAGGTCGGCGTACGACGTCACATCGTGGTGCGGCACATGACCTGCCCGGGCGCGCGCGCCCTCGGCGCGACCACCCCCGACGGCCGCCTGGTCGGCTTCGTGTACGGGATGCCCAACGACCGCACGCACTGGTGGTCCACGATCGTCGAGCCCCATCTGCGCCGGCACGGACGCGACGGCTGGCTCGACGACTCCTTCGTCATCACCGAGCTGCACGTCCACCCGGACCACCAGGCCCGGGGCATCGGCCGGGCCCTGATCACCGCCCTCACGGACGCGGCGGCCGAGCCCCGGTCCATCCTGTCCGCGATCGACGTCGAGAGCCCGGCCAGGGGCCTCTACCGGTCGCTGGGGTACGTGGACCTGGCCGAACAGGTGCTCTTCCCGAGCGCCCCCCGGGCGTACGCCGTCATGGGAGCCCCGCTGCCGCTGCGCCGCTAACCGATTTCCGCCCGCCCCCACCGCCCGGCTAACCTCCTGGCATCACCCTTCCGAGCAGGAGTTCACCATGGCCCAGGTCCAGCGCATGTCCCGTTTGATGGTCAAGACATTGCGCGACGACCCGGCGGACGCCGAGACCCTCAGCCACAAGCTGCTGGTCCGCGCCGGTTACGTACGTCGCAACGCCGCGGGCATCTGGACCTGGCTGCCGCTGGGCAAGAAGGTCCTGGACAACATCTCGCGCGTGGTGCGCGAGGAGATGGACGCCATCGGCGCCCAGGAGGTCCTCCTCCCGGCCCTGCTGCCCAAGGAGCCCTACGAGGCGTCCGGCCGCTGGGAGGAGTACGGCGACCTGCTGTTCCGCCTGAAGGACCGCAAGGGCGGCGACTACCTCCTGGGCCCCACCCACGAAGAGGTCTTCACCCAGACGGTCAAGGACCAGTGCACGTCCTACAAGGACCTGCCGGTGATGCTCTACCAGATCCAGACGAAGTACCGCGACGAGGCCCGCCCCCGTTCCGGTGTGCTGCGCGGCCGCGAGTTCCAGATGAAGGACTCGTACTCCTTCGACACCACCGACGAGGGCCTCGCCGAGTCGTACCGGCTGCACCGCGAGGCGTACATCAAGATCTTCAACCGCCTCGGCCTGGACCACCGCATCGTGTCCGCCGTCTCCGGCGCCATGGGCGGCTCCGCCTCCGAGGAGTTCCTCGCCCCGGCCGCCGCCGGCGAGGACACCTTCGCCGACTGCCCGAACTGCGACTACGCCGCGAACACCGAGGCCGTCACCTTCGCGCTCAAGGCCGTGGAGGAGACCCACCCGGCCGCCGAGGACATCGACACCCCCGACACCCCGACCATCGAGACCCTGGCCGCCCAGCTCGGCGTCGAGGCCTCCGCCACCCTGAAGAACCTCCTGGTCAAGGTCGACGGCGAGATCGTCGCGGTGGGCGTCCCGGGCGACCGCGAGGTGGACCTCGGCAAGCTGGGCGAGCACCTCGCGCCCGCCGTGGTCGAACTGGTCACCGCCGAGGACTTCGAGGGCCGCGACGACCTGGTCCGCGGCTACGTCGGCCCCCAGGGCCTCGCCAAGGTCCGCTACATCGCCGACCCCCGCGTCGCCCCCGGCACCGCCTGGATCACCGGTGCCAACAAGGCCGACACCCACGCCAGGAACGTCGTCGCGGGCCGCGACTTCGAGGTGGACGACTACCTCGACGTGGTCGTCGTCGAAGAGGGCGACCCGTGCCCCAACTGCGGCACCGGCCTCAAGCTGGACCGCGCCATCGAGATCGGCCACATCTTCCAGCTCGGCCGCAAGTACGCCGACACCTTCGGCCTGGACGTGCTCGGCCAGCAGGGCAAGCCCGTCCGCGTCACCATGGGCTCGTACGGCATCGGCGTCTCGCGCGCGGTGGCCGCCCTCGCCGAGCAGTCGGCGGACGACAAGGGCCTGTGCTGGACGCCCGAGATCGCCCCGGCCGACGTGCACGTCGTCGCGGCGGGCAAGGCGCTCCAGACCGAGCTGGCCGTCGAGGTCGCCGAGAAGCTGGGCGCGGCCGGTCTGCGCGTCCTGGTCGACGAGCGTCCCGGCGTCTCGCCCGGCGTGAAGTTCACCGACTCCGAGCTGATCGGCTGCCCGAAGATCCTGGTCGCGGGCCGCCGCGCCGCCGACGGCGTCCTGGAGCTGAAGGACCGCCGCACGGGCGAGCGCGAGGAGCTGACGGTCGACGAGGCCGTCGCCCGCCTGACCGCCGAGTAGTCCGTTCGGCACGTTCCGTCCGCACGCCGGAAGGGCCCGCACCCGCCACGGGTGCGGGCCCTTCCGCCTGCCCTCCGGGCGCCAGCGGTGCGGTCCGGGCCGCCGTCCCGCCGCGTCCGGACACCGTCACGTGTCACCTCGCGGCCTACAGCCAGCTCGCGAACTCCAGCAGCATCTCGCCGTCCTGCCGCCGCCCGGCCGCCAGCGCCCGGGTGCCCGACTCCACCGCCCGGAACAGCGTCCAGCCGTGCAGCCGCTCCCGGTCCACGTCCAGGGAGTCGGCGAGCCGGTTGACGCGACGGCGGGTCGCCGGAGCCCCGGCCGCCGTCGCGATCTGGTCGTCGATCCGGTCCCGCACCAGACGGGCGAGATCGTAGGCGCGCTCGCCCACCAGCGGATCGGGGCCGACCGCCAGCCACGGCGCGCGGTCGCCGCCCAGCACCTTGCCCTGCCGGAAGTTGCCGTGCAGCAGCAGGAGCTCGGGGGAGGAGGCCACCAGCTCCGCACGGGCCGCGAGGGCCGCGTCCACCAGCGGCATCAGCTCGGCCGGGGCCTCGCGCATCGGCGCGGACTGCCGTTCGGTGCGCCGGGCCACCGTTTCGAAGGGATGCCCCTCGGCGGGCTCCACCCACAGCTTCCGCACCGTCCCCGCCGCCTCCAGCAGCGCCTTCGGCTCCGGCAGCGACCGCAGCGACACCTCGCAGTGCAACCGCTCCAGCAGCAGCGCCCCCGGCTCCGCCAGGTCGTCCGCGAGGCGGACCGCGCCCCAGCCGTTCCAGTGCGCGAGCGCCGCCCGCTCCCGGTCCGGGCGGGCTTCCGCGGGCACGAGCTTCAGCGCGGCCTGCGTGCCGTCCGGGCGGCGCACCAGCACCACCACACTGCTGCGGCCGCCCGGCGCCATGATCCGCTCACAGGCCAACTCCCTCCGCTCCAGGGCTTCCTGAGTCAGCGACGGAAGCCCTCCGAGCCAGTCGGCGGCCACCGTTTCCCCGTACGCCTCGCCCAGCGCCTTCACCAGGCGCTGTGACGGTTCGAAAGCCATAGGTGGGGTGTTCTCCTTCGATTCGCAGGGCTCACACGCCTTCGCGTGCCGAAGTGGTCAGTTCGGCGAGCCCTGGAAAGGCTACGCTGCTGCCCCGCCAGCGCACGGCCCGCACCGCCGCCTCGCGCAGCGCCCCGGCCGCCTCCCGGCGCAGCGGGCCCTCGGCGGCCCGCACCAGATCCGAGTACACCCCCGCCACCCGCTCCTCCAGCACGGCCCCCAGCTTCGCCGCCGACGCCGCGTCCGGCACCGGGAAGGGCAGCGCGTACGCGGCCTCCGCGACGACGGGCTTCCCGCCCAGGTCGTGCACCGTGCGGGCGAGCGCGTCGCGCCGTGAACGGTGGGCGTCGTACGCCTCCCGGGCCTCGGTGCGGCGCTCCGCGCCGATCCGGCCGCCCACCACCCCGTACCCGTACACGGCGGCGTGCTCGGCGGCCAGCGCGGCCTGCACCGCGTCCATCGCGTGCTGCGTCACGTCGTCGCACCCCCGTCGGTCAGCAGGTACACGTGCACGGCGCCCGCCGCCGCCACCGAGGCCAGCAGCCGGGCCAGCTCCGGGGTGGCCCGCACCACGGCGGCGAACTGCGCGTCGCAGGCCCGCTGCTCGGCGGCCGCGAGCTCGCGCACGGCGGCCCGCGGGTCGGCGGCGACGGTGACGGGAGCGCTCCCGGCGGCGGCCCGGACACCGGTCCCGCGCAGCACCTCCGTCTGCCGGGCGACCTCCGCGCGCAGCGGCGCGAGGCGGTCCGCCTGGCCCGGGTGCTTCACCAGCAGGGCGTCGTAGTGGGCCAGCAGGTCCGCGCTGGTGCGCACCGCCGTCTCGCGGATGCGCAGCGCCGCCCTCCGTGCGGCCGACGAGGTCTCCGTACCGGAAGCGCCGGACGGGGTCCCTTCGTTCGAACAGCCGGCCAGCAGGCCCGCCGCGGCGGCCCCGCTCAGGGCCAGCGCACGTCTGCGAGTGGTGGGCGTGCGCACGTCTTCCGTCTCCCTCGGTCCCCGGGTGATCACCGCAGGCGAGCGTACCCGCGCGATGTCCGGGACGGACGGCAACACCCCTCGGGACCGGATACCCTTTGACCTGACACACGACGAAACAGACAACAGCACACGCGGCCGAGGAGTCACCCGGATGAGCACCACCCAGAGCGACAGGCTGCGCGAACTGCTGGAACCGCTGGTCGCCGCCCAGGGCCTGGACCTCGAGGAGATCGAGGTGGCCAAGGCGGGCAGGCGCCGCATGCTGCGGATCGTCGTGGACTCGGAGGAGGGCGTCGAGCTCGACGCCTGCGCCGAGGTCAGCCGCGCGATCTCCGACAAGCTCGACGAGAGCGACGCGATGGGCGACGAGGAGTACGTCCTCGAAGTCAGCTCCCCGGGCGCGGACCGCCCGCTCACCGAGCACCGCCACTACGTACGGGCCACCGGCCGCCTCGCCAGGCTCCAGCTGAACGACGGCGCCGAGCTGACCGCCCGCATCCTCGTCGTCGACGAGGACGGACTCGATCTGGAAGTGCCGGGCGTGAAGGGGCGCAGGCCCACCGCCCGCCGCGTGGAGTTCGCGGACGTCGCGAAGGCCCGCGTCGAGGTCGAGTTCAACCGCAAGGACAAGAACGAGAAGGAAGAGGAGGCGTAGCCGTGGACATCGACGTGAAGCTTCTGAAGGGCTTGGCGAAGGAGAAGGAGATCTCCTTCGACCAGCTGGCGGAGGCGATCGAGCAGGCCCTCCTCATCGCCTACCACCGCACGGACGGCAGTTTCCGCCGCGCCCGCGCCCACCTGGACCGCGAGAGCGGCCATGTGACGGTGTGGGCGAAGGAGGACCCGGCCGACCTGGAGGAGGGGCAGGAGCCCAAGGAGTTCGACGACACTCCCGACGACTTCGGCCGGATCGCCGCCAGCACCGCCAAGCAGGTCATCCTGCAGCGGCTGCGCGACGCCGAGGACGACCAGACCTTCGGCGAGTTCGCGGGCCTGGAGGGCGAGGTCGTCGCGGGCGTCGTCCAGCAGGGCATGGACGCCAAGAACGTCCTGGTGGACATCGGCAAGCTGGAGGCCATCCTCCCCGTCCAGGAGCAGGTCCCGGGCGAGGAGTACACGCACGGCCTGCGCCTTCGTACGTTCGTCGTACGGGTGGCCAAGGGCGTCCGCGGCCCCTCCGTGACCCTCTCGCGCACCCACCCCAACCTGGTGCGGAAGCTCTTCGCGCTGGAGGTCCCGGAGATCGCGGACGGTTCCGTGGTCATCGAGGCCATCGCCCGCGAGGCCGGCCACCGCACCAAGATCGCGGTCCGCTCGACGCGCTCCGGCATCAACCCCAAGGGCGCCTGCATCGGCCCGATGGGCAGCCGTGTGCGCAATGTCATGGCGGAGCTGCACGGCGAGAAGATCGACATCGTCGACTGGTCCGACGACCCGGCCGAGATGGTCGCCAACGCGCTGTCCCCGGCCCGCGTCTCCAAGGTCGAGGTCGTCGACATGTCGACCCGTTCCGCCCGGGTGACCGTGCCGGACTACCAGCTCTCCCTGGCGATCGGCAAGGAGGGCCAGAACGCCCGCCTGGCCGCCCGCCTGACGGGCTGGCGCATCGACATCCGCCCCGACACCGAGGAGCTCGGTGAGGGCGAGGAGCCGGGCGAGTACCGGCGTGACAACGGTGACGGCCGGGACCGCAGGGACGACCGGGGCTGAGCTTCCCCCACGTCCTGATGTGAGCCCGGGTGAGACCCGGGCCACATCGGTTTCAGGCCCGATCTTGTACGAGCGCGCTTTCGATTCTTGCCCCAGAGGGGTGAGGTCGGTGCGGGGAGGTAGACTTAGTCGTGTCTGGCCAAACGCATACCGGCGCATGCCCTGAGCGAACCTGTGTGGGTTGCCGGGAGCGAGCGGCCAAGAGCGATTTGCTGCGCATCGTGATGATCGAGGGTGAGTGTGTCCCCGATCCTCGCGGTACGCTGCCCGGCCGGGGTGCCTACGTGCACCCCGCCGCTGCCTGTTACGACCTGGCGGTCCGCCGCCGGGCGTTCCCCCGGGCCTTTCGGGGCCAGGGGCCGCTCGACACCGCGTCGCTGGAGAAATACGTGGCGCGGTGCGTCGAGCAGGCGACATCGTAAGACGCAACAAACGAACGGCACGGGTCCCCGTGCGGTCAGGTACCTCGCGAGTTGGAAGTAGGTCGAGATTGCGATGAGCACTCGATGAGTACGCGATGAGTACGCCCATGAAGTAGCGACGGTCCGGCGTTCAACCCGGACCTAAAAGGAGCGAAGTGGCTAAGGTCCGGGTATACGAACTCGCCAAGGAGTTCGGTGTTGAGAGCAAGGTCGTCATGGCCAAGCTCCAAGAACTTGGTGAATTCGTCCGTTCGGCGTCCTCGACGATCGAGGCGCCGGTTGTACGCAAGTTGACTGACGCACTGCAGGGCCCCGGCGGCAACGCCGGCAAGTCCGCAGCGAAGCCCGGCGCGCCCCGCAAGGCGACGCCTGCCAGGCCCGCGGCGCCGTCCGCGGCCGCCCCCGCCGGCCCGGGAGCCCCGACGGCTCCCCGTCCCGGCGCCCCCAAGCCCGGCGCACCGGCCCCCAAGCCGGCCGCCGCCGAGGCCCCCAAGCCCGCGGCCTCCGCGAGCCCGGCCGCTGCCGGCCCGCGCCCGGGTCCCAAGCCCGCACCGGCCAAGCCGGCCCCGGTCACCCCGGTGCCGCAGGCCGAGTTCTCCGCGCCTGCCCCCGCGCAGCCGCAGGCCCCGCAGCAGCAGGCCCCGCGTCCCGCGGGCGCCACCCCCGGTCCCCGTCCCGCCCCCGCGCGTCCGGCCCCCGCGGCCGGCCAGCGTGACGGCGGTCAGGGCGGCCGTGGCGGCGAGCGCGGCGGCGACCGCCCCGCACGTCCCGCCGGTCAGGGCGCCCCGCGCCCCGGTGCCCGTCCCTCGGGCCCCCGTCCCGGCAACAACCCCTTCACCTCGGGCGGTTCCACCGGCATGGCGCGCCCCCAGGCGCCCCGTCCCGGCGGCAACGCCCCGCGTCCGGCCGGCGGCCCCGGTGCGCCCGGTGGCGCCCCGCGTCCGCAGGGCGGTCCCGGCGGCGCTCCGCGTCCCCAGGGCGGCCAGGGCGGCGCGGGCCGTCCGACCCCCGGTGGCATGCCCCGCCCGCAGGGCGGCGCGCCGCGTCCGGGCGGCGCCCCTTCGGGCAACCGTCCGAACCCGGGCATGATGCCGCAGCGTCCGGCTGCCGGTCCCCGTCCTGGTGGCGGTCCCGGTGGCGGCGGTCGCGGTCCCGGTGGCGGCGCGGGCCGTCCGGGTGGCGGCGGCGGTCGCCCCGGTGGCGGCGGCGGCTTCGCCGGTCGTCCGGGTGGCGGCGGCGGCGGCTTCGCCGGTCGTCCGGCCGGTCCCGGTGGTGGCGGCGGCGGCTTCGCCGGCCGTCCCGGTGGCGGCGGCGGTGGCCGTCCCGGCTTCGGCGGTCGTCCCGGCGGCCCGGGTGCCCGTGGCGGCACGCAGGGTGCGTTCGGCCGTCCGGGCGGTCCCGCCCGTCGCGGTCGCAAGTCGAAGCGTCAGAGGCGCCAGGAGTACGAGGCCATGCAGGCCCCGTCCGTGGGCGGCGTGATGCTGCCCCGCGGCAACGGACAGACCGTCCGCCTGTCGCGCGGTGCCTCGCTCACCGACTTCGCCGAGAAGATCAACGCCAACCCGGCGTCGCTCGTCGGCGTGATGATGAACCTCGGCGAGATGGTCACCGCCACGCAGTCCGTCTCCGACGAGACGCTGAAGCTGCTCGCGGACGAGATGAACTTCGTCCTCGAGATCGTCAGCCCGGAGGAGGAGGACCGCGAGCTCCTCGAGTCCTTCGACATCGAGTTCGGCGAGGACGAGGGCGGCGAGGACATGCTCGTCTCCCGTCCGCCGGTCGTGACCGTCATGGGTCACGTCGACCACGGAAAGACCCGACTGCTCGACGCCATCCGCAAGACGAACGTCGTCGCGGGCGAGGCCGGCGGCATCACGCAGCACATCGGTGCGTACCAGGTCGCCACCGAGGTCAACGGCGAAGAGCGCGCCATCACCTTCATCGACACCCCCGGTCACGAGGCGTTCACCGCCATGCGTGCCCGTGGTGCGAAGTCCACCGACATCGCGATCCTCGTGGTCGCGGCCAACGACGGTGTCATGCCGCAGACGGTCGAGGCGCTCAACCACGCCAAGGCCGCCGGTGTCCCGATCGTCGTCGCGGTCAACAAGATCGACGTCGAGGGCGCGGACCCGACCAAGGTGCGCGGCCAGCTCACCGAGTTCGGTCTGGTGGCGGAGGAGTACGGCGGCGACACGATGTTCGTCGACATCTCGGCCCGTCAGAGCCTCAACATCGAGGCCCTGCTGGAAGCGGTCATCCTGACCGCGGACGCTTCGCTCGACCTCCGGGCGAACGCCGAGATGGACGCGCAGGGCATCGCCATCGAGGCCCACCTCGACAAGGGCCGCGGCGCCGTCGCCACCGTCCTCGTCCAGCGCGGAACGCTGCGCGTCGGCGACACGATGGTCGCGGGCGACGCCTACGGCCGCGTGCGCGCCATGCTCGACGACAACGGCAACAACGTGCAGGAAGCGGGTCCCTCGACCCCCGTCCTGGTGCTGGGTCTCACCAACGTCCCCGGCGCCGGCGACAACTTCCTCGTCGTCGAGGAGGACCGCACGGCCCGGCAGATCGCCGAGAAGCGTGCCGCCCGTGAGCGGAACGCGGCGTTCGCCCGCCGTGGCGTCCGGTTCTCCCTGGAGAACCTGGACGAGGCCCTCAAGGCCGGTCTCGTGCAGGACCTCAACATCATCATCAAGGGTGACGCGTCCGGTTCGGTCGAGGCCCTCGAAGCCTCGCTGCTGGCGCTCGACGTCTCCGACGAGGTCGACATCCGCGTCCTGCACCGCGGTGTGGGTGCGGTCACCGAGTCCGACATCGACCTGGCGACGGGTTCCGACGCCATCGTCATCGGATTCAACGTCCGTGCGGCCGGCCGTGCTCAGCAGATGGCCGAGCGCGAGGGCGTCGACGTCCGCTACTACTCGGTGATCTACCAGGCCATCGAGGAGATCGAAGCAGCGCTCAAGGGCATGCTCAAGCCGGAGTACGAGGAGGTCGAGCTCGGTACCGCGGAGATCCGCGAGATCTTCCGCTCGTCCAAGCTCGGCAACATCGCGGGTGTCCTCATCCGCTCCGGCGAGGTCAAGCGCAACACCAAGGCGCGCCTCATCCGCGACGGCAAGGTCGTGGCCGAGGACCTCAACATCCAGGGCCTGCGCCGCTTCAAGGACGACGTCACCGAGATCCGCGAAGGCTTCGAGGGCGGTATCAACCTCGGGAACTTCAACGACATCAAGATCGACGACGTCATCGCGACGTACGAGATGCGGGAGAAGCCGCGCGGCTGAGGCCCCGCAGCAAGCACCGCAAGCAGTGAGGAGTCGGGGCCGCTCGGCGGAGATTATTTCCGTCGAGCGGCCCCGGCCGTTGCGTGTACGGTTCTGGTGTCCCTGCCAAGCAGTGGCAGCGGCACATGAACCCGAACCGGCGGGACATCCGGACACACATGTATGTGGGGACGCTGTCCTTCGACCTCCTGCTCGGCGACGTACGGTCGCTGAAGGAGAAACGCTCCGTCGTCCGGCCGATCGTCGCCGAGCTGCACCGCAGGTTCGCGGTCAGCGTGGCGGAGGTGGGGGATCAGGACCTCCACCGCCGGGCCGAGATCGGGGTCGCGGCGGTGTCCGGCGACACGGGGCACCTCACAGACGTACTGGACCGGTGCGAGCGCCTGGTCGCCGCCCGGCCCGAAGTGGAGTTGCTGTCGGTACGACGGCGGCTGCACAGTGACGAAGACTGAGCAAGAACACACAAGGAGAAGGACCAGTGGCCGACAACGCTCGGGCGAAGAAGCTGGCGGACCTCATTCAGCAGGTCGTCGCCGAGAAGCTCCTGCGCGGGGTCAAGGACCCGCGTCTGGGGACGCACGTGACGATCACGGACACCCGCGTCACCGGTGACCTGCGGGAGGCCACGGTCTTCTACACGGTGTACGGCGACGACGAGGACCGGGCCAACGCCGCAGCGGGGCTGCAGAGCGCCAAGGGCGTCCTGCGCTCCGCGGTCGGGCAGGCGGCGGGCACCAAGTTCACGCCGACCCTGACCTTCGTGGCGGACGCCCTCCCGGAGAACGCCAAGACCATCGAGGACCTCCTCGACAAGGCGCGGGCCACCGACGCCAAGGTGCGCGAGACCTCCTCCGGCGCGCAGTACGCCGGCGAGGCCGACCCGTACAAGAAGCCCGGTGACGACGACGAGGACGACGCCACCGCATGAGCAACGCAGTAACGAAGACTCCGGACGGTCTTGTCATTGTCGACAAGCCGTCCGGTTTCACTTCGCACGACGTCGTCGCCAAGATGCGCGGGATCGCCAGGACCCGCCGCGTCGGCCACGCCGGCACGCTCGACCCGATGGCGACGGGGGTCCTGGTCCTCGGCGTCGAGAAGGCGACCAAGCTCCTCGGCCACCTCGCGCTGACCGAGAAGGAGTACCTGGGCACCATCCGGCTCGGCCAGGACACCCTCACCGACGACGCCGAGGGCGACGTCATCACCTCCACCGACGCCTCCGCCGTCACCCGCGAGGGCATCGACGCGGGCGTCGCCGCGCTGTCCGGCGACATCATGCAGGTGCCGTCCAAGGTCAGCGCCATCAAGATCGACGGCAAGCGCTCGTACAAGCGGGCCCGCGAGGGCGAGGACTTCGAGATCCCGGCCCGTCCGGTGACCGTCTCCTCCTTCCAGGTGTACGACGTGCGCCCGGCGGTCGCGGAGGACGGC
The DNA here is from genome assembly GCF_055596485.1 of Streptomyces sp. NPDC039736. Classification (NCBI taxonomy): domain Bacteria; kingdom Bacillati; phylum Actinomycetota; class Actinomycetes; order Kitasatosporales; family Streptomycetaceae; genus Streptomyces; species Streptomyces sp. NPDC039736. Next base: position 45,456 of record NZ_JBVIUQ010000010.1, on the reverse strand, counting down.
ACCCCGGTCGTCGACCTGGTCGTCTCCGTCGTCTGCTCCTCGGGCACGTACATCCGCGCCCTCGCGCGCGACCTCGGCGCCGGGCTCGGCGTCGGCGGACACCTCACGGCGCTGCGGCGCACCCGGGTGGGCCCGTACGGACTGGACGCGGCCCGCACCCTGGAGGCGCACCAGGAGTCGCTGGCCGTCATGCCGATCGCGGACGCGGCGGCGGCCGCCTTCCCACGCTGGGAGGTGGACGAGAAGCGCGCCGGACTGATCATGAACGGCGTGCGGATCGACATGCCCGCGCACGAGCGCAACCCGGTGGCCGTGTACGGCCCCGACGGGCGGTTCCTCGCCCTGGTCGAGGACCAGAAGGGCAAGGCCAAGAGCCTGGCCGTGTTCGGCTGAGAGCCGCGCGCGGCACGACATCGTGGAGCGGGCGGACGACGCGCCGTCCGCTCCACGGTCCCCTCCCGCTTCCCCCTCTGTCCTGGGGTCTGTCCGTTTCGGACGGCCGATTCACCCCGATGGGCGGGCGCTCGGAGTGAATGCGGGGAGTGAGCGGGGGCGCTTTCGGCAGACGTTCTTCTGCCGCTGATCATCCTCTGTCTACGGTCGTGGGCAGGGGGTGTTCCTTTATGGCGGCGGACGCGACGCGGCCGGACCCGGTTCCGGCCACGGTGCTGGTACGGATCTGCGACCTGGCCGGACGGCCGCGCGGCACCGGCTTCGTCGCCGACGACCTGGGCACGGTCGTCACCAGCCACGAGGCCGTCGACGGCCTCACCCGGCTGGTGCTGCACGCCCCCGGCGACCGCACCTGTCTGGCCGAGCACGACGCCATCACCTCCCTCCCGGAGCACGGGCTCGCCCTCGTGCGCACCTCGGGGCTCGACGTGCGCCCGCTGCCGGTGACCGGGCGGCGGAAGGTCGCCGCCGGGACGTACGTACGGCTGGCGGCCGGGGGCTGGCGTCAGGCGCGGGTGCTGGGGGCGGCCCCGGTGACGTACACGGCGACCGACCGCTTCCACCTGCTGGACTCCGCGATGGAACTGGCGATGGGCACCGCGGGCAGCGACGCGCTGCGGCTGGGCGGGACGGCGGCGGGCGGGCCGGTGCTGGACGCGGAGACCGGCGCGGTCCTCGCGGTCCTCTGCACGTCACTGCTTCCCCAGGCGCTCCGCTCCGTACGGCCGGCGGACGCCGCGCAGGCCCACCGGGCCGCCGGGTTCGCCGTGCCGCTCGGCGGCGGGGGCGCGGGGCCGCTGGACGAGCTGCTGCGGCGGAACGCGGCGACCGTGCCCGCGTACGGCGAGGACCTCAACCTGGCGGGGGCCTTGCAGCTCACCGGCACCTCGGTCGGTCCGGCGGGCGGGCCTGCCGACTGGCACGACCCGGTGGAACGGGCCTGCCCGCGCCGGGAGTTCGAGTCCTTCACGTCCTTCACGAGCGGGGAGGCGTACGTCCTGGGGCTCGTCGGCACCCCGGGCACCGGCCGCACCACCGAACTGCGCGCCCTCGCCGCCCGCCGCGCCCGCGGTCCCGAACCCGCCCCCACCGTCTGGCTGCGCGGGGCCGATCTGCGCGCCGGGGACGCTTCGGTCGCGGAGGCGGTCGGCCGGGTGCTGGCCCGGGCGGGCCGGATCGTCGCGGCGTCGGGGACCCCCGGCGACATGTCCGTCGCCACGCCCGAGCGCGTGGCCCGGCTGGCGGCCGACGCGGGCCGCCCCCTGCTCGTCCTCCTCGACGGCCCGGAGGAGATGCCGCCGGTCCTCGCCCACCGGCTCCCGGAATGGACCTCCGGCACGGCGCACTGGCTGCGGGAGAACCGGGCACGGCTGGTGGTGGGGTGCCGCCCGGAGCACTGGGAGCAGGCGCGGGAGCTGTATCCGGGGGCCGCCGCCGTTCCCCTCGGCGACTTCTCCCCGCAGGAGGCGGTGCACGCCCGCGAACGGTACGGGATCGGGGCCGGGGCCCTGCGCGAGGCCGACGCCCGTCATCCGCTCACCCTGCGGCTGCTGGCGGAGGTGCGGGCGGCGGTCCCGCAGGGCGACGCGCCCGGGTGCCCGACCAGGGAGGAGGTGTTCGAGGCGCACCTGGCGCTGATGTGCTTGCGGGTGGCGGTACGGGTGGCCGCCGCCCGGCGCCCGGCCGTGCGGGGCGCGGCGGTGCGCCGGCTGGCGGCGGAGGTCTCCGGCCGGGTCCACGAAGCGGCCCGCCGCTGCCTGGGGCCGGGCCAGGGCGAGCTGGACCGGGTCTCCTTCGAGGAGATCTTCCCGTGGCGCACGGGCTGGGCCTCCGCGATCCTCACGGAGGGCGTCCTGGTCCCCGCCGGCGCGGGCTACCGCTTCGCCCACGAGGAGGTGGCGGACTGGGTGCAGGGCGCGCACCTGGACCTGGGGGAGGCGGTGGAGGGGCTGGTGTGGAACGCGGCCCCTCCGGCGGCCCCTCCGGCAGGCGAGGACGCGCGGCCGCGCGCCGGGCGCTTCGGGGCAGGGGCGGGGAGGGGCGCCCACGGAGCCCCGGGGGCTCACGCCGCCCCCGTCGGACCGCCCCCGCCGGTCGCGGGGGACCCGGCCGAGGCATCCCGGGTCCTCCCCGTCCCCCGGCACCGGATCGGGCCCGTCGTCGAAGCCGTGCTCCTGCTGGAGCGGCACCTGGGGCCCGAGCACCTCACGCGGCAGCTCCGGGAGTTGATCCACGCCCTGGACGTCCTCGACAGCGAGGACGCCCACTGGTGGGCCTCCCGGCTGCTGGGCGAGACCCTCCTGCGCGTCCCCGACCTCGCCCCCTACCGGCCCGTCCTCAGGGAGCTGGCCGAGACGCTCACCGCCCGCTCCCTCCGGGCGGGCGGCCCGCACGGGCTCGGCGGCTTCGCCCGGTTCGGCCCCTGGTTCTGGGAGCGGCTCGGCGTCGACCAGGCCGAACGGGTCGACCTGCTGCGCGTCCTGGTCCCGGCGGACGGGCCGCCGGAGAGCCCGAGCGCGCCCCGCCACCTCGACGCCGTCGCCCGCGTCCTGGTCGCCGACGTCCGCCGCGTACAGGTCCTGCTCTGCGCCTGGTTCGACGACGACCGCCGTCTGCCCGGCGGCGCCCGGCTCACCGTCGCCGAGGTCGCCCAGGCCCTCCTGCACACCCACCGGGGGCTCGCCCTGGACGACCTCGTGGAGACGCTCGTCCAGGCCGGGCATCCGCGCGCCGACGAGGTGCTGCACGTCCTCGCCGCCGACGAACCCGCCGCCCTGTGCCGGGCCGTCGACCGGTGGGCACACGACGAGCGCGCCGAGCGCAGGGTCGCCGCGGCCTCGTACGCGGGGGTGGTCGCCGGGCACGCCACGAGCGGCGCCGACCGGGAGCTGCTCCGGTTCGCCGCGCTGGCCCTGCTCGCCCGGGGCGGCGACCTCGGCCTGCACGGCGCCGCGCTCGCGCTCCTCGTGCGCGATCCGCTGTCGCGGTCGCGGTTCCTGCCGCGCGCGGTGGCCGCTTTCGTGCTGGGGGAGCCGAAGGTTCCGGCGAGGGCTCTGGTCAGCGCGCTGGACACGCACCCCGAGCCGGTGCTCGCCGCGCTCCGGACCGCCCTGCACGAGGCCGGGCCCCGGGCCGGGGAGGTGCTGGAGGCGCTCGCCGACGTGCACGCGCCCGCGCCGGCCCGCCGCGCCGCGGCCCTGGTCGCGGAGTACGTGGCGCACCGGCCGGAGGGGGCCGGGCCCGCCGCCGCGTACGTCGACGCGCGCCTGGAGAGCGGGCCCGGCGTACGGGCCGAGCTGTTTCCGCTGGTCAGCGGGATGCTGCGGAGCGGTCCCTGTGCGGTGCGCAGCGCGCTGGCCCCGGTGCTCGCGGCGCCCGGGACACCGGTGTCGGGACCGCTGCGGGCCGAACTCCTCGACGTGCTCCTGGAGTACGAGGAGCACCGGCGCGACGACCCGGCGCACGCCGGGGACTGCGCGGTGCTCGACGCCGTGCTGCGGGCGGCGGCGCTCGGGGCGGACGCGCGGGGGGCGGCGCGGACGCGGGAGCTGGTGCGGCGGACGGCCGGGCTGCTGGTCCGTACGCCGCAGGGGGCGTCCTGCTTCGACCGGCGGCTGGTGGCGCTGGCCCGCGATGTGCCGGGGTTCGCCCGGCTGGTGGCGGGGTGGCTGGAGGGGGCGCCGGGGGAGTGGGCGGCGATGGTGGGGCCGAGTTCGCGGCGGATGGTGGGACTGCTGGCGGAGTCGAGCCTGTCCGGAGTCTGACCCCGGAGGGCCCCGCGGCCCGGCCCGCGTCCGGGCGCGGCCGTCCGCGCGGGCGCCGGGACACCGATGCGGGGGGCCGAGGCCCGGCATGGCAGTCTTAGACCTGCGTAAGAGCATGTTCAGGGGGTCGCCCGGATCCCCGGGCAGTCACCATCACGTACCAGAGACGTACACGAGGAGCGGTCACAGTGCAGCGCTGGCGCGGCTTGGAGGACATTCCCCAGGACTGGGGACGCAGCGTCGTCACCATCGGCTCCTACGACGGCGTGCACCGCGGGCACCAGTTGATCATCGGGCGGGCCGTCGAGCGCGCCCGCGAGCTGGGCGTGCGGTCGGTCGTCGTGACCTTCGACCCGCACCCGAGCGAGGTCGTCCGGCCGGGCAGCCACCCGCCGCTGCTGGCCCCGCACCACCGGCGCGCCGAGCTGATGGCGGAGCTGGGCGTCGACGCGCTGCTGATCCTCCCCTTCACGACCGAGTTCTCGAAGCTCAGCCCGGCCGACTTCGTGGTGAAGGTGCTGGTCGACAAGCTGCACGCGCGACGCGTCGTCGAGGGGCCGAACTTCCGGTTCGGGCACCGGGCCGCCGGGAACGTGGAGTTCCTGGCCGAGCTGGGGCCGACGTACGACTACGAGGTCGAGGTCGTGGACCTGTTCGTGAGCGGCACGGCGGGCGGCGGCGAGCCGTTCTCCTCCACGCTGGCGCGGCGGCTGGTGGCCGAGGGGGACGTGGCGGGCGCCGCCGAGATCCTGGGCCGCCCGCACGCGGTGGAGGGCGTCGTCGTGCGCGGCGAGCAGCGCGGGCGCGAGCTGGGCTACCCGACCGCCAACGTCGAGACGCTGCCGCACACCGCCGTCCCCGCCGACGGCGTGTACGCGGGCTGGCTGACCGCCGACGGCGAGCGGATGCCCGCGGCGATCTCGGTCGGGACGAACCCGCAGTTCGAGGGCAAGAAGCGGACGGTGGAGGCGTACGCCATCGACCGGGTCGGGCTGGACCTGTACGGGATGCACGTGGCCGTCGAGTTCCTGGCGTACGTGCGCGGCATGGCGAAGTTCGAGTCGCTCGACGGGCTGCTGGAGGCCATCGCGGACGACGTGAAGCAGGCGCGGTCGCTGACGGCGGACGCCGAGTAGGCAGCGGTACGGCGCGAAGGGGCCGCCCGGAATCCTCTCGGAATCCGGGCGGCCCCGTGCGTCTCACCCCGTGTGCACCTCCAGTGCCACCCGTACCGCCGACTCCAGCGCCCCCTCGATCCACGCGGGCTTGACGGACGTGTGGCAGCCCGCGAAGTGCAGGCGGCCCGCGGCGGTGGGGATGTCGGGGAGGAGCTCGGTGTGCTGGCCGGGCAGGAGCACGGACGCCTCGCCGTACGCGTACGGGTCGCGCATCCAGGACTGCGTTCTGCCGACGCCCGTGTAGAACACCTCGATCCGCTGCCCGTACACGTCCTGCACGCCGCCCAGCGCCCGCGGGTAGCGCTCCGCGTCGTCGAAGCAGTCCCACTTCAGCGCGTCGTCGGCCCAGCTGTAGGAGGCGAGCAGCACTCCGCCCGGGCTGCCCGGGACCGGGTGGGAGGGCGCGTACATGAAGCGGTTGGGGTTGTCCGTGGCGGAGCCGCCGCCGATGACCTGTGCCGCCTCGGGCTGCTCGGGCTGCGCGGCCCGGTGCGCCGCGTAGTGCACGCGCTGGCTCGGCGAGATGTGCCCCTCCGGCACCGAGGGGTGGGCGCCCAGCAGGGAGCCGTCGGCGGGCGCCCTGCCGCGCCGGTACTCCTCGTACAGCCCCGGGCGCACCGCGTCCAGCTCGCGCTTCCAGTCGGCCTCGGAGAACTCCCACCACCGGAGGGAGAATTCGAGCAGGACCTTGGTCGCCGAGTCGTAGTGCAGCTCGGTGATCGCGCGCCGCTTGCGGTACGGGAGGGCGGGCGTGAAGGTCACGTGGCGCAGACCGCTGAAGGGGACGGTGAGGACGACCTCGTCGCCGTGGAAGGTCTCCTGCTCGACGGCGGCCCCGTCGCGGCCCTCGGAGACGGTGTGCACGCTCACCCCGCGCTCGCCGTGCTCGACGCGCACCGCCCGGCGGTCGAGCCGCACCGAGTCCCGCACCCGCGCGTAGAGCGCGTCGGCGAAGGTGCCCGAGCCGCCCGGCAGCTCGTAGAACGCGGTGTCCGGGCTGATCAGCGCCGCCGACAGGAAGCTGTGGACGAAGGCGAGGCCCAGGCGAGAGGTGACGTTCTCGACCGTGCCGACCAGGTCGATCGTGGCGGCGTCGAGCCGGGCCTCCTCGGTCAGGAAGCGGTGCATCGAGTGGTGCCCGTACCGCTCCAGCACGGTCGCCCAGCCCTCGACCAGCGCCTCGCCCTGCTTGCCCTCGATGAGCGCGTGCACGGGTCTGAAGGAGTCGCGCAGGATCTGGGACGCCGGTACGGACTCGAAGCGGGCCGGGACGCCGAAGGAGCGGTTGAGGGGGCGCGGGTCCTCGCGGTAGTCGGCGCGGCGCACGCGCATCCCGTTGGCGCAGATCCAGGTGCGCAGGGCCGGCCTGCCCAGGGGGTCCACGTCGACGAGGTGGAACCGGCGGCGCTCCAGGCCCAGGGCTTCCAGGAGGGCGGTGACCAGCGGGTGGCTGCCCGGGATGCGCATCGCGCCGGCCTCGGCGTACTGCTTGGGGTCCGCGAACGGCTGCTCGGCCCCCTCGTGGCCGCCGGTGCGGAAGGTCTTCACCCGGCCGCCGACCCGGTTGCCGTTGGCCTCGATCACGGTGACCCGGTGCCCGGCCCGCTTCAGCAGGAGGGCCGCGGTCATGCCGGCCGGGCCCGCGCCGACGACCAGCACCTTCTTCGGCGCGCGGCGGCTGCGGGGCAGGCCCTCGCCGGACAGGATGCGGGTGTAGCGGGGCACCAGGGGCTGGTTGTCGCCGTCCAGCACGAGGACGGCGCGGGCCACGGCCCGGCAGACGTCACGGGGGACGGGAGCGGCGGCGGGGAGGGGGCCGGCGGGGGCGGCCGGGAGGGCGCCGGAGGCAGTGGGCAGGGCGAGGCCGGCGGCGAGGGCGGCGGTGCCGGTGGCGGCGATGACCGTACGCCGCGAAGGTGGTGTGTTCACGCCTCACACGATCCGGGGCGGGGCGGTGGAGGGGGCCGGGAACACCCGAACGGGTGCGGCCGTTCACCCGTATCGCCCAACGGGGTGCTCCGGCTCGACATGCGGGCCGCGGCGACCTGCGGCAACGTGGGGGGCGTTCCGACATCCCCGTACCCCTGGGAAAGGCGAGACCGTGACCGACGCCGAAAGCACTGTTGACAAGCTCAAGGGCAAGGCCAAGGAAGTGGGCGGCCAGGCCACCGGCAACGACCGGCTGGAGAGCGAGGGCCAGACCGACCAGCTCAAGGCGAAGGCCGAGGAACTGGGGAACAAGGCCAAGGGCAAGGTCCAGGGCATCAAGGACTCCCTCACCGGCAAGAAGGACGACGACGCCTGAGGCAGGACGCGCGGAGAGGGCCCCGGTGTGCGCACCGGGGCCCTCTGCCGTGTCCGACGGGGAAACGATCTTCTTCAACACCCTTGTGCTGTAGGTGATTTGGGGATTCCTTTGTGTCCCAGGCCGATCATCGGGGGTGTCATGGCCCTGCCGTCCCGACGCGACCGGGCGGTGCTCGCCTGGCTCACGGAGCACTCCGTCCGCGAGCCGGGCGCACTGCTCGGGCCGCCTCCTCCGCTGCTGCTGCTCGGGGGGCGGGGGAGCGGCAAGTCCGTCCTGCTCGACGAACTCGCCCAGCAGGTGCGGTACGCGCCCTTCGCGCACCTGGACCTCACCGGGCTCGACGCCGAGAACCAGACGGTGGCGGGCCTGCTGGCCCGCGCCGCCTTCCAGCTCCACGAGGCCAAGCCGCAGGTGCCCCGGCTTCCGCTGGGGGCGTTCGCCACCCTCGCGCTGGCGCTCGCCGCCGACCTGGACCCCACCCAGCGGGAACGCGCCGTCCAGCAACTGCGCCAGGCCCTGGACGCCGGACGCGCCCCGTGGCGCTACCGGCCCGTGCTCGACGCCCTGGTGGAGACGCTGGGCGCGGCGACCGGGATGCCCGGCTACGTGATGGGCGTGGTGCCGCTGGCCCGCGGCATGGAGAAGGCCGTGGCGCTGCACCGCACCGACCGGCTCATCCGCAAGGCCGCGAAGGCCTCCGACGAGGAGCGCTCCGAACGGTCCGCCGACTTCCTCGTCCGGCTCAACAACCGCTTCCGGCACGGCTCCGCACGCCACCGGGAACAGGTCGAGGAGCTGCTGGTCGGCGCACTGCTCGGCGATCTGCGGCAGGCGTACGGCGACCAGAACCGCACGCTGCGCTGCGTCCTGCTGCTCGACGACGCGGACAGCGAGGGCGGCGCGGCGGACGCCTTCCTGACCCGGCTGGCGGCCGTCAGGAGCGCGTCCGACCGGCCCGATCCGCTGCTCGTGGTGGCCACCGCCCGCAGCAGGATCGGCGTGCTGACCCGGCTGGAACGCGGCGAGCCCGTGCCGGGCCGCTATCTCGCCGGCTGGGCGGGCGAGGACGAGGAGGAGGCCGGCCCCGGCCGCCTCGCTCCGCTGCACCTGCGCAGACACGGCTTCGGCGAGCTGCTCGCCGCCCAACTGCGCCCCCTCGCCCGGGACGAGGTGCTGGACCTGTGCCGGCCCGTACTGGCGCGGCTGTCGCCCGCCGCCACCCGGGGCGTTCCCCGGCCGGGCCACTGGATGGGCCGGCTGCTGCACGAACTGCTCCGGGGGCATCCGCAGGCGACCTCCGCGGTCCTGGAGAGACTGGAGGAGTTCGACGACGACGAGCCCCTGGAGACCCGGCTGCGGCGCCTGTTCGCCCCCGGGGAGCAGAGGTTCGTCGGCCCGGCGCTCGCCGGACTGGTGGCCGACGCCGGGAACGTGCGGTGGCTGCTGCCGCGCACGGCGGCCGCGTTCACCCCGGGGCGGGCCGTCGCCGCCCCGAAGCTGTGGCTGGGCACCGCCGGGGAGCAACTGCGCAACCGGATCGGCACGCTGGGGATCGACGACCTGTTCTGCGAGCCCCGCGACGTCGACGGCGAGACCGAGACGGTGCTGCCCGATGTCGTACGCCTCCTCCAACTGCGGCTGCTCGCCCGCCACCCGGCCACCGACGACGACGATCCGGCCGGCTGGAACGGCGCCCACCGGGCGCTGCGCGACGCGGCGCAGGAGCGCGCCGCCGGTTCCGGGGTGGAGGCCGGGGTGCGGGACCGGGCGGCCCTGGAGGTCGCCTACCACCGGCTGGCCATGGACGACGTCGCCGGGGCGGCCGCGTACCTGCACGAGCAGTTCCGGCGGGTGGCGGCCGGAACCCTCGCCGTCGAGAAGTGGTGCCGGCTGCTGTCCTGGGTCCAGCGGGCCCCGCGCCGCTGGGTGCCCGGCACCGTGGAACGCACCGCCCAGGAGGAGTACGAGCTCCTCGACGACCGCGTGACACCGGGCGTCCCCGATCCGCAGCGGCCGATCGCCCGGCTGCTCGTCGCGGGGCGGCTGACCCTGCACCCGGAGAGCGATCCGTACGCCCACCTGTGGTCGGACCCGCTCGGTGACCCGAGGGCGGAACTGCACGACACGATCCACACGCAGCTCATGGCACTGCTCGGCCAGGGACTCACCGCCCACCCGATGGGCGTCCTGCAGCGGCGGGCCATGCTCTACCGTCCGGAGAGCCGACCATGGTGAACCCGCTGCCCAACCGCCCGCCCCCGCCGCCGCTCCGGAAGCGCCTCCTGCTCTGGGGACTCGGCCTGCTCCTGCTGCTCGCCACGGCGTGGTGGCTGTTCCTCAGCACGTTGCCGGGCAGCTTCTACGAGCACTTCGACAAGTGCGCGGAGGGGGTGGCGGAGGCCGACGGCGAATGCGTGGGCGTCACCGACGGCGCGTACGTCTTCGACGCGTACCTGGAGGACATCACCCGCCTCATTCACGCCGAGAACCGCAACGTCGAGAAGTCGGGCAAGCCCTGGGTGTCCGTCGCCTACCTGCAGCCCATGACCCTGGCGGCAGGGGACAAGGGACGCGGGTCGGTCCGCCAGGAGCTGGAGGGCGCCCATCTGGCCCAGCACGCCCTGAACCGGCACGCCGAGGGCGGGCGCGGCGAGGAGCCGCAGATCAAGCTGCTGCTGGCCAATCCCGGGACCGGGGCCGAGCACTGGGAACCGCTCACCCGGGACCTGATCGCGATGAAGGGCGACGACGAGCACCGGCTGGTCGGCGTCGCGGGCTTCGGCCAGTCCCTGGAGACCACGAAGAAGGCCATCGACAGACTGCGGGACGCCGGGCTGCCGCTCATCGGCTCCACCATCACCGCGGACGACTTCACCAGCGAAGCCGAACCCGGCTTCTTCCGCGTGGTCCCGCCGAACAAGGACCAGGCGTCGGCGATCGCGAAGCACCTCCGCCGCGAGCAGGACAAGGAATCCGGCCGTCGGGTGGCGGTGATCCGCGACCGCAACCCGGACGACCTCTACGCGACGTCCCTGCACGAGGGCTTCACCCGTGCCGCCGGCGCCCAGGGGCTGCGGCTGCGCGAGCTGGGGCTCGCGTACGACTCGTCCGAGCCCGGCACCCGGGGCGCCTTCTCCGCCATCGCGGACAAGGTCTGCCAGGACCGGACCCAGGCTCTGTACTTCGCGGGCCGGGGGCGGCAACTGCGCGAGTTCGTCGAGGCGATGGCGGCGGCGGGGCGCCGCTGCGCGGTGACGGTCTACACCGGCGACGACGCGGACAGCCTGGACGACGCGGACTGGTCGGCGGAGGACCGCGAGCGGTTCGCCGAGCGGTGGCGCGAGAGCCGTACGACGGTGCGCTTCACGGCGCTCGCCCATCCCGGCCTGTGGGCCGAGGGGTACCCGGGCGGCAAGGACGACCCCTTCCCCGACTTCCAGAAGCGCTACCACAAGCTGACCGGACGCGGCGCCGACCAGTTGTCCAACGGGCAGGGCATCACCGGCCATGACGCCCTCTTCACCATGGGCGTCGCGATCAGGACCGCCGGCCGCGACAGGGTGGAAGCGGGGGCGGTGCGGCAGATGATGCTCCAGATCAGCGGCACCAACGCGGTTCCCGGGGTCTCCGGCCCGATCCGGTTCCTGCCGCGCGGCGACCCGCAGGACAAGCCGCTGCCGCTGGTGGAGATGCGGCCGTCGGGGGAGTACGCGTTCCTGGAGGTCGTGCGTCCGTAACCCAGGGCAGGTGACCCTACGGTGACGCGGTGACACGGCCCTGCGCGGGGCCCCTACCGGGCCTCCCGGCGGGCCGCCGCCCAGTGGCACGCCACCTGCGGGGCCTCCGCGTCGGCGGGCAGGACCGCGAGCTCCTGCGTGCGGCACCGGTCCGCGACGCCCGCCGCATCCGCCTGCCCGGAGGCGAGGACCTGGCAGCGCGCGTGGAAGCGGCAGCCGGACGGGATGCGGGACGGGTCCGGGGGCTCCCCGCCCAGCACGACGGGCTCGCCGCCGGCCTCCGGCAGGACGGACAACAGGGCCTGCGTATAAGGGTGCTGAGGGCGCGTGAGCACGTCCTCCACGGGCCCCGTCTCCACGATCCGGCCGAGGTACATGACCGCCACCCGGTCCGCGATGTTCCAGGCCAGGCCGAGGTCGTGCGTCACCACCAGGGCGGACAGGCCCAGCTCGTCGCGCAGCCCGAGGAGCAGCGCCAGGATCTCGCCCCGCACGGACGCGTCCAGGGACGCCACCGGCTCGTCCGCCACGATGAGCTCGGGCCCCAGGACCAGGGCCCCGGCGATGACGACGCGCTGGCGCTGCCCGCCGGACAGCTCGTGCGGGTAGCGCAGGAAGAACCGCTCGGGCGGACGCAGACCGGCCCGGGAGAGCGCCTCGGCCACCGCCGCGCGCTCGTCGCCCGGGTGACGGTGGATGCGCAGCCCCTCGGCGACCGCGTCGTACACCGTGTGCCGGGGGTTGAGCGACCCGCTCGGGTCCTGGAGGACGAGCTGCACGCGCTTGCGGTACGCCTTGAGGCCGCGCGCCCGGTGGTCCAGCGCCCGGCCGCCGAAGCGGACCTCCCCGCCGGTGGGCCGCACCAGCCCGAGCAGGGCCCGCGCCAGGGTGGTCTTGCCGCACCCCGACTCGCCGACGAGGGCGACGATCTCGCCGGGGGCCAGCTCCAGGTCGACCCCGTCGACCGCCCTCGCGGCAGGCGCCCCCCGCCGGCCGGGGAAGGTGACGTGCAGGCCCCGCGAGGCGAGCAGGGGGGCTCCGGGGGCGGGGGTTTCTGCGGTGGTCATGGGGCGGGGACTCCCTGGGGGGTCGCAGAGGAGACGTGGACGCACGCCGCGTGGTGGCCGGGCGCGGCCTCGCGCAGGGGCTGGTCCTGCTGCGCGCAGGAGGCGAGAGCCACCGGGCAGCGCGGGTGGAAGGTGCAGCCGGAGGGGAGCCGCGACGGGTCCGGCGGGTCGCCCGGCAGGCCGCGCGGGGCGCGGCGGGACGCCGGGTCGCCGATGCGGGGGAAGGCCGCCGACAGGGCCTGGGCGTACGGGTGCCGGGCCGCGGTGTGGACCGTGGCGGCGGGACCCTCCTCGACCACCCGGCCCGCGTACATCACCGCGAGCCGGTCGCAGGTGTCGGCGAGGACCGCCAGGTCGTGGCTGATCATGAGGAGCGAGATGCCCTGGTCGGCCACCAGGCGCTCGATCAGGCGCAGGATCTGGGCCTGGATCATCACGTCCAGTGCGGTCGTCGGCTCGTCGGCGACGATCAGGTGCGGGTCGCAGGCCAGCGACATCGCGATCATCACGCGCTGGCGCTGGCCGCCGGACAGTTCGTGGGGGTAGGCGTCGGCGCGGGCGGCGGGCAGGCCCACCTGCTCCAGCAGGGCCGCCGCGCGCCTGCGGGCGGCGGCCGGGGTGGCCCGGCCGTGCACCAGGAGGGGTTCGGCGATCTGGTCGCCGATGCGGTGCACGGCGTTCAGGGAGTGCATCGCCCCCTGGAAGACGATCGAGGCGCCCGCCCAGCGGACGGCCCGCAGCCGCCCCCACTTCATGGTCAGGACGTCCTCGCCGTCCAGGAGGATCTCGCCGGTCAGGTGCGCGGAGGCGGGCAGCAAACGCAGCAGGGCCAGGGCGAGGGTCGACTTGCCGCAGCCGGACTCGCCCGCCACCCCCAGCTTCCGGCCCGCGGCGAGGGTGAGGTCGACGCCCCGGACGGCGTGCACGTCCGGACCGTACCGGACGTGCAGATTCCGGAGTTCCAGGACGGGTGCGGTGCTGTTCAACGGCTCGTCCCCAGCTTCGGGTTGAGTACGGACTCCACCGCGCGCCCGCACAGCGTGAAGGCGAGCGCGACCACCGCGATGGCCAGCCCCGGCGGCGCCAGGTACCACCAGTGGCCCGACGACACCGCGCCCGTCTCCCGCGCCTCCTGGAGCATGCCGCCCCACGAGACGACGTTGGGGTCGCCGAGGCCCAGGAAGGCGAGCGTGGCCTCGGTGAGGATCGCGGCGGAGATGAGCAGGGTGGTCTGGGCGAGGACCAGCGGCATGACGTTGGGCAGGACGTGCCGGGCCATGATGTGGGCGTGGCCGCCGCCCAGCGCCTGGGCGCGTTCGATGTACGGCCGCGACTCGACGGCGAGCGTCTGGGCCCGTACGAGCCGGGCGGTGGTCGGCCAGGACGTCACGCCGATCGCCAGCACCACCGTCCAGACGCTCTGCGAGAGGACCGTCGCCAGCACGATCGCCAGCACCAGGGCGGGCATCACCAGGAACCAGTCCGTGACCCGTATGACGACGGTCGAGAACCAGCCGCCGAAGTGCCCGGCGAGGATTCCCACCAGCGTCCCGATCGCCACCGACAGCACCGCCGCCATCAGCCCCACCGCCAGCGAGATCCGCGCCCCGTGCAGCAGCAGCCCGAGCAGCGGGCGGCCGTACTGGTCGGTGCCGAGCGGGAAGCGGGAGCTGGGGGACTCCAGCGGCCTTCCGGGCGCCCCGGTGACGTCCTGGACGTCACCGCCCACGAGCAGCGGCGCGGCCAGCGCCGTGGCGGCGATCAGCACCAGCGCGGCCAGCCCGTACAGACCCGCCCGATGCGAGCGGTACTGCCGCCAGAAGCGGGCCGCGGACGTCCGGCGGCGCTGCCAGGCGAGGGAGCCCGGCGGTACGGGCGCGGATTCGGTCGTCATCGGCCCACCCGGGGATCGAGCAGCGGATAGAGGAGGTCCGCGAGGAGGTTCATCAGGATCATCGCCCCCGCGAACACCACGAACAACCCCTGGATCAACGGCAGATCGGGCACCGGGATCGCCTGGTAGAACAGCCCGCCGAGCCCCGGCCAGGAGAACACCGACTCCACCAGGATGGAGCCCGCCGCCACGTGCCCCAGGTTGATGAACACCATGGTGACGGTCGGCAGCAGGGCGTTCGGCACGGCGTGCCTGCGGCGCACCAGCGCGTCCCGCAGCCCCTTCGCGCGCGCCGTCGTCAGGTAGTCGCTGCCCATCTCGTCGAGCAGCGAGGAACGCATCACCAGCAGCGTCTGCGCGTACCCGACCGCGACGAGGGTGAGCACCGGCAGCACCATGTGGTGCGCCACGTCCAGCACGTGCGCGAAGCCCGTCGCGGAACCCGATTCCATGCCCCCGGTCGGGAACAGGCCCGGAATCGGCCCGATCCCCACCGAGAACACGATGATCAGCAGCAGCCCGAGCCAGAACGACGGCACCGACCACAGCGTCAGCGCGACCCCGGTGTTCAGCCTGTCGCCGAGCTGCCCGTGCCGCCACGCCGACCGGGTGCCCAGCCACAGCCCCAGCGCCGAGTAGAGCACCACGGCGACCCCCGTCAGCAGCAGCGTCGCCGGGAACCTCTCCGCGATCAGCTCGCCCACGGGCGCGTGGAACTGGTACGAGATCCCGAGATCGCCGGTGAGCGCCTTGCCGCAGTAGTCGGTGAACTGCTGCCACACCGGCGCGTCGAGACCGAACTGCCTGCGCAGCAGGGCCAGTTGTTCCGGCGACACCGCCCGGTTGCGCGTCATGGCCTTCACCGGGTCGCCCGGGATGATCCGGAAGAGGAAGAAGCTGGTGACGAGCACGGCGAGGATCGAGACGGCCGCGCCGCCCAGCTTCCCCGCCACGTACAGCAGATACGCCGTCCTCGGCCCGGCGGCGGCGCGCGCCAGGACGCCCCGGGAGGGGCCGGGCTTCACCGGGCCGCCGTCGGGCTCCCGCACCACGGCGGGGGAGCTCGCCGCGGTCATGCGGCGCGGCTCGCGGATGTGCGGGTGTTCATGGGGGTGCTCCCGGTTCTGTCGGGGAAGGGGGTCCGGGGCGAGCCCTACTCGCGGTCCTCCGCCGTGGTGCCGCGGCGACGGACGACGACGAAGACGATCGCGAAGACCATCAGCACCGCGGCCCCGACGACGATCCACACGGCGGGCGACGGCCCGGAGCCCCGGCCGGACGCGTCACCGGACGCCGCCGCCGGTTCCGCCGACCACCAGCTCCAGTAGCCGTCCTGGCCCCAGATGTTGCCGCCCGCCGCCGGCATCGTCGTGATCGACGCGATCTGGTCCGTGCGGTACGCCTCCACCGCGTTCGGGTACACCAGCACGTTCATGTACCCGGTGTCGTAGAGCCGCGACTGCATCCGCTTCACGAGGTCGGCGCGCCTGGCCTTGTCGTACTCGACGGTCTGCCGGCCGTAGAGGTCGTCGAACTGCCTGTCGCAGATGAAGTTGTCGGTCTGGCCGGACGCGTCGGGCGTGGCGGGCAGCGCCGCGCAGGTGTGGATCGACAGGACGTAGTCGGGGTCGGGGTTGACCGAGTACCCGTCGAAGGCGAGATCGTACTCGCCGGCCAGCCAGCGGTCCGAGACGCTGTCCAGGCACTCGACCTTCAGCCCGATGCCGAGTTCGCCCCACCACTCGGTGAGGTACTTGCCGACCGCCTTGTCGTTCGGGTCGGTGGCGTGGCACAGGATGCGGAAGTCGAGCGGCCTGCCGTCCTTGCCGACGCGCTTGCCGTCCGCGTTCTTCCTGTACCCGGCGTCGTCGAGCGTCCTGGCGGCGGCGGCCGGGTCGTAGTCGATCCGCTGTCCGGCGGGCGGCTTCCAGTGGTAGTCGGCGAAGCGCGGCGGGAGGTAGCCCTGGCCCTCCACCGCGTGCCCCCGGAAGACCTTGTCGACGATCGCCCTGCGGTCGACGGCCTGGAACAGGGCCCTGCGCACGGCCGGGTCGAGCAGCGCCGGGTGCCCGTCGCCGAACTTCCTGCCCGCCCTGTCCCGCGCGCCCGGGTTGGTCGCCAGCGCGAAGAAGCGGCGGCCCGGCGCGTCGTTGACCTTGATGTCCGGCTCGGACTTCAGGGACGCGGCCTGCGCGGGGGTCAGGCCCTGCACGAAGCCGACCTCGCCCCGGCGCAGCGCGGCGACGGCCGCGTCACCGTCCTTGTAGTACTTCATCGTCAGCTCGTCGAACTTCGGCGCGCCCCGCCAGAAGCTCTTGTTGGCCTTCAGCTTCACGTACTGGTCGGGCTTGTAGCCGGTGATGACGTACGGCCCGTTCCCGACGACGGGAAACGCCTTGTCGTTGTTGAACTTCGAGAGGTCGCCGACCTTCTCCCACACGTGCTTGGGCACGATCGGCACGTCCAGCGCCGTCATCGTGGCCTGCGGCTTCTTCAGCTCCACGACCAGGGTCCGCGGGTCGGGGGCGGTGACCTTCTTGAAGTTGGCGGTGAAGCTGCCGTTCGCGGAGGCGGCGCCCTCGTCCGTCATCATCTTGTTGAAGGTCCAGGCGGCGTCCTCGGCGGTCGCCCGCCTGCCGTCCGTCCACGTCGAGTCGTCGCGGACGGTGTACGTCCACGTCAGCTTGTCCGGCGAGGACTTCCAAGCGGTGGCCAGGGCCGGGATCGTACGGGCGTCCTTGGCGTCGTAATTCGTCAGGTACTCGTACACGAGCCGGTGAATCGTCGTACTGACGAGCCGGGTGGCCAGGAACGGGCTGAGCGAGTCCACGCTCTGCGCGACGGCGATGGTGAGGGACCGCTCGGGGGCTGCGGCCCGGACCTTGGCCGGTGCTTCCGGTGGGGCCGCCGCCGGGGGCAGCGGGGTCGCGGCCGTGGCCAGCAGGGCGAAGACGGCGGCTCCGGCCGCCGCGAGACGGCGGGCGGCCCGGGGACGGGCGGGGTGCGGTGGCGGGGTGTGGGGGGTGCTGCCGGTCGTGGTGCCCTGAGTGTCCATGGCGGGAGCCCTCGCGTCGTCACTGATCCTGTGTGGGCGATTCTCGGGTGGGCGGAGTGGTGTGGCGCAGGTCTACCAGCGCCGTTCCGGACGTGTCAACGGCGTGTCAACTGCCGCGTGGGCTGCGGGAATGGCCCGTTCGGGGTCTTCGGGCAGGCGGCCGTGGAACGCCGGAGGGCCCGCCGCGCGGTCGTCGTGCGACCGTACGGCGGGCCCTCATTGGTCTATACCCCTGACGCCCTACTGCTGAGGGGCCGAAGGCGGCTGCTGGGGCCACCCGGCGGGCGGTACGGAACCGTCCGAGGCGGAGTCGGGCCGCGGCTGCTCACCGGGCGCGGGCACCTGACCGGGAAGCGGCTGGGCGGCGGGGTACGCAGGCTGTCCCGGGGCCGGGTACCCCGGGGTCGCCGACTGCCCCGGGGCCGGGTGGGCCGGTTGGTTCGGTGCCGCGAACTGCTGCTGCCCCTGCGCGAACTGACCCTGCGGCACGGGAGCCTGCGCGCCCGGTGCCGGAGGCTGCTGCCAGCCACCGGGGGACTGGGGCTGCTGCCACGGCTGTGCGGGCTGCGGCTGCTGGCCGGGGAGGGGCTGGGGCTGGGCAGGTTGGCCGGGCTGGTGGCCGGGTTGCCCCGCCTGCTCGCCGGGGTAGGGCTGCTGGGCGGGGAGGGGCTGCTGCCACTGCTGGCCCGGCTGCGGCTGCCCCGGCTGGGCGGGCTGCCCCGGGTGGGCGGGCTGCCCCGGCTGCGGCTGGGCGGCGTACGGCTGCTGGTAGGGGCCGGGCGCCTGCCCCGGGACCTGCCCGGGCATCTGCACGCCCGGCATCGGCGGGGCCAGGTGCGGCGGCGGGTTGCCGTCCGCCGTCCACAGCCCCTGCGCCTGCTGCGCCCGTACGAAGTCCTCCGCGACCAGCGACGACAGGTGGAAGTACGCGTCGCGCGTCTTCGGCCGCATCATGTCGAGGTCGACCTCCGCGCCCGCCGCGAGGTGCTCGTCGAACGGCACCACGACCACGCCCCGGCAGCGCTGCTCGAAGTGCTGCACGATGTCGTCCACCTTGACCATCTTCCCGGTCTCGCGCACCCCCGAGATGACGGTCAGCGAACGCTGCACCAGCTCCGCGTACCCGTGCGCCGACAGCCAGTCCAGCGTGGTCGACGCGCTGCTGGCGCCGTCCACCGAAGGCGTCGAGATGATGATCAACTGGTCGGCCAGGTCGAGGACTCCGCGCATCGCGCTGTAGAGCAGACCCGTGCCCGAGTCCGTCAGGATGATCGGGTACTGCTTGCCGAGCACGTCGATCGCGCGCCGGTAGTCCTCGTCGTTGAAGGCCGTGGAGACGGCCGGGTCGACGTCGTTGGCGATGATCTCCAGGCCGGAGGGGGCCTGCGAGGTGAACCGCCGGATGTCCATGTAGCTGTTGAGGTACGGGATCGCCTGGACGAGGTCGCGGATCGTCGCCCCGGTCTCGCGCCGCACGCGGCGGCCGAGCGTGCCGGCGTCCGGGTTGGCGTCGATGGCGAGGATCTTGTCCTGGCGCTCGGTGGCGAGGGTCGCGCCCAGGGCGGTCGTCGTGGTGGTCTTGCCGACGCCGCCCTTGAGGGAGATCACCGCGATGCGGTAGCAGGAGAGCACCGGGGTGCGGATCAGCTCCAGCCTGCGCAGCCGCTCGGCCTCCTCCTTCTTGCCGCCGAACTTGAAGCGGGACCCGACGGAGGGGTTGCGGCTGCTCTTGGGCTTCTGCTTGTTGTTGCGCAGCAGCCGTTCGGAGGACAGCTCGACGGCGGCGGTGTACCCGAGGGGCGCCCCGGGGTTCGCGGCCTGACGCGGATCGGGCGCGACGGGCCAGGCCGCACCGGTACGGGGGTCGACCGGGGCCTGCGGGGCTGCGGGCTGTGCCGGTGCCTGCGCCTGGGGCGCTTCCGGCTGGGGGAAGCCGTAGCCGCCCTGGGCGGGGGCGCCGGGCTGCGGGAAGCCGTAACCGCCGGGCACCTCATGGGCGGCGGGAGCGGCACCCGGCACGGCGAAGGGAGGCTGCGGCGCACTCGGGGCCGCGGGCGGCTGCACGGGCTCGGGCGTACCGGGCTGAGCAGGCGGCTGTACGGGCTCGGGCGCGCCGGGAGTGCCGGCTGCCGCCGGGGCGGGCGCGGCGCCGGGCTGCGGGAACCCGTACCCGCCCTGCGGTGCCGACGGAGCGGGAGCCGGCGCGGCGGCCTGGGGAGGCTGCGTGCCGAACACCGGTTCGGCGTGCCCGCTCTGCGACGGAAGCGCGGCGGACGACTGCTGCGCCCCCGGACCCGGAAGCTCCGGGGCGGGCGGCTGCGGTGCGAAGGGTTCCGCCGTGGGCGGCTGCGGGGCGGGCGATTGCAGTGCGAAGGGTTCCGCCGCAGACGGCTGCGGCGCGGGCGGCTGCGGTACGGGGTGGCCGCCCTGCGGCACAGCCGGATCGACGGCCTCGGGCTGCGGGAACCCGTACCCTCCCGGTTGCTGCGGAATGGCGGCGTCCTCCGGGAAGCCGGACGACACCTGCGCCCGCTGGCCCGACGACTCGCTCGACGGCGCGGGCGTCGGCCAGGCGGACGGCGCGGGGGCCGGGGCCTGCGCGGGGGCGGGCCACTGCGGGGCGGCGGTGGGCGCCGCGGGCCGGAAGGACGGCGGAAGCGGCGGCAGGCCGCTGCTCTGCGCGGGAGCGGGCGGGGTCCAGGGCTGGAGGGCGGGTTCCCCCGAGGGCGGGGTGTCCCGCGGCTCGTCCGCGGGGAGCGCGGGCCGGTCCTCCGGAACGGCGTCGGTGATGCCGTCCTCGGGCTCGTCCGCGCCGTCGCCCGTCCGGGCGTCGGCACCGGCATCCGTACCGCCGTCCGCGCTGTTGCCCGTACCGCTGTCCGTACCGCCGCCCGTGCCCGCGTCCGCGACCAGGCCGGCGGACGCGTCGGCCACGGCGTCGTCCTCGGCCTCGTACTCCTTGTCGCGTCCGGCGGTGTCCGTACCGGTGGCGTCGTCGGAGGGGAAGCCGTGCGGGACGGAATCACGGGGCTCGACGGAGTCGGTGCCGGACTCGGCCGGGGCCTCGTTCAGGATCGCGTCGTCGCCGCCAACGCCCTTGCCAGTCAGGGAAGTTGCCGCATCGTGCCCGGCGTCCACATCCGCGCCGGGGCTCCCGTCGGCACCGTCACCTGCGGCCTCCCCGCCGTCCTCCGCGGACGTGTCCTCGGCGGCCTCACGTTCGGCCAGCTCCCGCTTGAGGGCGGCGGGGGAGAAGCGCATGGTCGCGTTGCTCTCCAGGTCCCCGCCCCCGAAGGGCTCGGCCACCGCACCCGCCGCCGGCTCCTCCCCGGAACCGGAACGCGCACCCGACGCGTCCGACGCGTCCGCGTTCTGCGTGTACCAGGCGGGCGGGGTGTAGTCGATGGTGAACTCGCCCGTCCGGTCGGCCCGCTCGGCCTCCGCGTCGGGCGACTCCTCGACGGGCGGGCTGACGGGCACGTTCCAGCCCTCGCGGATCTCGTCCCGCTCGCTGTTCACATTGCCTCCTGCTGTGGTCGAGCACCCTGGTGCCGTGTGTGCTGGGTGGGGTGACCGCTTCCGTCGTCCGATCCGCTCGGCGCTTCCCCGTGTCCTGCCGTCGTACGGGGGCGCGGCCGGTCCGCGGCCCACTCCGCACCTGCGGAACGGGAGCGCCTGCCGGGCCCGTGCGTCAGCCTAGTCGTCGCCCCTGCCCGTACGGCAGGCCCGCTCACCCGACGAACCGCGCCCCCGCCGCCACTTGACGCCCACGCGTGACCCGGCGGCACCACTCCGTGACCACCAAATCGGCCGCAACTCGACATCTCCGCACGGAAGGTGACCCGGCCCACGCACCCCGTCCCGCTTCCCAACAATCAGATGTCGGCACGTGCGGCAGGACGCGGGACCCGTGGCCCACCGCGCACGCACAACCCGCCCGCCCATCCAGCTACCCACCCACCCGCCCGCAACCGGAAGGGGGCGGCCCCGGAAGCCCCTCCGGCGGCCGCCCCGGCCCTCCACGGCTACGTGAGGTCGAACTCCCCGTCCCGCGCGCCCAGGACGAACGCCGTCCACTCCGCCTCGGTGTACCGCAGCACCGTCCCGGGGTCCGTCGACGAGCGCATCGCGACCGCGCCGCCGGGCAGGTACGCGATCTCCACCCGCTCCTCGGCGTCCTCGGTGCCGGGCGCGCCGAGCCACTCCACATCCGAGATGTCGAGGGCGTAGAGCTCGTCCTTCTCCTGCTGAGTTCCCATTCCGCTGTCCCCTTCGTCACGTCCACTCGGCTCAACCGTCGCCCTCGCGGGCGCCGTTGCCTAGGCCATGGTGCCCGATGGACGGGAGGGGGATCGCGCCATTGTCCGCAGGGGCCCGGTCCCCGGCGGGATCCATCCGGCGCGGCGGCCCGAGCAGGGCCGACTCCGAGGGGTCCGGTGCGGTGGTGACCCAGTGGCGCTCGGGGCCGTCGGCGCACCACAGGGTGACCCCGTCGGCCAGACCCGGCAGGGTGTCGCGCTCCGTGGGGGAGAGGGCCAGGAGACGCCCCAGGTGTTCCGCCTCCTGCGGGGAGACCCGCTGCACGCCCACCAGCGCCGCGTTCCGCACCAGCCCGGGAGCCACCGGACTCAGATAGGGCAGCAGCGTCAGTACCGACTGCCAGGGCGCGGGCGCCACCCGCCCCCGCGGCGGCCGCATCCCGCAGTCCCGCACGACCAGCACCGGACACCCCTCGCCCGCGCCCGCCGCCGGCACCCGCCCCACCCCGCACACCTCCGCGCCGGCCGCCTCCGCGACCCCCGCCCACAGCCCCGCCCGGCCCGTCTCGACCACGACCCGCACCCCGCCCCGCGCGGCCCGCAGCGCCAGGACCTGCGCCGTCCACACACCGCCGATCAGCACCACGTCGTACGGAACGGACCGGTGCGACCCGAGCAGCAGCAACCGCCCCCGCGCGTCGACCCCGACGGGAACACCGTCGCCCCCGACCGGCAGCCCACGGCCGAAGGAAGCGCGATTCCGGCTGCCGCGCGCCCCGAACAAGCTCCTCACCGCCCACCCCCGAGCGGCAGCGTGGCCAGCAGTCCGGGAAGCTGTTCCCGGTCCATCCGTACGAGATCCAGCCGCGCGGCCCGGAACCCGCGCGCCAACTCCTCCCGTACGCGGTCGAGTTCGGACTTCTCCGCGCAGGTGACCCGCACGTGCCCCTCGGCGCCCGCCTTCCTCGCACCCACCCCGCCCACCACTCCCCGAGCCCTCCGGTGTCGCAGCGTCAGGCTCACCGTGGCCGCCACCGCCGCCTCCCCGGGCAGCGCCGCGGCGAGCGCCATGGCATCCCGCGGATCTCCCCCGAACGCGTACACGGTGTGCGCCCGCCCCTCGCCGCACCAGGCCCGTACGGACTCCTCGCCGCCCACCGCGAGCCCCGGCCCGCCGCACCGCGCCGCGCCCAGCGCCGAGTCCAGTCCCGGCTGGTCCAGCACCGTGGCCCGCAGCCCGTGCACCTCCGTCAGCCGGCTCGCCACCTGGTCGGCGGCCCGCACCAGACACCGCTGCGCCCCGCCGGGCCCGCCGCCGCGCGCGGCCACCGCCTCCGGGCACAGTTCCGGCTCCAGCCGCAGCGCCACCCACGTCGCCCGCACCACGGGCGCGCCCCCGCCCGCGCGCGTGCCCCCGGCCGCCCCCGCGCCCCGGACCGCAGCCGTGCCCGCCGCCGCGCCCCGCACCTGCTGCACCACCTGCGCCGACGCCAGGACGACGTCGTCCACCTCCAGCGCCCCGGCGAGCAGGTCCCACGGCAGTTCCGCCGCGCCGTCCGCCGGGCGCAGTCCTGCGTCGGAGACCTCGACCCGTACCACCGCCGTCAGGAACGTTCCGTCGCCCACCATCCCGACCTCCCGGGCCCCCGCCGGTCCGCGCCGTCTCTCGTACGCGTACCGGTCGAGCCCCGCACAAGCGGAATCCCCGCGCCGCCGCCGGGCCCGGAACGCGGCCGCCACCGCCAGCCACCCGAACACACTCCGCCCGCCCCGGCGCAGCACGACCAGCGACACTCCCGCCGCCCCGGCCGCCACCCCCGGCACGGTCCAGGCCGGGCCGCCCGCCGCACCTGCCGCGGCCACCGCGACGGCGCCTTCGCAGAGCACCAACTCCCGTACTCCGAAAGACCTGTTGAGCCCGCGCACCCTCGCCCCCATCGCCGTACCGCCTCCTGCGGCCGTAACCCCCGCTTCCGCACGGGAGTTGACGGAGCGTTCACCCTATCCGAGCTGTGAGTGACCGAATTCGCGGTTCGGGGCGGCGGGGGAGGGGTCCGAAAGCGGCGACCGGGGGAGAGTGGCGGCGGTCCGATGGCATCACGACGGGACGAACTCAACGCGTACGTCTTCGCGAAGCGGAGGCTGGTCGCACAGTTCCTGCGCCCCACCTCGACCGGCTCGGACGAGGGCGCCCCCCGCCCGCTGCGAGCCGTTCTGCCGGGGGTGCTGGCGGGGGCGGTGGGACTGGCGGGGTTCGGGGTGTGGGGGCTGCTGAGCCCGATGGCGCCACCGGGCTGGCAGGCCCCGTACGCGAACGTCATCGTCGCGAACCCGTCCACCACCCGTTACGTGGTGCTGCGGACCAACGGGAAGGCGCAGCTCCACCCCGTCCTGAACATGGCGTCCGCCCGGCTCCTCGTGGACACGCAGGGCAGGAGGGGCCAACTCGTCATCAGGGTCGCCGATCGGCTCATCGACGAGGCGGAGAAGCTGCCGCGCGGCCCCGCCGTCGGCATTCCGTACGCACCGGACCGCCTGCCCTCCCGGAGGGAGGCGACCACCCCCAAGCGCTGGGCGGCCTGCGACCGTCCCGTGCCCCGGGGCGAGGACGTCCGGACGGCGGTCTTCGTCTTCTCGGCACGGGACGAGGACAAGCTGAAGCGGCCCCGACTGCTGCACGGAGGCCAGTTGTTGTACGTACGGAGCACGGCCGAGGGGGGCGGGCACCACGTGGTGGACGCCACGGGCACGGCCTACCCCATCGACCACACGGACGGCCTGCTGCTGAGGCTCGTCGTGGGCAGCGGGAGGGCGCCGCAGCCGGTTTCGCGCGAATGGCTCGACACGCTCCACGCGGGTAGCCGGATCACGATGCCCCCGGTGCCCGGAGCCACCCGACCCTCCCGCGTCCGCCAACTGCCGCCGCAGGCCCGGCGGATCGGCACGGTCCTGCAAGCCCGCGAGGGCGGGAAGCGCCAGCGGTACGTCGTCCTCGCCGACCGGATCGCACCCGTCACCGATTTCGTCGCCGCGCTCCTGCTCGGCAGCGACGCGCTCAGGGCCATCCCGCAGACCGAGCCCATCGCGGCCAGGATCCCCTCCACGGGCGCCTGGTTCCGCCCGTACGGAAAGGGACGGTGGCCCGACTTGGCCCCCGCCGCCCGCCCCGCCTCCGCCACCGTCTGCTCCGTCCTGCACTCCGTCGACAGGGCCACCGGCCGGACCACCCTCGGCGTCTGGTCGGGCCCCGGCTTCCCCCGCCCCCTCCCCGGCCCCACCACCCCCTCCTACGTCACCCCCGGCTCCGGCCAGCTCTACCGCCAGTTCACCGGCGACCGGACCGACGTGGGCCCCGTCTTCCTCGCCACCGACGCGGGCTTCCGGCACAGCATCCAGACCAGGGGCGGCGCCGAACCCGGCGACACGGGCCACCGCGACGGCCCCGACCCCGCGGCGAAGGGCGCGCCGAAGGCCGCGGTGGACCTCCTCGGCTACTCCGACGCCTCCTACATCCCGGTCCCCATGGCCTGGTCCTCCCTCCTGCCGACCGGCCCCCGCCTGTCGACCGGCGCGGCGGTGCAGGTGCAGGGCCCGTGAGCCGCACCCGGAACACGTACCGGGGCACGGCGCTCCGCTGCGCCGCGACGTTCGCGCTCGCGGTGCTCTGCCTGCCGTCGGCGCAGGCGCGCGGCCAGTCGGAGGCCACGGCCGGCCAGGAACCGTGCACCGTCGGCTCCGCGCCGTACGGCGGCCGCCCCTGGTCCCTGCGACGCCTCCCGCTGAACGAGATCTGGGAGAAGTCGACCACGCGGGGCAGAGGCATCCGTGTCGCCGTCATCGACACCGGCGTGGACGCGCGGCACCCCCAGCTCCGCGACGCGGTCGACCCGTCCCGCGGCCGCACCCTCCCGCTCCGGGGCGTCCCCCACGGCCCCGTCACCAACGGCACCCACGACGAGGTCGGCCACGGCACCGAGGTCGCCGGGATCATCGCCGCCCGCCCCCGCCCCGGCACGGGCTTCGTCGGCCTGGCCCCGGAAGCCACGATCATCCCGATCGACCAGAACGACGCCCGGGGCGGGGGCACCCCGGCAACCCTGGCGCAGGCCATCGAGCACGCCATGGCCCAGAACGCCGACATCATCAACATCTCCCAGGACACGGCCGACACCACGGACCCGCCCGGCCTGGAACGAGCCGTGCGGGCCGCCCTCCGCGACGACATCGTCGTCATCGCCTCCGCCGGCAACAGCGGCTCCGACGGCACGGCGAAACGTACCTACCCCGCCTCCTACGACGGCGTTCTCGCCGTCGCCGCCGCCGACCGCGACAACGAACGCGCCCACTTCTCCCAGACCGGCGACTTCGTCGGCATCGCCGCCCCCGGCACGGACATCGTCTCCACCTTCCCCGGCGGCGGCCACTGCACCGACAGCGGTACGAGCTTCTCCGCCCCGTACGTCGCCGGACTCGCCGCCCTCCTCAGGGGCAAGCACAGGGGCTGGACCGCCGCCCAGGTCGTCACCCGGATCCAGCAGACCGCCGAACGCCCGTCCCCGGGCCCCGACGCCCTCCTCGGCTGGGGCGTCGCCGACCCCCTGCGCGCCCTGACCGACGACGCCCGCCCCGCCGCCGGGCGTGCGCCCCGCGCGCGGACGCCCGACCCGCTGCACGCCCCCAGTGGCGAGACACCGCAGGAACGGACCGTACGCCTGGCGGTGTACGTCGTGACCGCCGGCGCGGTGGCGCTGGCGACCCTGACGGGCACCGCCGTGGCGGTACGGGACGCGAGGCGCCGCAGGAGGACGCCGCAGGACCCGGGAACCTGACGCCACCCGCCGAACGGCAGTCGCAATACGCCCCGCGCCCCTGCCCGCGGGCACCGGCCCGCCACCCCGACCACCGCCCCTGACCAGCCACTTGGCCGCATCCGCCACCCCGGTCCGATGGCACGCTCAACCGATCGGCACCACCCCTACCTCCGGGACGAAAGGAGCCCCGTGCGCGACGGAGACCGCACTCCCGCACCGGCCGCCCCCACCGCACCGGCCGCCCCCACCGCACCGGCCGCCCATGCCGCACCGGGGGGCGGCCTCGGCGGCGACCTCGCCCGGGGCGCGGACGCGCTGCGCCGCTTCCGCACCCACGTGCACACGCTGCTCGCCACGTTCGAGGACGGCCCGGCGGGCCCGGGAAGGCCGGCGGCCCACCGCCTCACCCGCGCCGACCTGGGGGCACCCGGCACCTCCTTCCCGGAGGCCGACGACCTGCACGCGCAGTACCGCCGTGCGCACCTGGGCCTGGTGAAGCTCTCCCGCTCCCTCACCGAACAGATCGAGTACCTGTCGATCGCGGTCCATGGCGCGGAGATCGGCTTCGACAACCTGGAGGAGGACCAGCGCCGGCGCTTCTGGTCGATCCGGTCCCGTACGGAACACGAAGGACGGGCCGACGCATGACGAGCGGCTTCGAGGACCAGCCCCTGAACACGATGATCGACCTGGTCGACGCCGCGAACCCGCGCGCGGTGGCAGGCGCGGCCCTGGCACTGACCGGGGTGCGCGCGGCCTTCGCGGACGTGGCGGTCGAACTGCGCCGCCGCCTGGACGCGGTGGCGTGGAAGGGCGAGGCGGAACGGGAGTTCCGCCGCTTCGGCGCCCGCCTGGCCGACCACGCGGACGACCTGGGCAGGTACGCGGGCATCGTCGCCGGCCAACTGGAGGAGGCCGCCGGGGGCCTGACGTCGGTACGGAACTCCATGCCGCCGCGGAGCACGACCCCGGACGGGGGCCTGCCCGGCGGACCGGCGGAACCGCACCGGCAGGAGGCGGTGAACCAGCTCAACCGGCTGGCCTCCTTCTACGCGGTGGCGGGCGCGAACCTGGCCTCGGCGGAACCGCCCGCCTTCGTCCCCGACCTGCGGGCAGACGTCCCGCGACCGGCCTCACCCGGAGCCGCCGCCGCGCCTTCTGCGCCGACGGGCGCGGGCGGCATGGGCGGTCCGGGTAGTGCGGGCGGCGCGGGTGGTTCGGGCAGCGGTCCCGCCGCATCGGCCGACCCCTCCGGAACGGTCCCGTCGGCCCCCCGCACCGCCCCGCACGGGTCCGCTCCGGGCTGGGGCGAGGTCGCCACCCGGGACGACCTGACCTCGGCGGGCCCACCGCACCGGGCAGCCCCCGCACCGCTCGCCCCGGCCGCGCCCGCCGAGTCCGCGCCGCCGACGGCCATGGAGCTCAACAGCGTGTCCCCGGGCGCGCAGCCGGTCCCGCCGCCGGCCGCGTCCGCCCAGCCACCGGGCCCCGCCCCGGCCCCGGCGCAGCCGCTCCCCGGGGCGATCTCCGGAGGGGTCGCCGTCCCCCTGCTGACCCGCGCGGTGCCTTCCGGGTACGGAACGCCCGCGCCCCTGCCCCCCACCGCCGTCCCCGGCTCCGCCGCGACCCCGGCCGGGAGCAGCGGGCCCGCCCCGGCCGCCCCGCTCCCGCGCGCCCTCCCCGGCATCCCGGGAATCACGGGCGGCATCCCCGCGCGAACGGCGACGCCCACCCCCCGCCCCGCCTTCACCCAGGGCGGCGCGGGCCTGGTGCGCTCCCGGCCGGCCGCCGCCTCCCGCACGGGCCGCCGTGCGACGCCGCCGCCCCGGGCCACCGAGGACACCTCGACCTGGACCGCGGGCCGGCCCCCGGCCACCCCCGCGGTCATCACCGCCCCGGCGGACCCCCACCACCCGCACTGAGGAGGAGACCCCACCCATGGCAGTCCAGAAGGTCAACGGAGTCGCGCTGGCGCAACTCCAGACGGAGCTCAACCAGAACTTCCAGAGCGTGAAGGGCCAACTCCACGCGCTGCACGCCACGATCGACGCCCTGGAAGGGCAGTGGAAGGGAATCGGGGCGGGCGCCTTCAACACCAAACAGGCGCAGATCAACCAGAACATGGTCCGCATCGGCAAGCTCCTCCTGAAATTCCAGGAGGCGATCGAAGCGGCCCGCACGATCTCGGGAAACACGGAGGACGACGTCCTCGCCGCGATGCGCGGAATCGACGTGGCCCCCGGCTACCAGGGAGGCGGCACCACACCCCCCGCACCCCCTTCCTCGTTCTCCCGCTACTGACCCACCGGCCTCCACCCACCCGATCCACCTTGAGGAGCACCGCCATGCCCGCCAACGACGGCACCATGCTGGTCACGTACGCGGCTCTGGACGACGCGGCCCGCGCGATCCAGACCCAGGCGAACCGCCTGGACCAGAGCCTCGAGGCCATCAGGACGAAGATCTCCGCCGTCTCCGAACTCTGGGCCGGCGACGCCCGCGAGGCCTACAACACGGCCCAGGCCCAATGGGACCGCGAGGCGAAGGCCATCCACACCTCCCTCCTCCAGATCTCCCGCGCCGTCCAGAACGCCGCGCCCGCCTACCGTGAGGGCGACCGCAAAGCCGCCCAGGGCTTCCTGTAGGCGGAACCACACACGAGCGCCCCCCGCCCCGGCGCCGGGGCAGGGGCGCTCCGCCGCGTCCCGGCCTCAGCCGCCCGCTCCCACGCGTCCCCCCTGCTCCACCCACCCCGTCTGCACCAACGCCGCCCCCCTCCGCCGGGACACCGCCACCCCGCGCCCCACGGGCAGCGGTCTCGGCCGTACCCCGGCGAACACCTCCCCCTCATTCGGATCGCCGGACAGCACCACCCCCTGCGCCCCCAGCTCCACCATCCGCTGCACGAACGGCTCATAGGCCGCCCTGCTCGCCCCCGCCGTGTTCCGCGCCAGCACGAACCGCACGCCGACGTCCCGCGCGAACGGCAGCAGCTCCACCAGCGGCGCCAGCGGATTGCCGCTCGACGTGGCCACCAGGTCGTAGTCGTCCACCACCACGAACACCGTCGGCCCCTCCCACCAGCTCCGTTCCTTCAACTCCCGCGCCGTCACGTCCGCCGACGGGGCCCGCCGCCGCATCAGTTCGGCCAGCGCCTCCACGTGGTGGTCCATGGAGTGCGACATCGGCACGTACTCCGCCAGGTGCGACGGGGGAGCGGCGCCGAGCAGTCCGCGCCGGTCGTCGATCACGAAGAACTTGCAGTCCTCGCCCGCGTACCGCTCGCTCAACTGCCCGATCAGCAACCGCAGCAGATTCGTCCTGCCCGACTCGCCCTCCCCGAACACCAGGAAGAACGGGTCCCGTTCGAAGTCCGCGAACACCGGTTCCAGCCGGTCCTCGTCCACGCCGAACGCCACCCCGTCCCCGGGCCGCTCCCCGCCGCCCGGCAGTTCCCGCAGGGGCAGTTCCCTCGGCAGCAGACGTACGCGAGGAGCCCGCGGAACGTCCGCCCACCGCTCCCGGACCTCCCGTACGAGCGCGGCGGTGGCCGCCGCCAGCCCCTCCGCCGACTCCACCCCGTCGCAGCGCGGCACCGCCCCCATGAAGTGCAGCTTCTCGGGGGTCAGACCGCGCCCCGGCACCCCGGCCGGCACCTGGGCGGCGGCCTTCCGGTCCAGCTCGGAGTCCATGACGTCACCGAGCCGCAGCTCCAGCCGGTTCATCAGCAGGTCCTTGAGCTGGCCGCGTACCTCCATCGACCGCGAGGCGGTCAGCACCACGTGCACCCCGTACCCGAGCCCCCGCGCCGCGATGTCGACGACCACCGGCTCCAGGGCCTCGTACTCGGTACGGAAGTTCCCCCAGCCGTCCACCACCAGGAACACGTCCCCCCACGGCTGCGCGGCCGCGGCCCCCTCCCCGCGCGCCCGCATCGTCCGGCAGGTCGCCACGGAGTCGATGCCGGCGGCCCGGAAGAGCTCTTCGCGGTCCGCCAGCACCCCGTGCACCTCGGCGACGGTCCGCCGCACCCGCTCGGGGTCGAGCCGCGAGGCGACA
Organism: Streptomyces sp. NPDC039736; assembly: GCF_055596485.1. Taxonomy (NCBI): domain Bacteria; kingdom Bacillati; phylum Actinomycetota; class Actinomycetes; order Kitasatosporales; family Streptomycetaceae; genus Streptomyces; species Streptomyces sp. NPDC039736. Next base: position 14,871 of record NZ_JBVIUQ010000010.1, on the reverse strand, counting down.
CCCCCGACGTGCGGCAGCCCGGCGACGGCGGACAGCCCGCCACCGCCGAAGTCCAGCCCGTAGAACTGCACGTCCCGCGGCGAGTGCGTCCACGCGAACGCGGCCACGAGCGTGCGCAGCAAGGTCGACTTCCCGGACCGCGGCCCGCCGACGATCTGCATGTGGCCACCGGCCCCGGAGAAGTCCCGCACCAGCACGTCCCGCCGCTGCTCGTACGGCTTGTCGACGTACCCCAGCGGTACGGTCAGGGCGCCCACGGCCCCGAACGCGTCGAGCGCCGGCGGAGAGTCCAACGGCGGCAGCCACACCCGGTGCGCCCCGGGCCCCCGCCCCTCCAGCCTGCGCACCACCACGTCCAGCACGGACTCCCCGAGCGCCTCCTCCGTACCTCCCCCGGACGACCGCGCGGGCGGGGGAACCGTGCCGACGCACCCGCCGGCGCCGTCCGGCGTGTCCCCACGCGTACCGTGCGCCTCCGGCGCCCCGCTCCCACCCCGCGCCGAGCGCGCCTCCGGTGCCGCGTCCCCGTCCCGCACGTCACCCGCCCCCGCCACCGGATCCACCCACCCCGCCGTGAACCGCACCGGTCCCCGCCGCTGCCGGGCCCCGGCCCCCGGCCCCGCCCCGGCGTCCCCCGCGTCCGCCCCGCTCCGGTACGGCCCGGAGACGTAGGCGGCCTTGAACCGCACCAGCTCGTCCGTCCCGTGCTTGAGGTACCCCGACCCCGGCACGTTCGGCAGCCGGTACGCGTCCGGCACCCCCAGCGCCGCCCGCGACTCCGCAGCCGAGAAGGTGCGCAGCCCCACCCGGTACGACAGGTACGTCTCGAGGCCGCGCAGCCGCCCCTCTTCCAGCCGCTGCGACGCCAGCAGCAGATGAACCCCCAGCGACCGGCCGATCCGCCCGATCTGCACGAACATCTCGATGAAGTCCGGCATCGCCGTCAGCAGCTCGCTGAACTCGTCGATCACCAGCACCAGCGACGGGATCGGCGCCAACGGCGCCCGGCCCGCCCGCACCCCCGCCGCCCGCGCCCGCTCGTAGTCGTGCACGTTCGCGTAGTTGCCCGCGTCCCGCAGCAGCTCCTGCCGCCGGTTCAGCTCGCCCCGGATCGAGTCCCCCATCCGGTCCACCAGCGACAGGTCGTCAGCCAGATTGGTGATCACCGCCGCCACGTGCGGCAACCGCGCCATCCCCGCGAACGTCGCCCCGCCCTTGAAGTCCGCCAGCACGAAGTTCAAGGTCTCCGACGAGTGCGTGACCGCCAGCCCCAGCACCAGCGTCCGCAGCAGCTCCGACTTGCCCGACCCGGTCGCCCCGACACAGAGCCCGTGCGGACCCATCCCCTCCTGCGCCGCCTCCTTCAGATCCAGGAGTACGGGAGCACCGTCCTCCCCGACCCCGATCGGCACCCGCAACCGGTCCGCCCGGGGCCGCGCCCGCCAGGTCCGCGCGACCTCGACCTCCCCGGCGTCCCCCAGCTCCAGCAGATCGGTGAACTCCAGCTCCGCCAGCAGCGGTTCACCCTCGTCGACCCCCACCGGGGCCCGCAGCGGCGCGAGCTGCCGGGCCAGCGCCTCCGCCGCCGCGACCTCGAGGGCGTCCGGCACGCCCTCGTACGCGACCGCGCCCTCCGCCCGCCCCGACTCCAGCCGCAACGCTCCTTCCCGCACGACCACGGACAGCGCACCCCGCGCGTCCTCGTCGCCCAGCTCCCCGGGCACGACCTCGACCACGGTCACCCCCTGGAGCCCGTCCGCCGAGGCCAGCGCACACCCCGGCACAACCGTCACGCCGTCGAGTACGACCACCACGTGCGGCCGCTCCACCAACGGCTCCCCGTCCGCCCGGAAGCGGGGCCGCCCCTCCAGCACCCCGCCGAGCAGTTCCTCCAGCTCCCGCACCCCGCCGGCCACCAGCCTCCGGCAGCCGGCGCCGTCCTCCGCGACCGACGCGTCGCGCGCCTGCGCGTGCGGCAGCCACTTCACCCATTCCCACTCCGCCGCGGCCCGCTCGCCCGCCGCGACCGCGACCACCAGGTCGGCGGGGGAGTGCAACGCACCCAACTGCCCGACCACGGCCCGCACCTCGTCCCGTGCGCGCTCCTCGTCCCCACTCACCGTCACGTGGTAGAAGGCCCGCAACGACACGGCCATCGGCAGATCGTCCACCGTGCTGTGCACCGCCAGAAACCGCTTCAGCGCCCCCGCCGTCAGCGGCTCCAGCTCATCGACGGGCGCGGTCTCCGGAGCCTCCAGGGGAGCGGCGAGCGCCTGACTCCCCAGCCCCACCCGCACCTGCACGAAATCGGGGTCGCCCACCCGCCGCTCCCACACCCGGCTGCCCTCGGCCACGAGCGCCCAGAGCTGCTCCGGAGCCGGGTGCACGAACAACTGCACGTCCCGCTGGGTCCGGGCGATCTTCCGCACGGCCCGCCGCGCCTGCGCGAGGTGCTTGAGGTAATCGCGCCGCAGATCCGCCAACTGCCCCTGACTGCCCCGTCGGTGACGCACCATCATGGCGATCGCCATGGTGACGGTGGAGGCGATCATGAGCCCGCCCATCACCATCATGATCGTCTGCTTGCCGAGGAACAGAAAGACCACCGACCCGCCCATCCCGAGCAGCGGCAGGAGCTGCATCAGCACCCCCTCCTGCTGCCCGCGCGGCAACTCGGGCGGCGGCTGCACCCGCACCTGCTCGGCCGGGAAAACGGGCGGCAACACCCGAGGCGGACGCTTCACTACAACCTGACCCACGATCCCCGATCCCCTCACCGAACAGCCGTATGCCCCCCAACCCCCCTCAACCGCCCGCGAACCCTACTGCCCCGCCCCCACCTCTCGGGCGATGCACTCATTCCTTCCTCCCCGTCCCCTTGCGCATCGCAGGCACCCTGCCGCCCCCGCTTCCTTGGGCTTTCGCAGCCGCCCCAAGGGGGCGAGGGGGCACCCCTTGCTTGAGCGAAGCCGAGAGCTTGGGGGAGGGCGGGCATGAGGGCGGCCCCTTCCGCTCCCGGCCCACCCGGGTGCCGCCCCTGCCCAAGCGCCTGCACCGGCCACACGTCCACCAAGGCCCCCGGGCCCGCACCCCAAAACTCCCGCCCCGTCCCCCCGCAAGCCCCCGGCGCCCCCCGCACCCTCCCCGCCCCCACCCCCGTTGGACCAACGCCCCCTCACACCTCCACCCGAAACGCCCCACCCGAAACACCCCACCCGAACATCCCCCGAAAGGAGACCCTCCCGTTGCCCACCACCCCGACCCAAACCCCCACCCCCACCCAAACCCCGGCCCCACCTCACCCCCCGACCCCCCTCCGCCGCCTCACCCTCACCACCCCCACCGCCCGCATCGACCTCGCCCTCCCCGCCGACCTCCCCCTCGCCGAGCTCCTCCCCGAGATCCTCCGTCTCTCCGCCCCGCGCCCCACCCCCTACGCCCCCGTCGGCCACCACCTGGTCCGCCGCGACGGCACCCCGCTGGACAGCTCCCGCACCCTCGCCGCCCAACGCGTCCTCGACGGCGAGATCCTGGCCCTGCGCCCCTACGCGGAGTCCCTCGCCCCGCCCGTCTTCGACGACGTGTGCGACGAGGTCGCCGCCGCCGTCGCCCGCGACCGCACCCTCTGGAGCGACCAACTCACCCGCCAAGCAGGTCTGTTCGCCGCGTCCGCACTTCTCGCCCTGCTCGCCTTCGCCCTCTGGAGGGCGGCCCCCGCCCATGGCCTCCCCGCCGCCCTCGCCGCGGTCACCGCCGTCCTCCTCCTCGCCCTCGCCGCCGTACGCACCCGGGTGTACGAGGACCAGGGCGCCGCCCTCGCCCTCGGCCTGCCCGCGCTCGCGCACACGGCCGTCGCCGCCACCGCTCTCCTGCCGCCCACCCCCGGCCAGGGCCCCGGCCGCCTCCACCTCCTGCTGGCCTGCACCGCCGTACTGCTCGCCTCCGTCCTGCTGACCCTGGCCACCCCCACGGCGAAACCCCGCCTCCCGGAGGGAGCCCGCCCCGCCCCGCACCCCCTCGCCGCCGCCCCCTTCCTCGCCACCGCGACCGCCGCCGCCACCGGCCTGCTGCTCACCTTCACCGGCGCCCTCGCCGGCCTCGCCCCCGCCCGCACCGCCGCCCTCGGCGTCCCGCTCCTGGTGGGCGCCCTCGCCTGCCTCCCCGGCCTCGCCGCCCGCTTCGCCCGCCTCCCCGTGGGCTTCGCCCCACCCCGTACAGCCGTCACCCCCGACGCCCCCGCCCCGACAGCCGACGCGAACACGCACCCCACCCACCCCGGCGGCGGCCCGGACCCCGTCCCCCTCGTCCACCGCACCCACCGCGCCCACGCCCTCCTCACCGCCCTCGTCGGCGGCTGCGCCCTCACCGCCACCGCCTGCGCCGCCGTCCTCGGCTTCTCCGGCGGCCTCAGCGCCCAGTTCCTCGCCCTGGCCCTCGGCATCGCGTTCCTGACGCGCGCCCACCTCTTCCGCCACACCGCCCAGGCCGCCTGCACCCTCGGCGCGGGCCTCGCCGCCCTGCTCCTGCTCGGACTCGGCCTCGCCCTGCACCCGCCGCACGCCGGCGCCCCCGACCCCGGCCTGCGCACGATCGTCATCGCGGCAGGCACCGCCGCCACCGCCGCGGCCCTGACCGCGATCGCGCTGATCGTCCCCAAGAAGGGGGTCACCCCGTTCTGGGGCCGCTTCCTGGAGCTCGCCGAAGGCTGCGTCCTGCTCACCCTCGTCCCGCTGTGCCTGGCCGTCTTCGACGCCTACCGCACCCTGCGCGGCCTGGGCCCGAGGTAGCCCTGGCGAGGCCCGCACAAACCGCCTGGTACTCTGACCTACGGCCGTTTGTGTACGCGCTCGTCGGAGTCTCCCCGGAGCTCTGGGGGCTGCGCCCAGCGGATCCCCGCCTCCCGAGTAACGGAAGCTCCCCTGAGACCAAGACCAGGGGCACTCGGTGGCAGTCACTTCACTCACGAGGAGTACGCATGGCTCTCGACGCCGCTGTAAAGAAGCAGATCATGTCCGAGTTCGGCCAGAAGGAGGGCGACACGGGCTCTCCCGAGGTCCAGGTCGCCATGCTTTCCCGTCGCATCTCGGACCTGACCGAGCACCTCAAGACGCACAAGCACGACCACCACTCCCGCCGGGGTCTGCTGATCCTGGTCGGCCAGCGTCGTCGCCTGCTCCAGTACCTCGCCAAGAAGGACATCCAGCGCTTCCGTGCGCTGGTCGACCGCCTCGGCATCCGCCGCGGTGCGGCCGGCGGCGCCAAGTAAGACGCCACGAAGGGAGCGGTTCCCGCCTACTGGGGCCGCTCCCTTCGCCGTACGTACGGAGCTCACGGAGCTCGTACGTGCACGACGTACCGGTCGCCATTTAGTCTGGTACGCGGAACACCCGCAGTACCGCTGCGAGCGCAGCACCGCTGCCCAGCAGCACCGCACGACGAACGAGAACGAAGAAGCAGCACAACGAAGCAGCGAGAAGCGGCGCAGCCCAGCCCGCCGGTCCTCGGTAGTGGCCCCCGGAGAAACATGACCCCGGGTGCTTCGATCGAAGACCGGCCCGCACCACGGAGCGCGCCCTTCTCCGCCACCGTCCCTCACCACACGGGTGCAGGAGACGAAGACGAGGAGAAAACGCTAGTGGAGAACGAGACCCACTACGCCGAGGCCGTCATCGACAACGGCACTTTCGGCACCCGCACCATCCGCTTCGAGACGGGCCGTCTGGCCAAGCAGGCCGCCGGTTCCGCCGTCGCCTACCTGGACGACGACACCATGGTGATGTCGGCCACGACCGCCTCCAAGCGCCCCAAGGACCAGCTCGACTTCTTCCCCCTCACGGTGGACGTCGAAGAGCGCATGTACGCCGCCGGCAAGATCCCCGGCAGCTTCTTCCGCCGCGAGGGCCGGCCCTCCGAGGACGCGATCCTCACCTGCCGCCTGATCGACCGGCCGCTGCGCCCCTCCTTCAAGAAGGGCCTGCGCAACGAGATCCAGATCGTCGAGACGATCATGGCGCTCAACCCCGACCACCTGTACGACGTGGTGGCCATCAACGCCGCGTCCTGCTCCACGATCCTGGCGGGCCTGCCCTTCTCCGGCCCGATCGGCGCCACCCGCGTCGCCCTGATCAAGGGCCAGTGGGTCGCGTTCCCGACGCACACCGAGCTCGAGGACGCCGTCTTCGACATGGTCGTCGCCGGTCGCGTCCTGGAGGACGGCGACGTCGCGATCATGATGGTCGAGGCCGAGGCCACCGAGAAGACCATCCAGCTCGTCAAGGACGGCGCCGAGGCCCCGACCGAAGAGGTCGTCGCCGCCGGTCTGGAAGCCGCCAAGCCGTTCATCAAGAACCTCTGCAAGGCCCAGTCGGACCTCGCCGCCAAGGCCGCCAAGCCCACCGGCGAGTTCCCGGTCTTCCTCGACTACCAGGACGACGTCCTGGAGGCCCTCACCAAGGCCGTCAAGTCCGAGCTCGCCCAGGCGCTCACCATCGCCGGCAAGCAGGAGCGCGAGGCCGAGCTGGACCGCGTCAAGGACATCGCCGCCGAGAAGCTGCTCCCGGCCTTCGAGGGCCGCGAGAAGGAGATCTCGGGTGCGTACCGCGCGCTGACCAAGAAGCTGGTCCGCGAGCGCATCATCAAGGACAAGGTCCGCATCGACGGCCGCGGGATCACGGACATCCGTACCCTCGCCGCCGAGGTCGAGGCCATCCCGCGCGTGCACGGCTCCGCCCTGTTCGAGCGTGGCGAGACCCAGATCCTGGGCGTCACCACCCTCAACATGCTGCGCATGGAGCAGATGCTGGACACCCTCTCCCCGGTGACCCGCAAGCGCTACATGCACAACTACAACTTCCCGCCGTACTCCGTCGGCGAGACGGGCCGCGTCGGCTCCCCCAAGCGCCGCGAGATCGGCCACGGCGCGCTCGCCGAGCGCGCGATCGTGCCGGTCCTGCCGACGCGCGAGGAGTTCCCCTACGCGATCCGCCAGGTCTCCGAGGCGCTGGGCTCCAACGGCTCCACCTCGATGGGCTCGGTCTGCGCCTCCACCATGTCGCTGCTGAACGCCGGTGTGCCGCTCAAGGCCCCCGTCGCCGGCATCGCCATGGGCCTCATCTCCGAGGAGATCGACGGCAAGACGCACTACGTCGCGCTGACCGACATCCTCGGCGCCGAGGACGCGTTCGGCGACATGGACTTCAAGGTCGCCGGTACGAAGACCTTCGTCACCGCCCTCCAGCTCGACACCAAGCTCGACGGCATCCCCGCCTCGGTCCTGGCCGCCGCGCTGAAGCAGGCCCGTGACGCGCGTCTGCACATCCTCGACGTGATGAACGAGGCCATCGACGTTCCGGACGAGATGTCCCCGAACGCGCCGCGCATCATCACCGTCAAGATCCCGGTGGACAAGATCGGTGAGGTCATCGGCCCCAAGGGCAAGATGATCAACCAGATCCAGGAGGACACCGGCGCCGACATCACGATCGAGGACGACGGCACCATCTACATCGGTGCCGCCGACGGCCCGGCCGCCGAGGCCGCCCGCGCCACGATCAACGGCATCGCCAACCCGACCATGCCGGAGGTCGGCGAGCGCTACCTGGGCACGGTCGTCAAGACGACCACCTTCGGCGCGTTCGTGTCGCTCATGCCGGGCAAGGACGGTCTGCTGCACATCTCGCAGATCCGCAAGCTCGCCGGCGGCAAGCGCGTGGAGAACGTCGAGGACGTGCTCGCGGTCGGCGCCAAGGTGCAGGTCGAGATCGCCGAGATCGACTCCCGCGGCAAGCTCTCCCTCATCCCCGTCATCGAGGGCGAAGAGGGCGACGACGACCAGAAGGACGACGCCTAAAAGTGACGTCGAGCAGTTCCGCGGCGACGGCCCGCCCCTCCTCGGAGGGGCGGGCCGTCGCCCGTACCCAAACGCTCCTCAAGGGCGAGAACGGCATCGGCACCGTCCGCAGGACCACCCTCCCGGGCGGCCTGCGCATCGTCACCGAAACCCTCCCCTCCGTCCGCTCCGCCACCTTCGGCATCTGGGCCAACGTCGGCTCCCGCGACGAGACCCCGTCCCTGAACGGCGCGACGCACTACCTCGAACACCTCCTCTTCAAGGGCACGGCCAAGCGCAGCGCCCTGGACATCTCCTCCGCCGTCGACGCGGTCGGCGGCGAGATGAACGCCTTCACGGCGAAGGAGTACACCTGCTACTACGCCCGCGTCCTCGACACCGACCTCCCGCTGGCCATCGACACGGTCTGCGACATGCTGACCGGTTCGCTGATCCGCCAGGAGGACGTCGACGCCGAACGCGGAGTGATCCTCGAAGAGATCGCGATGACCGAGGACGACCCGGGCGACTGCGTGCACGACCTGTTCGCGCACACCATGCTCGGCGACACCCCCCTCGGCCGCCCGGTCCTGGGCACCGTCGACACCATCAACGCGCTCCAGGCCGACCGCATCCGCCGCTTCTACAAGAAGCACTACGACCCCACCCACCTGGTGGTCGCCGCCGCGGGCAACGTGGACCACGCCAAGGTCGTGCGCCAGGTCCGCAGGGCCTTCGAGAACGCCGGCGCCCTCGGCCGCCCGGACGCCGCCCCGGTCGCCCCGCGCGCGGGCTCCCGCACGCTCCGCACCGCCGGCCGCGTCGAGCTCCTGAACCGCAAGACCGAGCAGGCCCACATCGTCCTCGGCATGCCGGGCCTGGCCCGCAACGACGAGCGCCGCTGGGCGCTCGGCGTCCTCAACACCGCCCTCGGCGGCGGCATGTCCTCCCGCCTCTTCCAGGAGGTCCGCGAGAAGCGCGGCCTGGCCTACAGCGTGTACTCGTACACCTCGGGCTTCGCCGACTGCGGCCTGTTCGGCGTGTACGCGGGCTGCCGCCCGAGCCAGGTGCACGACGTCCTGAAGATCTGCCGCGACGAACTCGACAAGGTGGCCGCCGACGGCCTCACCGACGACGAGATCCGCCGCGCGGTCGGCCAGCTCTCCGGTTCCACGGTCCTCGGACTCGAGGACACCGGCGCGCTCATGAACCGCATCGGCAAGAGCGAACTGGCCTGGGGCGAGCACATGTCGGTCACCGACATGCTCACCCGCATCTCCGAGGTCACCCCGGACGAGGTCAGGGAAGTCGCCCGCGACATCCTGGGACAGCGGCCGTCCCTCTCGGTGATCGGTCCGCTCAAGGACAAGCAGGCCGCCCGCCTCGACGAAGCGGTCGCGTAACCCCCTTCACGGCGTTTAAGGAAGAAGCAATGAGCAAGCTGCGCGTGGCGGTCCTCGGTGCCAAGGGCCGCATCGGCTCCGAAGCGGCCCGGTCCGTCGAGGCCGCCGAGGACCTGGACCTGGTCGCCGCCCTCGACCGGGAGGACGCGCTGGAGACCCTGAAGGACTCCGGCGCCCAGGTCGTCGTCGACCTGACCCACCCCGACTCGGTGATGGCCAACCTCGAATTCTGTGTACGCCACGGAATGCACGCCGTCGTCGGCACCACCGGCTGGAACGACGACCGCCTCGCGCAGCTCGGCTCCTGGCTGGAGGCATCCCCCTCCACCGGTGTCCTGATCGCCCCGAACTTCTCCATCGGTGCGGTCCTCACCATGAAGTTCGCGCAGATCGCAGCCCCGTACTTCGAGTCCGTCGAGGTCATCGAGCTGCACCACCCCAACAAGGCCGACGCCCCCTCCGGCACGGCCGCCCGCACCGCCCAGCTGATCGCCGCGGCCCGCGCCGAGGCGGGCAGCGCCCCCATGCCGGACGCCACCTCGACCGCCCTGGACGGCGCACGCGGCGCCGACGTCGACGGCGTCCCCGTCCACTCGGTCCGCCTGCGCGGCCTGCTGGCCCACCAGGAAGTCCTCCTCGGCGGCGAGGGGGAGACCCTCACCGTCCGCCACGACTCCCTGCACCACAGCAGCTTCATGCCGGGCATCCTGCTCGGCGTTCGCAGCGTGGTGACCACCCCCGGCCTCACCTTCGGCCTGGAACACTTCCTCGACCTGAACTGACGGCACCCGCCATGCGCGCAAAGATCACCTACTTCATCACGGCAGCCGTCCTGGTCGTCTTCTTCGTCCTGGTCGGCGGCCGTGCCGTCGCCATGATGCGACTGGGCACCCCGCTGGGCGTCGGCCTCGGCCTCGCCGCGCTGATCATCCCACTCATCGGCGTCTGGTTCCTCTGGAAGAACACCCAGTTCGTACGGAAGGCCAACAAGCTGGCGGCGCTCCTGGACGCCGAAGGGGCACTGCCCGTCGACGAACTGCGGCGCACTCCGGCCGGCCGGATCGACCGCGACTCCGCCGACGAGGTGTTCGCCAGGCGCCGCGCGGAGACCGAGGACTCCCCGGCCGACTGGCGCTGCTGGTTCCGGCTGGCCGTCGCCTACCAGGACGCCCGGGACACCCCGCGCGCCCGCAGGGCGATGCAGCGCGCCATCGCCCTGCACGACGGCAAGCAGGTCCCGTCCTAGGGACCCGGCCGGTCCTCCCGGATCCGCGCGAAGACACACAGGTAAGGGGCGGCCTCCTTGGAGGCCGCCCCTTACCTGTGCTGACCGCGCGTCGCGCTACCGTCCCCGGTACTCCTCGCCCCACGCCTCAATGGTGTCGGCCGCCCGGTCGAACGCCTCCACCCGGGACAGGAAGTCCGCGTCGTGGTCGGTGAGCAGCGGCGGCAGCGCCGCACCGCCCTGCCGGTCCATCACCAGCGCCTGCCCCTGCACCGTGCGCGGCAGCCCGAGCCACCGCACCGGCTGCTGCACGGTCCGTACGTGGGAGGTCTGGTCCCACGGCACCGTCACGGTGCTGAAGAACCCCACCCGGCGCAGCCCGGCCCGGCTGACCCACACCCCGAGCCGCAGGATGCGCAGCGCACAGGCGATCAGGCCCGCCCCGACGCCGAACACGATCAGCGCACCGGTCACTTCGGCGGCGAAGGCGATGATCATCGCCGACAGCAGGACGAACGACGCCAGCAGCAGCAACAGCGCGGCCGTCCCGACCCGGTAGGGCCCGGGGCGGTACGGCCGCCGCCACTGGTCGTGATCGTCGAACGGCAGCGCGATGTCGTCCGCGCCTGTTTCAAAAGCGCGATCGGCCGTCAGGAAAGGCAGGGGCACGACTGGTCCTCACTCACAAGCACGCTCGATTCGCTGTGCCCGGTGAGGCTACCGAGCGGACTCCTGCCGGGCCACCTCAGGGGGGCCGGAAGGAGTCAACGTCCCTCGGACGCCTCGGACTGCTGCACCTTGCCCGTCGAGTGCCCCGGGTCCAGCGCGGGAAGCCCGAAGAGCAGGGAACCGACGAGCCCGGCGACCACGGTCAGACCGACCAGCGATCGGCCGAGCACCTGACTCGCACTGGGGCGTTCGGGAGTGGGCGGGACGACGTTACTGCGGAAGCGGTCGGCCTCGGCCACGAAGGCGAACGGGACGGCTTCTCGCCGGCGAAACATGGGTGGCGCTCCTTATGTCATCAATCCGGATGTGTCTGTGATGCCCTGCACAGGCACCTCTACAGAGACAGACGAACAACCGTCTCACTTGGTGCCCGATTTCCCCGGATTGCTCAAAGAACGCCCTGCCGCCTCATTTCCCCGCGGCCACCTGCGCGCCTGCATGGCCCTTGCGGAACAGGAGGCGGGCACAGATGTACGGATGGGCCGCACGAGGTGTCCGTATTGCGACGTTTCGAGAAGTTCATCTAGGCTGAACAAACGGACCCGGCACTGCTTGAACCCCCGAGCAGGCAGTGCCGGTGTCCTTTTCCCCCCTCTGCCCGCCTCCCCAGTGTCCCCCCGAGGGGACACCCCGCGCTGATCAGCGAGTAGCGTGTTACCCATGGCTCCGATCTCCACTCCGCAGACCCCCTTCGGGCGGGTCCTCACCGCCATGGTCACGCCCTTCACGGCGGACGGCGCACTCGACCTCGACGGCGCTCAGCGGCTCGCCGCCCATCTGGTGGACGCAGGCAACGACGGCCTCGTCGTCAACGGCACCACCGGCGAGTCCCCGACCACCAGCGACGCGGAGAAAAACGACCTGGTACGGGCGGTACTGGAAGCGGTCGGCGACCGGGCCCACGTCGTCGCCGGAGTCGGCACCAACGACACCCGCCACAGCCTGGAGCTGGCCCGCGCCGCCGAGCAGATCGGCGCTCACGGCCTGCTCGCGGTGACGCCGTACTACAACAAGCCCCCGCAGGAGGGCCTCCTCCGCCACTTCACGGCCATCGCGGACGCCACCGGACTCCCGGTCATGCTGTACGACATCCCCGGCCGCAGTGGCGTACCGATCAACACCGAGACGATCGTCCGCCTCGCCGAGCACCCCCGGATCGTCGCCAACAAGGACGCCAAGGGCGATCTGGGCCGTGCGAGCTGGGCCATCGCCCGCTCCGGCCTCGCCTGGTACTCCGGCGACGACATGCTGAACCTCCCGCTGCTCTCCGTCGGCGCCTGCGGCTTCGTCTCCGTCGTCGGCCACATCGTCACCCCGGAGCTCCGCACCCTCCTCGACGCCCACCTGTCCGGCGACGTGCAGAAGGCCACCGAGCTCCACCAGCGGCTCCTCCCGGTCTTCACCGGCATGTTCCGCACCCAGGGCGTCATCACCACGAAGGCCGCGCTCGCCCTCCAGGGCCTGCCCGCCGGCCCGCTGCGGCTGCCCCTCGTCGAGCTCTCCGCCGACGAAACCCACCAGCTCAAGATCGACCTCGCCGCGGGCGGGGTACAGCTCTGAACAACGGACTTCACAACTGAACAAGCACCACCCCCAGCACGGGCGGACACCCCGCCCCCACCCCCACACGTGCCGTCCGCGCACGTCACGACATGTTCGCCACGCTCTCCCCGAGCTCCGTGGCGCGCATGGTAAGGAGAGTCTTTTGAGTCATCCGCACCCCGAACTCGGCGCCCCCCCGAAGCTGGCCAAGGGCGGCCTGCGCGTCACCCCGCTGGGCGGTCTCGGCGAAATCGGCCGCAACATGACCGTCTTCGAATTCGACGGCCGCCTCCTCATCGTGGACTGCGGCGTCCTCTTCCCGGAGGAGGAGCAGCCCGGCATCGACCTGATCCTGCCGGACTTCACCTCCATCAAGGACCGCCTCGACGACATCGAGGGCATCGTCCTGACCCACGGCCACGAGGACCACATCGGAGGCGTCCCCTACCTCCTGCGCCTCAAGCCGGACATCCCGCTGATCGGCTCCAAGCTGACCCTCGCCCTGATCGAGGCCAAGCTCCAGGAGCACCGCATCCGCCCGTACACGCTCGAAGTCGTCGAGGGCGACCGCGAGGGCCTGGGCCCCTTCGACTGCGAGTTCGTCGCGGTCAACCACTCCATCCCGGACGCGCTGGCCGTCGCCATCCGCACCCCCGCGGGCCTGGTCGTCGCCACCGGCGACTTCAAGATGGACCAGCTCCCGCTGGACGGCCGCCTCACCGACCTCCACGCCTTCGCGCGTCTGAGCGAGGAGGGCATCGACCTCCTCCTCTCGGACTCCACGAACGCCGAGGTCCCGGGCTTCGTCCCGCCCGAGCGCGACATCTCCAACGTGCTCCGCAACGTCTTCGCGAGCGCCGACAAGCGCATCATCGTCGCGAGCTTCGCCAGCCACGTGCACCGCATCCAGCAGATCCTGGACGCCGCCCACGAGTACGGCCGCCGCGTCGCCTTCGTCGGCCGCTCGATGGTCCGCAACATGGGCATCGCCCGCGACCTCGGCTACCTGCGCGTCCCGGCCGGCCTCGTCGTCGACGTCAAGACCCTCGACGACCTCCCCGACGAGGAAGTGGTCCTGGTCTGCACCGGCTCCCAGGGCGAGCCGATGGCCGCCCTGTCCCGGATGGCCAACCGCGACCACCAGATCCGCATCGTCCCCGGCGACACGGTCATCCTGGCCTCGTCCCTCATCCCGGGCAACGAGAACGCGGTCTACCGCGTCATCAACGGCCTGACCCGCTGGGGCGCCAACGTCGTCCACAAGGGCAACGCGAAGGTGCACGTCTCCGGCCACGCCTCGGCCGGCGAACTGCTGTACTTCTACAACATCTGCAAGCCCAAGAACCTGATGCCGGTCCACGGCGAATGGCGCCACCTGCGCGCCAACGCCGAGCTGGGCGCCCTCACCGGCGTCCGCAAGGACCACATCGTGATCGCCGAGGACGGCGTCGTCGTCGACCTGATCGACGGCCGCGCCAAGATCGTCGGCAAGGTCCAGGCCGGTTACGTCTACGTCGACGGCCTCTCGGTCGGCGACGTCACCGAGTCCCACCTCAAGGACCGCCGCATCCTCGGCGACGAGGGCTTCATCTCGGTCTTCGTCGTGGTCGACAGCTCCACCGGCAAGATCGTCGGCGGCCCGACCTTCCACGCCCGCGGCTCCGGCATCGACGACTCGGCCTTCAACGGCGTCACCCCGAAGATCGAGGAAGCTCTCATGCGCTCCGCGGCCGACGGAGTGATGGAAGCGCACCAGATCCAGCAGCTCATCCGCCGCTCGGTGGGCAAGTGGGTGTCCGACACCTACCGCCGCCGGCCGATGATCCTCCCGGTCGTGGTCGAGGTCTGACCGAGGTCCCTGTACCTCATCTTCTGGAGCGGGGCACCTCGATTTGCATCGAGGCACCCCGCTCCAGTACGTTTACGTTTCCACCCCAGCGGGAAGCAACACACGTTCGCGTGTCTGCGTCCTCCACGGGACTGGAAATTCCGACTCAGAACTTCTGATAAAGTCGGAGCCGCCGGAAAGGGAAATCGCGAAAGCGGAGAACCTGGAAAGCATCGAGCGGAAACCGAGGAAATCGGCACTGGAAACAGTCTGGTAGAGTCGGAGACGCAAGAACAACAGAAACACCGAACGAAAA
>NZ_JBVIUQ010000009.1:100217-337204 GCF_055596485.1 Streptomyces sp. NPDC039736 | reverse complement strand
TAAGCCTTTCAGCGCCGATGGTACTGCAGGGGGGACCCTGTGGGAGAGTAGGACGCCGCCGAACAATCATTGTGGAAAAGCCCCGTACCGGGAAAACCGGTACGGGGCTTTTCTGCGTTGTGGCACATCCCGTTGTAGGCTGCGGCCGACCGCCCTTGACCCGCGCTCAGCGGGCAGGGAGCAGAGACTTTGGGAGTTGTCCGATGCTGCGAACCATGTTCAAGTCCAAGATCCACCGAGCCACCGTGACCCAGGCCGACCTGCACTACGTCGGGTCCGTCACCGTCGACGCCGATCTCATGGAAGCCGCCGACCTCCTGCCGGGCGAGCTCGTGCACATCGTGGACATCACCAACGGGGCCCGGCTGGAGACGTACGTCATCGAGGGCGAGCGCGGGTCGGGGGTCATCGGCATCAATGGGGCGGCCGCCCACCTCGTGCACCCCGGTGACCTCGTGATCCTCATCAGTTACGCACAGATCGACGATCGCGAGGCGCGGAATTTCGTCCCCCGCATCGTGCATGTCGACGCCGGCAACCGGATCGTCCAGACCGGGGCCGACCTCGCCGAACCCGTGCCCGGAGCTGCCGACCAGAGGCGGAATCCGCAGGCTGCCGTCGTCGGCTGACGTGTGGACCGGGCAGGCGGGGGCAGCCGCATCGGGAGAGAGTGGGGTTGATCCGCACTTCGAGAAAGACTCCGATCCTCTGGAGGTCGATCAGGCATGACCCAGCCGCACCCCGATCCCGTACCGCCCGCGCCGACGCCTCCGCCGGGGCCGACCGGACCCGACCCGGGGCCGCTGCCCGGCCCTCTGCCGGGGCCCTCGCCCGTGCCGCCGACGCCGTCGCCGGACCCGGTCCCGCCGGGGCCACTGCCCGACCCCGTACCGCCGGGGCCCGGCCCCGACCCGGCTCCCGAGCCGTCGCCGGGTCCGATGAGCTGAGCACGGACTGAGGAAGGGGCCGGACGGGAGACGAACCCGTCCGGCCCCTTCCGGCGTATTCCGCGCCCTTCCTTCCCTGGCCCCCGGACTCTGCCTTTCCTGCCGCGCTCCGCCGAGGAAAACGGCTGGACCCCGCACGCTCGTCTTCGTAACCTGGCGTCCGTGTCCAGTCCCGAGGCGTCAAGACTCTAGCCACCGGTCGTCCGGTGGCCTCGTCGCGCAGCAGTGCCGTCCGTACCGCCGCTCTCCCGCGCGCGGGCTCTCCGGCGACCCCTGCGCCATGCCTCCGGATCACCGGCGTCGACCAAGGCTGTGTCGAAACACGACGTCGTTGTGGGGTTCTGCTGTGCCGTTCGCTCTTCATCTGCTCGGGCTCGCCGTCTTCGCCCAGGGCACCTCTGAATTCATGCTGTCCGGGCTCGGCCCAGACATCGCCCGGGACCTGGGTGTGTCCCTGTCCGCCGCCGGGGCGCTCACCTCGGCGTTCGCCGTCGGAATGGTCGTCGGGGCGCCGGTGTGCGCTGCCCTGTCGATGCGCTGGGCGCGGCGGCCGGCGCTGTTGCTGTTCCTCGGGGTCTTCCTCGCCGTGCACGTGGCGGGCGCGCTCACGTCCAGCTTCGGGGTGCTCCTGGTCCTGCGGGTCCTCGGGGCGCTCGCGAACGCGGGGTTCCTCGCCGTCGCGCTGACGGCCGCCGCCGCGATGGTCGCGCCGCACGCCAAGGGGCGGGCCACCTCCGTGCTGCTCGGCGGGGTCACCCTGGCCTGCGTGGCAGGAGTACCCGCCGGGGCGTGGCTGGGCCAACTCCTCGGCTGGCGGGCCGCGTTCTGGGCCGTCGCGCTGCTGTGCGTACCGGCTGTCGTCGGCATCCTGTACGCCGTTCCCGCAGACCGGGACACGACTGTCGTACGGGTCGGAGTGCGGCGGGAGGCCGGGGCGCTGCGCGGCGCGCGGCTCCGGCTGACGCTGCTGCTGGGCACGCTCGTGAACGGGGCGACCTTCTGCACCTTCACCTACCTCGCGCCCCTGGTCACCCACGTCAGCGGTCTCGGCGAGGGGCGGGTGCCCGTGGTGCTCGCGCTCTTCGGGGCGGGGTCATTCGCCGGGGTCGTGGTGGGCGGGCGCGTCGCCGACGTCCGGCCCGTGTCGTTGCTGGTCGGCGGGGGAGCGGTGCTCGCCGGCGGGTGGGTGCTGTTCGCGCTCGCCGCCGGGCAGCCGGTGGCGGCCCTCGTGCTCGTCTTCCTCCAGGGAGCGCTGTCGTTCGCGGTCGGCTCCACCCTCATCTCCCAGGTCCTGTACGCGGCCGAGGGCGCCCCGACCCTCGCCGGCGCCTTTGCCACCGCGGCGTTCAACGTCGGCGCGGCGTTCGGGCCGTGGGCCGGGGGACTCGCGCTCGCGGCGGGGTTCGGGTTCCGGGCACCGCTGTGGGTGAGTGCGGCGCTGGTGGCGGCCGCGCTGGTCAGCGCGGGCGCGGGGCGCCGGGTGTGGCGGACGACGGCCGGACCGGAACCGGTCGCCGAGGTGGGCGGGAACGGTGGGAAAGGCGCGGGGAGGGACTGATTCCGTTTCAACTGGACACAGAGGTACGAGAGTTGCCGGTCTTGTCATGGTCCCTACGGAGCCCTTACTTTTGCGACTGCGATGTGTCGGCAGTGTGAGCGGAGGACGAGGGACATGGCCCCTACCGGACGTCATCGGCGGTATCAGCCCAGCCGTATCAACAGCGCCTCGCTTGCCGCGGCGGGGGGCGTGGGCATGGCGCTGCCGCTCATGGCCTCCGGCAGCGCCGGGGCGGCTCCGGTGGACGTGTGGGACAAGGTCGCCGCGTGCGAGTCGACCAACAACTGGAAGATCAACACCGGGAACGGCTACTACGGCGGATTACAGTTCCGGCAGGCCACCTGGAACGCCTACGGCGGCCAGGCCTACGCGCCGCGCGCCGACCTGGCGAGCAAGGGCGAGCAGATCGCCGTCGCCGAACGGGTGCTGAAGGGCCAGGGGCCGACCGCCTGGCCCGTGTGCTCGGTCAAGGCGGGGCTCGTACGCGGCGGTCCCGCACCGGACATCAGCGTCTCCAATGTGGAGAAGGACAAGAGCCCGGCCAAGGACAAGAGCCCGCAGCAGGGCAAGGGCCCGCAGAAGGACAAGGCCAAGGACAGCACGCCCGACAGGGGCGAGGGGCAGAAGAAGGCCGAGCCCCCCGCTGCCGAGCGTCCCGCGCCCCAACCCCCGGCCGGCCGGACCCCGCCGCCGAAGACCGACCTCGGGCCGACACGTCCCGTCCCCGGCGGCCCGACGGCCGGTGCGTACACGGTGGCCCAGGGGGACACGCTGTCCCAGATCGCTGAGTCGGAGAAGGTCACCGGCGGCTGGCAGCGGCTCTACCAGGCCAACCGTCAGGTCATCGGCGGCGACCCCGACGTCATCCGCCCCGGGCAGCGCCTCCTCGTGCGCATCAGCGCTCCGTCCAAGCCCGCCCCCGCCCCGACGCCGCAGGGCGACACGGCACGCGGACCCGCCCCCGAGCGGGCGACCGGCGCCGACGGCCGGGGTGACCAGGCACGGCAGGCAGCCGAGACGAAGCGGCTGGCCGAGGCCAGGAAGCAGGCCGAGGCGAAGAAGCAGGCGGCCGAGAAGGCCGAGAAGGAGAAAGCCGCAAAGGCCAAGGCCGAGAAGAAGAACCAGCCCACCCGGGCCGACCAGGCCTCCTCCCGCGCCGCCTCCTCCCGCAAGGGCGGGCTCAGCGCACCCGTGGACGCCGGGGCCAGTACTCCCTACCGGGCGGCCGGCGGGTCCTGGTCGAAGGGGTACCACACCGGTGTCGACTTCCCGGTGCCCACCGGCACGACCGTCAAGGCCGTCGGGTCGGGCAGCGTGGTATCGGCCGGATACGCGGGTTCGTACGGCTACCAGGTGGTGCTCAAGCACCCGGACGGCAAGTACACCCAGTACGCGCACCTGTCCGCGCTCACCGTCCGCGAGGGCCAAAAGGTCGACGCCGGGCAGCGCATCGGGCGGTCCGGGTCGACCGGCAACAGCACCGGGCCCCACCTGCACTTCGAGGTGCGCACCGGTCCGGGCTTCGGATCGGACGTCGACCCCGTCGCGTACCTGAGAGCAGGCGGCGTCCGGGTGTGACGGGCCGGCGGCCGCAGGGCCCGGCCCCGCGGCCGCCGGACGTTTCGCCCATTGCCCGGGCGCGCCGGGGAGGAGCTCCACGGGGAGCTCCTCCCCTTCCGTCCGCGCCGTCGTCCCCCGCGCGGTCCGAGGCGAGCAGCAGGGGGCCCGCCGCCGGGAGCAGCGCCGCTGCCCTGGCGAGGAGCGCGTCCCAGGCCCCGTAGCAGCACCGAACAGCGCCCCGGCCGCCGTCGACAGCCCCCCGAGCGCCGGAGCGGCACCCGGGCACGGATACGGTGACCGGGCAATCGGTTCTGGCGGGGTGAAAGGGGGACCCAGTGGACTTCGCGGAGCTGGGCTCGGTGAACGGGTTCTTCGCGCTGCGCACGGGGGAGCCCGGCAGCGGTCACGTCCCGCTCTCCCGGGTGTACGCGGGGGACACCGGGGACGCGGCGCCCCTGGCACGGCGCGTCGACAAGGTCGCCGCCCGGCTCGACGCCCCCGAACGCCGGGTCGCCGCCTCGATAGCCCACCTCGGAATCGTCGCCCGGCTCTGGTCGGTCGCCCTCGGATCGGCCGCCCTCTACGACGAGGTGCCCGACCTCTCGGCGGACCGCCTGCACTGGGACGCCGACGGGCAGTCGCCCGACGACCTGCTGCTCACGGACGTACGGACCCTGCCCGCCACCGCCGACACCCTGCGCGACGGCGTCCAGTACGGCCACCTGCTGCCGCTGGCGGAGGCCCTGCGCCGCGACGGCAACATCTCGCCGCAGCTCCTGTGGGGCAACGCGGGGTCGGCCCTCGCCGCCGCGGTCACCCAACTCAGGCGCTGGGCGCGGGAGAAGGACCGCCCGGAGGTCGCCAGGCGGGCTGCCGTGATCGCCCACGAGCTCTTCGCCCACCCCGACCTGAACTCCACCGGCTCCCTCAGGGCCGGGGCCTTCCGCCGCAACAGTTGCTGTCTGTACTACCGCTGCCCCGCCGGCGGACTCTGCGGCGACTGCGTTTTCGACCGGGCCCCCCGGCGGTCTTCCCCGCAGCCCGGATCTGAGTGACCATCATGGGGTGAAGGTGGGGCTGGTCACGCGCGAGTATCCGCCGGACGTCTACGGAGGCGCCGGCGTCCATGTGGAGTTCCTGGCCAGGGAGTTGCGATCCCTGGTCGACCTCCAGGTGCACTGCTGGGGGGACACCGCGGAGGGCGGTGACGCCGCGGTGAGACGCCACCGGCCCGCGGCCGGGCTGCGGGACGCGAACGACGCGCTGCGCACCTTCTCCGTCGACCTCGCCATGACCGCCGCCCTCGAAGGCCGCGACCTCGTCCACTCGCACACCTGGTACGCGAACCTCGCCGGACACTTCGCCAAACTCCTGTACGGCATACCGCACGTGATGACCTGTCACTCCCTGGAGCCGCTGCGCCCCTGGAAGGCCGAGCAGCTCGGCGGCGGCTACGCGCTCTCCAGTTGGGCCGAGCGGACCGCCGTCGAGGCGGCGGACGCGGTCGTGGCGGTGTCCCGGGGCATGCGCGAGGACGTCCTCGCCTGCTACCCCGACCTCGATCCGGCCAAGGTCCGCGTCGTGCACAACGGCATCGACACCAACCTCTACCGACCCGCCCAGGACACGGACGTGCTGACGCGCGTCGGCATCGACCCCGCACGGCCCTACGTCCTGTTCGTCGGCCGCATCACCCGCCAGAAGGGCGTCCCGCACCTGCTGCGCGCCGCCCGCGCCCTGGACCCCGAAGCCCAGCTCGTCCTGTGCGCCGGAGCTCCGGACACCCCCGAGATCGGCGCCGAGTTCCGCGAACTCGTCGGGGAACTGGAGCGGGTGCGCGACGGGGTGTTCTGGATCCCGGAGATGCTGCCGCGCCCCGACGTCGTCCAGCTCCT
Source organism: Streptomyces sp. NPDC039736 (assembly GCF_055596485.1). Lineage (NCBI taxonomy): Bacteria > Bacillati > Actinomycetota > Actinomycetes > Kitasatosporales > Streptomycetaceae > Streptomyces > Streptomyces sp. NPDC039736. The sequence goes on along the minus strand of NZ_JBVIUQ010000009.1, from coordinate 331,244 downwards.
CACCCACGCCGCCGTGTTCGTCTGCCCCTCGGTGTACGAACCGCTCGGCATCGTCAACCTGGAGGCCATGGCCTGTGGCACGGCCGTCGTGGCCTCCGCGGTCGGCGGCATCCCGGAGGTCGTCGACGACGGGCGCACGGGACTGCTCGTACCGTACGAGAAGAAGCGCGCGGCCCGGCACCCCGAGGAGTTCGAGAACGCCCTCACCGAGGCCCTGAACCGGGTGCTCGACGACCCGGAGGCCGCCGCGCGCATGGGAGCCGCAGGGCGGGTACGCGCAGTGAGTGAGTTCGGTTGGGACGCCGTGGCCCGGCGGACCGCCGAAATGTACGCGGAGTTGGTCAAGTGACCTTTGCTGGTTGACCCTTGGGGGCGGCGATGCGCGGTGGACCTTCGGTGCTCGGGATCGTACTGGCGGGCGGGGAGGGCAAGCGGCTGATGCCGCTCACCACCGACCGGGCCAAACCGGCGGTGGTCTTCGGAGGGACGTACCGCCTCGTCGACTTCGTCCTGTCCAACCTCGTCAACGGCGACATCACGCGCAACTGCGTCCTCACGCAGTACAAGTCGCACTCGCTGGACCGGCACATCACCACCACCTGGCGGATGTCCAGCCTGCTCGGCAACTACGTCACCCCCGTCCCGGCCCAGCAACGCCTGGGCCCACGCTGGTACTTGGGGAGCGCCGACGCGATCCTCCAGTCGCTCAACCTGGTGCACGACGAGCAGCCGGACTTCATCGCCGTCTTCGGCGCCGACCACGTCTACCGCATGGACCCCCGTCAGATGCTCGAGCAGCACATCGAGAGCGGCGCGGGCGTGACCGTCGCCGGGATACGGGTGCCGCGCAAGGACGCCTCGGCGTTCGGGATCATCACCCCGGCCTCCGACGGGGCCCGCATCGAGCAGTTCCTGGAGAAGCCCACCGACCCGCCCGGCCTGCCCGGCGACCCGCGCCACGTCTTCGCCTCCATGGGCAACTACATCTTCACCACGAAGGTCCTGGTGGACGCCCTGCTGCGGGACGCGGAGGACGAGGAATCGGTGCACGACATGGGCGGCAGCATCCTGCCCCAGCTCACCGAGCGCGGCACCGCCCAGGTCTACGACTTCACCGACAACCACGTCCCCGGCGAGACCGCCCGCGACCACGGCTACTGGCGCGACGTCGGCACCCTCGACACGTACTACGACGCCCACATGGACCTCGTCGCCGAAGAGCCCGAGTTCAACCTCTACAACAAGCGCTGGCCCATCTACACCCACTTCGGGCAGCTGCCGCCCGCCCGCTTCCGCTCGGCGGGCATCGCCAGCGAGTCCATCGTCGGCCCCGGCTGCGTGATCAGCGGGCAGGTCACCGGATCGGTGCTCTCGCCGGGCGTCGTCGTCGAGCCGGGCGCGGTCGTCCAGGGCTCCGTCCTGCACGACAACGTACGCATCGGACGCGGAGCGGTGGTCAGGAACGCCATCCTCGACAAGAACGTCGACGTCCCGCCGGGAGCGACGATCGGCGTCAATCCGGAGCGTGACGCCGAGTTGTACACCGTGTCCCGGAACGGGGTGATCGCCCTGGGCAAGGGCCAACAGGTCCTGTGACACTGCGTGACCGCGCACCTCGTGGTTTGTCGCACTCGCCTCCGCCTCCGTACGATTCTTCTTTTGAGCACTCACCGCACGTGCGACATGTGCGGCAGGAACGAGAGACGGCAGCGGCGATGACGGTGACAGAGGACAAGCCCGGTCAGCCCGGTCAGCCCGGTGAGCCCGGTGAGTCCGGTGAGCCGGTCGAGTACGGCCCCGGCATCGACCCGGAGCGCATGGCCCTGGTCCTGAGCGTCCTCGCGGAGCTCGACGAGCTCGACGTGGACCACCCGGACGCCATCACGATCCGCCGCGCCACCGCGGGCGTCTACCGCACGGTCAAGCAGCGCCGCCGCCAGGAGCGCCGGGCCGCCAAGACCGCCAACGACAAGGCCGTCACCGAGGCGACCGCCACCGGCTCCGCCGAGCGCATCGACGACGAGACCGAGGGGCTGCTGCCGAAGTCGGCCACCGAGGAGGGCCGGATCGCCGGCGTACTCCAGCGGCCGCGCTCCTGCTACGTCTGCAAGACCCGCTACGTCGAGGTCGACTACTTCTACCACCAGCTCTGCCAGCCGTGCGCCGCCCTGAACCGGGCCAAGCGCGACGCCCGCGCCGACCTCACCGGCAAGCGCGCCCTGCTCACCGGCGGCCGCGCCAAGATCGGCATGTACATCGCGCTGCGGCTGCTGCGCGACGGCGCGCACACCACCATCACCACCCGCTTCCCCAAGGACGCCATCCGCCGCTTCAAGGCGATGGAGGACTCCGCGGACTGGATGCACCGCCTGGAGGTCGTCGGCATCGACCTGCGCGACCCCGCCCAGGCGGTCGAGCTGGCCGGACGGGTCACCGAGGCCGGTCCCCTCGACATCCTGATCAACAACGCCACGCAGACCGTCCGCCGCCTCCCTTCGGCGTACGCCGCCCTGGTCGACGGCGAGAACGCGCCGCTGCCCCCGGGCGAGCTGCCCGCCCACCAGGTGATCGGCGCGTTCAACTCCGGCGCCGTCGACGGCCTGGCCGCCCTGCCGCTCGGCGTGAGCGGCCTGGACGCCCAGCAGGTCGCCGAGCTGGCCCTGGTCGCGGGCAACGCCAGCATCGAGCGGCACCGCGACGGCAGCGCCATCGACGCGGGCGGTCTCGTCCCGGACGTCGTCGACACCAACACCTGGGTGCAGACCATCGAGCAGATCTCCCCGGTGGAGCTGCTCGAAACCCAGCTGTGCAACTACACCTCGCCGTTCATCCTGATCAGCCGGCTCCGGCCGGCGATGGCCGAGGCCGCGAAGAAGGCGCAGAGCGGCCGCGCCCACATCGTCAACGTCTCCGCCATGGAGGGCGTCTTCGGCCGCGGCTACAAGGGCGCGGGCCACCCCAACACGAACGCCGCCAAGGCCGCCATGAACATGGTGACCCGCACCAGCGCGCAGGAGATGTTCCAGACCGACGGCATCCTGATGACCTCCGTCGACACCGGCTGGATCACCGACGAGCGCCCGCACTTCGACAAGCTGCGGCTGGCCGAGGAGGGCTTCCACGCCCCCCTCGACCTGGTCGACGGCGCCGCCCGGGTGTACGACCCGGTCGTGCGCGGCGAGGCGGGCGAGGACCTCTACGGCGTCTTCCTCAAGGACTACGCGCCGGCGGGCTGGTAACCCACCGGCAGGCCAGGGCCCCCTTCCGCCGTCCGAGGAACAGGACGACGGAAGGGGGCCCTGTGCGTGCGGTCGCGCCTGTGCCGGGACGGACCGGAGGGGCATCCGTCCACCGGGGTGACGGCGGACAGTGAGCCCTCCGTCGGAGGCATGGGCCGAAAGTCGACGGAATCCATCGAGCGCGGGGGCGCTCATATGGGTACTCTGTTCGTCACGGACGGAGCGACACCCTCGGCCCGTATCCGGGAAACGCCCACCACCACGGCGTCTCCCGCACGAGTGAGACCGGCGCCACCGCGACGGAAGAGCCCTTTCCCTCTTGCCCCTCCGGGCGAGTTCGGCGGTTTCGGCATGAGGACCGCGCGGACACGTCCGACGGGTTGCGCGACACAAAGGAGTGCGCGGTGACACCAAAGACGACTCACCAGGACCAGCGAAGGTCCGAACGGTCGACGAACCGGACCCCCAGGGCCGGAGCGGGCGGCCGGGCGGCCAAGCCGGAGAAGCTCGGCAACCTGGAAGTGTGGGCCAGGTCGGCACCGATCCGGCTCGCCGGGTACGAGGACGACCTCGCGGAGCCGCACATCCTGCCCGGCGTCGACTGACCGGGCCGACACGACGGGCCGCGTCCCCACGGCCCCCTGGCACCGGACGGGCCGGGTCCCCCGCCACAGGGCGGGGGGCCCGGCCCGCTACGTGCCGGTGGCCGCCTCCAGCGCTTCTGACCCGCCGGTGACCAGAACCGGCCAAACCGTACGACCGCGCTCCGTGACCCGTCGCGCGTACCGCGCCGGGCGCTGCCCGTACGTACGCGACCCGCAGCGGGGTGGACGGCCGCACCGCGGCGATCGTCCCGGTCACCCGGGCGCCCTTCGCTGAGCCCAGAGCGAATTCCCTGGTGCGGGCACCGAGGTGGGCACGAGGATGACGGTCATGTCTGCGACATCCAGCGGCAAAACCGCCTTTCACGATGTGTCCGCCTTCTTCTCCACCCCGCGCGTGGGGGCCCTCGCCCTCTCGCCGGACGGCACCCGGCTCGTGGCCGCCGTGCAGTCCCGCAACGCGGAGGGCACCGGGTACGTCTCCGGGCTCTGGGACGTCGACCCGCAGGGCGTGCGGGAACCGCTGCGCCTGACCCGGTCCGTCAAGGGCGAGTCGGCCCCGGCGTTCGCCGCCGACGGCACCCTGCACTTCCTGTCCGGCCGGGAGGAGACCGACGCGACCGCCGAGAAGGCGGACGGCGAGGACGGCGCGACGCTGTGGGCGCTGCCCGAGCGCGGCGAGGCCCGCAGGGTCGCCCGCCACCCGGGCGGCATCGCCGGCTTCGCCCTCGCGGCCCGCGCCGACGCACTCGTCTACTCCGGCAGTCTGCTGCCCGGCGCGGCCGACGCCGAGGCGCACGCCAAGCTGACCAAGGACCGCGAGGAGGCCAAGGTCACCGCGATCCTCTACGAGGGCGGACCCACCCGGTTCTGGGACCACGACCTGGGCCCCGGCGAGCTCCACGCCTTCGTGCGCCCCCTCGCCGAGGACGCGGCGCCCGTCGACGCGGGCGGGCAGGGCGCCGTGGACGAGGGCGGCGTCGCGCTGTCGCCGGATGGCAGCCGGGTCGCGTACGGCAGGTTCGTGAACGGCCGCGTCCCGAGCGAGAACCGGTCGTGCGTCGTCGTCGCGGACGCCGCGACCGGCGAGGAACTGCGTGTCGTGGACCGGCCCGGCTTCCAGTACGGCGGCGCCGTCTTCACGAACGACGGCACGGCCGTGGTGCTGGAGCGGGAACTCCAGGAGACGTACGAGACGCCGTACGACGTCACTCTCGTACGGGTGGACCTGGCGACCGGCGAGGAGACCGACCTGCTGCCCGGCTTCGACAACTGGCCGGGCGGCGTCCGGGTCTCGCCGGTCGAGGGCGACGGCACGCTGTGGTTCACCGCCGACGAGCTGGGCCACCTCCCGGTCTTCCGGCGTGACGCGGACGGCACGGTCACCCGGCTGACGGCCTCCGGGGCGTACGGCTCGCTCCAGGTGTCCCCGGACGGGGCGACCCTGTACGCGCTGCGGACGAACCTCGACGAGGCGCCGGTCCCGGTGCGGCTCGCGGCGGCCGGCGAGGACCAGAGCCCGGTGGCGCTGAAGGCCCCCGGCTCGCTGCCCGAACTGCCGGGCACGCTCACCGAGGTCGAGACCACGGGCGACGACGGCTTCCCGCTGCGGGCCTGGCTCGCGGTGCCGGAAGGCGCGTCTGCGGACACGCCCGCGCCCCTGCTGGTGTTCGTGCACGGCGGGCCGCAGGGGTCGTGGAACGCGTGGACGTGGCGCTGGAACCCGTGGGTGTTCGTGGCCCGCGGCTATGCGGTGCTGCTGCCGGACCCGGCGCTGTCGACCGGCTACGGACAGAAGATGCACGAGCGCGGCTGGGGCCAGTGGGGCGGGCAGCCCTACCGCGACCTGATGGCGCTCACCGACGCCACGGAGGCGCGCGAGGACATCGACGAGACGCGCACCGGGCTCGCGGGCGGCTCGTACGGCGGGTACATGGCGAACCGGGTGGCGACCAACACGGGCCGCTTCCGGGGGATCATGTCGCACGCCGGGATCTGGGACACGGCGGCCTTCCAGAGCGACTCCGACGCGTCGTGGTTCTTCCGCCGGATCTTCGGCCACTCGGAGACCCAGCCGCAGCGGCACGAGGCGAACTCGCCGGTGCTGGGGGCGGAGCGGATCACCACGCCGATGCTGGTGATCCACGGGGCACGGGACTACCGGGTGCCGGTGGGGCAGGGGATGGCCCTGTTCCAGGACCTCCAGCGGTTCGAGGTGCCGGCGAAGTTCCTGTACTTCCCGGACGAGAACCACTGGGTGCTCAAGCCGAACCACGCCGTGGTCTGGTACGAGACGGTGCTGAACTTCTTCGACGAGAAGGTGAAGGGCGAGGAGTGGGTGCGGCCCGCGCTGCTGTAGCGCAGGGGTGAACCGGGGCGTTTGCGTCCCGCCCGACCACCACGGCTCCCGCGCGCCCGGGTCGCTCCGGGGGGCCGTGGCGGTCGGGCTGCTGGAACCGCGCGAAGCGGCGTCAGCCGGCCAGGTGGTGCGCGGCAGTCCGCTCCCACGGCTTGAGCGACTCGATGCGCGCCGCCAGCGCGAGGAGCCGTTCCTCTCCGCCGGGCCGCGTCACCAACTGCACGGCGCAGGGCGCGGCCGTGCCGGGCAGGGTGCCCAGCGGGAGGGTGAGCGCGGGCCAGCCGGCCAGGTTCCAGGGCGGGGTGGTGGGTGCGTACGCCGTGTTGACCAGGACGTTGCGCAGCCAGCCGCGCTCGTGCCAGGGGGCGGCCTCGGGAGCGCGGCGGGCCAGCGCGGGCATCAGCAGGACGTCGTACTCCGTGAAGAACGGGGTGAGCCGTTCGCGCAGGCGCTCCCGGTGGTCGGTGCGCAGCAGCGGCGTACGGGCGAAGAGGCGTCCGGCGGCGGCGTGGCGGCGGGTGCGGGGCGCCAGCAGGCGCGGGTCCAGGCCCGCGGCGTCCTTGGCGGTGCCGCCGGTCCAGCGGGCCAGGGCGGTGATGGAGAGGGAGAGCGGGTAGGGCGGGTCGTCGTGGCGGACGGTGTGCCCCGCGTCGACCAGCAGACGGACGGCGGCGCAGACCGCGTCGGCGTACGGGCGGGTGACGGGGGTGCCGGCCAGGGGGCTGCGGGTGGAGGCGGCCAGGCGCAGGGAGGTGGTGTCGGGGAGGCCGGTGGCTCCGGTGGCCGCGGTGCCGGTGAGCCCGGTGCCTTCTGCGCCCGTCCGCCCGGTGGCCTCTGCGCCGGCGAGTCCGGTGACCGCTGTGCCGGTGCGCCCGGCGGCCCCTGTGCCGATGGACCCGGTTGCCCTGTCGCCCGCGAGTACCGCGAACATCAGGCGGGCGTCCTCGGCGGTCGTGGCGAGCGGGCCGTTCTCGGACATGCCGTACCAGTCGCCGTCGCCGATCCCGGCGGGCACCCGCCCGAGACCCGGCTTGAGGCCGATCACCCCGCAGTTCGCGGCGGGTATGCGCAGCGAGCCCATGCCGTCGTTGCCGAGCGCGATCGGCACCATTCCGGCCGCGACGGCCGCCGCGCTGCCGCCGGACGAGCCGCCTGCCGTGCGGGTGAGGTCCCAGGGGTTGCGCGAGATGCCGTGCACGCCGTCCGTGGTGCCGAACACGCACAGCTCCGGGACGTGGGTGAGGCCGACGACGACCGCGCCCGCCGCACGCAGCCGGGCCACCGTCTCGTGGTCCTCCCCGGCGGGCACGGGCGAGGTGGCCGCGGATCCGGTACGGGTCGACTCGCCCCGTACCGGGAGGTTGTCCTTGATCGCGACCGGCACCCCGGCCAACGGCAGCCGGTCCAGGTCGGGGCGGTCGAGGAGGGCGTCCGCCTCGGCGAGCGCCCGTGCGGTGCGCACGAAGCGGAACGCGCCCACCCGGGCGTCCATGGCCTCGATACGGGCGAGCGACGCGGCGACCGCCTCGCGCGGAGCGAGCCGCTTCCCGCGGACGGCGGCGGCGATCTCGGATGCGGTGCCCAGGGGCGGGAGGGCGGCGGAAGCGGAGGCGTCAGTCATGCGGGCCACTGTGCCCGGCGGGGGCGCGGGCGTCGAGAGCCGACGGGTGCGCGGGCGGCGGGGCGGGCTCCGTCCACTTGCGAGGGGCCCGGAAGTGCGGCAGACATAGAGGGAGATAAGTGAGTAATCGTACGTTCCGCGCAGGGGTGCGAACGGACGAACGGGCTGGGCGAGGAAGAGGACGGGAGAGCCGCGTGCACTCATCCAGGCGTCGCCGCACCGTGGTGACAGCGGTGTCGGCCGTGCCCCCGGCACTGCCGGCGGCCCGGTGCGGAAGCGGCGACTCCGGCCTCGGTGACGCCACGGACGCCGGCGGCCACGGCGTACTGCTTCAGCCGGTTGCCGCACCCGGACCCGATCCGTTCACGCGGTCGACCGCGAAGGCGACCGCACCGCTGCCCACCACGGACGGTCCCGCCCCCACGCACACGGAGAGCGCTTCCCCGTCCGCGTCCGCGCGCGGCGTCCGGCGGATTTCCGGCGGGCCGCCCGGGCTCCACGGCGGCGCCCGGCCGGTCTCCACCTGCGACGTCGAGCAGCGGATCCACCGCCTGACCGGGCCCGGCGCCGCTCCGGCGAAGGCGCGGGCGTTCGCCGGGGCCGGTCGCGTCGGCGTCGACGCCGTCCCCCGCTTCCCGCGGGGTCCGGCCCCGGTCGTGCCGCGCGCCGACACCCCGGCTGCACCCGGCTTCCGCACGTCCGGCGCCCCCGCGAACCCTCGCTCGGAAACCACCGGCGACAGCGGCCCGCCCGTCGCGCCGCCCACCACCCCCCGCCCCGCCCGCACCCCGCGCGCGTCCGTGCCCTCCGGCTGCCCCATGCCCGGCGACCACCCGGCGCTCCGGCCGCCGTCGGCCCCCGGCACCGCCCCGGAGCGGGACACCGGGACCGAGTCCGGACCGGACGGTGGCTGACCGCTCGCCCGACCGGCGGACCGACCCGCCCGCGGAGCGCGGCCCGGGCGGGCGGTCCGGTCCCGCGCCGACGGGGGACGAACCGCGTTCCGACCGGCCCGTCCCCGCCGGGGCCGCCCTCGCCCTCAACCACATGGGCATCTTCGACTGGGACCTCGACCAGTCCCACCTGGACCTCGACGACTCCGCCCTCGCGGTCTTCGACCTGCGCCCGGGCGAGTTCGACGGCACCCCGTCGGCCCTGTTCGCCACCGTCGCAGCGGGCGAGAGCGAGCGCATGGACGCCGTGGTCTCGCAGGCCCTGAAGAGCGGCGCCCCGTCGTACGGTGCGTACTTCCGGGTCCGGCTGCGCGACGGCTCGCTCCGCTGGGGGCACACCCAGGGGGTGATCCGCCGGGACGCCGACGGCCGCCCGTACCGGATCATCGGCGTCGTGCGCGACGCCACCCGCGAGCTCGACGAGTTCGCCGCCCGCACCGAGCGGGACACCGGCCGGCACGGCGGCACCGGAGTGGTCGCCGAGACCACGGCGGCGCTCGCGCACGCCCGCAGCGTCCGCGACGTGATCGACGTGCTCAAGGACGCCCACGAGCTGGGCAGGTTCCAGTCGTCGTCGCTGGTCATGGGGCTCGTCGAGGCGGGCCGCATCCGGCTGGTCGCCGAAGGGCCGGAATACATGCCCGGCACCCGTTACACCCGCATCGACGACCCCGCGTACCCGATGGGCGACGTGGTGCGCAGCCTGGCGCCCCGCTTCATCGAGTCGGGCGAGGCCTTCGCCGCCGCCTACCCCCGGCTGTGGGAGCACGTCTCGAAGTTCGGGGTGAGCTCGGCCGCCTACCTCCCGCTGATCGCGCAGGCCCGCCCCGTCGGCGCGCTCGGGCTGCTCTACAGCGGCAAGTGCGGCTTCAGCGCCGACGAGCGGAACCTGCTGATCGCCCTCGGCTCCAGCATCGCGCAGAGCCTGAAACGGGCCATGCTGTACGAGCAGGAGAAGGACCTCGCCGAGAACCTCCAGCAGGCCATGCTGCCCCGGCGGGTGCCCTCCGTCCCCGGTGCGAACATCGCCGTCCGCTACCGTTCGGCCCGCGACGGGCAGGACGTCGGCGGCGACTGGTACGACGTCATCCCGCTGCCCGGCGGCCGGGTCGGCGCGGTCATCGGCGACGTGCAGGGGCACGACACCCACGCCGCCGCCGTCATGGGCCAACTGCGCATCGTGCTGCGGGCGTACGCCACCGAGGGGCACACCCCCGCCACCGTGATGGCCCGCGCCTCCGGGTTCCTGCACGAACTCGACACCGACCGCTTCGCCACCTGCACGTATGCCGAGATCGACCTCAGCACCGGCGTCGTCCAACTGGTCCGCGCCGGCCACATGGACCCGCTGCTGCGCCTCGCCGACGGGTCCTGCCGCCGCGTCCCCGTCCTGGGCGGGCTGCCGCTGGGGCTCTCCGCCGAGTTCGGCCAGCTCGAATACCCCGTCAGCACACGGGAGCTGGACCCGGGGCAGACGCTGATCCTCTACACGGACGGGCTCGTGGAGCAGCCCGGGTCGGACCTCGACGACGGGCTCCAGGCCCTCGCCGACCTCGTCCACGACGGCCCCCGCGACCTCCAGCACCTCGCCGACCGGCTCTGCGCGTCCGTCGAGGAACGCGACGGCGGAGACGACGTCGCCCTGCTCCTGCTGCGCCGCCGTACCTCCGACGCGCCCCGCGGAGGCGGCCGCCTCCAGCAGCACGTCGCCGTGGGCGACCCCGAGTCGCTGGCCTCCGCCCGGCACCTGATCCGGGCCGCCGTGCGCGCCTGGGGCGCCGAGAGCGTCGGCGACGAGGTCGAACTGGCCGCCGACGAGCTGATGGTGAACGCCCTCATGCACACCGAGGGCGGCGCTCTCCTCACCGTACGGATCCTCGACGCCCCCGAGCGCAGGCTGCGCGTCGAGGTCGCCGACGGCTCCAGCGCGCTGCCGCGCCGCCGGGAGGCGGGCGACGCGGCGGTGTCCGGACGCGGACTGCTGCTCGTGGACCGGCTCGCGGACGTGTGGGGCGTGGAGCCCAGGGGCGAGGGCAAGGCGCTGTGGTGCGAGTTCATCGTGCCCGCGCGCGGCGGACAGCGCGGGGGAGCGCGGGGCGGACCGGCCTGAGGGCTCCGGGCGGGCGGTGACGGTTCGCGTACAGGGGCGCTTGGCCGTGGTGTGCGAGGGCGCTCGACTGCGGGAGCCGCAGCGCCTGGACCGCAGGCTTCGCCGCACCCGGGCCGCGGGCGCCGCGGGCCATGGGCGCTGCGGGCTCCGCCGTGCCCGGACCGCGGGTTCCATCGTCCTCCGACGGCCTGCCCGCCGTGCGCGCCGCCGCCCGCAGTGGGCCGAGGCGGCCACCCCGTACCGTGCCGCCAGGCCGACCCGTAACGTGTCCCCATGCTCCGCGCCCTCGCCGTCGACGACGAAAAGCCCGCCCTGGAGGAACTCCTCTACCTCCTGCGCGCCGACCCCCGCATCACCAGCGCCGAGGGCGCCACCGACGCCACCGAGGCCCTCCTGCGGATCAACCGGGCCCTGGACGCCGGGCCCGACGGCGCCGACGCCATCGACGTCGTCTTCCTCGACATCCACATGGCCGGGCTGACCGGCCTCGACGTGGCCCGCCTCCTCGCGGGCTTCGCCCGGCCGCCGCTCATCGTGTTCGTCACCGCCCACGAGGGCTTCGCCGTCCAGGCCTTCGACCTCAAGGCCGTCGACTACGTGCTCAAACCCGTGCGCCGCGAGCGTCTCGCCGAAGCCGTGCGCCGTGCCGCCGCCGGAGTGTCCAGCGCGCCCGCGCCCCGCCCTCCCACGGAAGCACCCGCCCCGCAGGACCAGATCCCCGTCGAACTCGGCGGCGTCACCCGCTTCGTGCCCATCGCCGACATCGCCTACGTCGAGGCCCACGGCGACTACGCCCGCCTGCACACCACCACCCCCGCCGGCCCCGGCACCGGTCACCTCGTCCGCATCCCCCTCTCCACCCTGGAGGAGCGCTGGGCGTCCCGCGGCTTCGTCCGCATACACCGGCGCCACCTCGTCGCCCTCCACCGCATCGAGGAACTGCGCCTCGACTCCGGCACCACCACCGTCCGCGTCGCCGACGCCGAACTCGTCGTCAGCCGCCGGCACGCCCGCGAACTGCGCGACTTGCTGACGCGCCGCGCCGGGGGCGGCCGGTGACACACCGGCCCGGCGGACCGCCCGGCGCGTGCCCCGCACCGTTCACCGACGCAGTGCCACCGCAGAACGAACCACCCTCCGCGCCCCGTCCCCGCGCACCTACCCTGACCCTCGACCACAGGGTGAGGGAGCCGGATGTCCGAAGGCGAAATGTCCGAAGTCGACGCGCTGCTCGCGGAACTGCGCGCCCTGCCCGCGATCCGCCCCCGCGCCCCGGACGAACTCGACGCCCTCCTCCGCCACGTCAAGCGCGCCGCCGCCCGCTGGGCCGACGTCCTCTACGAGGTCCAGGAGTCCGCCCAGCCGTACGCCGCCCCGCGCACCGCGGCCGCCCTGGAAGTCGCCTTCCGGCGCGCGGAGGAGTCGTACGTGGAACTGGAGATTGCCCTCGACGATTCCGGTCGCTCCTGAGCCCCGGGCCGTTCCCGGCGCCCCTCCGGCCGTTCCTGACCCCCCGGTCCTGCGCCGAGCCCCCCGGCTTCCCGGCCCCTCGGCCTACCCCTGACCGGCGCCTCTGCGTAGACTCCAGCAGCCCCCGGACCGCCGCCGACCCCCGGAGCCCGCTCCCATGCCCGCAGCCCCGCGCCCCCGCCGCGAGACCGTGACCGGCGTGCCCCGGGCAGCCAGGAAGCCCGGCGGCCGGGCCCCGGGACACGCGCCCGCCCGCTCCGAGATCAGCGAGCAGACACCGCTGGGCGCCACCTACGTCCGCTCCCTGATGCGCAGTCAGCTCCGCACCGCCCTCCTCGGCCTCGGCGCGCTCGCCCTGCTGGTCGGCACGCTGCCCCTGCTGCTCCAGCTCCCGCGCGTCCTCACCGGCACGCCCCTCGCGCCAGGACCCCACCTGTGGGTGGTGCTCGGCGTCGTCGTCTACCCGGTGATGTGGCTGATCGCCCGCTGGTACGTCCGCCGGGCCGAGCGCAACGAACGGGACTTCCGCGGCCTCGTGGAAGGCCGCTGACCCACCCCTCATGAACCACGCGTACGCCGTCACGGCCGTCACCGTCGTCGTCCTGGCCACCCTCCTCATAGGCGCCCTCGGACTGCGCATATCCCGCACCACCTCCGACTTCTACGTCGCCTCGCGCACCGTGGGCCCCCGCCTCAACGCCGCCGCGATCAGCGGCGAGTACCTCTCCGCCGCCTCCTTCCTCGGCATCGCGGGCCTGGTCCTCCTCCAGGGCCCCGAAATGCTCTGGTACCCGGTCGGCTACACCGCCGGATACCTGGTGCTGCTCCTGCTGGTCGCCGCCCCGCTGCGCCGCTCCGGTGCGTACACCCTCTCCGACTTCGCCGAAGCCCGCCTGGAATCACCGCAGGTGAGAAGGCTGGCGAGCCTCTTCGTGGTGGGGATCGGCTGGTTGTACCTGCTGCCCCAGCTCCAGGGCGCGGGGCTCACCCTGGAGATCCTCACGGGCGCGCCCGGGTGGGTCGGCGGGCTCGTCGTCGCCGTCGTCGTGACGGGCGCGGTCGCCGCCGGGGGCATGCGCAGCATCACCTTCGTGCAGGCCTTCCAGTACTGGCTGAAACTGACCGCGCTGCTGGTGCCCGCCCTGTTCCTGGCCGGGGCCTGGTTCGGCGACGACACCCCGCGGGCCCGCTTCGACGCCCCCGCCACCTTCCGCGAGCACACGTTGGTGCGTTTCCAGGAGACCGTACGCATCGAACTCGACCGGCCGCTCACGCTCACCGTGTCGGGCACCGTCGACGACCGCCCGTACGACGACGCCGGCGTCACCCTCGACCCGGGCCCGCACCGCGTCTCCTCCGGCACCACCCTGCGCTTCCCCGCCGGGGCCGAGGTCCCCGAACAGCGCGACACCCGGGCCGCCGGCGCCGCCGTCTGGTCCGAGCCCCTCGCCGACAGCCGCGAGGAACACCCGCTCTACGCCACCTACGGGCTCATCCTCGCCACCTTCCTCGGCACCATGGGCCTGCCGCACGTCGCCGTCCGCTTCTACACCAGCCCGAACGGCACCGCCGCCCGCCGCACCACCCTCGTCGTCCTCGCCCTGATCGGCGCGTTCTACCTGCTGCCGCCGGTGTACGGGGTCCTGGGGAGGATCTACGCCCCCGAGCTCGCCCTGACCGGGGACGCCGACGCCGCCGTGCTCGTCCTGCCGGAACGGCTCATCGGGGGTGTGGGGGGCGACCTGCTGGGGGCGCTGCTCGCGGGCGGGGCGTTCGCCGCGTTCCTCTCCACCGCGTCCGGGCTGGCGATGTCGGTGGCGGGGGTGCTCACCCAGGACGTGCTGCCCGCGCGCGGGGTGCGGTACTTCCGGCTGGCGACGGTGCTGGCCATGGCGGTGCCGCTGGGGCTGGGAGCGGTGACGGCGGACGTGCCGGTGGCGGACGCGGTGGGGCTGGCGTTCGCGGTGTCGGCGTCGTCGTTCTGCCCGCTGCTGGTGCTGGGCATCTGGTGGCGGGGGCTCACCCCGCCGGGGGCGGCGGCGGGGCTGGTGACCGGGGGCGGGGCGGCGCTCACCGCGGTCATGGCGACCCGCGCGGGCATCCCGGCCTCCGGCTGGTCGCACTCCCTGCTCGCCTGGCCCGCGGTGTGGTCCGTCCCGCTGGGCTTCCTGACCATGGTGCTGGTGTCCCTCGCCACACGCAGCCGCGTCCCGGCGGGCACGGCCGCGATCCTGGCCCGGCTGCACCTGCCGGAAGAGCTGACCACCAAACCGACCGGGACCGGTGCTCCGGAGGCGGAGCGGTGACCAGGGGCGAGAGCACTGCTCGCGTTGTGGGGCGCTGCTCGCCGGGCGGGACGCCGCTCGCGACGCGGGCCCCGGTCCGCGGGTCGGTTCGGTGCTCGCGGGCCCTTCTGCTGCTCACGTGCTGGTCCGCCGCTCACCGACCGGAGCGGCGCTCACGGGCCGGAGCGGTGCTCGTTGCCCGAAGCAGTGCTCATGCAGCAGGGCGGCGCTCACGGACCAGAGCAGCGCTCGCAGAGCAGGCCGCCGTTCACCCCCCAGAACACCGCACCCGGAGAGCAGCGCAGTGACCACCATCGAGATCGCCGCTCTCGCCGCGGCCGGAGCGCTGCTCCTCGCCGTGGGCACCGCGCTCGGCCGGCTCTCCGCCCTGCGCGCCGAGAAGAACCTCGACCTCGGCACCCCCGTCGAGCGCGCCACCTTCCTCACCCTGCACACCGCGTCCCTCGCCGCGCCCCCGCTGCGCGCCGGACTCACCGAGGACACCGCCCGCAAGGCCGCCCGCCGGCTGCGCTCCCTCCTCGGCACCGAGACCCTGTGCCTCACCGACCGCACCACCGTCCTGGCCTGGGACGGCCCCGGTGCCGCGCACCACCAGGAGAAGGTGATGCTCAAGGTCGCCGAGATGCTCGACTCCGGCCGCAGCACCTGCGTCCACACCGCCTGCGACGACCCCTCCTGCCCCCTCCGGTGGGCCGTCATCGCCCCCCTCACCGGCGAGGACGGCGTGCTGGGTGCGCTGGTCGCCTACGGCTCCCGGGAGTCCGCCGTCCTGGTGCGGGCCGCCACCGAGGTCGCCCGCTGGGTCTCCGTACAGCTGGAGCTGGCCGAGCTGGACCGCTCCCGCACCCGGATCGTCGAGGCGGAGATACGCGCGCTGCGTGCGCAGATCTCCCCGCACTTCATCTTCAACTCCCTGGCCGCCATCGCCTCGTTCGTCCGCACCGACCCCGAGCGGGCCCGCGAACTGCTTCTGGAGTTCGCCGACTTCACCCGCTACTCCTTCCGCAGGCACGGCGACTTCACCCAGCTCGCCGACGAACTCCGCTGCATCGAGCAGTACCTGGCGCTCGCCGGGGCCCGCTTCGGCGAGCGCCTCGAGGTCACCCTCCAGATCGCTCCCGAGGTGCTGCCCGTCGCCCTGCCCTTCCTCTGCCTCCAGCCCCTCGTGGAGAACGCCGTCAAGCACGGCCTGGAGGACTCCCGCAAGAACTGCCGGATCACCCTCGCCGCCCGGGACGCTGGCGCGGAGGCGATCGTCACCATCGAGGACGACGGCGTCGGCATGGACCCCGCCCGGCTCCGCCGCATCCTCGCCGGACAGGAGCCCGCCACCGCGGGCATCGGCCTGTCCAACGTGGACGAGCGGCTGCGCCAGGTCTACGGCGACGACTACGGCATCGTCGTCGAGACGGCCGTCGGCGCGGGCATGAAGATCACGGTCCGCATCCCCAAGTACCGTGCAGGCGTGCACAGTTCGCCCCGGCCCGACCACTGACGCGGACGTGGCGGACCTTGTCGGCGGACCTTGTCGGCGGGGCTCCTCAGAAGAGGTGCACCGAGAGGTGCCCCAGCGGCAGTCCGAGCTGCCAGGCGGGCAGCCACACCCGCGCGTTCTCGTCCACCGGGTCCGCGCGTTCCGCCGGGCCGGGGCCGGGGCCGTCGCCGTCCCCGCAGGCCAGGGGGGATTCGCCGCGGGTCGCGGGGCCGGGCTCGACGCCCGTGCCGGCCAGGTCCGTGGCGAGGAGCTCCGTGGACTCCAGCCACCGCCAGGACGCCGTGGCCAGTTCCAGGTCCGGGCCGCCGTCACCCCGCTCGGCGCGGGCCGCGAAGCACTCCCGTACCCACTGCTCCCACGGGTGGCCGTACGCGGTGAGCGACAGCCATTCGTCGAGCTGGGAGATCACCCCGACCCCGGACAGCTCGTCCGTGGAGTCCGACAGGTATACGGTCAGCGCGAGCGCCTCGCGCCCCGCGCGGAACTCCAGCGTGCCGGGCGGGATCAACTGCCCGGTGCGCAGCAGCTCGTCGGCGATGTACTCGGCGTACAGCCATGCCATGGGTACGGCGAGGCCGCTTCCGCCGGTGCCATTGGCGCTCTCGGGCAGCACAGCATTCCACCTTCTCCAGTCGTGCTTACGGTGTCCGGGGCTCCGGACGGGGGCCCCGGCGAAGAGCTTTCACGCTGAGAGGGGTTTGGCGGGGCGTCTTTACCGAACTTGACGCCGTGCTTTCGAAATAGTCGTGCCGAGCCCGTGGCGGGGGAGGAAGGGGTGTACCGCCGGTGCAGGTGTGACGCACGTGTTCTCGGCCGAGGCCCGGGGGGGCGGGCTCAGGCCGCACCGCGGCCCGTGCGCCGGTCGGCCCCCGCGCCGTATCCCGGAAGCACGGTGCGCAGTGCCCGGAGCGCGTAGTGCGTACGGGATTTCACGGTTCCCTCCGGAATGCCCAGTTCGGTGGACGCCTCCGCCACCGAACGCCCCCGGAAGTACACCTGCACCAGGACCTCCCGGTGCTCCGTGCGCAGCGCTCCCACTGCCCGGCGCACGTCGAGTTCGGTCGCCGAGCGCTCGGCGAGGTCGACCGGCACGGGGGAGTGGTCCAGCACCTCGGCCGTGACCTCGCTCGGCCGGGACCGGCGGGCGCGCCGGGCGTCGATCGCGAGCCGCCGCCCGACCGTGAACAGCCACGGCCGCATCGAGTCGTGGTCGCTGGCGAGGGCCTCCGGGTGCTGCCAGGCCCGTACCAGCGTCTCCTGGACGAGGTCCTCGGCGCGCTGCCGGTCGCCGTGGGTGAGACCGAGCAGGAAGCCGAAGAGCGCGGGGCCGTGCTCGCGCTGGAGCGCGGCGAGGGCGCGTTCGTCGGTGCGGCGGGCGAGGGGCGGGGAGGTGGTCACCGTTGACGCTCCTTCGGGCGAGCGGGCGGGGAGAGAGGCGGGACGGGAGGGGCGGGACGCCGGAAACAGAACGGGAAGCACAGGACGGGGTGGAGAGGGCGGCCGGAAGGGGTGACGGCGGTCACAGCCCGGCCGAGCTCAGGGGCGAAGATAACCGTCGGTGTGCGCCGGTGCTGGCAGGCGGTGTGCAGCGTGCGAGCAGGCGGCCGGTGCGTGCGACGAACGGTCGAGCCGTGCGACGAGTGGTACGACGAACGGTCGACGGCCCGCGCCGGGCGAGCGGAGGCCCGCTCCGGGGCTGTTCGGGCGCTCTTGCCCGCGCCCGGCCGTCGAGTCCCTTGACTTCACGAGCGCCCCCGGATGGATTCTCCTTACGCATGTCCAGCGCATGTTCGAGACATTTCCACCCGAGGGAAGTCGGTCCGATGAAGCAGCGCACGGTGTTGACGTCCCCGTCGGCCTCCGCCCCGCCCCGACGACCGGCGAAACGCCGGTGCGCGGTGGCCGCGATCGCCGCCCTGACGCTCGGGGCCACCGCCTGCACCACCACCCCCGCCACCACATCGGCGCCCGCGGCCGGGCCGCCCGGCGCTCCGCAGCGCGGCTTCACCCTGGTCGCCTCGGGCGACGTGCTCCCGCACGACTCGATCATCCGGCAGGCCCGCGCCGACGCGGGCGGTGACGGCTACGACTTCGCCCCGATGCTCGCGGGCGTCAAGTCCGTCGTCTCCCGGGCCGATCTGGCGATCTGTCACATGGAGACGGTCTACGGCGACGCCGACGGTCCCTACAGCGGTTACCCGGCGTTCGTCTCCCCGCCCCAGGTCGCCGCCGGGCTGCGCGCCACCGGTTACGACTCCTGCTCCACCGCCTCCAACCACTCCCTGGACGACGGCCCCGCCGGAATCCGCCGCACCCTGGACGCGCTGGACGAGGCCGGGATCGCCCACGCGGGCTCGGCCCGCACCGCGGCCGAAGCCGCCCGGCCGGCGCTGCTGAAGGCCGGCGCCGCCCGGGTCGCCCAGCTGGCCTACACGTACGGCACGAACGGCCCTCCGCTCCCCGAGGACCGGCCCTGGGCGGTCGACCTCATCGACCGCGACACGATCGTCGCCGACGCGCGCGCCGCCCGGAAGGCGGGAGCCGACGTGGTCGTCGTCTCGCTGCACTGGGGCACCGAGTGGCAGGAGGAGCCCGACGAGGACCAGCTCTCCCTCGGCCGCGCCCTCACCGCGTCGGCCACCGCGGGACGCCCGGACATCGACCTGATCCTGGGCACGCACGCGCACGTTCCGCAGGCGTACGAGAAGGTCAACGGGACGTACGTCGTCTACGGGATGGGCGACCAGATCGCCGGGATGATGGTCGACCACTCCGGCGCCCGGGACGACCGCGGCAACATGAGCAGCATCGGCCGCTTCACCTTCGTCCCGCCCGTGGCCCCGGGCAGGCGCTGGGAGGTGAGCAGGGCGGAGTTCGTCCCCCAGTACTTCGACCTGAACTCCAACCGGGTCCTCAACCTCGGCTCCCCCGGCTCCGGTCACGACGACGTCCGCGCCCACATCCACCGGGTCGTGCTCAGCCGGGGAGCGGCACGGCACGGCCTCACGGCGGGGCGCTGACCCCGGCCGGACGGGCCGCGCCGACGGGGCCGGTCAGGGCACGACGGTGACCGGCCAGCGGCCCGCCTTCACCAGCCGTACCGCCACCGACCCCACGAACCGGTGTCCGGCCGACTCCGACGCGCCCACCACCACCGCGTCCGCCGTCAGCTCGTCGGCGGCCGTGACCAGACCGTTGTACGGATCGCCGCGGAAGGTGTGGAACTCCCAGCGCACCTCGAAGATGCCCTTCACGCGTTCCGCCGCCTGCCGGATCTCCGCGATCAGTTCCTCGGCGATCTCCTCGGTGGTCCCGGCGACCGGCGCGCCGAGCGCCGCGCCCGCCGGAACCAGCGGCTGCACGTACACGAGGGCGAGCAGCGCGTTCTGCCGCCGGGCGAGCCCGCTCGCGTAGGCGGCGGCGCGCAGCGACGACGGGGAGCCGTCCACTCCGGCGACGATCACCTTGGGGCCGTCGGTGCCGCGTTCGAAGGAGTGGTGCTGCTGTTCGGGCTGTTCGGTCACAGAGCGGAGGTTATCCCGATACGGCGCGCGGTCCGGAACGAGCGGCGCACACACGGTCTTACGGGCCGAAAAGAGACCCACCCGCAGGTGAAACGCCCTACCCCGGGAGGCGTGGGGTCCCGGCGATCCCTAGAGTTCCCTCCATGAGTGTCACCGTGGAGGAGACTCCCACCAGCCGCAACCGCTTCCTCAGCAGGGTCCCCGACGGATTCGCGACCTTCTTCGGTCTGCTCGGTCTGTACTGCGCCCTGCTCGCGATCAGCCAGCCGCTGCGCAGACTGGTGCGGCCCTTCACCGAACTGCTGGAGTACATCACCGTCCCCGTCAGCGCCAACCTGGCGTACGCCGTGTTCTTCTTCCTGCTGGCCGCCGCCGTCGGCTCGCGCAAGAAGATCGCCTGGTGGCTGGTGGTCGCCTATCTGGTGCTGCTGCTGGTCGGCGACATCCTCTTCGTCATCGACGAGGGCTGGCGGGCGCACCTGGCGTCCGCCGTGGCGGCCGTCGCCGCGCTGGTGGTGCTGATCCGGGCCCGCCGCGAGTTCTACGCGGCGTCCCGGCACGGCGCGGTCCGGCGCGCGCTGGGCGTCCTCCTGGTGTCGCTGGCCGCCGCCGTGCTCGTCGGCTGGGGCCTGATCTCCCTGTTCCCCGGCACCCTCAAGAGTGACGAGCGGGTGCCCTGGGTGCTGGTCCGCGTCTTCGGCGGCGTGCTGTACGGCGACTTCGAGGGCCACGGCCCCCGCTTCCTCTACTTCCTCTTCGGTCTCTTCGGCGCGCTCGCCCTGCTGGCGTCCGCGGCCACCCTCTTCCGCTCGCAGCGCATGGAGGCCGCCCTGCACGGCGACGAGGAGCCCCGCCTGCGGGCCCTCCTCGGCGCGTACGGCGAACAGGACTCCCTCGGCTACTTCGCCACCCGCCGCGACAAGGCCGTCGTCTTCGCCCCCAACGGGCGCGCCGCCGTCACCTACCGCGTGGAGGCCGGCGTGTCGCTGGCCTCCGGCGACCCGGTCGGCGACAAGGCGGCCTGGCCGCAGGCCATCGAGGCCTGGCTGGAGATGGCCAAGCGGTACGCCTGGGCGCCCGCCGTGATGGGCGCGTCCGAGGAGGGCGCGACCGCGTTCGCCCGCGCCGGACTCAGCGCCATGCAGCTCGGCGACGAGGCCATTCTCGACGTCGCCTCCTTCGACCTCGACGGCCGCGACATGCGCGTCACCCGGCAGGCCGTCAACCGGGTCCGGCGCACCGGAGCCACCACCCGCATCCGCCGCCACTCCGCCCTCTCCGACGCCGAGATGGAGCAGATCATCGACCGCGCCGACGCCTGGCGCGGCACCGAGACCGAGCGCGGCTTCTCCATGGCGCTGGACCGGCTCGGCGACCCCGAGGACGGCGACTGCCTCCTCGCCGAGGCCTTCGACGCCGACGGCACGCTCATCGCCCTGCTGTCCTTCGTGCCCTGGGGCAAGGACGGCATCTCGCTGGACCTGATGCGCCGCGACCGGCAGGCGCCCAACGGCGTCATGGAGTTCATGGTCGCCGAGATCTGCGCCCAGGTGCCCAAGCTGGGCATCCGCCGGGTCTCCCTCAACTTCGCCGTCTTCCGCTCCGCCTTCGAGGAGGGCGCGCGCATCGGCGCAGGTCCCATCCTGCGGCTGTGGCGCAGGCTGCTGCTGTTCTTCTCCAAGTGGTGGCAGCTCGAAGCGCTCTACCGCTCCAACGTGAAGTACCAGCCCGCCTGGTACCCGCGCTTCCTGTGCTACGGCGACGCGGGCTCCCTCGCCCGGGTCTCGCTGGCCTCCGGCATCGCCGAGGGCTTCGTCGCGGTGCCGAGCCTGCGCAAGATGTGGGGCCGCGGCCACTCCCCGCGCCGTACGTTCACCAACCCGGCCAGCACCGCGGGCCTGCCCCCCATCGAGGCGCTCGGCCTGTCCGGCCCCGCCGCCGACGCGAACGCCGACCCCGTCGCCCACCTGCCCGAGCAGATCCGCGTCCGCCACCGCAAGCTCACCAGGCTGCGGGCCCAGGGCACCGACCCCTACCCCGTCGGCGTGCCCGCCGCCACCCACACCGTCGCCGCGATCCGGGCCGCGCACCCGACGGCCGCGCCCGGGACCCGTACCGCGGAGAGCGCCACCGTCTCGGGCCGCGTCATGGTCGTCCGCGACTTCGGCGGCGTCGTCTTCGCCGACCTGCGCGACTGGTCCGGCGACCTCCAGATCGCCTTCACCCGCGACGGCTCGGGCAAGGACGTCCTCGACCGGTTCACCGCCGACGTCGACTTCGGCGACCTGGTGTCCGTCACCGGCGAGATCGGCACGTCCGAGAAGGGCGAGCTGACCCTCTTCGTCACCGCCTGGCAGCTCACCGGCAAGTGCCTGCGCCCGCTGCCCGACAAGCGCCTCGGCCTCACCGACCCCGAGGCCAAGGTGCGCAAGCGGTACGTCGACCTGGTCGCCAGCCCCGACGCCCGCGAGGTGGTGCGCTCCCGCTCGGCGGTCGTCCAGGGGCTGCGCCAGGGCCTGCTGGAGCGCGGCTACCTGGAGGTCGAGACGCCGATGCTCCAGCAGATCCACGGCGGCGCCAACGCCCGCCCCTTCACCACCCACATCAACGCCTACGACCTCGACCTCTACCTGCGCATCGCCCCCGAGCTCTATCTCAAGCGGCTGTGCGTCGGCGGCATGGAGAAGGTCTTCGAGATGGGCCGCACCTTCCGCAACGAAGGCGTCTCCTACAAGCACAACCCCGAGTTCACGATGCTGGAGGCCTACCAGGCGTACGCCGACTACGACGTGATGCTCGACCTCACCCGCGAGCTCGTCCAGAGCGCCGCCACCGCCGCCTTCGGCGCGCCCGTCGCCCGCAGGACCGACGCCGACGGCAAGGTCGTCGAGCACGACATCTCCGGCGTCTGGCCGGTCAAGACGCTGTACGGCGCGGTCTCCGAAGCCCTCGGCGAGGAGATCGACGCCGACACCGAGGAGCCCGAACTGCGGCGGCTGTGCGACAGCGCGGGCGTTCCGCACACCCCGGAGAACACCCGCGGCGACCTCGTCCTGGAAATGTACGAACGCCTCGTGGAGGAGCGCACCACGCTGCCCACCTTCTACAAGGACTTCCCCACCGACGTCTCCCCGCTCACCCGCCAGCACCGCACGGACCCGCGCCTCGCCGAGCGCTGGGACCTGGTCGCCTTCGGCACCGAACTCGGCACTGCCTACTCGGAGTTGACCGACCCCGTCGAGCAGCGCCGCCGCCTGACGGCCCAGTCCCTGCTCGCGGCGGGCGGCGACCCGGAGGCCATGGAGGTCGACGAGGACTTCCTCGACGCGCTGGAGTACGCGATGCCGCCGACCGGTGGGCTCGGCATCGGCGTCGACCGCCTGGTCATGTTCCTCACCGGCCGCACCATCCGCGAGACGCTGCCGTTCCCGCTGGTGCGCCGCTGACCGGCAGGGGACGCGGCCGGCGCCGCACTCGGTGACGTGGTTCCAACGGGTGCAATCGGGACCCGCGCCCGGAGTGGATCGATGCCTCGCACGCCACGGCGTGCGAGGCATTAGTCATGAAAGAAGATCAGCAGTCGATTTCCGGCGAGGGCGCCGGCGGCGGCGCCCACGGCGAGGCCGGGGGGCGTTCCTTCCTCGGCCGTCGCGGCGTCCTGCGCCTCGCCGCCTGCGTCGGAGCCGCGGCCACCGTGCACGTGCTGACCGCCGACCCGGGCGACGCGCCCGTCTCCCCGGCCCCGGCCGAGCCCCCGCCCGCCGCCGGTCCGCCCCGGGCCGCCGCGCCGCTCAAGCCGTCCGCGTACCGGCTGCGCCCCATGACCGCGTACGCCGCACCGGGGACGCGCCCCGCGCGGCCGCCGGTGCGGCGCAGACCGTTCCTGCGGATGGACGCCCCCGGGCGCACCATGGTCCTCACCTTCGACGACGGACCCGACCCCCGCTACACCCCGGCCATCCTCAGGACACTGCGCCGGCACGGCGCGCGCGCCATGTTCTTCGTCTGCGGCGAGATGGCCGTAGACAACCAGGACCTGCTGCGCGAGATGGTCGACGACGGCCATGTGATCGGCAACCACTCCTGGTCGCACCCGTTGATGCCCAAGCTGCCCCGCTCGCGCATCCGCTCCCAGATGGCGCGCACCAGCGACGTGGTGGAGAAGGCGGTCCGCGAGGCACCCCGCTGGTACCGGGCGCCGTACGGGGCCTGGAACCGGGCCTCCTTCGAGATCGGCGCGGACCTCGGCATGGAACCGCTCGGCTGGACCACGGACACCCTCGACTGGACCGAACCGGGCAGCGAGGCGATCGTCCGCCGGGTGCGGGCCGGGGCCGGCCCGGGGGTCGTCGTCCTCTCCCACGACGCGGGCGGCGACCGGAGCGGCACGGTGCGGGCGCTGCGCACCTACCTGCCCGAACTGCTGGACCAGGGGTACCGGATCACGGTCCCGCAGGACGCCTAGCGGGTGCGGTGGCCGCCCGGGGCTACCGGGTGGCCACCAGTCGCGCGAAGACCACCACGTTCCCCGCGTAGCCGCTGTCCCGGTCGTAGCCCCCGCCGCAGGTGATGACCCGCAGCTCCGGGCGTCCGGTGCCGCCGTAGACCCGGGAGCCGGGGAAGTCCTCCTTGGCGTACACCTCCACCCCGTACACCTCGAAGACCGCGGTGCGTCCGTCGAAGCGGTCCACCTCGACGCGCTGGCCCTTCCCGACCGCTCCCAGGCCGAAGAAGACCGCGGGGCCGGTAGCGTTGTCGACGTGCCCGACGACGACGGCCGTCCCGTTCTGGCCGGGGGAGACGCCGTTCTGGTACCAGCCCGCGAGGTTGGCGTCCTGCGGGGGAGGGGCCTCGATCCAGCCCTCCGGGTCGAGCCCGACGTCCACGGTCGGCGCGTCCACCCGCAGCGCGGGAATGCGGACGCGGGCGGCGGGCGCGTACGCGAGCGGGGCCGCCCCGTGCGCCGCCGGCCGCGCCGCGGACCCGTCGGAGCCGCTGTCCCGGGCGGCGGCCGCCGCGGGCTGGGGCGGTCCGAAGTCGATCTCGCTGCCGTTGCGCAACAGGGCGAGCCCGGTGAGCATCGCCAGCGCCAGGACTCCCCACGGCGGACGCCGCCGGGGGTGCGCGCCGCGCCATTCCTGCCGGTGGTGCCCCATGCTGCCGCTCCCTTCGTCGCGCCCGGCCGGCCCGCTGTGCACGGTCCCGCCGTTCTGGTACGGACGCTAAGCGCGCCCTGCCGGGGCGGCGAGGTGCGCGGGGCGAACGGGTGGCGGGCACGACAGTTGACGCACCGTGAGATGACGTGCTGTCAGGTGAGGGGGCGTCAGGTGCCCGTCACCGGATCGGTCCGTTACGTCACCGGTCCGGCCCAGTGCGGAGTGCGGGCACTGAGGGCCGACGTGATGGTTCGTCATGGAAGGCGTCCTCGTCGAATCTCCCGGAGCACCGCCCCGGAGCGTCTTCCCAGGAGGTTCCACGATGCGTGCTTCACGTGCCTACGCGGCGACCGCGCTCGCCTGCACGGCCCTCGCCCTCTCGGCTCCGGCGGCGCCGGCGGCCGAAGGGCCCGGCGGTGTCACGGTCAACCCGTACTCCGTGCACCAGGGCGGGACGATCTCGATCGCGGCGACCGGCTGCGACCATGGCGGGACCGTGACGTCCGACGCCTTCTCGCAGGTCGGCCTGTCGGCCGGGACCAAGGGGTATGCGTCGGCCCGGATCCATGACCACGCCGCCCCCGGCCACTACGACCTGACCGTCAAGTGCAGCGACGACACGATGGTCGCCACCCACCGCTTCACCGTCCTCGCCGGACGCGGCGCGCACGGCGGCCTCGGCGGCTCACGCGGACCCAGCGACACGGACGTGGCCGTCGGCGCGGGCCTGGTGGCCTCCGCCGCGCTCGGCGGCGCGATCTTCGTGGCCCGCCGCCGCGACACCCCGGGCGGCCGGACCTGACCGCCGCGCGGAGAGCCCCCTGCGCCGATGGGCCCGAGCCCCCGTACCGGACTCGGGCCCATCGGTGTGCGCACCGTCGGCGGCGCGTCAGTGGCGGCGGGCGCCCGCCGCCCGGCGGCGCACCGCCGCACCGCCCGCCGCGGTCAGGGAGGCGGAGCCCCTGGCGCCGCCGCAGGTGAAGATGACGTCGCAAAACGTTACTCGGTTGCATTTGATTCTCGGTTGTGGTGTTCTTCCCGGGGTACGGAGCCGTGGCCGACCGCATTCGCGACGGAGGAACCGAGATGACGACGAGCGTGCTGATCGTGGGCTCCGGCCCGACTGGGCTGACCCTGGCGCTGGACCTGGCCCGGCGCGGCGCATCCGTCCGGGTGGTCGACAAGTCCCCGGAATTCCCGCGCAGTTCCCGGGCCAAGGGTCCGAACCAGCGCTCCCTGGAAGTGCTCGAAGACCTCGGCGTCGTCCGAGCGGTGCTGGACGGCGGACGCGCGCCGGTCCCCATGCGCAAGTACCGGGACGGCCTCCCCGTCGCCGACGCCGACCCCTGGGCGGGCCGGCGGCCGACGCCCGACGTCCCGTACGACCGGGGGTGGCTGCTCGCCCAGTGGAAGCTGGAGGAGATCCTGCGCGACCGCCTCGCCGCCCACGGGGTGCGCGTCGAACTGGGCGTGGAGATCGTCTCGTACGAGCAATCGACGACGGCCGTTCTCGCGCGGACCGCCGGAGGGCAGGCGATCGAGGCGCGGTACCTCGTCGGCTGCGACGGCGGGCACAGCCGCGTGCGCAAGCTCATGGGCGCCACCTTCGAGGGCGACACCCGCGAGGAGCAGGTGATGGTCACCGGTGATGTCGCCCTGACCGGTGCGGACGGCCTGAGCCGGGACCACTGGCACCAGTGGTTCGACGAGGACGGCGCGGTCATGCTCTGCCCGATCCCCGGCACCGCCGCGCACTGGTGGTTCCAGGCCGGGCCCGAGCGCGCCGCGGACGGCACCCCCGTACCGCCCTCCCGCGACGGCTTCCAGCGCCTCCTCGACCGGCACGCCCGTCTCCCCGGCGCCACCCTCACCGAGGCCGCGCTCCTGTCCACGTACCGCGTCAACGTCCGGATGGCCGACCGCTTCCGCGCGGGCCGCGTCCTGCTGGCGGGCGACGCCGCGCACGTCCACCCCATCGCGGGCGGACTCGGCATGAACACCGGCATCCAGGACGCGTACAACCTCGGCTGGAAGCTGGCGGCGGTCGCGACGGGCCGGGCCGACGAAGCGCTCCTCGACACCTACGAAGAGGAACGCCTCCCGGTGGCCGCCCGGACCCTGGACCTCACCTCCCGCGGGCTCGACATGGTCCTGGCCGCGATCAAGCGGCCGGGCGGCGGCCTGGACGTGGGCATCACGGACGCCATGAGCGGCCTCGGCGTCGGCTACCGCTGGAGCTCCCTCGCCCCGCCCACCACCGTCGACACCCCGCTCAGGCCGGGCGACCGCGCCCCGGACGCCCCGTGCGCGGACGCCCGGACCGGGGCTCCCGTGCGCCTGTTCGAAGTCTTCGCGGGCCCGCACGTCACCCTGCTCGCCTTCGGCGCGCGAGCGGCCCGCGCCCTGCCCCGGCGGAGCGACCGGCTCCACGCGTACGCGCTGGACGCGGGCCCGCGCAGCGACCTCGCGGACACCGCGGGCCACGCCAGGACCGCGTACGGCATCACGGGTGACGCCCTGGTCCTGGTCCGCCCGGACAACCACGTCGCGCTGATCGCGGATCCGTCGCAGGCGCATGCCGTACGGGACTGCCTGCACACCCTGGGCGAGCCGTCCGGCGCCCCCTCCTGACGCAGCCCCACCGGGCAGGAGCCGCCCGGTGGGGCTGGGTGGGGCGCCGCGTGGCGGTGTCCGCGCTATGCGGCGCCCGGGAACCTGTTCACGAAGGGGTCCGGGGTGGCGGCGATCCCGTGGCCGAAGGGGGCGTCGAGGTCCCAGATGAGGAAGAGCAGGAAGGCGATCATCACGCTGAAGAGCCCGGCGAGCAGCAACTCCCGCGGGGTGCGCCGGATTTGCAGGGTGAAGATCAGGCCGACCGTGATCAGTGCGCCGGTGATCAGGCCGAACCAGACGATGGGCGGCATCGTCGCCTCGGTGTTCTGGGCGCGTTGGTCGCGGGCGTCGTCGGCGGCGGCGACCTGGTCGACCAGGGGCTGGTAGGCCTGGCCCTCCAGGTCGGTCTTCGGGGCGTAGAGGGTGACGTCCTGGCGGACGCGCGCGAGGAGGTCGTCGCCCTGGTCGGTGACCTCGTTGTGGTCGACCATGTGCTGCCACTCGGTGTGCACGACGTGACTGACGTAGGCGTCGATGTCGCTGCGGATCCGGGTGCGGACCTCGGCGGGGTAGACCTCGGCGCGGGTGCTGACCTCGTGCAGGGCCTGGGCCTCCAGGCGCACCGACTCCTGGGCGGCGCCGCGGCCCTCCCAGACGCCCGCGATGGCGAGGCCGAGGACGATGGCGTAGATCACGCCGATCATCATCGTCATGTACTCGAGGACGTCCGGCGTTTCCGACGGGTCGTCGTCCTCGCCGATCCGGCGGTTGTTGATCACGACGATGGTGAGGACGACGGCGCAGGCAGCGGCCATCGCGATGGTCAGAACAAGCCATTCCGACACGGGGAACCTCCTTCGGTGAGGCCGCTCAGCGGGACGAGCGGGGGCGCAGGACCGCGACGGCGAACACCGCGGGCGCTGTGATCATGAGGGCGAGGGTCAGCATCGAGGTCTGCCCCCGGGGCTGCTGGCGGGCCGGTTTGCGGTAGGCGGGCAGGGCGACCGCCCTCGGCGGGGGCGGAGCCTGGGCGGCGGGTGGGGCGGGAACCGGAGCGGGGGGCCGCGGGGCGGGCGGCGGAGTCGGGACGGGCGCCGGGGGCGCGGGGGCGGCCCGTACCGGATCCGGCGGGACGGGCGGTTCGGGCGGGGCGGGTGGCTGCGGCCGGGCGGGCGGCGCCGGGGGTTCGGGTTTCGGTTCGGGCGGCGGGGGCTTCGGCGGCTGGGCCGGGGGCTTGGGGTCCGGGGGCGGCGGAGGCGGTGGAGGGGGTGGAGGCGGAGGCGGAGGCGGGGGCTCCGGCGGAGGGGGCGGTGGTGCCGGCGGCGGCCAGCAGGCCGCGCTGTCGCCGCCCGCGATCGACACCGCGACCCCCTGGTCGGTGGACGCGTAGGCGCAACTGTCCGCGGAGGCGGGCACGGAGCCCGCCAGCAGCCAGCACAGGGCGGCCGAGGACAGGAGACGTACGAGGAGCGGACCGGGCTTCCGGCGTGATCCGTACACGAGGGGCATCATGAGCCTGCTCAACGAGCGGTACCCGGCAGAGGTAATCGATTCGCTCGATGGTGGGGACTTTTTCGAATTTGCATATGAGATGAGAAAGCGCGTGCGTTCGAGAGGTGGGAAGTTTTTCCCCGGGCGTTGAACGCGCGGGCCGCCCGCGCACGTACCCCGTCCCGAGAGCGGCGCACAGCGGCGTCGCCCCCCATCTTCGGGAAAGCTCGGGAAACGGGAGTCGACATGGGTACCTGGCGGAATGTCTCGCTCGCGGTGACGGCGGCGGCGGTGCTGACACTGACGACGGCGTGCGGTCAGGACAACGGAGACGGCTCCGCCGGCGCGCGGTCCGTGGGCAGCCCGGCAGCCGCCGGGGGCGGGGGCTATGGGTACGGCGACGACAAGGCCGCCGCCCCCCGGAGGGCCGGGCAGCTCGCCGCGCGCGACGACGCCGGACTGGGCGAGGTGGTCACCGACAGCGCGGGCATGACCCTCTACCGGTTCGACAAGGACACCGCGAAACCCCCGGCGTCGCGTTGCGACGGCGACTGTGCGAAGACCTGGCCCCCGGTGCCCGCCGACGCCGCCACCGCGGTACCCGGAACCGATCCCTCCGCCGTCGGGTCGGTGACCCGCGCCGACGGCAGTCGCCAGCTCACCCTCGGCGGCCGGCCCCTGTATCGCTTCGCCCGGGACACCGAGGCCGGGGACGTCAAGGGGCAGGGCGTGGGCGGCACCTGGTTCGCCGCGGCGCCGGACGGCGGGAAGGCGGCCCCCGGCGCGCGGGACGCCCGACGGCCCGCGGCGTCCGGCGCTCCCGCCGCCCTCCCCGGCATGTCCGTCCGCAAGGACCCCGAACTGGGCGAGATCGTCGTGGACTCCCGGGGCAGGACCGTCTACCGCTTCACGAAGGACTCCGCCTGGCCCATGAAGAGCGCCTGCACCGGCGCCTGCCTCACCACGTGGCCGGCCGTGCCGCCGGTGCCGAAGGAGAAGACCGTCGGCATCCGGCAGAAGGGGTACGTCGTCCACCACCGCCCCGACGGCGTCAAGCAGCAGACCGTCGACTGCTGGCCGCTCTACACCTTCTCGGGTGACACGAAGGCCGGTGACACCAACGGGCAGGGCGTGGGCGGCACTTGGTACGCCGTGTCTCCCCGGGGCGGGCTCGTCGGCGCCCCCCGGTAGCCTCAAGTAGGCCCCAGGCCCCGCTTCCTCGTACAGTTCGGCCCGTCGGGCCCGCGCGCGTGGGTCCGACGGGCCGAGTGCGTGCGGCAGATCCGCCCGGAGCTGCCGCGAAACCGCGTATTTGCTTTCGGGTGTGACCGAGAACGGACCGCCAATTTCCGTTTTCGCTCGCCCTGCTGGCAGCGGATCAGTAGCCTCGGCTCGAACACCGGGCACGGACGTCCCTTCCGTGCCCGCACTCGTCGCGGCGACTTGTTGGAGACCTTGATGGAGCGTCCCGCCTGGGCCCCGCCCGGCATCGACCTCTCGATGCCGAGCGTGTCCCGCATCTACGACTTCTACCTGGGCGGTTCGCACAACTTCGAGGTCGACCGGGAGGCCGCCCGCCGCGCGATGGAGTTCCTGCCGGGGCTGCCCAAGGTCATGCAGGCCAACCGGGCGTTCATGCGCCGCGCCGTGCGCCACGCGCTCTCCGAGGGCGTCACCCAGTTCCTCGACATCGGCTCCGGCATCCCCACCTTCGGCAACGTCCACGAGGTCGCCCAGGGCGCCGACCCGAGCGCCCGCGTGGTGTACGTCGACCACGACCCGGTGGCCGTCGCGCACAGCCAGGCCGTGCTGGCGGGCAACGAGCTGGCCACTGTCGTCGCCGCCGACCTGCGCACCCCCAAGGACATCCTCACCGCCCCGGATCTCACGGGCCTCCTCGACCTGGACAGACCGGTGGCGCTCCTGCTCGTCGCCGTCCTGCACTTCATCGAGGACGCCGACGACCCGCAGGCCGCCGTCGCCACGCTCCGCGACGCGCTGGCGCCCGGCAGCCTGCTGATCGTCACGCACGCCGCGTACGACGGCATCCCGACCGACCAGGAGACGGCCGGCGGCGCCGTCGACGTCTACCGGCAGATCAAGAACCCGCTGATCATGCGCACGCGCGACGAGGTCGCCCGCTTCTTCGACGGGTACGAGATGGTGGAACCCGGCCTGGTGAAGATGGCCGAGTGGCGCCCGGAGACCCCCGTGGCGCAGGAGGACCCGTACGCGTTCTCGGGTTTCGCAGGGGTGGGGCGCACGGCGTGAGCGCGCAGGCGCAGACCCCGGACGGCGGCCGCCCCCCGGCCCCGTCCGACCGTACCGATCCCTCGCCCGGCGAAGCCGACCCGTCCTCCGTGCTCGGCGCGGTCGGCGCGGTCGGCACGGACGACGACGCGCCCGGCAGCCCGGAGGACAGGCTGCGCCGGTTCGCGACCATCTGGAGCCGGGCCATCTTCCCGGCCACCGCCACCTCCCTGACCCGCCCCGAGTTCGAGCAGCTCCTCCTGCCGCTCGCCCGGCGGCTCGGCACCGCCCTGCACGGGCGGCCCTTCGACACCGCCCCCGCGCACGCGGTCGGGGAAGCGCTCGTCGCGGCGCACTGCACCGACCCCGACGCCCTCGTCCGCACCCTCGGCGTCATCGACTCCTACCTCGTCCTGTACTGCGCGGACACCTCCGCCGAGGGCACCACGCTGGTCGCCGAGGAGAACCGGGCCCGCTGCGCCCGGCTCCAGCACGGCATCGCCGCCGGGTTCGCCAAGGCCCTGCGCGAGCGCACCCTGCGCGAGCAGGAGGCCATCGCCCGGTCCGCGCTGAGCGCCCGCAGCGAGGCCCAGCAGGCCCTGCACGCCACCGAGGAACGCTTCCGGGCGGTCTTCGAGGGCGCCGCCGTCGGCATCGGCATCGCCGCCCTGGACGGCACCATCCTGGAGGTCAACGAAACGCTGACCCGCATGTTCGGCGGCCTGGAGTCCCAGGTCAAGGGCCGCAAGGTCACCGACTGGGGGCACCCCGAGGACTCCGCCCAGGTCTGGCGGATGTACGAGGAACTGGTGCGCGGCGAACGCGACCACTACCGCAGCGAGAAGGCCTTCTACCGGGGCGACGGCACCGTCCTGTGGACCAACCTCACCGTCTCCCTGCTGCGCGACGCCGAGGGCCGCCCCCAGTACCAGCTCGCCCTGATGGAGGACACCACCGAGCGCCGGCTGCTCAACCTGCGGCTGCGCTACGAGGCCACCCACGACGCCCTCACCGGGCTGCCCAACCGCACCCTGTTCTTCGAACGCCTGGAGAAGGCGCTCGCCGCCGGCGAGAACGCCCGCTTCGGCCTGTGCTACCTGGACCTCGACGGCTTCAAGGCCGTCAACGACAGCCTCGGCCACTCCGCGGGCGACCGCCTGCTGGTGGAGGTCGCCGACCGCCTCCAGGCCTGCGCGACCGCGCCCGGCGAGATGGTCGCCCGGCTCGGCGGCGACGAGTTCGTGGCGCTCACCACCGGCGCCACCACCCGCCGCGACGTGGACGACCTGGCCGCCCGGATACTGTCCGCGCTGGCCACCCCGATCCACCTGGAGGGCCGCGAGATCACCGTGCGCGGCTCCATCGGCATCGTCGAGGGCCCGGCCGGCGAACGCGGACCGGCCGACGTGCTGCGCAGCGCCGACATCACCATGTACCGCGCCAAGTCGGCCGGCGGCAACCGCTTCGAGTTCGCCGACCGCGAGGCCGACGAGCGCGCCATCACCCGGCACGGCCTCACCAACGCGCTGCCCGCCGCCCTGGAACGCGGCGAGTTCTTCATCGAGTACCAGCCGCTCGTCCACCTCGGCGACGGCAGCGTGCACGGCGCGGAGGCCCTGGTCCGCTGGAGCCACCCGCAGCACGGCGTGCTGGGCCCCGACCGGTTCATCCCGCTCGCCGAACACACCGGCCTCATCGTGCCGTTGGGCCGCTGGGTGCTGGAGGAGTCCGTCGCCCAGGCCCGCGTCTGGCAGGAGCGGCACGCCGACGGCGGCCCGCTGCGCATCAACGTCAACCTCTCGCCCACCCAGCTCCACCACCCCGGCCTCGTCGCCGACACGGTGGAGGTCCTGGAGCGGGCCGGACTCTCACCCGGCGCCCTGTGCCTGGAGGTCACCGAGTCCGCGCTGATAGGAGCCGACGAGGGCCTGCTCAAGCCGCTGCGCCAACTCGCCGACATGGGCGTCGACATCGCCCTGGACGACTTCGGCACGGGGTACTCCAACCTCGCCAACCTGCGCCGGCTGCCGGTGAGCGTCCTCAAGCTGGACCGCTCCTTCACCCAGAGCATGCAGCGCGCCCCCGCCGACCCCGTCGACCTGAAGATCGTCGAGGGCATCGTCTCGCTCGCGCACAGCCTGGAGCTGGCCGTCACCGTCGAAGGCGTCGAAACCGGCGCGCAGGCCGACCAGTTGCGGGAACTCGGCTGCGACACCGCGCAGGGCTGGTACTACGCCCGTCCGGGCGCCCCGGACCGCATCCACTCGCTGGTGCTGACCGACGCGATCTGAGGGGCACGGGGCGGTGCGGCCGGTGCGGCGGACCGGCCGCGCCTACGCGTGCGCCGCCAGCAGCACCCGCTGCAGCTCCCGTGCCGCCCGGGGAGGCGCCACGTCGCTGCGGTGCGCCAGCGCGATCGTGCGCCGCAGCCCCGGCCGGGCCAGCTCCGTGACCCGCAGGCCGGTGGCCGCCCGCTCCGCCACCATGCGCGGCACGACCGCCACCCCGAGGCCCGCCCGTACGAAGCCCAGCACCGCGTCCAGCTCACCGCCCTCGACGGTGAACGCCGGCTCGAAGCCCGCCGAACGACAGGCGGCGACGGTCAGTTCCCGCAGGTCGTAGCCGTGCCGGAACATCACCATCGGGGTGTCGCGGAGATCAGCGATGCGCACCGGGCGGCGCGGGGCGCGCTCCGCCGGGGAGGAGACCACCACCAGGTCCTCGTGGAGGAGTTCGACCGTGGTGAGGGCGGGGGAGGGGGTGGGCAGCGGCAGCACGACGAGGGCCAGGTCCAGCGCGCCGCGCGCCAGTTCGCGGACCAGGTCGTGCGAGCCGCCCTCCTCGACGAGGAGCTGGATGCCCGGGTGCGCGTCGTGGAAGGTGCGCAGCACGTCCGGCAGCAGGCCCGTGCACAGGCTCGGTGTCGCACCCAGCCGGACCCGGCCCCGGCGCAACCGGGCCAGCTCCTGCACCTCGCGGCGGGCGGTGTCCGTGTCGGCGAGGATGCGCCGGGCCAGCGGCAGGAGGGCCTCGCCCGCGTCGGTGAGGGCGATGTTGCCCCGGGCCCGGGTGAACAGGTCCGCGCCCAGCTCGCGCTCCAGGGAGCGGATCTGCTGGGACAGCGAGGGCTGCGCGACGTGCAGCTCCTCGGCGGCGCGGGTGAAGTGCCGGAACTCGGCGACGGCCACGAAATAGCGGAGCTGCTGGAACTGCATGATCCCAGTCTAAGTGCGCCGATAGGCTGAAGCTATGGACATGAGCCGGACCATGTCTTGGACCTCTGGGGCCTTTCGGCCCTAGCGTTTCGGACCATGGCTCCGGCAACGCGGCGGGACACCCCGCCCACCCGAAAACCGCCCGTGCGGCACGCCTCAGGACTCCGCGGCTTCTGGGGCTCCACCGTCGGCAAGAAGACCGTCATGGCCGTCAGCGGACTGATCATGCTCGGCTACCTCGTGGCCCACATGATCGGCAACCTGAAGATCTTCTTCGGGACCGACGAGTTCAACGGGTACGCGCACTGGCTGCGCACCATGGGCGACCCGGTGCTGCACTACGAGTGGGCGCTGTGGCTCGTGCGGGTGCTGCTGCTCGCCGCCGTCATCGGCCACGGCGCGGCCGCGTACCAGCTCAGCCGGCGCGACCTCGGGGCCAGGCCGCAGAAGTACGTCCACCGGCGCCGACGCGCCAGCTACGCGACGCGCACCATGCGCTGGGGCGGCGTCATCCTCGCCCTGTTCATCGTCTGGCACCTCCTCGACCTGACCACGCTCACCGTCAACGGGAACGCGCAGCACGGAAAGCCGTACGAGAACGTCGTCGCGACCTTCTCCACCTGGTACGGCAACGCGATCTACGTCGTCGCCATGCTCGCCGTCGGCCTGCACGTCCGGCACGGCTTCTGGAGCGCCGCCCAGACCCTCGGCGTCGGCAGCGCGACCCGCGAGCGCGTGCTCAGGACGCTGGCCGACCTCCTCGCCCTGGTACTGACCGTGGGCTTCCTCTCCGTGCCGGTCGCGGTCATGACCGGATTGGTGGGCTGACACATGACCACGTCGTACGCCGACTACACGACGGGCGATCCGATCGCCGACACCAAGGCCCCCGCCGGGCCCGTCGCCGAGCGCTGGGACACCCGCCGCTTCCAGGCGAAGCTGGTCAACCCGGCCAACCGGCGCAAGCACACCGTCATCGTCGTCGGGACCGGCCTCGCGGGCGGCTCGGCGGGCGCGACGCTCGCCGAACAGGGCTACCACGTCGTCCAGTTCTGCTTCCAGGACTCCCCGCGCCGCGCCCACTCCATCGCCGCCCAGGGCGGCATCAACGCGGCGAAGAACTACCGCAACGACGGCGACTCCGTCCACCGCCTCTTCTACGACACGGTCAAGGGCGGCGACTTCCGGGCGCGCGAGTCGAACGTGCACCGGCTGGCACAGATCTCGGTGGAGATCATCGACCAGTGCGTGGCGCAGGGCGTGCCCTTCGCCCGCGAGTACGGCGGCCTGCTCGACACCCGTTCCTTCGGCGGCGTCCAGGTCTCCCGG
The DNA here is from genome assembly GCF_055596485.1 of Streptomyces sp. NPDC039736. Lineage (NCBI taxonomy): Bacteria > Bacillati > Actinomycetota > Actinomycetes > Kitasatosporales > Streptomycetaceae > Streptomyces > Streptomyces sp. NPDC039736. Next base: position 295,511 of record NZ_JBVIUQ010000009.1, on the reverse strand, counting down.
ACCTTCTACGCACGCGGCCAGACCGGTCAGCAGCTCCTCCTCGGCGCCTACCAGGCGCTGTCGCGGCAGATCGCCGCCGGGAACGTCGAGCTGCACCCGCGCACCGAGATGCTGGACCTGATCGTGGTGGACGGCAAGGCGCGCGGCATCGTGGCGCGCGACCTGGTCACCGGGGAGATCTCCAGCCACTTCGCGGACGCCGTCGTCCTCGCGTCGGGCGGCTACGGCAACGTCTTCTACCTGTCGACGAACGCCATGAACTCCAACGCCACCGCGATCTGGCGGGCCCACCGGCGCGGGGCCTACTTCGCCAACCCCTGCTTCACCCAGATCCACCCCACCTGCATCCCGCGCACCGGCGACCACCAGTCCAAGCTGACCCTGATGAGCGAGTCGCTGCGCAACGACGGCCGCATCTGGGTGCCGAAGGCCAAGGGCGACACCCGCCCCGCCCGCGAGATCCCCGAGGAGGAGCGCGACTACTACCTGGAGCGGATCTACCCCTCCTTCGGCAACCTCGTCCCCCGCGACATCGCGTCCCGCGCCGCGAAGAACGTCTGCGACGAGGGCAGGGGGGTGGGGCCCGGCGGGCAGGGCGTCTACCTCGACTTCGCGGACGCCGTCGCCCGGACGGGCCGCAAGGCGGTCGAGGACAAGTACGGCAACCTCTTCGACATGTACGCGCGGATCACCGCCGAGGACCCGTACGAGACCCCGATGCGGATCTACCCCGCCGTGCACTACACGATGGGCGGCCTGTGGGTCGACTACGACCTCCAGACCACCGTCCCCGGCCTCTTCGCCATCGGCGAGGCCAACTTCTCCGACCACGGCGCCAACCGCCTCGGCGCGTCCGCGCTGATGCAGGGCCTGGCCGACGGGTACTTCGTCCTCCCGGCCACCATCAACGACTACCTCGCCCGGCACGCCGCACCGGACCCGGTCGACGCCACGCATCCGGCCGCCGCGGAGGCCGTGCGCGAGACCGAGGAGCGCATCGCGCGGCTCCTGGCCGTCGACGGCGACCGCACGCCCGACTCCTTCCACCGCGAACTGGGCGAGCTGATGTGGGAGTTCTGCGGCATGGCCCGCACCGAGGAGGGGCTGCGCAAGGCCCTCGGCCGCATCCCGCAGATCCGCGCGGAGTTCTGGCGGCGGATCAAGGTCCTGGGCACGGGCGAGGAGTTCAACCAGTCCCTGGAGAAGGCGAACCGGATCGTCGACTACCTGGAGCTGGCCGAGCTGATGTGCCTCGACGCCCTGCACCGCGAGGAGTCCTGCGGCGGCCACTTCCGCGAGGAGTCCCAGACCCCGGACGGCGAGGCCGCCCGCGACGACGGACGCTTCGCGTACGCCGCCGCCTGGGAGCACACCGGCAACGCCCCCGTCCTGCACAAGGAAGACCTCGTCTTCGAGTACGTCCACCCCACCCAGCGGAGCTACGCATGAGGCTCACCCTGCGCGTCTGGCGCCAGAAGAACCCCGACACCCCCGGGGAGATGGCGCGCTACGACGTCGACGGCATCTCCGCCGACATGTCCTTCCTGGAGATGCTCGACACCCTCAACGAAGAGCTCATCCTGCGCGGCGAGGACCCCGTCGCCTTCGACCACGACTGCCGCGAGGGCATCTGCGGGGCCTGCTCGCTCGTCATCAACGGCGACGCCCACGGCCCCGAGCGCACCACCGCCTGCCAGCTCCACATGCGGTCCTTCTCCGACGGCGACACCATCGACGTCGAACCGTGGCGGGCCGCCGCCTTCCCGGTCGTCAAGGACCTCGTCGTGGACCGGTCGGCGTTCGACCGGATCATCCAGGCCGGCGGTTACGTCAGCGTGCCGACCGGCGCCGCCCCCGAGGCGCACGCCACCCCGGTGCCCAGGGCCGACGCCGACTTCGCCTTCGAACACGCCGAGTGCATCGGCTGCGGGGCCTGCGTCGCCGCCTGCCCCAACGGCTCGGCGATGCTCTTCACCTCGGCGAAGGTCAACCACCTGAACGTCCTGCCGCAGGGCGCCCCCGAGCGCGAGACCCGCGTGCTCGACATGGTCGCGCAGATGGACGCCGAGGGCTTCGGCGGCTGCACCCTCGCCGGGGAGTGCGCCACCGCCTGCCCGAAGGGGATTCCGCTGCCGTCGATCGCGGCCATGAACAAGGAATGGCTGCGGGCCAACCGGAAGGCGAAGCGGTGAGCCCGCGCCGGCCCGCGGACGGGCACACCGCCGGCTACGCCCCGCCCGCGAACTCCCTGGCCAGGTAGGGGGCGGTCCGGCTGTCCTGCGCCTGGGCCACCTCGCGCGGCGGGCCGGCCGCCACGACACGGCCGCCCGCGTCGCCGCCGCCGGGCCCCAGGTCGATCACCCAGTCGGCGCCCGCGACCACGGACATGTCGTGCTCGACGACGACCACCGTGTGGCCCGCGTCGGCCAGCCCGTGCAACTGGCGCATCAGGACCTCGACGTCCGCCGGGTGCAGACCCGTCGTCGGCTCGTCCAGAACGTACACGGTGTGACCGCGCCGGGTGGTGGCGCGCTGCAGCTCACTGGCCAGCTTGATCCGTTGCGCCTCGCCGCCGGACAGCTCGGTCGCAGGCCGGCCCAGCGTCAGGTACCCGAGGCCGACCTCCAGCAGGGCGCGCAGGCTGCGGGCGGCGGCGGGGGCGTCGGCGAAGAACTCCGCCGCCCGCTCCACGGTGAGGTCGAGCACCTCGGCGATGTTCAGGCCCCGGTGGGTGACCTGGAGGGTTTCCGGGTTGTAGCGCGCGCCGTGGCAGTCCGGGCAGGGCGAGTACGTACTGGGCAGGAAGAGCAGCTCCACCGAGACGAAGCCCTCGCCCTGGCAGGTCTCGCAGCGCCCGCCTGCCACGTTGAAGGAGAACCGGCCCGCCCGGTAACCGCGCGCCCTGGCCTCCTCCGTCTCCGTGAACAGCTTGCGCACCACGTCGAAGAGACCGGTGTACGTCGCCAGGTTGGAGCGCGGTGTCCGGCCGATCGGCTTCTGATCCACCGTCACCAGCCGCTGCACACCGGGAAGTTCCTCGGTGATCGCGGCGGCGAGGGTGGACTTGCCGGACCCCGAGACGCCGGTGACGGCGGTGAGGACGCCCAGCGGGAGTTCGGCCTCCAGGGCGTGCAGGTTGTGCCGGGTGACCGGGCCCAGCCCGAGCCGGCCGGACGGCGTGCGGACCTCCCGTACCGGCAGGGGCTCGTGGGCGAACAGATGGGGGCGGGTCGCGGACTCCGGCACGTCGGCGAGACCGGCGGGCGGGCCGCTGTACAGGACGCGGCCGCCGTGCACGCCCGCCGCCGGACCCACGTCCACCAGCCAGTCCGCGCGCCGCACGACGTCGAGGTGGTGCTCGACGACGAAGACGGAGTTGCCCGCGGCCTTCAGCCGGTCGAGCACGACGAGGAGCGCCTCCGCGTCGGCGGGGTGCAGACCTGCGGACGGCTCGTCCAGGACATACACGACGCCGAACAGGCCGGACCGCAACTGCGTCGCCAGCCGCAGCCGTTGCAGCTCGCCGCCGGAGAGGGTGGGGGTGGTGCGGTCCAGGCCGAGGTAGCCGAGGCCCAGCTCCGTGACGACGGCGATGCGGGCGCGCAGGTCCTCGGTGAGGACCCGGGCGGTCTCGCCGGTGACCCCCGCTCGCAGGACGCGGTCCAGCTCGGACAGGGGGAGTGCGGCCAGCTCGGCGATCGTACGGCCCGCGAAGGTGACGGCCAGGGACTCCGGGCGCAGCCGGCGTCCGGCGCAGGCCGGGCACGGGTCGCTGGTGAGGAAGCGTTCGGCCTTCGCGCGCAGCGACGAGCTCTTGGTGTCGGCGAACGTGTGCAGCACGTAGCGCCGGGCGCTCATGTACGTGCCCTGGTAAGGGCGTTGGATGCGGCCCGCGTCGCGGACCGGGTGCACGGTGACGACGGGCTGCTCGTCGGTGAAGAGGATCCAGTCGCGGTCCTGCTGGGGGAGGTCGCGCCACGGCTTGTCGACGTCGTACCCGAGGGTGTCCAGGACGTCGCGGAGGTTCTTGCCCTGCCAGGCGCCGGGCCAGGCGGCGATCGCGCCCTCGCGGACGGAGAGGGAGGGGTCGGGCACCAGGAGGGCCTCGGTGGTGCGGTGGACCAGGCCCAGGCCGTGGCACTCGGGGCAGGCGCCGGCGGCGGTGTTCGGCGAGAACGCGTCGGAGTCGAGGCGCTCGGCGCCCTCGGGGTAGTCGCCCGCGCGGGAGAAGAGCATGCGCAGCGAGTTCGAGAGGGTGGTGACGGTGCCGACCGAGGAGCGGGAGGAGGGGGCGGAGCGGCGCTGCTCCAGGGAGACGGCCGGGGGCAGCCCGGTGATCTCGTCGACCCGGGGCGCGCCGACCTGGTGGATGAGGCGGCGGGCGTAGGGGGCCACGGACTCGAAGTAGCGGCGCTGGGACTCGGCGTACAGGGTGCCGAAGGCGAGGGAGGACTTGCCGGAGCCGGAGACGCCGGTGAAGACGACGAGGGAGTCGCGGGGGAGGTCGACGTCGACGTCGCGGAGGTTGTGCTCGCGGGCGCCGCGCACGTGGATGAGGGGGTCGTGCATGGGGGCTCCGGGGGGCGGGGGGGGGAACTGGGGCAAACGCCCCCATCCTAGACCTCCCTTCCCCTGCACCCCCGGCGCTCCCTCCCTCCCCTCCCCGCCCCACCCCCTTGACCGCCGCGACCTCCCGCCGCCTCCGCCTCCTTGGGCTCCGCAGCCTGCCTTCGCCCCCGCTTCCTTGGGCTTCGCAGCCCCTCCTTCGGCCCCGCTCCCTTGGGGCGACGGGGCCGCCCCAAGGGGGCGGGACGGGCGGGCAAGGGGGCGGCCCCTCCCGCTCCCGGCCCATCCGGGTGCCGCTCCGTTGCGTAAGCGCCTGTGCCGGGCAAGCTCCTCCGCCGAGGCCGGGACACCAGCCCCCGTGCCGGACGCCTCAGCCCCGCCCGGCTTTGGCAGAGAGGCCCCGGACCCGCCCCTTTCCCTAAAGCGCTCGCCGCGCGGCTGCCCCCGGTTCACTGCGGATGTGTCGTGGCTGGTCGCGCAGTTCCCCGCGCCCCTGGAGGGGCGTCACTCCGGGTGGAGCCGTGCGGGAGGGGAGGGGGGGCTTCAGGGGGCGGTGAAGAGGCGGGAGAGGTGGTGGTAGGAGGCGAGGAGCGCTGCCCGGTCGTGCGTGCTCGTGGTGACCAGGACCTCGTCCGCGCCGGTCGACGCGATGACCTCCTCCAGCGCCGCCGCGACCTGGGAAGGCGTACCGTGCACATGGCCGCGCAGGCCGTCCTCGTAGAAGTCGCGTTCCTTCGGCCCCAGGCCCCCCGCCCGCACCAGCGCCTCCACGCGTTCGGCCGGCGGCAGCGGCGGGAACGTCCCGTGCGTACGGGAGTGCGCCATCGACCACGCCTCCGGCACCAGCAGACGGCGGGCCTCCTCCTCGGTGTCCGCCACCGCGACCGTCCCCGCGATCGTCACGTGGGGGCGGTCGGACCACACCGACGGGCGGAATTCCGCGCGGTAGCGGTCCACCGCCGCCCGGAGCCTGTCCCGGCCCCGCAGGTCGCCGACCACCACCGGCAGTCCCGCCGCCGCCGCGATCGACGCCCCCTCGCCGAGGGCCAGCACGAAGGGCGGCACCCGCAGCCCCTCCGCCGGATAGGCGTGCACCGGCCCCGACCCGGTGAACCAGCCCAGCAGCGCGTCGAGTTGGCCCGCGAAACCCTCCGCGTCGCCCTTGTCCCGGCCAAGTGCCCTGCGTACGCCGTCCGTGAAGCCCACCGACCGGCCCAGACCCATGTCGATCCGCCCCGGGAACAGCGACTCCAGGACGCCGAACTGCTCTGCCACGACCAGGGGTTGGTGGTTGGGAAGCATGACGCCGCCCGTGCCCACCCGGATCGTGGACGTGGCCGCCGCGACCGCCGCCGCCAGCACGGTCGGCGCCGAACCGGCCACCCCCGGCACGCTGTGGTGCTCGGAGACCCAGAAGCGGTGGTAGCCGAGGGGTTCGAGCTGCTGCGCGAGCCGTACCGTGTCACGCAGCGCCCCGGGGCCGTCGTGGCCCTCGCGCACGCGGGAACGGTCGAGTACGGAGAAGCGGGTCCGGGAGATCACTGTGCTCACACCAGGGACAACACACGGACGCCGGGAAGATTCCCGAACGGACGCGCGAGCCGCTGCCCAGGGTGGAGCGATGAACGACCACCGCCTCCCCCTCGCCGTCTTCGACCTTGACGGCACTCTCGCCGACGGCTCCCACCGGCAGCGCTTCCTGGAGCGCCGACCCCGCGACTGGGACGCCTTCTTCGCCGCCGCCCCCGCCGACCCGCCGCTCGCCGAAGGCGTCGCCCTCGCGCTGCGCCGTGCGCGGGACAGCGAGGTCGGCTGCCTCACCGGCCGCCCCGAGAGGTGCCGCGCCGACACCGTCGCCTGGCTCGCCGCCCATGGGCTGCCCGAGGGGCGGCTCCGGATGCGAGCCGACCGCGACCGCCGCCCCGCGCGGCTGACCGAGCTGGAGCTGCTCAAGAAGCCGGCCCGGACGCGCGGGGTGAGGGTCCTCGTCGACGACGACCTGCTGGTGTGCGAGGCGGCCGAGCGGGCGGGTCTCACCGTCGTACGCGCCCAGTGGGCGGCGTCCTCGCCCGCCATGAAGGACGCCCGGGAGCGTCGGGGACGTACCTGAGGTGAACGGACGGCGGACGGGACCCGGGTGGCCGAAGTACAAGATGTGATCGGCAACCCCTTGACCCGGCGATTGGTCCATGCCAATTTCTTGAATCGTGAACCTTGTGCCACAGCGCGTCACCTCCGCCTGTCTCGCCACCGCCCTGTCCGCCGCCCTGCTCACCGGCTGCGGCGTCCTCGGCGGCTCCTCGTCCGCCGACGGCGGGACCCGCACCGTCACGGTCTGGCTGATGGAGAACAGCGCGTCCCCGGACTTCCTCGAACGGTTCACGGCGGGCTTCGAGAAGGACAACCCCGGCATCGAGCTGGACATCCGGATCCAGGCCTGGGCCGGCATCGGCCCCAGGATCACCAAGGCGTTGCGGGGCACCGACCCGCCGGACGTCATCGAGGTCGGCAACACCCAGGTGGCCCAGTACGCCGTCGGCGGCGGCCTGGAGAACCTGACCCTGGAGGCGGTGCGCGACCTCGGCTCCGAGGACTGGCTCCCGGGCCTCGCCGAGCCGGGCAGCGTCGGCGAGGCCCAGTACGGCATCCCCTGGTACGCGGCCAACCGCGTGGTCGTCTACCACAAGGACCTCTTCGCGGCAGCGGGCATCACGAAGCCGCCCGCCGACCGCGAGGAGTGGATACGCGACACCCGCAAGCTCAACACCGGCCCGAACCAGGGCATCTACCTGGCGGGCCAGGACTGGTACACGCTCTCCGGGTTCGTCTGGGACGAGGGCGGCGAACTCGCCGTCGAGACCGGCGGGCAGTGGAGCGGAGCCCTCGACAGCAGGGCCGCGCTCGCCGGCATGGCCTTCTACAAGAAGCTCCAGGCCCTGGGCCGGGGTCCCGAGGACGCCGACGAGGAGCACCCGCCGCAGCGCGACCTGTTCGCCCGGGGGAACATCGCGCAGATCGTCGCCACCCCCGGCACCGCCAAGCTCATCGAGGCCAAGAACCCCGCACTGCGCGGAAAGATCGGCTTCTTCCCCGTCCCCGGCAAGACCTCGAAGCGGCCGGGCACGGTGTTCACCGGCGGCTCGGACCTGGTGGTCCCCCGCGCCACCGACCAGCGGAGGTCCGCCATCAAGGTGGTGTCGGCGCTGGCCGGCGACAAGTGGCAGGTGGAGCTCGCGCGCGCCATGAACTACGTGCCCAACAAGTCCAGGCTGGCGTCCGCGGTCGGCACCGAGGAGGGCGTGCGGACCATGGCCGAGGGCGCCAAGTACGGCCGCGCCACCCCCTCGTCGCCCAAGTGGGGCGAGGTCGAGGCGGAGAACCCGATCAAGCCGTACATGACGAAGGTGCTGCGCGGCGCCGACCCGAAAACCGCCGCGCGGCAGGCCTCGCAGAGCATCACGAGGACACTGCAGAAGTACAGCGAGTAGGGCACGAGTGCGCTGCGCGGCGCGGCGGCCGGAGGGGAGCCGCACACCCCTCCCCGGCCGCCGCAGCCGAGTCGCAAGGTCCTACTCCGGTGCGGCCAGCGACAGCGCGAAGCGGCCCTCGCGGTCCGTCCACCAGTGCCGCAGCGCCAGACCGGCCGCCGCCAGCTCCTCCCGTACGCCCTCCTCGCGGAACTTCGCGGAGACCTCCGTCCGCAGTTCCTCACCCTTGTCGAAGGCGACCACCGTCCCCAGCTCGCGGATCTTGACCGTGAGCGCGGACCTGGCCCGCAGCCGCATCTCGATCCACTCGTGCTCGGTGTTCCAGCGCGCCACGTGGGCGAAGTCGTCCGGGTCGAAGTCGGCGTCCAGCTCCCGGTTGAGGACGGACAGGACGTTCTTGTTGAACGCGGCGGTCACGCCCGCCGCGTCGTCGTACGCGGCCACGAGGGTCTGCTCGTCCTTCACCAGGTCCGTGCCGAGCAGCAGCGCGTCCCCCGGTCGCAGCAGCGCCCGCAGCGACTTCAGGAACACCGCCCGCTCGTCGGGGAGCAGATTGCCGAGCGTGCCGCCCAGGAACGCCACCAGCCGGCGCCCGGGCGTCCCCGGCAGGGTCAGCCCGCGTGTGAAGTCGGCGATCAGCGCGTGCACGGACAGCCCGGGGCGCTCGATGAGCAGGGCTTCGGCGGCGGCGGTCAGCGCGCTCTCGCTCACGTCGACCGGCAGGTAGGTGTGCAACCCGGGCAGGGCGTCGAGGAGGACACGGGTCTTCTCCGAGGACCCCGAGCCCAGCTCGACGAGCGTCCGGGCCCCGGTGACGGACGCGATCTCCCGGGCGCGCTCGCGCAGGATCTCCCGCTCGGCGCGGGTGGGGTAGTACTCGGGCAGCGCGGTGATCTGTTCGAAGAGCTCGCTGCCGCGGGCGTCGTAGAACCATTTCGGCGGCAGCGACTTGGGGGAGCGGCCCAGCCCCTGGAGGACGTCGGTGCGCAGGTCGGCCGCGGTGGCGTGCACGGGCAGGGTACGGGTGACGGAGTACGGGCTCACGCGGTGGGCTCCTTGAGCGGGGTCAGCAGGACGTCCGTGCGGGTGGCGGCGAGCAGCGTGCGGTCGGGGACCTCGGTCCAGTGCGGGTCGTCGTCGTACGGCTCGGAGGCGACGACGGTGTACCGGCCGGGCTCGGCCAGGTACCAGAGGGTGTCGCCCCAGGCGGTCGCGGTGACGGTCGTGCCGTCGGTGAGCAGGAGGTTCAGCCGGGATCCGGGGGCCGCGGCCGCCACCTCCAGGATCGTTTCGGCGAGCGCCCGCCCCGGCTCGGCGCCCGCGCGCAGGCGGTGCAGGGCGAGCGCCCACACCAGGGCCGAGTCGCTGCGGGCCGCCAGGGTGAGCAGCGCCTCGGGGGGCAGCCCGGCAGCCGGTCCGCTCAGCGAGGCGGGCCAGCCGCGCACCGCCCCGTTGTGGCTGAACAGCCACGGCCCGGCCGCGAAGGGCGCCGCGGCCGCCTCCCCGTCGGCACCCGCCTCGGTGGCGTCCCGCACGGCGGCCAGCACCGCCCCGGAGCGGATGACGCGGGCGAGGTCGGGGAAGTTGGCGTCGGCCCACAGGGGGCCCGTACGCCGGTAACGGGCCGGAGCGGGGTCGTCCCCGGCGTACCAGCCGACGCCGAAGCCGTCCGCGTTGACCGTGCCGTGCTTCTGGTGCAGCGGCGCCCACGCCTGCCGGTACAGCCCCAGTTTCGGGCTCGTGATCAGTTCGGCCAGGGGCACGTCCGGCCCCAGGTAAGCGAGGTGACGGCACATCAGAGCTGGTCCTCCCCGGCGTCGCGCGCCGTGCGGAACCCGGCGAAGATCTGCCGCCGCACCGGCAGGTCCCAGTTGCGGAACGTCCCCCGGCAGGCCACCGGGTCCACCGCGAAGGAACCCCCGCGCAGCACCTTGTGCCCGGGTCCGAAGAAGACCTCCGAGTACTCGCGGTACGGGAAGGCCGCGAACCCCGGATAGGGCAGGAAGTCGCTCGCCGTCCACTCCCACACGTCGCCGATCAACTGCCGTACCCCGAGCGGCGACGCACCGGCCGGATAGCCGCCCACCGGTGCCGGTCGCAGATGGCGCTGCCCCAGGTTGGCGCGCTCGGGGGTCGGGTCGGCGTCGCCCCACGGATAGCCCAGCGAGCGGCCCGTCGCCGGGTCGTGCCGGGCGGCCTTCTCCCACTCCGCCTCCGTCGGCAGCCGCCGCCCCGCCCAGCGCGCGTACGCGTCGGCCTCGTACCAGCTCACGTGCAGGACCGGCTCGTCCAGCGGCACGGGTTCCACCACCCCGAAGTGCCGGCGCAGCCACTGGCCGCCTTCCTGCCGCCAGAACAGCGGTGCCCGCAGGCCGTGTTCGCGGACCGCGGCCCAGCCCTCGGGCCGCCACCAGCGGGCGTCGGCGTATCCGCCGTCCGCCATGAACTCCAGGTACGCCCCGCACGACACCGGGGTCGTGTCGAGGAAGAAGGACGGGACGAACGTGGCGTGGGCGGGGCGCTCGTTGTCCAGCGCCCACGGCTCGACGGACGTTCCCATGGTGAACGGACCCCCGGGGACCAGTACTTCGCTCCTGATCCGCTCGGCCGTGTCCGGTGCGGGTGGCGGGGGAGCGGTCAGGGCGGCCGGTCCCCGGCGCAGTTGATGGGTGATCAGCATGGTTTCGTCGTGCTGCTGTTCGTGCTGGGCGACCATCCCGAACGCGAACCCCGCGTCCTCCAGGGGCGCGCCCCGCAGCGGGCTGCGTTCCAGTACGTCCAGGGCCCGGCCGCGCACCTCGGCCGCGTAGGCGCGGGCCTCGGCGGGCGGGAGCAGCGGCAGGGCGGGCCGGGCCGACCGCGGGTGCTCGAAGGCGTCGTACACCGAGTCGATCTCCGGGCGCAGCGCCTCGCGGCCGCCGACGGTGCGCAGCAGCCACTGTTCCTCCTGGTTGCCGATGTGTGCCAGGTCCCACACCAGCGGCGACATCAACGGCGAGTGCTGGGCGATCAGTTCGCCGTCGTCGACGCAGGAGGTGAGCAGTTCGGTGCGGCGGCGCGCGTCGGCGAGCGCCTGAAGGGCGCGGCTGCGAAGCCCCTCGGAGTCGGCCTCCAGGGGCTGGGCGGTGTCGGTCATCGCGGGGAATCCTCACCGGAGTCGGGGCAGGAAGGAGTGTCCGGGCCGTCGGCCGGGCCGCCGGCCGTGCTGTCGGACGCACCGTCGGCCGGGCACAGCCCGGCGTCCAGCAGGTCGTCGGCGGGGCAGCGGCCCCGGGCCACGTAGCACCCGGTGTACGCGTCCACCGCGTCCAGCACGGCCGCCGACGCGCCCAGCCGGGGCAGGGCGTCCCGGGCCGCGGCGAAGCAGGTGACGGCGGCGGCGCGCAGCTCGGGGTCGGCCAGCCCGTCGCGGGCGGCCGCCTCCCAGAGCGGATTGCGCGGCGCGGGACCGGGGCCGGCGCGCTTCGCCAGCGGACGGACGGCCTGCCAGGCGTGCTCCGCGGCCCGCGGGTCGTCGAAGAGCGCGGCCGTCACCGCCAGCGGCACCACCCAGCCGTCCTCGCCGGGCTGCGCGTCGATCATCCGCAGCTCCAGGTGTCCCTGCGGGCGCACCGGCGGGAACAGCGTCGTCAGGTGGTACTCCAAATCGGCCCGGTCGGGTGCGCGCGGGGCCCGGCTGCGGGTCCACTCGCGGAACGTCAGCCCCTCCGGAACGTCCCAGGGCTCGCCCTCCTCGGCGCGTACGCACAACACCGGCGCGTCCAGGGCGCGTTGGGCCCAGGCCGTGCGGGGCTCGGACCCGGCGGGCGGGGCCAGTGAGCGGCCCGCCTCGATGTCGCCCCACAGGGCCTGCCGGTGCGACCGCCAGCCCGTACGGCTCCCCTGCGCGTAGGGCGAGTTGGCGAAGGAGGCGGCCAGGACCGCCCCCAGCAGGTGCGCCAGCTCCCACCGCCGGGCCAGGCCCCGCGGGCCGGGGCCCTCGTGCCCGGCGTCCACGCACACCTGGATCGACGCCGAGGAGCACATCATCGTGCGGCCCGCCGGCCCCGCACGGTCCAGGGCGGTCTCCATCGCGTCGTACCGGGGTTCCCGCAGGAAGCGGCGCGGCGGCTGCCACGGATCCTGGCCGAACCCGGCGAGCGCCAGCCCCAGCTCCCCCAGCGCGGCGCGCACGGCGGTCAGATCGGCGGACACGGAGTCCAGCAATTCGGTGAGGGAGGCGGCGGGCAGCGAGCTGAGCTCGAGCTGGCCGCCGGGTTCGACGGTGAGTCCCGACCGCAGCGGCAGTCTGCGGGCCGCCTCGTGGGCGGCGGCGAGACGCTCGCCCGTGACGGGCCGCTGCGGTGCGCCGGCGTCGTGGACGAGCCATTCGAGTTCCGCGCCGAGCATCCGGGGCGGCCCCGTCTTGAAGCAGATGCAGCGCAGCAGGTCGGCCGCCTCCGTCTCCGTGATGGGCGGCCCCTCGCCGGTCAACTGGGCTGTCGGCATGGACAGTTCCTCCTTCGTGGCACCCGTGTTCTCCTCCGGTTCGCTCAACGGCCCCGCCCGCCACGGTTCCCCGGGCCGGGACGCAGCAGTCCACCCAACCCACTGTCCGGGCCCCGCACAAGAGGCACCTTTTGGCCGCGCGCACCACCGCGCGGCACCCCTCCGACCCCCCTCCGCCTCGTCCCGGCCCGGCAAATCCCGTTGCGCCGCCGGCCCGCCGTCCCGCACGATCACCGGCGTGAGTGCACGCCTGCGCCAAGTCGCGCGAGAAACCGAGGACATCGTCGCCGCCGGTCGGTACACCTGCCCCCGGGGCCGCGAGGTATCCATCGCCGCCGACGTGGCCGAGGCCGTCGCCGGCACCCGTGTGCACGGACCCGGACCGGTGCCCGCCGAGCCCGCCGCCGACCGCGCCACCGCCTTCGAGGTCACCGCCGAGAGCAGCACCGAGGCGGCCCGCCGCCTGACCGGCGAGGCCGCCGACCCGGTCGCCGTGCTCTGCTTCGCCTCCGCCCGCAACCCCGGCGGCGGCTACCTCAACGGGGCGCAGGCCCAGGAAGAGGCGCTCTGCCGGTCCTCCGCCCTCTACACCTGCCTGCTGCGCGCCCCGGAGTTCTACGCCCACCACCGCGCCGAACGCGACGTGTTCTACACCGACCGCGTGATCTGCGCCCCGGGCGTCCCCGTCTTCCGCGACGACCGCGGCACGCTGCTGTCCGACCCGTACCGCGTCGGCTTCCTCACCTCGCCCGCCCCCAACGCCGGGGTGATCCGGCGCACCGACCCCGCCCGCGAGCACCGCGTCCCACGGGCGCTCGCCCGGCGGGCCGAACGCGTCCTGGAGGTCGCCGTCGCGCACGGCTACCGGCGGATCGTGCTCGGCGCCTGGGGCTGCGGCGTCTTCCAGAACGACCCCGCCGCCGTCGCCGGAGCCTTCCGCGAACTCCTCACGGGGGAGGGCCGGTTCGCCGCCCACTTCGAGAGGGTGACCCTCGCCGTGCTCGACCGCACCGGCAGGGGCCCCGCACTCACCGCGTTCCGTGCCGCCTTCGCGGCCTGAGACGCGGCGGCCTCAGCCGCTCCAGCCGTAACGCTCGCCCAGCCGCCCCGCCACCCGGTCGAAGGACGCGCGGTCCAGGGCGCACGCCTCGCGCCGCATGCCCTCCTCGTGCACCCGCAGCACCCGGTCCAGGTCCACCCACGACGCGCGCCCCGCGCTGTCCCACGGCCCCGAACCGATGGGCAGCCACTCCCGGTCGTGGTCGTGCCGCTTGCTGGAGAGCCGCACCGCCAGCAGGGTGCCCGCGTCCTCCCGGGCCACCACCAGCACCGGCCGGTCCTTGCCCCGCCCGTCGTTCTCCTCGTACGGCACGAACGTCCAGACGATCTCGCCGGGATCGGGGTCCCCGTCGGGCTCGGGCGCGTACTCCATGCGCACCGGCCCGATGTCGTACGGCTCGACCTCCACCGTCGCGGTCGGGCCATTGCTGCCGGGAAGGTCGGTGCGCCGCTCCGGGTCGCCGTGCGCGGTCTCGTCGTCCAGTGAAGTCGTCACGCGTGCAGCGTAGGGGGTGAGCGGGCCCGGACGGCGGATGCGGCCGACCGGCCCAGCACACGGCGCGTGCCGGGCGCGGCGCCCCCAGGCTCCTCCCATGAACACCACCCTGCCCGCCCTGCTCCTCGCCCTCGGGGCGGTCGCGGCCGTGCCGCCCGCGCCCGAAGCGGCGCCGACCGCGCGCACCTCCTCCGCCTGGCTGCCGTACTGGGACCAGGAGACGGGCTACCGGGACGCCCTCGCGCACGCGGACCAACTGCACACCGTCAGCCCGTTCTGGTACCGGGCCAGGGCCGCCGACCGCGTCGACCCGCACGACGGCGCCGAGGACACCCGCATCGTCGACGGACTCCACAAGGCGGGGATCAAGGTCGTGCCGACGGTGATGGAGACCCTCCCGGCCGGCGTCCTCGCCGCGATCCTCACCGACCCGAAGCGCCGCGCCACCCACCTGCGCACCCTCCTCGCCGTCGCGGAACGCGGTGACTACGACGGGCTCGAACTCGACTACGAGACCATCGCGCCGACCCCCGACCCCGCCTACCGGAAAGTCCGCGCCGGCTACGCGGCCCTGGTCACCGACCTGTGCGCGGCGCTGCACACGAAGCGGAAGACGTGCGCCGTCGCGGTCACCCCGCAGACCGGGGGCAGCGGCCGCATCTGGGACTACCCCGCACTCGGCAGGGCCGCCGACCGGGTGCGCATCATGGCGTACAACCTGCACTGGGAGGGCGGGAAGCCGGGCCCGCTGTCGACCCCGCGGTGGTACGACCGCATCCTCGCCCACGCCACCGCCGTGATCCCCCGCGCCAAGATCGAGACGGCGCTGCCCGCCTACGGCTGGGACTGGACCCCCGGCGGCCCCACCCGGCACGTGACCTGGAAGGAGGCCGAGGCGCTGCGCGAACGGACCGGCGCGCCGTACCGCCTCGACCCGGACGCGGGGTCGCCCCACTTCAGCTACGAGGACCAGGGCCGCAGGCGCACCGTCTGGTACCAGGACGCGCGCGGGGTCGCCGCCCACCTGCCGGTGCTGCGCAAGCACGGGATCACCCGGACGGGGCTGTGGGCGCTGGGGTTCGAGGACCCCGGGGTGTGGAAGGTGCTGGCGGGCGGGCGGCCGTGAGCGCGGTGCGCACGGCGAAGGCCCGCACGGCGCGGCGGCCGGCCCCCGTCGCGGGGAACCGGCCGCCGCGAGCGGACCGGAGCATGGTCCGGTCCACCGGTGCGACGACGGACTAGATCCAGCCATCCAGCGAGGCCATGAAGCCGTCGAAGTCGTCACGCTGAATGGTGTGACCCGCGCCCGGCACGACGCGCACCTCGAAGCCGCGCTCGCGCAGCAGCGCGGCCCGCGCCGCGTCGATGATCATGCTCGGGTCGGCGAGCTGCACCAGCGACGGCACGACCGGCTTCACGGGCAGCAGGTCGCGGCCCCCGAGGCCGGCCAGGCCGTGCGCGCTGGCCTCGTCCCAGAGCGCGAGGGTCGCCACCTCCACGTCCACGTCCTCGTCGGCCCAGCGCGGGTTCAGCTCCGCGACGACCTCCCGGGGCGTCGTCTTGAACTGGGCGAAGACCTCCGGGCCCAGGCCCCCGGGAAGCTCCAGGTGCCACGCCGGGTCGGAGTACACCGCGCGCCGCGGCCGCAGCCGGTCCACGGCGAGGGAGAGCGTCAGGCCGCCCAGCGAGTGGCCGATGGCCAGCTCCGCGCCCGCGGGGAGCGTCTCGACCAGGTCGTCGGCGAAGTCCTCGGGGGCGTAGGAGTCCGCGCGCCCGCTCAGGCCGTGACCGCGCAGGTCCACCGCTATGACGCGGTAACCCCGGTCGGCGAGCGCGGGGCCCACGGTGCGCCAGGCGCGGTGGTCGGCCATGATGCCGTGGACCAGGAGGGCGACGCGGTCGCCCTCGCCCCAGGTGTGGGTGTTCAGCTGCACGTGCGTGCCTTTCGGGGGTGCGGGGCCCGGTGGGGCCTTCGTACGTCCGGGGGGCGGGCCGGTGCGGACCCGGCCCGCCCCCCGGGGGTTCAGCGGACGCCGCGGATCGGGTGGACCGCGAGTGCTCCGAGCAGGGAGAGTACGGCGGCGACCAGGAAGAGCGCCGTGTACCCCCCGGAGAGCTGGACCACCAGGCCGGCGACGAACGGCGCGGCGATCTGCGGACCGGCGTTGGCGACGTTGAGGATGCCCATGTCACGGGCGGCGTCCTCGGACCTCGGCAGCACCATCGTCACCAGGGCGGTGTCCACGGCCATGTAGCAGCCGAAGCCCAGGCCGTTGATCACGCCGAAGACCAGCATCGCGGTCCAACTGGCGGACAGCGCCGGGAAGACCATGGCGACGGCGGCCAGCAGCGCGGAGACGGCGACGAAGAGCTTGCGGCGGTCGTACTTGTCGGACAGCCAGCCGCCCAGGACGGTGGAGACCACGGAGGCGGCCGAGTTGACCATCGTGAGGATCGCGGCGGCGGCCGGGGCGGTCATGCCCGCTGGCAGCTTCGTGTGGTCCTGGAGGATGTACATCTGGAAGCCGAGGACGCCGAAGTAGCCCAGGATCAGCAGCGCCCGGCCGATGAAGGCCCAGCGGAAGTCGTGGTGGGCGAGCGCGCCGGCGAAGGTCTTCACCTGCTCCTTGAACGGCGCCGCGGGCTTGCCCGGACGGCGCTCCTCCTTGGCGCAGCTCGTGAAGACCACGGCGGACACGGCGACCAGGGCGCCGAAGACCAGGTAACCGGTGCGGTAGCTGTCCGAGAAGGCCGCGCCGAGCAGCGCGCCGACGGTGGAGCCGATCGGGATGCCGAGGCCGACGGCCGCCGACGCCCGGCCGCGCGAGGCCACCGGGACGCGGTCGGGGACCACCGAGGTGAGCGCCGCCTGGTAGAAGTTCATCGCCGCCTGGCCCAGACACCAGACGATCGTCACCAGCAGCACGGTGTTGACGCTGCCGAGCAGCGCCATCACCGCGAGGGCCCCGACGCCGCCGCCCAGGATCCACGGGTTGCGGCGCCCGGAGCGGTCGGACAGCGCGCCCGCCACCGGGTTGAAGACCGTCGCGAAGACGGCCGAGACACCGGACACGACGGTCATGTTGCCGACCTTGTTCGCCGGGTCGATGCCGGCCACCTGGAGGGCCAGCACGAAGCCCGGAACACCGATGTAGAGGGCGTACATGGCCGTGTTGCCGAGGAGCAGCAGCGGCAGCAGCCCACGAGTGGGACGGGGCGCCTGAACGGAGTCGGAAGCGGCTGCAACGCCGGAGCCGGGGGAGGAAAGGGCCACGCTGCCCTCCAGTGTCGAGAGAACGGTGAATGGGACGGGAGGCGGGCTCCTGGGACGACGGACACGTCCGCCGGGAGGGGAACCCGTGCGGGGCGCCGGACAGGGAGCTCGGAACGCCGTGATGACACGTGTCAGTGACGCGTGTAAACGCTTTGTAGCACCGAAATCCGGCCAACCGCCAGACCCTGTGCCGCACCAGTCTGGAAAGATGCCGAACGCGATGAGCCAGACACCGAAGAAGCCAGCCGAACAACCCGTCCCCACCAGCACCGACGTCGCACGCCTGGCGGGCGTTTCGCGCGCCACCGTCTCCTACGTGCTGAACAACACCTCGGCCGTGCGGATCAGCGAGCCGACCCGCCGCCGGGTCCGCGAGGCCGCCGAGGAACTCGGCTACGTCCCGCACGCCGCCGCCCGCAGCCTGCGCGCCGGCCACACCCGCATCGTCCTGCTGCCGACCGCGCACATCCCCGTCGGCCCGCTGTACGGACAGTTCTTCAACGAGCTGCACTGGGCGCTGCGCAACCTCGACTACACCGTCGTGCAGTACGGCAGCCTCGGTCTCAGCGGCGACGAGGCCGCCCGCGCCTGGGCGGAACTGCGCCCGGTCGCGGTGGTCTCGCTCGGGGAGATCACCCTGACCGCGCGCGGCGTCTCCCTCCTCAAGAGGTCGGGCGCCAAGGCCGTCATCACCATGGGACCGCAGCGCGTCGAGGGCGCGCACTCCCTGGTGATGGACCAGCGCGAGGTCGGCATCGCCGCCGCCCGGCACCTGATGGAGCGCGGCCGCCGCCGGATCGGCGCGGTCCTCCCGGAGGAGCCGGGCCTCGAGCTCTTCTCCAAACCCCGCCTGGCGGGACTGCGCAAGGCCGTCAGCGGCACCGGCGCCCGCGTGGAGCCGCTCGGCATGCGGTACGACGAGGAGTCCGCGGCGGCGCTCGCGGCCCGCTGGCGCGACCTCGACCTGGACGCGGTGTTCGCCTACAACGACGAGTACGCGCAGCTCCTGATGCGCGCGCTCCAGGACGCGGGCGTCGACGTGCCCGGCGAGACCGCCGTGATGGGCGCCGACGACCTCCTGATGGGCAAGCTGCTGCGGCCCAGCCTCAGCACCGTGCACATGGAGCTGCCGCCGGGCCGGTTCCTCGCCGACCTGGTCGACCGGCTGGTGGCCCACCCCGCGGACCGGGCCGAGAACCACGACCTGATGGGCGCGCACGCGGTCCCCCGGGAGTCGAGCTGACCCCCGTCGGTGACGCGTCCCGTCGTTGACAGCCGACGGGACGCGCCACAGACTCGGGCACGGGTGATCAAGGACGATCACAGGCGGTCGCGCACCGGTGCCGTTCTCCGGTCCGAACGCCCTCGACCCGGAGGAGAGTTCCGATGCCCACGAGCATCCGCGACGTGTACGTCGTCGACGCCGTCCGCACACCGATCGGCAAGTTCGGGGGCGCGCTCTCGGGCGTACGCCCCGACGACCTCGCGGCCCATGTCGTACGCGCCCTGGTCGCCCGCACCCCCGATCTCGACCCGGCCCGCGTCGACGACGTGTACTTCGGCGACGCCAACGGCGTGGGCGAGGACAACCGCGACGTGGCCCGCATGGCGGTGCTGCTCGCCGGATTGCCGGTCACCGTCCCCGGCGTCACCGTCAACCGGCTCTGCGGCTCCGGCCTGGAGGCCGTGATCCAGGCGGCCCGCGCCATCGCCGTCGGCGACGCGGACGTGGCCATCGCGGGCGGCGTCGAGTCCATGTCCCGCGCCCCCTGGGTCCTGCAGAAACCCGAACGGGCCTTCCCGGCCGCCCACCAGCAACTGCACTCCACCACGCTGGGCTGGCGGATGACCAACCCGCAGATGCCCGTCGAGTGGACCGTCCCGCTGGGCGAGGGCGCCGAACTCGTCGCCGACAAGCACCGGATCGGCCGCGAGGAGCAGGACGCCTTCGCGCTCGCCAGCCACCGCAAGGCGGCCGCCGCGTGGGCCCGGGGGCACTACGACGGCGAAGTCGTCCCGTACGACGGCGTGGACCTGGTCCGCGACGAGTGCGTGCGCGAGTCCTCCACCCCGGAGGCCCTGGCGAAGCTGAAGCCCGTGTTCCGCCCCGGCGGCACCGTCACCGCGGGGAACTCCTCACCCCTCAACGACGGCGCGGCCGCCCTGCTCCTGGTCGGCGAGGAGGGCCTGCGCGCCACCGGCCGCGAGCCGCTGGCCCGCATCCGGGCCTCCGCCGTCACCGGCATCGAGCCGCACCTCTTCGGGCTGGGCCCGGTCGAGGCGGTCGGCAGGGCGCTGGCCAAGGCGGACCGCACCTTCGACGACCTCACCGTCTTCGAGCTCAACGAGGCCTTCGCCGCCCAGGCGCTGGGCTGCCTCGCCGAGTGGCCGGGCCTGGACCCGGCCGTCGTCAACCCGCGCGGCGGCGCTCTCGCCGTCGGGCATCCGCTGGGGGCCTCCGGGGCGCGGCTCGCGGGCGCGGTGGCCCACCAGCTCGCGGCGGCCGGATCGGGCACGGGCCTGGCCGCGCTGTGCATCGGGGTCGGGCAGGGGTTGGCGCTGGTGCTGGAGCGCTGAGGGGCCCGTACGCGGCAGTGGGCGCCACCCGTGCCGGGTGGCGCCCACTGTGCCGCGTACGGGGAGGCCGCGTACGGGGAGACGGACGAGTCAGCCCGCTTCCTTGGTTTCTCCGGAGGCGGCCTGCGCCTGCGCCTGCTCGATCGACTTGCGGACCTCGTCCATGTCCAGGTTGCGGGCCTGGCCGATGACGTCCTCCAGCGCCGCCTCGGGGAGCGCGCCCGGCTGGGCGAACACCGCGACGTTGTCCCGGACGATCATCAGGGTCGGGATCGACTGGATCTCGAAGGCCGCCGCCAGCTCCTGCTGCGCCTCGGTGTCGACCTTGGCGAAGACGAGGTCCTCGTGACGGTCGGAAGCGCTCTCGAACACCGGGGCGAACTGACGGCACGGACCGCACCACGAGGCCCAGAAGTCGATCAGAACGAAGTCGTTGTCGGTGACGACCGAGTCGAAGTTTTCCTTCGTGAGTTCGACAGTGGCCATGGTGTGCTCCTCTTCCGTCATTCAGCGCGTCGCCGTCCCCGCTCAACGACGGACGGCGAGGCGCTATTCCGCAGGACCGCCTTCCCCTGTGGTCGCTGCCCACACCACCCATCAGACTGAGCTTCATGACGACTGACGCGGGAAACGAAGAAGACCGCACGACGCGGGCGTACGACGTGGTGGTGCTGGGCGCGGGACCGGTGGGCGAGAACGTGGCCGACCGGGCCCGCGCGGGCGGCCTGAGCGTGGCCGTCGTGGAGGCCGAGCTGATCGGCGGCGAGTGCTCGTACTGGGCGTGCATGCCCAGCAAGGCGCTGCTGCGCCCGGTGACCGCCCGGGCCGACGCCCGTCGCGTGCCGGGGCTGAGGCAGGCGGTGCGGGGCCCCCTCGACGCCCCGGCCGTGCTCGCCCACCGCGACGACTACACCTCGCACTGGAAGGACGACGGGCAGGTCGGCTGGCTGGAGTCGATCGGCGCGGACATCCACCGGGGCCACGGCAGGCTCGCCGGGGAGAAGCGCGTCGTGGTCGAAGGCCCCGACGGCGCCCTGACCACGCTCACCGCCCGCCACGCCGTCGCCGTGTGCACCGGCACCCGGGCCGTCGTGCCCGACCTGCCCGGCGTCGCCGACGCCCGGCCGTGGACCAGCAGGGAGGCCACCAGCGCACAGTCCGTGCCGGGGCGGCTGGTGGTCGTCGGCGGGGGAGTGGTCGGCGTCGAGATGGCCACCGCCTGGCAGGCCCTGGGCTCCGAGGTCACCGTCCTCGTCCGGGGCGAGGAGGGCCTGCTGCCCAGGATGGAACCCTTCGCGGGCGAGCTCGTCCGGGAGGCCCTCGAAGCGGCCGGGGCCACGGTCCGTACCGGGGCGTCGGTGTCGGCCGTCCACCGCGACGCCGCGGGCGTCACCGTCACCCTCGACGGCGGCGACACGCTCCGGGCCGACGAGATCCTCTTCGCGGTGGGCCGCGCGCCGCGCACCGACGACATCGGACTGGACACCGTCGGCCTGGAGCCCGGCTCCTGGCTCGACGTCGACGACAGCTGCCGGGTCACCGGCTCGGACTGGCTGTACGCCGTCGGCGACGCCAACCACCGGGCGCTCCTCACCCACCAGGGCAAGTACCAGGCCCGCGTCGCCGGAGACGCCATCGCCGCCCGGGCGCGGGGCCGCGCCGTGGACGACGCCGCGTGGGGCGCGCACTCCGCGACCGCCGACCACGCCGCCGTGCCGCAGGTGGTCTTCACCGACCCCGAGGCCGGATCGGTGGGCGCGACCCTCGCGGAGGCCGAGCGGGCCGGGCGGCGGGTGCGCGCCGTCGACTACGACATGGGCGCGGTCGCCGGGGCCGGCCTCTACGCCGACGGGTACACGGGCCGCGCCCGGATGGTCGTGGACCTCGACACCGAGACCCTGGTCGGCGTCACCTTCGTCGGCCCGGGCGTCAGCGAGCTCGTGCACTCCGCGACGGTGGCCGTGGTCGGCGAGGTGCCGATCGACCGGCTGTGGCACGCGGTCCCCTCGTACCCGACGATCAGCGAGGTGTGGCTGCGGCTGCTGGAGACGTACCGGGGGTGAAGCGCGTACCGGGAGCGGGCGCGAGCGGCGGGCGCGCGTGCGAATGAAGCTCCCCTTGGGGGCCACTTAAGAAAACCTCGATGGACGCGGCCGCCGCAGGTCGGCAGATTGGAGCCCGCAGGCGATCACCATGGGCGTTCCGTGGCGTCCTGCCATGGACCGGCGCCGTCCGCGCGCCACCGTCACGCACTACCTCCAGGAGCCACAGCCATGCGAGCACTCGTCAAGCACAAGGCCGAGCCCGGGCTGTGGCTCATGGACGTCCCCGAGCCCGAGACCGGGCCCGGTGACGTGCTCATCAAGGTGCTGCGCACCGGCATCTGCGGCACCGACCTGCACATCCGCAACTGGGACGGCTGGGCGCAGCAGGCCGTCACCACGCCGCGCGTGCTCGGCCACGAGTTCGTCGGCGAGGTCGCGCACGTCGGCGCGGACGTCGCCGACATCGAGCCCGGCGACATCGTCAGCGGCGAGGGCCACCTGGTCTGCGGCAAGTGCCGCAACTGTCTGGCCGGCCGCCGCCACCTGTGCCGCGCCACCGTCGGTCTCGGCGTCGGCGTGGACGGCGCCTTCGCCGAGTACGTCGCGCTGCCCGCCTCGAACGTGTGGGTGCACCGCACGAAGGTGGACCTCGACGTCGCGGCGATCTTCGACCCGTTCGGCAACGCCGTGCACACCGCGCTGTCCTTCCCGCTGGTCGGCGAGGACGTCCTGATCACCGGCGCCGGTCCGATCGGCATCATGGCCGCCGCCGTGGCCAAGCACGCGGGCGCCCGCAGCGTCGTCATCACCGACGTCAGCGAGCCGCGCCTGGAACTGGCCCGCAAGGCCGGCGCGACCCTCGCCGTCAACGTCGCCGAGTCGTCCATCGCCGCGGCGCAGCACACGCTGGGCCTCAAGGAGGGCTTCGACATCGGCCTGGAGATGTCCGGCCGCCCCGAGGCCATGCGCGACATGGTCGCCAACATGACGCACGGCGGCCGCATCGCCATGCTGGGCCTGCCCGCCGAGGAGTTCGCCGTCGACTGGGCGAAGATCGTCACGTCGATGATCACGGTCAAGGGGATCTACGGGCGCGAGATGTACGAGACCTGGTACGCGATGACGGTGCTGATCGAGGGCGGCCTCGACCTGACCCCCGTCATCACCGGCTCGTACGGCTACCAGGACTTCGAGGCGGCCTTCGACGAGGCGGCGACCGCCCGCAGCGGCAAGATCATCCTGAACTGGGAGGCGTGAGCCCCGCCGCTCGAAGCCCGGTTCGCTTTAGGGCGCCCGGGCCCCCGGCCCACCCGCCGGGCGCCCGGGCACCCTCTCCCCGGCTCACCCGCCGGGCACCCGGCCGGCCTCCGCAGGGCTTCGGCCCGCGCCCGTCCGACACCGTGAATCCTTCCGTACCGCGTCCCCCAGGGAGCTCCTCATGTACGCGTCCGTCCGCGACGAACTCCGCGCCACCCTCGACGAGATCCGCGAAGCGGGCCTCTTCAAGCCCGAGCGCGTCATCTCCAGCCCGCAGAGCGCCACCGTCGGCGTCACCGCCGACGGCGGGCGGGCGGACGTCCTGAACTTCTGCGCCAACAACTACCTCGGCCTGGCCGACCACCCCGAGGTCGTCGCCGCCGCCAAGGACGCCCTGGACCGCTGGGGCTACGGCATGGCGTCCGTGCGCTTCATCTGCGGCACCCAGGAGATCCACAAGGAGCTGGAGGCCCGCCTCTCGTCCTTCCTGGGCCAGGAGGACACGATCCTCTACTCCTCCTGCTTCGACGCCAACGGCGGCGTCTTCGAGACCCTCCTCGGCCCCGAGGACGCGGTGATCTCCGACGCCCTCAACCACGCCAGCATCATCGACGGCATCCGCCTCTCCAAGGCCCGCCGCCACCGCTACGCCAACCGCGACCTCGCCGACCTGGAGAAGCAGCTCCAGGACACCCAGGACGCCCGCCGCCGCCTCGTCGTCACCGACGGCGTCTTCTCCATGGACGGCTACGTCGCCCCGCTGAAGGAGATCTGCGACCTCGCCGACCAGTACGACGCCCTGGTCATGGTCGACGACTCGCACGCGGTGGGCTTCGTCGGCGAAGGCGGGCGCGGCACCCCCGAGCTGCACGGCGTGATGGACCGCGTGGACATCGTCACCGGCACCCTCGGCAAGGCACTGGGCGGCGCGTCCGGCGGTTACGTCGCCGCCCGCGCCGAGATCGTCGCCCTGCTGCGCCAGCGCTCGCGCCCCTACCTCTTCTCCAACTCCCTGGCCCCGGTCATCGCCGCCGCCTCCCTCAAGGTCATCGACCTGCTGGAGTCCGCCGGCGAGCTGCGCGAGAAGCTGGCCGCGAACACCCGGCTGTTCCGCACCAAGATGACCGAGGCCGGATTCGACGTCCTCCCCGGCGACCACGCCATCGCCCCCGTCATGATCGGCGACGCCGCCGAGGCGGGCCGCATGGCCGAGCTGCTGCTGGAGCGGGGCGTGTACGTGATCGGGTTCTCGTACCCGGTCGTGCCCATGGACAAGGCGCGCATCCGCGTGCAGCTGTCCGCCGCGCACTCCACCGAGGACGTCGAGAGGGCGATTGCGGCGTTCGTCGACGCACGGGCGACACTGGCTGGGTGATCGACCCCAGACGGCTTCGCATTCTGCGGGCCGTGGCGGACCACCGTACGGTGACCGCCGCGGCCTCCGCGCTGTACCTGACCCCCTCCGCCGTGTCCCAGCAGCTCAACGCGCTGGAGCAGGAGACCGGGCACTCCCTGCTGATCCGCGGCGGCAAGGGCGTGGAGCTCACGGCGGCGGGGGAGATCCTGCTCGCCCACACCCACGCCGTCCTCGCCCAGCTGGAGCGCGCCGAGGCCGAGCTGGCCGACTACGCGGGAGGCGTCGCGGGCGAGGTCGCCGTCGCCTCCTTCGCCACCGGCATCGCCGAGGTCGTCGCCCCCGCCGTCGGCCGGCTGCGCGCCCTGCGCCCCGGCATCACCATGCGGGTCTGGGACGCCGAGGGCGACGAGAGCCTCCCGCTGGTGCTGGGCGGCAAGGCGGACGTGGCGGTCGCCGTGGACTACCGGGGCGCGCCCCGCGAGGACGACCGCAGGCTGGCGCGCGTACCGCTGTACGCCGAGCCCTTCGACGCGGTGCTGCCCGCCGCGCACCCCCTGTGCGCGCGCCCGGAGGTGGCGCTCGCCGGGCTCGCCGACAGCGACTGGATCGGGCCCTACCCCGGCAACCCCTGTCACGACATGGTGCTGCTGGCCTGTGAACGCGCCGGGTTCCAGCCGCGCCTGAAGCACTCGTCCGACGACTTCCGCGCCGTCGTCGCGCTCGCCGGCGCCGGCGCCGGGGTCGCCCTGGTGCCGCGCTCCGCCCTGCTGGGGATGGAGCTGAAGGAGGCTGTCGTACGTCCCGTGGCGGGGCCGGCGGCGACCCGCCGGGTGTTCGCTGCCGTGCGCCGGGGGGCCGACGAGCACCCCCTGATCCGGCCGGTGCTGGACGCCCTGGTGGCCTCGGCGGCGGGGCTCGCTCCCGGGTGACGTGCGGCTTCGCGGTGGTGCGGCAGGGTCAATTCCCGTGATGGGCACACTCGTTCGGGTGGGGTTCGGGGAATCGGTTGACCGCAAGTCCGGTTGAGGTTTTAGCGTTCGGAGTGTTCCCCCAGCCGCACAGGCCGACGGGACTCGAAGATCGTCGGACTCACGCATGCCGGAGGCACCCCGTGGACATGGAAGTCACCGCCTGGACGTCGATGCACAGCGTCATGACCGCGGAGCAGGACAGACGTCCCTTCTCCCGGGCCGCGCTGCGCCGCATCGCCGCGTTCGCCGCACCGCACCGCAAGAAGATCGTCCAGTTCCTGGCGCTCAGCGTCGTCACCGCTCTGCTGGCGGTCGCCACCCCGGTGCTCGCCGGACAGGTCGTGGACGCGATCGTCAAGGGCGACGAGACGGGGACCGTCACCCGGCTCGCCCTGCTCATCGCCGTGATCGCCGTCGCCGAGGCCGGGCTCGGGCTCGCGACGCGCTGGCTCTCGGCCACCCTGGGGGAGGGGCTGATCCTCGATCTGCGCACGGCGGTCTTCGACCACGTGCAGCGGATGCCCGTCGCCTTCTTCACCCGGACCCGCACGGGCGCTCTGGTGAGC
This sequence comes from Streptomyces sp. NPDC039736, assembly GCF_055596485.1. Classification (NCBI taxonomy): domain Bacteria; kingdom Bacillati; phylum Actinomycetota; class Actinomycetes; order Kitasatosporales; family Streptomycetaceae; genus Streptomyces; species Streptomyces sp. NPDC039736. Next base: position 269,367 of record NZ_JBVIUQ010000009.1, on the reverse strand, counting down.
CGGCTGAACAACGACGTCATCGGCGCGCAGCGGGCCTTCTCCAACACCCTCTCGGGCGTCGTCTCCAACCTGGTGACCCTGCTGCTCACCCTCGCGGTCATGCTCAGCATCTCCTGGCAGGTCACCCTGCTCGCGCTGGTGCTGCTGCCGGTGTTCGTGGTGCCCGCGCGGCGGATGGGCTCCCGGATGGCCAGGCTCCAGCGGGAGGCCGCCGCCCACAACGCCACCATGGGCACGCAGATGACGGAACGCTTCTCCGCTCCCGGCGCGACCCTCATCAAGCTCTTCGGGCGGCCCGCCGACGAGTCCGCCGAGTTCGCCGCCCGGGCCCGCCGGGTGCGGGACATCGGGGTGCGCACCGCGATGGTGCAGTCCACCTTCATCACCGCCCTGACCCTCGTCTCGGCCCTCGCCCTGGCCCTGGTCTACGGGCTCGGCGGGTTCTACGCGCTGCGCGGCAGCCTGGACCCGGGTGCGGTGGTCGCCCTGGCCCTGCTGCTGACCCGGCTGTACGCCCCGCTGACCGCGCTGGCCGGCGCCCGCGTCGAGGTGATGAGCGCGCTGGTCAGCTTCGAGCGGGTCTTCGAGATCCTCGACCTGAAGCCCCTGATCGCCGAGAAGCCGGACGCGCGGAAGGTCCCCGAGGGGCCGGTGTCAGTGGAGTTCGACCACGTCACCTTCGGCTACCCGTCCGCCGACAAGGTCTCCCTCGCCTCCCTCGAAGACGTCGCCGTCCTCGACAACCGGGGCGGCACCGACGTGCTGCACGAGGTCTCCTTCCGCGCCGAACCCGGCCAGATGATCGCCCTCGTCGGCTCCTCCGGAGCGGGCAAGTCCACCATCGCGCAACTGCTGCCCCGGCTGTACGACGCGGACGAGGGCACCGTGCGCATCGGCGGCGTCGACGTCCGCGACCTCAGCGCCGACTCGCTGCGGGGCACGCTCGGCATGGTCACCCAGGACGGCCACCTCTTCCACGAGTCCGTCCGCGCCAACCTGCTCCTGGCCCGCCCCGAGGCCACCGAGGAGGACATCTGGGACGCCCTGCGCCGCTCGCGCCTCGACGGGCTGGTGGCCTCCCTGCCGGACGGCCTGGACACCGTGGTGGGGGAGCGCGGCTACCGGCTCTCCGGCGGCGAGCGCCAGCGCCTCACCATCGCCCGCCTGCTCCTGGCCCAGCAGCGCGTCGTCATCCTCGACGAGGCCACCGCGCACCTCGACTCCACGTCCGAGGCGGCCGTGCAGGAAGCCCTCGCCGAGGCCCTGGACGGACGCACCGCGGTGGTCATCGCGCACCGGCTCTCCACCGTGCGGGCCGCCGATCTGATCCTCGTCGTCGAGGACGGCCGGATCGTCGAACGCGGCACCCACACCGAACTGCTCGCCGCCGGCGGCCGCTACGAACAGCTCCACCGCACCCAGTTCGAACGCCCGAAGGCCGAGCAGGAGGCGCACCCCGTCCGCTGAACGGCAGGGCGGGAGAGCGCGCAGGGGCGGGACCGGCACCGTGCCGGTCCCGCCCCCCGGCGGCGCTACTCGCCGATGTCCTCGTTCCACAGCTCCGGCTTCGCCGCGATGAACTCCCGCATCATCCGCACGCACCCCGGGTCGTTCAGCTCGATGATCTCCACGCCGTGCTCGGCCAGCCAGTCGTGCCCGCCGTGGAAGGTCTCCGACTCGCCGACGACCACCCGCGAGATGCCGAACTGACGCACCAGCCCCGAGCAGTACCAGCACGGCGACAGGGTCGTCACCATCGTGGTGCCCCGGTACGAGCGCTGCCGCCCGGCGTCGCGGAAGGCGGAGGTCTCCGCGTGCATCGAGGGGTCGCCGTCCTGGACGCGCAGGTTGTGACCGCGCCCCAGCAGCGTGCCGTCCGCGCCGTACAGCGCCGCGCCGATCGGGATGCCGCCCTCGGCGAGACCGGCCTCGGCCTCCGCGACGGCGGTCGCCAGCCACTGACGGGCCTGGTGGTGATCCATGGGTTCTTCTCCTGGCGTTCGGTACGAGTGCGGACGGTACGAGTGCGGACAGGACGAGTGTCGGACGTCACGGCGGCGCGGCGCCGCGTACGGCACCGCTCCGAGCACGGGGCCCGGCGGGCACGGGCCGGGCCGCCGCACCGCGGTCCGGAAGGCGGCACTCCCCGCCGCGAGGACGCCCGGGTACGCGCTGACCTGCCGCGCAGGGCGGGACCGCCGGACAGGGGGAGGCGACCCGGGGTCCGGCGCAGCGGGTTAGCCTGAACCCACGATGAACCGTTTGACGACGCCCTGGGGCGTGTCCGCACTTGCCCGCTTCCCCGAGGACCCCCGCGACACGCTGCGCGCGTGGGACGCCGCCGACGAATACCTCCTGAGGCACCTGGCGGGTTCCGACGACGTACCGCCGACGGACCTCTCCGGCGACGTCGTGGTCCTGGGCGACCGCTGGGGCGCCCTCGTCACCGCCCTGGCCGCGCACCGGCCCGTGCAGATCACCGACTCCTACCTCGGCCACCGGGCCACCCGTGCCAACCTCGCCCGCAACGGCGTCGACCCCGGCACGCTGGGCCTGCTGTCGACCCGCGACACCCCGCCCGCGCGCGTCGACGTCCTGCTCGTGCGGGTGCCCAAGAGCCTGGCGCTCCTGGAGGACCAGCTGCACCGGCTGGCCCCCGGCGTCCACGAGGGCACCGTCGTCATCGGCACCGGCATGGTCAAGGAGATCCACACCTCCACACTGCGCCTCTTCGAGCGGATCATCGGCCCGACCCGCACCTCCCTCGCGGAGAAGAAGGCCCGCCTGATCTTCTGCACCCCCGGCGCCGCGCCCGAGCGCACCACGGACCCCTGGCCGCTGACGTACACCCTGGACGGCGACGCGGGAGCGGGCTCCGGGATCACCGTCACCAACCACGCGGGCATCTTCTGCGCGGAGCGCCTCGACATCGGCACCCGGTTCTTCCTCCAGCACCTGCCCGGGGGCGCCGGCCCGGCCCGCGTCCTCGACCTCGGCTGCGGCAACGGCGTCGTCGGCACCGCCGCCGCGCTGGCCCGCCCCGGCGCCGAGGTCCTGTTCGTGGACGAGTCGTACCAGGCGGTGGCCTCGGCCGAGGCGACGTACCGGGCGAACGTGCCGGCGGGCGGCAGGGCCGAGTTCACCGTCGGCGACGGAACGGCCGGCCTCCCCGCCGCGTCGGTCGACCTGGTCCTCAACAACCCGCCGTTCCACTCCCACCAGGCGACCACCGACGCCACGGCCCGGCGCATGTTCGCCGGGGCGCGCGAGGTGCTGCGCCCCGGCGGGGAACTGTGGGTGGTCGGCAACCGGCACCTCGGCTACCACCTGCGGCTGCGCCGCCTCTTCGGCAACTGCGACGTGGTCGCGAGCGACCCGAAGTTCGTGGTGCTGCGCTCGGTCAAGAAGTGATGTCCCGCAAGGAGTGATGCGGAGCGGTGCTGCGCGCCGTCACGGAACGACCGCGCGCAGCACCTCACTCAGGCCCTCTCCAGCGCGTCGAAGTCGCCGGACAGGGCGGCCGCCGTCCGCAGGTACGGCGCGGCCTCCTCGTGGCGGCCCTGGCGCTCCAGGGTGCGCCCCAGCATGAGCTGCGCGTACTGCTCCACCGGGCAGCCGTCCAGCACCGCGCGCAGCTCCGCCTCGGCCCTGGCGAGCTGGGCGGAGTGGTAGTACGCCCGGGCCAGCAGCAGCCGCGGCGAGGTCAGCTCCGGCGCCTCGTCGACCAGCGGCCGCAGCACGCGCGCCGCCTTGTCGTACTCCTTGGCGTCGAAGAAGAGCTGCGCGCGGTCCCAGCGCTCGGCCTCGGTGCCCCGCTGGTAGTACGCGTCGTTGAGGTTCACCTGCACGTTCACGTGCGCCCTTCTTCCGTCGGGCGACTCCGGCCTGGTGCGGCCGGATCGCCTGGGGTGCAGCCGGACGGCTGTTCACCCCCTCCAACACACCCAGGTGGTTGAACATTCCACCATGCTGCGGCGGCACCCGTACGGTCCACGCGGACGGGCGGCCGCCGGGCCCCCGGGCTGCAATGGACCCATGACGGCGCCCCCGGACGACTGCCTCGCCCGCAACGACTGGATCTGCGGCGCCTACCTCTCCAGCCGCCGCCACATCCTCGCCGACGCGGTGCTCCAGCACCTCCAGCTGACCGCCGTGTCCGTGCTGCTCGGCCTCCTGGTCGCGCTTCCCCTGGCGATCGCCGCCCGCCGCTGGCGATGGGCGTCCGCACCGGTCCTCGGGGTGACGACGGTGCTCTACACCATCCCCTCGCTGGCGATGTTCTCGCTGCTGCTGCCCGTGTACGGGCTCTCCGCTTCCCTGGTGGTCGCCGGGCTCGTCCTGTACTCGCTGACCCTCCTCGTCCGGAACCTGCTCGCCGGTCTGCGCTCCGTGCCCGAGGAGACCCGGCAGGCCGCGCGCGGCATGGGCTACGGGCCGGTCCGTCTCCTGCTCGCCGTCGAGCTGCCCCTGGCGCTCCCCGCCGCCATGGCGGGCCTGCGCATCGCCACCGTCTCCGCGGTCTCCCTCGTCACCGTCGGCGCGATCGTCGGCCACGGCGGACTCGGCAACCTCATCTACTCCGGGATGAACACCTACTTCAAGGCACAGGTCCTCACCGCCTCCGTGCTCTGCGTGCTCATCGCCGTCGCCGCCGACCTGCTCCTGCTGGGCGCACAGCGCCTGCTCACCCCCTGGACGCGCGCATGAACACCCTCACCGCCGCCTGGACCTGGCTCACCAGCGCCGCGCACTGGAACGGCGACGGAGGCATCTGGAGCCGGCTCGGCGAGCACCTCTTCCTCACCGTCGTGTGCCTGCTGCTCAGCTGCCTGATCGCCCTGCCGGTCGCCCTGGTGCTGGGCCACCTCGGCAGGGGCGGGACGCTCGCCGTCAACATCTCCAACGTCGGCCGGGCCGTCCCCACCTTCGCCGTGCTGGTCCTCCTGCTGCTCACCCCGCTGGGCGCCGCGGGGGAGTGGCCGACGATCATCGCCCTGGTGCTGTTCGCGGTGCCGCCGCTGCTCACCAACGCCTACGTCGGGATGCGGGGCGTCGACCGCGACACCGTGCGGGCCGCGCGGGGGATGGGCATGACGGGCCGCCAGCTGATGTTCCACGTGGAACTTCCGCTCGCCCTGCCCCTGATCCTCACGGGTGTGCGGATCGCCGCCGTGCAGCTCGTGGCGACGGCCACCCTCGCCGCGCTCGCCGGCGGCGGCGGACTGGGGCGCATCATCACCGCCGGCTTCAACCTCGCCAGCACACCGCAAGTGCTGGCCGGGGCGGTGCTGGTGGCGGTCTTCGCCCTGCTGGTCGAAGGGCTCTTCGAAGGGGCGCAGCGCCTGGCGCCCCCCTGGGCGCGGGGGAGGGCCGGATGACGGGGCGACGACGGCACGGGGCCGCTCTGCTGCTCCTCGTGACCACGGCCACCGCCTGCGCGACCGGGCCCTCGCTGGAGAACCGGGGCGAGATCACCGCGGCCCCCGGCGACAGCCGGGACATCGTCGTCGGCTCGGCCGGGTTCACCGAGAGCGACCTGCTGGCCCAGATGTACGCCCTGCTCCTGGAGCGGGCCGGATACCGCACCTCCCTCCTGTCCGTCACCAACCGGGAGCTGTACGAGCCCGCCCTGGAGAGCGGCCAGATCGACGTCGTCCCGGAGTACGCGGCCACCTTCGCCGACTGGCTCAACGCCAAGGAGAACGGCGCCGACGCCGCCCCCGTCGGCTCGCCCGACCCGGCGGCCACCCTGCGGGCCCTGCGCGCGCTCGCGGAGCCGCGCGGACTGACCGTGCTCGACCCGGGCCGGGCCGTCGACCAGAACGCCTTCGCGGTCTCCGCGTCGTACGCGAGGGAACACCGCCTCACGACGCTCTCCGACCTCGGCAGGTCGGGGCTCCCGGTGCGGCTGGCGGCGGGCGACGAGTGCGTGCAGCGCCCGTACTGCGAGCCCGGGCTGCGCAAGACGTACGGCATCGACATCACCGCCGTGGACCCCAAGGGCGTCGGCACCACCCCCGCCAAGCAGGCCGTGCAGAGCGGGCAGGACCAGATGGTGCTGACCACGACCACCGACGCCACCCTGGACGCGTTCGGCCTGGTCCTGCTGGAGGACGACAAGCACCTCCAGAACGCGGATCACATCGTGCCCGTGGTGAACAGGGCCCAAGCGGGCTCCGCGGGCGTCACCAAGGCGCTCGGCAAGCTCAACACCGTACTGACCACCGCCGACCTGGCCTCCCTCAACCGGCAGGTCGACAGTTGGCGGCGGCTGCCGCAGGACGTGGCGCGGGCCTACCTGGAGTCCAAGCGGCTGATCTGAAGCAGCCGTTCGGCGTCGTCCAGGGCCAGCCGGGCGGCCAGGATCCGGTCGCGCACCCCGAAGGAGTCCAGCGGGTCCGGTTCCTGGCCGGGATCGCCGGTGTGCCGCCGGTGGGCGGGGCCGGGAATCGCGGGCGGCAGGTCGGACTTCGTGCCGAGGTCCACCTCGCGGGCCTGCTCGAGGGAGTTGATCACCACCCCGATCAGCAGGTTCACCAGCAGGAAGGAGCTGAGGAGCACGTACGAGCCGTAATAGACCAGCGACCAGGGGGAGATGAGCAGCCCGGCGTGCACGGCGTCGCCCAGGCCGTCCAGCGACATCAGGATGAACAGCGTGACGACCGCCCGGCCGAGCGAGCCGTAGTGCTCGGGGTCGGAGGCGGCGAAGAACAGCCAGCCCACCATCGCGTACACGTACAGCAGCAGCGTGCCCACCAGCACGAAACTCAGGGTGCCCGGCAGGCACTTGCCCAGGGCCGTGACGATCACCCGCAGCTGCGGCAGGAAACGCGCCGTGCGCAGCACCCGGAAGAGCCGCAGCAGCCGCAGCAGCGTGGTGTTGTCGCTGGTGACGGGCAGGAACGCGAACAGCACCACGGCGGCGTCGAAGACGTTCCACGGATTGCGGAGGAAGTCGCCGGGACGGTCGGCGTGCGCGGCGAGCCGCAGCACCACCTCCACCGTGAACACCGTGAGGAAACAATTCTCCAGCAGGGTCAGCGCGGCGTGGTGGCGCTGCGCGAGACCCGCGTACGTCTCCACGCCCAGCAGTACGGCGTTGGCGAGGATGACGGCCATCACGACGACCGAGAACCAGGGTGCTTCGACGAGCCGGCCGGCCCTGCGCGCCAGTGCCCGCCGCGGGCCCGGGCGCGGGGCGGGGGAGACGCGGGTACCGCGGTGCTTGTGGTTCATGAGGTCGCATTCCGCCCGGCATGGTGTGGTGGAGGACAGGGCCGTCCGCACCCCTATCCGTGAACACCGCCCCTCACACCGGACCCGGAGGTTGTCACCGCACCGACGGACGGCGCGCACACCTGCGCGAACGAGCCCCCGGCGCGCCGTTGTGCCCCTGGGCCCCGGCGTGCGGTTACGCGTCCGCGACCGAGTCGAACGCCACCTCGTGCGGTGCGACGCCCAGCGCGTCCGCCTCCACCGAGCGACGCAGCGCCTCGTGCAGCTTCCCCGGAGTCAGCACGCCCACCAGGCGCGCCCCGTCCAGGACCGCCACCCAGCCCGCGTCCCACTGGAGCATCTCGCTGAACGCGTGCTTCAGCGGGGCCCCCATCGGCACCCACGCGTTCATCCGCCGGGCCAGGTTCCCCACCACCAGGTCGTCGGAGCCCACCCGGGCCAGGTCGTCGGTCGACACCCAGCCGTGCAGCTCGCCGCGCTCGTTGAGCACCACCGCCCAGCGCGCGCCCTCCGCGCGCAGCCGGGCGGCGGCCGGCCCCACCGGCTCGTCGAGCCGGGCGCGCGGCGGCTCCTCCAGGTCCTCCTGCTGGACGGAGGTCACCGACAGCCGCTTGAGGCCGCGGTCGGCGCCCACGAACTGCGCCACATAGGGGGTGGCCGGTGCGCCGAGCACCGACGCCGGAGTGTCGAACTGTTCGATGTGCCCCTGCCCGTACACCGCGATCCGGTCGCCCATCCGGACCGCCTCCTCGATGTCGTGCGTCACCAGCAGCACGGTCTTGCGCACGGTCGCCTGGAGGCCGAGGAACTCGTCCTGGAGCCGCTCGCGCACCACCGGGTCGACCGCGCCGAAGGGCTCGTCCATGAGCAGCACGGGCGGGTCCGCGGCCAGCGCCCGGGCGACGCCCACGCGCTGGCGCTGGCCGCCGGAGAGCTGCTCGGGATAACGGGGGCCGTACACGGACGGATCGAGGCCGACGAGGTCGAGCAGCTCCGCGGCCCGGGCACGCGCCCGGTCCTTCTTCCAGCCGGTCAGGAACGGCACGGTGGCGGTGTTGTCGAGGACCGTGCGGTGCGGGAAGAGGCCGACCTGCTGGATGACGTAGCCGATCCGGCGGCGCAGCTCCACCGGGTCGACGCCCGCGATGTCCTCGCCGTTCACCAGGACGCGGCCCGCGGTCGGTTCGATGAGCCGGTTGACCATCATCATGGTGGTGGTCTTGCCGCAGCCGGACGGACCGACCAGGGTGACCAGTTCGCCCTCGGCCACCTCGAAGTCCAGTCCGTCGACGGCGCTGGTGCCGTCCGGGTACACCTTGCTGACCTGCTCGAACCGGATCATGTACGCACGCTAGGCGCGCGCGGGCCGCCCCGCACACGGGCCGGGACCGACCGGGTGGGCGCTCCGGGGCCCCGGGCGCCCCGGGCGACCCGGGGTGCTTCGGGGCGGGTCCGGACGCTCCGCGGCGGTGTGCTGAACTGACCGCAGACCACCGCCACAGGACTGAGCAGGAGCAAGAGTGACCCGTTATCGCCAGCCCGGAACCGTCCAGACCGACCACCGCTTCACCGTTCCCCTCGACCACGCCGACCCCTCCGGCGAGCAGATCGAGCTGTACGCGCGCGAAGTCGTGGCCGCCGGACGCGAGGACAGCGACCTGCCCTGGCTGGTCTACCTGGAGGGCGGCCCCGGATTCGGCGCCCGCCGCTTCGTCGGGCAGCAGGCCTGGCTGGGCCGCGCGCTGCGCGAGTTCCGGGTGCTCCTGCTCGACCAGCGCGGCACCGGCCTCTCCAGCCCGGTCAACCGGCAGACCCTGCCACTGCGCGGCGGCCCCCGCGAGCAGGCGGACCACCTGGCGCACTTCCGGGCCGACTCGATCGTCCGGGACTGCGAGACCGTCCGGCCCCGGCTGACCGGCGGCGCCCCCTGGACGGTCCTCGGCCAGAGCTTCGGCGGCTTCTGCGCCACCCACTACCTCTCCGCGGCCCCCGAGGGCCTGGCCACCGTCCTGATCACCGGCGGCCTCCCCTCGCTCCACGCGCACGCCGACGACGTGTACCGGGCGGCCTATCCGCGCATCGAGCGCAAGGTCGCCGCCCACTACGCGCGCTATCCGCAGGACGTCCAACGGGCCCGCGACATCGCCGCCCACCTGGCCGCCCACCCGACCGTCACCCCGAGCGGCTACACGCTGACCCCCGAGGCGTTCCAGTCGCTGGGCCTCGGCCTGGGCGTCGGCGACGGAAGCCACCAACTGCACCACCTGCTGGAGGGCGCCTTCGTGCCGACCCCCGGAGGGCCCGCCCTCTCGGACGCCTTCCTGGAGAACGTGCAGGCCGCCCTCTCCTTCGCCGGGCATCCCCTGTACGCCCTGCTGCACGAGTCGATCTACGGGCAGGGCCAGGAGCCCACCGCCTGGGCCGCCGAACGGGTGCGCGCGGAGTTCCCCCGCTTCGACGCCGCCGCGGCGCTCGCCGGGGACGGGCCGCTGCCGCTGACCGGCGAGACCATCCACCCCTGGCACTTCGAGGCGGACCCGGCGCTGCGCCCCCTGCGCGAGACCGCCGAACTCCTCGCCGCCCGCACCGACTGGGCGCCGCTGTACGACCCGGCGCGGCTCGCCGCCAACGAGGTGCCGGTCGCCGCCGCCGTCTACCACGACGACATGTACGTGGACACCGCGCACTCCCTGGAGACCGCCCGCGCGATCCGGGGCCTGCGCACCTGGGTGACCGACGAGTTCGAGCACGACGGGGTACGGGCGGGGGGACCGCGGGTGCTGGACCGGCTGCTGGCGCTGGCGCGCGACGAGACCTGAGCCGGACGCCCGCCCCGGGTGCGTCAGGGACCCGAACTGGTTCCCGCGCGCCCGGGGTTGATGCCGGTGCCCCGACTTATCCTGCGCGTATGACTACAGCAATGCCGTTCGATCAGCTCCAGCCCATGCCGGAGGACTGGCAGCGGGCCCTCGCCGTCGTGGCGCACCCCGACGACCTGGAGTACGGGTGCGCGGCGGCCGTCGCCGGATGGACCGACGCCGGACGCGAGGTCACCTACGTCCTCGCCAGCCGCGGCGAGGCCGGCATCGACACCCTGGAACCCGCCAAGTGCGGCCCGCTGCGCGAGCAGGAGCAGCGGGCGAGCGCCGCCGTCGTCGGCGTCGCCGAGGTCGAGTTCCTCGACCACCGTGACGGGGTGATCGAGTACGGGCCCGCGCTGCGCCGCGACATCGCCGCCGCCATCCGCAGGCACCGGCCCGAACTGGTCATCACCCTCAACCACCGGGACACCTGGGGCACCAGCGTCTGGAACACCCCCGACCACCTCGCCGTCGGCCGCGCGACGCTGGACGCCGCCGGGGACGCCGGCAACCGGTGGATCTTCCCCGAGCTCGCCGAGCAGGGCCTCGCGCCCTGGGACGGGGTGCGCTGGGTCGCCGTCTCCGGCACCACGTCGCCCACGCACGCCGTGGACGCCCGGCCGGGCCTGGAGCGCTCGGTGCTCTCGCTGCTCGAACACCGGGCGTACATCGAGGCGTTGACCGACGAGGACCCCGAGCAGTACTGCCGCGGCTTCCTCACCGCGAACGTGGAGGCCAACGCCCAGCGCTTCGGCGGAATCCCGGCGGTGGCCTTCGAGGTCTTCCACCGCTGAGCCGGCACCCTCCCGGGGCCCTGCCGCGCACCGTTCGGCGGAGGGGGCGCGGCGGGGCCCGTCGCGAGGAGAGCTCGCCCCGCCCCCTCCCGCCGTCAACGGTGTCGGTGCGTCCTCCCGCGGCCGACGGCACCGGTGGCGGGCGCGCACCGGGCGACGCCCCGGCCCCGGGTCGAGACCGGTATGGCACCTCACGGCACCTTGGCACGTTGTGTCATGCGGGCATAAGGTGGCGCTCTCGGCGATCCTCGCCGCCGAGCCCGCACGGGCCCCGTACGGCGGCCCCTGCCCGGCCCGCGAGACCAGGGAGTCCTCCATGGCCCGTACCTACCTCGTCACCGGCGCCGCCTCCGGCATCGGCCGGGCCGCCGCCGCCCGGCTGCGCGACCGGGGGCACACCGTGATCGGCGCCGACCTCGAAGGCGCGGACATCACGGCCGACCTCGCCACCGCCGAAGGCCGTACCGCCCTGGTGGCACGTGCCACGGAGCTGTCCGGCGGCCGACTGGACGCGGTCGTGGCCTGCGCGGGCACCGCCGCCTTCGACCCGCTGACCATCAGGGTCAACCACTTCGGCGCCGTCGCCACCCTGGAGGGCGTGCGTCCGTTGCTCGCCGCGTCCGCCGCCCCGCGCGCCGTCGTCGTCTCCTCGGTCGCCTCTATCCACCCCGCCGACGAGGCCCTCGTGGCGGCCGCGCTCTCCGGCGACGAGGACGCCGCGGTCACCGCCGCGCAGGCCGCGGTGGACCGCGGCGAGGGCCGCGTGATCTATGGCTCCTCCAAGCAGTCCGTCGCCCGCTGGGTGCGCCGCACCGCCGCCACCGAGGACTGGGCCGCCGCCGGCATCGCCCTCAACGCCGTCGCGCCCGGCACCGTCGTCACGCCGATGACCCGGCCGATGATCGACGACCCGCAGACGCGCGCCGTCGTCGACGGCGCCGTCCCCATGCCGCTGAACGGCCACGCCGCCCCCGAGCAGGTCGCACCCCTCCTGGAGTGGCTGACCTCCGCGGAGAACACCCACGTCACCGGCCAGGTCGTCTTCGTCGACGGCGGCGCCGACGCCGTCCTGCGCGGCGACCGCACCTGGTGACGAGCGACACCCCACAGGAAGAGGGAGCACCGCGCATGACCACGCACACACTGCGTCGCACGGCCGTCGTGCCCGCCACGCCCGCCGAGGTCTGGGAGCTCATCGGCGGCTTCGGCGGCCTCGGCGCCTGGCACCCCCACGTCCCGCCGTCCACCGTCGAGGAGGACGCCGACCCCGAGACGCCCGGAGCGGTACGGGTGTTCACGATCGACGGCAGGGTCGTCGCCCGCGAACGCCTGCTCGGCAAGGAGGCGGCCGCGTACACCTACACGGTGATCGACCCGATGCTGCCGGTCACCGACTACGTCGCCACCCTCGCGGTGCGTCCGCACGCGGACGGCGCCGAGATCGACTGGAGCGCCGAGTACGCCGGGGCCGACGAGGTCGTCCCGCAGGTCGAGGCGGTCTTCGGCGACGGCACGTACGGCACGGGCCTGGCCGCCCTCCGGGAGAGGTTCGCCGCAGGCTGACCCCTGTCGGCCGTTCCGTGCCCGCGCGGCGGCCCCGGTGCCGGACCGGGGCCGCCGCGCGTCGTCGTATCCCGGGCGAGCGCGCGGCGGAGGAAACGGGGGGACTGCGCCTCTTCGTACGGGCGAACCCTTCCCGCTGTCCAAGCGACCGCTTAGTATGCGCGTGCACGGTAGCGGCGACGACAGCGCGTGGAGGCCCCCTGATGCAGGCATGGCGAGTGCACGAGAACGGCGAGCCGGGGACGGCGATGCGCCTGGAGGAGGTGGACCGGCCGGTTCCGGGCGACGGGCAGGTACTGCTCAGGGTGCGCGCCGCGAACATCAACTTCCCCGACGCGCTGCTCTGCCGGGGCGAGTACCAGGTCCGTCCGCCGCTGCCGTTCACCCCCGGCGTCGAGATCTGCGGCGAGACCGAGGACGGGCGGCGCGTCATCGCCAACCCGGCGCTGCCGTACGGCGGTTTCGCCGAGTACGCCGTCGCGGACGCGGCAGCGCTGCTGGCGGCGCCCGACGTGCTGGACGACGCCGAGGCGGCCGCCCTGCACATCGGGTACCAGACCGGCTGGTTCGGCCTGCACCGGCGCGCGCGCCTGCGGGCGGGGGAGACCTTGCTGGTGCACGCGGCGGCCGGCGGGGTCGGCAGCGCCGCCGTCCAGCTCGGCAAGGCCGCGGGTGCGCGGGTGATCGGGGTCGTCGGCGGGCCCGAGAAGGCCGCGGTGGCGCGGGAGTTGGGCTGCGACCTGGTCGTCGACCGGCACGGCGGCGACGTCGTCGGCGCGGTGAAGGAGGCCACCGGCGGGCGCGGCGCGGACGTCGTCTACGACCCGGTCGGCGGCGAGGCGTTCACCCGGTCCGCCAAGTGCGTCGCCTTCGAGGGCCGGATCGTCGTCGTCGGCTTCGCCAGCGGCACGATCCCCGCGCCCGCCCTCAACCACGCGCTGGTGAAGAACTACAGCATTCTGGGCCTGCACTGGGGGCTCTACAACGCCAAGGACCCGGCGGCCGTCGCCGCCTGCCACGCCGAGCTGACCCGGCTCGCCGCCGAGGGCGCCGTCAGGCCGCTGATCAGCGAGCGCGTGCCGCTCAAGGACGCCGCCGACGCGGTCCAGCGCGTCGCAGACGGGCGCAGCACCGGCCGCGTGGCCGTCGTACCGGAAGGAGCGTCCCGATGACGGAACCCGTGTCCGGGCCGGTGACCGACCCGGCATCGCGGCCGGTGACCGACGCCGCGCCCGAAGCGGTGGCCGACGCCGTACCCGAGCCCGCGGCCGACGCCGCCGGACTCCGCGCGCGTACCAGGGAACTGCTCGCCGCCCACCCGCCCGCCACCACCAGTCGCACCGACTTCCTCAAGGCCCGCTTCGACGCCGGGCTCGCCTGGGTGCACTACCCCGTCGGCCTCGGCGGGCTCGGTGCGCCGCGCGGCCTCCAGGCCGTCGTGGACGCCGAGTTGGCCGCCGCCGGGGCCCCCGACAACGACCCGCGCCGCATCGGCATCGGCCTGGGCATGGCCGCGCCCACGATTCTCGCCCACGGCACCGAGGAGCAGAAGCAGCGCCTGCTGCGGCCGTTGTGGGTCGGCGAGGAGGTGTGGTGCCAGCTCTTCAGCGAGCCCGGAGCCGGGTCCGACCTCGCCGCGCTCGGCACCCGCGCCGTGCGCGAGGGCGACACCTGGATCGTCAACGGGCAGAAGGTGTGGACCTCCAGCGCCCACCTCGCCCGGTGGGCGATCCTCGTCGCCCGCACCGACCCCGAGCAGCCGAAGCACCGCGGCATGACGTACTTCGTGTGCGACATGACCGACCCCGGCGTCGAGGTGCGGCCGCTGCGCCAGATCACCGGAGAGGCCGAGTTCAACGAGGTCTTCCTCAGCGACGTCCGCATCCCCGACTCCCTGCGCGTCGGCGAGGCCGGGGAGGGCTGGACGGTCGCCAGGACCACCCTGATGAACGAGCGCGTCTCCATCGGCGGCGCCCGCCTCCCCCGCGAGGGCGGCATGATCGGCCCCGTCGCGAAGACCTGGCGCGAGCGCCCCGAACTGCGCACCCACGCCCTGCACCAACGGCTCCTGGACCTGTACGTGGAGGCCGAGGTCGCCCGGCTCGCCGGCGAGCGGCTGCGCCAGCAGCTCGCCGCCGGCCGGCCGGGACCCGAGGGCTCCGGCATGAAGCTCGCCTTCGCCCGCCTCAACCAGGAGATCAGCGGCCTGGAGGTCGAACTGCGGGGCGCGGAGGGGCTGTTGTACGACGACTGGACGATGCGCCGCCCCGAACTCGTCGACTTCACCGGCCGCGACGCCGGATACCGCTACCTGCGCTCCAAGGGCAACTCCATCGAGGGCGGCACCTCCGAGGTGCTGCTGAACATCGTCGCCGAGCGCGTCCTCGGGCTGCCCGCCGAACCGCGCACCGACAAGGACGTCGCCTGGAAGGACCTGGCCCGATGAGCCCCACCGCCGAAACGCCCGAGCCGCGCACGCCCGACCTGCTGTACTCCGAGACCGAGGAGGACCTGCGGGCCGCCGTGCGCGGTCTGCTCGCGGACCGGGGCGACCCCGCCCGCGTCGCCGTCCGCGCCGAGGAGGGCGACCCGTACGACCCGGAGCTCTGGAAGGCCCTCGCCGCCGACATGGGCGTCGCCGGGCTGCTCGTGCCGGAGGAACTGGGCGGGCAGGGCGCCTCGCACCGGGAGGCCGCCGTCGTCCTGGAGGAGCTGGGGCGGGCGATGGCTCCCGCGCCGTACCTGACCAGCGCGGTGGTGGCGACGGAGGTGCTGCTGGGGTGCGACGCCGGCAGGCCGGACGTGGCCGGACTGCTCGGCGCGCTGGCGTCCGGGCGGCGCACGGCCGCCCTGGTGGCCCCGTTCGCCGTGGGGCCCGACGACGTCACCTTGCGGCCCGGCCCCGACGGGGTCCTCGCGGGCGTCGCGGACGCGGCCACCGCCGACGTGCTGCTGGTCCCGACGGCCGCCGGGCTGTACGCCGTGGAGCGGACCGGGGAGGGCGTGTCCGTCACGCCGCAGATCCCCCTGGACCTGACCCGCCCGCTCGCCGAGGTCACCCTCGCCGGTGCGGCGGGCACCCTGCTCGCGGACGGCGGCACCGCCCGGGCGGCCGTCCGCGGGGGGCTGCTCGCCGGCGCCGGACTCCTCGCCTCCGAACAGCTCGGCCTCGCGGAGTGGTGCCTGGCGGAGACCGTCCGCCACACCAAGGAGCGCCACCAGTTCAACCGTCCCATCGGCTCCTTCCAGGCCCTCAAGCACCGCATGGCGCAGCTC
Organism: Streptomyces sp. NPDC039736; assembly: GCF_055596485.1. NCBI lineage: Bacteria > Bacillati > Actinomycetota > Actinomycetes > Kitasatosporales > Streptomycetaceae > Streptomyces > Streptomyces sp. NPDC039736. The sequence continues at coordinate 253,637 of NZ_JBVIUQ010000009.1, read as the reverse complement.
TGGCTGGAGGTCGTGTCCGCCCGCGCCGCCGCCCGCAACGCCGCCGACGCCCTCGCCGCCGGCAGCGCGGAGTCACCGCTCGCGGCGGCCCTCGCGCAGGCCTACTGCGGCAGGGTCGCCGTGCACGCGGCCGAGGAGTGCGTCCAGCTCCACGGCGGAACCGGAATGACCTGGGAGCATCCGGCGCATCTCTACCTGAAGCGGGCCAAGGCCGACTCCCTCGCCCTCGGCAGCTCCGGGGCCCACCGGGAGGCGGTGGGGCGGCTCGTCGGGCTTCCGGTCCCGGACTGACCCGCTGAGCTGCGGACTCGCCGTCCCGCGTGCCGTCCCGCCCCGCGAGGGGGTGGGACAGCACGGCACCCTTACGTACTGTTTAATTGCACGCTGTTTGCAAGAACAGTTGATCACCAAAAGGGGTGTGGGGCGCCATGACGGCCCGAAGGATACGGACGGCGGCCGCCGTAACGCTGGCCGCGACCCTGGCCACCACCGCGGCGGCCTGCTCCACGCCGGGCGGCACCGCCGGCGCCGGAACCGGCGCCAAGGACTCCGCGGTCGTCGGCATCGCGTACGAGCCGGAGTCCCTGAGCCCGCTCCTGGGCTACGGCAAGGACGGCAACTCCAAGATCTTCGACGGGCTGCTCGCCTTCGACGCCGGAATGAAGCTGAAGCCCGCGCTCGCCGCCGAACTGCCCGAGGTCAGCGCCGACGGCCTCACGTACACGTACAGACTGCGGCAGGGCGTGAAGTTCAGCGACGGCAAGCCCTTCGGCGCCAAGGACGTCGTCTTCACGTACGAGACCATTCTCGACAAGAAGACCAACAACGCCGCCAAGACCGAGCTGGACGCCGTCGAGAGCGTCAAGGCCCGGGGCGACGACACGGTCGTCTTCACCCTGAAGTACCCGTACGCGCCGTTCGCCGAGCGCACCGTCCTGCCGATCGCCCCCGAGCACATCGCGGGCAAGCAGGACGTGAACACGGGCGAGTTCACCACCAAGCCCGTCGGCACCGGCCCGTACGTCCTCACCGGCTGGTCCAAGGGCGAGAAGCTCAGCTTCAAGGCGAACCCCGGCTACTGGGGCGGCGCGCCCGCCGTGAAGAAGTTCACGATGGCGATCATCAAGGACGACGACGTCCGCATGACCCGGCTGCGCTCCGGCGACCTGGACGGCGCGATCCTGCCGCCCAACCTCGCCAAGGCCTTCCAGGGCGACAAGAGCAGGAAGACGTACGCGGCGAAGTCCTTCGACTACCGCACCGTCACCCTGCCCACCCACAACGAGGTCGCCGGCGACACCGCCGTGCGCCGGGCACTCGACGTCGCCGTCGACCGCGAGGTCATGGTCGACAAGATCCTCGGCGGCGCCGGAAAGCCCGCCTACGGGCCCGTGCCGACCGACAGCCCCTGGTTCGCCAAGGGCACCGAGCGCGTCCACGACCTGGCGAAGGCCAAGAAGATCCTCGACGACGCCGGGTGGAAGCCGGGCGCCGACGGGGTCCGCGTCAAGGACGGCGTGCGCGCCACCTTCCCGCTCTGGTACCTCTCCGGCGACAAGCTCCGCCAGGACCACGCCCTCGCCTACGCCTCCGACGCCAAGAAGGCCGGCATCGACATCAGGACCCAGGCGGGCACCTGGGAGGTCATCGAGCCGCGGATGAAGCAGGACGCCGTCCTCGCGGGCGGCGGCTCGCCCGGCGACCCCGACTTCGACCAGTACACCCTGCTCAAGTCCTCCCTCGCGGGCGACGGCTTCAACAACATGGCCTGGTACGACAACAAGGCCGTCGACACCGCCCTGGAAGCGGGCCGGCGCACCAACAAGGAAGCCGACCGCAAGGCCGCCTACACCACCGTCCAGCAGGAGCTGGTGAAGAACCCGGGCTACACCTTCCTCACCCACATCGACCACCTCTACGTCGTCAACGACACCTGGGACACCCTCACCACCCAGATCGAGCCGCACGACCACGGCCTGGCGTCCGGCCCCTGGTGGAACGTCGAGGACTGGAAGCCGAAGAAGTGACCACGGCCGCAGCGGTACGCCGCCGGTTCCCCTGGGGACCGATGGCGCGGATGGCGGGACGGCGGGCCCTGTTCGCCGTCCCCGTCCTCCTGGTCGTCACCTTCGGCGTCTTCGCGGTCGCCGAGGCGTCCCCCTTCGACCCCGTCAAGGCGTACGCGGGCACCGCCGGCCTCACCTCCTCGCAGGCCAACCTCGACCAGCTGCGCGCCAACCTCGGCGTCGACCAGCCGTTGGTGGCCCGCTGGTGGAACTGGCTCACCGCCGCCGTCACCGGCGACCTCGGCGACTCCGGCGTGATGCGCCAGCCCGTCGCCGACGTCATCACCGAACGCCTCGGCTGGTCCACCCTGCTGGCCGCCACCGCGTTCGCCGTCGCCATCGTGCTCGGCACCACGCTGGGCGTACTGGCCGCCCGCCGCCCCGGCGGCTGGCTCGACCGCGGCGCCGGCTCCGCCGCGTACACCCTGGAGGCCGCGCCCGCCTTCTGGCTCGGGCTGCTCGCCATGTGGTTCTTCGCCCTGAAGCTCGGAGTGCTGCCCGCGGGCGGGCTCACCGACACCGCGAGCGACACCGTCACCTTCGGCCAGGTCGCCTCGCACCTGGTGCTGCCGGCGCTGGTGCTCGGCATCACCCAACTGCCGTGGTTCTTCCTGTACGTACGCCAGGGCGTCGCCGACGCCCTGGAGGAGGACCCCGTCCGCGGCGCGCGCGCCCGCGGCACCAGCGAGCGCACCGTGCTCTTCGGGCACGCCCTGCGCTCCGGCATGCTGCCCGCGCTCACCCTGGTCGGCTCCCGCGTCCCCGAGCTCATCACCGGGGCACTCCTCGTGGAGACGGTCTTCAGCTGGCCCGGCATCGCCGCCGCCACCGTGCAGGCCGCCACCTCCGTCGACTTCCCGCTGCTCGCCGCGCTGACCGTGCTCGCCACGGCCGCCGTGCTGGCGGGAAACCTGCTGTCCGATCTCCTGTACGGAATCGCCGACCCGAGGGTGGGCTTCGATGGCTGACACGGCCACTGCCGCAAAGGCGTCGCGCACGGACGACGGCACGCACTGGCGTGCCCACGGGCGCACCCGCCGCTCCACCCGCACCCTGCGCGTGCGCACCTCCGCGGTGATCGTCGCCCTGGTGGCGCTCGCCGTCCTGGTGGTGCCGCCACTGGTGAACCTCGACGAACAGGCCGTCGACCTCACGCTGCGGCTCCGGCCGCCGTCCCCGGCGCACCCCTTCGGCACCGACGACGTCGGCCGCGACCTGCTGCTGCGCTGCGTCTACGGGCTGCGGGTGTCGCTGCTGGTGGGCCTGGTGGCCGCGCTCGTCGCCACCGTCATCGGCACCGCCGTCGGCGCGGCGGCGGCCGCCTTCGGCGGCTGGGTCGACCGGATCGTCATGCGCCTGGTCGACACCTTCTCCTCCGTGCCGCACCTGCTGCTGGGCATCTTCATCGTCGCCATGTTCCGCCCCGGGGTGTGGCCGGTCATCGTGTCGGTCGCGCTCACGCACTGGCTGTCGACGGCACGCATCGTGCGCTCCGAGGTGCTGTCGCTGCGCTCGCGCCCGTACATCGACGCGGCGGTCTCCGGCGGCGCCTCCCGGCTGCGCGTCATCGTCCGGCACCTGCTGCCCGGGGTGATGCCGCAGGCGGCACTCGCGGCCGTCCTGATGGTGCCGCACGCCATGTGGCACGAATCGGCGCTGTCCTTCCTGGGCCTGGGCCTGCCCAGCCACCAGGCGAGCCTGGGCAACCTCATCCAGACCGCCCGCAGCTCGCTCCTCGCGGGGGACTGGTGGCCGACGCTCTTCCCCGGCCTCTTCCTCATCGTCCCGACGCTCGCCATCGCGGGCCTCGCCGGCGCCTGGCGCGAGCGCATCAACCCGCGCCGCCGATCGGAGCTGATGCTGTGACCACCCGACCCGCCGGAGCCGGCGCCCCGGGCACGCGGCCCGCCGCGGCGTCCGACGCCCGGCCCGCGGAAGCCGCCGCGCGGCCCGCGGACACCGCGCCCGCCACCGCGCCCGTTCTCGCCGTACGGGACCTGTCCGTACGGTTCCGGATGCGCGGCGGCCGCCACATCGCCGCCGTCACCGCGGCCACCTTCGACCTCCCGGCGGGGGAGTGCCTGGCCCTCGTCGGCGAGAGCGGCTGCGGCAAGTCCGTGCTCGCCTCCGCCCTCCTCGGGCTGCTCCCCGGCAACGCCCAGACCGCCGGCCGGGCCCTCCTCGGCGACACCGACCTGCTGGCCGCCGACGAGAAGACCCTCGCCCGCACGGTACGGGGCAGGCGCGTCGGACTCGTGCCGCAGAGCCCGGCCGCCCACCTCACCCCGGTGCGCACCGTCGGCGACCAGCTCGGCGAGACCCTCCGCGAGCTCACCGGGGTGCGCAAACCCGATCTGGACAAGGCGGTGCTCGCCGCCGCCGAACGCGCCTCCTTCCCCGCCGGACACCTGGACCGCTACCCGCACGAGCTGTCCGGCGGCCTCGCCCAGCGCGCGGCGACCGCCCTCGCCCTGGTCGGCGACGCGCCCCTGCTGCTGGCCGACGAACCCACCACCGGTCTCGACCGCGACCTCGTGCACCGCACCGTGGACGAACTGCGCCGCCACGTCGACGCCGGCCACGCCCTGCTGATGATCACCCACGACCTCGCGGCCGCCGAGCGCGTCGCCGACCGGATCGCCGTCATGTACGCGGGCCGCATCGTCGAACTCGCCGACGCCCGGGCCTTCTTCGGCGCCCCGGGCCCCCGGCACCCGTACGCGCGCGGGCTCCTCGCCGCCCTCCCCGAGCGGGACTTCACCCCGATCCCCGGCATGCCGCCGGAGCTCGGCGACCTGCCGCGCGGCTGCGCCTTCGCCGCCCGCTGCGCGCACGCGGCCGAGGCCTGCGACGCCCAGCCCGTGTTCGCCGACGGCATCGCCTGCCACTACCCGCCGGACCGGAGGGCCGCCGGCCGGGCCCCGCATCCCTTCCCCGAGGAGCACACCGGTGCTTGAACTCGCCGCCGTCACCGCCGGATACGAACGCGGCCGCCCCGTCGTGCGGGACGCCGACCTGACCGTGCGGCCGGGGGAGTCCGTCGGGCTCCTGGGCCCCAGCGGCTGCGGCAAGTCCACCCTCGCCCGCGTCGCCGCGCTGCTGCACCGCCCCGACGCGGGCACCGTCACCCTCGACGGGACCCGCGTCCGGGGCTGGCGGCACCGGGCGCCCCGCGCCCAGCGCACCGCGATCGGCGTCGTCTTCCAGCAGCCCCGGCTCTCCGCCGACCCCCGGCTGCGGCTGCGCGACCTCATCGCCGAGCCGCTGCGCGCGAACGGGCGGCGCGACGAAGCGGCGTCGCGGGTGGCCGAGTTGAGTGACACCGTCGGCCTCGGCGACGACCTGCTGGGCCGCCGCCCGCACGAGGTCAGCGACGGCCAGTTGCAACGGGCCTGTCTGGCACGGGCGTTGGTGCTCAAACCGCGCTGGCTGGTGTGCGACGAGATGACGGCCATGCTGGACGCCTCGACCACCGCCGCCCTGGTCGCCGTCGTCGAGGACTACCGCAGCGCCCACCACGCCGGCCTGCTGACGGTCGGTCACGACCGGGTGCTGCTGGAACGCTGGTGCGACCGGACGGTGCGCTGGGACGAGATCACCGCCGGGGCCGCCGCCGCGGGCGGCGCCGCCACGCCGACGGGGGACGCCGCCCCGGTCGTCGTGCCGGGCTGACCGGCTCAGGCCCCGTTGGGGTTGCTGGGCTTGCCCCGCACGGCGTCCAGGCAGCCCCGTACCCACGCCTCGGGAGCGTCGTCGGCCTTCTTGCCGCCGTCGGCCACCGCGCTCGCGCAGCCCCCGGCGACGGCCTCCTTCACCTTGTCGCCGGTGCGGTCCGTCTTGCGGATCTGCTGGCCCCGGTAGTACCCGGCCTCGTAACCGACGTTCTGGGCCCACGGCGGCCGTTCGTTGAACCGGGCGATGAGGACCCAGGTCGCCGTCGCGAGGACGGCCGCCGCGACGACGGCGGCGATCAGGAGATTCCTGCGGCGCGGGCCGGGGACATGCGTGGACAGCTCACCTGTGAGGACCATGCGAGCACTCTTTCAGACGGTTCGCACGGATGATCCACCGGGCCCGCCCCTCCGGCCCCGGCCCCGCGTCGATGCCCGACGGCCGCGACCGTGGCGCGAACTCGCGGTCACCGCCTGGCACATGGGCCGCCCCGGGCGGATACTCTGCCGCAGCCCGATGTCCTCGCGCACACTTTGCCGACCCCGGAGGCACCCGCCCCATGGCGTCCCTGACCACCCGGCGCACCGCCGCCGCGACCCTCGCCGGAGCACTCGTGGGCGCGGCCGGCTGGGCGAGCACCCTGTCCGCCGCGGGCTCCCCGTACGCGGCACAGGACCGCCCGCGCCCGAAGCGCCCGCTGCGGCGCGCCCACGCCCACAACGACTACCTCCACGAACGCCCCCTCCTGGACGCCCTCGACCACGGCTTCACCAGCTTCGAGGCGGACGTCCACCTGGTGGAGGGCCGGCTCCTGGTCGCCCACGACCTCGCGGACGCCGACCCCGCGCGCACCCTCGAAGCGCTCTACCTCGACCCCCTCGCCGCACGGGTGCGCGCGCACCACGGCAGCGTCCACCCCGGACACCGCCGCCCGGTGCACCTGCTGGTCGACATCAAGACGCAGGGAGCGGCGACGTACCGCGAACTCCACCGCAGGCTGCACCCGTACCGGCGCATGCTCAGTACGTACGGCGGCGGGCGCGTGCGGCTCGGCGCGGTCAGCGCCGTCGTCTCCGGCGACCGGGCCGCCCGCGCCCCCATGGCGGCGCAGCGCACCCGGTACGCCTTCCTCGACGGCCGCCTGCCCGACCTGGCGTCCCCGGTCCCGCCCTCGCTCATCCCGCTGGTCAGCGCCGACTGGGCGGACAGCTTCACCTGGACGGGCACCGGCCCCTTCCCGCGCGCCGAACGGGACGCCCTGCACGCCCTCGTGCGCGGCGCCCACCGCCGGGGCCGGCGCCTGCGCTTCTGGGGCACGCCCGACGCACCGGGCCCGGCGCGCGACGCCCTGTGGCACGCCCTGCTGGACGCCCGCGTCGACCACGTCAACACCGACGACCTGGACGCCCTGGAGGAGTTCCTGCGCCGGTACGACCCGCAGGCCGGCGGGCGCCGCCCCGGCCGGTCCGGGCCCGGACCGGCCGACGGCGGTCAGATCACCTGAGACCTGATCAGGAAGCGCACCCCCTCCGGGGCTTCCAGGGAGAAGCCGCTGCCCCTGCCCTCCACCACGTCCACGATCAGCCGGGTGTGCCGCCACACCTCGTACTGGCGCGTCGACATCCAGAACGGAACGCTCTCCTCGACGCCCTCCACGGCCAGGGAGGCGAGCAGGACGTCGGAGCCGCCGGTGCGGAACTCCCCGTCCAGGTAGCACATGGGGGCGCTGCCGTCGCAGCAGCCGCCGGACTGGTGGAACATCAGCGGCCCGTGGGCCTCCCGCAGCCGCCGCACCAGACCGGCGGCCTCCGGGGTGAGCTCCACGAGGGGAGCCTGCCGGACCTCTTGGACCTCGGGGACGGAACTCATGGGCGCAGCCCCTCTCGCGATCGGTCGGTCGTCACCGCCCAGCATCCCTGCCGGACGCCGTCTCCGACACCCCGCGGGAGGGGACGCGGCCCCCCCCGGGCGGCCGCTAGCCGGCGAGTGCCGCCGACACGACCGCCTTGGCCTCCTCCTGGACGCGGGCCAGGTGGTCCGCGCCGTGGAAGGACTCCGCGTAGATCTTGTAGACGTCCTCGGTGCCCGAGGGGCGGGCCGCGAACCAGGCGTTCTCGGTGGTCACCTTGATGCCGCCGAGCGCCGCGCCGTTGCCGGGGGCCTCGGTCAGCACCGCCGTCACCGGCTCGCCCGCGAGGGTGTCCGCGCCGACCTGCTCCGGCGACAGCCTGCCGAGCACCGTCTTCTCCTCGGGGGTGGCCGCCGCGTCGATGCGGGCGTACGCGGGCTCGCCGAAGCGGGCGGTGAGGTCCGCGTAGCTCTGCGACGGCGTACGCCCGGTGACCGCCAGCATCTCCGAGGCGAGCAGCGCCAGGATGATGCCGTCCTTGTCGGTCGTCCACACCGAGCCGTCCCGGCGCAGGAACGACGCACCGGCCGACTCCTCGCCGCCGAAGCCCAGCGATCCGTCGCTCAGCCCGTCCACGAACCACTTGAAGCCCACCGGCACCTCCACCAGCGTGCGCCCCAGGTCGCCGGCCACCCGGTCGATCATCGACGACGACACCAGCGTCTTGCCGATCCCGGCGGACGCCGCCCACTGTTCGCGGTGCGCGAACAGGTAGGAGATCGCGGCGGCCAGGTAGTGGTTGGGGTTCATCAGCCCGCCGTCGGGCGTGACGATGCCGTGCCGGTCGGCGTCCGCGTCGTTGCCGGTCGCGATCTGGAACTTCTCGCGCTGCTCGATGAGCGAGGCCATCGCGTACGGCGACGAGCAGTCCATCCGGATCTTCCCGTCCCAGTCCAGCGTCATGAAGCGCCAGGTCGGGTCGGTCAGCGGATTGACCACCGTGAGGTCGATGCGGTGCTGCTCGGCGATGCGGCCCCAGTACGCCACCGCCGCGCCGCCCAGCGGGTCCGCGCCGATGCGCACCCCGGCCGTGCGGACCGCGTCCAGGTCGAGCACGGAGGGCAGGTCGGCGACGTACGTCCCCAGGAAGTCGTACCGCCCGGTGGTGTCGGCGGCGAGGGCGCGGGTGTAGGGCACGCGGAGGACGCCCTTGAGGCCGTGCGCGATCAGCTCGTTGGCCCGGTCCTGGATCCACCCGGTGGCGTCGGAGCCCGCCGGGCCGCCGTTCGGCGGGTTGTACTTGAAGCCGCCGTCGGCGGGCGGGTTGTGCGACGGGGTGACCACCACGCCGTCCGCGAGACCGTTCGTCCGGCCCTTGTTGTACGTCAGGACGGCGTGCGACACCGCGGGTGTGGGCGTGTAGCCGTCCGCCGCGTCGATCAGCACCCGTACCCCGTTGGCGGCGAACACCTCGACCGCGGTGACCTTCGCGGGCTCCGACAGGGCGTGCGTGTCGGCGCCCAGGAACAGCGGCCCGTCGATGCCCTGCTGGGCGCGGTACTCGCAGATCGCCTGGCTGGTCGCGGCGATGTGGTCCTCGTTGAACGCCGTGTTGAGCGAGGAACCGCGATGGCCCGAGGTGCCGAAGGCGACCCGCTGGCGCGGCTCGGCGGGGTCGGGGTGGAGCGCGTAGTACGCGGTCACCAGCCGGGAGACGTCGACGAGATCTTCCGGCCGGGTCTGCTGTCCCGCTCGTTGGTGCGGCATCCGCCCGTTACCTCCATGTGTGTCATGTGTGTCGCAGTGCGGTCGGCACGTTCTCGACACATTGTCCCGGATGGGAGGGGGTGCGTGCACGCACGCGTGTTCGTCATGAGACGAGTCGTAACGCGACGGGAGTGACTCTCGTTGCGGCGGGTAGCAGGGCCGATGTCGACGAGTGGAACACCCGGTCGGACGGGTGGAGACTCGACGACGAGGCACAGATCCGTCGAACGTGAGGAGAGGCACCATGTCGTCGAAGCGCCGCCGCAAGAAGAGGGCCCGTCGCAAGAACGGCGCCAACCACGGCAGCCGTCCCCAGTGCTGAGCCGTCAGCGCTGAACCACCGCTGACGTGGTGCCGTCACGGCGCTCCTTCCGGCAGACCGGGAGGGGCGCCGTTTCGCGTGCCGGCCCCGGCCGCGCACGGACGGCGGAGCAGCCCCGCGCGCCCGCTCGCCCGCCCTCCCCGTTTCGTACACCTGCGCGGAAGGGCGCGACATGCGGACAGTAGAGTTTCGGCTGCGTCGTCCCCCGAGCACCGAGGTACCGTCCGTGACCACCGCAGCACCCGCACCCCCCGCCCCACCTGCGGTGACCGTCATAGGCATCGGCGCGGACGGCTGGCCGGGCCTCCCCGAGCGGTCACGTTCCGTGCTCCAGGACGCCCAGGTCCTCATCGGCGGACCGCGTCAGCTCGCCCTGCTGCCCCCCTCCTGCGCGGGCGAGCGCGTCTCCTGGCCGTCGCCGCTGCGCCCCGCCGTCCCCGGGCTGATCGCCGCCCACACGGGCCGCCGGATCGCCGTCCTCGCGAGCGGGGACCCGATGTTCTACGGCATCGGGCGCGCCCTCACCGAGACCCTCGGCCCCGAAGCGCTGCACGTCCTGCCGCACCCGTCCTCCGTGTCGTACGCCTGCGCGCGCGTCGGCTGGCCGCTGGAGGACACCGAGGTCGTCACCCTCGTCGGCCGCCCGGCCGCCCGCCTCGCGGCCGCCCTGCACGACGGACGCCGCGTCCTGGTGCTCAGCGCCGGCCCGGACACCCCGGCGGCCGTGGCGGACCTCCTGCGCGAGCGGGGCTTCGGGCCGAGCCGGATGCGGGTACTGGAACAGCTCGGCGGCGAGGACGAGCACTGCGCCGACGGCACCGCCGACACCTGGGCGCACGCCCCGGGCGACCCCCTCAACGTCATCGCGGTCGACTGCTCCCGCACCCCCGGCGCCCTGCGGCTGGGCGCCGTACCGGGCCTCCCCGACGACGCCTACGAGCACGACGGCCAGCTCACCAAGCGCCACGTCCGCGCGGCCACCCTCGCCACGCTCGCCCCCGCCCCCGGCGAACTGCTCTGGGACGTCGGCGGCGGCTCGGGTTCCATCGCCGTCGAGTGGATGCGTACGCACCCGTCCTGCCGGGCGGTCACCGTGGAGCGCGCCCCGGTGCGCGCGGAACGCATCGCCCGCAACGCCGACCGCCTCGGCGTGCCGGGACTGCGCGTGGTGACCGGCCGGGCCCCCGACGCCCTCACCGGTCTGCCCGCCCCCGACGCCGTCTTCATCGGCGGCGGGCTCACCGCGCCCGGCCTGCTGGACGCCTGCTGGGACGCGCTCCCGGCCGGCGGCCGGCTGGTCGCCAACACCGTCACCCTGGAGTCCGAGGCGCTGCTCGCCTCCTGGCACCGCCGCCACGGCGGCGACCTGGTGCGGCTCGCGGTGGCGCACGCGGTGCCGGTGGGCGGGTTCACGGGGTGGCGGCAGGCGATGCCGGTCACGCAGTGGTCCGTCACGAAGCCCTCCCCGAACCTCTCTGGAGCCCCCTCATGACCGTGTACTTCATCGGCGCCGGCCCCGGCGCGGCCGACCTGATCACCGTGCGCGGCGCCCGCACGCTCGCCTCCTGCGGCGTCTGCCTGTACGCGGGCAGCCTCGTTCCGCGCGAGCTGCTCGCCCAGTGCCCGCCGGACGCCCGGCTGGTGGACACCGCGCAGCTCGACATCGAGCAGATCACCGCCGAACTCCTCGCCGCGCACCGGGCCGGCCAGGACGTCGCCCGGCTCCACTCGGGCGACCCGTCGGTCTTCAGCGCGGTGAACGAGCAGATGCGCCGCCTGGACGAGGCGGGAATCCCCTACGAGGTGATCCCGGGCGTCCCCGCCTTCGCGGCGGCCGCGGCCGCCCTGAAGCGGGAGCTGACGGTCCCCACCGTCGGCCAGACCGTCATCCTCACCCGTATCGCGCAGCGGGCCACCGCCATGCCCGAGGGCGAGGACCTGGCGACCCTGGGCCGCAGCGGGGCGCTGATCGTCCTGCACCTGGCCGCGCAGTACGTGGACCGGGTGGTCGCGGAACTCGTCCCGCACTACGGGACCGACTGCCCGGCCGCCGTCGTCGCCTACGCGTCCCGGCCGGACGAGATCGTGCTCCGGGGGACGCTGGAGGACATCGCGGCGCAGGTCAAGGAGGCCGGGGTGCTCCGCACCGCCGTGATCATGGTGGGCCGCACGCTGGGCGCGGCCCAGTTCCACGACAGCCACCTCTACTCCCCGTCCAGGGACCGCCACGTGTGCTGAACGGGCGCGGTACCGCTCAGATCGCCATGGCCTCCTGCGTCCACCGGCTCACCCGGTACGGCACCCACCAGGCCAGCGGGCCCAGGCGCAGCACGAGCCGCTCCTCGGTGAAGTCGTCCAGGGCGTCCCGGGGGACGTCGTCCGGGTGGGCTCCCCGGGCGAGCGCGTCCACGGCGGTGCGGTAGTGCGGTTCGTCGGCGGTGAAGCGCTGGAGGTTGCCCCAGCGGCGGTCGCGGATCTGGAAGAAGCCGGGGCCGTCGCGCCACAGGCACTTGCCCAGGTAGTGCCCGCCGCGCCAGGCCGCCAGCGCGGCTTCGGGCCCGGGGTGGCCGTGCAGCGTCCGGGGCGGCTGGAGGTGGCTGAGGACGAGGGTGTCGTCCGGGCGGGCCGGGTCCAGGCGCAGGTCCCACTCGACGAGTACGGCGCGGGCGGTGAGGTCACGGACCAGGCTGAGCGCCCGCACGGTGCGGCGGGCCGCCGCCGGACCGTCGGTGGCGGTGAGGTCGACGGGCTCGGCGAGCCGGACCCGGCGGGCCCCGCTGTCCCAGAGCCGGTCGGCCTCCGCGTCCGCGGGGCCGGTCAGCTCGACCTCGCCCAGCAGCATGCCGGGCAGCGCGCAGGCGGCCTCGTCGTAGTCGCGCCAGGCGGTGACGGTGAGCGGGGAGGTCGGTTCGCAGGGGGCGGCGGTGTCCATGGCGGCGGCCTTTCGTCTCGGGTCGGGGAGGGCTGCGGGCCTGGTCAGGCCGGCACCGGGGTGCGGTCCGTGGCGGCTTCCCCGGCCGCATCCGGTGCGGGGGCCGCGTGCAGGTGGCGCATGAAGTCCAGGCGCAGCAGGTCCTCGTTGACGGCCGCCGGGGCGAGGTGGACGTACTGCCCGGCGTCGGTGAAGACCAGCCCGAGGCGGACCCACGCGGCGAGCAGCTCCTCGACGTCGGCCTCGGTGCGCCCGTGGTCCCGGACCCGCGCGGTCGCCTTGCGGAGGAGGGCGGCGGGCGTGTGCGGCTGGTCCAGCAGCCGGAAGAGGGCGACCTCGAACGGGTCGGTGAGCTCCTTCGTACGCCAGTCGAAGGCGCGCCGCCTGCTGACCAGGACGATGCGCTCGCCGAGGTCGGTGTGGGTGAGGCGGGCGTCCGCGTGGTGCTTCTTCCACAGCGCGAGGGCGTCGTTGAGGGCGGAGACCGTGGGCTCGGAGATGCCGCGCTCGGGCGCCTCGAAGACGTACGCCAGGTCGTAGAGCTCCTGCTCGGGAAGGTCGTACGTGAAGCGGTAGTGCGCCTCCGGGCGCAGGCCGTCGAAACCGAGTTCCGGACGGTTGAAGTACGGGCTGAAGCGCTCGATGGCGATGCGGGCGGAGAGGTCGACGGGCGGATCGAGGTGTTCGAGGGCGGCGATCTGGCCGATGACGCCGTCGTAGTCCTCGGCGCTCTCGCCGGGGAAGCCGTGCAGGTAGTTCCACGAGACGGACAGCCCGGTCTCGGCTCCGTCGCGCAGCATCCGCACGTTCTGGCAGCCGCTGACGCCCTTGTCCATCAGGTCCAGCACGCGGTTGTTGAGGCTCTCGATGCCGGGCTGCACGTAGATCAGGCCCGCGTCGGAGAGCGTGCGCAGCTGGCTGCGGCGCATGTTGGCCTTGATCTCGATGTGCAGGCGCAGGTCGTAGCCGCTCTCGATGATGCGGGGCAGCACGGTGTTGAGGTAGCCCATGTCGAGGATGTTGTCGACGACGTACATGTCGAGGACCTTGTGCTTGCGCGCCAGGTCCATGATCTCGTCGTAGAAGACGTCCGGGCTCTTGCTGCGGAACTGCATGAAGGAGCCGTTGAGGCCGCAGAACGTGCAGTGGTGCTTCTCGCCCCACCAGCAGCCGCGCGCGCCTTCGACGACGAGTTTCGGCTCGACCCAGTTGCGGGCGACCGAGGCGGCGAGGCGCTCGAAGTAGCCGCTGTAGTCGGGCGGCAGGATCGTGGCGGGCGGCAGCGGACTGGTCGCCATGGGGTTGGCGACGGACTGCCCGTCGTCGGTGCGCCGGCACAGCCCGGGGACGCCGCTCAGGTCGTCGTCCCCGCCGAGCGCGGTGAGCAGCCGCGGGAACGCCGCCTCGCCCTCGCCCCGTACGACGAAGTCCACGAAGTCGAAGTTGCGGTGCAGGGCGGCGCCCTGCTCGGCGTCGCAGTTGGCGCCGCCGATGACCGTCCTGATGTGCGGCGCGAGGCGCTTGACGTGCTTGGCGGCGGCCAGCGCGGCGGTGTTCTGCTGGAAGGTGGAGGTGAAGCCCACCACGTCCGGGCTCTCGGCGACGATCCGCCGGGCGATCGCGTCGACGAACTCCGGCACCACGGCGTGCAGTTCGTGCGACATCTTCATGCGGGCCCTGTTCAGCCGGGTCCGCATGGTCTCGGTGAACTCCTTCTCCCGCCACGCCGGATCGTCGTAGAGCGCCGAGGAGAACACCCAGTCGCCGCAGCCCATGAAGTACGAGGACAGCGCGTAGTACTCGTAGTCGTCGGCGGTGAACTCCGTGCGCTCGGTGATCCAGTCGGTGAATTCGAGGTTGGCGTGCAGTACGGCCGCCGACGCGCCGGGCACGCGCTCGTCGACGCTGCGTTTGAGTATCCCCAGGGCGAGCGACGGAAGGTCGATGGGCGACCAGGGCATGTTGACCAGCAGGACACGCACGGGGGCACTCCTTGGGTGGCGGGGGAGGGGGCGGAACCGGTCCGGGGCGCGTACGCCCCGGACCGGCCCTTCAGAGCGGGAGGGGGTTGCCCCTACTCCTCGTCCTGGCCTTCCTCGGTGTTGCGGAAGGGGACCGTGACGGTGATGCCGACGCTCGGCTTGCGGTTCTCCTCGTCACCCGCGAGCGGGTCGTTGTGGATGATGTCCTTCTGCATGGTGGGTCGTCCTCTCCGTGGGGTGGTGCGGTGTGCTGCCTCCGGCCGGTACGGCGGCGTGCTCCGCTGGGCCGGACTCCCCGCGCCGGGTGGCGGGGGATGCTGTGGGGGCGGTGCGACGGCGGCCGGGGGCCGGGCCGCCGCGCAGGGTGCGGTCCAGGAAGACGACGGCCGCGCGCAGGGCGCGCACGTGGTCCGCGCCGTCGTAGCCGTCGTGGCCGGTGTCCAGCCACAGGACGTCGTGCGGCTTGTGCTGCCGCGTCAGGCCGTCGGTGTACGCCAGCACCTGGCCGGGCGGGCACTTGGCGTCGTGCCGCGCCGCGACGATCAGCAGCGGGGCGTCGAGGTGCGGGAGGTAGGTGTGCGGCGAACTGCGCGCGTAGAGCTCGGGGAGTTCCTCCGGGGTGCCGCCGAAGAGGCGTTCGTCCAGGGCGCGCAGCGCCGGGGTGGTGGCGGCGTGGGCGAGGGCGAGGTGGGCGACGGGTTTCACGGCCACTCCCGCCCGCCAGAGCCCGGGGCGCACGCCGAGCGCCAGGAGCGTGAGGTAGCCGCCCCACGACGTGCCCCACAGGGCGCAGGAGCCGGGGTCGGCCCAGCCGCGTTCCACGAGGTCGGCGCGGGCGGCTGCCAGGTCGGCGACCTGGGTGAGACCGACGCCCTCGGTCATCGCGGCCCGCCAGGCGGGCCCGTACCCGGTGGAGCCCCGGTAGTTGACCCGGGCGACGCCGAAACCGGAGGCCACCAGCGAGTGCACGGTGCCGTCGTAGGCGTCCCGGTCGTGGTCGGCGGGCCCGCCGTGCACGAGGAACACCGTGGGCACCGGGCCGCGCGCCCCTTCGGGCAGGGTGACCAGGGTGTGCAGGTCGCCGTCGGGGCCCGGGGTCCACAGGTCGCGCGACACCCCGGGCAGGGGGGCAGGCGGCCGGGGCGCGGCGGGCAGCGGGGTGCCGGCGCTGGAGAGGGCGCGCGGGGGTTCGGCGGTGCTGGTCCAGAGGGTGTGGAGGTCGCCGCCCGCGTGTTCGGCGGCGTCCAGGAGGGTGCCGGGCGCGGTGGGCAGGACGCTGAGGCCGCGCGTGCCCAGGTCGGCGCGGTGCAGGATGCTCCGTCCGTGCCGGTCCTGCCGGATCAGGACGCCGCGGCCGTCGGGCCGCCACCGGGCGGTGATCTCGGTGTCGAACGAGGCCCAGGCGTGGGTGACGGGTTCCCCGCCCGGCCGCCAGGTGGCCAGCAGGTAGCGTCCGCCGTCCTCCCGTACGAGCAGCAGCTCCTGGGAGCCGGGCCGGGGAGTGAAGCCGAGGGACCACAACGCGCCCTGTCCGCAGGGGAGCCGGGCGATGCGGGTCCCGTCGGAGGCGCGGAGCACGGTGACCGCCCGCGAGGAGCGGGCCTGGCCGCCGACGGCCAGCAACTCCCCGTCGGAACTGATGCCGGTCAAGGACGCCTGGTACGGCAGCCGGGCGACCGGGCGGGCGGCGCCGCCGCGGGGGCCCCGGTACACGGTGGTGCCGGCCCCATCGCCCAGTGCCAGGGCGACGGCTCCGTCGGCGCTGACCGCGAGCCCGCGTGCCTGCCCCTCGGGCGTCCCGCGCAGGCCGTCGCGCGCCGGTCCGCCGTCGAAGGGCCGGAACCGCCACCGGCCGCTTCCGTGGGCGTCCTCCTCGAACCACCACACGTGGGCGTCGGCGTCGATCGAGCAGTGGAAGGTGCCGCCCGGCCGGTCGGTGACCCGGCGGGCGGAGGCGGTGGCCGCGTGCCAGGTGAAGACCTCGCAGCGGCCGTCGGCGTCGGCGGTGAACACCATGCGGGCGGGGTCCGCGGCGCACACCTCGGGCAGGGCCGCGTGGAAGACGCGGTAGCGGGGAGCGGGCGTCCGCGGCGCGGTCGAGCCGGGCCCGGCCCCGGCGGCGGCCGTCACGGGGCGCCCCCGGTCCCGTCGCCGGCCGGCCTCCGCTGTCCGCCGCGAGGGGCGGCGAGCGTGCGGGCGCGGCTCCGGGTGGTGTACGCCGCCAGCGCCAGCAGCGCCCCGGCGCAGCCGAGCGCGGGGCCCGCCGCGCCGAACCCGGCGAGGAGACCCGCCGCCGCGGGCCCCAGGGCGGCCGCCGCGCCGGCCCCGGTGGCCAGCACCGCCCCGGCGCGGGCCTGGAGGCGCACGGGGACGGCGGCGATGGCCCGGGACTGGAGGACCACGGTGGCGACGGGCATGACCAGGCAGATCCCGCCGAAGAGGGCGGCCTGCCACCAGGGCGAGCCGGTTGCGGCCAGCGCCGCGGTGAGCGGTACGAGGAGCCAGGTCACCGCGCGGACGCTGCGTACGTCACCGGCGCGGGCGGCGAGCGAGGGGGCGGCCAGCGCGCCCGCGATGCCGGCGGCCCCGGCGGCGGCCAGGACCGCGCCGGTGGCGGCGCCGCCGTGGCCGTCGCGCTGGAGGCCGACCAGGACGCCGAAGGAGAGTGCCGCCAGTGCCCCGTTGACGACGGAGAGCCACAGGAGCACCAGGCGCAGGACCGGGGAGGCCGCCACGAGCCGCAGTCCGGCGGAGAGTTCGGTGCGCAGCGGGACGCGGGGCGGTACGTGCGCCCGGTCCGGGCCGGTGTCGGCCGGGATCGCCGGGGGGTGTGCGGACCGGGTGGTGTGCGGGGCGTCCGAGGCCGCCGCGGGGTGCGGGCCCGGGGCCCCGTTCGGACGCTCTTCCGGCGACCGCGACGGACCGGGGCGTGCGTCCGGCGGCCCGCCCGCCGGGGCTTCCGGCGCCCGGGCCGGGCCCGCCGGGCGCAGGTCGGCCCGCATGCACCGGACACAGAGCGCGGTCACCGCGTACGAGAGGGCGTCGAGGGCGAACGGCAGGGCGCGGCCCACCTGGTACAGCGCGCCGCCGAGCACCGGCCCCAGGACGAGGGCCAGCCGCTCCCCGGCCTCCAGGCGCGCCACCGTACGGGCGTATCCCCCGGGCGGGGTGAGCAGGGCGACCGTGCCGCGCGCGGCGGCCTCGTACACCGCCGTGGCGAACCGCTCCACCAGCACGCCCGCCAGTACCAGCGCCAGGGGTGGCCGGCCGGTGGCGACCGCGACGGCCACGACGGCCATCGCCAGCGCGGCCGTGCAGGCGGCCCCCACCATCACCGGTTTGCGGGCCCCCCGGTCGGCGGGCACGGCCGCCAGCGGTCCCAGGACCAGGCCGAGCACGGCGGACGCGGCCACGATCCCGCCGACCGCGGCGGGCGAATGGCCGAGGGACAGCAGCAGGAGCGGAAGGACGACGCCGGAAGCCTGGCTGCCCAGCGCGTCGGCCGTGCTGGAGCACCAGAAGAGACGTGCGTCGCGCGGTGCGACCCCGGCCGGGGGGCCGGACGCGGCCGTCCCGCGGTCCGTGCGCGCCGCCGAAGTCCCCTTCACCCCTGCTCCCTTCCGGCTGCACGACGCCGGGCACCGCTTCTGCGGGCACGGCAGAGCTGTTCACCATTGGTTCAAGGAATTGCAGAAAGTGCGAAGGAACTGAAACGAGCCGGAGCCTAACCACCCGTCTTCGAACGCCACAAGACCTCTGGTGACGGCATGCCGGGCTCCGGGGTGGCTCAATTCCGCTTGTGGGCGCGGAGGTTGTAGGAGGTCCATGCCGCCGTGCGAGGCTTACCGCGCGCGGAACCGCGGGACCGCGGCGCGCACCCGGGGAGGGGGGCCGGCCGCGCGGGGCGAATTCACGCGGGCACACACCGGCCACGGCGACCGGGCGCGGGATCACCCCCGCGCGTTCCCGAAGGTGAACCCCTGTCCCGCCCGTACCGCGCCGCACGCCGGTGGCGGGGGCCCGTGCGGCGGCGACGCCCCGGACGGGGTCGGCCTCTGCGGGGTCCGGAGGCGAAAGCCCTTTCCGTCGCCATCATTGGCCGGAAGAGACTGTGGCCGCCGGGGGCAGCGGTTCGTCCAGGTGGGCGGACAGTCCCGGCCGCCGGAGCAGGAGGGCGCGGACCCGGCGCCGGGGCTGACGGGAAGGCCCAGGACCGGCCCACGGTCATGCCTCCCGCCGCGCCTGCCTTCCCCCGCGCAGGCTCACGCGCCCCCGCCGCGCATGCTCGGCCCCGCCCGTTCAGCGCACCCCCCGCCGCGCGCGCCCTTCCCCCACCCGCGCTCAGCGCACGTCGCTGCGTCCCACGACCGTTCCCGCCCGGTCGATGCAGATCACGTCCACCGCCACCGGCGCGCCCCGCAGCACCGCCAACGCCTCGTCCCGTGCCGCCACCGCCACCAGGTCCCCCAGCGGCACCCCCCGCGCCTGGCAGAGCTGGAGCGCCGCCAGTCCCGTGTTGGCCGCGGCCACCTCCGCCGCCAGCCCGGCGTCCGCGCCGCCCCGCAGGGCCAGTTCCGCCAGGAACCCCTTGTCGACCTGCGAGCGTGCCGAGTGCAGGTCCAGATGCCCTGCCGCCAGCTTCGACAGCTTGGCGAAGCCTCCGCACACCGTCAGCCGGTCCACCGGATGCCGCCGCACGTACTTCAGGACGGCCCCCGCGAAGTCCCCCATGTCCAGCAGGGCGATCTCCGGCAGGCCGTACTCGGCGACGACGGTCTTCTCCGACGTCGACCCCGTGCACCCCGCCACATGCGTGTGCCCGGCGGCCCGTGCCACGTCCACGCCCCGCCGGATCGAGTCGATCCACGCCGAGCAGGAGTACGGCACGACGATCCCCGTCGTACCGAGAATGGACAGGCCCCCCAGGATCCCCAGCCGGGGGTTCCACGTGGAGCGGGCGATCTCCTCGCCGTCGTCCACCGACACGGTGACCTCCACGTCACCGGTTCCGCCGTGCGCGGCGGCCACCGCCGCCACGTGCTCGCGGATCATCTGCCGGGGCACCGGATTGACCGCCGGTTCGCCCACCTCCAGCGGCAGTCCGGGCAGCGTCACCGTGCCGACTCCGGGGCCGGCCCGGAAGACGACCCCCGAGCCCGGCGGCAGCCGCCGCACCGTCACCCGTACCAGCGCACCGTGCGTGACGTCCGGATCGTCGCCCGCGTCCTTGACCACCCCGGCCATCGCGGTGCCCTCGCCCAGCTCCTCCACGGCGAGCGCGAAGGCGGGCGTCTGGCCGCGCGGCAGGGTGACCGTCACCGGGTCGGGGAACTCGCCGCTCAGCAGCGCCGTGTACGCGGCCGTGGCGGCCGCCGTGGCGCAGGCCCCGGTCGTCCAGCCGGGCCGCAGGCCGGTGTGCTTGAGTTGGGCGGTGCGCCCGCCCTCGGCACCGGAAGTTCCGGAAGTTCCGGCGACGGCGGACGCGCCGCTCTCGTTCTTCTCGCTCATGTCACCCATGGATGGACCCGATGCACATACTCGTCCTCGGCGGTACGACGGAGGCCCGCCGCCTCGCGGAACTGCTGGTGGCCGCAGAGCCCGCCGCACGGGTGACCAGCTCCCTCGCCGGCCGGGTGAACAGCCCGAGGCTCCCCCCGGGGGAGGTGCGCGTCGGCGGTTTCGGCGGAGCCGACGGACTGGCCGCGTGGCTGCGTACCCACGAGGTGGACGTACTCATCGACGCCACCCATCCTTTCGCCGAGACGATCAGTTTCAACGCGGCCGCCGCCGCCGCGCAGACCCATGTTCCCCTGCTGGCGCTCCGCCGGCCCGGCTGGACGGCGGCCGACGGCGACCGCTGGCACCCGGTCGGCTCACTGGCCGGGGCGGCACAGGCACTGCCCGCGCTGGGGGAGCGGGTCTTCCTGACCACCGGGCGGATGGGCCTGGCCGCGTTCGCCGCGCTGGACGCGCAGTGGTTCCTGACGCGGTCGGTCGACGCGCCCGAGGCCCCGCACCCGGCCCGGATGGAGGTCCTGCTGGAGCGCGGCCCCTTCACCCTGGACGGCGAGCGGGACCTGATCCGCCGCCACCGCATCGACGTCCTCGTCACCAAGGACAGCGGGGGAGCGGCCACCGCCCCGAAGCTGACCGCCGCCCGGGAAGCCGGCATTCCGGTGGTCGTGGTGCGCCGCCCGCCCGTGCCGGAGGGGGTGCCGGTGGCCGGCACCCCGGAAGCGGCGGCCGCCTGGCTGGCGGGTCACCGCCTCCGGAACTGAGCGGCCGGGCCTCCGGACACGCCGCGGCGTGTCCGGAACCGGCGGCTCACACCTCCGGATACCGCCGCGGCGTCCAGACCACCTGCTCGCCGCCGGAGCCCCGCCGCACCCACCGCGTCTGCGAGGACCCGACCAGCAGGATGGTCCGCATGTCGACCTCCTCCGGCACCAGGTCGCCGAGCCGCACCGTGCGCACGCTCTCCGCCGGACCGCCCACGTCCCGCCCGAGCACCACCGGGGTGTCCGGCGAACGGTGCTCCAGCAGCAGGTCCTTGGCCTTGCCCACCTGCCAGGTCCGGCTGCGCGAGCCCGGGTTGTACAGCGCCAGCACCAGGTCCGCCGACACCGCCGCCCGCAGCCGCTCCGCGATGACCTCCCACGGCTTCAGCCGGTCCGACAGCGAGATCGTCGCGTAGTCGTGCCCCAGCGGCGCACCGGCCCGGGCGGCCGCCGCGTTGGCGGCCGTCACGCCCGGCAGGACCCGTACCGGAACCTCCGCGTACTCCTCCTGCGACGCGACCTCCAGGACCGCCGTGGCCATGGCGAACACCCCCGGGTCGCCGCCCGACACCACGGCCACCCGACGCCCGCGACGGGCCAGGTCCAGCGCGAACTCGGCGCGCTCCGACTCGACCTTGTTGTCGGAGCCGTGCCGCACCTGGCCCGGCCGCACCGGCACCCGGTCCAGATACGTCGTGTACCCGACCAGGTCGTCGGCGGCGGCCAGCGCGCCGCGCGTCTCGGGCGTCAGCCACAGCGGCCCGGCCGGGCCGGTGCCGACCACGACGACCTCGCCGTCACCCGCGCTGGGTTCCACCGGCTGCGCGGTGTGCGCCGAACCGATCCGGCTCGGCAGCACGGCGACCGCGAAGTAGGGCACCGAGCCGGCGTCCACGTCCGCCAGGTCGCCGGTGCGCTCGCCGTCCATGGTCGCGCGCTCGACGTAGCGGGCCTCGGCCAGCCGCCCCGACGCCTCGAACGCGCCGCGCACGGCCGGGAACGTGCGCCCCAGCTTCATCACCACCGCCGTGTCCGTGGCGGCGAGCCGTGCCGTCAGCTCCTCCTCGGGCAGCGTGCCTGGCAGGATCGTCAGCACCTCCTCGCCCTCCACGAGCGGGGTGCCCAGCCGGGCGGCGGCGGCGCTCACCGACGTGACCCCGGGGATCACCTCGGTGGGGAAGCGGTCCGCGAGCCGCTTGTGCATGTGCATGTACGAGCCGTAGAAGAGCGGGTCGCCCTCCGCGAGCACCGCGACGGTGCGCCCGGCCTCCAGGTGCGTGGCCAGCCGGGCCGCGGCCTGTTCGTAGAACTCCTCCATGGCCGCCCGGTAGCCGCCCGGGTGGTCGGTGGTCTCCGTGGTGACGGGGTAGACCAGCGGTTCCTCGATGTGGTCCGCGCGCAGGTGCTTCGCCGCGATGGACCGGGCGATCGACCGCCCGTGCCGGGCGCTGTGGTACGCCACCACGTCGGCTCCGGCGATGACCTCGACGGCGCGCACCGTCATCAGGGACGGATCGCCCGGGCCCAGCCCGACGCCGTACAGCCGTCCCGTGCTCTGCTCGCTCACGCTCACTCTTCCTCGCTGGCGATCGCGTTGAGGGCGGCGGCGGCGATCGCGCTGCCGCCGCGCCGGCCGCGCACGACCAGGTGCTCAAGACCGGAGGCGTGCGCCGCCAGGGCGTCCTTCGACTCGGCGGCGCCCACGAACCCGACCGGCACGCCGATGACGGCCGCCGGACGCGGCGCACCCGCCTCGATCATCTCCAGCAGCCGGAACAGCGAGGTCGGCGCGTTGCCGACGGCGACGACGGAGCCCTCCAGACGGTCCCGCCACAGCTCCATGGCGGCGGCACTGCGCGTCGTCCCCAGCTCCTTCGCCAGGTCCGGCACCGAGGGGTCCGACAGGGTGCACACCACGTCGTTGCCGGCGGGCAGCCGCTTGCGGGTGACCCCGCTGGCGACCATCTGCACGTCGCACAGGATCGGCGCACCGGCGCGCAGCGCGGCCCGGGCGTCGGCCACCACGTTCGGGCTGAAGCCGATGTCGCGCACGAGGTCGACCATGCCGCAGGCGTGGATCATGCGGACCGCGACCTGGCTGACGTCGGCGGGCAGGCCCGCCAGATCCGCCTCGGCGCGGATCGTGGCGAAGGACTGGCGGTAGATCGCCGGTCCGTCCTTCTCGTACTGGTGCACTGTGCTGTCGCTCTCTTCTGCGGACGGTCTGCGGACGGGCATGGGGAAAAGACGGAGTACCGGGGTGGATCAGCCGCGGGCGGCGGCCACGGCGGCGGGCAGCGACCGGTCCGTGACCACGACGGGGGCGGTGCGGGACGCACCGCGCACGACGGACACCTCGTGCCCCTCGGCGGTGGCCACGACGTCGACCCGGTCGCCGTGCGGGTGCCCGCACCGGCGCGCGCAGCCCGACCAGTAGACAGGAAGCGTTCCCACGGGGCCCACGGCGGCCCCCGCCAGGGCCCGCACGTCGGACAGCGACTTCGCGCAGCCGGGCCGTCCGATGCACGCCCCGACGCCGCTCCAGGGCGAGCCGGGGCCGGTGACCAGCCCGGCGCGGCCCAGGGCGTCGAGCAGCGCGGCGGCCCGCCCGGGGGCGACCCCCGGCACGACGACCCCGCGCCACGGCGTCAGGCGCAGCGTGCCGTCTCCCTGGCTGCGCGCGGTGTCGGCCAGCAGCCGCCACTGTGCGGCGGCGACACGTCCCAGGGGCACCCCCACCGACAGTGCCGCCGCACCGGGCGCACCCCCGGTGACGACGCCGAACCCGGGCGCGGCGGCCTCGCGCGGCCGTGCCGGTGCCGGGGTGCGGGCCGCACCCGCCAGGACCGCGCCCGGTGTCCGCGCAGGGGCGGCAGCCAGCTTCCGCGCCACCTGTGCCAGCAGGACGTCCGGGCCCGCCGGCAGCTCGGCGACCCGCCAGGTGCCCGCGTCCGGCGCACTGTCCAGAAAGGTTTCGGCAGCCACCAGGGCCGCACGGGCCGCCCACGCGCCCGGGACGCGCACCGCGTCGGCGGCAGCGCCGACACGCAGCAGCGCGTCACCGTCACCCTGCGCGAGCAGCGTCACGTCCGCCCCGAGCGCGTCCACGTCACCACGCCCGTCGTCCAGCGCGAACAGGAACCGGCCGGACAGGGCGACGGCCCGCCCGCTCGCGCACAGGAGCGCGTCCAACTCCGCCAGCCACGGCCCCACATCGGCGTTCCCCCGGCCGTCCAGGCCCGACAGCGGCGACGCCACCAGGTTGCGCACCCGCTCGTGCCGCGCGGACGGCAGCAGCCCCGACTCGCCGAGCCGCCGCGCGAGTTCACCGCCGCAGTCGGCGGGCAGCGCACGCAGTTGCGCGTTGCCCCGGGAAGTGAGGTGAATGTCACCCTCGCCGAGCTCCCCGGCCAACTTCCCGAGCACGTCGGCCTGCTCCGCGGTCAGGACGCCGCCGGGCAGCCGCACCCGCGCCAGCGCTCCGTCGTCCGCGCGGTGCAGCCGCAGGGACCCGGGGCACGCGTCACCACGGGTGCGCGCGGAGTTCGCACCGGAGGCCGACGGCGAAGAGGGGGACGGGGGCATGGCGGCGAGCATACCGACCCGAGGCCGACTCCTGTTCGACCGCCGGGTGCCGGGGCCTTGACCGGTACGCCTAATATGCCTGGTGGCGGACCCTGCGGTCCGTCGCCGTCGCCCGCCAGGGCGGCAGTCGCCACCGAAAGGCGACAGGGGAGGAAGCCCGGTGCGATTCCGGCGCGGTCCCGCCACTGTGAGCCCGGCCCCAGGCCGGGCGAGTCAGGAACTCCCTTCCGTAGCTTCTCGACCTGGTTCGAGCAGTCCGAACACCGCCCGGGGCGTGGACACCCCGAGGAAGGCCCGACGCCGCATGATCCTGCTCCTGTCGACGTCCGACACCGACCTGCTCAGCGCCCGTTCCTCGGACGGACCGGTCAGCTACCGCTACGCCAACCCCTCCCGCCTCGACCTGGCGGACCTGCCCGCCCTCCTGGAGGGCACCGACCTCGTCGTGGTGCGCCTCCTCGGCGGCGTCCGCGCCTGGCAGGAGGGTCTCGACCAGGTCCTCGCCACCGGCCGCCCCGTCGTCGTCCTCACCGGCGAACAGGCCCCCGACGCCCAGCTCATGGCCGCCTCCACCGTCCCCGTCGGCATCGCCGCCGAGGCGCACGCCTACCTGGCGCACGGCGGCCCCGCCAACCTGGAGCAGCTCGCCCGGTTCCTCTCCGACACCGTGCTGCTCACCGGCCACGGCTTCGAGTCGCCCGCGCCGGCGCCCTCCTGGGGCCCCCTGGAGCGCACCGCCCGCGAGGACGTCGAGGGCCCGACCGTCGCGGTGCTCTACTACCGCGCCCACCACATGAGCGGCAACACCGCCTTCATCGACGCCCTGTGCGGCGAGATCGAGGCGGCCGGGGCCCGCCCGCTGCCGCTGTACGTCGCGTCCCTGCGCACCCCGGAGCCGGAGCTCATCGAGGAGCTGCGCGCCGCCGACGCCATCGTCACCACCGTGCTCGCGGCCGGCGGCACCCGCCCCGCCGAGGCCTCCGCGGGCGGCGACGACGAGTCCTGGGACGCGGGCGCCCTCACCGGCCTCGACGTCCCGATCCTCCAGGCGCTGTGCCTCACCAGCCCGCGCGCCGCCTGGGAGGAGAACGACGAGGGCGTCTCCCCGCTGGACGCCGCCACCCAGATCGCCGTCCCCGAGTTCGACGGCCGCCTGATCACCGTCCCGTTCTCCTTCAAGGAGATCGACGAGGACGGCCTGCCGTCGTACGTCGCCGACCCCGAGCGCGCCGCCCGCGTCGCCGGGATCGCCGTGCGCCACGCCCGGCTGCGGCACATCCCCAACGCCGAGAAGAAGCTCGCGCTGGTCCTGTCCGCGTACCCGACCAAGCACTCCCGGATCGGCAACGCGGTCGGCCTCGACACCCCCGCCAGCGCGGTCGCCCTGCTGCGCCGCCTGCAGGAGGAGGGGTACGACTTCGGCACGCAGGAGATCCCCGGCCTGGTGTCCGGCGACGGCGACGAGCTGATCTACGCCCTCATCGAGGCCGGCGGCCACGACCAGGAGTGGCTCACCGAGGAGCAGCTCGCCCGCAACCCCGTGCGCATCCCGGCCGCCGACTACCGGCGCTGGTTCGCCACCCTGCCCGCCGAGCTGCGCGAGTCCGTGGAGCGGCACTGGGGCCCCGCCCCGGGCGAGATGTTCGTGGACCGGTCCGCCAACCCGGAGGGCGACATCGTGCTCGCCGCCCTGCGGTTCGGGAACCTCCTCGTCCTCATCCAGCCGCCGCGCGGCTTCGGCGAGAACCCGATCGCGATCTACCACGACCCGGACCTGCCGCCCTCGCACCACTACCTGGCCGCCTACCGCTGGATCGCCGCGTCCGCCGCCGACAACGGCTTCGGCGCCGACGCGATGGTCCACCTCGGCAAGCACGGCAACCTGGAGTGGCTGCCCGGCAAGAACGCGGGCCTGTCCGCCGCCTGCGGCCCCGACGCCGCCCTCGGCGACCTCCCCCTGATCTACCCGTTCCTGGTCAACGACCCGGGCGAGGGCACCCAGGCCAAGCGCCGGGTGCACGCCACCCTGATCGACCACCTGGTGCCGCCGATGGCCCGCGCCGACAGCTACGGCGACATCGCCCGCCTGGAACAACTCCTCGACGAGCACGCCCAGATCGCGGCCATGGACCCGGCGAAGCTGCCCGCGATCCGCGCCCAGATCTGGACGCTCATCCAGGCCGCGAAGCTCGACCACGACCTCGGCATCGAGAACCGGCCCGAGGACGAGGGCTTCGACGACTTCATCATGCATCTCGACGGCTGGCTCTGCGAGATCAAGGACGTCCAGATCCGCGACGGCCTGCACGTCCTCGGCGGCGCCCCCGCCGGGGAGGCCCGCGTCAACCTGGTCCTGGCGATCCTGCGCGCCCGCCAGATCTGGGGCGGCACGGCGTCGCTGCCCGGCCTGCGCGAGGCCCTCGGCCTGGACGAGTCGGCGGCGAAGCGCACCGACGCGGACACGGTCGAGGAGCAGGCCCGCGGCCTGGTCCAGGCCATGGAGGACGCGGACTGGGCCCCGGAGGCCGTGGCGGGCGTCGCCGAAGGACACCCGGCCGCCGTCGCCGACATCCTCGACTTCGCCGCCCGCGAGGTCGTGCCGCGCCTGGCCGCCACCACCGACGAACTCACCCACGCCGTCCACGGACTGAACGGCGGCTTCGTCCCGGCGGGCCCCTCCGGCTCCCCGCTGCGCGGCCTGGTCAACGTCCTGCCGACCGGCCGCAACTTCTACTCCGTCGACCCCAAGGCCGTGCCCTCCAAGCTGGCCTGGGAGACCGGCCAGGCCCTCGCGGACTCCCTCCTCCAGCGCTACCGGGCCGACAACGGCGAATGGCCGACCTCCGTGGGCCTGTCCCTCTGGGGCACCAGCGCCATGCGCACCGCCGGCGACGACATCGCCGAAGCCTTCGCGCTGCTGGGCATACGCCCCGTCTGGGACGACGCCTCGCGCCGCGTCACCGGCCTGGAGGCCATCCCCGCCGAGGAGCTGGGCCGTCCCCGCGTCGACGTCACCCTGCGCATCTCGGGCTTCTTCCGCGACGCGTTCCCGCACACCATCGGCCTGCTGGACGACGCGGTGCGCCTCGCCGCCTCGCTGGACGAGCCGGCCGAGGTCAACTACGTACGGGCGCACACCCAGGCCGACCTCGCCGAGCACGGTGACGAACGCCGCGCCACCACCCGCATCTTCGGCTCCCGCCCGGGAACGTACGGCGCGGGCCTGCTCCAGCTCATCGACTCCCGCGACTGGCGCACCGACGCCGACCTCGCCGAGGTCTACACGGTCTGGGGCGGCTACGCCTACGGCCGCGAGCTCGACGGGCGTCCGGCGCGCGAGGAGATGGAGACGGCGTACAAGCGCATCGAGGTCGCGGCGAAGAACACCGACACCCGCGAGCACGACATCGCCGACTCGGACGACTACTTCCAGTACCACGGCGGCATGGTCGCCACCGTGCGCGCCCTCAAGGGCAAGGCCCCCGAGGCGTACATCGGCGACTCCACCCGCCCGGAGACGGTCCGCACCCGCACCCTGGTCGAGGAGACCTCGCGGGTCTTCCGCGCCCGCGTCGTCAACCCCAAGTGGATCGAGGCGATGCGCCGCCACGGCTACAAGGGCGCCTTCGAGCTCGCCGCCACCGTCGACTACCTCTTCGGGTACGACGCGACGACCGGCGTGGTCGCCGACTGGATGTACGACAAGCTCACCGAGACGTACGTCCTGGACCCGACCAACCGCGAGTTCCTGAAGCAGGCCAACCCGTGGGCGCTGCACGGCATCGCGGAGCGGCTTCTGGAGGCCGAGTCGCGGGGCATGTGGGCCAAGCCGGACCCGGCGGTTCTGGACGCGCTCCGGCAGGCGTACCTGGAGACCGAGGGCGACCTGGAGGACAAGGACTAGTCCTCGCTCCTCCTTTCTCCCCACCCGACGGGGGCGACCGCATCCCCGGCCCTCCCCGCCCGACGGGGGCGACCGCATCTCCGGTCGCCCCCTCTCAAACACCGGCCTCCACCACCGCCCCGCAGGCGTCACAGCCCCCGTCGCCCCCGTCCCCTTGCGCGTCGCAGCCCCCGCTCCGCCCCCGCCCCCTTGGGCGACGGGGCCGCCCCTCGCGTGAGCGCCTGCGCCGGGCGCGCGTCCCCGCCCAGGTCGAGAGCTCAGCCCCGGCACCGGGCCAGGCAGCCCCGCCCGGCTCGGGCAGGAGAGGCCCCGGACCCGCCCCTCCACCTAAAGCGCTCGCCGCGCGGCCAGTGCACGGTTCACTGCAGATGCGTCGTGGCTGGGCGCGCAGTTCCCCGCGCCCCTGAAGGGGCGCCACTCGTGGCGGGAGCCGGGCGGGCAGGTCACCGTGCCCCGGCAGGCCCCTTCCCACTCACCGGGAAGGAGCTGGTGCGCCCCGCCCGCCCCGATGGAAGGCTCCCGTCCGTGCCGGGCCGCACCCGCCGCCGCCCCCACGGATCCGAGGAGATACCGCACGTGAGTGAGAACACCCCCGCCCCCGACACGGACGTCGTCGTCGTCGGAGCCGGCGTCACCGGCCTCTACACCGTCCACCGGCTCCGCACCCTGGGCCACCGGGTGCGCGGCTTCGACCGCGCCGCTGACGTCGGCGGCGTGTGGTACTGGAACCGCTACCCGGGCGCCCGCTGCGACGTCGAGTCCTTCGACTACTCGTACTCCTTCGACGAGGACCTCCAGCAGGAGTGGGACTGGAGCGAGAAGTACGCCACCCAGCCCGAGATCATGCGCTACCTGCACCACGTCGCCGACCGTTTCTCGCTCCGCGACGCCTACACCTTCGAAACGTCCGTGCGAAGCGCGGAGTTGGACGAGGACACCCTCACCTGGACGGTGCGCACCGACACGGGCGAGACCGTCACCAGCCGCTTCGTCGTGTTCGCGGTCGGCTGCCTCTCCAGCGCCCAGCGCCCGGACGTGCCCGGTCTCGACTCCTTCGCCGGACCCTCGTACCACACCGGCGAATGGCCGCACGAGGGCGTCGACTTCACCGGGCTGCGCGTCGGCGTCGTCGGCACCGGGTCCTCCGGCATCCAGTCGATACCGGAAATAGCCGCCCAGGCGCGGCAGTTGACGGTGTTTCAGCGCAGCCCCAACTACTCCGTCCCGGCCGGCAACGAGCCCCTCGACGACGCCCGGCGCCGGCAGGTCAAGGCCGGCTACGCCGAGCGGCGCAGGCTCGCCCGGCTCAGCGGCGGCGGCTCGCCCTTCACCACGTACCCGAAGAAGACCTTCGAGGTCGGCGAGGAGGAGCGGCGCGCCGCCTACGAGAAGCGCTGGCAGCTCGGCGGCGTCCTGTACTCCAAGACCTTCCCCGACCAGCTCGTCGACCGTGCCGCCAACGACGCCGCCCGCGCCTTCTGGGAGGAGAAGGTCCGCGCCCGCGTCGACGACCCGGCCGTCGCGGAACTGCTCGTCCCGGGCGACCACCCCATCGGCGCGAAGCGGATCGTCACCGACTCCGGCTACTTCGAGACGTACAACCAGCCCCACGTCCGCCTCGTCAGCCTGCGGTCCCGTCCGATCGAGCGCGTCGACGCGACCGGTGTGGTCCTCGCCGACGGCGAGCACATCGCCCTCGACGCCCTCGTCCACGCCACCGGCTTCGACGCGATGACCGGCTCCGTGGACCGGATCGAGGTGCGGGGAAGGGACGGCCGCACCCTCAAGGAGGCCTGGGCGGCCGGCCCGCGCACCTACCTCGGCCTCGGCACCGACGGCTTCCCCAACTTCTTCAACCTCACCGGCCCCGGCAGCCCCAGCGTCATGGTCAACGTGGTTCTCGCCGGCGAGCAGCACGGCGACTGGCTCGCCGACCTCCTGGCGTACATGGAGGCACACGGCCACCGTGCCGTCGAGGCCGCTCCCGACGCCGTCGAGGACTGGGTCCGCGAATGCCGGGACCGGGCCGGGGCGACCCTCCTCATGGAGGCCGACTCCTGGTACCTCGGCGCCAACATCCCAGGGAAGCCGCGGGTGTTCATGCCGTACGTCGGGGGCTTCAAGGTCTACCAGGAGATCATCGACGCGGTCGCGGCCGACGGCTACAAGGGGTTCCGGTTCAGCTGAGCCGGGCGGGCGCGGAGGGGGCACGGCCGCCGCCGCGTCACCTCCGCGCGTCGCCTCACCCGTGCAGCGCCCGCCGCAGCGCCGCGAAGGCCTCCGTGCGTGCCGTCAGTGCCCGGGGCAGCGCTCCCGCCATCGACAGGAACCCGTGGAACATCCCGGGCAGGTGCGCCAGCGTCACGTCCACCCCCGCGCCCGCCAGCGCGTGCGCGTACGCCCACGCGTCGTCGCACAGCGGGTCCAGACCCGCCGTCACCAGTTGCGCCGGCGGCAGGCCCGACAGGTCGGCGCGGTGCAGCGGGGCGGCGTACGGATCGGTGC
Source organism: Streptomyces sp. NPDC039736 (assembly GCF_055596485.1). Classification (NCBI taxonomy): domain Bacteria; kingdom Bacillati; phylum Actinomycetota; class Actinomycetes; order Kitasatosporales; family Streptomycetaceae; genus Streptomyces; species Streptomyces sp. NPDC039736. The sequence continues at coordinate 222,775 of NZ_JBVIUQ010000009.1, read as the reverse complement.
GGTCCGCCGGGCGGGGCAGGTAGCAGTCCCAGTACCAGCGCAGGTGGTCGGCGGTGAGGAAGTAGCCCCGCGCGTGGCGACGGTGCGAGTCGCCGCGCCGTTGCGGGTCGAGCATCGGGTAGTACAGCGCCTGGCAGACCAGCTCCGGGCCGCCCCGGTCGAGCGCGGTCAGGGCCATGACGGCCGCCAGGTTGGCGCCCGCGCTGTCCCCGGCGACCGCGATCCGCCGACCCGCGTAGCGCCGCGCCGTCCACCGCAGCGCGGTCCAGCAGTCGTCGGGCGCGGCGGGAAAGGGGTGCTCCGGCGCGAGGCGGTAGTCGACCGAGACCACCACCGCCCCGGTCCGCACCGCCATCGCCCGGCAGAACCCGTCGTGCGAGTCGAGCCCGCACACGCAGAAGCCGCCGCCGTGCGCGAAGACCACCACGGGGGTGTCCGCCGCGCCGTCCGTCGGGTCGTACACCCGCACCCGGACCCCGTCGGCGTCCTCGTCGGCGACGTGTGCCACCTCGATGCCGGAGGGCGGGGGAGCGGGCCGGGCGGCGAGGAAGGCGCGGACCTCCGCGATGTCGGTCACCCCGGTGCCCAGGGCGGGGAAGTTCGCGGTCGCCAGCTCGATCAGCCGGCGCACCTCGGCAGTGGGTTCCACGGTCGTCGTCACACCTTCTCCGTCGGGGGCTCCCGGCGTTCCGCCAGGGCCCGCAGCTCGTTCTTGAGGACCTTGCCCGCGGCGTTGCGCGGCAGGGCGTCCACCGCCACGAACCGGCGGGGCACCTTGAAGTTGGCGAGCCGCTCGCGCGTCCACGCCGTGAGCTCCGCCGCATCCGGGAGGTCGCCGTCCGCGACGACGAACGCCACCCCGACCTCGCCGAGCCGGGCGTCCGCGGCGCCCACCACCGCCGCGTCGGACACCGCCGGATGCGTGCGCAGGGTGTTCTCCACCTCGGCGGGGTACGCGTTGAACCCGCCGACGACGTACATGTCCTTCAGCCGGTCGGTCAGCGCCAGGAAGCCGTCCTCGTCCAGGACGCCCACGTCCCCGGTGTGCAGCCAGCCGTCCGCGTCGATCGCCTCCGCCGTGGCCCGCGGATCGTCCAGGTACCCCTGGGTGACGTGGTAGCCGCGCGTGACGACCTCGCCCTGGCAGCCGGGCGGCAGCGGTGTGCCGTCCGGGGCCACGACGCGCAGCTCGACGCCCTCGATCGGTCTGCCCACGCTGCGTGCCAGCGTCTCGGCGGGGGAGTCGACCGGGCAGATCGTCACGACGCCCGTCGACTCGGTCAGCCCGTACGCGGCGAACACGTCGCGGGCGCCGAGGACCGTGCGCACGTCGTCGATCAGGCCGGCGGGGATGTTCGCGGCCCCGGTGCCCGCCAGCCGCAGCGAGGAGAGGTCGTATGCGGCGCGGCGCGGGTGGGTGATCAGCCCGTGGAAGATCGCCGGGGCGCCCGCCAGGACGCTGACGCGCTCCTCGGCGACCCGGCGCAGCGCCCGGTCCCCGTCGTACACCTCCTCGGGGACGACGGTCGCCCCGCGCAGCAGGCAGGCCACGACGCCCGCCTTGTAGCCGAAGGTGTGGAAGAAGGGGCTGATGAGGAGGTAGCGGTCGCCCTCGCGCAGGGTGACGGCCTCGGCCCAGGCGTCGAAGACCCGCACCGTCTGGTGGTGGGTGGTCAGCACGCCCTTGGGGCGGCCGGTGGTGCCCGAGGTGTACTGGATGTCGGAGAGGTCCCCGGGGCGCACGGCGGCGGCCCGCGCGGCCCGCACCTCCTCCGGGACGGCCTCGCCCGCCGCCAGATAGGCCTCCCAGCTCGTGGTGCCGTCGGCGGAGCCGGGGTCCGCGCCGCGCAGGACGACCGTGCTGCGCAGCGCGCCCAGGTCCTCGCCGGACTCCCGCAGCATGGCGACGTAGTCCGTGCCGAGGAAGCCGCGCTCGGTGAAGAGGACCGTGCACCCGCTGCGACGCACGATGTCGGCCGCCTCCGCCGCCCGGTAGCGGGTGTTGAGCGGGACCAGGACCGCGCCGACGGACACCGCCCCGAGCGCCGCCACCACCCAGGTGCGGCTGTTGGGCGCCCAGAGCGCGAACCGGTCGCCCGGCTCGATGCCGTGGGCGATCGCGGCCCGCGCGGCGGCCCGGATGCGGTCCCGCAGCGTGGTGAAGGTCCAGCGGACCTCGTCGTCGACGAGCGCCTCGCGCGCCCCGAAGGCGCGGGCGGCGACGTCGGGCAGGTCGGCGAGGGTCGTCGCGGCGGAGTACGCGACGGGCGGGGTGGGGCGGGAGGGGGCGGTGGGCATGAAGCCTCCGGCGTGCGGGAGAGGAACACGGGTGCGGAGCGGGAGCCGTGCGAGGGGACGTGGGAAGAGGGTGGGGCGGTGCCGGTGGCCATGACACCGGCCGGAACCAGCCACCGGCCAGAGCCGGTTCCCGCTGAGCGGGAGCATGCGCGCGAGGACGCCAAGGACGCCGAGGACACAAGGACGCCGAAGACGCCACGGACGCCCCGGGGGAGGGACGGGCAGGCCACGGCCCCGCGCCCGGCCGCAGTGCGGACCACGGTGCGGACCGCGGCGCTGGTCACAGCGCGTCGCCCCGCGTCTCCCGCAGCCGCCACGCGGCCAGCAGCGACGTCAGGACGCAGCCGCCCGCGAGCAGCACCAGCGGTGTGCTGCCCGGGAAGGACGCGTGCAGCGAGCTCGCCGCCAGCGGGACGAGCCCCGAGCCGACCAGCGCGGACAGCTGATAGCCCAGCGAGGCCCCCGTGTACCGCACCCCCGTCGCGAACAGCTCCGAGAGCATCGGCGCCAGCGGCGCGTACATGGCGTGCTGCACCACCATCACCGAGGCCATCCCGAGTACCAGCAGCCCCGGCTCGCCGGAATCCACCAGGACGTACACCGGTTTGACCGCCACCAGCCCGAGCACGGCCGCCCCCAGGACGACCCGCCGCCTGCCCAGCCGGTCGGAGAGGGCGGCGAAGGCGGGGATGGTGAACAGGCCGGTCACCGAGACGACCAGCAGCCCGTTCATCACCTCGCCGACCGAGTAACCGATGCCGGTCGCGTACGTCAGCATGTACGTCGTGACCAGACCGGTCAGCGCGAACGGGCCCAGCCCCACGGCCGCCGCCAGCAGCGCCGTGCGCGGCTGCCCCAGCACCGTCAGCAGCGGCATCCGCGGCGGCGGCCCGGCCTGTGCCGCCTTCGCCGCGGCCTCGCGGAACAGCGGGCTCTCGGTGACCTTGAGCCGGGTGTAGAGACCCACCGCCATCAGCACCACGCTGAACAGGAAGGGGACGCGCCAGCCCCACGCCATGAACTGCCCCGGCGTGAGCAGGGAGTTGGCCGCGGCGACCACGCCCGCCGACAGCAGGAAGCCCAGCGAGGTGCCGGACTGCATCACCCCGCTCCACGCGCCCCGGCGGCCGGGCGCCGCGTGCTCGACGACCATCAGCGTCGCGCCGCCCCACTCGCCGCCGATGGCCAGCCCCTGCACGACGCGCAGCAGCACGAGCAGCACCGGGGCGGCGATGCCGATCGCCCGGTAGTCGGGCAGCAGCCCGATCAGGGCGCTGGCCGCGCCCATCAGGACCATCGTCAGCACCAGCATCTTCTTGCGGCCCAGCCGGTCGCCGAAGTGCCCGAAGACGATCCCGCCCAGCGGACGGGCCAGATAGCCCGCGGCGAAGGTGCCGAACGCGGCGACGGTGCCTGCCGCGACGCTGGCCCCGGGGAAGAAGGCGGTGCCGAAGACGAGGGCCGCGACGGTTCCGTACAGCAGGAAGTCGTAGTACTCCACCACGGTGCCGAGCAGGCTGGAGAAGGCCACGCGGCGCATCTGCGCGGCGTCGGCGGCGGCCCCTCCGGCGGGAGGGGCGCCCGTGGGGACGGGGAAGGCCGGCATGACGCTCCTGTGGGAGTGGGCGGTGCGGAGGGAAGAGAAGGGAGGGGCGGGCGCGGGCGGCACGGCCCCTGGCGTGGAAGGGCGGGGCACGGGCGGCGCGCCCCTCGCGTGGGGACGATTGTGCGGGCGGCGGGCCGCCGCGCCACCGCTCGTCCGGACGGTTTCCCACTCAGCGGGAGCCCGTCCCGAAGTCGCCCGCCCACGGCGGGACATGCCGCGCGCGACGGCGCCGCGAAACCGGGTGACGACGGACGGGGAGGGGTAGCGGGACCGAGCCGGGGTAGGGAGCCCCGCACCACCGCCCCGGCCCCGGCCCGGCACGCGCCGCGAAGCCAGGGGCGGGGCACCGGTACCTTCCACAGGTCCACGGACCATACTGGTCGGGCCCCGACTCCTCACAGAACGACTCCATGGCGAAGAACAGCAGCACCTCGACCACCGTCCCCGACACCGCATGGCTGGGGCGCGGGCGCCACCTCGGGCCCGAGCCCGAGCAGGACGTCCGGCGCAACCTGATCGCCCTCAAGGCGGCCGGGGTGCTCGACGACTTCCTGGACCTCGACCCCGTCGAGGCGGCCCGCTCCACCGTCCTGCACCCGCGGGACGAGTCCGCCGACCCCGGCCCCGCGGCCCGCCGCCTCTTCGAGGCCCGCTGGCGGGTCGGCGACGGCGACATCACCGTGCGCGCCCAGCTCGTCACGTACGACCCCGACGGCCGCCGCAAGGAGGGCGCGGGCGTCACCTGGGTGCTCGCCGCCGAGGCCGAGGACGTGTGGGACGCGTACTGGCCGTCGCCCGCGACGATGTTCTGGCCGGACAGCGACCGCGTCCCCTGGGACCACGACACGGCCGCCGACGTGCGCCTGCGCGAGGCGAACCACCTGCCCAAGGACGACGACGACCTGCGCCACCTGCTGCGCGACTGCGCCCGGCAGAGCTGGTACGTCCACCTCCTCGTGCACGAGGCCATGACGCCGGACGCGCTGGGGCAGCGCCCGCTCACCGGCCATCTGCCGCCGAGCCTGCGCCACCGGGTGATCGAGCACCGGGCGACCCCCGAGCAGGCGCAGATCGCCGACTTCGCCGTCAAACGGGAGCTGGACGTACGGCTGCCGCGCGGCGGGGCCGTCGTGCTGCCCACCTCGCCGCCCGACGCCGCCTACACGGCGGAGGACTTCACGGTGAGCACCGTCTTCCTCGACGGCTCGATCCCCACCGAACTCCTGGAGCGGATCGGCGCGTTCGCCGCCCTCCCGCAGCCGATGTCCGCCGACGCCGAGACCGCCCTGAACCGGCTGCGCCGGGGCTGGCACCTGCTCACCCCGGACGAGGAACTCGTCCACGCCCAGCGCATGGCCGTCATGTACGCCGAGGCGCTCGACGCGATGACCACGTCCCGCGACCGCTACCAGGAGGCGGCCGAGGCGGCGCACGCGGCCCTCGCCGAGGCGACCGGCGGCACCGTCCTGCCCCGTCCGGCGGCCCCCGACGCACCCGCCTCACCGCTGGGCGCCCTCACCAAGGCCTTCGGCCGCTTCCGGGGGGCGGGCAAGTAGACCCGCCGGGCCCGCCCGGACCCGCCGGGGGAGGAGCGGCCGCGCCCGACGGCGGTTTCCGCGACCGGGGTGCGGGCAGGGTGGCCACAGGCCGTACGTCCGGCCGGACGAGAGGCCGTTCGAAAGTCCAAGTGGGCCGACTGCAGGGGGAGTTCGTGGAGCCATGGCAGCACGGGAGCGCGCGGACACCGGCCCCGGCGGCGTCCGCGGTGCTGCCGTCGGCACTGCGCGGCCGGCTCGGGGCGGTCGCGGTCCTGGCCGCGCTCGTGGTCGCCGCGCTCGGTGCGGCGTACGCCGGGGACAGCGAGCCGAGCGCGATGGACGGCTGGCTCGTCGACCCGAGAGCGGACAGCGTCGGACCGCCCTGGCGCGGTGTCGCCCTCGCCGCGGACTTCCTGGGGGAGCCCCTGGGGGCGGCCGTCCTGGTGGTGGCCGCCGTGGCGGCGTGCCTGCTGATGCGGCGGCCGCGCGCGGCGGTGCTCGTGGTGGCGGGCGCGGCCGTCGCCGTGGGGGCGGCGAAAGCGCTCAAGTACGTGGTGGGACGCACCATCCACGGGGACGGCAATCTGTCCTACCCCAGTGGGCACACCGCCTTCCTCACCGCGTTCGCGCTGGTCCTGGCGCTGCTCGCGGCGGGCCGGTGGGGGCTGGGGAGAGCGGCCGGGACGCTGCTGGTGCTCGCCGCGTCCCTGCTCGCCGGCGGGGTCATGGGGTGGGCGCAGGCCGCGCTCAGCGCGCACTACCCGACCGACGCCGTCGGCGGCTGGTGCACCGCGCTCGCGGTGGTGCCGGCGACGGCCCGGCTGGTCGACCGGGTGGCCGACGCCGGCCGGGGCGGGCGCGCCTGACGGTCACGCCCGGCTGCGGAACACCGGCCGCACCGGCCGTCCGCCCGTCCAGGGCGTGGGATCACCCGCGTCCAGCGCCTTGCGGTACACCGTGCACGCCCCGGCCACCGCCTCGACCGTGCGGTCGACGTCCGCGTCGGTGAGCGCGCTGCTCACCACGAAGGACGGCGCCAGCACCCCGTTCGCGAGGAGATGGCGCAGGAACAGCGTGCGGTACTCCTGCGAGGGACGCCCCCGCTCGTCCAGGGTGGCGAAGACCAGGTTGCTGGCCCGGCCCCGCACGACGACGTGGCCGCCGACGCCCGCGCCGGCCGCCGCCGCCCGCACCCCGGCCGCCAACCGGTCCCCGATCGCGTGCAGTCGGGCCGTGACGCCCTCCTCGGTGTACGTGCTCTGCACGGCCATCGCAGCGGCCAGGGCGTGCGTCTCCGCCCCGTGCGTGGTCGACAGCAGGAACACCCGCTCGCCCGCGTGCCGCAGCCCGCCCCGCTCCATCAGCTCGCGCCGCCCCGCCAGCGCGGACACCGCGAACCCGTTGCCCAGCGCCTTGCCGAAGGTGGAGAGGTCGGGCACCACCCCGTACAGGCCCTGCGCGCCCGCCTCGGACCAGCGCAACCCGGTGATCATCTCGTCGAAGACCAGCACGCAGCCGTGCCGGTCGGCCAGCGCGCGCAGCCCCTCCAGATATCCGGGGGCGGGCTCGCCGGGCTCCAGGACCAGGCAGGCGACCTCACCGGCGTACCGGGTGAGCAGGTCCTCGGTGGCGGCCAGGTCCCCGTACGGGAAGGACACCGTCAGCTCGGCGACCGCCGCCGGAATCCCGGCGGACATCGGCGTCGTCGCGACGAACCAGTCGTCGGCGGAGAAGAACGGGTGGTCGCCGCAGACCGCCACCCGCGCGCGCCCGGTGACGGCGCGCGCCAGGCGCACCGCGGCGGTGGTGACGTCCGAGCCGTTCTTGGCGAACTTCACCATCTCGGCCGTCGGCACCGTCGCCAGGAAGCGTTCCGCCGCCCGGGCCTCGACGACCGACGGGCGGGCGAAGCTGACGCCCCGGTCGATCTCCCGGTGCACCGCCTCGTTCACCCGCGGATGGGCGTGGCCGAGGCTGACCGAGCGCAGCCCGGACCCGTACTCGACGTACCGGTTGCCGTCCACGTCCCACACGTGCGCGCCCCGGCCGTGGCTGATGACCGGGGCCAGGTTCTCGGGGTACTGGTCACAGCCCTTGGCGTACGTGTGCGCGCCGCCCGGCACCAGGGCGTGCAGCCGCTCGTTCGCCGCCCGCGACCGGGGCAGGCCGAATTCCTCGACGTCCACCTCAGGCACCTCCCCGTACCTGCTTCAGCGCCTCGGCGAGGCCCGGCGCCTCCCGGTCCCGCGCGGACAGCAGCGCGGGCGGCAGCGGCCACGCGATGGCGAGTTCCGGGTCGTCGAAGGCGATCGTCACGTCCTCGGCCGGGTCGTGCGGCCTGTCGATGCGGTAGGAGGTGTCGGCGGTCTCCGTCAGCGCCTGGAAGCCGTGCGCGCAGCCCGCCGGGACGTAGAGGGTGCGCTGGGTGGCGTCGGACAGCTCGAAGCAGGCCCGGCCCCGGTACGTGGGGGAGCCGGGCCGCAGGTCCACCACGACGTCGAAGATCCTCCCGTACGAGCACCGCACCAGCTTCGCCTCGCCCCGGCCGGCCCGCAGGTGCAGTCCGCGCAGTACGCCCCGGGCCGAGCGGGACACGCTGTCCTGGACGAAGGCGTGCGGGTCCAGGCCCACCGAGCGGATCACCTCCACGTCGAAGGTGCGGCAGAAGAAGCCGCGTGCGTCGACGTGCGGCGTCGGGTCGAAGAGGAACGCCCCGTCGATCTCGGCCACTTCGGTCACTTTCACGGAGTCTCCCGCGGTTCGTCGGGGGCGGCCGCTGGGAACAGGGCCCTGGACAAGTCGGCGAAGGCCGAAAGGAGTTGCTGCCGCACTTCGCCCAGGTGTTCGGCAAGGGTCTGTCGTACGTCCGCCGCGTCCTTCTCCAACGCGCGGAACCGCGCGAGCAGTTGCTCCGCGTCGACCTCGCGTGCCGGGTGGCGGTGGTCGCCCACTCCCATCCGGTCCATGAGCGCGTCGCTCTTCGCCGCGTAGCTGAGCGCGAGCGTCGGGGTGGCGGTCCGCAGCGCGCAGACGAGGTTGTGGTAGCGGGTGGCCACCACGCTCCCGGCGGCCGCCGTCTCCGCCATCAGATCGGTCAGACAAGCGGCCTCGGACACGCTGACCAGCGGCGAGTCCACCGCGTCGAGGATCGCGGCGGCCACCGGCGCGTCGCAGGCGTCACCGGTGAGCAGCCGCACCCGCCTGCCGTCCTCGACCAGCGCTCGTACGAAACCAGTCGTCCCGTCGAGATACCGCCGGTGGATCTCCTCGGCCCTGGGCCGGTCGTCGTTGCCGCCGTGGAAGTCCATGACCCCCACGCACACCGGCCCCGGGCCCGCCCCGGCTTCCGGCGCGGGCAGCGCGAACGCGAGGTCCGGGTGGACCCGGTCGCCCGAGGTGTCGACGCCCATCTCCCGCAGGGCGTCCCGGGACAGGTCGTCCCGGTACGAGCGGTACGCCGCCAGCCGCCCCGACCACCGCACCAGGGCCCGCGTCGCCCGGTCCCTGACCGGCGCCGCGCCGACCCCGACCAGCGCGACCGGTGTCCGCAGCACCCGCCCGCTCGCGCAGAGCAGGAACAGCGCGTACGGGAAGCCCCACGGCCGCAGCGGCAGCGTCGCCTCCAGCACGCCCATGCCCGGCACGATCACCGCGTCGTGCCGCCGCACCCAGGCGGCGGTGCGCACCGCGTCGACGGCCTTGCCCAGCGCCTTGCCCGCGATCGCGCCCGCCCGGGACGCCGTGCGGTACTCGCCCCGGTACCAGTGCAGCCGGGTCGCCGCGATCCCGTACCGGGCCGTGACGGTCTCGGGGCCGCCGCACAGGGCGTCCACGACCACGTCCGGGTGCTCGGCGCGCAGGTACCGGAGCACGGCCTCCAGGGACCCGTCGTTGCCGAGGTTCCCCGAGCCGAGCAGCCCGAACACCCCCACCCGCACCGGGGGCCCGTCCGCTCGGGCGGACAGCACGCGCAGCCGCGCGGAGGTCATGTCCGCCGCCCCTCGCGCCCGGCGACCAGCGCGTCCACCGACACCGCGAGCAGCTCCGGATCGACCGGCGTCCGGTCCTCCACCCGCTCCCCGGCGCCCGGCCTGGCCCGGCTCGCCGCCCACTCGGCCAGGGCCAGGTAGCAGGCGCGCCGGTCCGCCGAGGACAGCGGGGCCCGCCGGATCGCCGAGACGAAGCCCCCGACGTACTCGGCCAGCAGCCGCGGCGTCGGATGCAGCGGACCCGCCCGGCGCGGGTCCAGGTTGACGCACCGGGAGCGCTTGGAGGGGTTCGCCCGCTCGGCCCGCGTGGGGTGGTCGCGGCGGAAGTACAGCAGCTCGGGCACCTGGTGGAAGCGCCCGTGCAGCCCGATCTCGGCGACGAAGGTGCGGTCCGCGTGGTGGTAGCTGTCGTGCGGCTTCACCCGGCGCAGCACGTCGGCGCGCAGCACCCCGTAGAAGTCGTCGCCGCCGGGCTCGAAGAGCATGCTGCGGAAGCGGACCGGGGCGCGCGGCGAGTCGGTGGCGAGGGTGTACGCGTACGGGACCTTCACCCGGCCCTGCTCGTCGATGACGGCCTGGTCGGCATGGGCGAGGACCACGTCGGGGTGCTCGTCCAGCGCCGCCACGCAGCGCTCCAGCAGGGTCCGCGCGTACAGGTCGTCGTGCGAGGCCCACTTGAAGAGTTCGCCGCGGCACCGGGTGAAGACGTAGTTGTGGTTCGGGGCGGCGCCGACGTTCCTCGGCAGCCGGAGGTACCGGATGCGGGAGTCCTTCTCCGCGTACCGGCGGCAGATGTCCTGGGTGGCGTCGGTCGACGCGTTGTCGGAGACGACCAGCTCGAAGTCCTCGTAGGTCTGGCCGAGCAGGGCCTCCAGGGACTCCGCGAGGTACTCCTCGCCGTTGTGGACGGGAAGGCCGATGCTGAGCCGGGGACGATCGGTCATGCTGTCCTCACTTCGCGGGAACGAGACATCAGGAACCTCACCGGTTACGGCAAGGGGTTCGCGGGGCGCGGGAACGGTGGCCGGTGGCGCAGCGCGGAGCGCAGCTCCAGCCACCACACGCCCGAGCTGACGACGGTGGCGGCGGCGACCCCCCACGCCGATCCGAGGGCGCCGCCCGCCGCCGCCCCGCCGAGCCCGCCCCCGACGTAGCAGACGGAGGCGAACAACTGGCAGCGCAGGCTGCGCCGGGCGGCCGCGAGCGCCCGCAGCCCGGCCGCCGCCCCGGTGCCCAGCCCCGCCCCCGCCACCCCGACGGCCGCCGGCACGACGAGCTGCGCGGCGGCCGCCCAGACCCCGCCCAGCAGCAGCTCGCCGGCCCGGTCCGGCACCAGCAGCAGCGCCGCCCCCCACAGCAGCGCGGCGAGCGACTGCCCGCCGCCGAGCAGGAAGCAGAACCGGGCCAGCCGGTGCGGGGCCCGCCGCAGCACACGCGCCGCCTCCGCGACGGTGACCAGCGAGAGCCCCATCAGCACGGCGAGGAACGGGCCGAGCAGCAGCTCCGCGCCCCGCACCGCGCCCACCGCGCCCACCCCGGCGATCGCGCCCAGCCCGTACGCCCGGAGCTGGGCGGCCCCGCTGAGGCTGACGTTCTCCACCAGGTAGCGCAGGCCCAGGTCGCGCTGCTCGCGCAGCCACCCCGGCGCCCGGGCGGGCCGGGGAGGCGTCCCGCACTGGAGGCAGCCGTAGCCGGCGGCCACCGCCGCGGACGCCCCCCAGGCCAGCACGAAGGCCGCCACGGTGCCCACCCGGGCGGCGACCAGCAGCGCGGGCACGAGGGCGAGACCCCACACGAGGTCGTTGACGAACGCCTTGCGCCCGGCGCCCGCCGCGAAGAACGCGAACCGCCACGCGTCCTGGAGCAGCAGCCCCGGCAGGACCACCCCCAGGCACACGAACGCGGACCCCACCGGCCCCCCGAGCCCCAGCCCGGCCGGCACCGACACCGCGCCCAGCACGGTGCCGACGCCGAGCGCGGCCCCCGAAGCACGGCCGGCCGCCGCCCGCCAGACGCCCTCCGCCACCCCGCTGAAACGCACCACGAGGGGGTCGGTGGCCAGCCCGCGTGCGACGTTGAGCACCACGCCGTACGTCAGCCAGGCCAGGCTGAACACGCCGAACGCGCCCAGCCCGAGCGAGCGCGCGACATACAGGCCCACCGCGAAGTTGGTCAGGCTGGAGGCCGCCTGGTCGGCGAGCCCCCAGGACAGCCGCCCGGCCGTCGCCCGCCGCCCGGCCGAACGCACCGGCCCCGCCGGCTTCTCCTCCTCGGTGGTCACCCGGTTCACGCCTTGATCAGCCCGGCGCCGCGCAGCGCGTCGGCCGCCGCGCCGACGGTGTCGAAGGGCAGCCCCGAGCGCTCGGCGACGTCGAGGAGGCTGTGCGTGCCGTCGGACATGCTGAGCACCCACAGCATGGCGAGCTGGGCCTCCTTGGCGTCACTGCGCCCGCCGAGCGGGTCGTAGAGGCCCCGCCGCCCCAACTGCGGCTCCCCGTAAGGGCTCTGGTTGACGTAGCGCCGATTGCGGTCGAGCACCGCGAACGCCTCGCGGCAGACGGCGAGGGTGTCGGCCATCGCGTCCGGGGTCACGAAGTCCGGGTCGTCGGCCGAGGTGTGGTACTCGGGATACCCGGCGTACGGCGTCCGGGTGAGCGAGCCCACCCCGAGGTCGAACCCGGGGGAGCAGTACTGGCGCTCGTCGTACCCGTACGGAGTGAACTCCTTGATGGTGTGCGGGCGCCCTGAGGTCTCCAGGACGTGCCGCATCACCCGGTCGATCTCCGCGTCGCCGCGCCGGCTCTTCTTGTACGTCACGGCGCCCCGGTCGCCCGCACACGCCAGGACGAGCCCGTGCCGGACGCGCTCGACCCGGTTGCGGGCCAGCCAGGTGATCGCCCCGACGGTGCCGGGCGCGTACAGGAACCGGTAGGTGTGGTACGGCTGTCGCTCCGCCAGCTCCCGGGCCAGGAACGTGGCCACCGCGATGCCGGCCAGGTTGTCGTTGGCCAGCGAGGGATGGCAGGTGTGGCAGGAGACCAGCACCTCGTCGGCGACCCGTCCGGGCACCACGTGCTCGGCGTAGGTGAGGTGCCCGTCGGCCAGGGTCGAGTCGACGCACACCTCGTAGTCGCCGTCCGGCAGCGCGTCCAGGGTCTCCTGTGCCAGGCAGAACCCCCAGCGCGGGGCGTAGTAACTGGTGCGGTAGGGCACCAGGCGGGGCTGGTCCGGCAGGGTGTGCAGGTGCTCGCGCAGCTCCGCCAGCGGCATGGTCCGGTGCACCGGCACGCTGTAGCCGAGCACGTGCAGGCTGGACGCGGCGAAGTCCACCACCCGCCGCCCCGCGCCGTCGGCGATGTACGCGTCCCGGATGTTCCACTCCTGCGGCACCGTCCAGTCCAGCACCTGGGTGCCCGTGGGCACCTCGCGCACCTGGAGCGGCAGGTACTCGCCGACGATGTCCAGGGTGGCGCGCACCCCGTCGCCGGTGATGCTGCGGCACAGCGGGTACAGCCGCCGCACCAGCGCGTGCATCTCCTCGCCCGCCGCCGCCCCCGTCATCCGCGCCACCGCAGCGTGTCGTCGACCGTGCCGGCCCCGGACGCCGCGCGCAGCACGGCCAGCCGGGTGAAACGCTGCTCGAAGCCCTCCTGGGTCAGGCCGAACCTCCGGTAGGCGTCGGCGAGTTCGTCGGCGCCCTGGCGCACCGTCCACACGCACTCGAAGCCGGGAACAGCCGCCCGGAAGCGGGAGAAGTCCACCCGGTAGGAGCGCGGGTCGGCCCCGTGCTCCCCGGTGACCACCACCTTCGCCCCGGACACCGCGTCGGCGACCTGTTCGGCGATCTCGCTGACCCGGACGTTGTTGACCTCGGTGCCGATGTTGAACGCCCGGTCGTGCACCCTCTCCCGCGGCGCGGTCAGCGCGGCCGTGAAGGCGCGGGCGATGTCGGCGGCGTGCACCAGCGGCCGCCACGGGGTGCCGTCGGACAGCACCAGCACCTCGCCGGACAGCAGGGCGTGGCCCACCAGGTTGTTCAGCACGATGTCGGCGCGCAGCCGGGGCGAGAACCCGAACGCGGTCGCGTTGCGCAGGTGCACCGGGCTGAAGTCGGCGTCGGCCAGCGCGTGCAGATCGTCCTCCACGCGCACCTTGGACTCCGCGTACGGGGTCACCGGGCGCAGCGGGGCGTCCTCGGCCACCAGCTCGTCACCGCCACTGGCCCCGTACACCGAACAGGTCGACGCGTACAGGAAGCGCCGCACGCCCGCGTCCCGGGCCAGCTTCGCCAGCCGCACGGACGCGTGGTGATTGATGGCGTAGGTCAGTTCCGGCGCCAGCGAGCCCAGCGGGTCGTTGGACAGCGCGGCGAGGTGGATCACCGCGTCCACCCCGGCCAGGTGCCCGGCGGTGACGTCCCGCAGGTCCACCCGGTGCCCCGCCGGGTCGTCGGGCGCGGGGCCCAGCACGCAGTCGGCGAAGAGCCCGGAGTCGAGGCCCACGACCTCGTGCCCGGCGGCGGCGAGCACCGGGGCCATCACGGTGCCCAGGTAGCCCTGGTGTCCGGTGAGCAGTACGCGCATGGTGTCAGTCCCCCAGATGGAGCGTGAGTTTGGTGACGGCGAACGCCTCGGCGTACCGGGCGTGGCATTCGACGCCCCGGATGCGGGCGAGACCGAGGAAGGCCTCGCGGTCGTACCAGGGCCGGTGCCGTTGCGAGGGGTAGTGCTCCCGCAGCAGCCGCACCTTGTGCTCGGCCCCTTCGGGCGTGAGCGGCTGGTAGGCCTGCATCCGGCCGAGGTCGCCGTCCCACTTGACGATCTCGTAGCCGAGCACGAGGTGGTCGCGGAACGCGGTGGGCACGAGCCGGGCCAGCCCCCGGTGGTCCTGGTGGGCGTCGTCGGTGCGCGGCGCGAGCACCAGCTCGGGGTCGCTGCGCCCGCGCAGCTCCTCCACGGCGGCCTTGGCCTCCTCCCACTGCGCGGGAAACCGCCCGTCCGCCAGCTTCAGCACGGTCAGCCGCAGGTCCGCGCCGGGACAGAAGGCGGCGAGCGCGGCCCGCTCCTCCTGCTCGCGCCCGGTGCCGCCGCCGGTGAGCACCAGCGCGTCGATCCGGATGCCCGGGCGTGCCCGGCACAGGGTCAGCAGGGTGCCGCCCGCGCCGATGGCGATGTCGTCGCAGTGCGCGCCCACCGCGACGACCCGCTCCAGGGCGCCCGCGCCGAGCCCGATCACGCGTCCGCCCGCACGGCGTCGCGCTCCCACACGGCCCACGGGCGCTCGCCCCGGGCGTACGCGTCGTCGAGCGCGGCCCGCTCCTTCACCGTGTCGGTCGGCTTCCAGAAGCCGCGGTGCCGGTGCGCCACCAGCCGCCCCCGCTTGGCGAGCCTGCCGCAGCCGTCCGCGACCAGGTCGCCGCCCTCGGGGAGGTGGTCGAAGACCTCCTGGCGGAGCACGAAGTAGCCGCCGTTCTCCCACAGCGGCAGCTCGCTCACCGCCGTGATGCCGCCCACCAGGCCGTTCTCCCCCAACTCCACGCAGTGGAAGGAGGACTGCGGCGGCACCACCATCATCGACGCCCCGGCGTCCCGCCGGGAGAACTTCTCGATCATCTCCGGCAGCGGGGCGTCGGTGAGCACGTCCGCGTAGTTGGCGAGGAACATTTCGTCGCCGTCCAGGTGGTGGCGCACCCGGCGCAGCCGTTCCCCGATCGGCGACTCGATGCCGGTCTGCGCGAACGTGATCGTCCAGTCCGCGATGTCGGTGGACAGCAGCTCCGTCCGGCCGCCGCGCAGCACGAAGTCGTTGGACGTCGTCTCCTCGTAGTGCAGGAAGAAGTCCTTGATGTGGTGCGCCCCGTATCCCAGGCACAGGATGAACTCCCGGTGCCCGAAGTGCGCGTAGTAGCGCATCACGTGCCAGATGAGCGGACGCGGCCCGACCATGGCCATCGGCTTCGGCACGTCGTCGGCCGCGCCGTTGCGCATCCGCATCCCGTACCCGCCGCAGAACAGGACCACCTTCATACCGCGCTCTCCTTCACCGGCAGGACCTCCACGACGCTCAGTTCCGGTATGGGAAAGACCAGACGGCCGCCCCAGTCGTGCACGTACGACAACTGCTCGGTCAGCTCCTCCCGCAGGTTCCACGGCAGCACCAGCACGTAGTCCGGCCGGTCCTCGGCGATCCGCTCGGGCGCCAGGACCGGGATGCGGCTGCCGGGGGTGAACCTGCCGTGCTTGTACGGGTTCCGGTCGACCGTGTACGCCAGCAGGTCGGGCCGGACGCCGCAGTGGTTGAGCAGCGTGTTGCCCTTGCCGGGTGCCCCGTAGCCGACGACCGTCTTCCCCTGCTCGGCCGCCTCGATCAGGAACCGCAGCAGGTCCCGGCGCACCTTCGCCACCCGGGCGGAGAACTCGGCGTACCCCGACAGCTCCTGGAGCCCGGCCGCCTTCTCCCTGTCCAGCACGTCGGCGACGCGCCGGGACGGCGCACCGGCCGTTTCCGCCGGCCTCGCCCACAGCCGGATCGAGCCGCCGTGCGTGGGCAGCAGCTCCACGTCCACCAGGGCGAGCCCGCCGCTGGCCAGCGCCCGGCTCGCGGAGGCGACCGTGTAGTACTGGAAGTGCTCGTGGTAGATCGTGTCGTACTGGTTCTCCTCGATCAGCGTCAGCAGGTGCTGCACCTCGACGCAGACCCAGCCGTCGTCGGCCACCAGGGCGCGCAGTCCCCGGGTGAAGCCGGTCACGTCGGGGATGTGCGCGTACACGTTGTTCGCCACCACCAGGTCCGCCGGACCGTGCTCGGCGCGCACCGCCGCACCGGTGGCGGGCGACAGGAACTCCGTCAGCGTGGGCACTCCCGCCTCCCGCGCCGCGGCCCCCACGTTCACCGACGGCTCGACGCCCAGACAGCGGATCCCCCGCTCCACCACGTGCTGCAGCAGGTACCCGTCGTTGCTGGCCACCTCGACGACGAAGGAGTCCGGGCCGAGCCCCACCCGCTCCACGACCCCGGCGACGAAGGTGCGCGCGTGCTCCACCCAGGAGCTGGAGAAGGAGGAGAAGTACGCGTACTCGCTGAACGTCTCCTCCGGTGTGATCAGCGGCGGAAGCTGCACCAGCCAGCACTCCGTGCAGACCCGCAGGTGCAGCGGGTACGTCGTCTCCGGTACGTCGAGCTGCTCCGCCGCGAGGAAGCTCTCGCACGGCGGGGTCGCCCCCAGGTCGACGACGCTCGCCGGCGCCGCCGCGCCGCACAGTCGGCATCGTGTCATCTGCTGTCCCCATCCCCGCCCGCGTCCCGAATCCGCCGCGAGCCCGCTGTCCCCACCGGTGACGCGCCGTTCGCGCCACCGGACGCCCGCCCCGCGATCGCGGAGCGGTACCCCTCCACCAGACGGTCCAGCCCGACGGACGGGCTGAACCCCTGCTCGTAGCGGAGCCGGGCCGCCCGGCCCATCTCCGCGTTGGCCGCCGGGTCCGACGCGACCAGGCGCAGGCAGGCCGCGAGCGAGGCCGCGTCGCCCGGCCGGTGCAGCAGCCCGCCCACCCCGTCCTCGACCAGTTCGGTGAAACCGCCGTGCCCGGCGGCCACCACCGGCACCCCGGCCGCCATCGCCTCGGCGGCCACCAGGCCGAACGTCTCCAGCGCCATCGAGGGCGCCACCACCGCCACCGACCGCGCGACGGCCCGGCGGCACTGCGCCGGGTCGTACAGGCCCACGTACCGCACGTCGGCGCGGCCCGCCGCCCAGGCGGCCACCTCCCGCTCCAGCGGGCCGGCGCCGGCGATCACCAGCGGCACGCCCGGACCGCCGTCCGCGGCGAGCCCGTCCCACGCGGCCATCAGCAGCCGGACGCCCTTGGCCTCCGACAGCCGGCCCAGGAAGAGCAACTGCTCGCCCGCGCCCCGGCGGTACACCCCCGGGTCGGGCACGAAGTTGGGCTTGAGCGCCAGCAGCCCGGGCGGCAGGCCCGCCCGGGCCAGCAGGTCGAGCTGGGCCCGCGAGATGCAGAAGAACCGCTCGACGCCCGTCCACCACCGCCGCCGGTTGACCGCCATGCCCACCGCGAGCGGCACCGTCGCCAGCCGCGAGTCGCGGTAGCAGCCGTGCCGCACGGCGGGCAGCGGCGAGCGGGCCGTGACACACGCGGTGCACGGCCGGCCGCCGCGGCGCAGCGTGCCCGGCGGGCAGATCTGGTTGTAGTTGTGCAGGGTGGCCACGGCCGGCACCCCGGCGTCGGCGCAGGCCGCCAGCACGGCGGGCGACAGCAGCGGGAACACGTTGTGGACGTGCACCACGTCCGGCCGCTCGGCGCGCAGCCGGGCGGCCAGCTCGGCGCGCACCGCCGGGTTCCACGGCACCAGCAGCGGCACGGCGGCCTTGCCGAGCAGGGAGCGGGCGGCGATGTCGTCGCTGCGCCGCTGGAACACGCCGACCCGGTGACCGGCCGCGCGCAGCAGCTCCACCTCCTGGTCCACGACCCTGTTCTCACCGCTCGGCTGCGCCGAGGAGTAACGGTTGTGCACCACCAGCACATGCATGCTCATGTCAGCCTCCGGGCCCGGCGCGGAACAGGTCGTGGGGGAGGGGCGGGCATCCCGGGGCGGGCGGTCCCCGGGACGTCCCAGGCGGGCGCCGCGAGCAGCGAAGCGGCCAGGGCCAGGTGCAGCAGGTACGCCGACGCGTCGCCCAGACCGGCCTCGGTGTACGACGAGATCCCGACGTAACTGATCAGGAAGAGCGCGCAGGCCCGCTGCGGCGACGGCGGCCGCAGCAGCGCGACACCGCCCAGGACCAGGTACATCGCGGCGACGATCGCCGTGCCGGTCAGGCCCTGCTCGTCGTAGACCGCCAGCCAGCTGTTGTCGATCGGCAGCCCGCCGAAGGACTTGTCGCTCAGGCCCGTGCCGAACAGCCGCTCGGTGAGCGTCCGGGGGGCGTCCAGCAGCGCGTCCCACACCGTGGCGCGGCCGGTGAGGCTGGTGAAGTACTCCTGCGACTGCCCGCGCAGGAACCACGCCTGGAGCGCGGACGCGAACCCGACCGCGGCGACCACGGCGCACACCACCGTCCAGGCGAAGAACCGGCGGGCCGCCGAACTGGTCAGCACCAGCGAGCCGATCGCCAGCACCAGCCCGGCCAGCATGCCGATCGTCGCCGTCCTGGTGTGGGTCAGCACGAGCAGCACCAGCGACGGCACGACCACCGCCAGCGCGCCGCCCCACGAGGTCCGGCGGTCCAGCGCCAGCAGCACGGACAGCCCGACGACCACCGCCGCGTACTGCCCGATCTGCGGCGGCGTCAGCGGCCACAGCGCGCCGACCAGCCGCCCCCCGTACAGCTCGGGCAGGGCGGCGCCCGGTGAGACGATCAGCCCCGCCACCACCGACACCAGCACCGCGAAGTACATCCGGACATGGGTCCGCACGAACGCCGTACCGCCGTCCCACCAGCGGCTCAGCAGCCACAGCGTGGCCACGAACAGCGTCAGCCGGCCGCACCGGAACAGCGCGCCGAACCCGGACTCCAGGGTCGCGCTGGAGAGCACGCTCGGCACCAGCAGCAGCGTCAGCAGGAACAGGAAGGCGCTCGGCCGGACGCTCGCCCGCGGGTTGACCGCGAGCGCCAGCGCGAACGCGCCGGCCAGCGCCCCCATGGTGACCATCTGGATGAGGGAGCGCGGGATCGGGAAGACGGTCTGCGCCCCGGCGCTGCCGAGCACATTGAGCCCCAGCAGCGCCCAGGCCGCCCGGGCGGCCCCCGGCGGCCCGGCGGGACGCGGCTTTGGGCCGGCCCCGTCGCGCAGCGGGTCGGCGGCCACCTCAACCACCCGCCCGCGGCGTGAAGGTGCTGCCGGCGTCCTGCCGGTACGGCGCGTCCTGCCACTGCGCGGCGTCGACGCGGACCGCCGGGTCGTCGGCGACGAAGCTCCACGGGCCGCGGTACTCGTTGTCGTGCCAGCGGTTGTGCTGCCGGTGGATCAGCGCCTCGGAGACCGCCTTGGCCTTGTACGGCGACCAGTCGGGATAGGTGCCGTAGTTCGACAGCACCGCCGTCCGGGCGCACTCCGTCGTGCACCCCAGGGCCGCGCCGTCCAGCACGAAGCGGTTGTGGTGCACGTCCACCCGCTGCGTCTTCCACCGGCAGTCGTCGTAGAGCGGCCGGTCGGCGATCGCGGGCCGCGCACAGCTCCCGGTGTCCTTCACCAGCAGCGTGCAGTATCCGGTCGAGGTGTTGGCGGGGCTGTTGCAGAACCGGTTGGCGTTCTCCCACAGGGTGATCCCGTTCCAGTTGTTCTCCAGCAGGTTCCGGTAGATCTCGATCCTGTCGGTGCGGGCCTTCACGCGCGGCTCGCCGCCCGCCTCGGAGACGTAGATCGTCGCGTACGGGAACGGGTCGCCCCGGTCGGCCAGCCTGCGGCCCTCGACCACGTTGTTCCGCCGGAAGGTGTTGTTGCGGATGATCGTGTTGTAGCTGGTCTCGTACATCAGGCCGGTGCCGTCGTTGGCCTCGATGAGGTTGTTCTCGAAGAGGAAGTCGTTGTTGTTGTTGTCGGCCCACAGGCCCGCGCCCCGGTTGTGGTGCACCCAGTTGCCGCGGACGTCGGCCCCGTTGACGGCCCAGAACTTGATGCCGGCCGTGCAGCCGCAGCCGGGGCGCCTGCGCTCCCAGTCGTCGGTGTTGTTGCCGGTGATCTCGTTCCCCTCCACCACCAGGCCCCGGACCGTGTCGCCGTCCTTGTAGCCGTTCACGCCGTACTGGCCGTTGTTCCGCAGGCAGTTGGCGCGGATCCGCTGGCGGGCGCCGACCATCATGGCGGCGCCGGAGTTCCGCTGGAGGGTGCTGTGCTCGATCACCCAGCCGTCGGCGGAGCTGGTGTTGACCACGCCCTCGTCCTGCGGCGGGACGAACCCCTGCACGGTCAGGTGGCGCAGGGTGACGTCGGGGGCGGGCCCGCCGAACGCGTACTGGTTCACCTTGGCGCCGTCGAGCACCGCGCCCGGAGCGCCGAGGTAGGTGTTCCCCTTCTTCGGCAGCACCTGGGCGTACTGCTTCGGCACGAGCCGGTGCGTGCCCGGACGCAGCCAGAACGTGGTGTTCTCGGGGCTGCTCGCGGTCTTGGCGGCCAGGTCGCCGACCACCGCGGGGTCGACGGTCACCGCACCGGGCGGGGCCTGCGCGGGCCCGGGGGCGGGCCCGGCGCAGATCCGGGCCACGGCGGCGGGCGCACCGGTCGGCGCGGACGCGGCCGCCGGCGGGCGCCCGTCGTCCGGCGTCCCCGTGCAGCCGGCCACCGCGAGCACCAGCAGCGCCGCCGATGAGGTCCGCAGCCGCCCCGGCCTCCTCACGCGTCCTCCCGGTCGCCGAACCCGAGCACGGTGACGAACCGCTGCCCGTCCTCGGTGAACCCGGTGCCGACCAGCGTGGTGGCGGGTTCCTTGCGCCCGAAACCGGGGGAGTACCAGCCGAGCGGAGGCCGGCTCTCGCCGCGGTGCGCCCGCCACTCGAGCCGTCCGGGCAGGTCGAGCACCGCGGACCGCTCCTCGCCGTCTCGCGTCCAGCCGAGCCGGGCCCGCCCCGCCTCCAGCTCGGCGGTGACCTCCGGCCCGAGATGGAACGCGAGACGCACCGCCCGGCGCGGCCCGCGCACCTCGTCCACGATCCGCAGCTCCCGGGCCTGCGCGGCCAGTTCGACGTCGCGCCGGTGCACGGACCGCCCGTACCCGTCGTGCTCGGCGGACCAGCGGGACGCGGTCGCCTCCCGCACCCGGGTGCGCGCCTGCCGGGTCCACAGGAAAGGACCGCCGGAGGCGGACTGGTCGACGCCGTCCAGCTCCAGGGTGTTGTGGCCGAGCGTCGAGCGGAAGTACGCCCGCCACCGGGGCTGCCCGTGGTAGCAGTACGTCCCCGGGTCGGCCAGCACGTCGACCCCGTCCTGCCGCACCTCCACCGACAGCGCGTCCGCGTGTGCGTGGGCGGCGATGGACAGGAACCCGTGCGGCCCCCCGTCGCAGCGCACCCAGACCTTCCCCGGCCCGCGCAGCAGGGTCAGTCCGGCGTCGGCGAAGTGGTGGGGACGCGCCGCCGGACGTGTCACGCCCTTCCCGTACGGGCGGACCAGCGCGGCCAGCAGCGGGGTGCGCACGTCGGCGGCCGCGACGGGCGGCCACCAGGCCGGGCGGCCGAACACGGCGTCCCCGGTGCTCAGCAGCGACGCCCACCGGTCGGTGCCCGGACCGTCCACGACCAGTCCGTGCCCGTCGTCGGCGTCCCCCTGGCGCGGCGGCCGCAGCCGGTCGTCCACGACGGCCGCGAGCGCGTCGGTCATCCGCAGCAGTACCAGCCGCACCGTCGCCGGGACCGGCACGCCGGCGGCGTCCGCCTCGGCCAGCGCGGCCAGACCGAGTTCCAGGACGAGACCGTGGTACTCGGTGGCCAGCTCCCGGTTGAGCCCCGAGGGGAAGGTGTTGGCGCGCAGGTGCCGCTCCAGCGACCGCAGCGCGTCCGCCCGCCACCGCTCCGACGCGGCGAACCAGTCGAAGGCGCAGGCCGCGGCGAACTGCCCGGCCGCCTCCGCGATCACGTGGTTGTTCGCGGAGGAGCCCCGGCTGGGGAAGGCGGCCAGCCAGCGCTGGTGGTGCCAGATCTGGTCGCGCGCCACCGGATTGCCCTCGAACAGGGCGGCCGCGCCCCGCCATCCGTCGAGCAGCCGCCGCACCCACACCCAGGACAGCAGCCGGACGCCCAGCTCGATGCCGCTGATCCAGTGCACCCCGCGCAGCGGCGCGTTCGCCGCCCACCACGACGTCAGGTGCGCCGCCACCCGCTCCGCGTACCGGTCCTCGCCGGTCACCGCGTAGGCGGCGGCCAGCACGGTCAGGTACTGGTGCCGCGACAGCTCCCAGATCTGCTTGATGTCCCCGGACAGCTCCTCGTCCCGGTAGGGCACCCCGAAGGCGTACCCCCACGGGGCGTGGCGGCCCGTCCTCGGGTCGTACCACCAGTCGGGGTCCACGAGGTCGCCGCGCTCCACCCCGAAGTACGTGACGCGCCCGGCCATCAGCCGGTCCGCCTCCGCGACCAGGCGCGCCGCCGCCTCCTGCGGCACCGCCTTCAGCGCCCCGGCGGGCAGCACGGCGGTGAAGCGGGCGCCGGCCACGGGCGGGCAGTGCGGCCGGTCCGACCGCCACCGCCGCCTGCGCACGGTGTCCAGGGCCCGGCCGCCCATCTCGCGGGGCCCCATCCGGGAGAGCCGCCGCAGGTACCAGCCGGGGCTCGGGGTCATCGCGTCCTCGCCAGCGTCACCGGGGCCCCGCTGCGCAGCCCGGTCCCCACCGCGAGCGTGGCCGCGGTGGTGGCGGCCAGCGACTCCAGCGGCACCGGCATCGGGCCCCCGGAGCGCACCGCCCGCACGAACGCGGCCAGTTCGGCGTGCTGCCCCTTGTCCCGGGCCCTGGGCAGCCGGGAGCTGACCCACCGCTTCTCCCCGTGCACCGACGCCCGTACGAAGTCGTCCAGCCGCAGCACCCTGCCGTCCGCGACCAGGTCCAGGGTCTCCTTGGGGAAGCCCGCCGCGCCGGTGGTGACGTAGCTGAGGGCGGCGGTGGAGGCGTCCGGGTAGCGCAGGACGACCTGGAGGTCCTCGCCGCCGGGCGGGGCGACGGCGTACACCGACACCGGATCGGCCCCCAGCAGCCAGCTCGCCGTGTCGATGAAGTGGCCGCCCTCACCGGCGAACCGGGAACCCTCGGTGTCCTGACGCGCATACCAACTGCCCCGCTGGAGCGGGCCCGCGTTGATCAGGTAGCGCAGGCTCGCCGGGCCCGTCCGCTCCCCGAACCGCCGCTTCGCCTCCTGGAGCAGCGGCGCGAAGCGGCGGTTGAAGCCCACCTGGAGCCGGTCGTTGCCGGACTCCTCCACCGCGGCCAGCACGTCCGCGAGTTCGTCCTCGGTGAGCGCGAGCGGCTTCTCCACGAACACCGCCTTGCCGCTGAGGAGCGCCCTGCGGGTCAGCGCGGCGTGCGAGCTGTGCCGGGTGACCACGAACACCGCGTCGATGGCGTCGTCGCCGAGCACGGCGTCCAGGTCGGTGGTCGCGCGGCCGAAGCCGAAGGTGCGCCGCGCGTTGGCGCCGGACAGCGACGTCGTGGTGACGACCGCCGACAGCTCGACGCCCTCGCGCCCCGCCAGGTGCGGCAGCAGCATCGACGTCGCGTAGTTCCCCGCACCGACGAAGGCCAGCCGCACCGGCGTCCGGGCGGACCGCGTCCCGGCGGGCGCGGTACGCCGTACCTCCGGCACGGTCACCGAAGGCGCCTCCGCCGTCCCCGCGCCCCGCGGATACCGGAACAGCACCGCCACGGCCCGCAACTCGCCCTCCGCCAGGCGCCGATACGTCTCCACCGCGTCCGCGAAGCCGGCGACGTGCGAGATCAGCGGCTCCACGTTCACCCGCCCCCGGGCCATCAGGTCCAGGAAGCACGCCAGGTTGCGGCGCTCCGTCCAGCGCACGTAGCCGATCGGGTAGTCACGGCCCTCCAGCTCGTACGACGGGTCGTAGCGCCCGGGACCGTACGAACGCGAGAAGCGGACGTCGAGCTCCTTCTCGTAGTACGCGTTCCACGGCAGGTCCAGGCGGCACTTGCCGATGTCGACGACCCGGCCCCGGTCCCGGCTGAGGCGCGCGGCCAGCTCCACCGGCTGGTTGCTGCCGCCGCCGGCCGCCAGGTACACCTGGTCCACGCCGTGCCCGTCGGTGAGCCGGGCCACCGCGCCCTCCACGGCCGCCGACGTGGGATCGCCGCAGGCCACCGCGCCCAGGCGCTCGGCCAGTTCGCAGCGCCCCCGGTCCGGGTCGACGCCCACCACCCGCACCCCCGAGGCGGTCAGCAACTGCGCCACCAACTGCCCGATCAGCCCCAGTCCGATGACGAGGGCCACCTCGCCGAGCTGCGGCTCCCCCTGGCGCACCCCCTGCAACGCGATCGACCCGACCGTGCCGAACGCGGCCTGCCGGGGAGCGAGCCCGTCCGGCACCGGGGCGCAGAGGTTGCGGGGCACCCAGTTCAGTTCGGCGTGCAGCGCGTGCTCGTTGCCCGCGCACGCCACCACGTCGCCGGCCTTCACGTCGTCGACACCGGCGCCGACCCGCTCGACCACCCCGCACAGCGAGTAGCCCAGCGGTGTGTACGAGTCGAGCCTGCCCATCACCTTGCGGTACGTCGCGGGCACCCCCTGGGTGGTCACGCTCTGCATGACCTTGGCCACCTGGTCCGGGCGGGAGCGGGCCTTGCCGAGCATCGACATGCCCGCCTCGGACACCTTCATCAGCTCCGTGCCGGTGGAGATCAGCGAGTACAGGGTGCGCACCAGCACCCCGCCCGGTTTGCACCCCGGCTCCGGCACGTCGAGCAGTGCCAGCTCGCCGCTCCGGTAGTTCTGCACAACCTGCTTCACCCGAACTCCTCAGATGTCCTCAGCCGTCGTCCGGGCGCTCCGGCCCGAGGTCGCGTCGCGGTACCAGTGCTCCAGGGTCAGCACGTGCCACAGGTGTTTGGAGAAGTCCCGCCGCCCGGCCGCGTCCTCGGCGACCATCCGCGCCAGCGCGTCCCGCCGCAGGAACCCGGAGCGCACCAGCACCCCGTCGTTGACCACCTCGCGCACCAGCGGCGCCAGATCCCGGCTCATCCAGGCCCGCAGCGGAGCGCTGAACAGGCCCTTGGGCCGGTACACGATCTCCTTCGGCAGGACCGGGACGGCCGCCTCCTTCAGGACCGCCTTGCCCTGCCGCCCGGCGATCTTCCGGCCGCCCGGAAAGGCGAACGCGGCCCTCACCACCTCGACGTCCACGTACGGCACCCGCACCTCCGTCGAGGCGGCCATGCTGGAGCGGTCCGTGTACGCGAGGTTGAGACCCGGCAGGAACATCCGGGCGTCGCCCAGGCACATCCGGTTCACGAAGTCGTCGAGGTCGTTGTCCGCGTACACGTCCGCGTGCTCGCCCAGCACGTCGTCGACCGTGCCCGCGAGGTCCGGGCTGATCAGCGCCAGCAGCTCCGCCCGGTCGTACATCGTGTAACTGCGCCGGAACGCCTCCTCCTCCGGCAGCTCCGCGAACGACAGGAACCGCTTGGCGAACCGCACCGACCGGTACCCGCGCCGCGCCGTGGCGACCGGCAGCCGGTCCACGGCGCCGCTGATCCCGCGCCGCAGCGGGCGCGGAACCCGCTGGTAGCGCACGGCGACCAGGTTGGCCAGGTGCTTGCGGTACCCGGCGAACAGCTCGTCCGCGCCCATCCCCGACAGCATCACCTTCACCCCGGCCGCCCGGGCCGCCCGGCAGATCAGATACGTGTTGATCGCGGCCGGGTCGCCGATCGGCTCGTCCAGGCTGTACGCCATCCGCGGCAGCAGGTCGAGCACGTCCGGGGCGATCTCGATCTCGTGCAGGTCCACCCCGAACCGCCGCGCCACCCGCCGGGCGTACCGCAGGTCGTCCGGCATCGCCTCGAACGCGGCGTCCGCCGCCCGGAAGCCGATCGTGTACGCGGAGATCCCCGGCCGGTCGCGGGCGGCCAGCGCGGTCAGATAGCTGGAGTCGAGACCGCCGGACAGGAAGGTCGCCACCGGCACGTCGGACAGCAGGTGCCGCCGGGTCGACTCCGCCACCACGGCCGCCAGGTCCGGCAGTTCACCGGAGCGCGCCCGCGCCTGGCCCTCGGCGGCGACGTCCTTGAGGTTCCAGTACCGGCCGCGCCGCACCTGCCCGTCGGCCCGCACCCGCAGCCAGCTCCCCGGCGGCAGCTTCTCCGCACCGCGCAGCGCGCAGCGGGATTCGGGCACCCAGTAGTAGAGGAGCGAGGCCACCAGCGCCGCGTGGTCCACCGCCGGCGCCCCGCCCGTCACGGCGGCCAGCGCCTTCAGCTCCGAGGCGAACACCAGGCCCTCGCCGCGCCGGACCAGGAACAAGGGCTTGACGCCCATCTGGTCGCGGGCGAGCACCAGGTCGCCCGTGCGTTCGTCGAAGATCCCGAAGGCGAACATGCCGCGCAGCCTCGGCAGGCAGTCCGTGCCCCAGCGCCGCCACGCCTGCAGGAGCACCTCGGTGTCCGACGTGCCCCGGAAGCGGACCCCGCGGGCCGCCAGCTCGGCGCGCAGCTCGGGCGCGTTGTACAGCTCGCCGTTGTAGGTGAGGGCGAGCCCGTCCCGGACCATCGGCTGCGCGCCGGTCTCCGACAGGTCGACGACGGCGAGCCTGCGGTGCCCCAGGTGCACCGACCCGTCGCCCGCCGGACGGTCGTAACGGCCCGCCCCGTCCGGGCCGCGGTGGGCCAGGACGTCGGTGAGCCGGTCCGTGACGGCCTTCCCGTCCGGCCACCGGTACGCCCCTGCGATGCCACACATGATCTACCGCACCTCCCTGTCGTCGTCCGGAACCCGTGCGGCCCGCAGCGGCAAGCGCTCCGTGCGCGGCTGCGGCACCCCGTTCGGCCTGCCCTGCTCCTCGTGGCCGTCGGCCCGGTCGGCGGGGCCGCACGGCGCGGTGGGCACCGGGTCCCACAGCGTGCCGTCGGTACGGTCGCGCGGATCGGGGTCGACCAGCACCACCCCGAGCACCTGAAGGCGCTGGTCGGCGAGCTGCCGCGCCACGGTGTGCAGCCAGGCGGTGCTGCCGTGCCCGGCGCGCACCACCAGCACGGTGCGGGCGCCGAGGTACCGCAGGTCGGTCCACGCGGTGCCGGGCGCCACCGAACCGACGCCGATCCGGCGCTCCTGCGGCAGCACGGCCCCGGCCCGCTCGCCGCCGGCCACGTCCGGGTCCCCGGGCTTCCGGCGGAGCCCGGCCGGCCGCTCGCCCGGCAGGCCGTCGACGACGGCCACGGGCCCCTCCCGCTCCAGCGTCCGCGCGAGGTCCAGGGCGATCGCACCCGTGGTGCGGGCACAGCCCAGTTCCAGGAGCGACAGCGGCTCCACCGAACCCCGCACCGTACGGGCCAGCGACGACACCAGCCGGGCCCGGGCGGCCCGGGTCGCGCGCCGCCGCCACAGCCGTCCCGGCCGGCCGGGCAGTTCCGCGACCACCGAAGCGCCGAGGTGCGCGGCGATGTCCCGGCGCAGCACCGGGCGGTCCCCGACCACCGCGCCGACCGCGGCCAGCGCGACACCCATGACGAGCCCGAGGACCAGACCGAGGCCGCCCCTGGTGGCCAGCCCCTTGGGCAGGGAGTGCCTGAGCGCGCGCGGGGCGTCCACGATCTGCGTGCCGGACACCAGCCGGGGCGTCCCGGTGCCCGCCTCGGCGGCCCGCTGGTCGAAGTCGGCGATCCGGGAGTTGAGTTCGGCCCGGCGGGCGTACAGGGTCTCCACACCGGCCGCGCCCTTCGGGTCGGTCGTCGGGGGCTGCTGCCCGATCGACTCGTTGACCCGGGCCAGCTCGACGCGCATCCGGTCGCGCTGCTCCAGCAGGGCCCCGGCCTCGGCCTTCGCGGTCTCCCGCATCCGCCGCACGTGGTCGGCGACGAACGCCCGGGCCAGGGCGCCGGCCCGGGCGACCGCCTGGGCGTCGCTGTCGCCCGTCACCTCGATCTGCAACAGGTTGTTGGTGAGGCCGACCGCCGTGCAGTCCTCCAGGAAGTCCTCCGGCCGTTCGGCGGAGCCCAGCGAGCGCAGGGCCGCGCCGGCGACGCGGGTGGTGCCCAGGAGCGCCACATCGGTACGGATCAGCGTCCCGGTGTCATTGGGCTGGTCCTCCCGGTGCGTGACCAGGACCTTGGTCACCGCGGTCGGCGCGGGCGGCAGCAGCACCGCGAGCGCCGTCCCGCCCAGCAGCCCGAGCAGCGCCAGCGAGGACCACAGGCGGCGGCGCCTGCGCACCGCGGCCACCAGGGCCTGGAGGTCGATGAGCGGAGCCGGGGCCGTCCGCTGCGGCGCCGGGTGCGCCGTCACGTCGAGGCTCCCGTCGCGCGGCCGCTCACCGCGAGTTCGGCGGGAGCGCCGTCCGGGGGAGCGGCGGCGGCCCGCGCCGGACGGGAGCCGACCGTACCGGCGACGACGACGCCGACGAGGTCGTGGCCGCTGTCCGCGCAGGCCTCCGCGATCCCGGCGAGCTCATCGGCGGTCCGGGTGCCCGCGCTCAGCACGACCAGGGCGCCGGCCTCGGCCTCGCGGTCGGGCACGGTGGGACGGACCACGGCGACCTCCACCACCCGCAGGGCCGGCTGCGGCGCCTGCCAGGCGTGCGCGGCCTCCTCGACGAGCTGCCCGGCGGCCCGGCCCGCCACCGGATCGTCCTGCGGGACCACGACCAGCACCCCGCCCGGCACCGGCAGCCGCTCCCGCAGCCGGGCGCACACCCGCCGGTGGCGGATGCTCCGGTCGGCGTCGTCGCCGGACCGGTGCGGCGGCGGCACGTCCCACCGGGTGTCCACGCCGAGCAGCCGGCGCGCCCCGCCCAGCGGGCCCCCGCCCCCCGGCCGCCGCGCACGCGGTTCCTCCGGTACGTCGACGGCGCCCAGCAGCGCCGAGCCCAGCGCCGCGGCGATCTCCGGGCCGGTGCGCGGGCGGCGGTCCGCCCGGGCGGCGGCGAGGTGCCCCACCACGGCCAGCAGGAGGAACAGCCCGGCCCCGGCCGCGACGAGCTGCACCCGGGTCGGCGGCGTCTGCCCCGCCGGCCGGGCCGCCGGACCCATGACGACCATGGCGGCCCTGTCGTTCGCCGGGTCGGCCTCGGCGAGCTTCTCCATCGCCTTCTCCAGCGCGGTGCGCAGCCGCTCCAGCGAGGTGCGGGCCTGCACGCTCTCCACCGACCGCCCCGGATCGGCCGCGCCGGCCAGCTCGGTGATGCGGCGGTTGGCCTGCACCACCTGCTGCCGCAGCGCCTCGGCCTCCGCGTCGGAGTCGGTGCTGCCGCCCGAGATGCGGGTGGCGAACAGGACGAACTGCCGGGCCAGGACGTCGGAGAGCCGCTGGGCGCGCGACGGGGTGTCGGCCGTGCCGGAGAGCTTGATGATGTTCCCCTCCGCGGCCGACGCCGCCACCCGCTCCCGCAGCTCCTCGCCGTCCACACCGCTCCAGCCGAGCGCCGCGGCCGTGCGGTCGGCCACCACCGAACTCGTCGCGATGTCCACCTGCGTCAGCAGTTCGCGCTGCTCCCACTGCCCCGGCAGCAGCACCGAGGCCGACGCCGTGTACCGGGGCGGGAACACCACCGAGACGCCGTACCCGGCGAGCGCCCCCACCAGGGTCAGCACCGCGAGAATCCGCCACCGGCGGCGCAGCATCCGGCCGATCGTGGCGAGGCGGATCGTGTCGTCGCTCAAGGGCGCGGCCTCCTTCGCGCCCGGCTCGCCGGCCCCCGCGCCGGACGTGCGACGCGACCACGGCACGCGGCGTCGTAGGCCGCCAGGAGCTGCGCCTGCGAGTGGCGCCAGGACAGTGCGCCGCCGATCCGCTCCTGACCGGCCTTGCCCATGAGCTCCCGCCGGGCCGGATCGTCCAGCAGCTCCCCGATCAGCCGGGCGAACGCGGCCTCGTCGTTGGCGGGCGCGTACACGGCCGCCGCACCGGCCGAGACGCGCGCCTCCACCAGGTCGAACGAGACGATCGCCCGTCCCATCGCCATGTACTCCAGGACCTTGTTCATGGTCGACACGTCGTTGAGCGGATTGCGCGGGTCGGGGGAGAGGCACACATCGGCGGTGGACAGGTACCGCACGAGATCGGCGTCCGGGACGCGCCCGGTGAACTCCACCTGCTCCGCGAGGCCCAGCTCCCGCGACAGAGCCACCATCGCGTCGAAGGCGTCCCCGGAGCCGACGAACACCGCGTGCCAGTCGGCCCGCCCCAGCCCGTCGCGCAGCTCCGCCAGCGCCCGCAGCGCGTAGTCGACGCCGTCCTGAGGGCCCATGACGCCCAGGTAGCACAGCAGATGCGGTTTGCCGCGCTTCAACTCCGCTTCCGGCGGCACCGGTCGGAAGCGGTCGGACTGCGGCGCGCTGCGCACCACGAACACGTCCCCGGGCCGCTTGCCGCCCCGCCCTATCGCCGTCTCCCGGTAGCTCTCGTTCGTGGCCAGCACGATGTCCGCGCTGCGGTACGTCCAGCGCTCCAGCGCGCACACCGCCCGGTACAGCAGGTCCTCGCCCCGGCCGAACCGCGACAGGTACAGCTCCGGCACCAGGTCGTGCTGGTCGAAGACGAACCGCGCCCCCAGCCGCTTGAGCCGCAGCGCCACGAGGAACAACAGGTCCGGCGGATTGCACGCGTGCACCACGTGCACCGGCCCGACCTGGCGGGCCAGCCGCGCCGTGTGCCACAGCGCGGCAGCGTACTCGCGCACGTATCCGGCGGGGCCGCCGGTGGCCGCCCGCAACGGGTAGCGGTGGACGCGCACTCCGTCGACCAGCGCCTCCGCCTCGGTGTCCCGCTTCTCGCCCCGTGGGCAGACGACGTGCACCTCCCAGCCCGCGTCGCGCAGCGTCGTGCACTCCTGCCACACCCGCCGGTCGAACGGCACCGACAGGTTCTCCACCAGGACCAGCGCCCGGCGCGCCGCCCGGCCTCCGCTGTTCTCGTCACCACGCAAGGCCCAGATACCCCGGTTCGGTACGACGCGTCTCGGCGTCGGGAAGACGGACGAGGTCGACGATCACCGGACCGTCGCCGTGCGGCAGCGCCGCCAGGACGGCCGGGTCCCTGGTGCCGACCAGGCACACCTCGGCGAAGTCGAGCACCTCCGCCACGGACTCCGCGAGGAGCTGCGCCAGGTGCGGCAGCCGGTTCTCGATGTACTCGCGGTTCGCGCCCAGCAGCCGCGACAGGCTCACGTTCGCGTCGTAGATCAGCAGGTCGTACCCCTTGCCGAAGAGCCGCTCCGCCAGCTCCACCAGCGGGCTCTCGCGCAGGTCGTCGGTGCCGGGCTTGAAGGACAGGCCGAACAGGCCCACCCGCCGCTTCCCGGTGCGCCCCACCAGGTCCACCGCACGCTGCAAGTGGTCGGCGTTCGACGGCAGCACATGGGAGAGGATCGGCACCGACACGTCGGCCCGCTGCGCCGCGTACACCAGGCTGCGCAGGTCCTTGGGCAGGCAGGAACCCCCGAAGGCGAACCCGGGCCGCAGGTAGGCGGGACTGATGTTGAGCTTGCGGTCGGCCAGGAAGACGTCCATCACCTGGTGCGAGTCCACGCCCAGCGCCTGGCAGACCGCGCCCAGCTCGTTCGCGAAACCGATCTTGAGGCCGTGGAAGGCGTTGTCCGCGTACTTGATCGCCTCGGCCGTCGCCACCGGCACCCGGAACACCTCGCCGGGCAGGTTCGCGTACAGCGCGGCCACCGTGTCGCCGCTGGCCTCGTCGAGCTGGCCGATCACGGTCTTGGGCGGGTCGAAGAAGTCCCGCACGCTGGTGCCCTCGCGCAGGAACTCCGGGTTGACCGCGACCCCGAAGTCCACGCCCGCCGTGCCCCCGGCGGCCTTCTCCAGGATCGGCACCAGCAGGTTCAGACAGGTGCCGGGGAGCATGGTGGAGCGGAAGACGACGGTGTGCCGGGGGCCCGCCGGGTCCCGGTCGGCGAGCACCGCGCCGATCTGCTCGGCGACCCGCTCCAGATAGGTCGTGCACAGGCTCCCGTTGGACTCCGACGGCGTACCCACGCAGACGAGCGACACCTCGCTGCCGAGCACCGCCTCGCGGACGTCGACGGTGGCCCGCAACGCCCCCGACGCCACCACGTCGGCCGTCAGCTCGCCGATCCGTTCCTCGACCACCGGGGCCAGGCCGTCGTTGACCAGGCCGACCTTGACCCGGTTGACGTCCACCCCGACGACCTCGTGCCCCGTGCCGGCCAGGCACGCCGCCGACACGCAGCCCACGTAACCGAGTCCGAAAACGCTGATCCTCATGCCCCGTTCCTCCCCCCGGGCAGGCCGCCGCGGCCTGCGGTACGTGCGTGGCGGGCCATCAGTAGGCCCCGTGTCCGTGCAGCACCGCTCGCAGCGTCTTCCACAGGATCACCGCGTCCAGGGCGAGCGACCAGTCCTCCACGTACCGCAGGTCCAGGCGCACCGCCTCCTCCCACGGGAGGTCGCTGCGTCCGCTGATCTGCCACAGGCCGGTCAGCCCGGGCTTCACCAGCAGCCGCCGCCGGATGTCCGGCCCGTACGCCGCCGACTCCTCCGGCAGCGGCGGCCGCGGGCCGACCAGCGACATCGACCCGGCCAGCACGTTGAAGAGCTGCGGGAGTTCGTCGATGGAGTACCGGCGCAGCACCGACCCCACCCGGGTCACCCGCGGGTCCCGGCGCACCTTGAACAGCAGGCCCGCGCCCTCGTTCAGGGCGGCCAGCCCCGCGCGGTCCCCGTGCGCCCCGGCGACCATGGTGCGGAACTTGACGATGGTGAACTCGCGGCCGTCCTTGCCGACCCTGCGCTGGCGGTAGACCGCCCCGCCCCGGCTGTCCACGAGGACGAGCAGGGCGACCAGCACCATCAGGGGAGCGAACAGCAGCAGCAGGAACGCCGCCCCCAGCCGGTCCACGACCGCCTTGACGACCCGGTGGCCGCCGGTGAACACCGGCATGCTGACCCGCAGCAGCGGAATGCCCAGCACCGCGTCCACGTGCAGGCGCGGCCCCGCCACCTCCATCAGCACCGGCGCCACGACCATCTCGGCCTCGCTGCCTTCGAGGTTCCAGGCCAGGCGCTGGAGGCGGTGCGGCGACCAGTGCGGGTCCGGGGTGACCGCGACCACCCGGTAGCCGTCGCGGCGCACGTGGTCCGCGACGTCCGCGAGCCGGCCCACCACCGCCACCCCGTCCACGTCCAGCCCGTCCCCGCCGAACCCGAGGCCGTCCCCGGTGCACACCCCGTCCACCCGCCAGCCCAGGTGCGGGAACCTGCGGGTCCGGGCGATCAGGTCACGTACCGTCTCCGGGCTTCCGGCGGCGAGCACCGGCCGCAGACAGCGGCCCTCCTTGCGCTGCCGGTGCAGCCACAGCCGCAGCAGATAGCGGGCGACCATCGTGACGACGACGATCATCGGCATCGCGACGAAGATCCAGAGTTTGACGTTGCGCGAGGTCGTCGCGATCCCGCCGAGGGCCAGGACCACGGTCGCCATGAACAGCGAGCGGCTGAGCCGGCGGAACTCCTCCGCCCCCTGGCCGAGCACACCGGGGGCCCACGACCGGCTGGCGGCGAGCGAGCCCACCACGAGCAGTTCGGTGCCGACGGCGAGGATGTTCCACTTTTCGTGCCAGTCGGCCGCGTCCCGTACGCCGAAGAAGTTGCCGATCGTGAAGACCACGACGGCGGTGGCCACGGTGTCGCCGACGATCACGGTACGTCGGTACCGCTGCTCCCAGTCGGCCGTCGGCCTGCTGATCGACCCGTTTCCCGGACGCCGCTGCGCCGGCGGAAACGGGCGGACTAAGTCCCCTCGCTGCACCGGACCCCCCAGGCCGCCAGTGATTCGACGCGTTCGCCCAACACCGCTTCCTCCCCCCGGGAGACCCCCCGGTCCCCGCGCTGTTCCTTCCGTGCGGGACGCCCCCCGGCCTCCCGCGCCGCGCTGTTCCTCATCGTTCTGCACGCGCAGGGCGGCTGCCCGGCGCGCGTGACGTGCTGAACCATTTCGGCGGTGCTGGAACAACTCACCCCGGCGGCAGGGGACTCAGATGCCCTGCCGGTCGCGGGCGGGCCGGCCGTGTGCAGGACCGGACCTATTGATCATTAACGGTTGCTCGGTGCTCGAACAGTCGAAGCACGGTCAATCTAGACCATCGGGGCCGGGATGGAGAGAGGATGTGTGAAATTCGTGACCGTCCTTTGCGGGCGGCCTCCGGGACGGCTCTCCGGCGGTCTTCCCGGGGAGTTCGTTCAAGTCTCCTTTCTCCTTGCGGAAGACGAGGACCTCCGTGGAGGCCACGCCCAGGGGCGCCAGGAACCCGGCCTCCAGGGTGCAGCCGAGGGACGCGAAGAGGTCCACGCAGGCCCGGCGGGGCATCGCCGCCGGGTACGAGTCGTGCCCCGGCCCGCCCCGGGTGGCCCAGGCGCGCATCGCCGCCGGGTCCAGGCAGTTCTCCGTCATGACGTCGAAGACGATCCGCCCGCCGGGCCGGACCACCCGGGCCATCTCGAAGAAGTAGCGGGCCGCGACGAGGAAGGTCACCGTGTTGAAGACCTTGTGCGCCTGCACGAGGTCCACGCTCGCGTCGGGCGTCGGAGCGAGACCCGCGCCGTCGGCCGGCCGGGCCACCACCCCGAACGTCTCCACCAGGTACGCCGCCCAGGGTGCCGCCGTCTCGTAGATCTCGTACCGCTCCGGCGAGCACTCCTTGAGGGTCCTCTCCAGGTACCGCCCCGACCCGGGGCCGATCTCCAGCACCGTCCGCGGACCGGCGGCGAACACGCCCAGCTCGCCCAGCCTGTCGACGGTGGACCGGGTGGCCCCGGGCGTGCCGTTCATGACCTGGTCGATGTGGTCGCCGACCGACAGCCCCGCCGCCCGGGCGGCCCGCATCGTCGCCTCGAACGGCAGGAAGTCGTCCACTCCCTGACGGTTGTTGGTACTGCGCACGATGTCGAACCCGGTATGTCCCAGGAGCCTCTTGACTCCCGTCTTCACCGCTGAGATTCCCCTGTCCCTCGGCCTCATCGAGCTCGCCCCCATGGTCGTCGGCACGGTCCGCGTCAGCTTAGGTTCGCGGGCGCACGGGCGCAGCGGGACGCCGCATTTCACGCCGGGCGCACGGCGGCACACAGCGGCATACAGCGGCACATGGCAGCACACGGCGGCACACGGCCGGGAACCGGACCCGCCGATGCCGTCGCGCACACCATCGGGAGCGGACGGGCGCGCGGCCACGCCCGGCGCGAGCCCCCGGCCCCGGACAGCGGTCCGGAATGCCGCCGATGATCCCCCCGGAGAGGGGTAGGCGGAGCTGCATGACCGTCTACGGCTTTCACGCCTCGCACGAACAGGTCCCTCCCGCCGCCCTGTTGGCGGCGGCCGTCCAGGCCGAGCAGGTCGGCTTCACGGCCGCGATGTGCTCGGACCACTTCTCGCCCTGGAGCACCCGCCAGGGCGAGTCGGGATTCGCGTGGTCGTGGCTGGGGGCCGCGCTCCAGGCCACCGGGTCCATCCCGTTCGGGGTGGTCAACGCCCCCGGCCAGCGCTACCACCCGGCGATCGTCGCGCAGGCGATCGGCAGCCTGGCCGCCATGTACCCGGGCCGCTTCTGGGCCGCGCTCGGCAGCGGCGAGGCCTCCAACGAGCACATCACCGGCGCGGGGTGGCCGCGCAAGGACGTGCGCAACGCCCGCCTGCGGGAGTGCGTCGACATCATCCGCGCCCTGCTGCACGGCGAGGAGGTGAGCCACGACGGCCTGGTGACCGTGGACCGGGCCAGGCTGTGGACCCGCCCCGACACGGTGCCCCCGCTGATCGGCGCCGCGTGCAGCGAGCGGACGGCGCGCTGGTGCGCGGACTGGGCGGACGGACTCATCACCGTCAACGCCCCCGCCGAACGACTGCGCCGCATCGTCGACGCGTACCGCTCGGCGGGCGGCAGGGGCCCCCTCCACCTCCAGGTCCACGTCAGCTGGGCCCCCGACCGGGAGACCGCGCTCGCCCTCGCCCACGACCAGTGGCGCACCAACGTCCACGGTCCGCCCGCCAGTTGGGACATCGACTCCGCCGAGGTCTTCGACGCGGTCAGCGAGCACGTCACCCCCGAACAGGTGGCCCGCTCCGTCAACGTCTCCGACGACCTCGCCCAGCACGCCGCCTGGCTCCGGGAGTACGCCGAACTCGGCTTCGACGCCGTCATGGTGCACCACGTGGGCCGGGAACAGAGCGCCTTCCTGGACGCCTTCGGCGCCAAGGTGCTCCCGCAACTGGACGTCACCCCCGCACCCCCCTCCACGGCAGGCGGTTCCCGATGAGGCTCACCCGAACGTCCGACCTGTGGTGGAAGAACGCCGTCGTGTACTGCCTGGACGTGGAGACGTACCAGGACAGCGACGGCGACGGCACCGGTGACTTCGCCGGACTCACCCAGCGCATCGACCACCTGGTGCGGCTGGGCGTCACCTGTGTGTGGCTGATGCCCTTCTACCCGACCCGCGAGCGCGACGACGGCTACGACATCACCGACTTCTACGGCGTCGACGAACGCCTCGGCACGCTCGGCGACTTCACCGAGTTCGTCCGCACCGCACGCGACCGGGGCATCCGCGTCATCGCCGACCTGGTGGTCAACCACACCTCGGAGCACCACCCCTGGTTCCAGGACGCCCGCTCCGCCAAGGACTCCGCCCACCGCGACTGGTACGTCTGGGCGGACGAACCGCCCCAGGACGGCCCCGAGGGCGTGGTCTTCCCCGACGCCGAGGACAGCCTGTGGGAGTACGACGAGACCACCGGCCAGTACTACCTGCACCGCTTCTACAAGCAGCAGCCCGACCTGAACATCGCCAACCCCCGGGTCCGCGACGAGATAGCCCGCATCATGGGCTTCTGGACCCAGCTCGGCCTCTCCGGCTTCCGGGTGGACGCGGTGCCCTTCCTGCTGGAGACCGACGGCCAGCGGGACGCGGACCGGCTCCCCGACCCGCACGAGTACCTGGCCGACCTGCGCGCCTTCCTCGGCCGGCGCAGCGGCGACGCGGTCCTGCTCGGCGAGGTCAACCTGCCCTACGACGACACGGCGCTCTTCTTCGGCGAGCCCAGCTCCGGCCGGGGCGACGAGCTGACCATGTGCTTCGACTTCATCGGCATGCAGCAGATGTACCTGTCCCTGGCCCGCGGCGAGGCCGCCCCCCTCGCCCGCAGCCTGCGCGAGCGCCCGGCGGCGCCGCGGGACGCCCACTGGGCGACCTTCGTGCGCAACCACGACGAGCTCACCCTCGACAAGCTCACCGACGCCGAACGCGCCGAGGTCTTCGCCGCGTTCGGCCCCGAGAAGGACATGCAGCTCTACGACCGCGGCCTGCGCCGACGGCTGCCCCCCATGGTCGACGGCGACCGGCGCCGCCTGGAACTCGCCTACAGCCTGCTGTTCACGCTGCCCGGCACCCCCGTCCTCTTCTACGGCGAGGAGATCGGCATGGGCGAGAACCTCGCCGCGGAGGGCCGCCAGGCGGTCCGTACCCCCATGCAGTGGACCGCCGACGAGAACGGCGGCTTCTCCACCGCCGACCCCGCCGACTTCCCCAACCCGGTCGCGGACGGGGCGTACGGCCCGGAACAGGTCAACGTGCACGACCAGGCCCGCGACCCCGGCTCCTTCCTCGCCCGCATGCGCCTGCTGATCGAGAGCTACCGACAGGCGCCGGAACTGGCCTGGGGGGAGTTCGACCTGCTCGACAGCGCGGACCCGGCGGTGCTGGCCCACCTGAGTTCGCTGCCCGAGGGGGCGGTCCTCGCCGCCCACAACTTCTCCGGCGACGGGGCCACGGCGTCCCTGACGGTCCCCGGCCTCGGCCCGGACGCCGAACTGACCGACGTCCTCACCGGGGCGACCCTCACCACCCGGTCCGACGGCCGCCTGCACCTCGGCCTGGAGCCGTACGGCTACCGCTGGCTGCGCGTGTCGACCCGACGGGACGACCCGGACCGGACGACGAGCACCTGACACCGGGCGGCGGCACGGGGGCCGGGAGGCATCAGACGACGGAGACCAGGTCCACCACGAAGACGAGCGTGGAATGCGGCGGGATCAACGGCGAAGGGGACTCCTTCCCGTAACCGAGCCTCGGCGGGACGACGATCTCACGCCGCCCGCCGACCCGCATTCCCCTCAGCCCCCGGTCCCACCCCTTGATGACCCGGCCGCCCCCGACGGCGAACTTGAACGGCTCACCCCGCTCCCAGGAGGAGTCGAACTCCTTCCCCGAAGCGAAGGCGACCCCGACGTAGTGCACCCGCACGACCCTGCCCGGCTTCGCCTCCGCCCCGTCCCCGACCACGAGGTCCCGCACGGTCAGCTCCTCGGGAGCCTCCCCCTCGGGCACGTCGACCACGGGCTTGGTCGGTCCACTCATCACAGCCTCAATCGCTCCTCGCCGAAAACACCGATCGCCCCCAGTACATCAAACCCGGCAGCCGCACAGCCCCGCCCCGCCCGGCCACCGAGGGCCGCCCGAGATCGTCACGACCGCCGTTTGCGGGCGAACACCCACCGGTTGCCGCCCAGGGCGTCGTTCGGTTCGGGCAGGGGGCCGCGGCCGTGCCGCTGGGTGAACTCGTAGGGGACATGGACCGAAGCGGACCAGCCCCGGCCGGTGAGGTGGCCCACGGAGTCGGGCCGCGGCGCCAGGTCGAAGAGGGTGAGCAGGTCGATGCCGATCTGCTCAGCCGTGGCGGTGTAGAGCGGGCTGTCGCGGTGTGCCAGCAGGTCCTCGTCGAGTTTGACCTCGTACGCCAGGGCGCTGCCTGCCGTGGTCAGCCGGTCCACCGTGCCGATGAGGGACGTTTCCGCGGCGGGCGGCAGATAGAAGAGCAGTCCCTCGGCCAGCCAGACGCTCGGTGCGGCCGGGTCGAGTCCGGCGTCGGTGAGTGCCGCGGCCCAGTCCTCCCGGAGATCGGCCGTGACGGGCACACGTGTGGTCGCCGGTACGGCGGAGAGCCCGTCCAGCACCCGGCGCTTGAACGACAGCACTCCTGCCCGGTCGACCTCGAAGACCACGCAGCCCGCGGGCCAGTCGAGCCGGAAGGCCCGGGAGTCCAGTCCCGCGCCGAGCAGCACCACTTGACGGGCGCCGCCGGTGTGCACCGAGCGCAGGAGGAAGTCGTCGAGGACCCTTGTCCGCAGCCCGAAGTAGCGGGCGAACCGGCCCCACAACGGGTCCGCGTCCCCGTCCGGGACCTGTGGCGGACGCACCGGCCAGTCGGCGGACGCCGGGGCGGCGCGGACGAAGTGCTCCGCGTAGGCGTCCGCGGCCAGGGAGTCGGGCCGGTGGGTCTCGATGGCCCGCGCCGCGGCCACCAGAAGGGCGGTCACCCCCACCCCTCCTTCCACGCCTTCCGTACCGGTGTCGCAGGGGGTTGGACCGATCACGTTTCCTCCGTCGTCGAAGCGGTGGCGGGCTCGGGCGGTGGCGGGCCGTCGGGGCCGGTGGCGTCCTCACGCGTCCCCGTCCGGCGGGACGAGGACGGGTTTGACCACGCGGCCCGCTGCGCAGTCCCGCTCCGCCTCGTTGATGTCGGCGAGCGGATACGTACGGATCAACCGGTCGAACGGGAAGCGTCCGGCCTGCCAGAGCGCGATGAGGCGCGGGATCAGCAGTCCCGGCACCGCGTCCCCCTCGCAGAGGTGGGAGAGGGTCCTGCCGCGGTCCAGCGCACCCGGTTCGAGGGGCAGGGCGGTGTGCAGCCGTGCCACCAGGCCCAGATGGCCGGTCGGACGCAGGGACCGCAGCGCGTCGTTGACCAACCCGGGGGAGGCCGTGGTGTCCAGTGCGTAGCGCGCCCCGCCGTCGGTCAGACGTCCGATACGGGCCGGCAGGTCGGAGGCTTCGGCGTGCAGCGCGGTCGCACCGAGGTCTTCGGCCAGGGCCAGGCGTTCGGGGTGCCGGTCGACGGCCACGGTGAACGCTCCGGCGGCGGTGGCCGCCATCACCGCGGCCAGGCCCACCGCTCCCGCGCCGAACACCGCGAGGGTGTCGCCGGGTCCGGCGCCGAAGGTGTTGAGAACCGCTCCGGCGCCGGTGAGGAACCCGCAGCCGAGCGGACCGAGCAGTTCGACGGGGAGCGAGGGGTCGACCCGTACGGCGTTGCGCGCCCGGACCACCGCGTAGGCGGCGAACGCGGACTGGCCGAACCAGCGGGGAGCCAGCGCGCCGCCGGCCCGGTCGGTGAACCGCACGGGGTCTTCGACGCGCCCACCGAAGAGGTTCAGCGCGGCGAAGGAGTCGCAGTAGGCGGGCGCCGCGCCCAAGCAGTTGCGGCAGCGGCCGCAGGAGTCGAAGCTCAGTACGACGTGGTCGCCGTCGCTCAGGCCGGTGTGCGGGCCGCCCGTCGCCACCACGGTTCCGGCGCCTTCGTGGCCCAGCACCGCGGGCAGCGGCGAGCGCCCCGCCGAGTGGCGCACCGCGAGGTCGGTCCGGCACATTCCGCAGCCCGCGATCCGCACCAGGACCTCGCCGTCGGACGGTCCCGCGTGCCGCACGTCCTCGACGGTGAACGGGCCGTCGTACGACCGCAGTACGGCCGCGCCGAATCTC
The DNA here is from genome assembly GCF_055596485.1 of Streptomyces sp. NPDC039736. Taxonomy (NCBI): domain Bacteria; kingdom Bacillati; phylum Actinomycetota; class Actinomycetes; order Kitasatosporales; family Streptomycetaceae; genus Streptomyces; species Streptomyces sp. NPDC039736. Next base: position 182,117 of record NZ_JBVIUQ010000009.1, on the reverse strand, counting down.
ACCGCCCTCCCTCCGGCCGTTCCTCCCGCGGGCGGTGCACGACGAAGGGCCGGAGGTTGCCGTGGAGCCCCCACGGGCCGCCCGCGACCCCCACTCCGCTGTCCTTGGTTCCGGCGAAGGGCTGGGCGAGGGACAGTTCGGCGTGGTGGTTGATCCACGCCGTCCCGCACTCCAGCCGGCCGGCCGCCGCCTCCGCCCGGTCGAGGTCGGTCCCCCAGACCGAACCGCCCAGCCCGAAGCCGGTGTCGTTGGCGGCGTCCAGGGCCTCGTCGAGGTCCCGGTAGGGCAGCACCGGCAGCACGGGGCCGAACTGCTCCTCCGTCACCACCGGGCTGTCGGCGGGGACGTCCGCCAGGACGGTCGGGGCGAAGAAGTAGCCCGGCCGGTCCAGCCGGTGGCCCCCCGCCGCGGCGCGCGCGCCGTCCGCCAGGGCGCGTGACGTGCAGTCCTCGACCCGGGCGAGCTGGGTGGCGTTGTTGACGGGGCCCAGCTGCGTGCCCGGGTCGAGGCCCGCTCCGACGACCGCGGCCTTCGCCCGTTGGGCGAGCGCCTCGACCACGTCGGAGTAGAGCCGGGCCGGGGCGTAGACGCGCTTGACGGCCATGCAGACCTGTCCGCAGTTGCGGAACGCCGACCAGAACAGCCGGTCGGCCACCTTCTCCACCTCCACGTCGTCCAGCAGGACGGCCGCGTCGTTGCCCCCCAGCTCCAGGGTGACGCGGGCCAGCGAGTCCGCCGCACCGCGCGCGACGGCCCGGCCGGTGGGAACCGACCCTGTGAAGGTCACGTGGCGGATTCCCGGATGGGCGGCGAGGCGCGCCCCCAGGGGTTCCCGTCCGGTGACGATCGTCAGCACCCCCTCGGGCAGCACGGCGGAGAGCACGGACCCCAGCAGCCGGGTGGCCAACGGGGTGTGGGGAGAGGGCTTGAGCACCACGGTGTTCCCGGCGGCGAGCGCGGGCGCGAACTTCGCCGACGCGAGCTGGAGGGGAAAGTTCCACGGGACGATCGCCGCGACGGGCCCGAGGGAGCGCCAGTGGATCTCGCTGCGTACCGGCCGGCCGTCCTCGATGGGCTGCGGCTGAAGGGACTGAGGGGCCGACTCGGCGAAGAACCGCAGGCGGGCCGCCGTACGGGCGACCTCGTGGTGCGACTCGGCCAGGGGCTTGCCCTGTTCCCGCGTGAGCAGCGGGGCGAGGTCGGCCGCGGCGGCCTCCACGGCATCGGCTGCCGCGAACAGGGCGGCGGTACGGGCGTCCGGGTCGGCACGCCAGTGGCGCCACGCCTCGCCGGCCCCGCGAACGACGGCGTCCAGTTCGTCCGGTCGCTGGTCGACGGCCTCGCCGAAGACCTCGCCGGTCGCCGGGTCGAGAACGGCGAACACCTCCCCGGGGGAACGTTTCCCCGGGGAACGCGGCGCGGCCGGGAGCCCCGGGGCCCGCCCGGACTGTCGCGCTCTCATTCCGGCGGTCACCCCGCGGCGGTGACGGCGGCCGTGTGTTCCCCGGCGTGCCGGTCCATCTCGGCCCGGAAGGCGGCCACCAGATGCGGTTTGATCCTCCCCGCGTTGCGGTCGCCGCCTTCGCAGACGGCCCCGCGCACCCCCACGATGTCCGTGCCGATCCGGGTCAGCGCACCGAGGTCCCCCACCTGCACACTGCCCGCCAGTGCGGCGAGCAGGCCGGCGTCGTGGGCGCGCCGTACGAACTCCTCACAGACTTCCGGCGGCACGTGGTCGAACAGCCGTGTCCCGTCCTTCACCGCGGTGTCGAGCATGGCCGCGTCCGAACCGGAGCGGCGGGCGATGTCGGGCAGCGCGAGCGGATTGACGCAGCCGATCCGGTGCGCGTCGGCGTAACCGGAGGCGACGACGAAGGCGTCCGGCCGATGGTCCTTCACCGCCCGTACGACCCCTCGCATGACCTCGACGGCCTGCTCGGGAGTCGTGCATCCGTAGAGGCCGACCTTGATGTACGTGGCGCCGGAGACCACCGCGCCGAGTGCTGCCTGAGCCACGGTGCCGGGCTTGTACGGCACGTCTCCCACGGTGGCGGACACCGGTTTGTGCGCCGGAACGGCCTCACGTATCTCCCGGATGACCCAGGGGAAGTTCGCGCCGAGTGAGCCCTCGTCGGGTTTCTTGACGTCCACGATGTCGAGGTGCTCCGCCGCCTTCGCGCAGTCGTGGGCCTCCTGGACGCCGTCCGGGGAGATGAGAAGCAGCAACGCGCACTCCTTTCCCCGCACAGCCGTCCGCCCGGGTGGCCGGGTGGGGGTGCGGGGTCGCTTGGGCATCTTGCGGTGTGTGCTCATCGTGCGGGCAGCCCGTGGGCCCCGGTAGGGCGCGCAGAGACCGAATTGAGCACTGCGCGCCTTCCGAGTGCGCCGTGCGCTCCGGTACTCCGGGCGCCCGCCGCAGGCGTCCGCGCCCACCGCTCCGTACGGGACGCCGGAGGCGACGCACCCGGCCCGTTATGTCCGGGCAACGCCGGATTCACTCTTTCTGCTGACCACCGGGTGCCTCCCGGGACAGGGCGGTTCGCAGCCCGCATAGTGACAGCGCGACGGCTGCGGTTCCCCGCAGACGCGGGCCTGCTGCCCGGCACGGCGTCCACCGTCGTCCACCGGTACGGCCCTGACCCGGCCGGAGTGGTACCACCCGGCCGTCCCGAGTTCTGTTGTGCCCGACGAGAGGTAGGAATGCATGCGTGACGAAGCAGTCAACCGCGTGAAGGTCGTCTTCACCCTGTTCGACGCCGACGGCAACGGGGTCCTGGAATCCGACGACTTCGCGCTGATGAGCGACCGGGTCGCCGCGGCCGTGCCCGATGCCGACGAGGCGCGCAAGAACGCCATGCGGGCCGGGTTCACCCGCTACTGGAACACCCTCGCCGGTGAACTCGATGCCAACCGCGACGGGCGGATCACCTACGACGAGTACCAGGCGTGCGTCCTGTCGCCGGAGCGCTTCGACGGGGCGATCGCGGAGTTCGCGGCCTCCTTCGCCCGTATGGGAGACACCGACGGCAGCGGCAGGGTCGCCCGGCCGGCCTTCACCGGCATGCTGCGCGGGGTCGGCTTCGACCTGCCGAACATCAACGCCCTCTTCGAGGCCCTCGGACCCGACGACTCCGACCGGATCGCCGTCGACGCCTGGGAGACCGAGATCAGGAACTTCTACGCCCCCGACAAGGGCGGCATCCCCGCGGACCTGCTGGCCGGCTCCGCCGTCGGCTGATCCGGCCAGGCCCGGTGGCTCCCCCGTACGGAGCGAGCCACCGGATCTCCTCACGAGCGCAGGGCTCCCGGTGCCGCGTGGCCGACCGCGGGGCGGGGTACCGGGTGGCGCTCTTCGACCGCGCGGAATCCGGCCGGGCCGACGGGCTCGCCTGAGCGCGCGCAGGGCCGACAGGGGGCGCCGCCCCCTGGAAGGCAAGGAATGGTTCTCCCGGCGGCCCTGGCCGAAATGACATACGCCGACCACGCCGGAAGAGGCGTGGTCGGCGAGATGCGGAATTGGCCATGGTGCGGATATGGCCAATCGACGCACCGGATTATCGACTCGTTCTCATTCGAGCCGCTGCCCGTCAGAGAATTTCGATGTCCTTCACCTTCGGCGGGCGGTTCGGGAAGGAAATGTCGGTCCAGCGGTTGACGCGTACGGAGTCACCGTTGGCGTCGTAGTAGATCAGGTCGTTGTTTCCCGTGGAGATCCGGTCGACCCACCAGTTGCCGAAGTTGGTCCGACCCTTGTTGGCGTAGCAGTCCACGCTCTGCTGGCCGTTGCTGTGCGACCAGATCTTGAGGAAATTCTCACCGCCACGGCACTCGACCCTGTCGATGGCGAAGGCGTTTCCACTGGGCATCACCACGGTGAACGCGGCCGCGGCGGCGACCGCCACGGTTGCAGAGCGGGCGAACCTCTTGGTTTTCGAAAGCACAAGAACTCCCCTATTGCCGAGCCCGGACGTGACCTTGTCCGTGGTCGTTCCCGGGACATGTTTTCCGCTTGCACGATCACGATCGAGCAGGATGCCTGTACATGGCAATCGTTCAAATGGGACATGGCTGGAACCGGCTGCCAAATGTCCTGATCAACTTCATTCGGACTATTCGGCGGCTTTATAGAACAGAATTTCGGTCATTGGTGGCGACGAGAAGAAGACACGGCTCCCGCCTGACGGCACCAGGCACGCGGGTGCGCCGGCCCGGGCAACAGTTCGTTGTTGTGGCAAGCCCGTCATTCCTCATTCATTTCCCCGTCACGAACCGTCCGGGCGGGGCGGGGCGGACCGCCGGGGGCTCGACGATCCGCGAACGAGGGCCACGACAACGGTGACCCGCCAGCAGCCTCGACGAAGGAGCAGACGGGGCCCGGGACGCTACGGGGGCCTGGGCCCGCCGGTGCTGGGACGACGCGCACGCCTCGCTGGCCCGTCCGGTGCGGCGAACCCATCCGGTGGCGATCTCGTCTAGACCCGGTTTGACAAGCTTGCGGTCCGCTTCGAGACAAGCATCCTTGTCGCAGCTATCAACGAATGGCTGTGACCTGGCGTAAGTGCCAGCCCCGGTGAACTTGTTCGCGAGCGCCAGCAGCGATCGTTCTGCTGTTTGGAGGCACTCATTCGGCCTGGGCTCGATGGTCACGATGACGGGCAGCACCTCGCTCGGCGACTGATGGGCCGGGCGAGGTGAGCCTGTTGGTGCGACGGACCAACTGCTTTCCGGGCTGGTCCCCTGTGACAGCCCGGTACCCAGTCAGCTGAGCCGAGTTGTGGCGTACGCCTCGATGGCGTCGCGCTGATACGCGGCCAGGCCCGGTGCGATCGCCTCGTACGCGGAGCGCCAAGCGCTGTTGTCCACGCAGGAGCGCCCGACGGTGCGGTACTCCTCGGCCGACACGGACCGCAGTTCGGTCATGGCCTGGTACTGGGCGTCGATCTGGGCCTGCACGGGCGCGGCGTCGGCCGGGTGGCCGGCGGCCATCAGGTCGGCCAGCAGGATCATCTGCGCCGTTCGCTCGCGCTGCCCGGCCTCGATGTCCTGCGGGGTCATTACGGCGACCCTTCGGGCAACTTCCTCGGCGTGCTCGGGGAAGTCGCGCAAGCTCTCCTGGTACTGGGAGGGCTGGATGCCCTCGAACAGGTTTTCCGGTCGGTTGATGGTCATGGGGTTGCCGTCCTTTCTGGACTGTTCCAGGTCGGCGATCGTGCGGGAGACGGTGCCTGCCAGGGCGTCGAGCCGGTCCCGCTCAGCAAGCAGTCGCAGGTGGTGGCCGCGCAGCGCGTCCACCTCGTCGACCTGCTCAGCCAGGATCCGGCCGACCTCGGGAAGCCCTAGGCCCAACGCCCGCAGTACGAGAATCTGCTGCAACCGCAGCAACTGATGCTCCTCGTAGTAGCGGTGGCCGTTGGCCCCGATCCGGGCGGGCGGCAGCAGGCCGACCTCGTCGTAGTGCCGCAGGGTCCGGGCGGTCACGCCCGACATCCGAGCGACCTCCGCGATAGGCCAGTCCATCGCTGTCTCCCTCACGATCGCGTCACCGAGCCGGTTTCTCCGGCCCTGTTGAGGACGGTAGAAGCTGCCGCAGCGGCAACCGCAAGCCCGCACCCTCACGATCTGGATAGCCGCCCGCGACTTTCCCCGACGGCCCACTCAGCACACCAGTAACTTCCAAGACACGGCCTAGTCGACGCACTCGTGGACCCGCCTGACCGACGTACCGGCGCTCCAGGTGTGCGGACGGCTCAGCGTGTCACGGGTGAGGGCGTCGTCCTGCGGCCGGCACCCCTGTAGCCGAGTTCCGTCTCGGCGGCAGAGCTGACTGGCACCGGGCTGTCCCTCCCACTGGGTGCCTGTGGACCGCAGTATGCAGAGGCATGTCGACCTCGGCTTCCGCGATCAGCGGCGGTCCGCCCTGCCAGGGGTGTTCGCGGTGGGTGAGCTGGGCGGCTGGAGCACTGTCAGCCGCGGCGGAGGGATCGCAAAGCGGAGAGCACGAAAGTTCGCCTCTCCAGTGACGGCCTGGCGGTTCCCTTTGCCATGATCTGTCCAGTCCTCGTGCCCCGCTGCCCGTAGCAGGTCGGCCGCCCGGCCGAGTTCGAGATCGGCGGTGCCGGTGAGCGGGTGGAAGGCGTACAGGTGTCTGCGGGCTTGCTCGACTGTTTCCAAAGCCTTGAACACGGAAACCCAGGGGCTCCGCCGTCGCGTCGCTGGCCCTCTCTGGCCGACGGTGAGCCGAGACCGCCCCCTCATGGTTGATGTTTGCCTTCCGCACGTCCTCGCGAATGGCTCCCGCTGTCCGGGGTGAAATAATTCCTCGCCGTACGAGTGCGTCGGATCCCTGAAAACGGACACGTGGCCGCTGGACTTCCGCTCCCTCTTGCGCGGGCTCTGCCAGGGTCGCTCTGCGCTCCCACCGGCTCAGTCACAGGCTTGCCAGAACGGCACACTCTCGTACGTCCGTGAGGTCAGGACTTCTTCTTGCGCAGGGCCTCGGGCTTGTGGACCGCGGTCTTTCCCGTCTTCTCGCTTTCCACTTCGTACTGCGGCTCGTCCTCGGACGCATCCACCGTCCGCCCGGAAGCCTCGGTCCGCTCGGTGATCTTTTTCCGCACTGAGCCGGGCACGGTGTTTCCGTGACTCGACCAGGTCACCTTGTCGCCTTTGCGAAGGTCCTTCTTTTTCGTCATCTCGCACTCCTGGGGAGTTGCTGTTCGTGTCCGCCATTCTCGGGCAGGGTCTGCCTCCGTGCATCCAGGACGAGGCCGGGGCGAAAGGGGAACGCTGGTGTGCAGGTTTGGCTGTCCCGACGCCCAAGCGGTGAAAACGGCCGACCACATTGCGACAGCCACCACCGCGCCAGTTCATTTTCCGGGGTTGCGCCGACTCCGGGCCCGGTCGGCGACTCGCTGGGTAGCGGGTCGTGGAAGCGACGGCGGTCCGTCGCGGCGGGGGAACATCAGGGTGACGTCGGCGACCATGAAGACCACATGCCGGACTCCGGCTGTAACCCCGTACCCGGGTGCGGCACCATGGCCCGCATGAGTACACCCGCGAGCACCCACGGGAATTCCCTCTTCGAGCGTTTCACGGACCTGAGCCCGGCCCGCGACCGCCTGGACGACCTCGTGGCGCCCGTCGCAGCCGCCGTCCGCGACTGGGAAGGCCCGGTGTCCGCAGCGGATGTCCTTTACACGGAGACGGATCCGGCGGTCGCCGACACCGCCGCCTTCGTCGAGCGCTACGGGGACGACCTGCTCGCCGCTTCGGCGAACTGTGTGATCGTCGCCGCCAAGCGCGGCGGTGAGACCACCTTCGCGGCCTGCGTTGTCCCGTCCGCCGCCCGCGCCGACGTGAACGGGGTCGTACGCCGGCAACTCGGCGCCCGCAAAGTCTCGTTCGCCCCGATGGACACCGCCGTCGGCCTCACCGGCATGGAGTACGGAGGCATCACCCCGATCGGACTCCCGGCCGACTGGCCGCTCCTGGTCGACGCGAGTCTCCTGGAGTGGGAACAGGTGCTGATCGGCAGCGGCCGCCGGACCGGCAAGCTCGTCGTCCCGGGCAAGGCCTTCGCCCAGCTCCCCGGCGTCGTCGTCCTCACCGGCCTCGCAGCCTGACCCACCTTCACTCCGGGGCCTCCACCAGCATCGACTCGCGCCGCTCAGGCGAGAGGCTCCGGGTTCATCGCTCCGGGTCCCTTGCCGCGCTGGTGTCGGCGCAGCGGTGGGCGGCGGATGTGGTTTCGGCCGGCAGTCGCTGAGTGTGGTCCGCAAGGACACGAGGGCGGTGCAGCAGGTTCCGGCGTCGGCGGATGCGCTGGGCCGGCCCGTCGACGTACTCCAGTGTGACCCCCGCGCCGAACAGCACGTGGATGTACATCGGGGCCAGGACGTGGTCCAGCACGTCGAGTGCGTCCGGTGGAGGGTGATTCTGCCGGGAAAGGGCAAGAGGCAGGTGTGACGATGACTTTCGGTGCCTTTGTCCCCGGTGTCCCCGATCCGCCGGCGTTCGCGGGCTTCTGCCGGGCCCTTCTGGGCCGGCAGGAGGAGGATCGCGAGCCGCAGCGGGTTCGCCCGGGGGCCCGGAGCAGCACCGGCCGAGTCTCGGTTTCCAGGTGGAGAACGGCCATGCGCCTCTCGCATGGCCGTGTCGACGACCTGGAGACGGAGGCCGCGCGAGCCTGTGCCCTGGGGGCGACGGTGGAGGAGCATCGGTCATGTGCAGGACTTGATGGTCGGTCTGCCGAGAGGCGGGCCGATGGCTTGTCGTGAATTCGTATGTTCATCGAGGAAGAAGCACTGTGACACCGCACCAGGGCGCGTCGGCGCCGAACGAGGGAAGTGACCCGGCCGAGTTGGGACGGAGCACCACTGTCCGGAGCCGTCGGACGGGCTGGCAGCGGCTCCTGCCCGGCATCACCCCGGAGCGCAGGGGTCTCGTGCTGGCCTGGTGGGGTTTCACCGTCACCTTCGGTGGCATGCGGCTGTTGACCTGGCTCATTCACATCGACATGGCCGGGGTGGGCGACGTGCAGGCCGGGGGAGTGCACCTCCACCACTACGTGTGGGGAATCCTGCTGCTCGCCCTGGTGGGGGCGGTCGGCCTGGTCCATCGCTCGGCGCGCACCAGGGCCTGGACGGGACTGGCGTACGGAGTGGGGCTCGCCCTCGTCGTCGACGAGGCCGCCTTGCTGATCAGCCTGGAAGACGTGTACTGGGACACCCGGGGCGGCATCAGCATCGCTCTCGCGCTGGCCCTGATCGCCGTCGCGGGAAGCGTCCTGGCCTTCACACGCGGCCGACGGGACACTCAGGGGCGCGCACGGCGAGGAACCGGAACCAGGACCCCCTGAGGAGCAGGACGCCAAAGTAGGCCCCTCGTAGGCCGGGACCGCGTGCCGGCACCGGTCTCAGGCTGCTGCGGCGGGCGGTGCCGCAGGCCACAGGCGGCGGCGTCGGAGAGCGCGCCCCGGGTGTGGGCGGCCGGGGCTGCGAGCAGAGCGGTCGCACTGTCGCACGGGCAGGAGCCAGGAGCTTGCCGAGGGAGGAATTCCTCCAGTCCGGGTCGGAGAATTCGGCCGGGAACCACGGGCCTCGCCCATGAACCGGTCCCCGCCTGCTACGGCGCGGTGGTGAGCCTGCCCAGCACTTCGTACACCTGCTGTGAGGCCAGCGGGGGAACGGAGAGCGGCGCGTGGGCTGTTCCTGTGCCTACTCCCTGGAGCAGGAAGGCCACCTGGCGTCGCCAGGCGTCGGGGGCGGTGTCGGCGACTGCGCGAGCGAGCGCAGCGTTGGTGCCGAAGAAGAGCAGGAGGTCCTCGCTGGTGAAGTCCGGGCGGACGGCGCCGGCCAGCCGCGCTCGCTCGATGATCCGTGTCGCGGCGTCGTGTGCCTGGCCGCAGATGACCATCAGGCGCTCGGCGGCCGGAAAGCGTCCGCTGACGATGTCGGCGACCGCGGGGTCGGTGGCCTGCAGTTCGCAGACCCTCGCCACTCTCACCGGCCTGACCCCGCCACCGCCCACTCCTGCGCCGCGCATGCCCGTGACTCCGCCGGAAGCCGCTCCCCACGCCCGGCCCCGTCACCTTCACCGCCGCCGCGGACCCCGCATGATCGGCCAACCACCGCCTGGACAAACGGAGTTCCGGCTTCAATGCCCGCGTCTCCATCCGCAACGCCGGCACCGACGGGACTCCATCAGCGTGGCCCATTCCGCTTGAAACCGGCTGCATACCACGCAGTGCCCACCAGAACGCCCCCTGACCGGACCCCACGACGCAGTTCGTCGCCCCGAAACCGGTTTCACAAGCAAATTTCCTGCAGTCGAGGCCGGTTGGCGAGTTCCGGCGGGCGTGTCGCAAAGTTCCGGCCCGGTTCTTCCGGCGCTCATCGGGCACTGATGGCCTGAACCGCATCCTGCTTCGTGGCGCAGACATGTGTAGCGGAGCACCGGTGATGAACGGCATCGTCCCGGTTCAGGGTGTCGAGTCCGCCCGTAATACCAAGTCTTTAGACACTTCCGGGATTGCCGCCCGGCAGCGTGGGCTAACTGATCAGCACCAGGGGTAAGGTTTCGGCCCCGGTGCGGTCCGAGGGGGAATGAATGGATGGCTTGAAGTCCGTTTGTACGGTGTCCGGATCAGGGGCCCCGGAGGCCCGGCACGCCGCGACCCCGGCCGGACCTCCGGGACGATTAGGAGTGAGCGTCTTCCCGGGGCGAGGCCCCGGCGCATCGGCCGACCACCGACGCCCGGCCTCCGTGGGAGAACACCGGACGGCTCGGACCGTGCTCTGCGAGCCGGTCGCATGACCTCGGGAGCAGGAGACCTGCGCTTCCAGGTGCTCGGGTCCGTGGCGGTACGGTGCGGGGACGCCCCCGCCCGGCTGCCCAGCACCGTGGCCCGCCGTGTGCTCACCGTCCTGATGCTGTCACCCGGCGAGGTGCTCAGCACCCCCCGCCTCGCCAGGGCCGTGTGGGGCTCGTGCTGCCCGGCCACCGCCTCCAACCAGGTGCGCAAGGCGGTCGCGCAACTCCGCCAGGCGATACCGGGCGCGGGCGGCTACCTCCTCACCGACGGACCGAACTACCGGCTGAACGTCGGCGCGACCGAGTCCGACCTGGTGGAGTTCAACCAACGCCGCCTGCGGGCCCGCACGCTCAAGGAGGGCGGCGCGAGCGAGGCCGAGCTCATCCAGGAGCTGCAGACGGCCCTGTCGCTCTTCCGGGGCCAGGTCGCGGCCGACGTCGTCGACAGCGACGAAGTGGAGAACGGCCTCATCCGCGCCACCGCACGGGTGGTGGAGGAGCGCCGCCTCGCGGTCCAGAAGGAACTCATCGCGCTGCGACTGCGCGTCTCGCCGCCCGCCCTGGTGATAGAGGACCTGCGGGGCCTCGTGGCGCAGCACCCCCTCGCCGAGGACCTGCGCGCGCAGCTCATGCTCGCGCTGTCCCTCTCCGGAAGACAGGCCGACGCCCTCGCCGAGTACGCGGAGATACGCACCCTGCTCCGCGACGAACTGGGCATCGACCCCGACCACTCGCTGGCCCAGGTGCACGAGGCGGTATTGCGCGGCGGCGCGTTCGCCTACCTGCGGTCCGGAGGCGCGCCGCGCCCGTCCGAGAAGAACGCCCGGCCCGAGTCCTTCGAGCTCGACGCGGGTAGACAGTCGGCCCCTCCCCGGGACCGCACGGCACAGCCGCGGGCCACCTGCACCCTGCCCCACGGGCTGACCGACTTCGTCGGCCGCCGCGAGGAGGTCGACACCCTGCTGCGCACCGCCCGCGCGGGCTCCCGGGGTCCCGGCCCGCTGCTGATCTGCGTCGACGGCATGGGCGGCATCGGCAAGACGGCACTCGCCCTGCACGTGGCCCACCGGCTGGCCGAGGAGTGCCCGGACGGCCAGTTCTACGTCGACCTGCACGGGTTCAGCCCGCACGAGCGGCCCCGCGAACCCGCCGAAGTGCTCCAGGTGCTGCTGCGCTCCCTGGGCATCAAGGGCAGACGCATCCCCGCGGACCTGGACAGCCAGGTGGCCCTGTGGCGTGCCCAACTCGCCGACGACAGGGTGCTGCTGCTGCTCGACAACGCCGCGAGCGAGGCCCAGATCGTCCCCCTGCTGCCACCGGGCAACGGCTCCCTCGTGCTGATCACCAGCCGTCGTCGCCTCTACGGCCTCGACGGCACCGAACCCTGCCCGGTCCCCCGGATGAGCGCGGGAGACTCCCGCGCCCTCGTCCAGCGCCTCCTCGGGGACGAACTGGAGTCCGAGGCGACCGACCGGCTCGTCGCCTACTGCGGAGGACTTCCGCTGGCCCTGCGCCTGGCAGCCGCCAAACTGCGCAGCCGCCCCACCTGGGGGCTTCCCCACCTGGTCGAGCGCCTGGGCGACATGCGCCGCCGGGCCGCCGAACTCCAGGCGGGCGACCGCAGCGTCCGCCTGGTGCTCCAGCTCTCCGTCGACGCGCTGAGCGAGGCGCAGCGCCACGCCCTGAACGTGATCGCCCTGTTGCCGGACACGAGTCTGGACGTGTACGAGGCGGCCGCCCTGCTCGGCACCGGTCCGGCCGACGCCGAACTGCTGCTGGAGGCCCTGCTCGACGCGAACCTCCTGGAACAGCCCGGCATCGGCCGCTACGCCCTGCACGGGCTCGTGGCCGGTGTCGCGGCCGGCACGGGGGAGTTCGAACAGTTGCTGCGCGGCGACGGGCGGCACGCGGCCCTGCGGCGGCTGCTCGCCCACCACCTGGCCGTCACCACGCGCTGCTGCCTCCTGCTCGGGGGACCGGCCGACGCCCTGCCGGGAACCGCCGCGGAACCGGCCCCCGGACCCCGCGTCCCCGTGCTCCACGGGCAGAAGGAGGCGACGGAGATCTGCGAGCGGGGGCTGCCGGCGATGCTGGCGGTGCTGTGCGCCGCCCGGCACGAGGAGTTCTTCGGTCCGGCCGCCCGGCTCGCGCACAACCTGCGGTTCGTCCTGTCGCGCGAACACCGGGGCCGGATGTACGAGGCCGGGCCCGTCGGTCCGGGCGGGGCCGAGGCGTACCGGACGGCGCTGCTCGACCTGGCAGAGGCGTGCCGGGGCAGCGGACTGCTGGAGCAGAGCGCGATGCTGACGGCCGCGGTGGGGCCGGGCGTCCGCTCGGAGGAGCCCGTGCTGTGACCGGACGGGGGCGGGCCCCGTGGGAGGAGTTCCCACGGGCCCCCTCCCCCGTCGCGGGTCTCGTGCGTGCGACGGGCGGACCTCAGGGCGCGGACACCGGCCGGGTCCGTCCGGCGGGCTCCAGCCGCACCGGAATGCTGCGGTAGGCGCGGAAGGTGACGCTGGGCCGCCGCTCCACGGCGCCCGCCGCGGTGGGCGTGCCCGGGGCGTGGGCCAGCCACCGCAGCACCGCGCGTCCCTCCACCTGGGCCAGCGCCGCGCCCAGGCAGTGGTGCACACCGCCGCCGAAGCTGACGTGCGGATTGGGGTCGCGGGTGATGTCCAGCCGTTCCGGGTCGGCGAACCGTTCCGGGTCGTGGTTGGCGGAGCCCAGCAGCAGTACCAGGATGCGGCCCGCGCGCACGGTGCGGCCGTCGATCTCCACCGCCTCCCGCACATAGCGTGCGGTGGCCTGGATCGGCGCGTCGTAGCGCAGGAACTCCTCGACGCCCGGCACCGCGAGCTGCGGACGCCGCCGCAGCAGGGCCAGTTGCTCCGGGTGCCGGAGCAGCGCCGAAAAGATCGTCGAGATCAGGTTGGTGGTCGTCTCGAAGCCCGCGAAGAACAGGAAGACGACGTTGTCGACCAGCGTCTCGCGGTCGAAGCCGGGCTGTGTGCGCTGCGCGTCGAGCAGATTGCTGATCAGGTCGTCGGCGGGCCGCTTGGCCCGCTCCTCGACCAGCTCCGACACGTAGGCGCGCAGCCAGGTCACCGCGTCGTGCGCGGCCGCCCGCTCCTCGACGGGCACGTACAGGGCGAACGCCTTGGCCAGCTCCACCGCGTGCGGGCGTACCGCGTCCCGGTCCACGTCCGGGATGCCGATCAGCTCGCACACCACGGTGACCGGCAGCGGGAAGGCCAGGTCGCCGACCACGTCCAGCACCCCGTCGGAGCCCGCCCGCCGCTGCGCCTCGGCCATCAGCCGGTCCACCTGTTCGGCGACGTACTCCTCCAGCCTGCGCATCAGCTTCGGGCTGAAGGAGCGCTGCATGATGCCTCGCAGGAAGGTGTGCGCGGGTGCGTCCTGGTCCAGCACGATCCGCTTCAGGAAATCGTTGGCGGGACCCGTCCCGGTGGAGAACTCGTGGTACTCCGGCGGGTATTCGTGCCCCAGCCTGCGGTCCTTGAGCAGCCGGCTGACGTCCCTGTGGTGCGAGACCACCCACTGGCCGGCCGCGCCCCGGGCGAGGCGCCCGGCCTCGCGCAGACCGGCGTACACCCGGTAGGGGTCCGCGACCACGGCGGGATCGCGGGAGTCGAACTTCACGGGCAGCTCTCGCATGCGGCCGACGCCTCCTGTTGCTTGCACGGGGTGTCCGGTGGGCGCGCGTGGTGCTCGCGCGGGTGTCCGGGGTGCGCGTGGTGCACCGGTGAGCCTGACAGTCCGCGGGCGGGCGTGCGGGGGAACCTGTCGCCAGTCCTTCACCGCCGTCCGCCGCCCCGCCCCCGGCTCCCAGACTGGGCGGGCCAGGGGAACGACCGGACCCGAGCCGCGCACCCGAGGGTGCCGGGAGGTGACGCAGCGTTGAACACCGTGCTGAACATGCCGCGCTTCCTGCTGGACGACGCGCGCGCCATGCGCGACCCGTACCCGGTCTACCGGCGGCTGCGCGCGTACGGTCCGGTCTGCCGGGGCGGCCCGGGGCAGTGGGTCTTCCCCCGGCACGAAGAGGTCTCCGCGCTGCTGCGCGACCCCCGGCTCGGCCGGGAGTTCCCCGAGGAGTACCAGAAGGTGTCGGTGGGCGAGGGGCCCGCCAACGACTACCTGCGGCGCATCGTCGTCGACCGCGACCCGCCGGGCCACACCCGGCTTCGCCGCCTGCTCGTGAAGTCGCTCAGCCCGGCCATGGTGCGCGGGATGCGCGAACCCGTCGCCCGGCTGGTCGACGGCATGCTGGACCGGTTCGCCGACGAACGCCGTTTCGACCTGGTCGCCGACCTGGCCGTGCCCGTCCCCATGACGGTGATGAGTGAACTCCTCGACATCCCCCGCCCCGACCGGGCCGAGATCGCCCGCCTGTCCACCTCGCTCGCCCAGGCCTTCGCCGTGTTCATACCGCCGGAGAAGCAGCGGGAGGCGCACGGGGCCGTGGTCGAACTGCGGGACTACATGGCCGGGCTGGTCCGCGAGCGCAGGCGGCGACCCGGCGAGGACCTGCTGTCGCGGATGCTCACCGCCGTCAAGGACGGCGAGGAGCCGCTGACCGACGAGGAGATCATCGACAACGCGCTGTTCGTCTACTACGCGGGCTTCGAGACGACCACCAACGCCATTGCCACCGGCGGCGACCTCTTCGTCCGGCAGCCGCACACCCAGAGGCAGTTGCGGGAGGACCCCGGCGTCTCCGGCAGCGCGCTGGAGGAGTTCATGCGGTACGACGCGCCCATCCACGCCACCACCCGGCTGGCCCTGGAGCCCATCGAGATCGCCGGGCTGACCATCCGCAAGGGGCGGGTCGTCGTGCTGCTGCTCGCTTCCGCCAATCACGACGAGCAGGTGTTCCACGACCCGGGCCGCGCCGACCTGACCCGGTCGCCCAACCCCCACCTCAGCTTCGGCGGCGGGGTGCACCACTGCCTCGGCGCGGCACTGGCGCGGATGGAGGGGGCGGTGGTCTTCGAGCGGCTGGTGGCCCGGTTCGCGGACATCGAGTCGGCGGGCGAGAACGTGTGGGAGCCCAGCGCGGGCGGCTTCCGGTTCCCCTACTGGGCGCACCGCAGCGTGCCGGTCGCCGTGCGGCCCGCCTGAGCGGGGCACGGCAACGAGCCCGCCGGAGCGGCGATCGCGGTCACCACGACGCCCGCACCGGCGGCCCACCGGCCGCGCAGGGCCGGGAAGCCGGTGGCGACCGGGTCGAAGAGGGCGTCCGCCCGGCGCTTCCGCCGGGCGCCGCCGGAGACCGGCCGCACCACGAACGTACCGCTCTCCGCGTCCGGCCGGAGGGCGACCTCGGCGTCGTCGAAGCCCAGCCAGCACCCCGTCGCCGGATACCAGACCTTGTAGTACGCCTCCTTGGCGCTGAACAGCACCCGGCACCACGGGACGTCGGGCCGGGCCGCCGCCAGCTCCGCCAGGTGGGCCCGCTCGGCCGCCGACGTCACCTGTGCCAGCACCCGGCCGGGCAGCGGGGCGCACGGCTCGGCGTCGATGCCCAGGCCGTCGGCGTCCCGGGCCCGCGCCACCGCGGCCGCCCGGTACCCCCGGCAGTGCGTCAGCGAGCCGACCGTGCCCGGCGGCCACCCGGGCGCCCCGTCGGCGCCGCGCACCAGCGGAGCCGGCGGGAGGCCCAGTTCGGCCAGGCAGGCGCGCGCGAGGCGCCGTACGGTGGCGTACTCGTCCCGTCGCCCCGGCGACACGTCGGCGACCTGCCGGAGTTCCGCCGCGAAGAGCGCGGGACCGGTCAGCTCGCAGGTGCTGTCCAGGGCGGCCGCGTACCGGGGGAGCAGTGTCCGGACGACGCCGGACACCGCTGTCGTACCCTCCGTACCGGAGGCGAACGCTTTCGTCGCACGGGTCGTACGGGCGCCCGGAGCCGCGGTCCTGCGGCTCAACCCGCTTCCACCGTCGCCCGCAGGGCCACCTTGTCGATCTTGCCGACGGGGGTGCGCGGCAGCACCGGCACCTCCCGCACCTCGTCGGGGAGTTTGAACGTGGCCAGGCCCTTGCCCGCCAGGTACCGCTTGATCTCCACCAGTGAAGGTGTCCGCCCCGCGCCGACGGGGACCACGAACGCGAGCGTGGCCTCGCCGAGGTCGGCGTCCGGACGGGCCACCACCGCCGCGTCGTCGATCGCCTCGTGGCCGCGCAGGTGCCCCTCGATCTCGTCGGCCGACACCTTCTCGCCGCCCCGGTTGATCACGTCCTTCGCCCGGCCGACGATCACCAGGTTGCCCTCAGGGGTCAGCCTGGCCAGGTCCCCGGTGCGGAAGAAGCCGTCGGGGGTGAAGGAGGTGCGGTTCGCCTCCGGGGCGTTCCAGTAGCCGTTGATGGTGTACGGGCCGCGCGTGACGAGTTCGCCCACCTCTCCCGGCGGCACCACGCGCAACTCCTCGTCCACCAGGCGCAGTTCGTCCAGATCGGAGAGGGGGCGGCCCTCGGTGCCGTGCACGACCTCTTCCGGATCGTCCAGGCGCGTGTACGTGAGCAGGCCCTCGCCGATGCCGAACCAGTTCGTGATCCGGCACCCGAGCGCCGCCTGAGCGCGCCCGGCGGCCTGCTCGTCGAACTTCGAGCTGCCCACCTGGAGGAGCACGCCCGTCATGTCCACCGGCCGCTTCGCGGCGACCTTGGACCACAGCGCGGCGAGCGCGGGCACTACCGTGGTGTGGGTGACGCCCTCCTTCTCGACCAGCGGGAACACCTCGTCGGGGGACGGGCTCGCGGCGAGCACCGCCTTTCCGCCCACCCGCAGCGCACCCAGCACCCCCGGGCAGCCCAGGGCGGCGTTGTGGGCGGCAGGGTTCGCCGCCAGGTACACACTGTCCTCGTCGAACTCCAACGCCCGCGCGCAGGCGTCGATGTTGAAGAGGTAGTCGTCGTGCGTCCGCGGGATCAGCTTCGGCCTGCCCGTGCTGCCGCCGCTCAGCAGGAGGAACGCGACGCCCGACGGATCGACCGCCGGCAGCGGCTCCGTGCCGGCGCCCTGGGCGCGCACCCGGTCCAGCGGGGTGAGGTCGCCGCTGTCGCTGTCCGCCACGATCACCGTACGGACGCCCGGCAGGGTCGCGGCGTGGCGGGCCACGGTGCGGTAGTCGAAGCCCTGGAAGCGGCCCGCGGTGACGTAACCGACCGCCCCGGAGGCCTCGATGAGGTGGCGCACCTCGCTCTCCCGGTGCCCCGGCAGCGCGAACACCGGGACGATGCCCGCCCGGAACATCCCGACCGTGACGGTGAGGAACTCCACGACGTTCGGCAACTGCACCATGACCCGGTCACCGGGGTTCACCCCCCGGGCCAGCAGACCGCGGGCGATCTCGTCGGCCTCGGCGCGCACCTCCCCGTGCGTGACGCGGCGCCGGCGGTCCACGGCGGCGGTCCGGTCGGGGTGGGCGAGCGCCACTTCGGTGAGCGCGTCGCCCAGCGGCACCCCCCGCCAGATGCCGGCGGCCCGGTAGCGGGCGGCGTCCTCGTCGCTCCACGGCGTGAACTCATCCATGCCGCCAGTGTTCCGGCCCGCCACACCGTGCCGAACGGGGCGAACAGAGCCGTGAAAGAGACGACGGCCGACGACGCGATCGCTCCTATCGTCACCACCGTCGCCGAAGACACCCCGGCCCCCGGGCCACCCGCCGAGGAGTGATGGATGAGCCGACCCCACACGCTGAGCTGGCTCGACGCCCCCCGCGACGACACCGGTGTGGAGATGTTCGACGAGACCTCCCACGTCTACCGGCCCTACCCGGAGCTCGCCGACGCGGCCACCCGGATCTCCGGCGGGCTCGTCGCGGCCGGAGTCCCGCGCGGAGCGGTCGTGCCGCTGCTGTGCTCCACCGGACCCGACCTCGTCGCCGCGTTCTACGGGGTGCAGGCCGCCGGGTGCGTGGTGAGCGTACTGGCGCCGCCCACCCGGATGTCGGGCGAGGCCGCCCGCGCGCACGTCCGCTCCGTCGTCGGGGCCGTGGGCGCCGACGCCGTCGTGGTGGACGCGGCCCACCACGACTTCGCCGCGGACGTCCTGGCGGAAGCCGCACCGCACACCCGTCTGCTGCTCCTGGAGGAGCTGGCCGAGGCCGGACCCGGCAGGCGGGACCCGGCCGAGCAGGCGCTGGTCCAGTTCACCTCGGGCAGCTCGGGCCGCCCGCGCGGGGTGCGGATCAGCCATGCCGCACTGGACGCCAACACCGCCGCGATCCGCGCCTGGGAGCGGGCCGGACGCGACGACTCCTGGTGCTCGTGGCTGCCGATGCACCATGACATGGGGCTCATCGGCTGCCTGGTGGTGCCGGTCTCCGGCAACAACCGGCTCGCCGTGTGCAGGCCCGAAACCTTCCTGCGCCACCCGTTGTCGTACCTCGCCCGCTTCGACGCGAACCGGGTGGAGCGGCCCGCGACGATCACCGCCACCCCGGCGTTCGGCCTCCAGCGCATCGTGGACCGCGTCGGCCACGGAGACCTGGAGGGCGCCGACCTGTCCGGTGTACGGGCGGTCATCGTCGGGGCCGAACGCATCGACCCCGCGCTGGTGACCCGCTTCACCGCCCTGCTGCGCCCGCACGGCCTGGCCCCGCACACCCTCACCCCCGCCTACGGACTGGCCGAGAGCACCCTCGCCGTCACCGGAGTGCCCGTCGAGGAGGTTCCGCGCGCCGTCCGCGTGCGCCGCGACGACCTGCGCGTCGGGGCACGGGTGAGCCTCGCCGACGGGGACACGGACCGGGAGACGGTTCAGGTGACGAGCTGCGGCCGCGCCCTGGACGGTCTGACGGTGGCCGTGGTGGACGAGGACGGAGAACCGCTCCCCGAGGGGCACGTCGGCGAACTGGCCGTCGCCGGGACCTCGTTGGCCGACGGCTACCTCGCGGACGGCCCCGCCGGGAGCACCGCCCTCACCGGCGGCCGGCTCCTCACCCGCGACGTCGCCTTCGCGCTGGCGGGGGAGTTCTACGTACTGGGCAGGCTCGGCGACAGCGTCAAGGTGCACGCCCGCTCGCTCTTCGCCGAGGACGTCGAGCTGATGCTCGGGCGGGCCGGACTCAACCTGAGCCGTGTCTGCGTCGTGCTCGGCGAGGCGGACGGGCGGGCACACGCCGTGGCCGTGCTGGAGGGGCTCGACGAACGGGCCGCCGAACTGGCCGAGGACGTGCTCGCCTCCGCCTGCCCCGGCACCCGCCGGCACGTGGCACGGGTGCCGCGCGGCGCCATCCCCCGTACCAGCAGCGGCAAGAGCCGCCGCCGACAGCTCTGGCAGCGGCTCAGCCAGGAACAGGTCTTCGACGGGGCGCCCGCCGTCACGGCCGGCACCTCCCGGACCTGACCGGCAGCTCCGTCCGGCCGGCCCCGCACCACTCCGACCCGGCCGGCTCCGCACCGCCCCGCCCGACCGGCCCCCAGAACAGGAGACCCCATGTCCTACTCCAGTGAAGAGGTGCGCGAGACCGTGCTCGCGATCATCGAGCAACTCGCCCCCGAACGGGAGAAGTTCGAGCCGGGCAAGGACATGCGTCTCGTCGAGGACCTGGGGTTCCACTCCCTGGCCCTGCTGGAGATGGCGTTCGCGATCGAGGACGACTTCGACCTGCCGCCGATCGACGAGCAGACCGGACGCGCCATCCAGACCACCGAGCAGGTGCTCGCCTACGTCCTGAGCCAGGTCGAGGTCCGGACGCCGTCGTGAGAAACGCACCGCCTCCCCGCACGACGACGTCCTGACGCAATGAAGGAGCCACGATGACCGAGGCGATCGCCCTCTCGGACCTCACCAAGCGTTTCGGTGAACAGACCGCACTCGACCGGGTGTCGCTGCGGATCCCCGCCGGAACCGTGGTGGGCCTGCTCGGCCCCAACGGAGCGGGCAAGACCACCCTCATCAACTGCCTCACCACGCTGTTGCAGCCCGACGGCGGCACCATCCGCGTCCTGGGCCACGACCCCGCGACCGACCCCTCCCTGGTGCGCGCCAACATCGCCCTCACCGGACAGTTCGCCGCCCTCGACGAACAGATCAACCCCCGCGAGAACCTCGTCTTCTTCGGCCGCCTGCTGGGCCTCGGCAAGGGCGAGGCCCAGCAGCGGGCGGGCGAGATGCTGGAGCGGTTCGAGCTCGGCGACGCCGCGTACACCCCTGTCGGCTACCTCTCCGGAGGCATGCGCCGACGCCTCGACCTCGCCGTCAGCCTCGTCGTACCGCGGCCGGTGCTCGTCCTGGACGAGCCCACCACCGGGCTCGACCCGCGCAGCCGCAAACTCCTGTGGGAGATGGTCAGGGCCGAGGCCGCGCGCGGCGTCGCCGTGCTGCTGACCACGCAGTACCTGGAGGAGGCCGACCAGCTCGCCGACCGCATCGTCGTCATCGACAAGGGCCGGGTCCTCGCGGACGGCTCGTCGGACGAGCTCAAGCGGGACGTGGGCGGCCTCATGTGCCGGCTCACCCTGACCAGTGCCGCCGACGCCGAAGCGGCCCGCCTCGCCCTCGGCGAACTGCCGGGCGTCACCGCCGAGGGCGACAAGGTGGCCGTGCCCATGGCGCGCCCCGAGGACGTCGGCGGGGTGCTCGCCCGGCTGGACGGCAAGGGGCTGCGGATCGCCGACATCGAGGTCACCAAACCGACGCTCGACGAGGTCTTCTTCGCGTTCACCGAGCCGTCGGCCACCGCAGGGCCGACCGCCGCCGGCCCGGCCGCCGGCGGACCCGCGGCGCAGGGGGCCGCCCGATGAGCACCACGCCCGACATCGCCGCGGTGCCCGGCGCCCCGGCGCCCCCGGGCCGCCCGCCCGGCTGGCAGCACGACTTCCAGGTGCTCTTCGACCGGCTGCGGACACGCTCCTTCTCCCGGGGCGGCCTGATCGCCACCGTCGTGCAGCCGCTGCTCTTCTTCGCCATCTTCTACTGCACCTTCGCCGCCATGCTCGACGCGCGGGGCATCGACTTCGGCCGCTTCGTCACCCCGACCGTCCTGGTGCAGGCCCTGATGTTCGTGGCCATCGGCAGCGCCACCGACCTCGCCGCCGACCGTTCCAGCGGCGTCTTCACCCGCCTGCTGACCAGCCCGGTCGACATGCGTGCCATGAGCCTGGCGCACCTGGCCGTCGTGGCGCTGCAAGGACTCCTGTCCAGCGTCGCCGTCGTCCTCGCCGGGCACCTGGTGGGCTTCCGCTTCGACCAGGGGGTGCTCGCCGCGTTCGGATTCCTGGTGTTCGCCGTGGCGTTCACCGTCGCGCTCTCGCTGGCCACGGCCACCATCGCGCTGCGCCTGAAGAACCTGGAGGCGCTCAGTGCGGTCCTCCACCTGCCGTACCTGCCGCTGCTGGTGCTCTCCACCGGCTTCGTCGAGGCGGACCTCTTCCCCGGCTGGCTCCAGCCGATCGTCGCCGCCTCCCCGGTGTCCGCGGTGATCGACGCGCTGCGCGCCCTGTCGAGCACCGCACTCACCTGGGGCGCGGTGCTGCCCGGCCTCGCCTGGCTGGTGGGACTCGTCGCCCTCTTCTCGTGGACCACGACCACAGCCTTCAGGAAGGTGGCCGTCCGATGACCGTGCAGTCGCCGGAACCTCTCGCACCGACGGCGCCGCCGTCCCCCTCGCCGGAACCGACCACCCTCGCCGGGGCGTCCGCGATCATCGCCGGGCGCGTCGTGCGACAGTTCGTCCGCAACCGGATGATGCTGATCGTCACCGTCGCCTTTCCGCTGCTCCAGCTCTTCATGCTGCTGGCCGCTTTCAGTGTGCTGGTGCGCGACACCCAGGACGTCGACTACGTCCGCCGGCTCGCCCCGCTGATCGTGCTCACCACGGCGTTCTCCTCGATCCTCACCACCGCCATCGCCCTGTGGAGCGACATCCGCAGCGGGGTGTTCAACCGGCTGCGCGCGATGCCGCTGGACATGCGGGCGTACGTCTTCGGGCGGATCGGCGGCGACTTCGTCCGCATCATGGGCGTGGCCGTCCTGGTGACGCTCGTCGCCCACACGGTCGGCTTCCGGTTCTCCAACGGGCCGCTGGCGACACTCGGTTTCTTCGGGATCGTGGCCCTGTTCGGGATGATGTGCAGCGCGCTGGCGGTCGCCGTCGCACTGGTCGCCCAGCATCCCGGCATCATCGTGCGGTACGTCCAGATGCCCACGCTGGTGATGACGTTGATGTCCAGCGGCTACGTACCCCTGGAGGCCTTCCCGGGCTGGATCCAGCCGGCGGTGGGCGTCAACCCGGTCTCCCTGGCGGCCGAGGCGCTCGCCGGGCTGTCCCACCAGGGCGCGCTGACGGTGCCGGTGCTCGGCACCGCCGCCTGGACCCTCGGCGTCACGGCGGTGTGCACGGTCGTCGCCACCCGGCGCTTCGCGCTCCTCGTGAAGCGCGGCTGACCGTGGCGGACATCGTCGTACTGGGCGCGGGCGTGGCGGGCCTCGGGCTCGCGGTCTTCGCCGCCCGCCGCGGACACCGGGTGACGCTCGTCGAACGGGACGGCCCGCCACCCGGGGGCGGACCCCACGCCGAGGTCTCCGACTGGGACAGGCGCGGCGTGCCGCACGCCCGGCAGGGGCACGCCCTGCTGGGCCTCGGCATCGGGGTGCTGCGCGAGGAGTGCCCCGAGGTGACGGCCGAGCTGACCGGAGAGGGAGCCGTCCCCGTCACGCTGGAGACGGGCGGCGACGACCTCGGCCTGCTCAGCCGCCGCCTGGTCTTCGAGGCCGCGCTGCGCCGCCGCGCCGTCGCGGACCCCGCCGTCACCCTGCTGGGCGACCGGGCGACCGGGCTGCTGAGCTCCGGGACGCCGCACGGCGTTCCCCACGTGCACGGGGTCCGGCTCGCGGAGGGCGGCGACCTGACCGGCGACGTGGTGCTGGACGCCACCGGGCGCAGGTCGGCGGTGGCCGCCTGGCTCACCGCGATCGGCGGCGATCCGCCCGAGGAGACCGTCCAGTCCTGCGGTTTCTCCTACATCGCCCAGGAGTTCGCGCTCGGCCCCGGCGGGCGCTTCCCGTCCCTGCGGGCCCCGGTGGTGCACGAGCTGGACTTCGCCACCGTGCTGGCCTTCCCCGGCGACAACGGCCGCTTCCACCTCTCGACCACCGTCTCCTCCCACGACCCCGTACGCACCCGGCTGCTGGAACGAACGGTCTACCTGCGCTTCCTGGACAGTGTGGCGCCGGTGCGCGAGTGGCTCGACGGGGCGAGCCCGGTCGGCGACCCGATGCCCATGGCCGGACTGGAGAACCGCCGCCGCTCGCTCGCGGTGGACGGCGCGCCCCTGGTCACCGGATACGCGCTGGTCGGCGACGCCTGCGTCCAGACCAACCCCACCTTCGGCCGCGGCGTCTCCCTCGCCCTGGCCCACGCCAGAGCCGTCGCCGACCAGCTCGACCGGCTCGACCGGGACCCCTATGACTGGGCGAAGGAGACCCACCGGGTCACCGACGCGTGCCTGGGGCAGTGGTTCGAGCAGCAGGTCGCCACGGACGCCGCCCGGCTCGCCGAACTCGCGGGCGGCGCGCACGACGACTCGCTGACCGCCCGCGTCCTCACCGCCCTCGCCGTCCTGCGCGAGGAGGACGAGCTGGTACGGGTCGCCGCCGAGCGCGTCTACCACATGCTGCTCACTCCGGCCGAGCTGATGGGCGACCGCAAGGTGGCCCGCCGGGTGCTCGCGTTCCTGCGCGAACACCCCGGCCTCCGGCGCGACCACGTCGGACCCAACCGTCAGGACTTCGAGCGCCTGGTCACCGGCTGAGCGCCCGCCGCGCCGTCGGCCGGGCGTCCACCGGCTACTGAAGGGAAACACCATGAAAGTCACCCTGCCCACCAACGTCACGCTCAGCTACGACGTCTTCGGCCCCGAGGACGGCCCCGTCGTCGTGCTCGTGCCCGGCCAGCACCAGGCCTCCCTCTTCGAGACCATGCAGGTGCCGCAGCTGACCAAGGCCGGATACCGGGTCGTCACCTTCGACCTGCGCGGGGTGCTCCCGTCCGAGGAGACCCCGCCGCCGTACACCGTGGAACTGCTCGGGCAGGACCTGGCCGCCCTCAACGAGGCGCTGGAGCTGGGCCCCTGCACGTACATCGGCTACTCGGTGGGCGCGATGATCCTCCTGGAGCTGGCGATGAAGCGCCCCGACCTCATCGAGCGCGCCGCCCTCATCGGAGTCCCGTGGAAGCCCGGCGCGCTGCAACGGGCCATCCAGGCCGAGGCGGTGGACCGGCTCAAGAACGGCCACAAGGTGCCGGCCCTGCTGGAGGGGGCCTTCCGGGCGATGTACCTGTTCGGGCCGCGCGCACTCAACCGCGACCAGTTCATCGCCCCCTACCTGGAGGGGCTCGCGGGCCTGGCCGAGTCCGGCGGGCACGGCGCCATCGGGCACGCCGAGGCGTCCACCAACTTCCGGCCCAGCGACGAGGAGGTGAAGGCGGTCCGGGTGCCGCTGCTCGTGGTCGGCATGGAGCACGACATCGTCGCTCCCCGGCACCTCTCACGGGAGCTGGCGGACCTGATCCCCACCGCCGAGTACACCGAGATCCGCAACTGCGGGCACGCCTCCCTGCTGGAGAAGCCCACCGAGGTCAACGCGCTGGTGGCCGACTACCTGCGCTCCGGCAAGGTCGGCACCCCGCGCGGCTCGCGCCGGCTCGCCGAGGCCGGCGGCGAGGACGGCTGACGCCGTCGGCGCCACGGCAACGGCGCCACCACAACGCTCCCGGCCTCGCGCAGAGGCCGGGAGCCGTTGTCGTACGGCGTGCCGCGGAGGGGCTAGCAGCCGTTGCCCGTACGGCGGGTCACGGGCGGGCCGTGAGCCGGTACAGCCGGTGGAACGGGTGGCCCACGTCGATCACCCGGGTGTCCAGGCCCGCCTCCGCGGCGTACGCGCGCACGGTGTCCGGGCGCATCACCGTGCCCGTGGCCGCGGTCGGCGTCCGGCTCATCCCGACCGGGAGGCAGTGCAGCACGCTCACCGCGTAGTGGAAGCGCTCGCTGTCCGGCGCGGCCGGGGTGAACCGTTCGCCGACCGACGGCTCCATCAACAGCACCGCGCCCCCGGGAGCCAGCAGCCCCCGGCAGGCCCGCAGCACCTCCACCGGCGCGGACATGTCGTGCAGGGCGTCGAACACGCAGACCAGCGTGTGCCCGGCCGCACCGGCCTCACCGGCGTCGCCCGCCCGGAAGGTGACCCGCTCGCGCAGCCCCTCCGCCGGATCGGTGGCGGCGAGGTTCGCTTCGGCGTCCCGGATCGACGCCTCGTCCAGGTCGAGCCCGTGCACCTCGGCGTCCGGGAACATCCGGGCCAGCGCCAGCGTGGAGAGCCCGGAGCCGCACGCCACGTCGGCGATGCTGCTGCCCGGCACCTGGAGGCGGGCGTCGACGTCGGGCAGGTGGCGACTGATCCAGCCGGGCAGGTGGTGCTCGAAGACCCCTCGGTTCAGGCCGGCCTGTCCGCCGCGCAGAGCTTCGCCGTAGGCCGCGTACGGAAGGCCCCGGCGGTTCCGATAGGCCTCCACCAACTGCGGCAGCACGGCCGCCATGCCGCCGATGGGCATCACGACCAGCGGGGCGATCCAGTTCGGGCTGCCGGCGTCGAGCAGCGCCTCCGCGTGGGCGGACGGCAGCGTGAACCGCCGCTCCTCCGGGGGCCTTTCGGGTGCGTCGACGGTCAGCACCCCGGCACAGGACTGCTGTTCCAGCCACTCCCGGACCATCCGGGAGTCCAGGTCCGCCGCCTCGGCCACCTGGGCGGCGGTGGCGGGGCCGGTGCGGCGCAGTGCCTCGTACAGCCCCAGTTCCAGGCCGAGGAAGCAGGTCATCAGCTCGGCCGAGGCGAGCCCCGCCCCGAAGAGGCGCAGGGAGAACGCCTGCGTGGAGTCGGCAGCGGCGGGCTTCGCCCGCTGCACGGGTATCGATGCGGCGGACTGCCGGTGGGCGGGAGCCACGGCGGTCAGAGGTGGGCGAGGACGTTGACGACGTTGCCGTCGCCGTCCCGGTAGAAGAAGCGCCGCACGCCCCACTCCTCGTCCGCCGGGCCGTAGACGATCTCCAGCCCGGCCGCCCGGGCCTCTTCGAGCGCGGCCTCCAGGTCCCGCACCTCGATGGAGGCCGCCGGGTTGACCGGCCCGGTGGGGTCCTTGGTGATCAGGCTGACCTGTACGGAGTGGTCCGTGGGCGGGGCGAGCGTGGCGATCCAGCCGTGATTCATGATCACTTCCATTCCGGTGACCCGGGTGTGGGCCGCCACGGCGGAGTCGAGGTCGGTCACCGTGAGCAGCGGCATCGCGCGAAGTGCAGACATGTGCGCCAGCGTAGCCAGCGCGCCGCACGCTCCGGGGGGCCTTTCCGCCCTCTTTCACCGCCGTGTCGCGCCTCCTTCGCCGGTCGTAGGTTCTCCCCGCACGGGCCTCCCCGCGCGCCAGCGCGCGCCGGCCGAACCAGCCAACCCCTCAGGAGGACTGACGTGGGACTCGTCACCGCGACCGGCACGGCCATCCCGGAATCCAGGCTCGCGGAGCTGGGGGAGGCGATCAGGGGCCGGACCATCACCGCGCAGGACGCCGACTACGACGAGCGCAAGCAGATCTGGAACGGCTACTTCCAGAAGAGCCCCGGTGCCATCGTCCAGGTCGACGGCGCCTCCGACGTCGTCAAGGTCGTCAACTTCGCCCGCGAGAACGACATCGAGCTGGCGATCAAGGGCGGCGGCCACTGCTTCGCCGGCACCGGCACCGTCGAGGGCGGGTTGCTGCTCGACACCTCCCGGCTGCGCGGCATCCACGTCGACCCGGCCAAGCGCCGCCTGGTCGTCCAGCCCGGCCTGGAGCAGGGCGACGTGGACGCCGAGACCACCAGCTTCGGCCTGGCCGTCACCGGCTCCCAGGAGTCGTACATCGGCATCGGCGGCCTCACCCTCGGCGGCGGCCTCGGCTGGCTCGCACGCTACCGGGGCCTGCTCGTGGACAACCTGATCTCCGCCGACCTGGTGCTCGCCGACGGCCGGCTGGTCACCGCCACCAAGGACGAACACCCCGACCTGTTCTGGGCGATCCGCGGCGGCGGCGGCAACTACGGCGTGGCCACCCGCTTCGAGTTCGACCTGCACCCGCAGGGCGACTGCATGGCGGGCCTGCTGGCCTTCCCGATCGACCAGACGGTCGACGTGGCCCGGCGGCTGGACGAGTTCAACCGGACCGCCCCCGACGAGCTGACCACGTCCTTCGCCTTCCTCACCGCGCCGGACGGCTCACCGGCCATCGGCCTGGGCTTCGTGCACGCCGACCCCGACGAGTCCACCGAGAGCCTGATCGGGCAGATGCGCGGACTGGGCACCGGCGCGCTCCTCGACTTCTGCGGCCCGATGCCGTACGTGGCCGTGCAGCGCATGCTCGACGAGAACACCGTCGCCGGCCACCGCTACTACCCGCGTTCGTTCCTGCTGCCCGAGCTGCGCGACGAACCGCTCCAGATCCTCGCCGACGGGTTCGTCAACGCCCCCTCCGAGCGGAGCCTCGTGGGCGGCGGCCTGATGGGCGGGGTGATGTCGAACGTACCGGCGTCGGAAACTCCGTTCCTGCACCGCGAGGGCTACCTGACCAGCATCCTCACCTCCTGGACCGACCCGGCCAAGGACGAGGAGGCCGTCGAGTGGACGGAGAAGGTGTACGCCGAACTGCTGCCGTACACCACGGGCGCGGTCTACGCGAACCACCTGGGCGCCGACTCCGCGGAGCGCATCGAGGACGCCTACGGCTCCAACTACGAGCGGCTGACCCGGATCAAGGCGGACTACGACCCGCAGAACTTCTTCCACACCAACAACAACATCAAGCCCGCGGACCGGACCTGACGAAGGGCCCGCCCGCGGACCGCGGGCGGGCCCCGAATCCCCCTGAGAACAGGGCCCCGCAGACGACGGCGCCCGGACCCCACCCCCGTGGTCCGGGCGCCGTCCCGCGTGCGCTCAGCCGGCCAGCCGGATGACGCTCACGCCCTCGCGGACCGTGAGCACGCTCTGGCGCACCCGCGGGTCGGCGGCGACATGGGCGTTGAACGCGCGCATGGCGAGGGTGTCGGGCTGCTGGTCCCGCTCGTTGGCGACGCCGCCGAACTGGAGCACGTTGTCGGCCAGGATCAGCCCGTGCGGGGCCAGCTTGGGCAGTACCGCCTCGTAGTAGTCGACATAGCCGGGCTTGTCGGCGTCGACGAAGACCAGGTCGAAGGGGCCGGGCAGGTCCCGCACCGAGGTCAGGGCCGGACCCTCCCACAGGGTGATGCGCTCCGCCCAGGGCGAGGCCGCGAAGTGCTTGCGGGCGATCGAGGCGTGCAGCGGGCTCAGTTCGCAGGTGTGCAGCTCGGTGTCCCCGGGCATCGTCTGGGCCATGCAGAGCGCCGAGTAACCGGTGAAGGTGCCGATCTCCAGGATGCGGCGGGGCCGCAGGGCGAAGACCAGGGAGGCCAGGAACTCGCCCTGCATGCTTCCCACCATCATGGCCGGCAGCTCCGTGGCGGCCTCCGTGTCGGCCACCAGGGGGGCCAGCCAGGGCGGGGCGGCGGAGGAGACTTCTTCGGCGTACTTCTCCACGACGGGGCGAACGATCATCCTCGGTTCCTTTCCGCAAGGTCGGTGGGGGCGGACAGCCGCCCGGCCAGCCACCGCGTCAGCTCCGCCTGGGCCGGCCCGCGCAGATAGAAGTGGCCGCCGGGGAAGGCGGTCACGTCGGTGCGCCCCGAGGTGGCCGCCGTCCAGGCCGCCGCGTCGTCCGCGTCGACCTCGGGGTCCTCGGTGCCGTAGCAGACGCTCAGCGGCACGGAGAGGTCCCGGGCGGTCTGTGGGCGGTAGGTGCCGACGAGCCGGTAGTCGGCGCGCAGCACCGGCAGGGTCATCTCGCGTATGCCCGGCAGTTCGAGCAGCCGGGCGTGGGTCCCGCCGAGCCGGCACACGTCGGCCCACAGGCGGTCGTCGTCCAGGTGCTTGTCGTCGGGTTTCTGCCGGGCCGGTCCCGGACGCCCGGAGACGACCAGCCGCTCCGGGAGCTTCTCGCCCGCCCCGCCCAGGAGGCGGGCGACCTCGTGCGCGACGGAGGCGCCCATGCTGTGCCCGAAGAACCACACCGGTTTGTCGTCGAGCCGGGTGAGCGCCTTGGCCAGCGGCTCCACCAGGCCGGGCATGTCGGTGCAGCAGGGCTCGCCGATGCGGTCCTCACGGCCGGGGTACTGCACCGCCATGCCCTCCACCCCGTCGGGCAGTGCCCGCACCAGCGGCCGGTAGAAGCTCGCCGAACCGCCGCCGTGCGGGAAGAACACCACCCGCCGGACGGCGTCGGGGCGGGGGAAGTAGGCGCGCAGCCACGGGTTCGGGACGAGGGTGCTCATGCCGGGCCCTCCCACAGGTCGGCCGCGGCGAGGAGCTCGGGCGGCGCCTTCGGGTGGTGCAGCCGTACCGGCCCGCAGGCCTCGGCCACCCGCATCCCCAGCTTCGCCAGGCCCACGTGGTACTGCACGTGTCCCCGGCTGTCGGCGCCCGCCCGGACGTCGTCCCAGGTCGCGGCGATGGCGCGGGCCGTGGCCTGCGGCCACAGCTCGCCCAGCACCTCGTCGTACGGTGCGCCCCCGGCCGGGCCCAGGTGCTCCACGCTCGCCACCTTGAGGTGCGGGGCGGCCGAGTCGCCGAAGCGCACCAGGTCCTTCATGTCGCCGGGCATGTGCGGGCGCGTGCTCCACTGCACCGGGCCGTGCGTGTTGACCAGGGTGAGGTGCCCGCCGTCCGTGCCCAGGGTGATGCGGTGGAAGAGGTGGCTGTAGTTGTCGGGGTCGGAGGGAACCAGTTCGTTCTGGAGCCGGAAGGACATCGGCACGCCGGCGAAGCGGCCGGTGAGGCTCCGGTACGGTGCGCCCTCCGCCGCCGGGAGCACCCCGTCGATCCCGTGCGGGCGGATCGACCCCAGCGCCTGGCCCAGCACGTCGAAGACCGTGTAGAGCACCTGGAACGCGCAGGTCACGTCGAGGAACAGCGGCCGCTGCCGGGCCACCAGGGCGCGGGCGGCCGTGATGAAGCGGCGCACCGGTTCCACGTGCGGATAGTGGGTGTTGAGCCGGAAGACCGCCCCGGACTCGGTGGCGGCCCGCAGGCACGCCACCAACTCGTCCGGGTGCAGGGGGTGTTCCTGGAGCACCGGCACGCCGCGCCGCAGCAGCGCCCGGGACAGCTCGGGCCCCGGGCCGCCGTTCATCACTCCGCCGACGACCACGCACGCCAGGTCGACGTCCTCCGGGACCTCCTCGACCGTGTGCCACAGCGGCACGCCGTAGTGCGCGGCGCAGGCCCGGCTGCGGGCGCTCCCGGACGCCAGGATGCCGGCCAGCTCGAAGCCGAAGTCCGCCCGCTCGAAGGCCGCCAGGTAGGCGCGGCCGAAACCGGTGCCGGCCACCAGGACGCGCGGTCGGGTCCGTGGGCGGCTCACAGTTCGCCCTCCTCCATGGCACGGGCCGCCAGGATCGGCCGGTCGACGATTTCCAGCAGCCCCACCGCGGGCTCGGCCCGCAGTGCGGCGAGCACGCTCTGGGCGTCGAGCACGTCGGAGCCGAAGTGCACACCGGGGGGCACCGCGCCGTCGAGCACCGCCAGCACGGCGAGCGCGCCGACGAGCCCGGTCAGGGCGTAGGTGTCGCCGGCCCGCAGCGCCAGGCTGCGGGTGGCGGGCCGTCCGGCGCCGTCGGCGCCGGTGACCTCGAACAGCATCAGCTGGAAGGGGTCCCTGCCGAACAGGTCGAGGGCGGCGGCCCGGGTGAGTTCCTCGGCGGCCGCGGTGAGATCGGACTCGCCGCGCATGGCCCCCTGGAGCCTGCTGAGGCAGTTCATCATGTGTGCGCCGCCGTCGAAGACGTTGTACCAGTCGATCTCGGTCAGCCCGGTGAGCTCGGGCAGCCGTGCGGACTCGAAGCTCAGGTAGGGGTAGACGTCCACCCGGTTGTTCGCGTACGGCAGCTCCACGCCGGTACGGGGCTCCAGCTCGCGTTCCACCCGGATGCCGCCGCGGATCGCGCCCCGGGCCTCGCCGTACGCGCCGCCCAGCGAGAGCAGGTAGTCGGCCGCGCCGGCCGGGGTGAGCCGGTCCATCGTCCCCACGTAGGCGGTGAGCCGCCGCGGGTCGTCGAGGGTGGCGCACAGGTGGCGGGGGAGCAGTCCGGTGAGTCCCGGCTGCATGCCCGCGGTGATGACGGCGGTGCCGGTGAAGGTGCCGGTGCGGGTGAGGGCCTCCAGGAGGGGTTCGTCGCCGCCCGGGTCGACGTAGTCGGCGCCGGCCGCGGCGGCCGCCCAGGCCACCTTGTCGAGGACCTGGTAGGAGGGGCCCGCGCAGTTGAGGACGACGCGGGCGCCGCGGCAGAACCGGGCCGCCGACCGCCCGTCGTACAGGTCCACCTCGACCGCCTCGCCGCGCAGCCCGGACTTGGCCAGCAGGGCTTCGGCCTGCGTGCGGTCGCGCCCGCCGAGCCGTACCACCGTGTCCGGCCGGCGTTCGGCGATCACCCGCAGGGCGGCGGCGCCGACGGCACCGTAGGCGCCGACGACGGCGAGGGCCGGGGCCGTGTCCGAGGGGGTGCTGTGGTCGCTCACGCGTTCTCCTCGTCGGGCAGGTCGATCACGGCGGAGGTGATCAGCTCGCGGCAGGTGAAGTGGTCGCCCGGCACGGTCTGCCGTACCAGTCCGCCCACGCAGACCGACTCCCACAGCGCCGTCATGTCGGCGGCCATGGCGGGCCAGACCGGGGATTCGTCCTCGTGCACCAGCAACCGGGCCTCCCCGGTGTAGACGCCGGGATCGTGGGCCGCGACACAGGCGGCGAAGGCCCGTCCCCGCACGAGCCGTTCGGCGAGTTCGTCGGCACCGAGGCCCAGCGCCCCGGCCAGCTTGGCGATCCGGTCCCGGCGGGGGAGCGCGCCGAGCACCGCGGCCGGCTCGCCCGCCGCCCGCAGCTCCGGCTCGCTCCGGTCCGCCAGAGCGGCCAGTGCGCCCGGCGGGACGTCCCCGGCCGGGGCGAGCACGGCCAGGGCCGCACCGAGGGCGGGCACCTCCGGGTAGCCCAGGGCGGCCGGGTCCTGACCACGGTCCAGGCACAGCAGCGCCTCTTCCAGGACGTCGTCGCG
The DNA here is from genome assembly GCF_055596485.1 of Streptomyces sp. NPDC039736. NCBI lineage: Bacteria > Bacillati > Actinomycetota > Actinomycetes > Kitasatosporales > Streptomycetaceae > Streptomyces > Streptomyces sp. NPDC039736. The sequence goes on along the minus strand of NZ_JBVIUQ010000009.1, from coordinate 149,639 downwards.
GACGGTCGCGGGCAGCGGATAGCTGCTCAGCACGGTCAGCCCGCACACCGGCGCCCCCAGCTCGGTCAGCTGCTGGGCGACGGCGAGCGCCAGCACGCCCCCACTGTGCGCGCCGACCGGGTGGAACGGACCCGGGCTCAACGACCGCACCCGCGCCACGATCTCCTGCGCCACGTCGTCCAGAGTCTGCCCCTCGGCCACCCGCACCGCCGGCACCACCACGACCGGGTCACGCGTCCCCAGCCCCTCGGCGAGCCGTTCCGCGTGGCCGCCCAGCCCGTCGCCGATCAGGACGTGCACCGGGTTGCCGAGCTCGTCCGCGGCCCCGGCCAGCACCAGCTCCTCACCGGACCCGGCCTCCTCGGACACCTCCTGCCCCTGCTGGAGGAACGCGGACAGCTCGCGCACCGACGCCCCGCCCAGCAACTCCCGCAGCAGCTCGTCGAAGAAGACCTCCTCGGCGGCCGGCACCTGCTCGCGCAGCGCCGTCACCAACTGCGCCGCGAGCAGCGAATCCCCGCCCAGGGCGTAGAAGTTGGTGTCGAGCGGCACCTCGGACTCGCGTAGCACCTCCGCGTACACCGCGGCCACCGCCAGCTCCAGTTCGCCGGCCTCGCGCGAGCCCTCCGCGGCGGCCGCCGCACCCGGCGCCCGGTGCTCCTGGGCCCACCCGGCGAGGACGGCGCGGTCGACCTTGCCGTTGCCGGTCAGCGGCAGCCCGTCCAGCACCTCGAAGCGCGACGGGATCATCTCCGCCGGGAGCCGCTCGCCGAGCCGCCGGGTCAGCTCCTCGGTGTCCAGGGGCTCGCGGTCGGTCTTGAAGCGGGCCGCGAAGACGTGCATCCCGATGCGCGCCAGCTCGTCCTCCGGCGCGGGCACGCACAGCTCCAGTTCGGCCCCGGCCCCCTCCAGCAGGTCGTACCACTGGTGGCGGCCGATGAACGTCTGGTCCTTGCCGTGGCGCACGTCCTGGAAGTCCCCGGCGGTCGCGTCGAAGAGGAACTCCATCGAGGTCAGGATCTGGTAGTTGTCACGCGTCGTCTCGATGAAGACCAGCCACCCGCCGGGCACCAGCGCCTCGCGCATCCGGCGCAGGACCGCGCGGGCGTCCTTCGCGTAGTGCATGACGTTGCCGCACAGGATCACGTCCACCGAGTTCGGCCGGACGCCCTGCTCGCGGTAGGGCTCGTTGAAGTCGAACAGCGCGTAGTCCACCCACGGGTGCTCCGCGAACCGCTCGCCCGCCTTGTTGAGGAAGAACTGCGACACGTCGCTGAACGTGTAGCGGACGTTCGCGCCCTCCAGTGCCGGAATGGTGTCGACGCTGGTGCCGCCGACGCCCGCTCCGACCTCCAGCACCCGCAGCGGGCGGCCCGAGGTGTTGCGCCGGGCGACGCCCAGCACGGTGGAGGTGGCCAGCCGGTTGAGGTAGCGGGAGAGGAAACCCTCCATGTAGGCGGCCTCGTGGATGCCGAGGTCGCCCTCGGGGAACAGCATCCGCAGCGGGTCCCGCTCGTCGCGCATCAGCTCGGGAAGGTGGGTGGCGGCGAGCTTGAAGTAGTCCACCAGCTCCGGGCGGTCGTTGGCCTCCGGCAGCAGCCGGTCCACCTCGGCCCACGCCTCCTCGACGTCCCGCGGGGTCACCAGCCGCAGGCAGCGGTACGCGCCGTCCTCGGCCCGGTCCAGGTAGCCGTTTTCCACGCAGGCCGCCAGCCAGCGCCGTACCAGCCGCTCGTGCTTGGACGCCACCCTCGCCAGCCGCATGATCTCGGACGTGGTGTGCCGGGCGGCCGCGTCCGGCCACACGCCCTCCTGCCGCAGCACGTCGACCATGCGGCGCAGCGCCGCGTCGTCGAGGACGGCCGCGAACTCCACCACCTTGCCGACGTCCACCCCCTCGCGGATCTCGTCGGCCGCGGCCAGCACCTCCGGCACGAGGCCCGGGTCCACGGCGTGGGCGGCCGGGCCGGCGGGCGCGGGCGAGACGAAGGCGACCAGCCTGCGGTCGTTGCGCTCGCCCTGCGTGGTCACCGCGACCGCGTCGACCTGCGGGTCGGCGGCCAGCGCCGATTCCACCTCGGCGAGCTCGACGCGGTGTCCGCGGATCTTGACCTGCCGGTCGTCGCGGCCGATGAACTCCAGGGTGCCGCCGGGCAGATAGCGCGCCAGGTCGCCGGTCCGGTACACCCGCTCCCCGTCCGGCAGCGCGAAGAAGCTCGCCGCCGTCTTCACCGGATCGCCGAGATAGCCCTCCGCGAGACCCGTGCCGGCGATGTACAGGTCGCCCACCACCAGGTCGGGGCTGGGCCGCAGGAACGCGTCGAGCACGTGGAAGCGCTGGTTCTCCAGCGGAGTGCCGTACGGAATGCTGGGCGCGGCGGTGTCGACCTCGCCGATCGGGTGGAAGATCGACCAGATCGCCGCCTCGGTCGCCCCGCCCAGGCTGAACAGCTCGACCCGGGGGAGGCGCCGGCGCACCGCGTCGGGGAGCGTCACGGGTATCCAGTCGCCCGACATCATGCCGAGCCGCACGCTCGGGCAGTCGCGGCCGTCGCCGCGCAGGTACTCCTCGAGCAGCATCATCTGGGCGGGCACCGTGTTGAGCACGGTCACGCCGTGCCCGGTGATCAGCTCCGCCCAGTGCGAGGGGTCGCTGCGCCGCTCCGGCTCGGGCAGCACCAGCGTGCCGCCCCGCCCCAGGACGCCGAACACGTCGAACACCGACAGGTCGAAGCCCAGACTCGAAAGACCCAGCGCGACGTCCTCCTCGCCGACGCCGAACCTCCGGCAGACGTCGTCCAGGGTGTTCACCGCCGCCCGGTGACTGATCTCCACGCCCTTGGGCTCACCCGTCGAGCCCGACGTGAAGATGACGTACGCGCTGTCGCCCGGAGCGGCCGGCACCTCGGTGAACTCGGCTGCGGACGCGTCCAGCCGGTCCACGTCGACGCGCTCGACACCGGCGGGCAGCGCGAGACCGGCGGTGCTGTGCGAGAGCACCAGGCCTATCCCGGCCGACGCGAGGATCCCGTTGCGCCGGACGTCGGGCTGGCTCGCCTCGACGGGGACGTACACGCCCCCGGCCAGCAGCACCCCGAGCGCCCCGGCGATCTGCTCCCAGCCCTTCTCCAGCACCACCGCGACCCGCTGGTGCGGCCGGTGGCCCCGGGCGACGAGCGCGGCGGCGACCGCGGCGGCGCGAGCGGTGAGCGTCGCGTAGTCCACGCTCCCGCGGTGGTCGACGACCGCCGTCGCCCCGGGACGCCGCCAGGCCTGGTCGAGCAGGGCCCGGTGCAGCAGCGCGTCACTCACCGGCCGGGCGGTGTCATTGGCCGCGGCACGCCGTTCGGCCTGGTGCGCGGGAAGCGCGAGCGGGTCGCCGTCCCACGCCCCGGCCCCCTCGGCGAGCCGGTGCAGCAGGTCGCCGAACGCGGCGAACATGTCGTCCAGCACCGGCTGGGGCACGGTGTCGTCCCGTACGTCCCAGTTGACGAGCAGCGCCCCGCCCGCCTCCATCGCCTGGCAGTCCACCCACACCTGCGGCGTCTGGCTGATGCCGTTGCTGATCTGTGCGCGCATCATGCCCTGCGGGGCGAGCCCGTCGGACAGCCCGATGGCGCTGGTGAACACCACCGGCATCATCGAACCCTGCTGCCCCCGGCGGCGGGTCAGCTCGCGCAGCACCTCCACACCGGAGAACAGCCGGTGGTCGAGGTCCTCGAAAAGCTGCTCGCCCGCCCGCCGGGCCCGTCCCGCGAACGTGTCGGCGCAACCGCCGTCCACCGCCAGCAGCTCCACGGAGGTGAAGTCGCCGACGATCTCGCCCACGTCCGGGTGCAGCGGCAGCCTGCTGAGCACCGTCACGTCCAGGGTGAAGCGGGGGCTGCGGCTCCACCGGCCGATCACCTCGGCGTACGCGGCCATCACCGCCGTCGACGCCGAGATCCGCTGCTCCCCGGCACGGGCCTTGAGCGCCGACCACAGGGCGGGCTCGAGACGCAGCTCGCGGCGGGTGAAACCGGCCGCGCCCTGCCGGCTGGGCTTCTCGACCAGCGGCAGCTCGGGGGCGGGCGGCAGGCTGTCCAGGCGGGCCGTCCAGTAGTCGCGGTCGCGCTCGTACGCGGGCCCCTGGCGCACCGCGCGCTCCGCCCGCAGGTAGTCGCGGAAGGAGATGCCGGGGGCCTCGAGGGCGGCGTCGGGGTCCTCGTAGAACGTGCCGAACTCGTCCAGCAGCCGGTAGATGCTGACGTAGTCGGCGATCAGGAAGTCGATGGAGAAGTGCAGGACGGCCCGGTCGGCGAGCGCGGTGACCTCCAGCGAGTACAGCGGGCACTCGGTGACGTCCTTGGACTCCGCGGAGAGCCTGCCGCGGACCTCGCGCAGCGTCTCCTCGCCCGCCGCCGGCGGCAGCCCGGCCGCGTCGTGCCAGCCGATGACCGGGGCGGGCGGGTCCTTCAGCACCCGCTGGAAGCCGTCGTAGTCGATGACCACGCGCAGCATCTCGTGCCGGTCCACCACCCGCTGCCAGGCCCGCAGCAGCCTCTCCCGGTCGAGCGCCGGGAACTCCAGCTCGCCGTACGCGTGACAGGGCACCGAGCCGTACTCGAAGGCGCCCCGGCGGCCCAGCAGGTAGGCGGACTGGACCTCGGTGAGCGGGAACGGCTCGTGGGCGGCGTCCGGGTCGGGCTGCACCCGCTGCGGGGCGCGCTCGCGCAGTTCCCGCAGTACGTCGTCCCGGCTGCCGGTGAGCAGGGCACGGCGCTCCGGGGTCATCGCCCCCTCCGGGCCCCGGAAGCGGAGCCTGCCCTCGTCCTCCCACAGGTGCAGTCCGGCCTGTTCGAGTTCGCTGATGATGTCGGCGGCGGTCACAGGACACCTTCTTCCAGTCGGGCGGACGCGTGGTGCGGGTGGCTGCCGGAGATCTCGGCGTCGATGACGGCGGAGATCCGGGCGACGGTCGGGTGGTTGAAGAGCTGGCGCAGCGAGAGCTCCACGCCGAAGCGCTTGGCGAACTGCTGGACGACACGGGTGGCGGTGAGGCTGTCGCCGCCCAGGCCGAAGAAGTCGGCGCTGCGGCCGACGCCGGGGGCGTCCAGCAGCTCCGCCCACACCTCGGCCACCGCGTGCTCGGTGTCGCCCTGCGGCCGGTCGTCGGCCGGTGGCTCCGCCGTCGCGTGGCGCAGCCCGTACAGCTCGGCGACGGCGGCGCGGTCCACCTTGGCGTTCGCGTTCAGCGGCAGCGCGTCGACGACGGTGAGGTGCTCGGGGATCATGTGGGCGGGCAGGTGCGCGGCCAGTGCGGCCAGCAGGTCCGCCGGGGCCGGCGCGGGGGCCGCGCCCGGCTCGCAGGTGACGACCGCCGCCAGGCGGCGCACCCCGGCGCTGCCGTCCACCCACGCCACCGCGCGTGCCACGGCGGGCAGTTCGCGCAGCCGGGTCTCGATCTCGCCGAGTTCGATGCGGTGCCCGCGCACCTTCACCTGGTGGTCGCGCCGGCCCAGGAACTCCAGGACCCCCGAGGGGTGGTAGCGGCCCAGGTCGCCGGTGCGGTACCACCGCTCGCCCCCGGCCGTCACGAAGGACGCGGCGGTGCGCTCCGGGTCCCCCCGGTATCCGAGCGCGACCCCCGCGCCCCCGATCCACAGCTCGCCCGGCACGAAGTCGGGCCGGTCGCGGCCGTGCGGGTCGACCACCCGGAAGCGCTGGTTGGCCAGCGGCCTGCCGTACGGGACCGACACCCAGGCGGGGTCGACGGCGGTCACGTCGTGGGCGTTCGACCAGATAGCGGCCTCGGTGGCGCCGCCCATGGCGACGAGCAGGGCGTTCGGGGCGCAGGCCCGCAGCCGGTCGTACAGGTCCAGTCCGACCCAGTCGCCGGAGACGATCGCCACCCGCAGCGCGGGCAGGCCCGGCCCCGACTCGCAGGCCACCAGCAGCATGTCGAGCAGGGTGGGCACCGTGTTCCAGACGGTGACCCCGTGCTCGACGGCGAGAGACGCCCAGACGGCGGCCTCGCGCCGGACGTCCTCGGTGAGGGTGACCACGGTGCCGCCCGCCGCGAGCAGCCCGAACAGGTCGTAGACGGACAGGTCGAAGTCGAGCGCCGAGACCTGGAGGGCCACGTCGCCGGGCCCCACGCCGTAGCGGGAGTTGACGTCGTCGACGGTGTTGGCGGCGGCCGCGTGGGTGATCTCCACGCCCTTCGGCTCGCCGGTGGAACCCGAGGTGTAGATGACGTACGCGAGCTGCCCGGGGTCGACCGGCACGGGCTCCGCGAGGGGAGCGGCCGACGACGCCTCGGCGACCGGCACCCTGCGCACCGCCTCGTCCCAGTCGCCGCCCGGGGCGGCGTCCGCGACCAGCGCCAGGCGCGCCCCCGCCGACCGCACGATCCGGTTGCGGCGCGCGGCCGGCTGCCCGACCCCGACCGGCACGTACGCACAGCCCGCGGCCAGCACTCCCAGAACCGCGTCCACTTGTGCGGGCCCCTTGGGCAGCGACACCACGACGGTCTCGCCGGGCCGCGCCCCGAGGGCCACCAGGTGCCCGGCCACGGCGAGGGCGCGCCCGGTCAGCTCGGCGTACGTCACCGCCGCGCCGGACTCCGTGCGCACCGCGACGGCGTCCGGGGTGCGCCGGGCGGCCTCGAAGACCGGCGCGTGCAGGGTCCGGGCGGGGAGGTGCGCGGCGGTGTCGTTCGCCTCGGCACGGACCCGCGCCTGCCCCTCGGGCAGGGCGATCGGCGGGGCCGGCCGCGACCAGTCGCTGTCGGCCAGCGCGACCAGCAGCCGGCGCATCGCCTCCAGGGCCGCCGGGACCACCCCGGGGCTGTAGAGGCCCTCGACGTGGTCCCAGTTGACGGCGAGCCCGCCGTCCCGTTCCACCACCTGGCAGTCCAGGGCGACCTGCGGGCTCTGCGAGAGACCGCGCCGCAGTTCGCCGAAGCCGAAGGTGAGGTCCTTGAAGTCCGCGCTCACCCCGAGCGTGGAGGTGAACACCACCGGCATCAGCATCTGCCCGCCCCCGGTGCGCCGGGCCAGCTGCTGCAGCACCCAGGTGGTGGAGACGTCGCGGTGCTCGATGCCCTCCCAGATCTGCCCCTGCAACCGGCGCACGGTCTCGGTCCAGGAACCGTCGGGCCGGCTGTGGTGTCCGAGCAGCAGCAGCGAGGTGAAGTCACCGACCACCTGGTTCACCTGGGGGTGCACGTCCTGCCGGTCGAAGACCGTCAGGTTGAGCGTCAGCGAGGTCTCCGCGCTCCACGCCGCCAGCACCTCGGCGAAGGCCGCCGCGACCACGGCCGACGGGGTCAGTCCCTCGTCGGTGGTACGACGGCGGAGTTTCGCCCAGGTCGCCGCGTCGATGCCGAACTCCTCCCGCACGAAGCGCGGCCGGGCGATGTGCTCCGGGTCGAGGGCGGTGGGCAGCGCCGGGGCCGCGGGCAGCTCCTCGATCGCCTTCAGCCAGTACGCCTCGTCGCGCGCCCGCGCCGCCGGGTCGGTCCGCCGGCTCAGCAGGTAGTCGCGGAACGACAGCTCCAACTCCGGCAGTCGCAGGTCCGGTTCGGCGTACAGCGCGTTCAGCTCGGTGAAGATGGTCATGATCGACAGCGCGTCGAGCACCACGTAGTCGAAGCCCACCCCGAACACCGTGCGCCCGTCCTCCCGCTGCACGGCGCGCACGTCGAACAGCGGCCAGGACGTGACGTCCAGCACCTGCTGGGCCATGGCGTCCCCGAGTGCGGCGACCGCCTGCTCGTGGTCGGCCGCGGTGGTACGGGTGACGTCGAAGCGGTAGTGCGGCACCTCGGGCAGGATGCGCTGACCGCCCTCGCCGTCGAGCACGGCGCGCATCATCTCGTGCCGCCGCACCAGCGCGTTCCAGGCGGCCTCCAGCCGGCCCAGGTCGACCCGGTCGCCGGCGAACTCCCAGTACCAGTACGAGGCCACGCCGCCCAGCGCGAAGTCGGGATCGCGGCCGAGCCAGTAGGCGCGCTGCACGTCGGTGAGCGGGAACGGCTCGTGCCGGCGGGCGGGGTCGGCCGGGACCGTGTCGGGGGCCCGCGCCCCGGCGCGGGTCAGCGTCCCGGCGAAGCCGCCCACCGTGGGACGGGTGAACAGGTCGCCGAGCCTGGCCTCGTACCCCTGCCTGCGCAGCGCCGCCAGCAGACGGGCGGCCTGGAGGCTGTCGCCGCCGATGTGGAAGAAGTTGGTGTTCCGGCCGAGCGGCCCGGACCCCAGCAGCTCCGCCCACAGCGCCGCGACCGTCTCCTCCGCCCCGCCGCGGGGGGCGTCCGCCGCGCCGTCGGACCTGTGCGCGGTCAACGCGGCGGCCAGCAGCCGCCCCGCCCGCGCACGGTCCACCTTGCCGTTGCGGCTCAGCGGCAGGGCGTCGACGGCCACCGCCCGCGCGGGCACCATGTACGCGGGCACCTGCCGGGCGGCGGTCGCCAGCACCTCCTCGGTGTCCACGGTGTCCGGAGCGAGCAGCGCGTACAGCGCGCCGCCGTGCCCGGCCAGCGGTGTCACCACCACGCCCTGCACCCCGGGGTGCAGGGCCAGCGCCCGTTCCACCTCGCCCAGTTCGATCCGGTAGCCGTTCACCTTGACCTGGAGGTCCGCCCGGCCGAGGAACTCGATCACCGCCCCGGGCCGGTAGCGGGCCCGGTCGCCGGTGCGGTACCAGCGCACCCCGTCCGCCGCCACGAACTTCGCGGCGGTCAGCTCCGGCGCGCCCACGTACCCCCGGGCCACTCCGGCCCCGCCGATCCACAGCTCGCCCGCCACCCAGTCCGGGCGGTCCCGGCCGTGCTCGTCGACGACCCGGCAGAGCTGGTTGGGCAGCGGTACGTTGTACGGGATCGAGGGCCAGGCCGGATCCACCTCCGCGACCTCCTGGACCGTCGAGTGGATCGCGGTCTCCGTCGTCCCGCCCAGCACCACGAACACGCTGTCCGGGCGCAGCGCGTGCACCCGGCCCGGCAGGTCGAGTCCCGCCCAGTCGCCGCCCAGGAGCTGCAGCCGGAACGGCCACCGGTCCGGCCCGGTCCGCTGGGCGGCGGTGGTCAGCGCCATGTCGAGCAGCGCCGGCACGCAGTTCAGGACAGTCGCCCGGTGCTGGGCGGCTCTGCGCAACCACACCTCGGGGGAGCGCCGCTCCTCGTCGTCGACCAGGACCAGCGCGCCTCCGGAGGTGAGCGGGCCGAAGACGTCGTACACCGAGAGGTCGAAGTCGAGCGCCGACAGGCACAGGGTGCGGTCGCCGGGACCCACCCGGTAGCGCGCGTTCAGCGCGGCCACGGTGTTGAGGGCCGCCGCGTGCGTCTGCTCCACGCCCTTGGGCTCGCCGGTCGACCCGGAGGTGAAGATCACATACGCCGGGTCGTCGGGCGAGACGTCCGCCGGCCGCTCCAGGAGCGGCACCTCGGGAGCGGTGCAGCACCGTACGTCCACATACGGAATCGGACCCTCACCGGTGTCGCGGACCACCGCGCACCGCGCCCCCGACAGCGTCTCCACGGTGCGCCGCCTGGCCTCGGGCTGCTCAGTGCCCACCGGCACGTACGCCGCGCCCAGCGCGTGCACCGCCAGCACCGCCACCACCTGCTCGACGCCCTTGGGCAGGGTGATCACGACCCGGTCGCCCGCGGTGACCCCCGTAGTGCGCAGGACGTGCGCCAACCGCAGGGCCCGACGGGCGAGTTCGCCGTACGTCAGGGCCTCTCCTTCGCCCCAGAGCGCCGCCGGAGCCCCGCCGCGCTCGGCCGCCCGCCGGAAGAACTCCTCGTGCAGCGTCCGGCGCGGCAGCTCCGCACGCGTGGCGTTGGCGGCGCGGCGGGCCTGGAGCTGCGGTGCGGGCGGACGCACCGGCAACGCCTCCCACCAGGCGCTGGGCTGCGAGGCCAGCAGCCGCACCCGGTTGACGAAGGCCTCGAACATCGCCTCGGGGACCCCGTCCTCGAACAGGTTCTCCGTGGTCTCCCAGTTGATCAGCATGCCGCCGTCGTGCTCGATCAGCTGGAGGTCGATCCACACGCCCGAGGTCTGCGAACTCATCCACACCGGAGCGCCGAGCACCGCGCGGGTCGCCCCGTCGAACAGCTCGCCCAGGCTCAGCGCGCTCGTGAACACCACGCCCGCCCGCCGGTTCGCCCCGGCGGCCGTCCTGGCCAGGTCGCGCAGGACGGACGTGCCGCCGTACGCGGCGTGCGCGGCGTCCCGCCGGTACTGCTCCTGCACCGCGTGCGCACGCTCCGCGAAGGTGCGGCGCGCGTCCGGCGCCACCCGCAGCAGCAGGAGGTCGGTGAAGTCGCCGACGACCCGGCCCACTTCGGGGTGCACCGGAATCCGGTTGAGCACCGGCAGGTTGAGCAGGAAGTCCGTCTCCTCGCTCCACGCGGCCAGGACGTCCGCGTAGGCGGCGGCGACCGCCATCGACACGGTCAGCCCGTTGCTGCGCGCGTGCTGGGCGAACCTCTCGTACGTCTCCGGGGCCAGCCAGGCGTGCCGGCGCACCGTGCGCACCCGCTCGATCCGCTCCGGCGGCGCGGCCAGCGGCAGCCGGGGCGCCTCGGGGAGCTCGTCGACGCGGTCCTGCCAGTACGCGAGGTCCGCCGGGCGGGGCCGCGGGCCGCCCTCGTCGACCAGCCTGCGGTAGCGGGAGAAGGTCAGGCCGGGCTGCGCGGGGGCGGCGCCCGGGTCCTCGTACAGGCGGGCCAGGTCGCCGACGACGATCCGGAAGCTGGACGCGTCGCAGACGAGCATGTCGATGTCGAGGAAGAGCCTGCCCCTTCCGGCGGGCAGCAGCGCCAGCCGGACGTCCAGGCCGCGGCCCTCGCCGACCGGCAGGGTCTGGTGGGAGAGGGTCTCGCGCAGGTCCGCGAGCCGCTGCCCGCGCTCCGCTTCGGCCGGGCCGCGCAGGTCCACGACCTCGTCCAGGCCCCGGCACTCCGGCAGGATCCGCTGCTCGCCGTCCGGGCCGACCGCCGCCCGCAGCATCGGGTGCCTGCGGCGCAGCGCGGCCACCGCGCCGTCCCAGCGCGCCACGTCGGCGACGACCTCGAACTCGAAGTAGAAGTGTGACCCGCAGCCCAGCGGCATCCCCGGCTGCCGGCCCGACCAGTAGGCGTGCTGCATCGGGGCCAGCGGGAACGCCTCCGCCTCGGCGGCCGCCTCCGGCCCGGCCTCCGGACGCGGGCCGGCGCCGTCGTCGGTGCCGGACAGCAGCGCCGCCCAGGCGCGCACGGTGGGTTCCTCCACCAGGTCGCCGAACGTCACCTCCACACCGGCCTCCTGCCAGGAGGCCGCCAGGTTCATCATCCCGAGGGAGTCCAGGCCGAGGGTGACCAGGTCCTCCTCGAAGCCGATCTCCGCGGCGGGCAGTTCCAGCCGCTCGGCGACGGCGCTGCGGATCTCCTCGGCGGACAGCACGCGTCCCGCCGTCACCTCACTGGTCATCGTGGCCTCCCGTGCGCGGCAGGGGACGGGCCCCGGCCTGGTCGGTGTGGGGCGCCGCGCCGCGGGCGGCGGTCGTGCAGATGTCGACGTACGAAGCGAGCAGCGACCCGGCGAACTCCGGCTCGAACCGGTCGGGGTTGTAGAACAGCAGCACCCGCACCGTGTCCCGGTCCGGCACGGCGACCAGCTCCAGCTCGAAGCGGGTCGCGACGTCGTCCGGCACCAGCACGTCGATGTCGAGACCGCCGGCCCGGGTGGAGTACACCGGGTCCGCCATCATCTGGAACACCACGTCGTCCAGCCGCCGGTCGGTGCCCCCCAGGTTGATCGGCAGCATCTGGAACGGCAGCGCCTGGTGGACGAACGCCTCCATCACCGTGCCGTGCGTGGCCCGCAGGTGCGCGGCGAAGTCGTCCCCCGTCAACCGGGTCCGCAGCAGCACCATGTTGGCCAGGAACCCCACGGTGCGCCGGTGCTCGGCACCGCGGTTGGCGAACAGCGTGGCCACCGCCAGGTCCTCGGCGCCGCTGACCGACTTCAGCGCCCGGTAGTACGCGGTGAGCAGCGCCACGAACATCGTGGAGCGCTCCCGCTTCGCCAGCGCGTCCAACGCGGCCACCGTCGGCGCGTCCAGCACGTCCTGGACGAGACGGGTGTCGCGCGGCGCGCCCGCGGTGGCGGGCCGGATCGGCAGCGGAGGCAGCGTCACCTCCTTCAGCCGCTCGCCCCAGAAGGCGCTCAGCCGCTTCCCCGAGGGCCCGGCCAGCGTCTCGCGCTGCTCCTCGGCGAACCGGGAGTACGCGGTGGCCTCCCCCGAGTCCTTCCCCTCCAGCGCGGCGCACAGGTCCTCGAAGATCACGTTGCAGGACCACGAGTCGGTGACCATGTGGTGCATGTTGAGGCAGAGCACGTGGTGGTCGTCGGCGAGCCGCCACAGGGTGACGCGGACGGCGTTCACCCCGGCGTCGATCCGGGTGCCCAGCTCGGCGGCCACCTCCCGGTCGGCGCGCGCCCCGGGGTCCGGGTCGCCGGTCAGGTCGACCTCGCGGATATCCGCCGTCGCCGTCGGGTGCACGAGTGCCTTGAGGCGGCGGCCGCCGCCGGTGAAGGTGGTGCGCAGCGCCTCATGCCGGCCGAGCACGGTATCGACGGCCTCCCGGAGCCGGCCGCGGTCGAGCGGACCGCGCAACCTGCACAGTACCGGGCAGTTGAGCGCGCCCTCCTCGCCCCGGTAGCGGTCGAGGAACCACAGCAGCGTCTGGCCCACGGACGGGCGGATCTCGGTGACTGTCACGTCCGGCAACGTAACGACGGCTGCCGCCCGCGCCGCCGTCGCTGAAAGAAACCTGAGAGGACCGTCAGGGTCCTTTCCTGCTGGGCGGACACCGCCCCCGGCCGGGTCAGGGTGAGGGCACCTGTGTCGCGCGCGGCGCCCCCGCAGGGCGCCGGACCCGTCCAGCGGCACCGTCACACGGGAGGTCGCTCGATGCCAGCCAACCCCTTCGAAGACCCGGACGAGAGCTACCTGGTCCTGTGCAACCAGCGCGGCCAGCGGTCGCTGTGGCCCGCCCGGCTGCCGGTCCCCGCCGGGTGGCCGGTGGAACTGCCCGCGACCTCCCGGGCCCGCGCGCGTGCGTACGTCGAGGAGGTCTGGCCGGACGTGCGCCCGCACACCCCGGCGGCGTCGTCCGCCGAGACCCTTCCCGTCCTCTTCGAGCGGGCCGCGGCGAGACACGCGGACCTGCCCGCCGTCGAGGGCGAGCACACCGCTCTGACGTACGCGCAACTCGGCGACCGGGTGAACGGGCTGGCCCGACGGCTGATCGCACACGGCCTGGGCCCCGGCGACCTCGTCGGGATCTCCGTGCCCCGCGGCCCCGACCAGGTGGTGGCGGCGCTCGCCGTGACGACCGCCGGAGCCGGTTACGTACCCCTGGACCCCGGATACCCGACCGCGCTGCTGCGCCACATGGCGGCCGACTCGGGGCTGCGGACGCTGCTGCACACGGGCCCCGTGCCGGTCGACGTCACCGGCCCGGACACCCTCGACATCACCGGTCCGGACACCCCCGGCCCCGCCGCCCCGGACGCCGGTGACCACCCCGCCGGGCCGGTCACCGACGAGGAGCGGCGGCGTCCGCTGCGGGCCGATGACACCGCGTACGTCATCTACACCTCCGGGTCCACCGGCGTCCCCAAGGGCGTGGTGATCCCGCACGCCGGCATGGCGGCGCTCGCCGAGGCGCAGCAGCACTGGATCGCCCCGGGCCCCGGCGACCGGGTGCTCCAGTGGGCCTCGTTCAATTTCGACGCCGGGTTCTGGGACCTGACGCTGGCCCTGCTGTCCGGGGCCACCCTGGTGCTCACCGACGACCGCGCGGTGCTGCCCGGCGAGGAGCTGCGCCGCACCCTGATCGACCGGCGGATCAGCCACGCGGTACTGCCCCCGGTCGCGCTCACCGCCACCGACCCGGACGGCGTGCTGCCCGGCGGCGTGGTGCTGTCCACCGGGGACTCCTGCACCCAGGCGCTGGTGGCCCGCTGGGCGCCGGGCCGGCGCATGTTCAACGGATACGGGCCCACGGAGATGACCGTGGGCGTGACCATGGCTGGCCCGGTGCGCCCCGGCGAACCGGTCAGCATCGGGGAGCCCTGGCCGGGCAACGAGGTCCGGGTCCTGGACGTCGCCCTCCAGCCCTGCCAGTACGGCGAGGAGGGCGAGCTGTACCTGGTCGGCGAGGGCGAGGCGCTCGGCTACCTCAACCGGCCCGCCCTGACCGCCGAACGGTTCGTCGCGGACCCGTACGGCGTACCCGGCAGCCGCATGTACCGCTCCGGCGACCTCGGCTACCTGGACAAGGACGGCCCGCTCCACTTCACCGGCCGCGCCGACCGCCAGGTCAAACTGCGGGGCTTCAGGGTCGAACTGGGCGAGGTGGAGGCCGCGCTGGAGTCCTGCCCGGGGGTCCGGCTCGGGGCGGTCGTCGTCACCGGCGAGGTGGACTCGGCGCGCCTGGTGGCCTTCGTGGTGTCCGGCACGGACCCGGCGGGCGGCGGCCCCGGGCTCGCGGAGGAACTGCGCGGCCTGCTCGCCGCGCGGCTGCCCGCGCACATGGTGCCCTCGCGGATCGAGGTGGTGGCGTCCCTGCCGATGACCAGCAACGGGAAGATCGACCGTCGGGCCCTGGAGCAGCGCGCCGCCGCGGCGCGGCGCGCGGGGGAGTCCGGGGCCTCGGAGGGGGCCGGGGCGTCGGCCGGCCGCGCCGTCGACCTGTCCGACCCGGTGGCCGCTCTGTGCGCGCTGGCCGCCAGGGTGCTGGAGGTGCCCGAGGTCGCGCCGGACGACAACTTCTTCGACCGGGGCGGCCATTCGGTCCTCGCGGTGCGGCTCGCCAAGGCCGTCCGGGAGGAGTGGGGGATGAACCTGCCGGTGCGGGCGGTCTTCGAGCGCCCCACCATGGCGGAGCTGGGCGGCCTGCTGTCGCCCGCGTGAACCGGGCCGCACCGGCGCGGGCCCCGGGCGGCCCGCGCCGGTGCGGCGGCGCCCGCTCCGCACCGCGCCGTCAGTCCAGCCGCAGGCGCAGCGCGCTGTGCCCGAACAGGAAGTTGGAGTAGACGCGCGGCGGTTCCGCCAGGACCTCGATCCGGCCCACCCGCCGGACCAGCGACTCCAGCACCGCGGACAGCTCCAGCCGGCCGAGGAAGGCCCCCAGGCAGAAGTGCGGGCCGTGCCCGAGCGCGAGGTGCGGGTTGTGCTGCCGGCCCACGTCGAAGCGGCGGGGCTCCTCGAAGACCTCGGGGTCGTTGTTGGCCGAGATGTTCCACAGGGTGACGATGTCGCCCGCCGCCACCTCGGCGTCCCCGATCCGCAGGTCGACGGTGGCCGTCCGGGCGAAGTGCATGGCCGGGGTGACCCAGCGCAGCACCTCCTCCACCGCGGTGTGCACCGCCGCCTCCCCGGTGCGCAGCCGACGCCACTGCTCCTCGTGGACGCCCAGCGCGTGCAGGGCGCCGATCGTGGTCACCCGGGTCGACTCGTCGCCCCCGAGGATGAGGCTGTAGCAGTTCAGGGCGAGGTCGTCCTCCGTCATGGTCTCGCCCTGGACCCGCGCCCCGGCGATCATGCTGATCACGTCCTCGCCGGGCCGCCGCCGCCGCTCGCGCACCACGTCCACGAAGTACGACAGGATCTCGTTGCGTGCCTCCAGCGCGTCGAACGGGTCGTCCTGGGCGCTCTCCGAGGACAGCGCCCGCTTGTTCCACTCCAGCAGCGACGGCCGGTCGGCGGCAGGCAGTTCGAGCAGGTCGCACACGGTGTTCAGCGGCAGGTGCTCGGCGATGTCGCGCGCGGCGTCGGCCTCGCCCGCGCCGACCACGGCGGCCACCAGGGCGTCCGCCCGCTGCCGTACCGCCTCCTCCACGTACCGCAGCACCCTCGGTGAGAAGGCGCGCAGCATCACCCGGCGCAGCTCGCGGTGGCGGGGGCGGTCCGTCACCGCCAGCATCCGCCCGCCCGCCGAGTCGGTGCCGCGCAGCAGGACGTCCAGCACCGTCCCCCGGGCCGAGCCGAGCCGGGCCGCGTCCTTGTAGCAGTCCTGTACGTCCCGGTGCCTGGCCACCGCCCAGAAGCCGGGGCGGTCGCCCACCGGGGGGTGATGGCGCACGGGCTCGCTGCGGCGCATCCGGTCCCAGTAGGCGTACGGGTCGTTCTCGACGAAGGCGGCCGGGTCGGCGAGGTCGAGAGCCGCCCAGGAGGTGTCGTCGTACGGGCCGCCGAAGGCGGCGGCGTGGTGGGAGGAGACCACCGGGAGACTCCTTTCGGCCCGGCGGACCGGGCCCGTGCGGGAGCGGCCGGACGCGGACACCGGGGTACGGGCGTCCGGCACGGACATCCGGCCGGCAGGGGGACTTCGCGCCCCGATCGTCGCCCCCCGGGGCCGCCCCCGAGACGGCGCTGAATGAATGCTGACGGATTCGGCGGCGGCCCCCGCCGGGCGTGTGATTCTCAACTCGACGACGAAGAAGGGGAGATGGGGAATGGGTGTGCACCGTGGAACCGTACGTACGGTGACCGGCACCGCGGGTCCCGGCCTCCGGCTCCTCGTGCTGCCGCACTCCGGCGGCCGCGCGGAGAGTTTCACCGGCTGGCGCACCGTGCTGCCCGCCGCGTTTCCCGGCACGGCGGTGGACCTGTGCGTCGCGCAGTACCCGGGGCACGGCGACCGGCTGGCGGAGCCCGCGCGCGAGGACGTCGGCGCGATCGCCGAGGAGATCGTCACCGGGCTGGCCCGGCTGCCGCCCGCGCGCCTGGTCCTCTTCGGCCACAGCTTCGGCTCCGCGGTCGCCTGCGAGGTGGCCCGCCGGAGCCCCGCGGCGGGCCTCGACGTCGCCCTGCTGGTCGCGTCCAGCGCCTGGGCCCCCGGCGATCCGGCCCGGCCCCCGCGCGGCGACCACCTGCTGCCCGACGGGGAGTTGTGGGAGCGCCTGGTCGCCCTCGGCGGCATCGACCCCGACCTCGCGGCGGAGACCGAGATCCGTGACCTGGTGCTGCCCGCGATGCGCGCCGACATCGCCGCCCACGAGCGCTACCTCGGCTGCCCCGACCCGGTGTCGCTCGACTGCGACGTGCACGTCTGCGTGGCCCGCGGAGATCCCCTGGTGCCGGTCCTGGCCGCACGCCACTGGGCCCGCCTCACCACCGGGAACGCGAGCGTCGACATCAGACCCGGAGCCCACTTCCACGTCTTCGACGACCCGGCGCTCCTGCTGGCGGGCCTGGCACGGCGGGTACCGCCACGCCCACCTGCGATCCCCATCCACGCGAACGGAGGCGGTCCGGCGCATGAGACGCACGATTCCCCCGAGCCGTACGAGCCCCATGGGTTCCCTGAGTCGCACGAGTCCCATGGATGAAACGGGCAGGGACACGGACCCGGAGGGCGGCGGTGACTCCTGGGCGGGCCTGCGCCTGGTCGTCACCGGCGGCGGCTCGGGCATCGGGGCAGCCGTGGTGGCCCGCGCCGCCGGGCTCGGCGCCGACGTCCTGGCGGTCGGCCGCCGGGCCGACCGGCTGGCCGAGGTGACCGCGAAGGCCCAGGCCGAAGGCCCCGGCACCGCCGTGCCGTACGCCGTGGACGTCACGGCCCCCGACGCCGCCGCCCGGATCGCGGACCGGGCCCGGGACGTGCTCGGCGGCGTCGACGCGCTGGTCAACAACGCCGGGCACGCCGTCTTCGACCGCCTGGAGGACGCCGCCGAGGCGGATCTGCGCGGCATGGTCGACACCAACCTGGTGGCCCCCGCCCTGCTGATCCGGGCGCTGCTTCCCGCGTTGCGCGCCAGCCGGGGCTGCGTGGTCAACGTGTCCTCCGTCGGCGGCGTGCTGGCCATGCCCAACCGGTCCTTCTACGGGGCCAGCAAGGCCGCCCTGAACTCCCTGACCAGGTCGCTCGCCGTGGAACTCGCCCCCGAGGTCCGGGTGAACGCGGTGCTGCCCGGCCCGGTCGACACCGGCCTGTGGGACCTGGCGGCCGGCGAGGGCGCGGACGCCCTGCGCGAGAGGATCGTGTCCGGCACCCCGCTGGGGCGGTTCGGCCTGGCCGCGGAGGTGGCGGCCTGGGTGTGCCACCTCGTCGACCCCGGCTCCTCGTCCTGGGTCACCGGCTCCCTGGTGTCCGTCGACGGCGGCCGCGCGGCCTGAGCCGTACCCGCGGAGCACCACCCGAGCCCCGCCCCCGGAGCATCGCCCGCCCGCACGGGCGGGCCCCGCCCCCTGCCCCGCCCCACCTGCCCCCAGCGGAAAGGCAAGACCCAGATGACGCAGACAGCCCCACCGTCGTTCGCCCCGGCCTCGGCGATCCCCTCCTCTTGGCTGTACGAGTCCTTCCGGATCGCCAACGAACGCGAACGCGAACACCCCGGCCAGATCAAGCTGCACGTGGGCGAGCCCGCCTTCGGCCCGCCGGACTCCGTCGCCAAGGAGTTCGCCGACGCCGTCATCGACGGCCGCGCCCGCTACATCGACGTCCAGGGGCTCCCGGAGCTCCGCGAACGCCTCACCGGCAAGCTGGACACCGTGAACCGCGTCGACACCGAGCCCGCCCGGCTCTTCGTCACCCCCGGCTCGTGCCAGGGGCTCAGCGCGCTGATGCGCAGCCTCGTCCACGCGGGGGCGGAGATCCTGATGCCGGAAATCCACTGGCCCGTACACCTGCAACAGGCCCTGCTCGCCGGATTCCGCCCGGTGTTCTACCAGCTCGACGAACACTTCGCTCCCGACCCCGAGTCGATCCGGCGGGTGGCCGGCCCCGCTACCCGGGTGCTGCTCCTCAACACCCCGTCCAACCCCACCGGCGCGGTCGCCGACCTCCCGCTGCAACAGGCCCTCTACGAGATCGCCGACCAGCACGGCTGGCAGATCATCAGCGACGAGGCCTACGAGGACTTCGCCTTCTCCGGTCCCCACCACTCGATCGCCGCCCTGGAACGTGCCAGGCCCGCCGCCCAGCGCCTGGTCAACAGCGTCTTCACCTTCTCCAAGGGCCCGGCGATGACCGGCTACCGGCTCGGATACGTCGCGGTGTCGCGCCCGGAGACCGCCGCCGCCATGCGCTCGGTCCAGGAGTCCTGCATCATCGCGCCCAACGCGCCCGTCCAGTACGCCGGGCTGGCCGCCCTCGACGCGTCGGGAGCCCTCGCGGGCAACCACGACTTCGTCCGGGGTAACCGGGACACGGCACTCGCCCCGCTGGTCGAGGAGGGACTGCTGCCCGCCCTGCCCGGCGGCGGCTGGTACGCCATGGCCGACGTCTCCTCCACCGGCCTGACCGGCGAGGAGTTCGCCGCCGAACTCATGGACCGGCACGACGTCGTGGTCGTGCCCGGCAGCGGCTTCTCCGCCCGGCCCGAGTTCGCCCCCGACGGCACGCTGCTGCCGCTCGTGCCCGGCGGCGCCGCCTCCGGGCTGGTCCGGATCGCCTTCTGCGTCGACCGCGAGCAGCTCACCACCGGGGTGGAGCGCCTGGTCGAGCTGGTCCGCGAGAAGAGGCAGGGGTGATGCCCGAGGAGGTGACGTACGCCTCCTACCTGAAGCTCGACGAACTGCTGACCCTCCAGGTGCCGCGCACGCCCGGGAGCGAGGCCGACCTCGCCACCGCCCTCTCGGAGCAGTTCTTCATCGTCAGCCACCAGACCTGCGAACTGTGGCTGAAGCAGATCCTGGGCGACCTCGCCGCCGTCGAGGGCAACTTCCGCGCGATGACCACCGGGGGCCTGGAGCGGTCCGTCGACCTGCTCTACCGGTGCTGCGAACTGCTGCGCCTGCTGCACGAGCAGCTCATGGCGCTGGAGCGGCTGCCGCTGGAGGACTTCGCCCAGTTCCGGGCACACCTCGGCACGGCCAGCGGCGCCCAGTCCAGCCAGGCCCACGAACTGGAACGGGTACTGGGCAGCGCCAGCCGCTCCGGAACGTTGTTCCTGGCCTTCCGCGCCGGTCTGCAGCGAACCGGCGCCGACCTGGAGGAGATCGTCGCGGCGGGCGTCGAGGCGGGTTCCCACCACCGGGTCGTCGAGGCGATGCTCAGCGTGGGCAACGGGTACTTCCAGTGGAAGATCGGGCACGTGGGCCTGGTGCTGAAGATGATCGGCGAGCAGCCGGGCACGGCGGGCACCTCGGGGGCGGCGCACCTCATGGGCCGCGCCACCATGCCGTTCACCGAACTCCACGAGCTCCGCGGCAAGGTGCACGAGCGCAGACGCCGGCAGGCGGGCTGAACCCCGGGCGCCCACAGGCGCCGGAGGACGTACGCGCGAAGTGTCCGGCCCCGAGCACGACGGGCCGGACACTTCGCGTGCCGGGGCCGGACGGGACGGCGCCGCCCGGCGTCCTGCGTGGACGGGTCAGCCGGCTGTCTCCAGGATGTAGCCGCGCCCCCAGACCGTGCGCAGGCTCAGCCGGACGCCGTCCAACCGCTGCCGCAGCCGCATGATGTGCAGGTCGATCGCGTTGCTGGTGACCTTCTCGTTGTTGATGCGGCCCAGGGCCTCCTTCAGCGTGTCCCGGCGTACGAGATGGCCGAAGTCGGCCAGGAAACATCGCATCATCTCGCTCTGCGCCTCCGACATGGGCACCGACTGGCCGCCGTAGTAGAGGACCCCGGTCGGGTCCAGCGCGGGCATGAAGTCGGTCCCGGTGCGCTGTTGCAGCGTGTGGACGCGGGCCGCCAGGTCGAGGCGGCCGACCGGGGGGCGCACCCAGTCCTCGGTGGGGGAGATGTCGTTCGGCGGTGCCGTCTGGCCCTCCAGGACCAGCAGGCAGGGCAGTCCCGCCTCGCGCAGCTGGTCCCTCTCGTGGCGCTGGACGGGCCAGCGGAGGAACTTGACTTCTTGCGTGTGAACGAGCGTGGCCATGGTCGTGACCCCGTTTCCCGTGACAAGTGGCGAGTGACGTCTGGGGGGCGGACGTCCTGGGTGCGGACGTCCGGTGTGCGGACATCTGGTCGAGACCGGCGGCTCCGGCGCGGCACGCGCCCGTCGCCCCGGCGGGTTGATCCTGCCCGATCTCGATTCCAGGTCGATTCCGCGTCGATTCCGCTTGGCCGGGGGCCCGATTCCGGTCCGGCCGGAGCGAAGTGCCGCACGATGAACCGTACTGCTCAGCCGGTTGTCGCGGGCGCGGCGAAAGAAGCACGACATGGTCGCGTGGGACCGCCCGGTGATCGGCAACAACCCTCGTAAGGGAACAGACCGCCCCCGACCTTCACGGCGGTCACGATCGGGAGCACGTGATGAGAGACGAGAACCGCACACCGCGCCGACGGGTCGCCGTCATCGGCGCCGGCATCACCGGCCCACTGCTGTCCGTGTGCCTGGTGAGACTGGGCTTCGAGGTGGATCTGTACGAGGCGTACGTGCGCCGGGCGCAGGACGTGGGCTCGTTCCTCAACCTGGCTCCCAACGGGCGGGCCGTGCTGGAGCGCCTGGGCCTGGCCGACCGGGTCCTCGAACAGGGCGTCCCGGCCGGCTCCATCGCCTTCGCCAACCACAGGGGCAGGGCACTCGTGCGGAACCCCGAGCGCACCACCAACATCATGCGCGGCGAACTCAGCGGCGCCCTGCGCGAGGCGGCCACCGACTCCGGGGTCAAACTGCACACCGCCAAGCGGCTGGTAGCCCTGGCGGAGAACCACGACGGCGACTGGCGGCTCGGCTTCGAGGACGACACGCACGCCGAGGCCGACCTCGTGCTCGGCTGCGACGGCGTGAACTCCACCACGCGCCGCCTGCTGCTGCCCGACGCGCCCCGCCCCGCCTACACCGAGGTGGTCGGTTCCGGGGGCAGGGCGCGGCTCGGCGCCTCGGAACTCCCGGCGGACGGCCGGTTCCACATGGTCTTCGGCCTGCGCGGCTTCTTCGGGTACCAGGTGGTCTCGCCCGGGGAGGTGTGGTGGTTCGAGAACCATCAGGAGACCGACGAACGCAGCTTCGCCGAGCTCGCCGCGATCGACGACGCCCGCTGGGTGGCCGCCCTGGCCGACCGGCACCGTCCCGACCCCGCCGTGGTCCGCCGCATCCTGAACGCCTCCACCGGGCCGGTCGGCCGCTGGCCGGTCCACGAGGTGCCGCCCCTGCGGACCTGGCACCGGGGCAGCGCCGCGGTGCTGGGCGACGCCGCGCACGCGGTGGCCCCGCACCTGGGGGCGGGCGCCGCGCTCGGCATGGAGGACGCCTACGAACTCGCCCTCGCCCTGTATGAACACCCCACCCCGCAGCGGGCGTTCACCGCGTTCGAGGAGTCCCGGCGGGAGAGGGTGGAAGCGATGGCGAAGCAGGCCCGGCAGACGGGTGCGGTGATGACCCCCGACAAGTGGATCACCCGGGTGATACGTGACCTGATGCTGCCGATGGCCATCAAGCAGGGGGTGCGCAAGGGCACCGAGGCCTACTCCTACCGGCCTTCGCCGTGGCCGGTGCGGACCGGCTGACCGTCATCCGGGCGCGGCGGCCACGGAAGCAGCCGTGGCCGAAGCGGCCCCCGGGGCCTCCCGCCGCCGCGAGGCGCGGTGCGGAAGGCCCCGGGGGCCGTCGATGCGGGCCGGCGGTCAGCGCAGGTCGCCGGTGACGATCCACAGGTGGCCGAACGGGTCGCGCAGGCGCCCTTCCCGTTTGCCGTACGGGCGGTTCTCGACCGGCACGACCACCGTGCCGCCGCCTTCGACCATCCGGGCGGCGACGGCGTCCTGGTCGTCGAACTCCGCCTCCAGGAGGACCGGGGACCCGCCGACGTCGTCGGGCGAGAGCCAGCCCCAGTCGGTGACGGCGGGGGAGAGGGACAGCGGCGAACCGCCGACCTGGAGGACGACGACCATCACGCGGCCGCTCTCGTCCTGGGCGCGGAAGACCTCTTCGGCGCCCATGGCCTTCTGGTAGTAGGCGGCGGCGGTGTCGGGGTCCGGGACGATCAATCGTGGCGTCAGACTCATGAGCCGACTGTATTCCCACACGGCGGCCCGCAGCGGACTTTCGAGCGGTTCGCGCCAGGTGTGCGACAGAGTTCTCCGCCGGCCGCACAGGTCACGTGGCGGACCGGCTGATGTTCGTCGACCGGCCGGTGGCCACGCTGATCCGTCTGCGCCAAGATCTGCCGCACTCGGCTCTTGGCCTGCTGTCCGGTGCCGGCCGCTCCACCGTCACCCGTGCGACCGGGGAGACACGCGCGCTCCTGGCCGAGCGGGGGTGCGCGGTCCCCACCCGCAAAGCCCCGGCCGGGAGCACCGCCCGGCAGAGTCGAACAGGGGGAACGTGACCGCCACGACCACTCGTCCGACCGCATCTGCGTCGAACACGCCCTCGTCGGCCACGAACACTGGAGACAACTGACGCGCTGGACCCACCGCCTGCCCGACACCTATCGCGCCACCACCGGCCTCGTCCCCGACCGCACCAACATCGGCTGACAACAGGCCAGGGCCAAGCCAAACACGCCTCACCCGCCGTCATGCGCCAACTCGTGATGTCCGAGGGCGGAGGAGGAGCCCCGACTCGGCCAGTGGCGGTCGGCGCGGCGGAGCTCGCATCCGAGCAGCGGTGGGGTGCCGAGGAGGTGCCGGCCGGGCCTGTGAGGGTGACAGGCCGGGCCCGTGAGGTGACATGCCGGGATGTCGGGCCTCACCCGCCCGGTAGCGGGACCGATCCGGGAGCACCGCGGAAGCGCACACGGTCCGACAAAAGGACTGAAGCACCTAATAAGTGGCTAAAGAGCGCTCCTCGCTTGTCAAAAAACGCCTGGTCAGCGGTCGCGCGGCGCTCCGGGACCTTCGGCCGTCCAGAACGACGCGCGGGAGAAAGCCGAAACCAAGGGGCCGGTTTCCTCCTCATAGTGGACGTAACGGGCGAAAAGCCCGGATCGACGAGAGGTTTCACTCATGCGCAAGGCATTCACCATCTCCGCCATAGCCGTCGCCGCCACTCTGGCGATGTCCGCGCCGGCCACCGCGTTCGCCTCCGACTCCGGGGTGACGACGATCGCCACCGCCTCGGACGCCCCGCAGCCGAACAAGAGTGACTCCGGCCGGTCCGCGAAGGACGCGCGGACCGGCCGGCCGGACAAGGGCGTCCAGGGCCAGGGCATGCGGTCGGACGCAGGCATCCGGAGCGACAAGGCCGAGGCCCCGGTCGTCTCCGTCACCTCCTCGCCCAAGAGCAAGGCGGGTTACACGGCCGGAGAAACCGTGAAGTTCAAGGTCTCCGCCCCCAATGGCTCGAAGGTGTCCGCGTCCTCGGACGCGCTCACCGGCATCAGCCTCACGCAGGCCGCCAAGGCCGGTGACCACCTCACCTACCTGGGCACCGGCAAGGTGAAGTCCGGCTTCGGCATCGGCACCGCCCGCCTCACGGCGACCGCCGACTACGGCGACACCGGCTCGCAGGGCTCCGCCGCCTTCTCGGTGAACACCGGCACCAGCCCGTCCCCCGCCCCGGTTCCGTCCCAGGCCTCGATGTCCCTGTCGGCCGACGGCGGCCGCCCTGGCGACAAGGTCGCCGTCACCATCAAGAGCGGAAACCTCAAGGGCAACGCCACGGTCACGTCCGGCGCCTTCACCGGCACGGTCAACCTGGAGCGCGACCCCCTGCACGAGGGAACCTGGCACGGGCAGGCCACCGTCTCCGGAAAGACCAGGGCCGGCTACTACGCAGTCAATGGCTACGTCGGAACCGCCAAGATCGACACTGTGAAGTTCGGAGTCGCCGCGGACGGTTCGGACCGCACTGATCACCACAACAACGGCACGCACGTCCACGGCAAGGACGTGAAGCCCCTGCACCCGCACCAGTACAAGGTCCCCAAGGGTTCCGTGCAGACCGGTATGGCCCCGGCCTCCTCCTGCAACGGAGCGGACATGGACCTCTTCGGCGGTTCCGCGCTCGGCGCCGCAGCACTGGTCGGCACGGTCGCACTGCGTCGCCGCCACCATGGCTGAGTCGACAACTCGCCGCCGGGGCGGAGCGTGCGCACGCCGCACGGCCGCCCTGGCCGCGACCACGGCACTCGCCGCAGCCGCGGCGGTCGGCTGCTCCTCGTCCCCCCAGACCGGTACGCAGCTCACCGGCGGCAGCACGAAAACGGTTCCCGTCAGCGCCATCGCTCCCTCGGTCCCCGACCGGATCACCATCCCCGACATCGACGTCGACGCCGACCTCGAGACGGTGGGCCTCGACGCCCACGGAGTGATGGAGACCCCGCCGATGGACAAACCCGCGGAGGCCAGTTGGTACCGCGAGGGACCCACCCCCGGCGAGAAGGGTGCGGCCGCGATCGTGGGCCACCTGGACACGCCGGAGACGGAGAAGGCCGTCTTCCACCACCTCAAGGAGCTCAAGAAGAACGAAGAGATCAAGGTGCACCGCAAGGACGGCCGCACCGCCGTCTTCTCCGTCGACTCCGTCGAGACGTTCAAGAAGGACAACTTCCCGACGGACAAGGTCTACAAGTCGACGGGCAAGGCGGAACTGCGCCTGATCACGTGCGGCGGTTCCCTCAATCCCGACCGCCACTGGGACTCGAACGTCATCGTCTTCGCCCACCTCAAGGCCGAGGCCACGGCGTAGGCCGGGACCGAGACCGGGGGGGACTCCTTATATCCGCGGACAGCACGGCCGCCGCCTGGCACCAGGCGGCGCTGTGGTCCTGGCCCCCGGACCGATGAGGGGTCGTCTTCGTCCCGGCCGGCCCGGGTCCGGTGGCGCGGCCCATGCCGCGTGCGCGCCCGCTCTGCCCCCCCCAGCGACGTCGCGCCGCCGCTACGCGGCCGGAAGGCGCAGCGCTCCCGTGCGGCGGGGCATGAGGCTGGGTGGTCTGCGGGCGATCGCTCCGCGATCGGCCTGCGGCGGGGCCCCGTGCCACACGGCGGGGTCCCTCACTGGGATTTCGCGGACTGTTCACACGGAGGAGTGGCACTGGAGCCGGATTTTCGTTTCTGCCGTCATCGGCCTTCGTAGAATGGCGGCTCTTCACCCCAGCCCTCGGTGAGTGCCACTGACCGTTTGCCCCGCTGTGCGGGGCCGCTGCACCTGGGGGCTTTGATGCGCATGTCGTTCCGCCCTGTCCCGCCGGACCCCAGCTTCGTTTGGCTGTTGGCCACGACGTGGCCTCCCACGAATCGTGCACGTCTTCGCCCCCTGCCCGACGAAGCCGTCACCGTGATCGAAATTCACGGCGAAGTCGACCTTGCCACCGTCCCCGCACTGCGCCCCCGCCTCCAGCGGGCGGCCGCCCGCCGTGACGTCCGTCTCGTCGTGGATCTGCGTCCGGCACGCTTCTTCGACAGTTCCCTCCTCGACCTCCTGCACGGCGCATGTGAACAAGTCCGCACCAGTGGGGGCTCCTTCACTCTGGTGTGTACGGACCGATGGCACCGGTGCGTCCTGCACCTGGCGGGGCTGAGCACACCGCACCCGCCGGCATCCACCCTCCGCGACGCGATCACCGCCGGGCGTGCGAACGCCTCCGCCGGCCCCCTCCTGGTCTGCCCCGCTGTACCTTCCTTCCTCGCGCGCAGGCCCGTTCTGGGTGTGAGGCGCAGTCGGCAACCCTGACCCCGGCCCGGCAGCCGGGCGGCAGCCGTCGCACCGACGACGGCTGCCGCCCGTTCCGCGCCCCGCCTGGTTCGGTGGTGTGGGCCCGCCGGGACGCGTGGGCGGCAGCCGCTGCAAGCGCCGTAAAACCCCCAGGAGTTGACCCAGAAGTGCGCGGTTCCCTGGTAAGGGCAATCAAAACACCAATCCTGGCGAAAGCCTCAATACTCGAAAAAACGGCGAAGAGTAATGTTTTCGAAATTAAGGCCAAAGTTTGATGCATCCATCTATTTAAAGACAATTAAGCATTCTTGGGGCGCGGTGCGCCGTGGATGCGCCTACGTTGATGACTGTCAGCCGGGGATTTTCTCCGGCGGCAAACCGAAGGATGTATGCCATGCGCTTCCTGCGCAGCACGGCCACCGCACGGACCTTCCTGATCGCTTCGATCGCCGTAGCCGGCCTCACCGTCACTCCGGCTCTCGCCTCCGCCCAGTCCGGTGCCAGCAGTGCCCGGACCCACTCCGCCCTGGGGCTCCTTGGCCTGCCCGGTGCCAACGGTGCCAACGGTGTCGGGACCAGCGGCGGGCTCGGTGGCCTCGGCGGCACCGGAGGCGCTGCGGGAGCCAACGGCAACGGCGGCAACGGGGGCAACGGCGGCAACGCCACCGGCACGGCGAGCGTCGGCGGCGCCGGCGGCACGGGCGGCGCAGGCGGCGCCAACGGCAACGGCGGTGCCGGAGGCACCGGTGGCAGTGCCGCACTCGGCGGCACCGGCGGCAAGGGCGGTGTGGGCGGCGTCGGCGACGCGGGCGTCGGTATCGCCGGGGGCAAGGGCGGCAACGGAGGCGCGGCCACAGCCGGTGGCGGCTACAAGGGCGGCCAGGGCGGCGCCGGCGGTGCGGCCAGCCCGGTCTGCCCGGGCAAGCCCGGCGGCAACGGCACCGCCGCCACGTCCACCTCGGACGGCACCACCGGCGCGACCGGCGCGGCAGGAAAGTCCACTCTCCCCTGCTGAACCACCTCGGTCGGACCACCGTGGCGCTCAGGGCAGCCAGTCCACGCCAACTCTGATCGCACCGTCTGACCGCAGCGCCACCGCACCGCAGCGCCAACGCACCACAGCACCACAGGTGCCCGGCTGCCGAACCTGGCAGCCGGGCACCTGTGGTGCTCACCCTCCAGCGTCGCCCGCACGCCGCTGTGTGCTGGCACTTTGTGGGTGCCAGGGCGAACGCGGTGGCGGGTCTCGCCGGCCGTGGGACCCCTCACGGGGAGGGGTCCCACGGTGGCAGCGGTCAGTGGTCGTTGTCGTCGCTGGTCCGCGGTTCCGGGGGCTGGTTCTTCAGAGTGTGCCGGTGGACGTTTCCAGCGAGCTCGATGAGCTGCTGGGGAGTGATCTTCTCCGACAGGAGGTCTTCGCGTGCGAACTGCCGTACTTCTCGTAGTTCTGTCCGCAGGGCCAGACGCCAGATCACGGCATGAACGAGGTCGGGGGTGTGCCGGGCGAGGGCGCATACCACCGCGGCGGTAGCGGTGATGGCGAGGGCAGCCACGGTCCACAGCGGGCTGTGGCCCAGCAGGCTCCAGGAGAGGGCGGCGCCGGAGAGGCCGGAGCCCGCCAGCGCTGTGACCCGGAGGAGCGGCTGCGGGCGGGTGGGGTACTGCTGTTCGCCCTCGGCAGGGGCTGTGCACTGGTGCTGGACGCGACGGAACATGGAGTCCTCCGTTGGTGCCGTGAGGTATCGGTCGGAGGTCCAGGGCCAACAGCCCGCGTGTTTCCCGGAGTTCGCGAAGATTCTTTGCGGAATTTCCGTGAGCGGCTGCTGCGGCAGCTCACGTGAGGGGAGTGTCAGTGGATGACCGTCTGTGGAGGCCGGGCAGTGACCGGATCAGTGACCGGGAGCTGGTCCAATGGGCGCTGGACGCATCTCGGCCGCACCGGCGCAAGAGGGCGCTGGAGATGATCGCTGAACGGTATGTGCAGGACGTTCTGGTGTCGACGGCGGGGCGGATGGGGGACCCGGAGGCGGCGAGCGACGTCACTCAGCAGACCTTCCTGGACGCCTGCGTCAAGCTGCTCAAGGGGGAGGGTCCGCAGAATCCGGACCACCTGGGCGGGTGGCTGTACCGCTTCAGCCGCAATCGCGAACTCAACCACTACAAGCGCCGTGATGTGATCCGGCAGCGTTCCGTTCCGCCCCACGCCCACGGTGACGGTTTCGGCTCGGACGTCTCCCGGGTGGGGCGCGCGCGTGACGACGAAGGGCGGCTTGCTCAGGTGGTCGGCATAGCCGGCCGGGTGGCACGCACGCTGGCGGCGGATGAGCAGGAGATCTACCGGCTCTTCTTCGAGCAGGAGCTCACGGTCGCCGAGGTCACCGAACAACTCGCCCTGTCAGGGCGGGCGCTGTCGGAGAAAACCGTCGCCAACAAGGTCACGCGCATCACGGCGGCCGTCGCGGTCGGTTTTGACGCGTACCTTCTTGTGCAGCACGATCGCACCCTGTGCCGACAACTGACCGGCATCGTCGGCCGGTACCCACAGGAGTTCGGCAGCGAACTGCGGGACCACGTGCTCAAACACGCCCGCAAGTGTGCCGACTGCGGAAGCTGCGCGGTGTGCCCCACCTGCCGGGTGCGAGACATCCTGGCCATCAGCACATGTGAGAAGTCCTCCGGCTGCCAGCGCTGCCGGGTATGCGACAACGAACGGCTTGCTCTGAAGGCGGAGTGGGCACCGGCCCTCGTCGTCCTCCTGTTCCTCCGCCCGGTTCGGACCGCAGTCCTTGAGGCCGTGAACCAGGCCTGGTCCGCAGCCGTCTCCGTACTGTCGTCGGCGCCGGCCAAACCGCCCGGCAGCCCTCCCGGGCCGCCGCCCGCCGGGGGGCCGCTGCACCGTCCGGTCATCAAGGCGGCCGCCGCAGCCGTCGTCGCCGCAGCCGTCACCGCCGGAGCACTGCTGCTCACCCGCCCCGACGCGGGCCCCTCACCGCAGACGGCGCCGGTCGCCGCCTCCATGCCGACCATCGCGTACGCCACCGACAAGGAGGTGCACGTCCAGACCAAGGAGAAGGCCGGCACCGTCGGCACGGTGGCATCCGGCAGCACGGTCACCGACCTGGTCTGGTCGGCCGACCGCCAACGCGTGGGCTGGCTTGCCAAACCTTCTCGTGGCACGGCCACCACCCTGCACACGACGGACCTGTCCACCGGCCAGAGCCGCACCTGGGCCTGCCAGGACTGCGCCGGACTCGCCTTCCAGGACGCGAACCTGGTCAGCGTGCGGCAGCGCGCCCAGATGCTGTCCCACCCGCCCTCCGGCAAGACCCCCAAGACCCTCGAACTGCGGGGAATCGACACTCCGGCCACCGGCCTGCAACTCTTTCTCGTCGGCAGCACGGCGGCCGGCAGCGGGCTGCTGATCTTCACGATGGACAACGGCCTCAATGGGGCCGAGGCCAACAAGCTGTACCGGACGGCCGCCAACGGGATGGCGACGACGGTCGTCGACGACACTCTCCAGGACATCCCCGGCGGTGCCCGGCGACCCGGCCAGTACGCGGCGGTCAACGGGGACGGTACCCGGTTCGCCTACGGCGGCAATGACTCGGGCGGCAATCCCTGCGGGCCCCCCGACCGGGTGACCGTGATCGATCTCGACACCGACAAGCACACCACCACCGCCCTGCCCCACAACGATGCGCCCCCGCATCTGCGGATCTCGGGGCTCTGGTTCGGCCCCCGGGACGAGGTATGGGCCAGCGCCTTCCGCGAACCGGCCGAATCCTGCGTCGCGTACGGGGAAGGGGCAGCGATCCGCCGCCAGCAGACAGCCGCCTACCGTCTGAGCGGCGGCACATGGGCCCCGTCCGGGCAGGACGCCGTCATGGCCCAGACAACGGGACAGGGATGGAGCGCGCGACGGGCCGCAGCCACCGGACTCAACGACTACCGGCCCCCCGCCTCCCCGCTCGTCGTCACCAACGCCAAGAAGCAGCAGGTCGCCCTCCATGACTCCGTCACAGTCTTCGCCTGGGCTCCCGGTCCCGCAACGGCCGTTCCGGTCCTTGGCACCCTGTGGGCGCCTTACCAGAAAGGGTATGGACTGCCGAGGCCCAGGACGTTCTTCAACGGCGGCAGCACTTCCGGGTTGGTCCGCGACGTGACCTGGACTTCCTGGGGCGGGCCACGCGCCACCGGAACAGGGGAGGCCCGCTACCTCACCGAGGGGGCGTCCGTTGCCGACAGTCCCTGGGAGAAGAGCACGGTCGTGGCGTTCGACCTCGGCGACTGCGATGGAGTCCGGGCTTACCGGCAAGTTGCCTGGTTCCATCCGCAGCACGGCGGGCGCTTCGATCGCCCGAGCAGTTCCCTCAACGCGTGCAAGGGGGATGAACCGGACACCCCTTGACTCTGCTGCCGTGGCCGGACCTGCTTCGCCGGTGCCGGCACGCCGTACCGGACGGACCCCTTGCGTGAAGGAGCCCACGTGGCTACGAGCGAGTAGCCGCAGAGCGCACACGAGGACGGCCGGCACCCGTTCCACCGAAGCGGCTGAAGGGTGCCGGCCTTCCTGAGAAGTGGGGATGTGCCGATCCCGGGTGGGGCCAGGCGCAGTGACCCGGAGGGTTGTTCACGCGGCGGATGGGCGCGGAGAGGGGGTTCACCGGGCCTGGACGGGCTGGGTCAGGTTCACCGGGTTGCCGTCGGGGTCCTGGATGTGGGCCACCCGCTGTCCCCACGGCATGTCGTGGGGGCCGCTGCGCACCGAACCACCCAGGGCCTCCACGCGGCCCAGCGTCTCGTCGACGTCGTCGACACCGATGCTGAGCAGTATCCGCGGCGCTGCTCCGGGCACCAGGTCCGTCCTGGCCACCAGGCCGAGGTCGGTGTCGCCGATACGCAAGCCGCGGTAGAACACCGGCCCTGCCTCCGGTACCCGGAAGATCTCCTCGGCGCCGAACAGCTTCGTGTAGAAGCGGAACAGGACGTCCTGGTCGGCCGAAAGGATCACTGGCTGGATGGTGGACATGGGCACTCCTGTCAAGAACGGTCGTGTTCGCTGGGCAGACCGTTCGCGGACGGCGGACTCATCGGTACGGCCCCTGCCAAGGGTTCTTCCGCGTGCTGTTCGCCGGTCGTACGAGTGGCCCCGAGTGTCGCCTGCGCCCGCACCCCGCCGCCCTGGGGGACTCCCGCACCAGGGTGAGATCGCGGCCGAACGATGAGGGTGTATCGGGCCTCTCGCCCTCCAGGGCAGGAAGTCGCCCGGTGTCATCAACTGCCTCGGCCCACGGCGCGTTGGGGGCCGGGCAGAAGAGCTGGGCGCCGGGGTCAGCCGGCAGGCGTGCAGCTGAAGCGTTCCACCGCGCCGTCCCCGAACCCGTCCGAGATCTCTTCCCCATTGACCACGACGTCGTGTCCTGGGACGGGCCTGCCGCCAGTGCGCGGTCACCGTCTGCCGAGGCGCCCCTGCCGAGGCGCCCCGCCCAGGCCACGAAGCCCCGCGCACCGCCCAGCTCACCGCGCCGGCCGGAATGGCGACGTTCCGACGCATCGAACTGCCTCGACGCCTGCGAGCGCGCCGACGCCGTCGTCCTCCGGCCCTGCGCCGAGGGACGCAGGGCCGGAGGCCCACCTGTCTGGCCCGGCCAGGTCGACGGCCCCGGCGCCGCCGCGGACACCACCGCCCGGGTCGCCGACGGCGGCCCCGGCCCGGCCGATCCGCCCGGCGTCCTCGACCTCTGCGCCTTCCAGCCCTCACGTCGCGTCCGGGCCGGCCTCCACGACGAGCAGCACCCGCCCGGCACTGCCGACCCCGCGCGCTGAACGGCCGCACCGGCTGTCCGGCGCGCGGGTTTCCCACGCCGTCGCCGTACGGACCGCGGGGGCGCGGCCACCGGGAGACCGGTGGCCGCGCCCCCGCGGCGCGAAGAGGCGGAGACCTGTCAGATGATGCCCTCCGCGATCTCCTCCCGCTCGCGCCTGGTGCCGTACGCCGCCTCCGACGGCGTCCCGTAGGAATCGCGGGCCACGTACCACCACGCCGTCGCCAGGAGCAGCACCGCCGCCATCGCGAACACCGCGTAGTTCATCGTGTCCCAGTTCACCGGTGCCTTCTGCGGCAGCATGAACAGCACCGTCACGACGGTCACCCACGACACGGCGATCCAGCCGATCGGCTTGCTCCAGCGGCCGAGGTTCCACGGCCCGGGCTCGAACCGGTTGCCCGCACGCAGCTTCAGGAAGATCGGGATGGCGTACGCGGGCGTGATGCCGATGACGTTGATCGCGGTGACCGCGGAGTACGCGGTCGCCGAGTACAGCGACGGCACGGCGATCAGGCACGCCATGCCGACCGACAGCCACACCGCGGGAACCGGCGTCTGGGTGCGGCTGCTGACCCTGCGCCACAGCTTCGAACCGGGCAGCGCGTTGTCGCGGCTGAACGCGAACACCATCCGGCTGGCCGCCGCGACCTCCGCGTTGCCGCAGAACAGCTGGGCGCCGATCACCACGAGCAGCAGCGCCGTCGCTCCGCCGTCGCCCAGCGCGTCCAGCAGGATCTGCGCCGGCGGCACCCCGGTCTCGCTGCCCACGGTGCCCGCGTAGTCCTGGATGGCGAAGGTGAGACCGGCCAGCAGGGCGAACCCCGCGATCCAGGACACCCAGATGGCGCGCACGATGCCGCGCGGGGCCGTCACCGACGCGTTCGAGGTCTCCTCCGACAGGTGGGCGGAGGCGTCGTAACCGGAGAAGGTGTACTGCGCCAGCAGCAGGCCAATGGCCGCCACGTAGACCGGGCTGTCGATGCCGGTGTCGTTCACGAACTCGGTGAAGACGAACCCCGCCGACTGGTGGTGGTCGGGGACGATCACCAGCGCGCCGACGATCACGGTGACACCGGCGATGTGCCACCACACGCTGATCGAGTTGAGCACGCTGACCAGCCGCACGCCGAACAGGTTGAGCACCGCGTGCAGCAGCAGGATGCACATGAAGATGAGCATCGTCGACCCGGGCGTCGGCTCGAAGCCGAACCGCAGATTCAGGAACGCGCCGGTGAACAGCGCCGCACCGTAGTCGATGCCCGCGATCGCGCCCAGCAGGCCCAGCAGGTTCAACCAGCCGGTGTACCAGCCCCACTTGCGGCCGCCGAGCCGGTCGGCCATGTAGTAGAGCGCACCGGACGTCGGGTACGCGCTGGTCACCTCGGCGAGCGCCAGGCCGACCGTGAGGACGAAGAGGCCGACGCCTATCCACCCCCACATCATCACGGCGGGGCCGCCGGTGCCGAGGCCGAAGCCGTACATCGTCATGCAGCCGGACAGCACGGAGATGACCGAGAAGCTGATCGCGAAGTTGCCGAAGCCGCCCATCCGGCGTGCGAGCACCGGCTGATAGCCGAGTTCCCGCAGACGCTGCTCCTCGTCCTGCGGGGCGACAGCGTCCGGGCGGGACGATTTCGGTGGGGAGAGGGACATGGTCATTCCTTCGGAGGGGAGAGGGGCCCGGGGGACACATGCGGGTCGCCCCGGTGGCACGTGGAGTGCGGTTACGAACCGGGCGCGCCGAGGAGGCACCGGGCGCGGGCCTGCAGGAAGAGCTCCTGCGCCGCGTGCGTGGTGTCGTCCTGTCCGCCACGCAGGCGGCGCACCCAGGGCAGCGGTGCGTAGTAGGGCCCGAGTGCCCGGAACACCCGGGCGGCGTCCTGGAACTGGTGGGCGCCCCACAGGGCGTGGGCCAGGTGGCTGAGGTCGAGCAGCGAGGACTCCGCGGGGGCGGCGGAATCAGCGGAGCGGGCGGAATCGGCCGGGTGGGCCGGAACGAACCAGTTGCGCAGTGCCCACTGCGCGTCCCTGATCGCGTCGTCCGTCACCCAGTGCATGTCGAGCGCCCGTTCCTGGCCCCGCTCCCGGCGATAGCGCTCCACGCGCACGTACAGCGGGAGGGTGTGCACGGGAGATCCCGAAGGTGCCGAGACGATCGCCCAGTGCGCGTAGTTGACGGCTTCGGGGAGGGCGCCCCGCTCGTTCCTGGCGTACACGAACTGGAGCATGCGCTGGTGCGCCTCGCGGTTGGCGGGGTCGCGCTTGGTGACCTCGGCGAGCAGCCCCCACGGGCCGGGGAAGAGCATCGGCCCCGGCGGCGGCAGCCGGTGGTCCGCCATCCGCTGCCCCCGGTCGAGCGGGGCCAGGGCCAACAGGCACACCCACGGCACCGGGTCGTCGGGCGCCTGCTGGGCGCAGACCTGGCAGGCCTCCCACGCCTCGTGCCACAGCGCGGCGGTCTGCGGGTGCTCCTTCTGGTGGGCGCGGGTCGCACGCTCCACCGCGACCCGCGCGTGCATCACGGTCGCCGCGAGGCTGTGCGGCTCCTCGCTCCGCCAGGCGCGCACGGTGTCGGTACCGGCCGCGACCGCCGCCAGGACCTGGGTGCGACGGGTCCACGCAGCCCAGTCCGCGGTACCCGCGAGCAGGTTCCGCATCGCCACCCAGCGGCCCGCTCGTAATTCCTGTACGACGAACCGTAATTCGGCGTCATGGCCCGCCGGGTGGTACACCGGCCGGAACTCCTCGCTGGGCATCGTTGCAGGTCCTCTGGTGCGTTCGGCGGTACGGAGGAGGCCGGGAAGGCCCCCCTTCGCAGTGCGTACGCATCGGCCAACCCACCGTGGTCGACGTGTAGTTGACCACGAATCAGGATTCCGATCCAGTAATTCATGGGCGCAGAACGGAGGAGTTCGGACGTGGGCGACTGTTTTTTGGCAGTTCTTGACTGAGGGGCGGGGACTGTCCCAGGCTGCTGGCTTCCGAACGGACGACCAGGACGAGGCGGTACGGGGATGCGCAACGACGGACCGGTGCTGGCTGTCGACCAGGGGACCTCCGGCACCAAGGCCCTGGTCGTCTGCCCCGAACGAGGAGTGATCGGCTCCGGCACGGCCGCCGTCCGCCCCCGCCACCTGCCCGGCGGCCGGGTCGAGATCGCTCCTGCCGAGCTGTACGCGTCGGTGCTGGAGGCGGGGCGACAGGCCCTGGCCGAGGCGGCCGAACCCGTCGTGGCCATGGGCCTCGCGAACCAGGGGGAGACGGTGCTCGCCTGGGACCCGGTGACGGGAGAACCGCTGACGGAGGCGATCGTCTGGCAGGACCGGCGGGCGTCCGGCATATGCGGCGAACTCGCCCCGTACGCAGACGATCTGACCGCGTGGACCGGACTGCCCCTCGACCCCTACTTCGCCGCGCCCAAGATGGCGTGGATACGCCGCCGCCTGACCCGGTCCGGAGTGGTCACCACCAGCGACGCGTGGCTGGTCCACCGCCTCACCGGGGCCTTCGTCACGGACACCGCCACCGCGGGCCGCACCCAGCTCCTCGACCTGGACCGGGCGGCCTGGTCGCCGGACGCGCTGGACGTCTTCGGGCTGGGCGGCGAACGTCTGCCGGAGGTCGTCGACTCCGACACCTGCGTCGGTACGACGAAGGCCTTCGGCGGGGAACTCCCCCTGACCGGGCTCCTGGTGGACCAGCAGGCCGCACTGCTGGCACAGGGGGCGACGGGCTTCGGGGAGGCCAAGTGCACGTACGGCACCGGGGCCTTCCTGCTCGCCTCGTCGGGCACGCGGCCCGTGCGTTCCACCACGGGCCTGGTCGGGTGCGTGGCGTGGCGGCTGCGCGGACGTACGAGCTACTGCCTGGACGGGCAGGTCTACACGGCGGCCTCCGCGGTGCGGTGGCTCACCGACCTCGGCGTCCTCGCGGGCGCCCACGACCTGGACCGGATCGGGACGACGGTGCCGGACTCGGGGGGCGTCACCTTCGTCCCGGCACTGGCCGGTCTGGCCGCCCCGTGGTGGCGGGCCGACGCCCGGGGAACCCTGACCGGCCTCGGCCTCGACACCACCCCCGGCCACCTCGTCAGGGCCCTCTGCGAGGGCATCGCGGCCCAGGTCGCGGAACTGGTGGACGCGGTGGGGACAGACCTCGGGGCGCGGCCCGGCGCGCTCCGGGTGGACGGCGGGCTGACCCGGTCGGCCCTGCTGATGCAGGCGCAGGCCGACCTGCTCCAACTCCCCGTAGAGGTGGCCGATGTGCCGGACGCGACGGCGCGAGGCGTCGCGGCGGTGGCACGGCTGGGAATCGACAGGGGACTGAGCGTGGCGGACGCGGTGCCGGGCAGAGGGGTGTCGGCGGTGTACGAGCCCCGGATGGGGGCGGCGGAGGCGGAGGAACGGAGGGAGGGGTTCCGGCAGGTGGTGGGGTGAGGGGCGCGGTCCGCTGCCGGGGACGTGCGAGTGCCTGCGGGGGTGTGCGCGTACGGGTTCGTCGTGGCCGGTCGCACAGGTCCCTGCGGCCGTGAAGACGGGCGCTTCGTGCCGCTTTCTGCACCGTGCCGCCCCCCTGTGCCGCGCCGCCCCTCTGCGTCGTGCCACCCTCTGCGCCGCGCCGCCCCCCTGTGCCGTGCCGCCCTGGCGCCGCGCCGCGCAGCCTTGGTGCCGTGCCGCCCCCCCCTGCGCCGCGCCGCCCCTGCGCCGCGCCCCCCTGCGCCGTGCCGCCCCTATTGGGCAGCCCCCACCGGAGGCGCACCCCCTACAGTTCCGGTCCGCCCCGGTACCGGTCCACCACCACGGGCGGAGGCCCCGCTCGCCCCGACCGCCCCCCCGTCCCGCCGCCCCACACACCCACCCCCGTCCGGAGGACGACATGACCCCCGCCCCCTACGACCTCGCCGTCATCGGCGCCGGCGTCGTCGGCACCGCCATCGCCCGTGAGCTGGCCCTCCGGTCCTCCCACCGGATCGTCCTTCTCGACGCCTCCGACGACGTCGGCAACGGCACGTCGAAGGCCAACACCGCCATCCTCCACACCGGTTTCGACGCCACCCCCGGCTCCCTCGAATCCCGTCTGCTGCGCGACGGGCAGCGCCGACTCCTCGACTACGCCGCACAGGCCCGTATCGCGGTCGAGAAGACCGGTGCGCTCCTCGTCGCCTGGAACGAGGACGAACTCGCCGCCCTGCCCTCCCTCGCCGCCAAGGCCGCCGCCAACGGGTACACCGCCACCCGGCTCCTCACCGCCGCCGAGCTCCGCACCCGCGAACCCCACCTCGGCCCCGGCGCCCTCGGCGCGCTCGAAGTCCCGGACGAGAGCATCATCGACCCCTGGTCCACCACCCTCGCGTACGCCACCGAGGCGGTCCGTGCCGGAGTCGAACTGCGCCTGCGCACCCGTGTCACCGGGATCGGCACCGACCCGGACGGGCATCTCCTCCACACCACCCGCGGCCCCCTCCGCGCCCGCTTCCTCATCAACGCCGCCGGCCTCCACTCCGACGACATCGACCGCCTCCTCGGCGTCCACGACTTCACCGTCACCCCGCGCCGCGGCCAACTCCTGGTCTTCGCCAAGGAGTCCAGGTCCCTCGTCCGGCACATCCTGCTGCCCGTACCGACCGCTCTCGGCAAGGGCGTCCTCGTCACGCCCACCGTCTTCGGCAACGTACTGCTCGGTCCCACCGCGGAAGACCTCACCGGGCGGGAACACGCGAAGAACGAGAACCACACCACCCCCGAGGGCATCGCCGGACTCCTGGAGCACGGCCGCCGCATCATGCCCGCGCTCCTCGACACGGGTGTCCTCACCTCGTACGCGGGCCTGCGCGCCGCCACCGAGCACGACGACTTCCGCATCCGCGCCCACCCCGCCCTCCGCTGTGTGACCGTCGGCGGCATCCGCTCCACCGGCCTCAGCGCCTCGATGGGCATCGCCTCGTACGTCGCCGGACTCCTGAGGGAGGAGATGGACGTGCCGCTCGCCGCGCGGCCGACGGACGCGAGCGCACCGGCCATGCCCAACCTGGGCGAAGCCTTCCCCCGCCCCCACCAGCGCCCCGACCTGATCGCCCGCGACCGGGCCTACGGCGACATCGTCTGTGCCTGCGAGCGCGTCTCCCGGGGCGAGATCCGCGACGCACTCACCGCGACCGTCCCGGCCCGCAGCCACGGCGGCCTCCGGCGCCGCACCCGCGTCATGTCGGGGCACTGCCGCGGCGCGGATTGCGGCGAGGCGGTCCGTGCCCTGTGCGAGCAGGTGCTCGGGGAGACGACCTGGCCGGAGGAGGAGAAGGGCCGGTCGGAGGGGGAGGCAGTCCGGCCCGTGCAAGGGAACGGCTAGCGGAGCAGTCCCGGTACCTCCCGCGCCGCGAACCGGACGAAGCCGGGCTCCGGGCCCAATGCGTCCGCAGCCGGCCCGGACCGAGGACGCGGAGCCCCGCCGGTCGAGACGGGTAGCCTGGCCCGGCAGCCGAGTGACACAGCCGAGGAGCACCCCTTGCCCGAGCAGACTCCCGGGTTCGGTACGGCCCGCCCCACGCTGGAAGCGGTCGCGGCCCGTGCCGGGGTCTCCCGTGCCACCGTCTCCCGCGTCGTCAACGGCGGCGCCGGTGTCCGGGCGTCCCTGGTGGAGAAGGTGCACCAAGCGGTCGACGAGCTGGGATACGTTCCCAACCACGCGGCCCGCACCCTGGTCACCCGGCGCAACGGCGCGATCGCCGTGATCGTCGCCGAACCGGAGTTCAGGATCTTTTCGGACCCCTTCTTCGCCCAGCAGATACGAGGCATCAGCCGGGAGCTGACGGCGCACGACTCCCAGCTCGTCCTGTTGTGGGTGGAGGGACCGGGGGACTACGAACGCATTGCCCGCTATGTGGGCGGCGGGCACGTCGACGGAGTGCTCGCCTTCTCCTTGCACGACCACGACGAACTTCCCGCGATCATCGCCCGGACGAAGGTGCCGGCGGTGTTCGGCGGGCGTCCGGGCGGCCCGGGGCCGGCAGGTGCGGCAGCCGCTCCCGCGGTGCCGTACGTCGACTGCGACAACCGGGGCGGAGCCCGGGAAGCGGTACGGCACCTGGTCGCGACCGGGCGGAGCAGCATCGCCCACATCGCGGGTCCGCCCGACCAGACCTCCGCGCTGGACCGGGCCGACGGCTATCGCGACGCCCTGCCGGCCGGCGGTTCCGAGTTGATCGGTGTGGGGGACTTCACCGAGGAGAGCGGTGCGCGTGCGATGGCCGAACTGCTGGAGCGGCGGCCGGACGTGGACGCGGTGTTCGCCGCCAACGACTTGATGGCCGCAGGGGCGTTGGCGACGCTGCGCGAGCGTGGTCTGCGGGTGCCGGAGGACGTCGCCGTGGTCGGGTTCGACGACATGGCCTCGGTGGTGGAGCGGATCGACCCTCCCTTGACGACGGTGCGTCAGGACGTGGAGGAGATGGGCCGGTTGATGGTGCGGCTGCTGATGCGGTTGCTGGGCGAGCGGGGCTCGGGGGCGCCGGCCCCCGAGCCCGTGATCACGTCCACGGTTCTGGTGCGGAGGGACACGGCGTAGGTGCCGACGGTGCTCCCGGGCCCCGTCGGCACCCGCGCGGGAGCGGTCAGCCGAACGGAATCGTCAGCACCGAATCCACCGTCCCGGTCCTGAGCCTGGCCGGGGCGTTCCCGATGGCCGACCACACCTCCAGGCGTACCGTCCCGCCCGTCAGGTTCCCGAGCGAACCGGTCGCCGACTTCGGTCCGCCGCCCTCGCCGTACGTCTCCCAGCCGGTCACCGGATCGGTGGCGAAGTACCGGTAGGTTTCGGTCCGTTCGAAGGTACCGTCGCCCGTGAGGTCGTAGCTGACCCTGGCCTGCGGGCCGAGGCCGACCGCGGTCCCGGCGTCCACCTGGAGGCGGAAGGCCGTGGTCCGGCCCGCGGCGAGGGTGCCGTTGACCTTTTTCGCCTCGTAGACCAAGGGCCGGTAGGGCGTGCCGTCGTGGTTGGCGCCGTCCGCGGACGCGATGGTGTCGCTGCCGGCCGTGCCCGTGGCCGCCGTGGTGAGGACGCCTCCGGTGCGGAGCTGGAAGACGTTGCCCGACGGCGGGTCCGGGTCGGGGCCGCCGCCGGTTCCGGTGCCGGTCGCCGTGGAGCGGGCCGGAACGACGAGTTTCGCGCCGTCGGAGAAGGTGACCGTACGGGGTGCGGAGTCGTAGTTGTGGGCCGCGTAGGTGCGGACCGTCCCCTTGGTGAAGACCGCCGACGTCGGGAGGTCACCGGTCACCCCCGGATCGGGGGCGCCGAGCGCGTCCAGGGTGCCGGTCCAGTGGTACGTGTGCGCCTTGGACTCGCCCTGCTCGGGCGTGTAACTCCCGCTGCCGGCATCCCACTTGGACTTCGCGGCTCCCGGGTCGGCGAGCGACTCGAACTCCCAGAGGATGTCCCGCCACTCGACGGCGGGCCCGCCGTTCTCCCGTACGAGCTCGGCGAGGTTGCGCCGGATCGCGGCCTTGTTCCCGGCCAGGTGGAGGGAACCCCCGGTGACCGGGAGGACGTTGATGCCGTGGATCTCCTCGGGGTTCGCCGTCCACCACGTCGAGTACGCCGCGCCGCTTCCCCACACCATCCCGGCCGTGTCGTGGCCGAAGCCCGCGGGGAACACCTGCTCGTCGGCGTCGAACCAGTACTGGGCGACCGCCTCCGACTCGGTGGTCAGCAAATAGGAGCCGAGGTCGCGGAGTTCGGCGTTGCCGGTGGCCGAGCCCCAGAGCACGAGGGCCGCGCTGAGGTTCGTCGACTCCGACGAGGACTCCTGGTTGTTGCCCGCCGCGAAACCCTGGTGCCCGGAGGCCCAGCTGTGGCCCGCGTAGACGTCGAAGCCCCGCAGGAACGGGAAGGCCGGGTCGCTCCTGGCGGGGTTGGCCGCGTCCTTGATGAGGGCCTTCACCATGCCGCCCCACGCCGAGTCGGCGGCCCACGCCTGGTCGTACTGGGCGACGACCGCGGCGGCGTAGACGTAGTAGCTGTAGTGGAAGTGGTGGTCGTTGAGTTCCGTGTCGCTGCCGTAGGAGGCCGGATAGCCGGTCAGGGTCTTCCAGTCCTTGTCGTACGAGAACTCACTCGCGCCGCCTGCCGTGAACCACTCCTGGAGCCTGCCCTTGAGCAGCCCGATGAGCTTGTCCCGGACGGCGCTCTCGCCGAACTGGTCCGCGATCGGGGCGAGTTGGGCGAGGCGTCCGAGGGCCTTGCCCGTCCAGTAGGTGTCCGTGGCGCCCGAGAACGGATCGGGGGCGTTCACCACCTCGTCGAGATACGTCTTCAGCCGCGCGCGGTCCACGCCCGAGGATTTCGGCAGGGCGGGCAGCACCGGAGAGGACTTCTGGGTGGTGGTGAAGGAGGTGCCCTCGCGGACCTTCATCGTGCCGCGCGGCGAGACATAGGTGTAGGGGGTCAGCGGGTCGGCGGTGTGCAGCCACTGGTGGCGGTAGAGCGCCTGGAGCGTACCGGTCTCGTCGCCCTCCTGGGCCTGGGTGGTGAGGGCGTAACCGGCCCTCACCGAGCCCGCCGCCGCCGACCAGGTCACCTTGGAGCCGGTGACGAAGCTGAAGGCGTACTTCCTGTACGTGGCGAGCGCGTCGGCGGAGGGCAGGACGGCCACGGAGAAGTAGTCCTTGGCGCCCAGCCCCGCGGTGATCGTGGACCCCGACACGTTCCAGTCGCTGCCGCTCGGGGCGAAGAGGGCGTAGTGGTGCCCGGCGATCGTGATGCCCAGGACGTTGCCCTGGTCCGCGAAGACGGCCGGCGCGGCGGCGGTGGTGATCTGGGCGTTCGCGCCCGACCCCTTGGCGTACACGAAGGGCAGGCCGTGGCCGATGGTGGTGCGCAGGGTGCGCGCGCCGTCCGACCAGTACGGGGTCACGGTCCAGTCCGACCAGGCGTCGGCCTTCGTGTCGGGGGAGTTGAGACCGGTCAGGCCGAGCGTGAGGTCGCGCTTGTGCGCGTACTCGTACTGGCGGCCCTCGCCGACGACCGCGGGAGTGGTGGGGTAGCCGACCTCCAGCCCGCCCGCGGTGGCCTGGTAGGTGAGCGGGTGCCCGTACATCGGGGTGGAGTACGGGTTGTCGCCGTACCGCTGGAAGACCAGGGAGGACCACCAGTCGTTGGTCGGTACGGGCCTGCCCTTGGCCGCCGGGGTGACCTTGGGGGTGACGGGGGTGCCCGTGTGGGTGGTGGGGCCCGAGGTCCCCGCGGGGCGGGTGTCGGAGTGACTTCCGGAACCGACCGGAACGGTGGCCGCCACCGCCGGTGCGGCGGCGGGGCCGAGCCCGACGGCGGCCAGGGCGGCGACCAGGGCCAGGGCGACGGCGGGCGTGCGGCGGGGAGTTCTGCTCTGACGGGCTCTGCTGTGGGGGGCGGGGTGCGAGCGGGGATCTGGCATGGACGGCACCTCGAAGTCTTGACGGGAAGGGCCTATCGAGAGCGCTCTCAGACGTCAAGGAACGTAGAACTCCGGAAACAGCAGTGTCAATAGTCCGCGTAAGGAGGGGAGTTGGCGCGATCACCGGCACGTCACGTCTTCGAGCCTTGGCGGGACACGAGCGTGCGGACTCCGCTGCGGGGGCCCGGCGGGGCCGTGCGGCCGGCGTGGCCCGCTGCCCGCCGCCCTCGGCGCGCAACGGCACGGCATTGGCATGGACCTGTCCGCGTTCCTTCGCTAGTCTCCTTCCCGGCACGCCCTGAGAGCGCTCTCAGACCGCATCGTTCTGTTCGCTCCCCCACCACCGGAACAACGAAGGGCCCTCCCCATGAGACGCATGACAGCTCTGCGCACCGCCCTGTCGGCACTCCTCGTCGTCGGTACCGGCGCGGTGCTCGGAACCGCCCCCGCAGCCGCGGCGGAGGACGCCCCGAAAGCCGGGCGCGCCCCGGCCTCCTCGGGTGTACTCGCCGCCATGCAGCGCGACTTCGGGCTCACCCGGAGCCAGGCCGAGGCCCGGCTCGCTGCGGAGAAGGAGGCGACCGCCGTCGAGAAGCGGGCCAAGGCGGCGGCCGGAGCCGACTACGCCGGGTCCTGGTTCAGTCCGGAGAGCGGCCGCCTGACCGTCGCGCTCGCTGATCCCTCGAAGGCCGCCGAGGTGCGGGCCGCCGGGGCGACCGTGAAACCGGTCGCCCGCAACGCCCGGCAGCTCGAAGCGAACCTTCGGCGCCTGGACTCCCTCAGGGCCCCCAGTGGGGTGAGCAGTTGGAGTGTCGACTGGCAGACCAACAAGGTCGTCGTGGAAGTCCAGGCCGACCGACAGCACGACAACGATGTCGAACATTTCCTCGCACAGGCACGCGATGCCGGGCCCCTGACCGTCCGGGCCACGGATCACGAGCCGACCACCTTCGCCGCGGGCACGGTCGGCGGAGACCCGTACTACACGGGCAATGTCCGCTGCTCCATAGGCTTCTCCGTGCACGGCGGATTCGTCACGGCCGGCCACTGCGGCGGCGCCGGTCAGGCCGTCAACGGCTGGGACCGCTCCTACATCGGCAACTTCCGGGGGTCCTCGTTCCCGGGCAACGACTACGCCTGGGTCAACGTCGGCAGCGGCTGGTGGACCGTCCCGGTGGTCCTCGGCTGGGGCACCGTCTCCGACCAGCTCGTGCGCGGTTCGGCCGAGGCGCCCGTCGGCGCCTCGATCTGCCGTTCCGGCTCCACCTCGCACTGGCACTGCGGGACCGTGCTCGCCAAGAACGAGACCGTCAACTACAGCCAGGGC
This sequence comes from Streptomyces sp. NPDC039736, assembly GCF_055596485.1. NCBI lineage: Bacteria > Bacillati > Actinomycetota > Actinomycetes > Kitasatosporales > Streptomycetaceae > Streptomyces > Streptomyces sp. NPDC039736. The sequence continues at coordinate 105,527 of NZ_JBVIUQ010000009.1, read as the reverse complement.
GCCGTCCACCAGATGACCAAGACGAGCGCGTGCGCCGAGCCCGGCGACTCGGGCGGCTCGTTCATCAGCGGCGACCAGGCCCAGGGCGTCACCTCCGGCGGCTGGGGCAATTGCGGCAGCGGCGGCGAGACCTGGCACCAGCCGGTCAATGAGATCCTCAACCGCTACGGACTGACCCTGCACACGGCCTGACCGCCGGCCGGACCCTTTCGGGCCGGTGCGGCCTCGCATCCGCGACGTCCGCACCGGCCTGCCCGCCGCCCCGGAGGACGCCCCCGAGCGGGTACCCGTACCGGCGACCGGCCGTCGCGATGCAGTCGGTCCGCCGTGCCGCCGGGCGGCGGCCGGCTGTCTCGACACCGGTCGCCGGCCGTCTGTCACGCACCGCGGCCGGGGTGGTGCCGGTCTGCCCAGCGGCCCGCGCGCAGATCGTGCCGACGGTCTCGTCCGGTACGCCCCCAGGCCGAGAGGGCCTCGTCCGGTACGCCGCCGGCCCCGATCGCACCGACCACCGCGTCCCAGGTCACCGGGTCGACCTCGCGCATCGCGTCGGGCTCGGCACCGTCACCCGCAATTCCACCGAGGCCGTCCCCTGCCCGCGCGGACTTTCGCGCGCCACCCGTGGCGGCAGCCCCGGCCGGGCACCGCGGCCGGGAAGCCCGGTGCGCAGGTGGGCGAGCGCGTGTCACTCGTGCGGGTCGCGGATGCATGTCGCGCGAACCGCTTCGAGTTGCGCTCCGCTCCGGAATTCGTCACGCGAGAGACGGGGCTTTCGTCGCAGGTCCGGGGATTTCCGGCGTGCCGGGGCACCGGAGCGCGGAGCGGCCTCGACCGACCCGGACGGGCCTGCGCCACGGGCCTTCTTTTTCCGCCGCATTCACCGGACATCAGGTTTCTCCGGTGCAGGATCCCCGGAACGAACGACAAGTCCTCGCCGTCGTGGCGGGGCGGTCCTGGTGGCGTGCCACCTCGGGGGTCGCCGGGACGTCTGGTCGACGAAGGGTTGTGCATGACCGCGCATGTCCGTGTTCCGTCGATGATCACCAGGGTTTCCACGGCAGGGGTGTTCGCTCTTGCGCTGACGGGAACGGGTGTGGTGGCTCCGGGTGCGGCTCCGGAGGCCCACGCCGCGCCGCACGCCGTGAAGGCGCTGGATGTCGCCGCCTCGAAGGAGGGCGCCCCGTACAAGTACGGGGCGAGCGGGCCGCACCGGTTCGACTGCTCGGGGCTGACGCTCTATTCGTTCAGGACGGCGGGCCGGAGCCTGCCGCGCTCCGCCCAGGCGCAGTACGGCACCAGCCGGCACGTCGAGGCGAAGGACCGGTTGCGGGGCGACCTGGTGTTCTTCCACCGGGGCCGCAGTGTGTACCACGTCGGCATCTACGCCGGCGGCAACAAGATCTGGCACTCGCCCAGGACCGGAGCGCTGGTGCGGCTGGAACGCATCTGGTCGAAGGGTGTCTGGTACGGCCGGGTGGGCTGACGCGCGGTCATCCGTGAGCCCTGCGGTACCGGAGCGGGTGCCGCCGCCCCGCGCACGGAGCCGACCTCGCGTGCACGGTCGCCGGGGCCACGGCCGCGACCGGGCCCCCGCTGCTCGTCCCCGATGAGATCAGCGCAGGCGGGCGGTGTCGTCGAGCGACTGCGCCGAGGCGTTGCCGTGCGCGTAGTGGGCGGTGGCCGACACCGAGGCCGCCGCGGCCTCCATCCGGAACAGCGGCTCGGGCGGGGCGCTCAGGGCGAGGCGGATCAACTGTCGCACCGGCGCGACGTGCGCAACGACCGGCACGGTCTCGCCCGGATGCCGTGCGAGCAGCCCGTCCCGTGCGGCTGCGACCCGTCGCACCACACCGGCGAGGGGCTCGCCGCGGGGCGGTGCGGCCGTCGGCGAACTGAGCCGGGCAGCCGGTTCCCCGGGACGGCGCTGCTGCACCTCCGCGTACGTGAGCCCTTCCTGGACCTCGAACTCGGCCTCCCGCAGCTCTTCGCCGATCCGGGCTTCCGGCCCCGGCCGTTCGGCCGCGAACCGAGCGGTCTGCCGGCAGCGCCGCAGTGGCGAGGGGACGACGGCCCGTACCTGTCCGCGTGCGGCCGGCCTCTCCACGGCTGCGGCCGCCTGGAACTTCCCAGCCGGAGCCCGAGGAGCCCCGCGGCGTCGCGCGCACCCCGCAGAGCCTCCGCGAGTCCGCGAGTCCGCGAGTCCGCAGGTCCGCTGAACCGCCACGCCCTCGCCGCCCCATTCCGGTGCGCGTCCGCCGACTCCGCGCCGACCCGATCACCCGCCTGCGCGACCTGCTTCGCGGCGGAGCCGCTGGATCGACGTCACGGGCAGGCGGGCGGTATACCCTCAACCGCCATGAACAGTGAACAAAACAGTACAAGAAATCGCATTAGCCCCAAGACGCACACCGGCCTCGCGCTGTGCGGGTTCGCCGCCGCGGCGCTCCTGCTGGCCGGTTGCGGGAACGACGAGCCGAAGGCGCAGCCGACCCCGGTGGCGAGCGACGCCTCCGTCTCCGCCACCGTCTCGCCGTCGATGTCGGCGTCGCCCTCGTCGTCGACGGCCGGCCTCACCGAGGACCAGGCGGAACGGCAGCAACTCGTGCCCGCGGCGAAGGCGGACCACCAGAAGGCCGGAACCGCTGCCGAGGCCCGGGTCTCCGGCAGCAAGCTCGTCTCGGCCGAACTCAAGCGCACCCGCGACGGCGCCCCCGAATGGGAGACCGAGGTCGCCGCGTCCGACGGCGCGGTCCAGAAGGTGAAGGTCGACGCCGTCAGCGGTGAGGCGGCACAGCCCCGGGCCGATGCCGACCAGGACGTCGAGGACCGGCGGAAGCTCACTGCCCGCCTTGCTGCGGCCAAGGTGACCTGGGAGAAGGCGGCCACCACCGCGAAGGACCGCAAGCAGGGCACGGTGACCGCCGTCGAGCTCGACGACACGGCGGACGGCAAGCCGCTCTGGAAGGTCGACCTCGTGACTCCGGGCAACTGGGACAAGACGACGTACGACATCGACGCGACCGACGGGAAGGTCGTACGGGAACACGTCGACCGGGACTGAATCCCCGGGACGGCCGCGGGCCCACACCTTCTCCGCCGACGGGACCGCCCCGCGGCCACCCCGAGCGTCGCCCCCGCGCGAACAGCTGCGGGCCCGCAGCAACGAACATGCTGCGGGCCCGGGAACCGGCGGCGGCGGACGGACCTTCCCGGCCCCCGCGGGGTCGAGTGACGCCCCGGACGGGTCCGGCCCCCGCGCCGCCGACGAACTCCTCAGTACCAGCGGTACAGGAACCACTTGAACTCGCCGTCGTGGCCTATCCCGGAAGTGCACTTGTAGCGCCCGCCGAGAGCCTTGCCCCGGTTCTCGCACTCGCTCCTGGTCCAGTACGCCTTGTAGAAGTGCCAACTCGCCTTGAGCGCGACGCTCTTCTCACCGGCCGATGCCCTCGCGGGCGCGTCCGCCTGAGCCGTCGTAGCGGTACCCCCGAGGACCAGCGCGCCCCCCAGGACCGCGCCTACCAGTGCACGTTGCATGCGCATGATGTTCCCCTCTCCGGAAAACGGTCGGAATCCGGCACACCGCCGTACCGCGGAAGGGACCCGACGGCGCGCCGTGACTGGACAACCACAAAGTAGGAGCGGGGTGGCAACGGTGTCGTCCCACACTGGTTGGACCGCCGCACAAACCCTCGTGGTACCCGGCCCTCGCCCTGCACCTCGCGGGGTAGACCACGGGCGGTAGCCCGCGCGGCGACCATACGGCGGCAGCCGCGTCATCCGTCCCCGTCCGCGCCCTCCTCCAACTGACCGAGCGCTTCGCGCAGCGCGTTCTCCACGACCTCGGTCAGCGCCGGGTGGATCCAGAGCGGGCTCTCCGCCAGCTCCCGCGCGGACATCCCGGCCGTCATGGCCACGACCAGCGGTTGGATGAGGGTCGCGGCCTGCGTGCCCAGGATGTGGGCGCCGATGACCCGGCCCGAGGCCCGGTCGAGGAGTACCTTGCAGAACCCCTGCTCGTCCTCCAGGGCCCACCCGTACGCCACGCCGTCGTACCGGCGTGTTCCGGTCACGAAGTCCGGTCCGCTGTCGCGGGCCTCCTGCTCCGTGCGGCCGACCTGGGCGATCTGCGGACGGGTGAAGACCGCCGAGGGCACGACGTCGTAGGACATCGTGCGGGGCTTCTCCGGGTGCAGGAGGTTGTGGGCGACGACCGCGGCCTGGCGGTTGGCGACGTGCTTGAGGTGCGGGCCGCCGTCCGTGATGTCGCCGAGCGCCCACACGCCCGGCGCACTGGTCCGCAGTTGCGCGTCGACCTCGATCAGGCCGTCCTCGTCGACGGAGATTCCCGCCCGGTCGAGGTCCAGGACGTCGCTGTTGGGCCGGCGCCCCGCCACGACCAGGAGCAGGTCCGTGTCGATCCGTGCCCCGTCGTCCAGCGTCACCCGCAGCGTCCCGGAGGCGTCCGCTTCCGCTTCGGTGCTCTGCTCCACCCCCGTCACCTCCCGGCCGAGCCGCAGGTCCCACTGGGCGCCCACGATCTCGGTGAAGGCCCGCGCGACCGACTCGTCCTGCGGGCCGAGCAGGGTGTCCTGCTGCTCGACGACGGTGACGGCGGTACCCGCGGAGTGGAAGACGTGGGCCAGTTCGGCGGCGATGTAGCCGCCGCCGAGGACGACCATCCGGGCGGGGACCTCGTCCAGGCGCATGACGGTGTCGGAGGTCTCGTACGGAACGCCGGCATCGGCGATCACCGGCGGAACGACGGGGCGGCCGCCCGCCGCGACGACCACGCGGTCGGCGGTGACGCGTTCGGTGCCCCGCTCCGTCCGCACCTCCAGTTCCCGCTCGCCGGTGAAGCGCGCCCGGCCCCGCAGGACGGTGACCCAGCCACTGTCCCGCCGCCCCTGCTCCCCGTCGCGGGAGTTGGCGTCGAGCCTGTCGAAGACACGTTCCTGCACGCGTGGCCACGCGATGCCTTCGAGCCGGGCCGCCACGTCGTGGCGGTCGCTCTCCCGGACGGAATCGGCCACTTCGGCGGTGACGGACAGCATCTTGCTCGGGATGCACCCCGCGTTCAGGCAGGTACCGCCGAAGGGGCCCTCCGACACGAGGGCGACGTTCAGATGGGAGAAGCGGTCGTCGAGGAGGGCGTTTCCGCTGCCCGCGCCGAGAACGACGAGATCGTAGTGCGACATGCACCATAGGTAGCCCGTACGGCCGCCTTCACACTCCCTGTCCTTCGCCCGGGCGCACTGACGGACGATCCGGGGGGGGGGGGGGGGGGGCCGGCCTCCCCGACCGTCCTAC
>NZ_JBVIUQ010000009.1:0-100207 GCF_055596485.1 Streptomyces sp. NPDC039736 | reverse complement strand
TCCCCTTCCCCCGGACCCCCTATCGACCCCCTCGGGGGCGGCCCGTCCCACGGGCGTACGGGACGGTCGGCATACAGCGCCGCCAGGCGGAGGCACGGGGCCGGGAGCGGGCGTTGGACCGGAGGACTCCATAGGGCGGCTGCTTCCATGGCGCGGAAGCGGGCGACCCGGTGCACGGATGGGACAGCCACGTCCCGCGTCCCTGGCGCACGGCGCCCCCGCCGGGCCTGCTCGCCCTGAGGGCGTGCCGACTGTGGCACGGGGGCGCATCTCCCCCCGAGAAAAGAGAATTTCCCTGTTCAGGAACCTGACTGCACGAATGTCCACCGAATGCCCTTGCGGGGAAAACTCGAACGGTACTGCTCGGTAATTTCCCGGGTCCTCAGGGAAATCGCAGGTCCGGGCCGGTGGCGGGCAGAAAGCGGCGTGAACGGTGCGGCTGAAACATTTTCAGGGCCCACCCGGATGTGCCCCGAATTTCGTGTGGCTATCGTTTCTGATCGAAAGAGCCTCGGGTGCCTGGCGCAAGCAGTGGGGTCCCCGTGGCTGCATTGCAGAAAGGCAAGGAGGAAGACGTGAGGAACCAGAAGTGGGTCCAGCGGTTGGCGTTGCCTGTCGTGGCTGCTCTTGGTGCGGTCATGCTGACGACCACGACGGCTGAGGCGGTGCCGTCGAAGTGCAGTACGTCCCGCGTCGACAAGGACACCTTCACCGGTACGTGCAGGAGCGGGAGCGGGACCTGGCGGCTGCGTGTCGACTGCGACAAGGCCGAGCCGGACAGCTTCTCCAGCTGGCTCAAGCCGGGGAAGACCGCGTCCGAGGGGTGCTGGTGGGGCAAGGCGCGCGGCGCCAGCATCGAGGTGCGCTGACCTGAGCGGACGGTCCTGCCGCCGCACGGACGTGCGGCGGCAGGACCGTGCGGAGCGGCGGACGCGCTCTCCGGGCCGGTCCCTTTTGCCGAGCGACCGGCCTGGGCGTCCTCGGTGACCCGGCAGTGTTTATTGAAAGAACCTCGAATGAACGACTGTTCCGCTTTATCGTTTCGGCAACATCATGTCGGCAGGCTTCGCCCTCGGATCGATCCGTGACCCCGGAGATGTGGCAGCTCATCAGTGGTGCAGGCGGGGTGGGGGATGCTCAGGATTTCTGTTTCACGAGGGGCGTGGACGGAAAATAAAGTGCTCCCTTTAAATGCTGAACAGCTTCCTCTCCACTCTCTCGTGGGGTTAATTTCCCGATTGCTTGATTTTCGCCCTGCGCCTCCCCTCGAATGGAGAACGGACCCCGTCAAAGTGGCGGGACACCGGTGCGGTGGCACCGGGGGAGAAAGATCCGAAAGAGGTGTGAGTCATGGAATCCACGAACCAGGTCGTCACGACCGACGTCGAGTCGCTGTTCGAGGAGATGGCGGTTCCTGAGAACGAGGAAGCCTTCGCGGGCCACAGCTGCCTGTGCTGGGTGGCCGAGCCCGACGCGTCCTAGCCCCGTAGGCCCCCTGGCCGCCGCTTGCCCGGCGGCCAGGGGTGCCGGCGCCCAGAGCCCCCGAGCTGTGAACCCCTCGCCCCGCGCCAGGAAGGCGGACCCATGGATGCTGAGACGGAACTGCGGCCCGACGTACGACTCGTACCGCGCGACGACATGCTGTACGTCTGCACGAGCACGGGAACGCTACGGGTTCCGGCCCGGCTCCCCACGTCCGCCGAGGACAGCGGCACCGGTGCGCGGCCGGACACCGTTGCCCTGCGCACGGGCGCCGTGCCCGACGCCGTGGTGAAGGGTCTGCGCTCCCGGGGACTCGCGTACGACAGCGGGCGGTACGTCCACCCGCTCTACGGCGAGCTGGCGGTCGGCGGGGACCGGACGGTCGCCGTGGCACCGCAGGCACTCGGCGACGAGCTGGGCACGCTGCTCGGACGCGCGGGCGTACGGACCGTGCCGGACGGCGCCTCGGAACGGGCGGCCGTCACCGTACTGCCGCTCACCCTGCCCGAGGAGCAACTGGTGCGGCGGACGGAAGCGGCGCTGAAGGGCGGTACGCCCCTCGTCGTGTACCTGAGCACCCCCACCCGGCTGCTCTTCGCCACCCTGACCCCGCCCGACACCCCCTGCCCGGTGTGTCTCGTCCGCCGCCTGCGCGCCAACCACTCCTGGCAGGCCATCGCCGGCCTCCCCCTGGACATCCTGTTCGGCGCCGCGCACGGCGACGGATGCCCGAGCACGGTCGTCGCCGCGGGACTCCTCGCACACGAGGTGCTCGTGCTCCTGGGCACCACACCACGACCCGCACCCGGCGCACCCGCCGGCACCGGCCACGGCGCGCCGAGCCACCCCGCCCGCACGGTGTTGACCGAGCTCGCGCACGGTTCACTCCAGCGCACCGAACACCGGCTCTTCCACCTGCCAGGCTGTCCCGCCTGCGCGGATCACGTCACGCCGCTCGCGCCTTCCGGCCCCACCCCGCACGAGAACGACCGCACTGCCGCTCCCTCCGAGAACGCCGACGAGGCAACGGGGCGGGACGACGCGGCCTGCTGGGAGCGGATGCGGCACGCCGTGGACCCGCTCACCGGCATGGTGCCCCAGTTGCGAGTGGACGAGTGCGACAGCGACCTGGGCGGTGCGACGTACGCCCGTACCGCGGGCATGACGAAGACGAGCTGGTTCTCCCCCGTCACGGCGGAGGCGCGCGGCGGCGCGGTCAAGAGCGACCCGGTGACCGCTCGCGTCTGCGCGGTGGGGGAGACCCTGGAACGCTACGCGGCAGGCGTCTACGATCCGCGCCGGCTGGTGCGCGCCTCGTACACCGAGCTGGGCGAGGACGCCGTGGACCCCCGTGCGCTGCCGCTGGGTTCGGCCGCGGAGTACGCCCGGTACAGCCGTCTCGCCCCGTGCGACCCGGACGCGCGGATCGACTGGGTGCCGGGCCGGTCACTGGTCACCGGCGGCGTCCGGCACGTCCCCGCGTGCGCCGTGTACCTGCCGTACCGCTTCCCGCCGGGACACCGCGCCTGGTACGACCCCATCTCCACCGGTCTCGCGGCCGGCAGCGGCTACCACCACGCGGTGCACGGCGGGCTGATGGAGGCCGTCGAACGGGACGCCACCGTCCTCTTCTGGGAGAACCGGCTCACCCTGCCCACCCTCGACCTGGACACCCTGCCCGAAGGCCCGGCCCGGCGCATCGTCGCCCGGATGCGGGACCAGGGCGTCTCGGTCACCGCGAAGGACCTCACGACCGATCTGGGCATCCCGGTGATCGGCGTGCGCTTCCTCCGCCACACGGACAGGCGGCCCGTCGTCACGCATGCCGCGCGCGCCGGCCTCGACCCGTACGCGGCTCTGCTCGGAGCGCTGGAGGAGGGGTGCCTGGGCTGGGCGGGGGCCAGATTGTGGCAGGAGCACCTCGACGCCGGTGAGTCGATTCCCGGTACCGACGACGTGCTGACCTCGCTCAAGGAGTTCTCCCTCTACTACTGGGCGCCCGACCGGGTGCGGCACCTGGAGTTCTGGGACGAGGGCCCGGTGCGTGACGCCCCGGCGCCGCGCGCGCAGGACGGCTTCGGGGCGGAGGTGAAGGAAGCGGCCGGGCGGCTCGCCGCGCGGGGGTACGAAGCGGTCGCCGTCGACATCACCCCCGTCGACGTCGCCGAGTGCGGCGTCACCGTCGTCAGGACCGTGGTGCCCGGACTGTGCCCGATCACCCTGCGCAGCGACTTCCACCGACGGGGCGGGCCGCGCGTCTTCGACGCCCCCGTGGCCATGGGCGTGCGCAGCACCCCGCTGACGGAAGCGGAACTCAACCCGCTGCCACTGCCGTTCCTGTGACCACCACGAGCACCCCCGGCCCCTCCCGCAGAGAGGACGCGAACGAACCAGTGAAGTCCCGCGAAGACGTACAGCAGCACCCGCCGGCCACCGGCCCCGGGCACGGCACGGGACAGCCCGTCCGCTACTTCCGCAACCCCGACGTACTGCTGGAGTGGCAGGACGGGGCGGGGCCCGTCCTGATCGACTGCCGCCGCTGGCGCAAGTTCGCCGCCGGCCCCCGCCTGCTGGACCTGCTGAATGTCCTCGACCGCCCACTGACCGCCCCAGAAGCGCACACGAAGTGGAACGGTACCGACGGGCACGCCGCCGAAGGGGAGAGCGGTGGCGGACACGACGACAGGCGGGAGGGCGGTGAGGGACACGACGACAACGAAGACGGCAGGGGGGACGCCGGCGGAGCCGCGGTGGCGGCGACCCGGCGGATGCTGGAGCGACTCGCCGACGTCGGCCTGCTGCGCACCTCCTCCCGCGCGGCCCCGCCGCCCCTGGGACTGACGCCCTACGATCTCGCCGCTCACGCACGGGCCGGGCAGGGGACGGCCGACGGCACGGGACGGGGCCCCGCCCCCTCGGCACGGCTGCGCCACCCCGGCAGCGGCGACAGCGTCGTCCTCGCTGCGGAGGACCGGCTGCCCAGCGGGTCGCTGCGCGGCGTACTCGACCGGCGGCGTTCCCTGCGCGGCTACGCGCCGTCGCCCCTGCCACTGGGCCTCCTCGGGGCGCTGCTCGGGCGTTCCGCGCGTGTCCGCGGCCGTCTCGGCCCCGCCGAGTACGAGCAGACCCAGCGTCCCTCGCCGTCCGGCGGCGGGCGGCACAGCATCGAGCTGTACGTACTCGCCCGCGACGTCGAGGGCCTGGCCCGGGGCGCCTACCACTACGACCCGTTCGAGCACGCTCTGCACCGCCTGGCCCCGTGGGGCGAGGAGGTGGCCGAGGTACTGCGCCAGGCCGTCACCCTCCCCGCCTACCTGGACGAACCACCGCCCGTGGGCATCTACCTCGCCTCCCACGCGGCACGCACCGGCTGGAAGTACGAAGGGCTCGCGCTGAGCCTCGTCTACCGGGACGCCGGCTGCCTGCTGCAGACCCTCTGCCTCACGGCGACCGATCTCGGACTCGCCGCCTGCCCCACCGGCACCATGCGGCCGACCGGACCGGTGAAGTTCCTCGCACCCCATCAGGAACTGCTCCTCCACGTCGGGAATCTGGCCCTGGGACTGCCCCGCCCCGACGCGGCTCCGACGCCTCCGCAGCCATTGGTCTGAGTGTCCGGGGCAGCGGCTGCCCCCGGGGACGGCAGGAGGCCGGACACCGCCGACGTGTCCGGCCTCCCGCCGCTGCGGCCGCGCTCCGAACCCCGCCCCCGACTCCGGACCGCGTGGCCGTCGCAGGCTGTCGCGGTCTACGGTTCGCGGGCCCGGCAGGCGCGGTCCACGACTCGACGGGCGTTACGAGTCCAAGTTGACCCAGAGGTGGTAGTTGCTGGTGGTGCTGCTCTTCTGGCAGTACCAGTCGGAGTAGACGGAAGCCCGCCCGTCCGCTTCGCAGGCACGCTTGGTGCGGTAGGTGCCGACGTCGGTGTAATTGCGGGCCATCTCCGCCCCGGCCTCAGCCCCGTCGGCCGCGACGGCCGCCGTCGTGCCCACCACGGAGGGCACGGGAGCCGCGTGTGCGGCGGCCACCGGTCCGGCGGCCAGCAGAGCTGTTCCCGCCATGAAACTGGCGAGCCGTGTACGAGTACGCATGGTGTCTCCTTCGTCGGTTCTTCGCGTGCGGATACCTGGGTTCGGGTCACTGGGTGCGACACCGCCCGGCCGGCGGTCCGGCCCGGGAGGCAGCGGAGGCTCCGTTGCGGAGACGTCCGAGCGTGCCTTCGGGTCCCGGGGCGGTGACCGGGGCCGGCCGCCGCCGACAATGGCCGCCCGGACGGAGGCACGACAAGACGATTCGGTGTTCGTGTCTGTTCGGAACGCAGCTCACCTCGTTCCGTCCGTGCCCGAACACGGCTGATTTGGGCCCTGCACCTGAGCAACCAGTGGGTCATGCTGCGGTGATGGAGCAGAAGGGGGACGGCTGTGACGACCCGTCGGCGGAAGCACCGCAGCCCGCACGGACCGGGACTCCCGCCGAGTTCACCGCCTCCCTCCGCGCGCTGCGGCTCTGGAGCGGGCTGACCTACCGTCAGCTTGAGGCCAGGGCGGGCGCACGCTCCGACACCCTTCCGGCCAGCACCATCGCGACCACCCTCGGCCGCGTCACCCTGCCCCGCGAACAGTTCGTCGACGCCTTCACCCGCGCGTGCGGACTGAGTGACGAGGACGTACGCGAGTGGCGCGAGGCACGCCGGCGCATCGCCACCACCGGCCCGGCGTCGGCCACGGCCGACAGCGACGACAGCCCCGCCGCCCCGCCCGCGGGCGCCCCCGCACGGATTCCGCGCTGGCGCCGGGCCGCCGGACTGCTCGGTGCCGCCGGGATCGGCGTCGTCGGCACCCTGGGCGTCACCAGCCTGCTGCACGCTTCCCCGACCCCGGGCACCCTGCCCGAGACGGCGGTCGCCGGACTGCGCATGCCGGCCGTGGGCAGTTGGGCGCGGATCCACCCCGCCCGCACGCCCGAGCTCTGCCTCACCGAGGGCCGGGACCGCAGCGGCCGGTACGCCACCGCGGTCGCCGCCCAGCGCCTCTGCACGAAGGAAGCACTGCCGCAGGTGTTCCTCGAACCGCTGAGCGGGAACGCCGTGCAGATCCAGTGGCACCACCCGAAACACGGCATCGGCTGTCTCACCGTCCTGACGGACGGACCGGGCCGCGACCTGATCGAACCCCGTGACGGCTGTGCCGACACCGACCCCGCGCAACAGTTCCGCCTCGAACTCCTCGGCCCGGCTGCCGCGGCCCGCTTCCGTATCCGCCCGGCCGTCACCGGCCAATGTCTGGGCCTGCGCGGCCAGGACACCCAGGACGGCGCGGAAGTCGTCCACAGCCGCTGCTCCGGCGCCCCCGACCAGGACTTCCTGATCGCCTTGGCCCCGCCTCCGCGGCCGGCCGCGGACAGCACCCGTCCGCCCCCGCGGCTGGCCGCGGACAGTACCCGCCCGCCACGGTGACGGACAACGGACAGCGGAATCCGTGACCGCGCTCGCCGTCCTCCAGTGAGCGCGCTGCGACAACGAAGGGTCGATGCCGAACTGCCCCGCCGGGCGCGGAGAACGCTCCCCCGGCCGCCCTCCCCGGGCATCAGGTGCATCCACGGGTGTTATGACCCACTGGCATTGGCGGCAGCCGACGTGGTGCTCCACACTCCCCACCAGGAAGCATTGACAGTGCATTGACAAGACGGGGGCGCACTCCTCCCGCAAGGGGTCGCCTCCGCTGCTCGCGCCCCCGCCCCCCCCGGGGCCTCCCCCTGGCTGAGACCAGCCTGATGAAGGGATCGTCATGTCCCGCTCGAAGTGGTTCGCCGCAGTCGGCACCGCCGCAGCCCTCACCGTGCTCGCGGTGCCCGCCGCGTACGCCGTGCCCGCGCCCGCGACGGCTGCGCCGACCGGCGCCTCCGCAGTCACGACCCTCTACTACGACGACAGCCTCGCGCGTGGCTGGGAAGCCGCCGTCGCTGCCGGAGTCGCCTCCTGGAACGCGAACACCAGCAAGGTCAAGCTGGCGAAGGCCGGCCCGGGCGCCCGCGCCGAGATCCAGATCGTCGCCACCAACGGCTGGCCGCAGGCCACACTGGGACCGGTCCGTCCCGGCGGCCGGGCCAGGGTGGAACTCGGCAACCAGGCGGTCGCCCAGGGCCATGACAAAACACGCATCGCCGCCCACGAAATCGGACACAACCTCGGCCTGCCGGACACCAAGCCCGGACCGTGCTCCCAGCTGATGTCCGGTTCCAGCGCCGGCACCGGCTGCAAGAACTCCGTCCCCAACGCGGCCGAACGGGCCCGGGTCGAGTCCGCCTACGGCATCCGTGCCGCCACGCACACCCACGAGGAAGGACGCCTGCTCGTCGACGCCCGCTGACCGCCCGGGGCACGGATGTGCCCGCCTGCCGCGCCCCGCCCGACGAGTTGGTGCGTGAACAGGGGGTGAGGCGTGTTCGGCTTGTCCCCGGCCTGTTGTCAGCCGTTGTCGGCGCGGTCGGGGACGAGGCCGGCGATGGCGCGGTAGGTGCTGGGCAGGTGATCGCGGCTGAGGTCGAGGCAGCCGTCGTCCAGGAGGACCTCGGCCACCGCACCGACGGGCCTCCGGTCGTGCCGCACGACGCGTTCGTCGCGCACGGCACCGACCGGCCGAACGGCATGCCGGGGCCCGCCTCCGAGCCCGTGCGCGCACTGTCTGCCGGACGTCCCGACATCGCTGAGCAGCTCCTGACGCCGTGGCAGGTGCTGTTCGGTGCCGGGCCGCGCCTGGAGGTCTTCTCCCACGGCACCCCAGGCACCGGGCCGGGACCCACCCGGCTGGCCGCCCGCTGTGCACGACCGACCCGCGGGCCGACGCCTCACCGGTGAAGGACGTGTGCCCCCGGGCGGCCGTCGCCGGGCGCGCCCTGGCCGTGACCGCCGCCAAGGACACCCTCTTCGCCCTCGACACCCGGAAGCCGCCGAGCACGGGCTGACCAGGGTCATTCCAGCCCCTGGAAGGCCCCGGGCACGGGCTGACCCGGCAGGTCACACGGTGAGCGTGACGGGCAGCCCGGCGATGCGCGTCGCCGCCGTGCGCCAGGCCGCCGTCACCGCCGCGTGGGCGTGCGCGGTACGGGCCGCCAGGTCGTCCCCGGCCGGGCGGATCGCCGCACCGACGTGGACGTGCAGCCGGGGCCGCCGCAACGGAGCCGTCGCCAGCCCCGCGAGCTGCTTGGCCACGCTCCCGGAAGTGATCCGCCGGGCCCCCGCCTGCCCGAGCGGCACCACGGGCGCACCGGTGCGCTCCGCGAGGCGGGCCAGTCCGCTGCGGAAGGCCCCCGGCGCGGCCTCGCCCGCGTCCGGACGGTCCGGGATGCCGCCCTCCCCGTAGATCAGCACCACCCGGCCCTCGGCGAGCGCGTCGGCCGCCAGGTCCAGCGCGTCGGCCGCCCGGCGCGAACGCCGGTGCACCGGAATGTGCCCGCCCTCCTCAAGCACCCGGCCCAGCACCGGCACCCGCCACAGACCCGCCGCCGCCATCACGGTCGGCCGCACCCCCAGCCCGCGGAGCGCGGCCAGGACGAGCGCGGGGTCGGCCAGTGAGGTGTGGTTGGCGGCCACGATGCTGCCCGGCACCACCTCGGCCCCCGGGTCCGCGCTCACGGACAACCGTCCGGCGCAGGGCACGAGAACACCGGCAAGACGGCTGAGCATCACAGAACCTCCAGGTCAACGGCGATGCCCTCATCCTGGGCGCCCCGGCAGACCCGGACGTGAGTACCCGTACTCAACTTCCCCCGTGCGTACGGAGACCGGCACCCGCCCCCGCCCCCCGCACGGCGGTCCGGGAAGACCAGTCGGCGCGCACGCGGGCCCGAACGCCGCCGCACCGGCTCCCGGCAACCCCACCGCGCCGGCCGCGAACCACCACCAAGGGGCCGTCCGCCCACGCCCACTACCAAGGGACCGTCCGCCCATGCCCACCGCCCACCTCCCCTGGCTCCTGCTCGCCGTCCTCTCCGGAGCCCTGACTTCCCTCCAGCCCGCATCACCGGGGGCCCCGCCGCCGGGCGCGGCGGGGACGTGTTCGCCGCCCCCAGCACGGACTTGACCGGCCGGTGCCCGGTGAACGGCCGCATCGTCCGCCCCGCCGCCTCGGCGGCCGGCGCCCCCTGGGGCAGCGCGGGGATCAGGAAGTGCCGCAGGACATCCTGTGCGCCGTCGGTGTACTGCGCGCAGTAGTGCGGGCTCGGACATCGCCCCGCACTCCGCCCAGCCCCCGGCCTCGGGCGTGACGACGCGCACGAGCAGCACGCAGCGGGTGCTCTCGACGCCGAAGGAGGTCGTAGGGAAGGGGGGTGAGGGGCCTGGCGATGCGGCGCGGTTCGATTCCGGTGATGTCCATGGGCGCGGAGCAGGAGCGGGGGTGCTCCGGATTCTCTGGCCGGGGCCAAGAAGGCGCGGCCCGTCCCTTGACCGCCCGGCCCGAACCGCGTGGCCCGGCAGCCCCCGCCCGTACGCGCAGGAGGGACGGCCGGGCCCGGGACCTGCGGCTACGGGAGCCGGTAATCCGCGTTCAGCGCCGCTCCCCTCTGCGGCTGCGTCTCGTCGTACCCACGCGCGTCGCACTGGAGACCGCCGACGACACAGTGGTCGACCAGGGCCTTCAGCGTGCGCTCCTCCCACGCGTTGAAGAAGTCGTAGTGGAAGGAGTAGCCGCGCCCGCTGGCCGGCCTGACCTTGCTCATGTCGCCGTTGACCGGCCACGCCATCTTGAACTCGATCATCGGCAGCGCGACCGGGTGCGAGGCCGGGCACATGTTGTCGTTGGTGCCGGGCTTCACGACGGGGTACGCCATGTGGCTCTTGTGGTCGGGCGTGTCGAGGTACTTGCCGTCCCAGCAACTGGGCGCCTGCATCCGCAGGTTGAGCTGCACGTCCGGCCGGCTCGGGCAGGTCGCCGGAATGTCGGTGTTGAAGAAACTGTCACCGCATTCCCAGCCCTCGACGAAGCCCTTGTGCGCCCGGAACTCCGAGGCGCTCTGCATCGGGTCGCCGACGA
This sequence comes from Streptomyces sp. NPDC039736, assembly GCF_055596485.1. Taxonomy (NCBI): domain Bacteria; kingdom Bacillati; phylum Actinomycetota; class Actinomycetes; order Kitasatosporales; family Streptomycetaceae; genus Streptomyces; species Streptomyces sp. NPDC039736. The sequence goes on along the minus strand of NZ_JBVIUQ010000009.1, from coordinate 89,693 downwards.
CGAACCGCAGCCCCTTCGGGAAGGGGCGCACACTGGTGTAGTCGGTGACCCCCGACTTGTAGTAGATCGTCTGCGGACCGGTCGGCATGACCTTCTGGTCGCCGTTGTACAGCGAGGGCATCCAGTACGCGGACGCGTCGGCGGGCGCCCTGCAGGAGGTGGCCCCGCCGTGGAGGCTCGCGGTCGTACTGGCGGCGTTCGTCGACGTGTTGCCCATGAACGTATGGTCGTGGGACCTGCCGAACTGGCCCGGGTAGACGATCGGGTCGTCCGGCGCGGTGTGCGTGGCCGCGCAGTTGGCCTGGAACTCGTGGAAGTACGCGCGCGGCGGCGTCCTGTCCGACGGTGTCACCCCGGTGACCTGCGGGACGGCCGGAATGAAGCCGTCCCCGTCGGGGTCGTCGCCGGAGGCCCTGGTGGAGGGGGCCATGTGGTGTCCCGCGTGCGGAGCGGCTGCCGCCGGGACCTTGGCGCCCTGGTCCGGAGAGGCCGTGGCGACCGTGGCGACGCTCAGTGCGCCGACCACCGTCGCCGTGCTGACGAGCAGTAAGGACAGGCCGCGTGACCTGGATTTCCTGTGTGTTCGCATGGGGTCTCCCGCCCATGTCGAAGGGGTGGATGGACGTGCGGTGCGGCCGGGCCCCGCACGGCGGCGGGGCCCGGTGGTCAGCTGTGGATCCCGAACTCGCGCAGCGAGTAGCCCCAACCGGTGCCGCGCTGCGTCAGGTGGAGCCGGACGTGACGGGCGCTCTCCCGGAGGGCGATGGTGTCGATGTCACCGTTGCCGGTGGTGGTCGAGTGGACCGTGCGCCAGGTGGTGCCGTCGTTCGACACCTGCACCTCGTACGCCTTCGCGTATGCCGGGTCCCAGACCAGTTGGATCGTGCGGATCGCGGTGGGCGCGCCCAGGTCGGTCCGTATCCACTGCGGATCGGCCCAGTCGCTCGCCCAGCGTGTCTCCTGCCTGCCGTCGACGGCGAGCGCCGGGGCGCACGGGCAGTCCCCGTACGAACCCTGGAAGGAGGAGGCGGTGGTCGGCTTGTTCAGCGCCACGTTGGTGCCGGCCACCGGCGGGGCGACCACCTTCACGGACTTCGTCTCGATGCCCGCGTTGCCGCGTCCGTCCTCCGCCTGGACGTACACCTTCCACACGCCGAGCTTCTCGGGCGCGGTGACGGCGAAGGCGCCGTTGCCGGTGGAGCGCCACTGGGCCTCGACCAGGCGTTTGTCGCCGGTGGCGTAGTTGCCGCTCAGGTAAATCCTGTAGGTGATCGGGTCGCCGTCGGGGTCGCGCACGTCCGCCCGTACGGTGAACTCGCCCCCGGCGGGGGCCGAACCCGCGGGCGTGACCGCCATGCCGCTGATCACGGGCGGCGTGTTGTTTCCGGCCGTGCTGCCCGTGTACGCCTTCTTCACCGCGTAGTACGAGAGCCGTTTCAGCCCGTCGGGCAGCAGGTTGAACCACACGCCGCCGAAGTCGTGCTCGGTGCCGTAGTGGAACATCGTCGCGCCCAGCGCCACGCCCTGATGACCCGTCACGCACTCCCAGGCCCTGGTGTAGCCCTCGGCCTTCTGCACGTCGGTGGGCTCGTCCGGGACGCCGTTGGCGTCGTCCGGCACCTCCCACTCACCGGCCGGGCCGGTCTCGGTGACGAGGTACGGCTTGGTGTAGCCGCCATCGATCCAGTCCTGGCGGACCTTGCACATGTTCCCGTAGGAGTTCATCGAGTACAGGTCGAGGTCGGGGGCATTGCGCTGGTAATACGGCCACGCGCCGGTCCACGCGTCCGTGGACGTCACCGGGTGGTCCGGGTCGATGGAGTGGATCTTCTTGGCGACGTCGTTGACGAAGGAGGTGTACGCGTTGCGCTGCGCCTCCAATTCCGTACCGCCGTAACAGTTCTGGAGCCCGAGCACCGACTCGTTGCCGACGTTCCACATCAGCGTCGCCGGGTGGCTCTTGTACGCGTCGACCCACTTCGCGAACTCGTTGAGCGCGTTCGTCTTGTACGCCGTGTCCGTGACGTAGTCGACGCAGCCGCCGCTCCCGGGGCCGCCGCCCGGCTGGAGCCAGAAGCCGTTGACCACGCGCAGGCCCTGCGCCGCCGCGCTGTCGAGGAGCGGCCCGGTGGAGCCGTCGGTGCCCCAGGTGCGGATCGTGTTGACGCCCATGGACTTCACGTCGGGCAGGTGCTTCGGGGCGTCCGCGGCGGACGGACCCCAGGTCAGGCCCTTGACGGTGTACGGCTGGCCGCCGACCGTGAGCCGCCAGGCGCCCTGCGAGCCGGTCACCTCGACCGGGCCGCCGGGCGGCGGGTTCGTCCCTCCGTCACCGCCGTGGACCTGGAACTCCCAGAGCGAGTAGCCGTATCCGCCGGAGCGCGCCACGCCCTGCATGCGCACGTACCGGCCGGAGCCGGTCACGGCGAGGTCGTCGGTGCCGCCGTCGCCGCCGGAGACGGTCTTCAGGGTGCGCCAGGTGGTGCCGTCGTCGGAGGCCTGGATGGCGTACGACCTGCCGTACGCGGACTCCCAGCTCAGCACCACCCGGCTGAGGCTGCGGGTCGCGCCGAGGTCGACCTGGAGCCATTCGGCGTCGGCCCACTTGCTGGCCCAGCGGGTGCCGGTGAGGTCGCCGTCGACGGCGGCCGCCGCGGCGAGCCCGTCACCCTCCTGGGAGGAGGCGGTGGCCGGCCTGCCCTGGGAGAGCAGGGTGTCGGCCGCCCCGGCGGAGGGCGCGGTGGCGAGAGTGACGCAGGAGGCGAGAAGTGCCCCGAGGGTGATCAGCGCGACGGGACCGCGCACGCGGGGCGGGGTGAGGGGGACGGGTGGACGGGTCATGACCGCTCCAGGGGGAGGGGGACCGGGTCCCGGCAGCCCGAAGCGTGTGCATGGCATGCACCTGCCAAGCAATGGGGGGCGGGCGGCCTGCGGGAACCGGGCGTCGGACGGTGCGGGTCGGGCCTCTCCGGGCCGGGGCTCGCGGGAGGCGAGGCGCCCGGCCCGGAGAGGGGCGGTGCGCCCGGACGCGTGTCAAGTGGTACTGCGCGTCGGGCAGTTGCGAAGTCGGCCGTTACGGGAAGGAGGTGACCGTCGACGGAACGGTCGAGGTTCCCGAAGTCGGTGCGCCGGTGTCGTTCACGACGTGCTCGAACTGGCCGTTGCCGCCCAGCGAGACGGTGAGCAGGCTGTGGAACTTCACGCCGGGCTTCACCGGCACCTTGAACCCGTGGTCCTGACGGATCGTCGGATCCACGTTGTAGTAGCAGTAGCTGCCCAGGCCCCAGCCCTCGTGGACGTCGACCGAGTCGTCCACCCGGTAGGCGGCGTAGCCCTTGGTGGCGCCGTTCTGGATCGCGGCCTGGTTGGGGGCGTCGTACGCCTTCTCGTTCTGGAAGAAGATCGTCCGGCCGCGCTCGCCGTACCACTCGACGTCGTACTTGTTGAAGTGCTCGACGAACAGGCCGGTGGCCAGTACGTCGTCGCCGTTGACCCGCAGCCCGTAGTCGGCCCGGTTGGTCTCCCAGCCGACGCCCTCGCCGTGGTCGGCGCGCCAGATCCAGGTGTGGTCGACGACGGTGTCGTCGCTGTTGACCACCATGCCGGTGGTGGCCTTGCCGGGACCGGCCCCGCCGATGCGGAGGTAGACGTCCTGCACGGTGGTGGGGTTGGCCGCGTGGTCGGCGGACGCGTTCTGCGGGCCGACCTCCAGCAGGGTGGGGGAGTTGACCGGCCCGGCGTCGATCAGGAAGCCGGCCAGGCGGACGCCGTCCACGTCGGCGACCTTCATCGCGGTGACGCCGTTGTCCGGGATGATCGTGGCCAGGCCCAGACCCAGCACGACGGTGTTGGCCCGGTTGATCTCGATGGGCCGGTCCACGTGGTAGACGCCCGGGGTGAACAGCAGGTGCAGGCCCTGCGCCACGGCCCGGTTGAGGGTGGCGGCGGTCGCGCCCGGCTTGACGACGTAGAACCTGCTCAGCGGGATCGACTCACCGGCCGGGGTCCCGCTCGCCCAGGTGGTGCCGCGGGCGTTGGTGCGCTTGGCGGGGGCGAAGACCTTGTACTCGTTGCCGTCGAGGTGGAGGAAGGGCTTCTCGCGGGAGACCGGGGTGGTGTCCAGGGTGGTGTAACGCGGCTCGGGGAAGCCGGTGGCGGGAGCGCCCTGCGTACCGGAGAAGACCTGGTTCCAGACGGAGTTGGACCAGCCGCCGATGGCGCTGTCGCGGGTGTACCACTGCTGCTGCGAGTAGTTGCCGACCTGGCCGTCGATCTTGCTGTCGGCGATGTAGCCGCCGCTGGCCCAGCCGTAGCCGTCGGGCGCGAGGTTGAGACCGCCCTTGACGTGCATGCGGCGGAAGGAGGCGGCCTGGGAGACCGCCCAGCGGTTGGTGCCGCTCACGGGGTTGAGGGTGAGGTTCTCGGCGGAGCGCCAGAAGTTCTGCGTGGCGTTGCCGTTGAACCAGCCCGCGTCCACGGTGACGTCGCCGTGGAAGGTGGTGTCGCCCGGCCGCAGGCCGAGGCCGGCGATCTGGGTGTAGAAGCCGATCTGGGCGTTGAGGTTGCTGTACGTGCCGGGCTTGAAGAGCAGGGCGTGGCGACCGGTGCCGAACTGCGCGGACTCCTGCTCCTTGAAGATCTGGTCGACCTTGGCCTGGATGCCGGGGGTGGCGGGGTCGAAGACGTGCACGTTCGGACCGAGGTCACCGCCGCCGGGCAGCGTCGGGCCGCCGTCGGTCCCGCCGTACACCTGGAACTCCCACAGGGAGTAGCCGTAGCCGGTGGCCCGGGTCAGGCCGAGCATCCGGACGTAGCGGGCGGTGCCGGTGACGTTCAGGGTCTCGGTGCCGCCGGGGCTGTTGGCCGTGGCGTGGGCGGAGGTCCAGTCGGTGCCGTTGTCCGACAGCTCGATGCGGTACGACTTCGCGTGCGCGGCCTCCCAGCGCAGGACGACCTGGCTGACGGCCGTCGGCGCGCCCAGGTCGACGCGGATCCACTGGGGGTCGGCGAAGGCGCTGGACCAGCGGGTGCCGGTGTCGCCGTCCACGGCGGCGGTGGCGGGGGTGCCGCCGCTCTCCTGGCTGGAGGCGGTGACGGGCTTGCCCTGGGAGAGCAGGACGGGGGCGGCGGAGGCCTGGGTGGAGGGGAGGAGGACGAGCAGGACTGCGGTCAGGGCGCCGGCGAGGATTCCGGCGAGCGTGCGGTGAAGGGCGGGTGCCGGTGGCCGGAGCGCGGGTCTGGCGGGGGGAGTGCCGACTGCGGGCATGAAGGGTCTCCTCGGATTCCCGTGCGGGTGATGTGGGGTGGTGCGAGTGGCGCCGTTCCTCGGGGTGGGTGGCTTTGTGGGTCCCGTGCGGGCCCGGTCGTCCGGGCGCCTTCAGGGGGCGGGGGAGGCGGCGGGGGAGGACGGCCCCGCCGCCCAAGGGAGCTGGGGAAAGGGAGTTGGAGGGTGGCGTCGCCGCCCAAGGAGGCCGTCGCCGCCCGAGGCGGCCAGGGAGGAAGGGGGGAAGTGGGTCAGGGGGCTGTGGCGGCGCGGTGGGCGCGGATCAGTTCCGCGTAACGTCGGCCGCTGGCCTTGACCGTGCGCCGCTGGGTCTCGTAGTCGACGTGGATCAGACCGAAGCGCTTGGCGTAGCCGTACGCCCACTCGAAGTTGTCCAGCAGCGACCACGCGTAGTACCCGGCGAGCGGCGCGCCCTTGCGCAGGGCGCTGGCGCAGGCCGCCAGGTGCTCCTCCAGGTAGCGGGTGCGCTCCGGGTCCTCGACGGCGCCCTCGGGAGTCACCGTGTCGGGGAAGGCCGAGCCGTTCTCGGTGACGTACAGCTCGCGCACCCCGTAGTCGTCGGTGAGGCGCATCAGCAGCGTCTCCAGGCCGCCCGCGTCGATCGGCCAGTCCATGCCGGAGCGCGGCACGTCGGGCAGCCTGATCTCGCGGGCGTGGATCGGCCCGCCGGGGTCGTCCTCGACCGTGACGGGGAAGTAGTAGTTGACCCCGTGCCAGTCGAGGGGGGTCGCGATGATGTCCAAGTCCCCCTGTCGTTCCGGGAGTTCCACGCCGTACAGCTCGCGCATGTCCGTCGGGAAGCCGCGCCCGTGGACCGGGTCGAGGAACCAGCGGTTGATGTGCCCGTCCATCCGGCGGGCCGCCGCCAGGTCCTCGGGGCGGGTGCTCGCGGGTTCGACGGGGGAGTGGTTGGTGACCAGGCCGATCCGCGCGCCGGGCACGGCCGCCCGTACCGCCTGCGCGGTGAGGCCGTGGCCGAGCAGCAGGTGGTACGAGGCGCGGACGGCGGCGGTGAGGTCGGTGAGCCCGGGGGCCATCACGCCGTCCAGGTGCCCGATCCACGCCGAGCACAGCGGCTCGTTGAGGGTGGCCCACTGGGAGACCCGGTCGCCGAGCCGCCCGGCGACCGCGCTCGCGTACGAGGCGAGGTGCTCGGCGGTCTCGCGGACCGTCCAGCCGCCGCGTTCCTGGAGGACCTGCGGCAGGTCCCAGTGGTACAGGGTGACCGAGGGCCTGATCCCCGCCTCCAGGAGTCCGTCGGTCAGCCGGTCGTAGAAGTCGATCCCCTTCGCGTTGACGGGGCCGTCGCCGCCGGGCACCACGCGCGGCCAGGCCACCGACATCCGGTAGGTGTCGAGACCCAGTTCCTTCATCAGGGCGATGTCCTCGGGCCACCGGTGGTAGTGGTCGCAGGCCACGTCGCCGGTGTCGCCGCCCGCGACCTTGCCGGGCGTGTGGGAGAAGGTGTCCCAGATGGAGGGGGAGCGGCCGTCCTCGGCGACGGCGCCCTCGATCTGGTAGGCGGCGGTGGAGGCTCCCCAGGAGAAGCCCTTCGGGAAGGCGGAGAGGTCGGGCGATGCGGACACGGAGGACCTTTCGGTGGGCGGGGAGGCACGGACGGGCGCGCGTGCGTACACGGGCAGCCGGGTCTGACGTACCGTCACAAAGTCTGGAAAAGAAGGGAGTTATTTGACCGCACCGGCCGTGAGGCCGGCGACCAGATAGCGCTGGAGGAGCAGGAAGCCGGCCACCACGGGGATGCTCACCACGAGGGAGGCGGCCATGACCTGGTTCCAGTACACGTCGTTCTGAGTGGCGTAGCCCTGGAGCCCGACCGCGAGGGTGCGGGTGGTGTCGTTGGTCATCACCGAGGCGAAGAGCACCTCGCCCCAGGCCGTCATGAAGGCGTACACCGCCACCGCCACGATGCCCGGCAGCGCGGCCGGCACGATCACGCGGAACAGCGCGCCGACCGGCCCGCAGCCGTCGACCTTCGCCGCCTCGTCCAGGTCCCGGGGCACCGAATCGAAGTACCCGATGAGCATCCAGATCGAGAACGGCAGCGAGAAGGTCAGATACGTGACGATCAGGCCGATGCGCGAGCCGAAGAGGGCGATGCCGGTGGCGTTGCCGATGTTGACGTAGATGAGGAACAGCGGCAGCAGGAACAGGATGCCGGGGAACATCTGGGTGGAGAGCACCGTCACGGTGAAGGCGCGCTTGCCGCGGAAGTCGTACCGGCTGACCGCGTACGCCGCGAAGACCGCGATGACCACCGAGCAGACCGTCGCCGCGCCCGCCACGATCAGGGAGTTCACGAAGTAGTCGGCGAGCGGGACGGTCTTCCAGATGTCGAGGTAGGGGCGGACGGTGAGCGAGGAGGGGATCCACTGGAACCTCCCCGTCACGTCGGCCAGCGGCTTCAGCGAGCTGGAGACCATCACGAAGACGGGGAGCAGCACGAAACCGGTGAGCAGGGCCAGGAAGATCCTGCGGCTCCACAGGAACGAGCGCGGGGCCGCCATCGGGGAGCGCGGCGTGGGTCCGGGCATCTCAGACCTTCCTTCCTCGGGAGCCTCGGGAGCCCCGGGAGGTGATCGCCAGGTAGACACCGGTCACGACCAGCAGGAACAGCAGCAGCAGGACCGACATGGCCGAGCCGAAGCCGAAGTTCCAGGTCTGGAAGGAGGACTGGTAGATGTGCAGCGAGATCAGGTCGGCCGACTCGGGCGCGGCCTTCCCGAACAGCACGAACGGCGTGTTGAAGTCGTTGAAGGTCCACAGGAACAGGACCAGGACGAGGACCTGGTTGACGGGTGCCAGCGAGGGCATCGTGATCTTCCGGATCTGCTGCCAGATCCCGGCCCCGTCCAGCGCGGCGGCCTCGTACAGGTCGCGCGGGATGTTCTGGAGCCCGGCCATCAGCATCAGGAAGGCGAACGGCCAGCCCTTCCACACCGACACCACGAGCAGGGTGACGAAGGCGTTGTCGCCGATCAGCCAGAACGAGCTGCCGTCGGTGAGGCCCAGATCGCTCAGCACGCCGTTGACCAGCCCGTTGTCCCGCTGGAACATGAACGCCCAGGTGATGACGGCCGCGTACACGGGCAGGGCGTAGGGCACCAGGAAGATCGTGCGGAGCAGCCCGCGCCCCCGGAAGTCCTCCTGGAGGAAGATCGCGGCCGTCACGCCCAGCAGCCAGCACAGGCCGACCGACAGGACGGTGAACAGGCAGGTGGTGACGAAGGAGGCGAGCAGCGCCTTGCCGACGGGAGCGTCGAAGTCGACCGAGACGCCGTAGTTGTCGAGTCCGGCCCAGGGGGCGGTGCCCCAGTCGCGTATGTAGAACTGCGTGAGCTCCTTGAAGCTCACGACGATGCCGATCACCATCGGCACCAGGTGCACCAGGAGTTCCAGCAGCAGAGCGGGGAGCAGCAGCAGGTACGGCAGTCCGATCCGGCGGAGCCGTCCGAAGCGCGGCGCACGGGGCGCCGGCGCTCCGGACGTGCTCCCGCCCTCGCGGACCGCCCGCTCGTCTGCCCGGGGGGCAGCGGTAGTGGTCATGAGGGTTCCGCACTCACTTCTTCGGCATCTGCTGCTGGGCCTTGTCGAGCTTCGCCCTCACCGAGGCCCCGGTCACCGGACGTCCGGCCGCCGCTTCCGCGAACAGCTCCTTGACGGCGGTGCCGACGACCGTCTCGAACTGGGACTCCTCCGGCACCTGCGGCAGGGCCGCCGCGCTGGTGGCGAGGGTCTGGCGCAGCGGGGCGGTGGCGGGCCCGTTGAACGCGGGGTCCTCCTGCGCGGTCTTCACCGGCGGGATGGAGCCGTACGCCTTGTTGAGGATCCTCTGCTCCTCGTCGCTGCCCATGAACTTCACGAACTTCAGCGCGCCTTCGGTGTTCCTGGTGTTCTTGAAGACGGCCATATTGATGCCCGCGACCATGGAGTTCACGTTCTTGCCCGTGCCCGGGGCGCCGGACTGGACGGGCGCGGGGACCACGCCGTACGCGTCGTCGGCCATTCCCTGGGCCTTGAAGGTGGCGGCGGCGGTCTGCCACAGCACCATGCCGGTCCTGCCCTTGGTGAAGTCGCTCAGCGACTGGTTCTGCGCGTACTCGGCGTTGCCCGGCGCCACGATCTTGTCGGCGGCCATCAGGTCGACGTACTGCTTGACGGCCTTGACCGCGCCCTCGGAGGTGAAGTCGGCCTTGCCGTCGGGGGTGAAGAAGTCGGCGCCGTGCTGCTTGCCGAGGACGAAGACCTGGTGGATGTTGTTGGAGAGGTTGGAGCCCTCCACGCCGATGCCGTTCCTGCCCTTGGCCTTCAGCTTCTTGCCCGCTGCGGTCACCTCGGCCCAGGTGGTGGGCGGCTTGGCGATGCCCGCCTCCTGGAACAGCCTCTTGTGGTAGTAGAGCGCGTACGCCATCGAGTACAGCGGCACCGCGGCCGGCGGCTTGCCCGGGGCGCCGGTGGAACCGAGCGCGGAGTCGACGTAGCGGTCCTTGCCGCCGATCTTCTGGAAGGCGGCGTCGTCCCAGTCGAGCAGCGCGCCACTGGCCTGGAGGGAGGCCGACCAGGTGTTGCCGATGTTCAGGACGTCCGGGCCCTGGCCGGACGTCGTCGCGGTCAGGATGCGGTTGAGCAGGTCGGCCCAGGGGACGACCTCCAGCTTGACCTTGATGCCGGTCTGCTTCTCGAACTTGTCGAGCTCGGGCTGCAGGACCTTCTTGTCGACCTCGATGCTCGCGCCCTGGTTGGAGGCCCAGTAGGTGAGTGTCTTGGGCCGCTCGTTGGATCCGCCGCCGTTCGTTCCGCCGCCGCAGGCCGCCGCGGACAGGACGAGGGAGAGCGTGACGGCACCGACGGCCGCCACTCGTGCGGCTCTGATTCTGGGCATGGCTCCAGGGCCTTTCGAAGAGGCTGAAGTCGCCTGAGCGGGAAGGGAGATGAACGTTCCGCGTTCACTTCCCGAAGCCCCTCATGGCTTAATTTATGGTGTGAGTTAAACCTCAAGGGAATGTCGCGTCAAGGGCTGTGGCAGAGGTATGTTGCGGTCAGGTTTCGAGAACATGGGGGACGAACGATGGCCAGTGGCGGACGGACTGTGCGTGACCTGCGCAGGGAGAACCGCACCGCGGTCCTGCAACGGTTGTATTTCGACGGGCCGATGAGTCGGTTCTCGCTCGGCCCGGCCACCGGGCTGAGTTCGGGCTCCGTCAGCAACGTGGTGACCGAACTGGTCGCCGACGGCCTGGTCGAGGAGGCCGGCAGTGTGGACTCCGCGGGCGGGCGTCCGCGCATCCTGCTGCGCATCGCCCCCCGCAGCGGCTATCTGATCGGCGTCGACGTCGGCGAGACCCGCGTCCGCGTCGAGCTGTTCGACCTCGCTCTGTCCGAACTCGCGCGCGTGGAGCGGCCGTTGGAGGCGGGTGGCCCCCACCGCACCGACCGCTACGACGTCAACGTGGTCGTCGCCCACCTCCGCGACGGCATCGACGAGGTCCTCGCCCGGGCCGCCATCGCCCCCGAACTCCTCCTGGGTGTCGGCGTCGGCGTCCCCGGCATCGTCGCCCGCACCCCCGAGGACGGCGCGGTCGTGCACGGCCAGACCGTCGGCTGGGACGCCGTCCCGCTGGAGAAGCTGCTGCGCGAGACCGTTCAACTCCCCGCATCTGTGCCGTACTTCATCGACAACGGGGCCAAGACCCTCGGCCAGGCCGAGATGTGGTTCGGCGCGGGACGCGGCGCGCGGGACGCGGTCGTGGTGCTCTTCGGCTCGGGCGTCGGCGCCTGCGTGGTCACCGACGAGATCAGTCCGGGACGCGGCCTGGAGTGGGGGCATCTGACGGTACGGGTCAAGGGCCGCCGGTGCCGGTGCGGGGCGCTGGGCTGCCTGGAGGCGTACGCGGGGGCCGAAGCGCTCCTGGACCGCTGGGCGGAGGCGGGCGGGCGGCCCCCGGCGGGCGCCGACGAGGAGACCGCGCTCACCGCGATGATCGCCGCCGCCTATCCGCCGGACGGGGACGGCGCCCCCGACGCCACGGCGCTCGCCGTCCTGGAGGAGACCGCCGAGTACCTCGGTGCGGGGTTCTCCGACCTGATCAACCTCTTCCAGCCCGAACGCATCCTCGTCGGCGGCTGGGCGGGCCTCCAGCTCGGCGCGCGCTTTTTGGACCTGGTGCGGGCCCACGCCACCTCGTACGCCCTCAGCCACCCGGCGAGCCTGGTCACCGTCAGCCTCGGCACGCTGGGCCCCGACGCGGTGACCGTCGGCGCGGCGATCCTGCCGCTGGCCGACTTCTTCGCCCGGGGCGGCCACCCGGCCCCCGCCGAACCGCAGGAAACGGCTCCCGCCTGGCACCGCACGCTGCGGGAGCGCACCGCCACCTGAGTCCCCGGCGTGCCGGTGCGGGGCGGGGCCCCTCGCACTGCGGGCATGGCTGTTCACTCACGCCTGGCGCCGGAGCGGCCAACGGACCACCGCGTCGAAAGGGCGGGCTCCGCGGGTCCGGTTGGCTGATCGGACGGACGGCCGGAGCCGATGGCGGCCCACGGCGCGCTCCCGCCCGCCTTCGCCCGCATCCACCCCCGCTTCGGCACACCCGCCTTCGGCACCGTGTGCTGGGCGGCCGCGACCGCGGTGGTGCTCGTCCTCCTGACCGCGCTGTCCGCGGACTTCCTGGGCGACGCCATCCTCTGCCTCGGCCTGCTGATCGCCTTCTACTACGGGATCACCGGCCTCGCCTGCGCCTGGTACTTCCGCAGCCAACTGCGGGACTCAGTGCGCGCATTGATGCTCAAGGGGATTCTCCCGGCCGTCGGCGCGCTGATGATGTCCGCCGCCTTCGGCCGCGCCGCATACGACATGGCCGACCCCGACTACGGGGCGACGTCCGTCGCCGGTGTCGGCGGAGTCTTCCTGCTCGGCGTCGGCTCTCTCGTACTCGGCGTGGCCGTCGCCCTCGCCGTCCGCCCCGCGTTCCGCGCGTTCTTCCGCGACGGACGCACCACCGTCACCCAGCTCACCGTCACCGAGGAGTGAACCACCGCCATGACCCGCACGCTCACTGTCGCCGCCCTCCAGACCACACCTGTCCCGCACGACCTCGAAGGCACCTGGGACCGGTACGCCGCACGGGTGCGCGCCGTCCGCAAGGGCTTCCCGCAGGTGCGACTCGTCGTCGTGCCGGAGCTCATGCTGGCGGCCGAGGCCCCCCTGCTGGAGGCCGCCGACGACTGGACGGACAAGGCGGCGGTCACGATCCCCGGACCGCTCACAGACCGCCTGTGAAGTGCACCAAGGCCGACCGCTCGGAGACCCCGGCGCGCTCGGCGATCGGCTTGCGCGCGGGCTCGCGCGTGCCGTCCGCGACGAGCTCCAGGACCAGGTCCAACAGCACCGTGCGGGTGCGCTGCGGGTCACGACGTCTGACGGAGCCGCGCTCCTCTGCCACCGGGCCGGTCGGGTTGTCCCGGCTGTCGGTTCTCACCGGGGCGTCCTGGCAGCGCGCTGTGAGGACATTCCGTGCCGGGACGTCCGACGTGCTCCGCGAACGCGACGTACGACCGCACCGCAACCGCCGGCAGTCCGTCCGCCGTAGCATCCTCCCGGACCTCCCCTTGCCACTCGCCCTGCGGGACCGCTCACCTACCCACCCGTTGTGCCGAGGCACGATAGTGGTCACCAAGCAGGACGGCTGGAAGGCCCGCGTACGTAAAAAGGGACAGGCACGACCCGTGGTCCGACTGCCCGCGGGACGACGAGGGAGGACACAGGCATGGCACAGGCCCACCGACCGACCGGCACCGGCTCCGGGCCCCGTTCCCCGGGAACGGCCCCGGCCGCCCCGCGCAACTGGTTCCTTCGGCTGGGCGCACCGCCTGTCGCGGCGATCGCGCTGACGGCGGCCGTCGCCCTCTACATGTCCCTGGTCGCGTTCGGGAACATCACCGATTTCGGGACCAACCAGCAGTTCGTCCAGCACGTCCTGAGCATGGACACCACCTTCAAGGACCCTGACCTGATGTGGCGGGCAGTCGAATCCCCCGCCGTTCAGAATGCCGCCTACGTCACCGTCATCGTCTGGGAGACGCTGACCGCTTCCGTGCTCCTGGCCGCTACCTGGTTCTGGATCGCGGGGCTGCGTCGCGACGCGTACGATCTCGCCCGTGCGGCCAGCACCGTGGGTCTGGTCATGATGCTGCTGCTCTTCGGGATGGGCTTCCTTGCCATCGGCGGCGAGTGGTTCGCCATGTGGCAGTCGTCCGACTGGAACGGTCTGGACGCCGCGGCCCGCAACGTCGCACTGGCTGTCTTCACGCTCCTCGTCGTGCACCTGCCCGGGATGCACCGGGCGGGCGCGGCGCGGCCCTGAGGCGGACCGGGCAGCGGGCGAGGAGGGGCGGCAAGCCGGAGCCCGGCTTGCCGCCCGGAGCAGGGAGCGACGCGGACGCTGCCGACGCCGGTGTGCCTGCACACGGTCGTCGGCGACCCCGGAGAAACCCGTGCATCGATGGATGCCCGCCACACCGTCGACGACTCCGAGTTCCGCGACCTGGAGGGGGCGAGGAAGTCGGCCGGGCGGCTTCAGCCGGCCGCCGCCGTGTCCAGCGAAACATGTCATCGGTGAGGCGTTTGCCGCCCGCCGGGGAGGACGGGCGGCAAACGGGCTCGGACACCCCACGGCGGTGTCCGCGGCGGACGCTCCAAGATCTGTGGGGTGGAGACGGGCAGCCAGGGGTGACCGTCAGAAGGAGTAGAAGGCGCTCTCGGCCGCGTCCTTCAGGCAGGTGTTGCCGAAGGTCTCGACGTGGTGGACGCGTGCCCCGCGTAAGACTCCCTCAACGGTCACGGTGACGGGATCCCACTGCTTGGTACACGCCCGACCGGGTGCGGGAGCGCTCAGCGCGGCGAAGTCGCCCTGTACGGCGTTGAGTTCGGCGCAGGCCGCCCGGGGGGCCGGATGCGTGCCGGCGACGGGAAGACAGGACAACGTCACGGCCCGCTGCACGGCGGTGTCGTGTTCGGCGATGCCCCGGTGGACCGAGAGGACCAACGCGGTCGGTGCGTAGGGGCTCACGGTACTCGGGTGCGGAGCGCCGCTCCTGTCGGCGGCCTGCGCGGCGGGAGTGAAAGTCAGCCCGGTCAGGGCGACAGCGGAAGCAAGGGCCATTCCTGCGAGGATGCGCATGGAAATCACCTTTCCCTTCGTGAGGGTGAGGTCGGCTGGGAACGGCGTCAGTCTTGCCGCACAGCCCATGCGTCCGCACATCGGCCCGACGGAATTCGGAAGCTCACCCCTTTCCATCACGGATGAAAGGCCGAGGCCCCCGCCGCGCGCCGTTCTCGGACGGTACGAAAAACTCGGCGCGAAGACGCCATGAAGTAGTGGAAATTGGCCAGGGACAGGCACAATCACGCCGAGGTCACCGGGCAGCCGGACACCGGAGGGGCGGGACAGATGCCGCGCCCGGGTTTCGCAGTTCGGTCAGGGCGTGGAGTGGCGGGGAACGGCATCTGGGCCATGTCCACTCTCTGATCTCTGACCGATGGCCCCGTCGAGGGCGGCGTCCTGCAACTCCAGTGGTTTTCCGTTACGCAATGGCGGGGCGATCCGGCCCGCGTGCGCGGAAGACGCAAGGCCGGCGTATGAGCGGGGGATTTTGGGAGAAGCGGGGCCGTATCGCTGGCGTATCGGAAAACGCATACGACATCGCAACGGTGACTCCCCTTTGTACGGAGACACGGATTCCGACAACCGGCACCCCGCCCCCCCCCACGCCAGAGGCGCTGAGGGGCCGCCTGGAAACTTTGCCACGCTTCCTGACCGCACAAGGTCAGGGAACCGGAAGAACCTGGAGGAGCGAACAATGAGGTCACTTCTTCGACCGGCCGCTTGTCCGCTGGCCGGGAGCAGCGCCACCGCGGTCCTCCTCTTGGGCTCTGCCGCCACCGCCCAGGCCGGCGCACTCTGCCCGCCGTGCCCCGGCGGCTGTGCTCAGACGGTGCCGGACGGCTTCCAGGTTTCCGCCGCCCCGCAACAGCGAGTTCGCCCCGCGGCGCTCCGGCGGCTGCATCCAGTGGGCACCTGTCACACCTGCCGCGGGCACCGAGGGCAACTGGGAGCCCCACTGAGGCCGCTCCGTCCGCTCAGACCCGTCAGCTTTCCGGGGCACGGCCCTGGCGCGTTGCCGGCGGTGCGAGTGAGCACCCTGTCCGTGCGGGCTGCCACTGCCATCAGACGGACACGAACCCGAGGGCTCCCGGCAGGCGGTCCTCCAGCTCCGTGAGGCGTGCGGCATGCGGGGCGATCACCGCGTACCGCCAGGAATGGCCGTCCGCGGGCTCGTCCGCGTAGAGGACGACACCCGCGCCGTGTGCGGGGTCGAAGGCGAGGCGGTGTGCCGCCAGCCGTTCGAGAGCCTCCGGGAGTCCGAAGCGGTGCCGCGCCCTGCCCTTGCCGAGCGCCCACGTCGGGTGCGCGGGGCCCGACGCCGCCGTCAGGCGGGTGACCATGGCGTAGGGCGTGGTGGTGGCGGTACGGCGGATGTTGCTCTCACTCGCGTACAGCCGTCCGTCCTCCGTCACCAGGGCGTCCAGGCTGAAGGGCCCGGCGTAGCCGTACTGTGCCAGGTGCCCGCCCAGTTTCGTCCCCCACTCCTCCAGCTCGTCGGCCAGGTGCGCCCACTGCGGCGGGAGCGGGGAGAGGTAGCCCGTGAAGGACCCCTGCACCGTGCGCATCGCCCCGTGGAACACGGCACGGGTGCCCTCGGCCGTGTTCTCCAGTTGGATGCTGACCGATGCCGCCACGTCGAGGCACTCCTCCACCACCCACAGGCCCTCGGCGCCGCCCACGGCCGCCAGGGGCTCGTCGGCCCACCGCCGGTCCTCCCGTCCGACGAAGCGCAGTCCGTGTCCCCCGGCGGAACGGTCGGGTTTGACCACCACCCGTGGGTACTTCTCCAGGAGGCCGGACACGGTGGCGGGGGTCTCCGCCCGCCGGCAGACGTCCCCGGCGGGCAGCCGCATGCCCAACTGCCCTGCCACGTCGCGGAATCCCGCTTTGGTGTTCAGCAGCATGGTGACCTCCAGGGCGGCCCCGGCGGCGTCCACCGTCGGGAACGGGTGCACCGTGACCCCGATCTCTCGTGCGAACCCGATGGCGGAGGCGTCCAGGGCGGTGGGCAGCAGAACCGTACCGGGCGCGTCGGCGAGCGCCCGCACGCGCTCGGTCAGTTCGGCCTCGCGCACCGCCTGGGCCAGCGGCACGGCCCCGGCCGGGGGTACGTCCAGCACCGTCACTGACGCGGGCGGCATGCGCAGAAGCGCACAGGCGTAGGTCATGAACGCCTCGCTGAGCGGCAGGGGCGTCACCAGTACGTCTCCCGGCCGCAGGGTCCAGATCTTCCGGGGTG
The DNA here is from genome assembly GCF_055596485.1 of Streptomyces sp. NPDC039736. Classification (NCBI taxonomy): domain Bacteria; kingdom Bacillati; phylum Actinomycetota; class Actinomycetes; order Kitasatosporales; family Streptomycetaceae; genus Streptomyces; species Streptomyces sp. NPDC039736. The sequence continues at coordinate 72,991 of NZ_JBVIUQ010000009.1, read as the reverse complement.
CCTGCTGGGCCCAGTGGGCCAGTGCCTCGCTCTCACCGAGGTCCACCGCGAGATCGGACAGGAAGTTCGCGAAGACCACTCGGGGTGTCGCATGGACATCGTTCACCGCAGTGCCTCTTCCAATTCGTGGGGGGGGGGAAGACGTGCCGCTTCGCTCCGGTTCCATCGGCTCCACGGTTGACGCACGCCGGAAGTCAGGGACGGAGTGTGCGGTCCTATTGTTCCCGCGTGCTCAGGCGGCCGCTCCCCGCGACACCGCGCCACCTCGCCCCGTACTTCCGCTCATCATCATGTCCGGCGGCCCGAAAGGGCACTGCCGACGCACGCAAGAGGGCCGGATCGGTCGCGGGCGCGGGGCCACCGGTCGGCAAAGCACGTGGGTGGACGATGCTCTGCGCTAGGGGGTGTGAGCTCTGTCAGTCGGTCCCGCGCGCCCTCCCGCCCTGCGGACGGGACGGGGCCGGCCGATGGCGCTCGCGAAGCTCCGCGCACACCTCGGGGACGACGCCACCACGCCGGGGAAGGGGCATCGTCGGCTGGGACGACGTCGTCCACCTGCGAGAGCTGACCGAAGCGCGGGGTCACGAGACCGACGACCAGTCGTCGGTCCGGGAGTACCGCCAGCTCCTCCAGCAGTTGCTCGGCCGCCTTACGCGCGGGGGCCAGGCGTGGTTCCTCGGGACCGGCGTACGGACCGAGGACCTTCACGGCGGCGACGAGCGTCACCGGCCTGCCGTCCTGGGACACCAGAAAGCCGCGCCGTTCGCTGCGGAGGCGCTCCGCCGGACGGGATACCGCAGAGCTGGACGGAGCCGCCGTGTTTCGGGGTGGCGAAGTCGACGGTGCACCGCCGCTTCACGATCTGGTCGAGAGCCGGTGTCTGGGGCCGGCTCCACGAAGCGGTGGTGCACCGCCTCGATGACGCCGGCCTCATCGATGTCTCCCGTATGGTGCTGGACTCGGCGCACGCGCGGGCAAAAAAAGGGGGGGGCGAACACACAGGTCCGAGCCCCGTGGACCGGGGCAGGCCGGGTTCCAAGATGCACGTCCTGTCGGACGCGAACGGACTGCCCCTGGTCGTCGGCCGCTCCGCCGCGAACGTCCACGACAGCCTCGCACTGAAGCCCATGGTCGCCGGTCACCAAACGCGACACGATCCCCACCGGGGCCGCTACTTCAAGCCCCGGCGACTGCATGCGGACAAAGCCTATGACATACCCTACCTGCGGAAATAGTTATGGGCAAGCACATTGGCGTCCGCATCGCCCGCAAGGGCATCGACTCCAGCGAACGGTGAGGACGCCGGAGGTGGGTGATCGAGCGCACGATGTCGTGGCTGACCGGACACCGCAGGCTCAGCCCACGCTACGAACGCAAACCCTCCAGCCACCTGGCCTTCCTCGGTCCCGCCGCAGTCCTCTGCTGCTACAAACGCCCCGTCCGACTCACCACACAGGACGCCGTCCTAGAAGATCTCCACAGTTCGAGGGGATTGACACCCGTACCCGAAGCCGCACCTGGACCGGCTCCCTGTCGCGCCCTGTCGCGCGACGAACTCCGGATCTACTGCGATGTCGACAACAGTTCATTTCGCACTGTGAATAAAAGGGTCCGGTACTGAATTCCGGTGGCCCCGGCCGCTTCATTCTGTCACTGTCAGGATGTCGGCCGCCCGGCGGCCGAAGCGCTACCGGAATCCGCTTATTCGTCACGGAGGCATCGAATGTCCGAAGATGAGCAGCGCGCCTACTCCGTCGTCCGGAACGGAGAGGAGCAGTATTCGGTCTGGCCTGCGGACCGAGAGGTCCCCCAGGGCTGGCAGGTGGCAGGATTGTCCGGTTCGAAAGCGGAATGCCTGACGTACATAGAAGAGCACTGGAATGACATGCGCCCCCTGAGCCTGCGGGGGCAGTGAGGGCCTGAGGGACGGGAGTGGCGCAGTCGTGGTCGGAGCCGACCGCCCCGCCGGGGGTGTTCGCTGCAGCCCATGGGCGGGCGGTTGGCACGGCCGTCACCTGCGGTGGTTTCATCAAGAAACACTGCCGTCACATTCGTGGCACGATTCCAGCCCGCCGTGTTACGGTCATCGGTGAAATTTCGGATCGGGATATGTACGGGGGTGACGTTCTCTCCCATGGCTGGCGCTGTAGGATTAGCAGGCTTCCTGGAACGATTGAATTGGTCGCCGGAGCGACTTGCGCGTGAAATCAATCGGCTCTGTGGCGACGGCACAGTCAGTGCCAAAGCCCCATATCATTGGCTGCGCGGTACGTATCCGCGCCGAGAAATTCCTGAAGCCGTTGCCCAGGTCCTGTCGCAGCACCTGAAGGAGACGGTCGACATCGCTTCCGTATGGCCACAGTCACGCCCGAACGGAGCCGCGCCGGTCGTCACCGCGTCGCGCGAGCCCCGGGAGCCGGGTCTGACGCCACTCCTCAAGGACTCGTGCAGCTCGGCCCGGCTGGTGCAGGACGCCTCCGAGACCAACGCCGACGACTCGACCCTGGAGCAGCTGAGGCGCGAACTGAGCAGCATCTCCAGTTCCTATCTGCACGTGCCGCCCAGCTCGCTGGTCTATCGCGCCGTGATGCTGCGCGACCGGCTGGCACGGCTGCTCCAGGGACGGCAGAAGCCGGCACAGCGGCGCGTGCTCCTGTCGCTGGGCGCCAAGTCCTGTGCACTGCTGGCCTGGATGTCGGACGATCTGGGCGACGGCAACGCCGCGTACAACCAGGCGCTGGCCGCCTGGGACCTGGCGGATCTCGCGGACGACAACGAGGCCCGGCGCTGGGTGCGCGTGGTGCAGTCCAGGCAGTCCTACTGGTCACGGAACTTCGTGGAGTCGGCCGAGCGTGCCGTCGACGGCACGACCTGGCCCTCCAGTGACGGGCTCGATGTCTTCCTCAAGCTGATGGCCGCCCGGTCGTGGGCGGCGGCAGGCTTTACCGACCGGGCCCTGGAAGCGCTGCGCGAGTGGGAGCAGGCAGGGGAGGGCGACGCCGTCGGCAGTTGCATCGGCCTCTTCTCCCTCCAGCACGACCGGCAGCGCTACCTCGCCGGGTCCACCCTGCTGACGCTGGGCGAACCCGAGTGGGCCCTGCGGGAGTTGACCGCCTCGCTGGACTGGGCCGGGCGGCTCCCCGCGGGCCAGAGCTTCTACGCCGTGGACGTGCTGGCCAGGGTCGACCTGATGCGGGCCCGGTTACGGCTCGACGACCTGGGAGAGGCGCGCGAAATCCTGGAGCCCGTCTTCGCCCTGGAGCCGGACAAGCTGATCAACATGGTCATGCTCACGTTGCGCAACGCGGCGGCCGAACTGCGCCGCGACGCGGCCGGCGGCAACGGCGGGAGCACACGGGAGAAGGGCGACGAATCGGCCCGCCGGAACCGCACTGCGGCCGTTCATGAAATCGCGGACAGGATCGACGATTTCCTCGGATCGGTTCTCGAAGTGTCTCGTCTGGCACAGCTGGAGGGCTGAGCGAACCGGCCTGTTCAGACGGCCTCGGACAAAGTGTCTCGAACAAAGAGCAGCGATACGGGCACCCGCTCCCAAGGAGCGGGTGCCCGATTTTCGTATGCGTGTCCGGGGAAGCGGTGTTCACCAGCGGCTCTACCGGTCAAGTTGACCAATCTGACTGCGTTCTCACGAAGTTGACCCCGGATCCGCTTTCCGGCCACGGTGCCGCCCTATTGACTGAGGGAGGAACTTCAACCGGTGGTCCCGGAGGGGAGCGGAGAATCATGGATCGGGTTCTGCTGACGACAAAGGACGACTTCTCGCACGAGCACATTCTCGCGGTGGTCAAGAAGGAATACTTTGCCGTCCTGGTGAAGGACTTCTGCAGCCCGGAGAGCCTCAAGCGGGCACAGGAGGAACTTTCCTCCTACCGTGCCCGCGAACAGTCCACTGTGGACAGCGACTTCTGGCGCCTGGGGTTCCCCTATTCCGAGATCACCGACGAGGCGACACGGCGCAAGTACCACGACGAAGCTCAGCCTTCGATGGCCAGGCTGCGGAAAATTTTCGCTCCTTACGCCTCCCCGGAAGACGAATTGCGGCTGACCCTCGACGAGCGCTGGCCGTCCGGTGCCGAACTCATGCGCGTGAACGGTGAGAAGTGCTTCGTCGGCGTGGCCCGGTTCCAGGGGAACAACGTGGATCTCGTACCGCACAGCGACCGGGTGGAGCGGTTCCTGCCCGAGGGCTATCAGGCCCGTCTGCAGGCACAGCTGTCCACCAACATCTATGTGGACATTCCGGACGTGGGCGGCGAGCTCGAAATGTGGGACATCGAGCTCGACGAGGAGGAGTACCAGCGCCGGGTCGGCGACCGCGCCTACGGAATCGACCGCGCCGAACTCCCCGAGCCCACCGTGGTGGTGAAGCCCGAACCGGGAGACCTGGCGCTCCTGAACCCGCGGCTGATCCACGCCGTACGGCCGTCGAGCGACGCCACCCGCATCACGATAGGCAGCTTCATCGGCTACCTCGGTGAGGACCGGCCGCTCGTCTACTGGAGCTGACCGGAGCCACGGATCCCCGCCACACCCCCTCGTGCCGCCGGTCCGGCGGTGCGCGGCCTCGCCACGTGATTTCAGGGATGGGAAATGCGAATTCCAGCTCAAGACGCGCAGGAAGCACGTTTCTCGCTTTCGCGCGCCCAGCACGAGACGTGGCTGGCACACCAACTGAACCCCGGTGGCCAGGGCCTGCGCATCGGCGAGTACCTGGAGCTCCACGGCTCCCTCGACATCGGGATCTTCGAGTCGGCGCTCCGCGAGGCGGTCGCCGAGGCGGAGCCGCTCCACGTGAGGTTCGGCGACGAGGCATCGGGCGAGGGGGAGCCCGGAGGCGACAGGCCGGGAGAGGCCGGCGAGTACGGCCACGGCGGCGGGCTCCGGCAGTGGATCACTCAGCAGAGCGACTGGGCCCTCCCGGTCGTCGATCTCCGCGCGGAGCCCGATCCGCTCCGCGCGGCCCGTGCCTGGATGCGCGCCGACCTGGACAGGCCGCTGGACCCGGCCCAACAGCCCTTGTTCTCCTACGCGTTGCTCCTGCTGGAAACGGGCAGGACCCTCTGGTACCAGGGGCCGCACCGCCTCGTCATGGACGAGCGGGCGATGTCGCTCCTCGCCGCCCGGGTGGCCGCGCTGTACACGGCGCGGCTCACGGGTCTCGACGCGCGGCCCACGCCGTTCGGTCCGCTGCGCACGCTCGTCGACAGCGACCACGCGTACCAGAACTCCCCGGCCGCAGAGGCCGACCGGCGCTACTGGCAGAGCCGGCTGGCGGGCCTGCCGGAGCCCGTGCGGCTGCCGGAGGAGCACGCGGACCCCGAAGACCTCTGGCACACCGGCACGTTCGAAGTGCCCGGCGACACCTCCGGTACTCGGCAGGCCGATCCCTCCGACCCGGCACCCGGCGCTCAGCACACGGACCCCACCGACCTGGTGACCGCGGCCCTGGCCGGCTATCTGCACCGGCTCACCGGTCGCGGCGACCTCGTGGTCGGCCTGTCGCTGCCCGCCCGCCCCGACGACACTCTCGACCGCGTGCCGGGCCCCGTCGCCAACGTGCTGCCGCTCCGGCTGTCCGTACGGTCCGACACCGCCCTCGCCGACCTCGTGCAGCAGGTGTCCGAGCGGGCCCGCGAGGCCCGTGCGCATCAGCGTCGCCGCGGTGAGGACATCGCCCGCGACCTCTCGCTGCGCGGCGGCACCAGGGACTTCACAGGGATCACCGTGCGGAGCGCACCGGAGGCATCCCCTCTGCGGTTCGGGCAGGTCGAGGCCACGGCGCACCAGGTGCCAGGACGCGACCGCGCCGATCTGGCCGTCGTCGTCCGGCCGTCCCCCGCAGCGGGGGCGCCGACCGTGGTCGAGCTGACCTCCTCAGGGGGACGCGCCGTACTCGACGCGCACCTGGACCGGCTCCGCCGCGTCGTCCGCGCCTTCGCCGCTCCGCACGCGCCGTCGCTGACGCTGGCAGACCTCGACCTGCTGGCCGAGGGTGAGCGGGAGCGGCTGCTGGTCGAATGGAACGGGCCGACGGCACACGTGCCGGAGACCTCTGTGGTGGACCGGTTCGCGGCGCAGGCCCTGCGGACGCCGGACGCGGACGCGGTGGTCTTCGGCGAACTGCGGGTTTCGTACGGGGAGCTGGACGTGGCATCGGACCGGCTCGCGCAGCTGCTCGCGGCGCGTGGGGTGGGCCCGGAGTCCGTTGTGGGCCTGGTGCTGCCGCGCTCCGTCGACATGGTGGTCGCGCTGCTCGCCGTACTGAAGGCGGGCGGGGCGTACCTGCCGGTGGACCCGGAGTACCCGGCCGAGCGCGTCGCGTACGTGCTGGGCGACGCGGCCCCCGCACTCGTACTCTCCACCACCGGTTCGGCCGCGCCGTTCGGTGCGCGCTCCCGCGGCTGGCTGTTGCTGGACGACCCCTCGACGATGCCCGAACCGGCCTCCGCACCCGCAGACGCGTCAGCCGCGCGGCCCGCGATACGTCCCGCGATACAGCCTCAGCATCCCGCGTACGTCATCTACACCTCGGGCTCGTCCGGCCGACCCAAGGGAGTTGTCGTCCCGCACGCCGGGCTGCCCAACCTGATCAGCGCTCAGGCGGACCGGCTCGGCGTCCGCCCGGAGAGCCGGGTCCTGCAGTTCGCGTCGCCGAGCTTCGACGCGTCCGTGTCCGACATGTTCGTGGCCCTCTGCTCGGGGGCGACGCTGGTCGTGGCCCCGGTGGAGCGGCTGCTGCCAGGGCCGGCCCTGACCGAGACGGTTCGACGGTACGGGGTGACGCATCTGAAACTGCCGCCGACCGCGCTCGCCGCCATGCCGCAGGACGGCCTCCCGGCCGGACTCACCCTGTCCGTCGCCGGAGAGCCGAGCACCAGAAGCCTGGTGGCCCAGTGGGCTCCGGGCCGCAGGCTCGTCAACATCTACGGCCCCACCGAGGCGACCGTGTGCGCCACGATGAGCGAGCCCCTCAGCGGCGACGACCCGTGGGAGGTGCCGCCGATCGGGCGTCCGCTGCCCAACACCTCGGCGTTCGTGCTGGATGCGGAGCTGTCGCCGCTGCCGGTGGGTGTTCCCGGTGAGCTGTTCCTGGCGGGGCCGGGTCTGGCCCGCGGCTACCTGGGGCGTCCCGCGCTCACTGCTGAACGCTTTCTGCCGAATCCGTTCGGTGTCGGGGAACGCATGTACCGCACCGGCGACCTCGTGCGCTGGACCAGCGAGGGGACGCTTGAGTACCTCGGACGCGGCGACGACCAGGTCAAGATCCGTGGGTTCCGCATCGAGCTCGGCGAGGTCGAGACCGCACTCGCCGCCGCCCCCGGAGTCGCCCGCGCCGCGGTCGCGACCCATGCCGACGCGTTCGGGGCCCAGCAGCTCACCGGCTACGTCGTACCGGACGGGAACACCACTGTGGACCCGACCGCGGTGCGCGACCGGCTGCGCGGCGAACTGCCCGCATTCATGGTGCCCGCCGCGGTGCTCGTCCTGGACGGGCTGCCGCTCACACCCAACGGCAAACTGGACCGGCGTGCCCTGCCCGCCCCGGCGTTCGGCGGCCCGTCGGGCGGCCCCAGGACTCCCGTGGAAGAAGTCGTCGCCGGGCTGTTCGGACAGGTGCTCGGACTGGACGACGTGAGCATCGAGGAGAGCTTCTTCGACCTGGGCGGCCACTCACTGTCCGCGACCCGGTTGGCCGCGCGGATCCGCTCCGTCTTCGGGCTCGAACTGGGCCTCAGGGAGCTCTTCGAGGCACCCACGGTGGCCGCGCTCGCCCGGCGGCTGTCCGGGGCACGGACCGCGAGGCCCGCGCTGCGCGGCGGAGCCCGCCCCGACGTACTGCCGCTGTCCTTCGCGCAGGCCAGGCTCTGGTTCCTGTACCGCGTGGAGGGCCCCTCCCCGACGTACAACATCTCCTCGGCGATCCGGCTCTCCGGCGCGCTGGATGTGCAGGCACTCACCGCGGCGCTGGGTGACGTCGTCGAGCGGCACGAGAGCCTGCGCACCGTCTTCCCCGACGTGGACGGCGTTCCGCGCCAGGAGATCCGCACCGGCGAGGACGCCCGACCCGACGTGACCTTCCGGACGGTGCGCGAGGAGGATCTCGACGCGCGGATGCGCGAGGCCGCCCGGCATGCCTTCCGGCTCGACGAGGAACTCCCCGTCCGGGGCTGGCTGTACGAGGTCGAAGGCCCCGAGCCGCATCACGTGCTTCTGCTGATGCTGCATCACATCACCGGCGACGGCTGGTCGATGGGCAAACTGTGGCGCGATCTCGCGGAGGCCTACACCGCCAGGCGGGCCGGCGCCGCACCGGGCTGGCCACCGCTGCCCGTGCAGTACGCCGACTACGCGCTCTGGCAGCGCGAACTGCTCGGCGACCCCCAGGACCGCTCCAGCCTGATCTCGCAACAACTCGGCTACTGGCAAAAGCATTTGGCAGGGCTCCCGGACCGCATCGACCTGCCCACCGACCGGCCGCACCCCGCCGTCATGTCCCACCGGGGCGAGACCTTCACCGTCCGGTTCGACTCCGAACTGCACGACAAGCTGGCCCAGTTGGCCCGTGCGTCGGACGCGAGCCTGTTCATGGTGGTACATGCGGGCCTCGCCGCCCTGCTCTCCCGGCTCGGCGCGGGGGACGACATTCCCGTCGGCGGGCCCACCGCCGGCCGGCTGGACGAGAGCCTGGACGACCTCGTGGGCTTCTTCGTCAACACCATGGTGCTGCGCGCCGACACCTCCGGCCGGCCCTCGTTCCGCGAACTGGTGGCACGGGTCCGCGAAACGGACCTGGACGCCTTCGCCCACCAGGACCTCCCCTTCGAGCGCGTCGTGGAGGCCGTCAACCCCACCCGCTCGCTGGCCCACCACCCGCTCTTCCAGGTCAGCCTGGCCTGGCAGATCACCCGCGGCGAGCTGACCATGCCCGGCCTCGACGTGACGCCGCTCCTGGTCGACAACGGCACCTCCAAGTTCGACCTGGTGATGCACTTCTTCGAGCACCGCACCGAGGACGGCGACCCCCAGGGCCTCGAAGGACACGTCGAGTTCAACCTGGACGTCTTCGACCGGGCGACCGCCGAGGGGATCGCCGACCGGCTGGAGCGACTGCTGCGCGCCGCAGTCGAGGCCCCCGACCTCGCCCTCGACCGGATCGACCTGCTCGCCGACGGGGAACGGCAGCAGCTGCTGACCGACTGGAACGGGCCGGCGGTCGCGCCGCCGCCCGACACGATCGCCGACCGGTTCGCCGCCCGCGCGGCCGACGACCCCGGCGCGGACGCGGTGGTGTTCGGCGACCTGTGCGTCTCGTACGGGGAGCTGGACGCCGCATCGGACCGGCTCGCGCGACTGCTCGCTTCGCGGGGTGTGGGCCCGGAGTCCGTGGTCGGTCTGGTGCTGCCGCGCTCCGTCGACATGTTCGTCGCGGTACTGGCCGTACTGAAGGCGGGCGGGGCGTATCTGCCGGTGGACCCGGAGTACCCGGCCGAGCGCGTCGCGTACGTGCTGGGCGACGCGGCGCCCGCACTCGTACTCTCCAGCACCGGGCAGGCCGCGCGGTTCGAGGAACTGAGCGCGTCCTGGACCCTGCTGGACGCGCCGGGCACCGTGACCGAGCTGGAGTCCACGGCCTTGGCGTCACCGGACTCGGAGCCCCGGGACCGTACGACCGCTTTCGAGCGGCCCGCCGTACACCCGGAGCAGCCCGCCTACGTCATCTACACCTCGGGCTCCACGGGCCGGCCCAAGGGTGTGGTCCTGCCGCACGGCGCCCTCGACAACCTCCTCGCCGCGCTGTCGGACCGCTTCGCCCTGGACGCGGACGACCGCTGGCTGGCGATCACCACCTTCGCCTTCGACATCGCGACGGTCGAACTGCTGCTGCCGCTGACCTGCGGCGCCGCGGTCGTACTCGCCGACCGTGACACCGTACGGGACCCGCAGGCGCTCGCGAAGGAGATCGCCTCGCACGACGTGACGCATCTGCAGGCCACCCCGTCCCTGTGGAAGGCCCTGGTGCACGAGGCGCCCACCAGCCTGACCGGACTGACCGGGCTGACCGGCGGCGAGGCGCTGCCCACCGAGCTCGCCCAGGACCTGTGCGCGCTCGGCGTACGACTGAGCAACCTCTACGGGCCCACCGAGACCACCATCTACTCCACGGGCGGCGAGGTCCGCCCCGACAGCCCGGTCACCATCGGGCGTCCGCTGCCCAACACCCGGGCGTTCGTGCTGGATGCGGAGCTGTCACCGGTGCCGGTGGGTGTTCCCGGTGAGCTGTTCCTGGCGGGGGCCGGTCTGGCCCGCGGTTATCTGGGGCGTCCCGCGCTCACCGCTGAACGCTTCCTGCCGAATCCGTTCGGTGTCGGGGAACGCATGTACCGCACCGGTGATCTCGTGCGCTGGACCGCCGAGGGGACGCTTGAGTACCTCGGACGCGGCGACGACCAGGTCAAGATCCGTGGGTTCCGCATCGAGCTCGGCGAGGTCGAGTCCGTACTCGCCGCCGCCCCCGGAGTCGCCCGCGCCGTCGTCGCACCGCGCGCCGATGCCCTCGGCGCCCAGCAGCTCATCGGCTACGTCGTACCCGCCAAGGACACTGAGGCGGAGGACGAGCTGCGCGCCCAGCAGCTTGGCGACTGGGAGCAGATCTGGAACGACGTCTACCGGGCGGCCGACACAGGAGCCCTCGGCGAGGACTTCTCCGGCTGGAACTCCAGCTACGACGAGGCGCCCATCCCGCTGGACGAGATGGCCGAATGGCTCGACCGCACCGTCACCGCCATCGGCGAACTGCGGCCCCGACGGATCCTGGAGATCGGCGTCGGCAGCGGACTGCTGCTGTCCCGCCTGGCGGGGGAGTGCGACGAGTACTGGGGCACCGACCTCTCCAAGGAGGTCGTCGCGGCGCTCGGCGCCAAGGTCTCCGCCGACCCGGCGCTCCGCGACCGGGTACGGCTGCATACCGCGCCCGCCGACGACCTCTCCGCCCTCCCGCAGGGCCACTTCGACACCGTCGTGCTGAACTCCGTCGTCCAGTACTTCCCCAGCGGCGCCTACCTCGCCGAAGTCCTGCGCAACGTGACCGCCCTGCTCACCCCGGGCGGCACCGTCTTCGTCGGCGACGTCCGCAACCTGCACCTGGCCCGCACCTTCCACGGCGCGACCCAACTGCACCGCCTCAGCGGCGCCACGACACCGGCCGAAGCCCGGCACGCGATCGAACAGCGCGCCCTGCGGGAGAACGAACTGCTGGTCGCCCCCGAGTTCTTCGCCGCGCTCAGCCACGACGCACCCGAGTTCGCCGCCGCCGACATCGCCCTCAAGCGGGGCTGGTACGACAACGAGCTGTCCCGCTACCGCTACGACGTCGTCCTGCACACCGCACCCCCGCGGACCGTGCCCGCCGAGTCCCTGCCCGTACTGCGCTGGGGCCACGACGTGGGCTCCGCCGAGCAGTTGGAGCAGCGGCTGCGCACCCTGCCGTCGGCCGTACGGGTCACCGGCGTCCCCAACCGGCGGCTGGCGGCGGACGTCCGTACCGTACGCGCGCTGGAAGCCGGGCACACGAGGGGCGACGTCCTGGAACCGTCCGCCTCCGCGGCTCCCGCCACGGTGGTGCCGGAAAGCCTGCACCGGCTGGGTGAACAGCTCGGACGGCCGGTGACCACCCTGTGGTCGCAGGAGGGCGCCGACCTGTTCGACGCGGTCTTCCTTGCGGCGGACGCTGCGTCCTCCCCCGTTGTCGTGACCGCACCGCGCCCCGTCGGCGACCCGGCCTCCTTCAGCAACAACCCCGCCGCCTCCCGCGACGTCGGGCAACTGGGCACGGTCGCGCGCGAGTTCGTCCGGCTGCGGCTGCCCGACTACATGGTGCCCGCCTCGGTGGTGGTGCTCGACGCCATGCCGATGACCGCCAACGGGAAGGTCGACCGCAAGGCGCTGCCCGCCCCGGTGTTCCACGCCGGCAGCGGGTCCCGGCGGCCGCGCACCCCGGTGGAGGAGGTGCTGACCGGGCTGTTCGCCGAGGTGCTCGGCCTGCCCTCGGTCGGTGTGGAGGACAACTTCTTCGACCTCGGCGGGCACTCCCTGCTGGCCACCCGGCTGGTGGAGAAGGTGCGCTCGGCCTTCGGCGCCGAACTGAGGGTGCGCGCACTGTTCGAAGCGCCGACCCCTGCCGGACTCGCCCGCCGGGTCGGCTCGGAGGACGACGGGGGCGGGCTCGACGTGCTGTTCCCGCTGCGCGCCAAGGGCGAACTGCCGCCGCTCTTCTGCGTCCATCCACTGGGCGGCCTCGGCTGGTCCTACGCAGGGCTGCTGCCGTACGTCGACCGGCGCCGACCGGTGTACGCGCTGCAGGCCCGCGGTGTCGCCGAACCCGGCATCCGTCCCGGCTCGATCGCCGAGATCGCGGCCGACTACGTCGCGCAGATCCGCATGCTCCAGCCGTCCGGGCCCTATCACCTCCTCGGCTGGTCCTTCGGCGGGATCGTCGCGCAGACCATGGCGGCCCAGCTGCACGACGCGGGGGAGCGCGTGGACCTCCTCGCCGTCGTCGACATCGGACCGTACCCGCGCGAGCGGGGCCACGAGCCCATCGACCGCGACGTGCTGCACCTGCTGTGCGAGGCGGTCGGCGTGGACACGGCGGAACTGCCGGAAGGAGTGACGGGCCCCGAGGGCGTCGCCGAGGCGATCAAGGCGGGCGGCTCACTCGCCGACGCCCTGCCCGCGCAGCGCGAACTCCTCGCCCTCGTGGACGTCATCAGGCACCACTTCCGGCTGCGGCAGGAGTTCGAGCCGAGCAGGTACGCAGGAGACCTGCTGCTCTTCCGGTCGGTGACCGACGCCCCGGGAACGGCCGGTGCGCCAGAGGTCCGGCTGCTCGATCGGGAGTGGGAGCCCTACGTCGCCGGACACATCGCGCAGCACGACGTGGCCCGGCCGCACAGCGAGCTGATGCGGCCGCAGGCGCTGAAGGTGATCGGGCCGGTCCTCGCCGAGGCGCTGGACCGGCTCGGGCCGCCGGCCTGACCGGGCTGCGGCACGCAAACCAACGACATCGAGAGACGAGAGAGCAACCGTGTGCGGGAATGGGGCGGCGTGATCACTGAGACCAACCGGAAGTGGTGGGTGCTGGTAGGCGTCAGCACGCTGAGCTTTTTGGGCTGTATCGACCTGACGATCGTGAACACGGCCGCACCGGCCATCCGCCAGGAGCTGGACGCGGACGTCGCCCAACTCCAGCTGATCGTCAACATCTTCATCGTCGCGCTGTCCATGTTCATGGTGACGGCCGGCCGGCTCTCCGACCTGTTCGGCAGGCGGAAGGTGCTCTACATCGGAGCCGGGCTGTTCGGCCTCGCCTCGCTCGGCGCGGGACTGGCCACGGAGATCGAGTGGCTGATCGCCTTCCGCTTCCTCCAGGGAGCGGCCTGCGCGGTGCTGTACACCAGCTCCAGCACCATCGTCTCGGACGCCTTCCCCGAGGAGCAGCGGGGCCGGGCCATCGGCGCGCTGTTCGGCGTCAACGGCGTCGGCCTCGCGGTCGGGCCGATGCTCGGCGGATTCATCGTCGGCTGGCTGGACTGGCACTGGGTGTTCTGGATCAATGTGCCGCTCACCGCCGTGGCACTGCTGATCTGCGCCTTCAGCGTCCGTGAATCGCGCGGCGGCGAGGACGGCGCACGGATCGACTGGCCGGGTCTTGTCCTCGTCGGGCTCGCACTGTCCGGGCTGATCTTCGGGCTGACCTTCAACGACACCTTCGGATGGGGTTCCTGGCAGGTGCTCGGACCGCTCGGCGTCGGGGTCGTCGCCCTGGTGCTGTTCGTCGTGGTGGAGCGGAAGGCCGAGTTCCCGATCGTCCGCTTCGAGCTGTTCCGCAACCGGCTGTTCGTCAGCGCCCTGTCGGCGGACTTCGCGCTGGCGTTCTTCTACACCCTCGCGCTGTTCCTGATGCCGCTGTACCTGAGCTGGGTACGGGACTACGGCGAGCTCACCATCGGGCTGATGATGCTGCCGACCACGGCGACGATGGCGATCGCCTCACCGTTCGTGGGGCGGCTCGTCGAGCGGGTCGGGCCGAGGCCGCTGCTGTCCTTCGGTTTCGCCGCCTTCGCGCTGTCGGCTCTCTGCCAGTCGATGCTGAAGCCCGACAGCAGCCTCGGGTTCGTCGTCCTCTCGTTCGCGCTGATGGGCATCGGCTGGGCATTCGTCCTGGGCCCGGCCGCGGTGGCAGCCCTCTCGTCGGTGCCCGACCGGATGGCCGGGCTCGCGGTCGGCTCCACCTGGACCTTCCACAACTTCGGCGGCGCCGTCGGCCTCGCCGTGGGCATGACCGTCTACCGCTCCTCCGCCGAGGGCTCCCTGGTCGAGAACCTGACCGCCCGGGGCGTGGAGACCGGCTCGTGGACCAAGGAGGCCGTCACCAACCCCGACGCGGCGCTCGTCCTGCTCAAGGAGCACGGCTCGATCACCGGCAAGGAGGCCGACGATCTCCTGGACTCGCTCTTCTCCGCGGGCGATCAGGCCGCGATGTGGCTGCTGGCCGGCACCTCGCTGGCCGCGCTGCTGGTCATCCTGCTGCTCGGCCGCGGCCGTGGTGGCGGCGCTTCCACCGAGCAGGGGCCCGGTGCCGCCGACGTACCCCAGCAGTCAGCAGGCGCCGGGCACGCCGCGGTGCCCGAGGCCGAGCCGGACGTAAGGACACCACGATGAGCGGACTGAGCACACTCACCCCACCACAGCACCAGGAGACCCCGGAACCGGTCGTTCCGCTGCGGCACTACGGGCGGTGGGCCGCGATACTGGCAGCGCTGCTGGTCCTCCTCGTGGTGATCAGGTCGGTGGTCACCAACCGCAACTTCGACTGGCCCGTGGTGTGGCGCTACTTCACCGCCCAGAGCGTGCTGGACGGCCTCGTCCTCACGCTGTGGCTGACCGCGGTGACCGTCGTCGTCGGCTTCCTGCTGGGCGCCGTGCTCGCCACCATGCGGCTCTCCCGCAACCCGGTGCTGGCATCGCTGAGCTGGGGATACGTCTGGCTGTTCCGGTCCACGCCGCTCCTCGTGCAGCTGCTGTTCTGGTTCAACATCGGCGCGCTGTATCCGACGCTGACACTCGGGCTGCCCTTCGGCGGCCCCACCTTCCACACCTTGGACATGGTCAATCTGATCGGGCCCACGGCGGCCGCGGTGATCGGGCTGACGCTGCACGAGGCCGCGTACGCCGCGGAGATCATCAGGGGCGGCCTGCTCTCCGTGGAGCACGGCCAGACGGAGGCGTCCCAGGCGCTCGGCCTGAGCAGGTTCCGCACCTTCCGGAAAATCGTGCTGCCCCAGGCGATGCGCTCGATCATCCCCGCCGCGGGCAACATGCTGATCGGCACGCTCAAGGGAACCTCCATGGTGAGCGTGCTCGCCGTCGAGGACCTCCTCTACGCCACGCAGCTCATCTACAACCGCAACTACCAGATCATTCCGCTGCTGATGGTGGCCACGGTCTGGTACGTCGTCGTGACGAGCGTGCTGTCCGCCGTCCAGTACTACGTGGAACGCCACTACGCCCGGGGCAGCGTCCGCCGGGCAGCCGGAAAGGCGGCCCGATGAACGCGCCAGGCACACCCACGGACGCCGCGGTCCCCATGGTCCGGGTCCGCGGCCTGACCAAGCGGTACGGCACCGTCCCGGTGCTGAACGGAATCGACCTGGACGTCCTGCGCGGCGAGGTGACCTGCGTCATCGGCCCCTCGGGCTCCGGCAAGAGCACCTTGCTGCGCTGCCTGAACCACCTGGAGCGGATCGACGCGGGCACCGTGGAGATCGACGGCCGGCTGATCGGCCACCGCCGCCGCAACGGCAAGCTCCACGAGCTGAAGGAGTCCGCCATCGCACGCCGCAGGGCCGACATCGGCATGGTGTTCCAGAGCTTCCACCTGTTCCCGCACCTGACGGTGCTGGAGAACCTCGTCGAAGCCCCGACGGCAGTGCGGAAACTGTCCCAGCAGGACGCCGAACGCACCGCGGGCGACCTGCTGGAGCGGGTCGGCCTCGCCGGACGGCAGGACGCGTACCCGCGCCACCTCTCCGGCGGCCAGCAACAGCGCATCGCGATAGCCCGCGCACTGGCGATGGAGCCCAAACTGATGCTCTTCGACGAGCCCACCAGCGCCCTCGACCCCGAACTCGTCGGCGAGGTCCTGGACGTGATGCGCGACCTCGCCGCCAGCGGGATGACCATGGTCGTCGTCACCCACGAGATGGCGTTCGCCCGGCAGGCCGCCGACACGGTCGTACTCCTGGACTCCGGTGAGGTCGTCGAGAGCGGACCGCCGGAACAGGTACTCGTCGATCCGCGCGAGGCCAGGACGAGGGAGTTCCTCGCCCGGGTCCTTGAGCACACCCCCGCCGGCCGGGAGGCGAGGTGACCATGCCGCCCTCCTGGAGGTCCCGCACCCGTACGAGACTGGCCCTGGGCCTGTGCGCGTTGCTGACCGCGACCGCGTGCGGCACCTCCGGGGCACAGCTGCCCGGCGAGATCGACCCCTCGCAGGACGTGCTGTCCAAGGTGTCGCGCGTCGACGCCATCGCGGCGCAGCTCCCCGCGGCCGTTCGCGCGTCGGGCCGCATCAAGGTCGCGACCGCGGCCAAGGGCAGCGCACCCGTCCGCTACTACACGGAGGACACCAAGGAACTGGTCGGCGTCGAGATCGACCTGCAGAAGGCCGTGGGCAAGGTGCTGGGCGTCCGGATGGAGAGCGAGGACGCCACCTTCGACCAGATCATCCCGGCGATCAGGTCCGGGCGCTACGACATCGGGCAGGGCAACTTCGGAGTGACCGAGGAACGCAAGAAGCAGGCCGACTTCGTCACGTACTACGACGACGGATTCGGTTTCCTGGTACGGGCCCAGCGCAAACAGCCGCCCGTCCGCGAGGTGTCGGACCTCTGCGGGCTGCGGGTCGGCACCAACGCGGGAACCAGCTTCGAGGAGCTGCTGCACAACAACGCCTCGAAGTGCGCGGCGAAGGGCAAGGACAGCTACCGCGTCTCCGTGTACCGGGGCACCGCCGACAGCATGCTGGCGCTGTCCCAGAACAAGATGGACGTCCTGGTCCTGTCCAGCGTGTTCCTCCAGTACGCCGCCGAACGCCAGCCGCACCGGCTCACCTACGTCAACAAGATCTACAACGAGCACATCGGCTTCCTGCTGAAGGCCGGATCCCCGCTCACCAAGCCCCTGCAGCTCGCCACCCAGGAACTCATGGAAAGCGGCGTCTACCAGCAGATCATGAAGAAGTGGGGGCTCGAATCGGCGATGATCGACAGGTCGCTCGTGAACCCCCCGGGGCTGAAGTGACCCCGAAGAAGTCCGGGGCTCTCCGCGTCCGCGACCGGCACTCCCCGCCCCGGGCGGTGCGCAGGTCGCTCGTCGCCAGCGTCGTGGGCAACGCCCTGGAGTGGTACGACTGGAACGTCTACGCGGTCTTCGCCACGTTCCTCGCGTCGGCCCTCTTCGACAAGTCCGATCCGCTGTCGGCGCTGCTGAGCACGTTCGCCGTGTTCGCGGTCGGCTTCGTGACCCGCCCGCTCGGCGGCGTGCTGTTCGGCGCGCTGGCCGACCGGATCGGGCGACGGGCGGTGCTCGTCGCCACGATGCTGCTGACGGCGGCCAGCAGCCTGGTCGTCGGCCTGACACCGGGTTACGACAGCATCGGCGTCTGGTCCTCGGTGCTCCTGCTCCTCGCCCGGCTCGCCCAAGGGCTCGGGCACGGCGGCGAGTCCGCAGCCGCCTTCGCGTACGTGTCGGAACTGGCCCCACCCGCCCGGCGCGGCCTGTGGTCGAGCTCGGTCTTCACCGGTGTCTCCGCGGGCACCCTGCTGGCCACCGGCCTGGGCGCGGTCCTGACGGCCGTGCTCCCCACCGAAGCCCTCGCCTCGTGGGGGTGGCGGGTCCCCTTCGTGGTCGGCGGGCTGCTCGGCGTGTTCGCCCTCCACCTGCGGCGCACCGCAGTGGAGAGCGACGTGTTCGAGGAACAACAGTCCGCGGACGGCGGCGGCACGGCGGCGGCCGAGCGGGCGGCCTGGCCCCGGCGCAGACTGATCGGCGCCGGACTCCGCATAGTGATCATCACCGCCAGCATCGGGGTCATGTACTACTCCTGGATCGTCTTCGGCGCCGGCAACGCCGTGAGCCGGCACGGGATGCCCGCCAACGAGGCCTTCACGGCGGGATTCGCGGCCCAGTTCATCGGGCTCCTGAGCCTGCCGCTCTGGGGCCGCCTCTCCGACCGGTACGGGCGCAGACCCCTGGCGCTCGGCTATGCGCTGGGCTGTGCGGTGTTCGCCTTCCCGATCACGCTGATGGTCGGCGCCGAGCCGGAGACACTGTTCGCCTCGGAACTGTCCGCCGTACTGCTGTGGGCCATGATGGCCGCCATCTACCCGGCCCTGGTCTCGGAGATGCTGCCGACGAGTTTCCGCAGCAAGGGCATAGGCATCGCGACCTCCCTGGCGAACACGGTGTTCGGCGGCAGCGCACCCTATCTCGGCCAACTGCTGGAGAACGCCGGCCTGTCCTGGATCTTCACCCTGTACGCCACCGTGCTGTGCCTGCTGAGCGCGGTCGCTGCACTGACGATGCGCGAGACACGGGGAATCGACCTGGCCGGCATGAAGTGATCCGTTCCACCGGGGCTCCGCACCACTGAACTGCCCACAGCTGAAAGGCCTGCTCATGACTGATCCCGTCACCGCCGCCACCGAACCCCCCGCCGACCCGGAGGTGCCCGACGTACGGGCCCTGGGCGCCCGGCTGAGCAACTGGGGCCGCTGGGGCGCCGACGACGAACGCGGCACCACCAACCTGATCACCCCCGCCCGCATCGTCGAGGCGGCGAAGCTGGTCCGTACCGGCGAGGTGTTCGACCTCGGGATCCCCCTCGACTCCGACGGCCCGCAACCCGGCGGGTTCCGCGTCAACCCGATCCGGCTGATGTCCGAGAACGGTCAGGAGCAGGAACTGCCGGGCGGCCTGACCTGGGCGGACGACTACGTCTTCATGCCGCTGCAGGCCGGCAGCCAGTACGACGCGCTGTCCCACATCCACTACGACGGCCGGCTCTACAACGGTCACCCCAGCCGGGACGTGACGAGCAAGGGCGCTCAGCGCTGCGGCATCCACACCCAGGCCAACGGCATCACCGGCCGCGGTGTGCTGCTCGACATCGCAGGCCTGAACGGCGTCGACTGGCTGCCCGGGGGCCACCTCATCTCCCCGGCCGACCTGGAGGAGGCCGAACGGGCCCACGGCGTCACGGTGGGCCCCGGTGACATCCTGTTGCTGCGCACCGGCTGGTGGCGGAAGTTCACCTCCGACCGAGACGCGACGGCGTTCATGGACACCGAACCCGGTCTCGGCCTGGCCTGCGCCGAGTGGCTGCGGGACCGGGACGTCGCGGTGGTCGGCGCCGACAACCACGCGATCGAGGTGGTGCCGGGCGAGAACAAGGCGGGCATGTTCGAACTGCACATGGTGCTGATCCGGGACATGGGCGTCACGCTGGCGGAGATCCTGGACCTGGAAGCCCTGGCGGCGTCCTGCGCGGCAGACGGCGTCTACGAATTCCTCTACGCGGGATCACCACTGAAGTTCACCCGCGCGGTGGGCTCGCCGATCAACCCCCTGGCCATCAAGTAGCCGCCCCGGGAGAGCGACGGCCGGGACGAGCCGGGCCTCGACGGGCCCGGGAATGCGCAGGACGCCGCCTCCCGCACCCCTGCACAGGATTTCCGGGGGCTCCTTGCGTACGGGCGCGCGGAACGCGGCATCCAGTGCCTTGAGGTCCTCGTCGGTGAGGCTGATGCCGAGGGCGGCGTGGTTGTCCTCCACGTGCGCCACCGTCGAAGCTCTGGGAATGGCGATGACGTCGTCGCGCCGCAGCACCCGGGCGAGCGCCTCCCGGTCACCATGCCGACGTCGGCCACCGCCTTGCGGCCGCGACGGAGCCTCCGGCACCACCAGCTGGAACAACTCCCACAACTCGTCCGGCACCAGCCGCTCAACGATCCCCACCACGACCAACACTTCACCGGGCTAGCCAGATGAGATGATCTCTTAGTCGTACGCCCCGAAGGGTGCCCGGCAGGGAAAACCCCTGGTCAGGCACCCTTCTTCTGTGTCTAGAAGAAGCCCGGCTTCTTCGGCGAGTACGACACCAGGAGGTTCTTCGTCTGCTGGTGGTACACGGATTCCTAGCTTCCTGACCTGCGGAGAAGAATGAATGCTCGCGGTGGGGAGCGGAGTTGGCCCGCTCCCGGTCCGGACCTTGACGAGGTCGCTCTGCGGCCTTGTCCGTCGCCGGGATCCGCGATCGCCCCCTCTCTCCTCAGACGTCCTCGCCCAGGGCGGCTGCGGTTTCCCTGCCCAGGAGGCCGACGTACGCGGTGGTCCACGCCTCGACCGTGGTGCGGTCCCACAGGTCGGTCGAGTACTCCACGTAGCCGGACAGCACGTCGCCCGTGGGGACCAGGCCGAAGTTGAACTCGGAGCGTGCGCCGGGGACCACGACGTCCTCGACAGCCGTGGTCACGCCCGGCAGTTCAATGTCCGTCTCCAGAGAGCTCTGGTACTGGAAACCGAACGGCAGCTTGTCAGGTACCTCTGTGCCCCACGCGGCACTCAGTTCGGCGGCCATCGCGCGGATCGGTGCGGCGTGGTCCATCGCCTCGACCGTGCTGCGTGCCACCTGGTCCACGAGCGCGCCGAACGACTCGGCCTCGCCGCGGACCCGCAGCGTGAACGACGAGACCGTGCAGGCCGCCAGTGCCTCGAACTCCCGCCGCTCGCGATTGGCGTGGGAGATGCCGAGGACGACGTCCGGCTCGCCGGTCAGTCCGGACAGCAGCGTGGCCAGGGCGGCGGCCGTCACCACGAAGGGCGTCGTGCGGCGCCGTCGCGCCAGTTCTTCCAGGTCGGCACGCGTTCTGCGCCCCACCGTGAACAGCACGACGTCGCCCCTTCCTGTGGGCTCCTTCGGGCGGGGCCGGTCCAGGGGCAGCGACGAGCCGAACGGGGCGCCCTTCAACTCCCTCGCCCAGTAGTCGATCAGACGGCCCTTGTCCTGCGTGCGGCTCCGTTCGCGCTGCCACCGCGCGTACTCGCTCGGCTGCGGTACGCGCTCCGAGAGGCCGTGCGGTACGCCGGTGGCCGCAGCCCGGTACAGCGCTGCCAGTTCGCGCAGCAGGACACTGACCGACCATCCGTCGCAGGCGGCGTGGTGCAGGACGAAGAGCAGCTCCCAACGGTCACTGCCCGTGCGCAGCAGGCGGAACACCGGGGCGAGCTCGGCCCGGATGTCGAATGGGGCCGCGGCCGTCTCCGCTGCCACGCGTGCCGCCTCGGTCTCCGGGTCCGGCTCCGCAGCCAAATCCTCCTCCGGCAGCTCCACCGGCCTGGGCCGCAACGCCTCCTGCCACCACTCGCCCTCGTCGTCCTGTACGAAGCGCGTGCGCAACGCCTCGTGGCGCGAAACGAGTCCGGTCAGTGCGGTGCGCAGAGCCGGTACGTCCAGCGTGCCCGTGAAGGTGAGGCGCATGGCCACGTTGTAGACCTGCGGACGGGGGTGTGACTGGTGGCGGCCGATGAAGGTGCTCTGCTGGACGGTGGCCGGTGCGCGGCCGACCGTCGCCCTGTCGGTTTCCCGGGCCTCCCTGCCCGTATTCCTGCTGTCCCTGGGGGCGCCGTCAGGATCGTCGGCGCCCCCGAGAGCGCCACCACCGGCGAGGTACGTCGCCATGGCGTTAAGCGTGGGCTCCGCGTAGAAGCGCGCGATGGGGTACTCGACACCGAACGCCTCACGCACCCTGTTGGTCAGCCGGATCGCCGTGATCGAGTGGCCGCCGAGGTCGAAGAAGGAGGCGTCGGAGCCGATCGCCGCGATGTCCACCTCGAACTCCTCGGCCCACAGCCGCCTCAGGCGCACCTCGTCGGCCCGGGCAGCCGTCGGGCGGGCCACCGACGTCGTCGCCCGGACGGGAGTGGGAGCGGCAGTCGCGGTCACGACGGAGGCGGCGGGCAGGGCGGCCCGGTCCAGCTTGCCGTTCGCGGACAGGGGGAGGGCGGGCAGCACAGCCCAGGCATGCGGCACCAGGTGGTCAGGCAGCCTTCCGGCCAGCTCCTCCGTAAGACGGTCGGCGAACTCCTGCGGCCGTCCGGCCGGCCCCGCGGGGACCACGAAGGCGGCGAGCTGAGCCTCGCCCCGCCGGTTGCGGCGGGTCATGACGACCGCTTCGCCGACCCCCGGCAGGCCGTTGAGCGCGCGGGAGACTTCCTCGGGCTCGACGCGGTAACCTCGTATCTTCACCTGATCGTCGGACCTCCCACGGAACTCCAGTGCTCCCGACTCGTTCCAGCGCACGAGGTCGCCGGTGCGGTACATCCGCCCCTCGGTGCCCAGCGGGTCGCGGACGAAGCGCTCCGCCGTCAGGTCCGGCCGGCCGAGGTAGCCGGTGGCCACACCGGGGCCGCCGACGTACAGCTCACCCACCTCTCCGACGGGGACCTCGCGGCCGTGCCCGTCGAGCACCCGCAGCGTGACGTTGTCCACCGGTCGGCCGATCGGGATCGGGACCGCCGCGGCGCCCGGTGCCTGTGGTTCCACCGTCTCGACCGTGCACAGCACGGTCACCTCGGTGGGGCCGTAGACGTTCACCGTCTCGTAGGGAACACCGGGACGCGGGCGGGTGCGCAGCACGTCGCCGCCCACCAAGAGGTGGCGAAGCGGGGGCTGTTGTGCGGCCGGGAGCGCGAGGACCGCCTCTCCCAGGGCCGTCGGAAGGATGGAGAAGCTGATCCGCAGGTCCGCGTACCAGCGGGCCAGCGCGGCCGGGTCCCTGCGGACCGCCTCGTCGGCCACGACGACCGTCGCTCCCGCGGTCAGTGCGGGCCAGATCTCCAGGGCTGCGGCGTCGAAGCCCTGGCTGCACACAGCTGCGCTGCGGTCGTCCGCGGTGAACCCGAAACGCTCGTGGTGCCACTGGCACAGGTCCACGACGGCCCGGTGCGGCACGGCGACGCCCTTGGGGGTACCGGTGCTGCCGGAGGTGTGGATGACGAAGCAGAGGGATTCGGGACCGGGCGCGGGGGGCGGATCGCCCACCGGATCGGGCGCAGGAGCCGGGTCGCGCAGCGGGTCGGGTGCTGCTTGGGCGTCGACGGCGACCACGACGATCCCGCCCGGCGGCGTTGACGGCGTGTCCGTTCGCCCGCTGTCGCTCACCAGGATCCGTGCGCCGCACTCCTTGAGGATGGCCTCGGCCCGCGCCCACCCCTGCCCCGGGTCCAACGGAACGTATCCGTGGCCCGACTTGAGAGCCGCGAGCATGGCGACGACCAGGTCGGTGCCACGCGGCAGCCACAGGGCGACCGGTACTCCGGCCTCGCCCTCCGCCCGCAGAGACGCCGCGAGGCGTTCCGCGCGTTCGTTCAACTCACCGTAAGTGAGAGCGACTTCACCACAGCTCACCGCGGTGCGATCCGGGGCGACCGCGGCCCACCGCGAGACCAGGGAATCGACGGTGCTCCGGGTCGGTTGCCGGACCTTCCCCCGCCGCCACGCATCCGGGATCGCCGTGCCCTCTTCACGTGCGAGAGGGGTGGCGGTCTCCACCGCCTCGGTGAGAACGTCCCGGAACGTCCCGAAGAGTGCGTCCACCGTCGCCTCGTCGAAGAGATCGGTGTTGTACTCCAGGTGGCAACGGATGCCGTCCTCCTGGTCGGTGAAGTACACGCTGATGTCGGTGAGCGCCTTGTCGGGACCCGAGTCGAGCGGCGTGGCCCGGACCCCGGGCAGGTCGAACCGGAAGGGGTCACCGGTCTCGAACTCGGCCAGCGTCTGGAAGACCGGAATCCGGTCGAGCGCCCGCGCCGGCGCCAGCTCCCGCACGACCGTCCCGAACGGCACGTCGGCGTGGTCGTACGCGTCCAGGGCGACGCCACGCACCCGGTCCAGGAGCGTGCCGAAGTCCGGGTCGCCGGAGAGGTCGATGCGCAGTGCCAGAGTGTTGACGAAGAAGCCGACGACGTCCTCGTACGGGGGTGTGCGGTCGGACATCGGGGTGCCGATGACGAGGTCGTCCTGACCGGTGACGCGGTGCAGCGCGGCCGCGTATCCGGCGAGCAGGGCCATGAAGAGGGTGCTGCGCCGCTTGCGGCTCAATGCCCGTACCCGCTCCGACAGTTCAGGGCCGAGCGTACGGAACAGGGCGCGGCCGTTGGAGGTCATCACGGCGGGCCTGGGCCGGTCGGTGGGCAGCTCCAGGACGGGCAGGTCGCCGGCGAGCGTCTTCTTCCAGTAGGCGAGGTCCTCCGCCGTCTTCGCGTCGCTGAGGGAAGCGAGCTGCCGACGGGCATGGTCGGCGTACGTACGGGTGAGGGCGGGCAGCTTCGCGGCGGGCGCGCCGGGCAACGCCCCCCGGTACAGGGCGGACACGTCGCGGGCGAGCACCGCGGCCGATGCCGCGTCCATCACGATGTGGTGCAGGGACAGCACCAGCACGTGTCGTCGATCGCCGAGTCGGACGAGGCGCGTGACGAACAGCGGGCCCCGCGCCAGGTCGAAGCGGCGCTCGCTCTCGGCGCGGAGAGTGTCGGTCACCGCGTCCCCGGCGCCCGTGCCGTCGATGACCGCGAAGTCCACGTCCGCCGCGGGCTGTACGAACTGCCTTGACTCGCCCGCCACTTCCCGGAACACCGTACGCAGCTGCTCGTGCCGTCCGACCAGGGCGCGCAGGGCGGCCCGCAGCGCGGCGACGTCCAGCGGGCCTTCCAGGTCGATCGCCTTGGTCTCGTTGTAGGCGGTACGACCGGGGAGCATCCGCTCCAGGAACCAGATCCGCTGCTGGCCGGGGGACAGGGGAGCGGGGTCCGCCACGGGCGTGTCCGTGACCAACAGGGGCGCGGAGCCCGCCCCGGGCGTCTCCGCGACCGTGGGGGCCGTTGTCGCCACGGGGGTGGTCGCGCAGTCGCGGCGCAGCGCGTCGAGATGGACGAGGCCGGAGCGCATCGCGTCGGGCTCGACGCCGAAGTCGACGAGCGCGACGACCTCGTCGGCGCCCGCTGCACGCACGGCGTCCACGACGGGCCGCACGCTTTCGGGGCTGCCGATGAGAGCTCGCTGGTCGCAGTAACGGTCGTAGGCCCGCCCGAACACCACGTCCAGATCGTCGTCGGTCATTGCCGACAGGTCGACCCGGTGACCCAGACTGTTGGCGACGTTCCCGAACAGGGACAGGGAGGCGCGCATGTACCGGGACAGCGGATCGCGCGCCGTGGCACGCGCCTCCACGTGGTCCTCGGCGAGGAAGGTGTGCAGCAGGACGGCCACTCGCCCCGTGTCCGGGTCCAGGCCGTGCCGGGCGCGTGTGTGGCGGAAGAGCGCGATGTTCTCCCGGAGCTGCTCAAGGCTCTGCGTCATCAGATTGGTGACGATGCCCAGGCCGTGGCGGGCGGCCAGCTCGTAGGACGCGGGGTTGCCGACGACGGCCGTGTACATGGGCGGGGTGTCCTGGACGGGGCGGGGGAACAGCCGCAGGTCGCTCTCGCCGTCTCCGGTGGTGCGGCGTACCGGCTCACCGCGCCACAACTTCCTTATCTGCTCCACCTGTTCGTACATCAGCTCCCTGTGGGAACCGAAGCGGTCGGGGAAGAAGGCGAAGTCGTCGGCGTGCCAGCCGCTGGCGCAGCCGATGCCGATCCGCCCCCCGGAGAGGTTGTCGACCATCGACCACTCTTCGGCGACGCGGATCGGGTCATGGAGCGGCAGCACCACGGAGCCGGCGTTGATGCGGACGCGGTCGGTCTCGCGGGCGAGGGCCGCAGCGAGCACGGCGGGGTTGGGGAACAGGCCGCCGAAGGAGTGGAAGTGCCGTTCGGGAATCCACAGGGAGTGGAAGCCGTGGCGGTCGGCGAAGCGGGCGGTCTCCAGGATCTGGTCGTACTTTCCGTGCCGGGAGGCCGTCTCGTCCTGCGGATAGTCGCCGAAGAAGTAGACGCCGAAGTCCAGTGTTCGAGCGTCCTGTTGGGCTGCCGCCCCGGAGGGGGGCTGCTGCTCCGGCTGCTGCTCCGGCTCCGGCTCCGGCTCCGGCTTCGGCTCCGGGCGACGAGCCGTGGCCGCCCTGTTCCAGGCCATGGCCACGGCCTGGGCCCGGGGCTCCGGCGAGGACGCGGGGGCGACTCTCGGCCTCCCGCGGAAGAAGCCTCCGTCGCGCAGCTCGCGCAGTGACCCCTTGACCGCTTCCACGATGAACTCGACGTCGCTGCCGGTGTGTTCGGTGGACAGGAAGAAGTTCCGCCACTCCCACACATGGACGCCGCGCAGCATGAGGTGGTGGTAGAGCAACTCCATGTCGGCGCGCTGCTCGAAGCGGAACTGCGAGCCGAAGTGGCTCATGCTCAGGGCGAACCCCTCCGCCTCGAAGAACGCGTTGAGCGTCGCGGCCAGCTCGTCGGTGCGCGCGTTCAGCCGCTCCTGCAACCGAGGGCTGTGCTCCTTGAGATGCGTCAGTACGGCGCGGGCGGCGACCATCGACACCGGGTGCTGGATGTAGGTGCCGCCAAAGAACGTGGTGTCGGCCGACGGGTAGCTGTCGTCCCCGTAATTCCAGTGCCCGCCGTCGATGCCGTCCATGATGTCGGAGCGCCCGGCAATCGCTCCGATGGGGAATCCGCCGCCGAGCACCTTGCCGTAGGTGGCCAGGTCGGGAGTGACGCCGTAGAGCTCCTGGGCGCCGCGCAGCGCGGGGCGGAAGCCGGTCAGCATCTCGTCGAAGAACAGCACGATGCCGTGCCGCCGGGTCAGTTCGCGCAGCCGCCGTACGAAGTCGGCAGGGCGCAGCGACGGGTGACGGCTCTGCACCGGCTCGACGACGACCGCCGCGATGTCGCCCGCCTGCTGCTCGATGACAGCGAGACTCTCGTCACTGCCGTACGGGAGGACAAGGAGGTCGGCGACGGCGTTGTGCGGGATCCCCGCGGACAGGGGAACGGTGGTGAGTCCCTCGCCCCCGGTACCGGGGGAGCGGCCGAGGACGTTGTCGGCATGGCCGTGGTAGGCGCCCTCGAAGGTGATGATGCGAGAGCGTCCGGTGGCGGCGCGGGCGAGCCGAATGGCGGCGGAGTTCGCCTCCGTACCCGAGTTGGCGAAGGCGATCCGTTCCAGGCCTGTCAGCTCGGCGAGCAGCTCGGCGGCTTCGCCGGTCTCCACGTTGCGCGGGCCGAGCTGGACGCCACGGGAGAGGTGCTCGCGGACCGCCTCGGTGACGAAGGCGGGCTCGTGGCCGAAGAGCAGCACGCCGAAGCCCATGGTGATGTCGACGTAGCGGTTGCCGTCGATGTCCTCAAGCTGGGAGCCCCGCGCCCGCCGGCCCGCGATGGGGTACAGCATCTCCTTCGTGCTGCTGCGGAACCCGACGGCCGCGCGGCTGTCGGCGAGCACCCGGCGGTAGCGCTGGGCGATCCGCTTCGAGGTGGGCGTCTTGGCGGTGTAGCGGCGCACCAGGTCTTCCAGGTGCGCCCGTTGGGCGTCGGACGCGCCGCCGCGGACCATGCCGGACGCGCGGGCGACTTCCAGGCGCGGCCCGTGCTGGGCGGCCCTGACGCTGGGCTGCTCCTCCTCTGCGACTGGCGGCCCCATCCGGCGGGAGATGCGTTGCGAAAGCTCGGTCATCGCGGCGAGATCCTGGTCGACCGCCGCCGATGCGCCGGCGGCGTCAGTCCCGGTCATCGGCCCGCCTCCCCGGTCTGCGAGGCCAGCAGCTGCGAGAGGTGACGCATGAGTTGGAGCTGCATCTGGGAGAGCTGGTGCACCTGGCGTACGAGATCGTCCACTTCGCGGCGCGTGGCGTACTCGACCGGGGCGGGGGTGAAGGCCGCGACCGGTACGGGCGCCGGGTCGACCGCCACGGGCTCATGGGCCACGGACGAAGGCTCATGGACCACCGGCTCCGGCGCGCGGGCGGGTGGCACGGCGGCCACTGACGGGGCGGGCGCCACGGGCCGTGCGGCGGGCTCGGATGAGGCGGGCGCCCGGGGCGGTGCGGCCACTTCCGGGCCGCCTGCCTTCCGCGCGATGATCCGCGCCAGCTCCTTCGCCGTGCCCGCTTCCTCGAAGAGCTCCCGCATCGACACCTTGACCTGGTGTTCCTCCTCCAACTCGCGCAGTACGCCGATCATTTGCAGTGAGTCGGCGCCGAGATCGAAGAAGTTGGCGTCCTCGGCCACCTCGTTCGTGTCGTAGCCGAGATGCTTCGCGGTGACCTTGATGATGTGCTGGAGCACGCGCTCGACCGCTGCCTCGTCCTGTGCCACTGCGAACCCGTCCCTTGTCGGTTGTGCGGACCTGGAGAAGTGGTTCTCCGGCCCTGTCCAGTAGTCCTTGTGCTGGAATCGGTATCCGGGCAGGGGGATCCTGCGGCCCGCCCCTTCCGCCAGCACCCGCCAGTCGACCGGAGCCCCGCCCCGGTACAGGCCCGCCACCGCGTCCCACAGCGGTTCGAGCCCCGCCCCGCGCCGCAGCGTCGGATACGCGGCCTTGCCCGGCAGCTCCCGCCGTGCGAGCCCGCTCAGCGTTGTGTGCGGTCCGATCTCCACCAGGGCGCCGAAGCTCCTGTGAGATGTCCCCAACTCCCTCAGTACGTCAGCGAATTGCACCGGCTGACGCGCCTGCCGTACGAAGTACTCCGGGTCCGCGACCCAGCCCGCCGGCCGCGTGCGCCCGTCCAGGCCGCTGACGAACGGCACCTCGCACGGCCGGAGTTCCACCCCTGCGAACAGTTCCCGCAGCCCGTCGAGGACGGGATCCATCAGGGCGGTATGGAACGCGTGGTGCACCGGAAGCGCACGGGCCGGGACGTCGCGCTCGGCCAGCAGTTCCTTCAGGCGTGCCACGGCGTCGGCCGGGCCCGCCAGGACCTGGCTGCGTGCGCCGTTGGTGACGGCGAGCTCCACCCCCGGAACCTCGGTGGCCAGCTCCCGCGCCGCGCGTGCCCCGATCGGGACCGCGACCATCGCGCCCGGCGCGCAGTACTGCTGCATCAGCCTGCCGCGCTCCGCCGTCAGGCGGAGCCCGTCCTCGGCGGACAGCACCCCGGCCGCGTACAGCGCCGCGTACTCGCCCACGCTGTGCCCGGCCACCACGTGGGGCACGACGTTGGCCGCGCGCCACAGGCGGACGAGCGCGCACTGGAACGCGAAGAGCGCAGGCTGTGCGGCTTCGGTGGGCCAGGCGGGCTCGGCCCCGCCCTCGTACTCCTCGCAGAGCAGCGGTTCGAGGAGGCTGTCGCCGCCGGTGAGCGCGGCGTACTGCCGCTCGCAGGAGTCCAGGACCTCGCGTACGACGGGGAAGCGCGCATGGAGGGTGCGTGCGGCGCCCCGGTGGATGCTGCCCTGCCCGGTGAACAGGAACCCGACGCCCGCGGCCTCCGCGTCTCCCGTCGGGCGTGGACCCGTGATCCAGGCGTCGAGGGCGCTCGTGAACGCGCCCACGGTGTCGCCGCGTACCGCTAGGCGGTGCCTGCGGTGGGCGCGGCCGAGCGCCAGCGTCGTCACGAGGTCCGCGGGGTGCGTGCCGGGGTGCGTACGCAGGTGGTCGCGCAGGGCGCGGGCGTTGTCGGCGAGGGCCGCCGGCGTGTGGCCCGCGATCGTCAGGACGGCCGGGGGAGGCAACGCGTCGGCGGGGCGCGGCGCGGGCTCGGGGGCCTGTTCCAGGACGACATGGACGTTCGTGCCGCCGATGCCGAACGAACTGACGCAGGCCCTGCGAGGTACGTCGCTCCGCGGCCAGGGCCGAGCGGACTCGGGGATGTAGAACGGGCTCGCCGCGAGGTCGAGTGCCGGGTTGGGGCGGCGGAAGCCCGCCATCGGCGGGATGACTCCGTGCTGCAGCACGAGCAGAGCCTTGATCATCCCCGCCAGGCCCGAACATACGTCGAGGTGACCGATGTTCGCCTTGACCGAGCCCAGGGCGCAGTAGCCCGTGCGATCGGTGTCCGCGCGGAACGCGGCGGTGGCACCCTCGAACTCGATCGGGTCGCCCTTGTACGTTCCGGTCCCGTGCGTCTCCAGGTAGCCGACGGTGCCCGCGTCAATGCCCGCCCTCTCCAGGGCGCGCCGGATTGTCTTGCGCTGGCCGTCCGCGCTGGGCGCTGCGAACGTCCTTTTGTCCGCACCGTCGTTGACGACCCCCCTGCCTCGGATGACGCCATGGATGTGGTCACCGTCCGCGACGGCCCGTTCGAGGCGCTTGAGTACCACGGCTGCCACACCCGTGCCGCCGACCGTCCCGTCCGATGCGGCGTCGAAGGGCCGCAGCCGCCCGCTCCTGGAGAGGATGGAGCCCTTCACGTACGGGTAGCCGAGGACCTGCGGCACGTGGACGGCGGTGGCTCCGGCGACGGCGACGGCGCAGTCCTCCGCGGCCACGGCCTGCGCGGCGAGGTGCACCGCCATCAGTGAACTGGAGCAGGCCGTCTGCACGTTGACCGCCGGGCCCGTCAGACCGAGGCGGAAGGCGGCACGGTTGGCGTTGAAGTCGGTGAAGTTGCCGACGGTCGCCTGCATTCCGGCGAGCCAGTCGTCGATGCCGCCCGGGAGGACGTTGTTCTGGAGGTAGGTCTGCAGGGAGTAGAGGTGGTAGCCGGTACTGGCATAGACACCGATCTCATGGCCTCCTCCGTCGGAATCCGCCCCCTCCGAGGCGCCCTCCGCACCTCCCGCGTACCCGGCGTTCTCCAGGGCGTGGTGCACGCATTCGAGGAACAGCCGGTGCTGCGGATCGGTGATCTCGGCCTCGTGCGCGCTCATCCCGAAGAAGCCCGCGTCGAAGCCCGCGATGTCGGTGAGGAGCCCGCTCGCTCCGACGAAGTCGTCGGCGCTGTACTGCTCTTCGGGTACTCCCGCAGCGGCCAGTTCGGCCTCGGTGAAGCGATGGATGCGGTCCGTACCGTCGTGGATCGTGCGCCAGAACTCCTCCGGCGTGTTCGCACCGGGAAAGCGGAAGGACATCCCGACGACGGCCACGGGAACATCGCGACTGACGGTCATCGGGCCTCGCTCCCCACGGCCGGCGCGCTCTGTTCTCCCGGGGGCGCGGACCCGGACCGACGCGTGTGCCGCACCAGAACGATGAAGAGCCCGACGCACAGCACGATCGCCAGTCCGTGCAGCAGGCCCACCACGTGGAACGGTGTGAAGCGGTCCAGGAGTGCGCCGCTGACCAGCATCCCCAGACCGAAACCGGTGTTCTCGACCGACGCGGACAGGCCGAAGAGCCGGCCGCGCTGCTCGTCGGGGGCCGCCTGGAGCCGGGTGACGTAGGCGGTCTCGGTGAGCCCGTCGGCCATTCCCGCCACCAGGGCCGCCGCGACGGCCACGCCCGTGGGCAGGCCGGCGAACACCACGATGAACGCGGCAGACATCACACAGGCCCCGATCGCGAAGGCCCGTTCCCCGGGTCCCTGTCGTCCGCCGCGCCCGGCCCACCTGCTGCACACCTGCTGCATGACGATGTTGCCGATGGCCCACGTCGCCCAGAACTGGCTGACGAACGTGGCCGGGTGGGACGGGTCCAGGATGCTGGAGTAAACGGGCAGGGCGACGTTGTGCGACGAGGAGCCGAGGCCGTCGGCAGCCCGGACCACCAGCATGACCGCGAGCACGGGGGCAGCAGACAGCAGCATGAGCGAGCCTGCCTTCCGCGCCCGCCCGGACACCGAGCCGTCCTCACTTCTCTCCTCCCCGCTCCTCTCCTCCCTCTTCTCCTTCTGCGCTCGCGTACGGATCGGCAGCGAGAGCAGCAGGCAGGCCGACACCGCGAACGTGACGGCGTCCAGCGAGATGGCGGCGACGTATCCCCACTGGGCGACCACCACACCGGCGGAGGCGAACCCGGCGATCATGGCCAGAGAACGCCCCGTCGACAGCTGCGCGTTGGCTCGCATGCGCAGATCACTGCCGACGATCTCCGGGATGCTGGTGCGCAGCGCCACCCCCGACAGGATCGAGCAGAAGCCGGTGACGACGGCCAGCAGGTACAGAAGTCCCGCGCGCGAGGTCTCAGGAGCGATCAGCAGGGCTACCATTGCCGCGCACTGGGTCAGATCGGCGCCGACCATCAACCTCTTGCGGTCGTACGCCGAGACCAGCCTTCCGCTCGCAAAGCCGGATATGACGCTGGTCATCAGGCGTACGGCCATGAAGATCCCTGCGGCCAGGGCGCTGTCGGTCACCTCGTAGATGAAGACGTTGAGGGCGACCATGTTCAGGTAACTGCCGTACGCCGAGAAGCCGTTGCCCACGACGAGCAGGCGAAATTGCCTCACGTGTTCTCCCTGGTCCGCTACTGAGCTGTACGCACGGTCGTGCACGGCTGCGCTCAGCCGAGGCCGCCTTCACACTCACTCGCACGGAAGTGCGCTTAAAGCCACCCGAACTGGTGACTTGACAGGGTCGCTGGAGTTCCTGCGCCAATCTCGTACGACAGGACGGCGACGGGGGTGGTCCAGGGGCGCGGTGTACGGCGTCAGCGGTGCAGCCGGCCCGAAGCACGTGCGGCGGAGTCCGCCTCCACCCTCGCCCCCGCCGGGTACGACCGCAGCGGGGGGCAGGGAAGGTCCTGGGTGCGGTGCTTGTCCTCCTCGACCGCATGGATGAGGAGGCGGGGCTGCGGTTCCAGCGCCGACGTCTGGCATCGACGTCGCGCCAACATCGAAGGCCGGCCGCCTCGTTGGCCTCCCGGATGCGCAGCACCCTTTGTGTTTCCACATGGCCATGGTTAGATCCACTTGTGTTCGAGGTCGCCGCAAAAGTCGACATTCCTCCTGGAAGGAAAATGCCAGTAGACAGCCGCCCTGAGAGCCGGCCTGCGTTATCCCACAGAGAGAAGCAGGTGTTGGCGTACGTCGCGGCAGGCTTCTCGCACAAGCAGGTCGCCAAACGTCTGGGCATCAGCGTGCACACGGTGAGCACCTATCTGCGCCGTATCCGCAGCAAGCGCACCGCGCCCACCGTCGCGCATCTGATCCACCTGGGCCTCGTCGAAGGCGTGGTCCCCGCGTCGAACTCCTAGGGCGGGTCTTCCTGCCCACTGCACCCGGTTCCGCAGGAGCAACGGCGGGAGACTCCTCGGACGGTGAGGTGCCGGAAGGGCGGGGCGTCCAGGTCGATGGCGGTGGCAGGGTCCGCGGAGGGAGATCAGGGCGACAAGAGCACGCTGATGCGACCGGAGCCGGCGGGCGGAAGAGTGAGACTGTCAAAGATCCTTGCGTTCAGGCAGCGGAGGGAGTGCCGCGAGGGCACCGTTCGGTCCGCGGCTGGTCCGAGAGGGAACCGTTCGACGGGCGAATGGTGACCCAGCCCCATGGACGATTACAGTGCGTGATCTCTTGTGAGGGCTGTCTGGAGCGCAACGCGGGCTCCGGGCAACCCACTTGAAGCTCTGGAAGAACCCGGGCTTTTTCGGGCTGTAAGAGCAAAGAACGTTCTTCGTCTGTTAGAGGCCCTAACAAAGGCGTTGGGCGTGTCGGTGGGCGATGAGGCAGGCGGCGAGGCCGAGGAGGGCTTCGGGAATGTCGTCGCGTCGTTCCCATCGGACGCGGAGCCGGCGGAAGCCGTGGAGCCAGGCGATGGTCCGCTCGA
This sequence comes from Streptomyces sp. NPDC039736, assembly GCF_055596485.1. Lineage (NCBI taxonomy): Bacteria > Bacillati > Actinomycetota > Actinomycetes > Kitasatosporales > Streptomycetaceae > Streptomyces > Streptomyces sp. NPDC039736. Next base: position 39,277 of record NZ_JBVIUQ010000009.1, on the reverse strand, counting down.
CAGCCCAGCGGTGGACTCCCGGGCCGGATCCGTGGGGGACGCCGCGGCGGGCGATCACTGGTTTGATGCCCGGCGCCCAGACCAGGCGGCGGTATTTGCCGTGGCCGTGGCCGTAGCCGCGGTCGCCGAGGAGGCTGTCGGGCCGTCGGCGTGGCCGTCCGACCAGGCCCGCCACGGACGGGATCTTCTGCGGCAGGGGTATCAGTCGGGTGACGTCGTTGCGGTTGCCGCCGGTCGGCGAGACGGCGAGCGGGATGCCCCGGCCGTCGACGACGAGGGGGTGCTTGCTGCCCGGACGTGCCCGGTCGACCGGGCCGGGCCCGCATTCGGGCCCCGCCGGGCTGCCCTGACGTGGGGGGAGCCAATCACCGCCCGCGACCAGTCCAGCTTCTTCGCGACCCGCAGCTTCTTCAGCAGCACCACGTGCAGCTGGTCCCAGACGCCGGCATCGTTCCACGCGGCCAGGCGCCGCCAGCAGGTCATGCCTGATCCGAAGCCCAGCTCCTGCGGCAGGTACTCCCACTGGATTCCGGTATGCAGCACGAACAGAATCCCGCAGAGTGCCTGCCGGTCCGGGACCCGGGGGCGCCCCTCCACCTGTTCCGGCACCGGCTGCGGCAGCAACGGCTCGATGAGTGGCCACGGTTCATCCGACACGATCCACGGTCGCGACTCACGTTTCCCCACGGCCGGACCAACAACCGCCCAAACCGAAAGTCACATGATCAACGACTTCTGTTAGGGCCTCTTAGTCATACGCACCGAAGGGTGCCTGGTAGGAAAAACCCATGGTCAGGCACCCTTCTTCTGTGTCTAGAAGAAGCCCAGCTTCTTCGGCGAGTACGACACGAGGAGGTTCTTCGTCTGCTGGTAGTGGTCCAGCATCATCTTGTGCGTCTCCCGCCCGATGCCGGACTGCTTGTAGCCGCCGAAAGCCGCGTGCGCCGGATACGCGTGGTAGCAGTTGGTCCACACCCGGCCCGCCTGGATCGTGCGGCCCGCCCGGTACGCGGTGTTCATGTCGCGAGTCCACACTCCCGCGCCGAGTCCGTACAGGGTGTCGTTGGCGGTGTTCATCGCGTCGTCGAAGTCGGTGAACGACGTGACCGCGACGACCGGGCCGAAGATCTCCTCCTGGAAGACCCGCATCCGGTTGTCGCCCTCGAAGATGGTCGGCTGGACGTAGTAGCCGCCCGCCAGGTCGCCGCCGTGCTCGACGCGCTGGCCGCCCGTCAGGATCTTCGCGCCCTCCTGCTGGCCGATGTCCAGGTAGGACAGGATCTTCTGGAGCTGGTCGTTGGACGCCTGCGCCCCGATCATGGTGTCCGTGTCGAGGGGGTGGCCCGGCCTGATGCGCTCGGTGCGGGCGATCGCCGCCTCCAGGAACTCGCCGTAGTGCCCGCGCTGGATGAGGGCGCGCGAGGGGCAGGTGCACACCTCGCCCTGGTTGAGGGCGAACATCGTGAACCCTTCGAGGGCCTTGTCGCGGAAGTCGTCGTCCGCGCTCCACACGTCGTCGAAGAAGATGTTCGGGCTCTTGCCGCCCAGTTCCAGGGTGACCGGCTTGATGTTCTCGGAGGCGTACTGCATGATCAGCCGCCCCGTCGTGGTCTCCCCGGTGAACGCGATCTTCGCGACCCGCGGGCTGGACGCCAGCGGCTTGCCCGCCTCCGCGCCGAAGCCGTTGACGATGTTCACCACGCCCGGCGGCAGCAGATCGGCGACCAGGCCCATCCAGTAGTGGATCGAGGCCGGGGTCTGCTCGGCGGGCTTGAGGACGACGGCGTTCCCCGCCGCCAGCGCCGGCGCCAGTTTCCACGTCGCCATCAGGAGGGGGAAGTTCCACGGGATGATCTGGGCGACCACCCCCAGCGGCTCGTGGAAGTGGTAGGCGACCGTGTCGTCGTCGATCTCGCTGAGCGACCCCTCCTGCCCGCGCAGGGCGCCCGCGAAGTACCGGAAGTGGTCGATCGCCAGCGGGATGTCGGCGGCGAGGGTCTCACGGACCGGCTTGCCGTTCTCCCAGCTCTCGGCGACCGCCAGCTCCTCCAGGTGCGCCTCCATCCGGTCGGCGATCCGCAGCAGGACGTTCGCACGGTCGCCCGGCGCGGTCCGCCCCCAGCCGGGCGCGGCCGCGTGCGCGGCGTCCAGGGCGAGTTCGACGTCCTCGGCGGTGCCGCGGGCGACCTCGGTGAAGGGGCGTCCGTCGACGGGGCTCGGGTTCTCGAAGTAACCGCCGCGCACCGGGGCGACGTACGCGCCGCCGATCCAGTGGTCGTAGCGGCCCTGGTACGACATGATCGCGCCGTCGCTGCCGGGTGCGGAGTATCGGGTCATGGCGTGGCCTCCCTCGGGCGGCGCCGCCCGCCGTCGGGCGGCACCGGCAGGCACGCTAGGACGGCGGACGTTGCGACACCGTTGCGAAGGGCGACCCGCGCACCGGCGCCGGCGCGCGCAGTTCACCGTCCAGCTCCCTCATGCGCGCACGCACCACGGGACGCTGTCGTACGGGAGCGGCCTCCGCCAGTGCCCGCCACACCGCGCAGTCGTCCTCGCCCCACGGGCTGTGCACCCAGTCCGACAGCAGCCCCGGGTCCGCCCGCGCCACCAGCGCCGCCCGCAGTTCGCCCTCCAGCCGCCCGCGCAGCCGCACCACGGCGGGAGCCTGCGAGCGGGGCAGCAGCGGCCCCGCGTACGCGCCCATCGCGGCGGCCACCGCACCCGAGCCCAGCCGCCGGGCCACCACCGTGAAGTCCGCCTCCACCGGCACGGTCAGCCGGTAGGGGCGCGAGCGCAGCAGCCCGTCCCCCAACAGGCGTCGCAACCGCGACAGTTCCGCGCGCAGGGTCACCGGAGTCACCGACTCGTCCTCGTACAGCTCGCACAGCAGCCGGTCGCCCGACAGACCCTCGGGGTGCCGGCTGAGCAGCACCAGGATCTCGCTGTGCCGTCTGCTCAGCCGCACCCGGGAGCCGCCCGCCACCAGCAGCGCCTCGTCCCGCCCCAGCGCGTACAGTAGGGCGCGGTCGCCGTCGTCACGCGGCAGGGGCGCCGACAGAGCCAGGTGCGACTCCGCGGCCCGCGCCACCGCCTGCACGAACGCCAGACTGTGCGGATGGGCGAGGCTGTCGCCGCCGGTGATGTCCACCGCGCCCAGCAGCCGCCCGGTGTGCGGATCGTGCAGCGGGGCCGCCGCGCAGGTCCAGGGGTGCACCGGGCGCAGGAAGTGCTCCGCCGCGAACACCTGGACCGGCCGGTCCAGCGCCAGCGCCGTGCCCGGCGCGTTCGTGCCCACCGACGACTCCGCCCAGCGGGCCCCCGGCACGAAGTTCATCCGCCCCGCCCGCCGCCGCGACCGGGCGTCCCCCTCCACCCACAACAGGCGGCCGGACGCGTCGCACACGGCGACCAGGTGCTCCCCGTCACGGGCGTATGCGCCCATCAGCTCCCGGAACAGCGGCATCGCCCGCGCCAGCGGGTGACCCTCGCGGTACGCGCTCAGGTCGTCCTCCGCCAGCTCCACCCGCGCGCTGCCGTCGGGGCTCACCCGGGCGTGCGCCGAACGCCGCCACGAAGCGGCCACCACCGGGCGCACCGGACGCTCCACCCGGCCCGCCGAGGTGAACGCCTCGTGCGCCCGGCGCAGCACGCCGAGCCGCGCACCGGGATCGGCGCCCGGTTCCAGAGCCACCCAGGCATCGGTCAACTCGGCCTCCCCGGCGAAGACTTCGGGCGACAGCGGGCTTCTCGGCCGGTGCCGAGCGGCCGAGGAGCCCCATCGTCGCCCCGCCGGGGGAGGGCGGCAACCGTCCCGGCAGTGCCCCTTCCGGGCCGGGTCAGCCCTCCGGCTGTTCCCTGGGACCGGTTCAGCCCTCCGGCTGCTTCCCGGGCCGGTTCAGCCCTCCGACTGCGCGGCGATGATCAGCTCCTTCATCAGCTCGCGGCTCAGCTCCGGATCGTCCTCGAACGGCAGCCAGTCGCGCCCGCACCGGCACCGCATCCGCACCACGTCGCCCCACCTGCCCCCGGCCGAGAAACCGGTGACGGCCGCGCAGCCGGGGCACGCCATCGGTCCCTCGCCCGCCACCACGATCGGCGCGAGCATCTCGATCGACCAGGGGTCGAGCAGTTCGAACTCCTCCACGACCGCGCGCCTACCGGGGCGGGATCTCGCCGAGCTGGGCGCTCAGCGTCCGCAGATCGCCCGCGGAGATCCCCGAAAGGGCCGCCACCTCCTCGACGTCCGCCCCGGCCCGGGCGGCTGCCACGGCCTCGGTCTCGACGTCCGCACGGGCCGCGTTCAGCGCGACCTCGGCCTCCTGCAGGCGCTGCACGGCCAGTTCCAGCGGAGCCAGGCTCTTCTCGGTGTCCATGCTGCGGATACTGGCACGGCGGAGGAGCACACGGCCAACCGGAGGTACGGGTCAGCCGAGGGCGCCGAGCGTCCCGGCCACCTGCCGCAGGTGCCGGTGCAGCCCCCGGTGCGGGTCCCCGGGCGGCAGCCACTCCTTGCGGATCTTGGCCACGCACGTGTAGTTCGTGTCGCACACGTTCGCCAGCGGTGCCTCGCCGGCCTGACTGACGAGCTGGTACGCGTCCAGCTCGGACAGCCCGTAGTCGCGCGCCAGCCACCTCACCAGATCGAGCTGCGAGATCCGGAACGCGTCCTCCAGGGGCCGCGCGGACCCCGTCGACAGCAGATGCGTGTCCGACTCCAGCCGCGGCCACGGCGTCGCCACCCCCTTGAGCAGCTCCACGACCACCACCGTGTTCATCGCGCACTCCACCGCCACGCCACAGGTCTCGCCCTCGCCCTGCCGGGCGTGCCCGTCGCCCAGGCTGAGCAGCGCGCCCGCCACGTTGACGCCGAGGTAGCAGGTGACCCCCGCCCGCATCTCCGGGGTGTCCATGTTGCCGCCGTGCGCGTCGGGCACCAGCGCCGAGCGCACTTCCAGATTCGCCGGGGCCACCCCCACCGTGCCGTGCATCGGGTCCATCGGCAGCTCCACCTCGATGCCGCTGTCCCGCGCCCGGAACAGACAGGTCCGCCGCTCACGGTCCAGCTCCCACATCCACACCACCTCCGGCAGCGGCGCCTGCAGGGAGGCCGTGGTGTGCGTGGACGTGAGCGCGCCGAACAGCGGCACCGTCGTCGACGCCGCCCAGTCGCGGGCCGGTTCGATCGACACGAAGTGCACCGCCACCGTGTCGCCGGGCTCGGCGCCCTCCACGTGGAAGGGGCCCGTCTGCGGATTCAGGAACGGGAACTCGCACACCTGCGAGACGAGATCCTTCTCGGAGCGCACCCGCCCCGCGAAACAGTCCTCGGTGTACAGGTCGAGCACTGTGCCCGGTGCGATCCGCGCGACGGGCGCGGCCCCGCCGAACGTCCAGGCGTAGTCGCCCTCCTGCGGTCGTACGGTCACCACGCGGGGATCGGTCATCGCTGCGCTGCTCCACTTCCGGGGCGGGACGGGTCGGAACCTTGGTACAGGCCGCCCGGAGGACCGTCCAGAGGCAGGCGGCCGGTCGGCGCCGCCCGCCGAGGGGCAGGACGGTGCCGCGACCGGCCGCACAGGAGGCGGAATGTCGCGATCCGTCACGGGCCGGGCCGCAACTTCGGTACGGGGGTCGCAAGTCGCCCCCGTACGGCCGACCCTGGAGGGTATGGCCACGCCGCCCGCACCTCCTCCGCACCAGCCGCCCGGAACACCGCCGCAAGGAGGCTTCGGCCCCCCTCAGGCCCCGCCTCCCGGGCCCCCTTCCGGACCCCCTCCGGGGCCGCCTCCCGGGGGGCCGCCGTACGATCCGCCGCCCGGTCCGCCGGGAGGCTTCGGCCCGCCGACGGCCGGGGGAGGGCACGGGTGGCCCCCAGAGGGCCCGCCCCCACCCGGTCCCGCAGGGCCGCCCGGCGGGACCGGCGGCGGGCGGCGCCCGCTGCTGATCGTGCTCGCCGTGGCCCTGGCGATCGCCGCCGCGGTGGCTGTCGTCCTCGTGCTGAACGGCGACAACGGTGCGAAGGAACCCGGCGCACCCACGACGACCAGCCCGGCGCCGAAGCCCACCTTCCACCTGCCGTCGGAGCTCCCCACCGGCCTCCCGTCGGGCTTCCCGACGGAGCTCCCCTCGGCATTCCCCACCGAACTGCCGAGCGGCTTCCCCTCGGACCTCCTCTCCGGCCTCCCGTCCGATTTCCCCTCCGACTTCGGCACCTCCTTTCCCTGACACCCGCGCCGGTGCACGCCCGCCTCCGGGTGTCACGGGGGAAAGCCCCCCACCGGGTCCGGGTGGTGCCGTCATGGCCGCGACAGGCCCCGCTCCGTAGCTTTTCCGGTGGACGCGCGCCGCAGAGGCGAAGCGCGCCGCCACAGACCGGAGCCCCACATGCCCCAGGCCGTCGACGCCGCACCGGCGCCCTCCGCCGGAACCACCCCGGGAAGCGACTTCGCCCCCCTGCTGCGCACGGTCAGGGGACAGGGACTGCTCGACCGCCGGCACGGCTGGTACACCGCCCGCGTCCTCGTGAACCTGTGCTCGCTGGCCGCCGTGGTCACCGGCGTGGTCCTGCTGGGACACAGTGGGTGGGTGCTCCTGCTGGCCGTCCCGTTCTCCCTGGTGTGGACCCGCACCGCCTACCTGAGCCACGACGCGGGGCACGCGCAGATATCGAGCAGCCGCCGCACCGGCAGGTGGATCTCCCTCACCCACGCCAATCTGCTCCTCGGCATGAGCCAGGCGTGGTGGAACGAGAAGCACAACAAACACCACGCCAACCCCAACCACGTCGACAAGGACCCGGACGTGGGCGTCGGCGCACTGGTCTGGACCCAGCAACAGGCCGCCGAACGCGCGGGCTTCGCTCGCTGGCTCACCCGCAACCAGGCCCGGCTCTTCTTCCCCATGCTGCTCCTCGAAGGCATCGCCCTGAAGGTGTACGGATTCCAGGACCTGCGCCGCCAGGACCGGCGCGAGGCGAGGACGGAAGGCGCCCTCCTCCTCACGCACCTCGCCCTCTACGCGGCGCTCCTGCTGACCACGATGGCCCCGCTGACGGCGCTCGCCTTCGCCCTCCTGCACCACGCCCTGTTCGGACTCCAGCTCGGCATGGCCTTCGCCCCCAACCACAAGGGCATGGAGATGCCCGACCCCGACGGCGAGCGCTGGGGGCACCTGCGCCGCCAGGTGCTCACCTCGCGCAACGTGCGCGGCGGTCCCGTCACCGACTGGTTCCTCGGCGGCCTGAACTACCAGATCGAGCACCACCTGTTCCCGAACATGCCGCGCCCCCACCTGCGGCTCGCGCAGCCCCTGGTGCGCGACCACTGCCGCGAGGCCGGCATCCCGTACACCGAGACGGGACTCCTCGAGTCCTACCGGCAGGCGCTCCGCCACATGCACGAGGTCGGCGCACCGCTGCGGGAGGAGCCCCGTCCTTCGAACGTGTGAACCAGGGCGGGAGGGAACCACACCGGCCCGCACTGCGTTGTCTCAGGCAGGAGCGGCGACAGCCGCGAAGGAGGCGTCGAAGATGTCGAAGAGTTCGAAGGTCGCGGCCGGCGGTGTCGTCGTGGGCATCGCCCTCATCTGGTTCATCGGTTTCTGGCCCGCCCTGCTGGTCATGGTGGGCGTGCCCGTCGCCGCCTACCTGATGCTGGACAAGACCCAACGGCGCAGGCTGCAGCGCATCACCCGCAAGGAGCTCGGCCGCTGAGGCCCCGCCCGCCCGGGCGCCCGGCCGCTCCTGCCGGAAGACGCCAGGACCGTCCGTACCAAGGTCAGGAACGATCATCGGTCCGGGAGGAGGGGAGCCCCGTCATGGGCGCGGCAGTCACGGCGGTCAGCAGCAATGGCACCCACACGTTCACCAAGCCCGACCGCGACAGCATCACCCTGCTCGCCGGGCTCGGCGTCGAGGGCGACGTCCACTGCGGCGAGACGGTCAAGCACCGCTCCCGCGTCGCCCAGGACCCCACCCGGCCCAACCTTCGCCAGGTCCACCTCATCCACCGGGAACTCTTCGACGAGGTGGGCGAAGCGGGCTTCGACGTCGGCCCCGGCCGGCTCGGGGAGAACGTCACCACCAGCGGCATCGACCTCCTCGCCCTGCCGACCGGCACCCTGCTGCGGCTGGGCGAGGAGGCGGTCGTGGAGGTCACCGGCCTGCGCAACCCCTGCCTGCAGATCGACGCCTTCCAGGACGGGCTGCTCAAGCAGGTCGTCGGCCGCGACGCGGAGGGCAAGGTCGTCCGCAAGGCCGGAATCATGAGCGTCGTGCGCACCGGCGGTGTGGTCCGCCCGGGCGACCCCATCTCCGTCGAACTGCCCCCCGTCCCGCACCGCCCGCTCGAACGCGTCTGAGTACTCGCCACCGCCCGCCCGGACGCGACGGACATCCCGCACCGCCCGCTCGTACGCGTCCGACGCTCGCCGGCACCGGCACCGGCCAGGACGCGTCCGACACTCCTCACCGCCGGGCTCGGCGCGTCCGACATTCCTCGCCTCCGAGCTCGGACGCGTCAGGCCCCCAGCCCGGCGCGGGCGTCAGGACGGCCGCGCCGCCAGCTTCTCCAGCGACTCCAGCAGCCCCGGCAGTTCGGCCCCCCGCCCCACCGGCAGGAGCTCTCCGGGCTCGTCGTCGAGCAGCAGGAAGGCGATGTCGTCGGTCCTGGCCACGAACGACCAGCCCGGGCCGTCCGCCCGCAGTGTCCGCGCCCCGCCCGGGGCGAACGCCGACCGCACCCGCCCGACCGGCGGCGGGTCCGCGACGTACCCGTGCAGGGCGTCGATCACCCGGCGCACCAGCGGATGGAGCTCGCCCTCGGTGCCCTCGAAGGTGTCCGGCGCGCTCTGCTCGTCGAGCCGGCCGCGCCAGGTCGCCCACTGCCGGGCGATCTCGTCGGCGCCCAGCCGGCGCTGGGCGGGACCCCACTCCCCGGTGTCGGGCGGCGTCAGCAGCGGCCCGTCCGGGGAGCCGTCGGGCAGTTCGGGATCGTGCGGCGCGGGAACACCGGGAGCGGCGACCGCGAGGGCGAGCGGCCAGCCGGGCAGAGCCGCCACCACCGAGCGTTCCGGCGGCGACAGGTCGTACTCCATGCCGCAGTCCCACGCGGCGATCGCCACCGCCACCAGGGACACGTCGTCCACGACCACTGTCCAGCGCGCCCCGGCCCCGTCCTGCCCGAGCACCAGCCCGTAGCCGCGCTCGTCGGGCGCCAGGCCGAGCGCCCCGCACGCCTCGGGGAAGTCGTCGCCGAGCACCGCGGGGAACTGCGCGGGCGTGAGCAGCACCGCCGTGAGCACGAACAGCTCGTCCTCCCCGGCAGTCTCCTGACGCGCGGCCGCCGTCTCCTGCGGGAAGTCGCCCCCGGCAGCTTCCGTCCCGGTCACAGCACCCTCCCCAGACGTTCGGTCGTCGGCGCACCTTAACCAGTGGGTAACCTGCGCGTCGAGAGGTGACGGCCGATCCGCTACGGGCCGCCCCGCACCCCGGGGCCGGCCCGCCGCCGAGGTCAGGCCGCGGGCAGACCGAGCAGGCTGCGGGCCACCCGCTGCGGCTCCTCGTCGCGCTCCCGGGCGAGCGCGATCACCGCCCGGCACGCCAGCTCCGTCACCCCGAACGACAGCGCCTCGGGCGACACCCAGCCCGCGGCCTCGTCGCTGCGCGGCTCGTCGTCCTCCACGCGGGCCGCCACGTACTCGGCGGCCGCCTCAAAGAGGTTGTGCGGACGGGCCGTCGGGGATTTCACCGGACGAGGCCCCTGCGAGGACCGGAAGAGCCGGGCGATTCTGTTCAGCATCCGCACCACATCCCGTGAGCCGTAGGTCTCGGATGCTCCAAGTGTGCCCCCTGGCCGTAGGGTTGAGCCGCCGCGGACCGTCCGCGATGGTGAGCGGCAGTGCCTCGCGCGGTGCGGCGCGAGCAGGGACCGACCGCCGGAGGCGACCCGGCAGAAGGGCGACACATGGTGAAGCGCTACGACCGGCTCCGTCAGATCCGCCGACTCGACCCCGAGAAGGACTTCCTGCGGATCTACCGCCTGACGTCCACCTACGAATTCCCCTGGGACTTCACCCGGGCCCTGGAACTGGCCCTCTACCGCACCTACGCGGTCCCCTCCATCGGCCGCCTCCTCGCCGAGACCGCCGAGCTCACCGACCGCTCGCAGAAGCGCTACGACGACACCGCGCTGCTGCTGGACGCCGTCGTGGAACACGGTTTCGCCAGTGCGGAGGGGCGCACCGCCATCCAGCGCATCAACCGGATGCACCGCAGCTACGACATCAGCGACGACGACATGCGGTACGTCCTGAGCACGTTCGTCGTCACCCCCAAGCGCTGGATCGACGCCTACGGGTGGCGCAGGCTCTGCGACCACGAACTGCGTGCCTGCGCGGCGTACTACCGCACCCTCGGCGCACACCTCGGCATCCGGGAACTGCCGCGCACCTACGAGGACTTCGAGAGCTTCCTCGACAGTTACGAGGCCGAGCGCTTCGGCTGGGACGAGGGCGCCCGCAAGGTCTCCGACGCGACGCTCGACCTGATGGGCTCCTGGTACGGGCCCCTGGCACCCCTCGCGAAGGGAGCCAGCCTCGCCCTCCTGGACGACCCGCTGCTGCGGGCCTTCCGTTACGAACGACCGCACCCGGCGGCCCGCGCCGCCGTCCGGGGAGCCCTGCGGCTGCGCGGCCGGGCGGTGCGCCTGCTGCCACCGCGCCGCGCACCGCACTACGCCCGCCAGAACCCCGAGATCAAGGGCTACCCGGACGGGTACGACCTCGCCGCCCTCGGCACGTTCCCGGTGCCCGGCGTGCGCGGCTGCCCCGTACCGCACGGCCGACGCACCCCGTAACCCCCCGGCTCACGCGCGACGCCCCGGCTCACGCCTCGCGGACGGCCAGCGCCAGATACCGGTCGTCCTCGTCGACGTACGACAGCAGACGCCACTCGGACCGCTCCAGGAGCGGCCGCAGCCGGGGTTCGGCCCGCAGGTCGTCCTCGGTGATCCGCCGCCCCTGGCGGGCCGCGAGGGCGGCCCTGCCCACCGGGTGGAACAGGGCCAGCAGCCCGCCGGGACGCACTGTGCGGGCCAGCTCGCCGAGGTTCTCCCCGGGGCGGGGCAGATGGGAGATCAGCCCCGCCCCGAACACCGCGTCCAGCACGCCCGTACCGAGCGGCAGGCGCGCCACGTCGGCCTGCAGGAGCAGGGCCCCGCGCCCGCGCCCCTTGCCGGCGGCCACGTCCAGCATCTCCCGGGTGAGGTCCGCGCCCAGCACCGTCCCGGCGCGGCCCACCGCCCGCCGCAGGTACGGCAGCGCCCTCCCCGTGCCGCAGCCCGCGTCCAGCACCGCGTCGCCCGGACCCAGCCTCAGCGCGGCCACGGCGGCCTCGTAGGCGGGACCGTCGTCGGGAAAGCGCTCGTCCCACCGGGCGGCACGGGACCCGAAGAACTCCTGCACCTGCGTCCGGTCGTGAACCCGCGTGTGGTCATTCGTCATGCCCACATGATCCCCCCGGGGCGCCCCGCGGCCACATTGCGCCGCCTTTCGAAAGGAGCCCCGGAAAGCCGAGGCCCCGGTACTACCGTCCACACCCCACGGTGCGCAGCGCGCCGCACCCAGGCCGGAGCCGGAGAGACCCACGGATGACCGAGCATCAGAGGGCGGCCGAAGGCACCGACCAGTGGTACGACGCGGACGCGGGCCCCCTCGTACGCCCCTACGCCACGACCGCGACGGGTGCCGCCACCGGCACCGGAGGCCGCCACCTCGACCTGGTCGCCCACGTCACGGCGGCCGACGGAGCCGGTGCGCCCGACGCCTCCCTGCTCGGCCGCGAACACCAGGCGCTGCTCTCCCTGTGCCGCGGCGGCACGCACACCGTCGCGGACCTCGCGTCGTCCGTGGGGCTGCCCACCGGAGTCGTACGCACCCTCCTGAACGACCTGCTCAGCGCGGGCCGGCTGGAGCTGCGCGGGCCCGCCCGCCCCACCGCCCTGCCCGCCGGCCTCCCCTTGCAGGACGTCGTCGACGCCCTGCGCGCCCTGTGACGGACGCCCGGCGCCGGGCGGGCCCCTCCCGGCCTCCGACCCACCTCCGAAGGAAGCACCCGATGGCCCTCGACCGCAGCGACCGCCCGGACAGCACCGACCCCTCCCGCGCCGGGACCGCCGGCAGCCCGGGAGAGGGCGTCGAAGAGGAGGCCGCGCCGCTCGCCCTGAAGATACTGGTCGCCGGCGGATTCGGCGCCGGCAAGACCACCCTGGTCGGCTCGGTGAGCGAGATACGCCCGCTGCGCACCGAGGAGGTGCTCAGCGCGGCGGGGGAGTCGGTGGACGACACCGCCGGGCTCGACCGCAAGGCGGCGACCACCGTCGCCATGGACTTCGGACGCATCACCATCCGCTCCGGCCTGTCCCTGTACCTGTTCGGCACCCCGGGGCAGGACCGCTTCTGGTTCCTCTGGGACGACCTCTCGCACGGGGCGCTCGGCGCCGTCGTCATCGCCGACACCCGCAGGCTCGCCGACAGCTTCTTCGCCGTGGACTACTTCGAGGACCGCCGCATCCCCTTCGTCGTGGCCGTCAACTGCTTCGCGGGCTCGCAGACGTACGGGGCGCTCGAAGTCTCCCGTGCCCTCGACCTCGACCGGGGCACCCCGGTCGTGCTGTGCGACGCCCGGGACCGCGACTCCGGCAAAGAGGTGCTGATCCGGCTCGTCGAGTACGCGGGCCGTGTCCACACCGCGCGCATGCTCGACGCGATGAGCTGACCGGGCCTCAGGCACCCGCGACCGAACAGGCGTCTCCCTCCGTGATCCCGATCTGCTTGCCGCTGCGGCGACTGTGGGTAAGGCTTGCGGGAGAACAGGGGAAAACGGGAAACGGGGAACGACCGAGCGGGGAGAGCCGAAACATGGCACTGAGCAAGGGACTTGACTGGCTGCTGGACGACCTGACCAACCGGATCCAGCACGTCCGGCACGCCCTGGTCCTGTCCAACGACGGACTGGTGACCGGAGCGAGTTCGGGACTGGCACGACCCGACGCGGAGCATCTCGCCGCGGTCTCCTCGGGCTTGCACAGCCTGGCGAAGGGTTCCGGCCGGCATTTCGGGGCCGGAAAGGTGCGTCAGACGATGATCGAGTTCGATGACGGAGTCCTCTTCGTCACCGCCGCGGGCGAGGGCAGTTGCCTGTGCGTCCTGGGCGCGGCCGAGGCTGACTTCGGGCAGATCGCCTACGAGATGACGCTGCTCGTCAACCGCGTCGGCGAGCACCTCACGGTGGACGCACGCCAGCCGGGCTTCTGACTGACCCGTCAGAATCGCTGCTGACCTGCATGAACGCGTTCGGTCTGAGAGTTTTCCACAGGCCGGGCGCGGTCAGGTCCGCCTGGGCTACGGTCGTCACTGAGAGTGATGCGAACCGTACTGGGGAGGACCGTCGTGGCCGTACAGGAAATGCGGAAAGCCCGCGCCGAGGAGCACGCCGACCGCAATTCGAACCGGCTGGGGCACGGAAGTGTCACCGCCGCGCGGGCGGCCCGGGAACTGGGCCTGAAGAAACACGAGTTCGATCTCGCGGTGCAGCTCGGACGCATCCGCACCGTCGCCGACTGCGGCGGCGGACGGCGCCGGGTGGCCCGCGAAGAGCTGGACCGGCTGCTGGAGTCGGAGCGGACGGCCACCCCGCTCGGGGAACGCCTGCGCACCGCGGGCACCAGCGAGGGGGCGGCGCTGCTGGGCATCGGGAGCGCGCGCTTCACCGGGCTCGCCCGCGCCGGGTACCTGCGGCCCGTGCGCTTCTACCTCAACCGCTACCGGGCGGTCGTCTGGCTCTACCTGGTGGAGGAACTGACCGACTTCGCGGCCCGGCACCCGGAGCTGCTCCGGGGCGGCTACCCGCCCGCCATGCGCGCCGTCCTCGCCGCGGGGGAGGACCGCCGGCCGCGGAACTGGCGCAGCCGGCGGCTCGGTGAGTTCCTGTCCCGCACCGAGGACCCGTGGGAGCAGGCCGCCCTCTTCAGCTCACTGCTGGAGCCCGACCGGGTCGCCCGGGTGGTGGACACTCCGCAGGAGGCGGACCGCCTCGCCGGGCTGCGCGCCGGGCTCGTCGCGGCGGAGCCCCGCAGCCCCGCCGCCCGCGAAGCGGTGCATAAACTGCTGGTGGCCGACGATCCCGACGAGGCCGACTGGATCGTGCTGAACCTGGCGATGTCACTCGACGAGGCACGGGCGCGCGACGAGGCACGGGCCTGTGACGCGACACGGCCGGAGGAGGGGGCACGGGGCAAGGCGGAGACGCCGGTCAAGGAGGCACGGGCGGCGGCGGACCCGGTGAAAGCCTGCCGGCACACCGGGTCCCGGCTGCTGCGCGGTCTGGACCGCGTGCCGTGGCGGTGGTGGAAGGCGTCGGCGAGGAGGTGGGCCGGGGGCAGCCGGGAGCCGCGGGCACATGAGGCACACTGAGCGACGTGTCTTCTCCTCGCCGTGTCTGTCCCGTGTGCCGTCGTGAGATCGCCGTCGTCGCCGCGCGTTTCGCCCGTCACGACCCGCCGGGCGCGCGCGGTACGACGGAGCTGATCTCCTGCCCCGGTTCCCGGACCACCGCACCGCTCGGCTCGGCCGTGCAGCCGTCCCTCGACGACTACGCGGTACCGGAGTTCCCCGGTCAGCTCCCGCTGTTCTGACCGTCCAGATACGTCCAGAGCCCGTCGACGCGTACGAACCGGCTCACCTCGTGCTGGCTGCCGGCCTCGCCCTCATGGACGTAGTGCGCCCGGAACTCCACGACCCCTTCCTGGTGGAAGGCGCTGCCGCCCTCGGTGCGCAGGATCTCCAGCCCCGCCCACCGCATCGCGGGTTCCAGGTCCAGGCCGGCCGGCCGGGTCGTCGGATGCCAGGTCCGCAGGAGATAGGGCACATCGAGGACCACGAAGGCGCTGTAGCGCGAGCGCATCAGCCGCTCGGCGGTGGGGGCGGCGGCGTCACCGCGGTGGAAGCGGCCGCAGCAGTCCCGGTACGGCTCCGCGCGCCCGCACGGGCAGGGGCCGCCGCCGGGGCCGGCCGGAACGGGCGCGGACCGGGGGGAGCGGGCCGGTCCGGCAGCCGCGGAGGACGTACGGGAAGGACGGGAGCGTGAGGCCTTGGACATGTGCCCATCTTCTCCGACCCGGCCGGGGCCCGGTCCCGCACCCCGGCGCGCCCGCCCGGCAGGAGGCCGCACCGCCCCCGGCCGTGGGCTCAGAGACCCCCGCGCAGTTGCTCCCACTCCCGGCGATCGCGCTTGGTCGGACGGCCCGCACCACGGTCGCGCACACCCGCGCCCATCGCCTCGCGCGGCGGACGCGGCGCGCTCTTGTCGACATAGGCCTCGGCGGCCGGCGCGGCGCCCACACGCTTGTGGATGAGCTGGGACACGATCACGACGCGCTCCCAGCCCTCCTGCCGCACCCGCACCTCGTCGCCGATCCGCACCGACTGGGCGGGCTTGACCCGCTCGCCGTTGAGGCGCACGTGCCCGGCCCGGCAGGCCGCGGCGGCAGCCGACCGGGTCTTGGCCAGCCGCACCGACCACACCCAGCTGTCGATCCGTACCGTTCCCGTCTCCGAAGCCATGCGGCCACCCTAATACCGCAGGGCGTCGCGCAGGCCGGTCAGCGACGGCCGGACTGCTTCCCGGAAGCCGATGCGCCGCGGCCCGTCCGGGGCCGGGGGAACGCCCCGGTCCCGGCGTGCGAAAGCGGCGCCCGCGCTGCCTACTGGGAGCAGGACTGGCCGCCCCCGGTCAGCCTTCCGCCCGCCGGGAGGTCCCGCCATGTTCCGCCCCCGCCCCGCTTCCGCGGCCGTCGCCACCGCCCTGCTCGCCACCGGCCTCCTGTCCGGCGCCGCGGCGGCCGACCGCCCCGGCCCCGGTGAGGACCGCTGCGCCGTCATCCAGCACGACCTCGACGCCTACCGGCGCGGCGAGGTCCAGTACTACGCCGATCCCGAACCGGCCTGGCGGGCGGAGGCCGCCCGGCTCGGCTGCGAGATCTGCGGGCTCTGACGACGCGGGGAGGCAGCGTCAGAGCCCACAGGCCTCACCTCGGGAGCCGCAGACCGCAAGAGCAGCCGGGCTCCCGGACCGCACCCCCGGTTCAGGCCGGCAGCCGGTTGGGGTGCGACATCCGGCGCGCCGCCCGCAGCAGCCCCTGGATCTGCGGGCCCGCCTGCTCCACCCCGGTCACCGGCGTGGGGAAGGCCAGCCGTACGTCGGCGTGCGCACGCGGGTACTCCAGACGCAGCGTCAGCCCGTACCGGTCCATCGCCACCGGCATCGCCCGCGTCAGATCGGCGGTCCGGGGCGTACGCACCAGACGCAGCAGCAGCGGCACCAACTCGGCGTGCGCGTCCAGCAGATGGGTCAGCATGCCCGCCTCGCAGGTGGCCAGGGGATCCACGACCGCCTGCTCCAGCTCTTCGAGGGCGACGAACGCCCGCCCGTCCGCGTCCTCGATCACCGCCTGCCCGAACTCCATGCACGTACTGCCCTGGTGCGCCTCCGTGGCGTCGAAGGGCGCGGCGAGCAGTCCGGTGACCGTCACCCGGCAGCGCACCCGGTCCCGTACCGGAGTGGGCGCGACATCGGTGAACTCCAGCCGTACGGGGATGCGCCGGTGCCCGGGGGAGGGGGACGCCTCGTCGGTGGGCTCGTGGACGTGGACGCGGCTCATCACGCCCTCCCCGTCGAGCCTGCGGACCTCCGTGTGCACACCGTCGCTGACGACGGTCATCGAGTGGGCGGCGGCCAGGACGGACCTGGCCCGCTCGGCGTTGGTCGGCTGCTGGGCGCGGGAGGGGCGGGGCAGGCGCATGCGGGATCTCCAAGAGGCAACGGCAGGACGCCGGATCGAGCAACTTAGGTAAGCCTAACCTAATGCTCTTCCGGTGGCTGCGTCACGACGCGGACCGACCGCGTTCCGCTCCCGCGGCCTACTCGAAGCGCTCGGTGTCCCCGGCGCCGCGCCGGACGATCTCCGCCTCGCCGCCCGAGAAGTCGACGACCGTCGTCGGCACCGTTCCGCAGTCGCCGGAGTCGATCACCGCGTCCACGACGTGGTCGAGCCGCTCCTTGATCTCCCACCCCTGCGTCATCGGCTCCTCCTGGTCGGGCAGCAGCAGCGTGCTCGACACCAGCGGCTCGCCGAGCTGCGCCAGGAGCGCCTGTGCGACGACGTGGTCGGGGATGCGCACCCCCACCGTCTTCTTCTTCGGGTGCAGCAACTGGCGCGGCACCTCCTTCGTCGCGGGCAGGATGAAGGTGTAACTGCCCGGCGTCGCCGCCTTGATGGTGCGGAACACCCGGTTGTCGAGCTGCACGAACTGCCCGAGCTGCGCGAAGTCGTGGCAGACCAGGGTGAAGTGGTGCCGGTCGTCCAGGTTCCGGATGGTCCTGATCCGGTTGATGCCGTCCTTGCTGCCGAGCTGACAGCCCAGCGCGTAACAGGAGTCCGTCGGATACGCGACCAGCGCGCCCGCCCGGATGCTGTCGGCCACGCTCGCGATGGTGCGCGGCTGGGGGTTCTCGGGGTGCACGTCGAAGTACTTGGCCATCTGCCGAGTCTAGGCGATCACCGCATTCCCGCCCGGCGGCGCCCGCCCCGGCGCCGGACCCCCTTCCCGCCGCTACTCGGCGGGCAGCCCGTCCATCGTCCGCCGCATCGCCATGTTGCTCACCAGCAGCCCGCCGTCCACCGGCAGCGTCACCCCGGTGATCCACGACGCGTCCGCCGAGGCCAGGAAAGCGACCGCCGCCGCGACGTCCTCCGGCTCCCCGAGCCGCCCCAGCGGATAGTGCGCGGGCAGTGCGTCCAGCGGCGTCTCCCGCCCCTCCCAGGCCCTCGTGCGGACGGTTCCGGGCTCCACGACGTTGACGCGCACCCCGCGCGGCGCGCACTGCACGGCCAGCGTGCGCGTGAGGGAGGCCAGGCCCGCCTTGGCCGCGCTGTAGGCGTGGTTGCCGAAGTGCCGCTCGGCGTTGACCGAGCCGATGTTGACGACCGCGCCGCGCCCGTCGGCCGCCGCCAGGTGCGGCAGGGCGGCGCGCACGCAGCGGAACGCGCCGTGCAGGCTCACCTCGAAGTCCTCGTACCAGGGGCCGTCCGGCATCTCCTCGAAGAGCGCGGGTTCCGCATGACAGGCGTACGCGTTGTTGACCAGCACGTCCAGCCGCCCGAAGGCCTCGACGGCGGCCTCGACCGCCGCCTCCGCCGCCGTCCGGTCGACGACGTCGCACGCCCGTGCCAGTGCCGACCCGCCCTCCGTGCGGATCGCCGCGGCCACCCGCCCGGCGCGCGCCTCGTCCCGGTCGGTGACGAGCACCCCGGCCCCTTCCCTCGCGAACCGCCGCGCGGTCGCCTCCCCGATGCCCTGGCCCGCGCCGGTGATGAGTACGCCGTGTCCGCCGAAACGTGTCATGCCCGAAACCGTAGGCACGCGGCCCGCCCCGGCGAGCCGTTTTGCGCAGAAACTCGTACACCCGTCCGAAGTTGGCCGTGTCACACCGAACGGCTTTGCATGGGCATGCATCTTTATGCATACTCTTCCTATGTCTAAGGTCCTCACCTCCCTCCCCGCCGGCGAGCGCGTCGGCATCGCCTTCTCCGGTGGTCTCGACACCTCCGTCGCGGTCGCCTGGATGCGCGACAAGGGTGCCGTCCCGTGCACCTACACCGCCGACATCGGCCAGTACGACGAGCCCGACATCGCCTCGGTGCCCGGCCGCGCCCAGGCCTACGGCGCCGAGCTGGCCCGCCTGGTCGACTGCCGCGCCGCACTGGTCGAGGAGGGCCTGGCCGCACTCGCCTGCGGCGCGTTCCACATCCGCTCCGGCGGCCGCGCCTACTTCAACACCACCCCGCTGGGCCGCGCCGTGACCGGCACCCTGCTGGTGCGGGCGATGCTGGAGGACGACGTCCAGATCTGGGGCGACGGCTCCACCTACAAGGGCAACGACATCGAGCGGTTCTACCGCTACGGCCTGCTCGCCAACCCCCACCTGCGGATCTACAAGCCCTGGCTCGACGCCGACTTCGTCACCGAGCTCGGCGGCCGCAAGGAGATGTCGGAGTGGCTCCTCGCCCACGACCTGCCCTACCGGGACTCCACCGAGAAGGCGTACTCCACGGACGCCAACATCTGGGGCGCCACCCACGAGGCCAAGATCCTGGAGCACCTCGACACGGGCGTCGAGACCGTCGACCCCATCATGGGCGTCCGGTTCTGGGACCCCTCCGTCGAGATCGCCGCCGAGGACGTGACGATCGGCTTCCGGCAGGGCCGCCCGGTCACGATCAACGGCAAGGAGTTCGCCTCCGCCGTCGACCTCGTCATGGAGGCCAACGCCATCGGCGGCCGCCACGGCATGGGCATGTCCGACCAGATCGAGAACCGGATCATCGAGGCCAAGAGCCGCGGCATCTACGAGGCCCCCGGCATGGCCCTACTGCACGCGGCCTACGAACGCCTCGTCAACGCCATCCACAACGAGGACACCCTCGCCCAGTACCACAACGAGGGCCGGCGGCTCGGCCGCCTCATGTACGAGGGCCGCTGGCTGGACCCGCAGGCGCTGATGGTCCGCGAGTCCCTTCAGCGCTGGGTCGGCGCGGCCGTCACCGGCGAGGTGACGCTGCGGCTGCGGCGCGGCGAGGACTACTCGATCCTCGACACCACCGGCCCGGCCTTCTCGTACCACCCGGACAAGCTGTCCATGGAGCGCACCGAGGACTCGGCCTTCGGACCGGTCGACCGGATCGGCCAGCTCACCATGCGCAACCTCGACATCGCCGACTCGCGCGCCAAGCTGGAGCAGTACGCGGGCCTCGGCCTGATCGGCTCCTCCGACCCGGCGATCGGCGCGGCCCAGGCCGCCTCGACCGGTCTGATCGGCTCGTCGATGCCGGACATGCCGGAGGGCGGGGCGCAGGCCATCGCCTCGCGCGGCGAGGTCTCCGCCGAGGACGAGGCGCTGGACCGCGCCGCCATGGAGTTCGGCACGGACTGATCCTGCCCGCCCCGGCCGTGAGGCCCCGTCGGACGCGCACGCCGTCCGGCGGGGCCTCACGGCGTGACGCGGTGCGGCAAGCGCCTCCGTACGGGCCCCCGGACAAGTGCCACGGCCGCGCGGGACTACGGGGGACTACAGGGACTACAGGGCTATGGCGAGGGACGCCGGACGCGCATCCGCTCGTACGCGTACACGCACCCGGCCAGCGCCAGGTCCGACAGCAGCATGAAACCGATCGAGTACGAGTCCTTGGCGCTGTAGATCGCGCCCATCAGCAACGGCGGCAGGAACCCGCCGAGCCCGCCCATCGCCCCGACGATGCCCGTCACACTGCCCACCTGGGCCTGCGGAGTCACCTGCGCCACCAGCGCGAAGACGCTGCCGCCCGCCGCCCCGAGCCCCGCCGCCATCGACAGCAGCGCGATCGTTCCCAGCGGCCCGAGCGCCGGGTCGAAGGCCTGCACGACGGCGAACACCGCCACCGCCGCCAGCGCGCCCGCCGTCACCGCGGCCGGGTGGAAGCGGTCCGACAACCGCCCGCCGATCGGCCGGAAGACCACCGTGACCAGGGCGAACCCGGCGGCCTTGGTGCCCGCGTCGGTCGGCGACAGCTCGTACCAGGTCTTCAGATACGTCGGCAGGTACACGCCGAACGCGACCACACCGCCGAACCCGATCGCGTACAGCGCCGACAGCTCCCACGTCACCCGCAGTCTGCCCGCCCGCCCCAGCCGGGAGGCGAGCGAGGCCGTCGGCACCGTGCGGTCCGGCGGGTCCGTGAGCAGCACGGCCGCCAGCACGGCGAAGACGGCGAGCGCCACGGCCACCACCACGAAGGGCAGATTCTCCCCGTGTGCCGCGATCCGCGGCGTGAAGTACCCGGACAGCGCCACCCCGCCCGTGCCCATGCCGAACACGCCCAGCGCGAACCCCCTGCGGGAGGGCGGGAACCATGAGTTGACCAGCGGAACCCCGATCGCGAACGTCGTTCCGCCCAGCCCCAGCAGGAACCCGACCAACAGCAGCATGAGATAGCTGTCCCGCGCCGGAATCAGCAGCAGCACCGGCACGATCGTCAGCGCGGACACCAGCGGGAACATCAGCTTCGCGCCGAACCTGTCGGTCAGCGCGCCCGCCGGGATGCGCCCCACCGACCCCACCAGCACCGGCACCGCCACCAGCAGCGACTGCTGGAACGAACTGAGCCCCAGCCGGTCCCGGTAGTCGGCCGCCAGCGGAGCGATCAGGTCCCACGCCCAGAAGGTGAGCGTGAACCCCAGCGTGGCCACGAGCAGATTCCGGTACGCGGCGGCCGGGGGCCGGACGGCCGCGGGCTCGGGTGCATGGTCCATCCCTCCAGTGAAGGAGCCGCGGGGCCCGCGGTCGCGGGGGAGTGGGCCGTACGCGGTACCCGGGCCCGCGTCCCTACCCCGGGGCGACCTCCTCGGCGGCCTCCAGCGCCAGGTCCAGGTGTACAGTCCGGTCCTCCCCGGAGTGGGTGGCCGCCGCCGCACGCGGAGCGTGACCGGGGGCCCTCGCCGCGAGGATGTACGAGCCCGGCGCCGGGACCGCGAGCACGTACCGGCCCGCCGCGTCGGTCACGGCGGTCCCGGCCCGGCGTCCGCCCCGGTCGAGCAGGGTCACCCGGGCGCGGGCGACGGGTGCGCCCTGCGCACCCACGACCCTGCCCCGGAAGGCCGCGAGGGCCTCCTCGGCCCGCGCGAGGACCGCGTCCTGCTCGCTGCCGGCCCGCAACTGCCCGGCCGGCCCGCGACGGCCGGGCAGGAACAGCGCGAGCAGCACACCGGCGACGACCGCACCGGCCGCGATCAGGAACGAGAGGCGGAAGCCGTGCAGGGTGGGCACCGCCACCCCGCCCACGTGGTCGGCCGTGTCGGCCAGCACCATGCCGATGACCGCCGACGACACCGAGGTGCCGATCGACCGCATCAGGGTGTTGAGCCCGTTGGCCGCGCCCGTCTCGGACGGGTCGACCGCCCCGATGATGAGCGCGGGCAGCGAGGAGTAGGCGAGCCCGATGCCCGCGCCGACGACCACCGAGACGACGACGGTCTGCCAGGCGGCGCTCATCAGGCCGAGCCCGGCCCCGTACCCGATCGCGATGACCAGCAGCCCGAGGATCAGCGTGACCTTCGGCCCGAACCGCGCCGAGAGACGGGCGTACACGGGGGCGGTGAACATCATCGTCAGGCCGAGCGGGGCCACGCACAGCCCCGCCACGACCATCGACTGGCCGAGCCCGTGCCCGGTCGCGGACGGAAGCTGGAGGAGCTGGGGCAGCACCAGCGAGATCGCGTAGAAGGCGACACCGACCATGACCGAGGCGAGGTTGGTGAGCAGCACCTCGCGCCGGGCGGAGGTGCGCAGGTCGACCAGCGGGGCCTTCAGCCGCAGCTCCAGCACGCCCCACCCGAGAAGCACCAGGAGGGCCGCGCCGAACAGGCCCAGCGTGGTGCCGCTGCCCCAGCCCCAGTCGCTGCCCTTGGTGAGGGGCAGCAGGAGCAGGACCAGGCCCAGCGTGAGGCCGAGGGCCCCGGGCACGTCGAAGCTGCCCCGGGCGCGCAGCGGACTCTCCGGGACGACGAGGAGCGTCAGCAGGATCGACAGGACGCCGAGCCCGGCCGCGCCGAAGAACAGCGCGTGCCAGTTCGCGTGCTGGGCGACGAGGGCGGCGACCGGCAGCGCGAGCCCGCCGCCCACGCCGATGGAGGAGGACATCAGCGCCATGGCCGAGCCCAGCTTCTCCGGGGGCAGCATGTCGCGCATCAGTCCGATGCCGAGCGGAATGGCGCCCATGGCGAAGCCCTGGAGCACCCGGCCCGCGATCATCACCAGCAACTGATCGGTGAGACCGCAGATCAGCGACCCCACCACCATGACCGCCAGGCTGGTGACCAGCATCCTGCGCTTGCCCGCGAGATCGCCGAGCCGGCCCATGACCGGCGTGGCCACGGCGCCGGCCAGCAGGGTCGCCGTCATGACCCAGGTGGCGTTCGAGGGGGAGGTGCCGAGGAGCGCGGGCAGGTCCTTGATCACCGGTACGAGCAGGGTCTGCATGACCGCGACGACGATTCCGGCGAAGGCGAGGACAGGGACGACGCCGCCCGTCCGGCGAGTGGAAGTCGTCGGCTGTGGCATGGGAAGGGGCCTCCGGGGAGCGGTCTCGGGCGGGAACGGGCAGCAGGCCGGGGGCCGGCCAGGAGTCGCCGACAGGGTACGTGCCACTCGAACCTGTTTCCTGGGGCGACTATTCCGAGGATTCCCCTGCGACCGCGTCCTTGACCGTCCGTTGACCGCGCACCGTGGCCGGCCGCCCCGGGAGCCTGCCGCACTGCCCCGAAATGCCGTCCTTGTCCTGATGATGATTTGATCGTTCCAGGCCCCGGGGCACCCCACCGGGGCGCTCGCACCCGAAAGGACGGCAGACCATGCAGGGACAGCACGCCATCACCGTGGAGGGCCTGGAAACCCGCCCCCTCACCGAGGACGCGGTCCCCGCCTGGACGGAACTCCACGAAGCCGTCGAACGCACCGACCGCACCGGCGAACACGTCGGCGCCGCCGAACTCGCCGAAGCCCTCGACGACCCCAAACTCGACCTCCGGCAGGACAGCCTCGCCCTCTGGGAGGGGCCGCGCATGGTCGCGTACGCCCTCCTGCACACCCCGCACGGCGCGGTCGACGCGGCACGCTTCGGCGCGGACGCCGCGGTGCACCCCGACTGGCGCAGGCGCTCCATCGGCACCCGGCTCGTCACCTGGCTCCACGACCGCGCGCGGGAACGGTACGCGGCCGACGCGGAACTCTCCGCCCTGAACGGCGAACTCCTCCTCGGCGGCACAGCGCGGGACGAGGGACTGCGCAAGCTGGCCGCCGCGTGCGGCTTCACACCCGTCCGCTGGTGGTTCTTCATGAAGCACCCGCTCCAGGACCTCCAGGAGCCGCGCCCCGCCCCCGAGGGCACCCGCATCGTCCCGTACGACACCGCGTACGACGAAGGCGCCCGGCTCGCGCACAACGACGCCTTCCGCGACCACTGGGACTTCGCCCGCCTCGACGCCGCCGACTGGAAGACCTGGGTGACCGGCGTCAGCGCCTTCCGGCCCGCCCTGTCCCGGCTGCTGGTCGCGGGCGACGAGGTCGTGGCCTACCTCCTGGCGGAGGAGAACGAGGCGGACACCAGGGCGACCGGCAGCCGCGACTGCCACGTCGGCTACCTCGGTACGCGCAGGGCCTGGCGCGGCCGGGGCGCGGCCCCCGCCCTGCTCGCCGACCTGCTGCGCGCGGCCGCCGACGCCGGGTACGAGACAGCCTCGCTCACGGTCGACACCGCGAACCCCAGCGGCGCGCTCGGCTTCTACGAACAGACCGGATTCGTGGCCGACCGCGAGTCCGTGACGTACGCGCGACCCCTCTGAGGGCGGCGCGCGCATCCCCAATGGATCACCGGGTACGAGGTCGGGCACCTTGGCTCACCGAACGGTCGTGGAGGCGGACGCATGGCAGACAACCTGCTGGAAGAGGACCTGTACCGATTCGAGGAACTCCTCGACGACACGGAGCGCGAGACCCTCCACCGGGTCCGCGAGTTCCTGCGCGACGAGGTCGCCCCGCACGCCGACACCTGGTGGGGCAAGGCGTCCTTCCCCCACCACCTGATCCCGCGCTACGGCGAGCTCGGCATTGCGGGCATGGCCTACGAGGAATGCACGGACACCCCCGCCAGCAGCCTCCTCAACGGCTTCGTCGCGCTGGAGATGGCCCGCGTCGACGCCTCCCTGGCCACCTTCTACGGAGTGCACTCCGGCCTCGCCATGGGCAGCATCGCCCGCTGCGGCTCCCCGGAGCAGCGCGAGCGCTGGCTCCCCGCGATGGGCCGCATGGAGAAGGTCGGCGCGTTCGCCCTCACCGAACCGCAGGGCGGTTCCGACGTCGCGCTGGGCCTGCGCACCACCGCCCGCCGCGAGGGCGACACCTGGGTCCTCAACGGCCAGAAGCGATGGATCGGCAACGCCACCTTCGCCGACCTCGTGGTCGTCTGGGCCCGCGAGGAGGGCGAGGACGGCGGCGTCCGGGGCTTCGTCGTCGACACCGCCACCCCCGGCTTCCGCGCCACCCTCATCGAGAACAAGATCGCCCTGCGCACCGTCGAGAACGCCGACATCGTCCTCACCGACTGCCGCGTTCCCGAGGAGAACCGCCTCCAGGAGGCGAACGGCTTCCGCGACACCGCCGACGTCCTGCGCCACACCCGCAGCGGCGTCGCCTGGGAAGCCGTCGGGGTGATGCTCGCCGCCTACCGCATCGCCCTCGACTACACCCGCGAACGCGAGCAGTTCGGCGGCCCCGTCGCCCGCTTCCAGCTCGTGCAGGACCTCCTGGTGCGCATGCTCAGCGACGCCACCTCCTGCCTCGGCATGGTGGTACGGCTCGCCCAGCTGGAGGACGCGGGCACCTTCCGCGACGAACACTCCGCCATGGCCAAGGCGCACTGCACGACCCGGATGCGCGAAGTCGTCGGCTGGGGCCGCGAACTCCTCGCGGGCAACGGCATCGTCCTCGACTACGGCATCGGCCGCTTCGTCGCCGACGCCGAGGCCCTCTACTCGTACGAAGGCACCCGGGAGATCAACACCCTGATCACGGGGCGCGCGGTGACCGGCCTCGGCGCGTTCGTCTGAAACCCGCGCGGCCGGCCCGGGCCCCCGCCCCCGGCTCGGCCACGACCCCGGCCGCCGGGGGAGTGGCGCCGGGGGCGCGGGCCGCCGCCCGGACGGCCCCCGGCGCTCCCGCCGACGCCCGGACCCTCCCGGCCGGCCTGTTCAACGCGCGCACAGCTCCGCGAAGCGCCGGGCGTCGATGTTCCCACCGGACACGATCACGCCCACCCGGTCCGGCAGGTCCCCGATCCGCCCCGCCAGCAGCGCGGCGAGCCCGGTCGCCCCGCTCGGCTCCACGACGATCTTCAGCCGCTCGAAGGCGAACCGCATCGCCTCCCGGATCTCGTCGTCCGTCACCAGCACCACCTCGTCCACCAACTGCCGGTTGACCGCGAAGGTCAGCTCGCCCGGACTCTGGATCGCCTGCCCGTCGGCGATGGTGCGCGGCACCGGCACCGTGACCCGCCGTCCCGCCTCCAGCGACCGCTTGGTGTCGTCCCCCGCCTCCGGCTCGACCCCGACCACCCGGGTGTTCCGGTACAGCCCCTTGACCACCGTGGAACTCCCCGCGATGAGGCCGCCGCCGCCCACCGGGGACACCAGCGCCCCGAGTTCGCCGCTCTCCTCGACCAGCTCCAGCGCGACCGTGCCCTGACCGGCCATGACGTGCGGATGGTCGTACGGCGGGACGAGCGCCAGCCCGCGTTCCGCCGCCAGGGTGCTGCCGAGCGCGATCCGGTCACCCGCGTACCTGTCGTACGTGACGACCTCCGCCCCGTACCCGACAGTCGCCTCCACCTTCGACCTCGGGGCGTCCTCGGGCATGAGGATCACCGCGCTCGTCCCGAGCTCCCGGGCCGCCAGCGCGACGGCCTGCGCGTGGTTGCCGGACGAGAAGGCCGCCACCCCCTTGGCGAGCTGTCCGGGAGAGAGCCGGGAGATCGCGTTGTACGCACCACGGATCTTGAAGGCGCCGATCCGCTGGAAGTTCTCGCACTTCAGGTGCACCTGGGCGCCGACCAGCTCGTCCAGCGTGCGCGAACGCAGCACGGGAGTGCGGTGCACGGCACCCTTCAGCCGGGCGGCGGCGTCGCGTACGTCGTCCAGAGTGATGGGGAGGGTCATCTGTGTCCTTCGCTCGGGAGCTCGATGAGGGGCGTCTTCCGGTACGTCACAGTGGTGCGCCGGTACAACGTCCTTGCCCCGCAGCGGTGTTCCCGGAGGGCGGGGAGGGACGAGCGACCGGGAAGCCCGCTGCGTCCCTCCCGCGGCATGCCGTCGGGGAGGGCGCCCGCGCACATGCCGCCGCGCACGCCGACCCACCGGTGCGTCCGCTCCCCGGCCCGGTGGCGCTTCGCCGCTGCCGGGCGGGGAAGGGATGCCCTCGTGGTTCCTGACCGCACGACGCCAGGGGTGCTCATGGGGAAGTTCGTCGCCGCCTCAGGACCGCACGCGTGGGAACCGGCAGCCCTGAGCGAGCGGGACTGGCTGATCCACCTGCCCGACGCCCGTCCCGCGACGGTCCCCACTGCCCCACCGGCCCCCACGTGCCTGCCACCCGGCCCGGCCGCCCGCCTGCTCGCCGCCCTGCGCGAGGGGCCGGGATTCGCCGTGCTGCGCGGCCTGCGGCTGGACGGGCTCGACGACCAGGCCTGCGCGCAACTCGGCCGACGGATCGCCGCGCTGGCGGGCACCCCGCGCCCCCACGAATCCGCCGCACCCGGGGACCACCTGCTCAGCACCGCCCACCTCGCCACGGTCCCGCCGCCGGCCGCCCCCACGGGCCCCGCGGACACCCAGGACCCCATGCCCGAAGTCCCGGCACTCGCCCCCCACACCGACCGTGCCGGTCCGCCCGGCCCCCCGCACTTCCTCGCCCTGCTGTGCGTGCGGCCCGCGCCGACCGGCGGCGCCTCACTGCTGATCAGCGCCGCCACCGTGCACGACAGGCTCACGGCCCGTCCCCCCGGCCAACTGGCCGCGTTGTACGCGGACTTCCACTTCGGCGCGGAACCCGGCCTCGCACGCACCGGCCCCGTCTTCGCCCGCCACGACGGCCGGCTCGCCGTCCACTACAACAGGCACCAGATCGAACGCGGCCACCACGCGGCGGGCGTCCCGCTCGGCGAGGCCCGGACCCGCGCCCTCGACGCCTTCGACGGCGTGCTCGCCGGCCAGGACCTCGCCCTCCGGGTGCCCCTTCGCCGCGGTGACCTCCTCCTGCTCGACAACACCGCCGTACTGCACGGCCGTACCGCTTTCACCGACCACCCCGACCCGCCGCGCCGACGCTGCCTGACCCGGTCCTGGGCGGACTGACCGCCGTTCCCGGGGGCATCCCGCCGGACTCCGCCGAAGCGATCCGGAGCCGAGGGGGAAGTCCGCTTCGACGTGGCCGAATCACGTCGTCCCCAAGGCAAACATTCCGCGGGCGCGATCATCGTATCGAGTTAATGTCACCGGATTTCGCGGGCCGAAGGGCCGCACCCATGGCTACTGTTCCACGGTGTCCGGGCCGATTCCCCGGCCTTTGACCCCCCTTTCACCCCTTTGCCCGCCGGGCGGGCGTACCCCACCGGCACCCCACCGAGTCGACCTGCCCAAGGAGAAGCCGCCCGATGAGCGTGGAAACGAGCCCCGAACGGCACGTGGAGACACCCCAGCAGGCCCTGAGCACCGGTGCCGCCCGCAATCTCGCCACCACCACCAAGTCCGCCCCGCAGATGCAGGAGATCACCTCCCGCTGGCTGCTGCGGATGCTCCCCTGGGTGGAGACCAAGGGCGGGGCGTACCGGGTGAACCGCCGCCTGACGTACACCGTCGGCGACGGGCGCGTCGAATTCGTCCAGGACGGCGCCCACGTGCGCGTCATCCCCCGCGAACTCGGCGAACTCGCCCTGCTGCGCGGCTTCGACGACGAGGACGTCCTGACCGCGCTCGCCGACCGCTGCGAGCAGCGCGACTTCCGCGCGGGCGAGACGCTCGTCGAACGGGGCGCCCCCGCCGACCGGCTCCACCTCATCGCCCACGGCCGCATCAGCAAGAAGGCCGCCGGCAAGTACGGCGACGAGCAGGAACTGGCCGTACTCGCCGACGGCGAACGCTTCGGCGACCAGGCCCTCCTGGACTCCGATGCCCGGTGGGAGTACACCGCCACCGCCGAGACCGCCGGCACCCTGCTCACCCTGACCCGCGACGCCTTCGAGTCCGTGCGTGCCTCCGCTCCCGCCCTGCACACGCACATCGAACGGATCCGGTCGCTGCCGCGCCAGCGCCAGAACCACAAGGGCGAGGCCGAGATCGCCCTGTCCGCCGGCCACACCGGCGAACACGCACTGCCCGGCGCGTTCGCCGACTACGAGGCCCGGCCCCGCGAGTACGAACTCTCCGTCGCGCAGACCGTCCTGCGCGTCCACTCCCGCGTCGCCGACCTCTACAACGGCCCCTTCCACCAGACCTCCGAGCAACTGCGGCTCACCGTGCACGCGCTGCGGGAGCGCCAGGAGTACGAGCTCATCAACAACCGGGAGTTCGGACTCCTGCACAACGCCGACTTCAAGCAGCGCATCCAGCCCCGCACCGGCCCGCCCACCCCCGACGACCTGGACGAACTCCTGTGCCGCCGACGGGGGTCCAAGTTCTACCTCGCCCACCCCAGGACGATCGCGGCGATCGGCCGCGAGTGGAACGCCCACGGCCTCTGCCCGGACCAGGTCGACCTCGGCGGAGAGCCGGTGCGGGCCTGGCGCGGCGTGCCGATCCTGCCCTGCGACAAGATCCCGATCGCCGACGACAACACCAGCTCCATCCTCATCATGCGCACCGGCGAGGACGACCAGGGCGTCATCGGCCTCCACCAGACCGGCCTGCCCGACGAGTACGAACCGGGCCTCTCCGTCCGCTTCATGGGCATCAACGAACAGGCCCTGCTCTCCTACCTGGTCACCACCTACTACTCGGCCGCCGTCCTCGTCCCGGACGCCCTCGGCGTGCTGGAGAACGTCCAGATCGGCCACTGGCGCACCTGACCGGCTCCCCGGCCCGCCCCGCCCCCCGCCCCCTCGGACAAGGAGCCCCATGCCCGTGCCCGACCCGACCCCCGCGCAGCCGAACGTGCCCGAGGCCGCCGCGCACCCCGGGGTGCACGTCCTCGCCGAAGCGGCGGCCCGCGCCCTCGGCCTCGCGACCGCGGCCACCGGGGGCCCTGCGCTCGTACCCTCCCTGCCGCGGTCACCCGCGACGCCCGCGGCCCCCGACGCCGCCACACCTCCGCCGCCCACCCCGCACCTCCCGCACGGCCCCAGCGGCCTCGGCACCTCCGGCCTGCGCCTGACCACCGCGACCGCTCCGGCCCCACCGCCCCCGGCACAGCCCGCCGGCCGCCCCATTCCCGGCCTCTATTTCCATCCGGTGCCCGAGCCCGATCCCGTACGCGTGGCCGAGGTCAGCCGCCGGATCAAGGACTGGGCGATGGACGAGATCGACCTCTACCCCGACGACTGGGAGGAGGAGTTCGACGGCTTCTCCGTCGCCGGTTACATGGTCGGCTGCCACCCGGACGCCCCCACCGTCGACCACCTGATGCTCGCCACCCGCCTGATGGTCGCCGAGAACGCCGTCGACGACTGCTACTGCGAGGACCACGGCGGCTCGCCCGTGGGCCTCGGCGAACGCCTGCTTCTGGCGCACACCGCCCTCGACCCCCTGCACACGACCACGGAGTACGCGGGTGGCTGGGCCCGGTCCCTGCACGCGGACGCCCCCCGCCGCGCCTACCGCTCCGCCATGGAGCACTTCGCCAAGGCGGCCACCGCCTCCCAGGCCGACCGGCTCCGCCACGACATGGCCCGCCTCCACCTGGGCTACCTCGCCGAAGCCGCCTGGGCCCTGGAGGAACGAGTACCGGAGGTGTGGGAGTACCTGGCGATGCGCCAGTTCAACAACTTCCGCCCTTGCCCCACCATCACCGACACCGTCGGCGGCTACGAACTCCCCGCCGACCTGCACGCCCAGCCCGCCATGCAGCGCGTCATCGCGCTCGCGGGCAACGCCACCACGATTGTCAACGACCTCTACTCGTACACGAAGGAACTCGACGCCCCCGGCATCCACCTGAACCTGCCGGTGGTCCTCGCCGAACGGGAGGACCTCTCCGAACGCGACGCCTACCTCAAGGCCGTCGAGGTCCACAACGACCTCATGCACACCTTCGAGTCCGAGGCCGCCGCCCTGACCGCCGCCTGCCCCGTACCGAGCGTGCAGCGCTTCCTGCGCGGCGTCGCCGCCTGGGTCGACGGCAACCACCGCTGGCACTGCACCAACACCTACCGCTACACCCTGCCCGACTTCTGGTGACGGGCCCGCACCCGCCACCGCGCAGCGAGCGGCACCGCACAGCACATCGAGCCGCACCACTCACCGAACAGAAACGGAATCATCTGTGACCAGCACGACCTCCGCCTTCGTCCCCGCCCCCGCCACCCCCTACCAGGGCGACATCGCCCGCTACTGGGACGGCGAGGCCCGGCCCGTCAACCTGCGCCTCGGCGACGTCGACGGCCTGTACCACCACCACTACGGCATCGGCGAGGTCGACCACACGGCGCTGGGCGACCCCCAGGACAGCGAGGCCGAGAAGAAGCTCGTCGCCGAGCTGCACCGCCTCGAATCCGCCCAGGCCGAACTCCTCCTGGACCACCTCGGCGACATCGGCCGCGACGACACCCTCATCGACGCCGGCTGCGGCCGCGGCGGCACCAGCGTCATGGCCCACCAGCGCTTCGGCTGCACGGTCGAGGGCGTCACCCTCTCCGCCAAGCAGGCCGAATTCGGCAACCGGCGCGCCCAGGAACTCGGCATCGACGACCACGTCCGCGCCCAGGTCTGCAACATGCTCACCATGCCCTTCGAAACCGGGCAGGCCCAGGGCTCCTGGAACAACGAGTCCAGCATGTACGTCGACCTGCACGACCTCTTCGCCGAGCACTCCCGCGTCCTCGCGGTCGGCGGCCGCTACGTCACCATCACCGGCTGCTGGAACCCCCGCTACGGCCAGCCCTCCAAGTGGGTCTCGCAGATCAACGCCCACTTCGAGTGCAACATCCACTCCCGCCGCGAATACCTGCGCGCCATGGCCGACAACCGTCTCGTCCCGCAGGCCGTCATCGACCTCACCCCCGACACGCTGCCCTACTGGAAGCTCCGGGCCACGTCGTCCCTGGTCACGGGCATCGAGGACGCGTTCGTCAACGCGTACGAGGACGGCTCCTTCCAGTACGTCCTGATCGCCGCCGACCGCGTCTGACCCCGCCCCGCCCCCGGGGCCCGCTCCAGGCGGCCCCGGGGATCACCGGCGCTGGAACGCCGCCCGGTACTCCCGCGGCCGCCGCCCCGTGTACCGGGCGAAGACGGAACTGAACGTGCCGGCGTCGCGGTAGCCGACATCGGCGGCGACGCGCGCGACGCTCCGGTCGGTGCTCTCCAGCAACCGCCGCGCCCGCTGCACCCGGGCCGCCTGCAAGTACGCCAGCGGCGACTCACTGGCCTCGTCACCGAATCGCCGCAGCAGGGTGCGCGTACTGACGTGGAACTCCCGGGCCAGCGCGGGCAGGTCGTACCGGACGTCGAGATGCTGATCCAGCCACCGCTTGACGCCGAGCGAGAACTCCAGGCCGGGCGTCGGCAGCAGCGCCGCGTCGACGTACGGGGCCTGCGTGGACCGTGCGTCGTCCACCAGTGCGACGCGCGCGGTACTCCGGGCGACGCCGGGGCCGAGATGCGTGCGCACGAGCTGGAGCGCGAAGTCGTACATCGCGCTGAAACCCGCGGTCGTCGTCACCCCCCGGTCGGTCACCACCAGCCTCTCCGGACACATCCGCACCTCGGGATACCGACGGGCGAGCCGGTCCGCGAACAGCCACGATGTCGTCGCCTCCCGCCCGTTCAGCAACCCGGCCTCGGCCAGCAGGAAAGCCCCCACGCAGATCGACACGACCGCCGTATCGGCCGCCGCCCGCTCCCGGATGACCGCCGTCTCCGGCCCGAGCCGCCCCAGCGCCGCGTCGAGATCGAGCGCCGGCGACAGCTCGAAACCCGGCACGACCAGTACGTCCACCGGCCGCACCGCCGCCACGTCGAGCCTCGTGCCACCGGACGCGGTCACCCGCCGCCGCGGCGAGAGGACCGTTACGTCGAACGCCGCCTCCCCGACGGCACTGACGTGCCCGGCCATCGTCAGCACATCCGGCACCCCGTACACCTCGGACGCGAAACAACCCGGATGGGCCAGCACACCGATCCGCAACGCACCCATGCTCCCCCTCCCGCCACCGGTGTGGCGAGATTACCGGGAAGCCTGGCGATGCCGCCGCTTCCCCGCACCGGCCACCGGCACGCACCATCACTCCCATGCCCCTGACACGCGGACAGCACGACCCCCTGGACGACTTCACGCGGAGAACCGTTTCCGTCGACGGGACGGAGAAGACCGTGTACGTCGCCGGTTCCGGACCGGCGGTCGTCCTCATGCCCGAGATGCCCGGCATCAGCCCCGACGTCGCCCGCTTCGCCCGCTGGATCCGGGACGCGGGCTTCACCGTCCACCTGCCCTCCCTCTTCGGCGTCGACGGCGCCTACCCCCTGGCCGAGGCCCGCCGCACCGTGGTCGCCCGCGCCTGCGTCAGCGCTGAGTTCCGCGCCTTCGCCGGCGGCGGCACCAGCCCCGTCACCGCCTGGCTGCGGGGCCTCGCCCGCCTGGCACACGCCGAGTGCGGCGGTCCGGGAGTCGGCGCCGTCGGCCTGTGCTTCACCGGCAACTTCGCCCTGACCATGGCCCTCGAACCCGCCGTCATCGCCCCCGTCGTCAACCACCCCTCCCTCCCGCTCGACGACCCCGGCGCCCTCGAACTCAGCGACGAGGACGCCGCAGCCGTCGCCGCCCGCGTCGAACGGGACGGCCTCACCGTCCTCGCCTACCGCTTCGAGAACGACGCCTGGTGCACGGGCCGACGCTTCGCCGCCTACCAGAAGCTGCTGGGCGACGCCTTCGACGGCCGCGTGCTTGCGGCCGAGACGGCGAACCCCGACCCCCCACCCTTCTTCCGCGACGTCGTCGGCTGCGCCCACAGCGTCGTCACGGCCCACTTCGTCGACGAGGAGGGCCACCCCACCGTCCGCGCCCGGGACGAGATCCTGGCCCACCTGGCGGAACGGCTGAAGCCGCACGTCCAGTAAGGGGAAGCGTGCGCACACGCGACCGGGAAGGGCATCCGTAGTCCATGATCAGCGACGACCACGGGCGTGGCGGCTCCCGCCCGGCCGCAGTGCTTGAATAGACCAGTCGTTCCTGGTCTGCGAGGAGAAGTGCTGTGCCCCTGGTGTCTGTCGTCATGCCCGTCTACAACTCGGCAGCCACTCTCGGCGCGGCCGTCCGGTCGGTGCTCACCCAGACCCACACCGACCTGGAGCTGCTGGTCACCGACGACCGGTCCACCGACGCCTCCATGGAACTGCTGCGCGAGTTCGCCGCGCAGGACGAACGCGTCCTGCCGCGGACCGCACCCGAACAGGGCGGCGCCGGCCGGGCCCGCAACCTCGCGATGGAGCGGGCCCGCGGGGACTACATCGCCTTCCTCGACAGTGACGACATGTGGCTCCCGGAGAAGACCGAGAAGCAGCTCGCCTTCGCCCAGGAGGGCACCGCCCCGCTGACGTTCACCTCCTACTTCAAGATGGACGCCTCCTACCCCGGCGAGAGCACCGACTGGATTCCGAACGGACGGGTGATCCAGGCGCGGGCCCACGTCACCTACCGCGACATGCTGGTCCAGGACCACATCGGCGCCCTCACCGCCATGTACGACCGCAACGCCCTCGGCACGAGGCTGATGCCGCAGATGCGCAAGCGCCAGGACTACGCGCTGTGGCTGAGCATCATGCGCGACGGCGCCGACGCCCGGGGCCTCGCCGAACCCCTGGCCGTCTACCGGGCCCAGCAGGCGGGCTCGCTGTCCTCCAACAAGCTCTCCCTCGTGCAGTACAACTGGGCCCTCTACCGGGAGCACGAGCACCTGTCCGTCCCGCGGGCGACGCGGGCGCTGGCCGGCGCGGTCTGGCAGTCGGTACGCAACTCCCGCATCTGACCAGACCGGCCCGCGAGCAGCATCCCCGGAAAGCCCGGGGCCGAGGGACGAAGCCGCCCCGGCCCCCGGGCATCCCCTCTCCTACGCCTGGAGCGCCGGCGTCGGGGACAGCCGGGAGGTCCGGCCCGCCGGATGGAGCCCGGCCACCGTCCCGATCACCAGCGTCGCGCCGAAACTACCGCCCACCACCCAGGGCAGCCCGGCGACGTACGCGTACCCGCCCGTCGCCGCCACGCCCAGGGTCGCGCCCGCCACCCCGCCGAGGCCCGAGAGCATCAGGGATTCGGCCACAATTACTGGGGACCTTTTCGAGCTGCCTCCCATACCGGGCGGCTGCCCGCCGCACGAACCCGTTCGAAGCTGTAGGCCACAGCTGTCGGCCGGCCCGGAGCGGTCTCGTGGCCGTAGGCCGGGCCTGCGACGGCGTGCACACCGCGATTGGACGCGCCGGTGCCGACACCGCTTTCAGGCTGCGGCGGGCAGTGCCGCAGGCCGCAAGACGGCGTCGTCGGGAAGAACGCCCCGGTTGTGGGCGGCCAGGGCTGCAAGCAGAGCGGTCGCACTGTCGCACGGGCAGGAGCCAGGAGCTTGCCGACGGAGGAATTCCTTCAGGTCGAAGAATTCGGCCGGGAGTCCCGGGCCTCGGTGACCCCGTCCGCGACCACCAGTAGGCACGCCCCGGGCGGGATCGTGCAGGAAACCGCCTGAGGTGCCCTGCCAGGTATGTGGGCGAACACGCCTGGCAGTGCTCCCGGTGGCAGGACGACCTCGCCATCCCCTCGGCGGACAGGAACGAGGGCGTACACAGCTGCAGTCGACCGTGTCGAGCCGTCCGTCGGGTGCTGTCTCGACGATGAGGACGCTGGCGAAACAGTGATCCTCGGTCTCCGTACCGCGGTGTGCGGCGCGAGGAGCCCGTACAGGTACAGCGTTGCCGCGTCATACCCAACCGGCCCGAGGTCGTGTCCCCCCAGGTCGAGGAGAACAGGCCCGTCCATGGTGAGGTTCGCGAAGTGCAGGTCCCCGTGAACTGTCGCGGTCAGACGGTGGGGCCGCGTGGTTCCGGCCGGGCAGCTTCGGACGATGCTCCGCCAGGTAGCTGATCGTCGACTTGATCGGCCCGCCCCTGCTCCTCGCATTCATAGGCCTGCACGATGGCCGCAGACCATCGACGTGCCGCCGACCAGGTGGGAAAAGCGCCGACACCGGGACGCAAGGCCAAGGAAAAGGTGCGTCTCAGTATGTCCTGTTCTACGCAGAGAACTTTTCCTTTAGCCGCATAGCCGCACCAGAATTTTTCCTCCGGGTTGGTGCCGACTGCTTCATACCCGTCCTGGAGATGCCCGCCGGGCTCCTGTCCGGCATCTACGACCCCATCGGGCCGGGGAAGCTGCTGTTCGCGTTCTTCGCGGCGATGGCGGAGACCGAGCGGGAGAGCATCCGCCGGTCAACGCTGGAAGGCCTCGACACCGAGGTCCGTAAGGCACGCACGGTGGCCCGGTTCGGGCCCGCTGATCCGCCCGACACCTACTGAACGTCAGGAATGCCCATGCACCCCAGCCGTCGCGCCCTGCTCACCACCGCCGCCCTCACCACCCCCGCTACGCTCCTCACCATCGGCACGGCTGCCAGGGCCGCCGTGGCGCAGCGTCCGCGTGCTCTGGCCGGCCCTGGGGAACCACTCGTCTACGGAGTCATCGGTGACAGCATCACCGGCCGTGGCAGCTTTGCCTCCAGCGCCGACCTGGCATGGACTTCTCTGTTGCAGGCCCGCCTGTCGAAGACCTGGCAGGTCACCCGCGTCAACGGCGTCACCTCACGGGACGGCCAGGGCCTGACCTGCCTGGCGACCGTGGACACCGTGCCTTTCGGATGCGATCTGGTCGTCGTGGGCCTCGGCACCAACGACTGCCGCGAGCGACGGGACAACAGATACGTCTACACACCCAAAGACACCCGTAGCGCCGCCCGGGCACTTTTCACCGCAGTCGCGGCCGCCAGCCCCGGCGCGGTCGTCGTCGGTCTCGGCGTCTGGGGCGACCGCACGCTCCTCTGGAGCCCGGAGGACTGCCCCCGCCCGGTCTCCAGGGTCGCGTACTGGGACGAGCTCCTCGCGGAGTGCTGGGCCGAGAACGGTGGGATCTTCGTCCCGTGCGCCGATCTCTATGACGTCCCCGCCCATCGGCTTCCGGCAGGGCAACCGGCCTTCGGTGGCTACACCACCGATGGCTTCCACCCCAACGACGCCGGACACCAGGCCCTCTATCAGCGGGTCGCTGGCCTGCTGCGTCTCCCCTGAAGGCTAGCGTCCTGCGGAAGCCCTCTTCGGCCGATGCCTTCACCAGGGTGCTTTGCAGGGCGGCGAGTCAGGCCCTGCGGACTTCGGCCGAACGGCCCTCAGTACCCAGAAGCT
Source organism: Streptomyces sp. NPDC039736 (assembly GCF_055596485.1). Lineage (NCBI taxonomy): Bacteria > Bacillati > Actinomycetota > Actinomycetes > Kitasatosporales > Streptomycetaceae > Streptomyces > Streptomyces sp. NPDC039736. Next base: position 1,993 of record NZ_JBVIUQ010000009.1, on the reverse strand, counting down.
GGGCGACTTGGAGCTGAGTGTCGGTGATGTCCACGCACACGACCTGGTAGGGGGCGTAGATTCCCCGGTTGATGGCTTCTGAGAGCGTCAAAGTGAACGCCCGGCGGCCGAAGGGGCCCTTGGGGTTGTTGTCCATGCTCGCGGCCAGCTCACCCGGTGCGCCGGCCTCGTCATTGTCTCCGAGCTGCCAGAGCCGGGGTGTGGCTGTCATGTAGAGGCGGCGCAGGGAGGGGATCTTCTGGTTGTCGTGGACGACGGCCCAGGGCTTTCCGATCCGGCCCGAGACGCGGTGGGCCTCGTCCACGACGATTAGGTCCCAGGCCGGAAGGCCCCTGGCGTGTGCCCGCTCCAGTGTGCCGAGTCCGAGGCTGGCGTACGTGGCGTAGACAGTGACCTTGTCCAGACCCCGCGTCCACTCCACCAGCTCGTCCATGTCCGTGGTGTTGGGGAGGGACACTTCTTCACCCCGCAGGGAGGACACTCCGATTATCGGTTTCCTGCGGCCTCCTTTGCGCCATGTGGCCTCGGTCTGGGTGAGCAGGTCCACCGAGGGCACGAGCGCCAGTACCCGGTCGGGTGTGGAGCTCTTCGGCGCTTTTTCCAGATCCGGTCGCCATGATGACCTGGGCCTGGGTCCGGAGTTCTTGCTCGGGTACAAGTGAGCCTGTAGGAGATTCGAGAGCACGCAATACGGCATTCACGGCTTCCCGCTGGTGGGCACGTAGTTCCCTGACTGCCATTGCGATGTCCCCCTTCTCCTTCGGCCGCGGGAGTCCCTGCACCCGGCCCGGGGCTCACATACAGGCCCATGGACACCGCCCAGTAGGACTACAGCGAAGCCGCCCGCACACGAGATCCCGCACTTCTTTTCTCGGACAGGGCACCGGCCCGAGATGCCTGCCGCTCGAACCCTGGCAGGCACCTCATTCCAGAGCCTATCTGAAGAAAAAAATGAATCAGATTACAGACGACTCAACACGCACGTCATGGGTACGCGGATACGAATACTGTCCACCACCGTATCGGAGACGCCATGAACCAGAAGGCTGAAGACCAGCAGGGAAACCGGTTCTGCAAGGCATGCGGCACACCTGCAGAAGACGGGAAGCTATGCGAGCACTGCGGCAGCGTCCTGGGCCTGCCGGACAACGCAGGGCTGGTTGGAGACCAGGGTGTAGCTGCACGAAGGGTCTTTGAAGGAGACGGCAGGCAGCGACCCTGACCAGAACGAAAAGAATCCGGGCCGCGAGGTGCTTCTGCCAGCCCTAGCAGCTGGGACCGGCAGAAGCACCCCTACGCGCCCGGTAGACGCAACACATCAAGGGCACACGGATGAACATGGCACCGAAGACCGAACACTCTTTGTCCCTGCGGGCCGCACGACAACTGCGCCGGACCTGCGGTTTCTACCAAGCAGGAGCCCTGCTGTGGGCGGCCATCGCGCTCTGGACGGGGTCGACTCATCCCGGGAGCCGACAGATGTGGGTCTCCCTGTTCCTCGTGGTGGTCTTCACCGGCCTGCTCACTACCGCCTCCTGGTGGCTGCATCGCGTCCAAAAAGCCTCGCCACGCACCCCGGCACACCACGCCGCACCCCGGCGGGCCGCCACCCCCGACCACGTACACGCTTGAACTCCGCTTCCCGGCCTGCGTGAGCACACCGGGCCCAGCCCGAGGAGAGGATGTGCCGGGAGGGAGCGCAGCGGACCCTGCACGGCTCCCTCCGAGCAGAACTCGAAGGGAGCCGTGCAACACGCCCGCCCCTCTCACCGCTGCCCGAGCCGCAGATCCATGGGTGGGCCGCGCGGAGCGTGGCACGCCTGCCCCGCGGGGGAGTTGGTGGGCTACCAGCGGGTGGCTGGAGCGAAGCGGAGGCCACGGGTCGGCCGGAGGGCGACCGCCGGGGCGCGGAGCGGCCCGGTTTCCCTGGGCTCCCGGCGCGGAGCGGAGGGAGCCGCCCGGCTATACCGGGCTGGCAGGGCGCGGAGCGCAC